>CAWGDK010000001.1:0-188849 GCA_963821385.1 uncultured Gemmatimonadales bacterium
ATTCAGCAAACAATGAGGAGCCTAGTCAACCCGTTGAATTGACTCAACAACTGATGCTGATGCTTGCTACGGCCCACTATGCTATGGGCAATGCATTCAATAAAACAGGAGAGACCCGTGACAAAGTGCAAGTATCCGCAAATTATAAAATAGCACTTGGAAAATACGAATATGTTTTGAGACAGTATGTAAATGATAATCCCTATGGTGACGACTATCAGTGGCAAGAAGCGTTGGTGGCCTTTACTATTTATCAGATCCTGAATAAGTTAATAGAAATTAGTCGTAGCGATACACATATAAAAACCCCAGCAGCGCTACAAGAGCTGTCAGCTTTTGTTAATAAAGAATCTCGTTTGACAAAAAGGTACAAAGCTTCTTTTGAGTATTTAGAAACAATTCCAGCAGGTTTATTACGTCTTTCTGTTGCAGGCGTCGTTGATATGCCGTTGTCATTTGCTGATATAGGAAAAATCTCTTTTGGTGGCGAGGTAGAAGAAAAAAAAGAAGAAGCAGAAATAGAAAACTTGGGATCTCTTCAGACCGCGCTTTATTGGGATAATGATGGTGACACTGACAGCGATGAGAGCAAACAGAGTGCTTCAGAATACGTGACAACAATCCCAGTGTTCCCTGATGTATCTGCAGAACCTGAACAAGATCAAGGTGAAGAAAAGCAAGATCTAGAAGGTGGAGGGAATGAAAAAGTATCCGTCATTCCTCCAAAACCGAAGAAAAACAGTATCAATCTGCCAGAAGCTATTTCTCATCACACAGCAATCATCAAAGCACTAAGAGCAGGAAAAAAGCTCGATATTTACGATATTGTAGGCGTTGAATCGGCATACCTCGGCGCTATAGAAGACAATAATGAGAGTTTTGAAGCATATTTTGGATATGCCTCTTTTTGCTATTTATACGGACAACATAAAGACGAATCCATATCAGCTGAAAAGAAAAAACTCTATCTAGAAAAGGCTATAGAACAATACGAGTTTATCTTGAGTTCCGATTCGATTGTAAAAACCGATTGGCAGAGAGCCATCACACATCATGCGTTGGGCAATGCTTATTTGGAATTGGAAGAACTATTACAAAAAAATAGAGTATATGCTTCAAAACCCTCCAATGAATTGCAGAAAACAGAAGAGCATTATAAAGCAGCCGTTCTACTCTATTTAGATCAACTTAAAAATAATCGAAAACTTACTCAGTCAGAAAAGAAATTAGCAGTTATAGGCCTTACGAACCTTCCTAAAAATAAGATAACTGAAAACAATTTTGATGCTTCTGTAAAAGACCAATTAGGAACGTTAGAAATTAGTGATGATGGTTTCGATATTGCTACTCTCAATACAAAATTTCCAGATACAAATCTAAGAAATTTGTTAGCTGCCAATATGATTGATGTAATAGAACACAATAATATTCTTGGTGATATAGAGCTGCTTTTTGAAAGCAAAAACGAGGGGGAAGATGAAAAGGATTCTTTAACGCTTGCTTCACGAACAGAGTTTGAAGCGCGAACAAAAAGAGTACCTGATCCGGAATATATTTCTTCACCACTGACTAAAGCTGTTCATGCACATTTCTTATTTGTTAAAAATGCTTTGAGAGAGTCTGTAGAAAACAGAGACTCAGATAGAAATGCTGCTTTAAGACTTTATGAGCACGCTTTAAAAAATAAGGATATTCAGACTTTGTGGGGAGATGCACAAAAAATTGGCGCTTCTATTGGACAAGCGACACTTCAGCTTTCTGAATTAACCTCTCTAGAAAACAAACAAGTTCTTGAGGAGAAAATTGGAAATTTAATAAGCATCATAGGCAAGTTAGATTCTGCTTCTGGGCTCAAAAAAAATACTATTTTACAGACCATTGCGGCCAAACATGTTGCTTATGATACAGAATGCTTACTTGTGGGGAGGTGATGGCAGATGATCCGAAATATAGGAATCAATGTGAGGGTATTCAAACAAAGATAAAACGGTCCCGCGCTGAAATTATCGAAGCATATTTTTCTGCCTTAGAAAAGAATACGGGTTTCATACCCGAAATACAAAAACGAGCAATTTTATTTTCTCTTTTGCAATTCCTGGATGACAAAAAACTACCTAGAGAATATAGATCTAAAATAAATGATGCGCTGTCAAAAAATAATTTTAAAGATGAGACCTCTCGAGCATCTTTAAGAAAAATATTCCCAGCAACAAGCTTAGCGAGATTAGCAGTGGCAGGTACAATTGATTCGGCGGCCTATCGCAACATTCTTAAGATCGATATAGTGTGTGAGACAAAGCTTGAAAAACAAGAGGCGGAGGAAGCAAAAAGCGCTCTTTCAGGGTCTAGCCTCTTAGATTCGTTTACTGATTCCTTTACTTCAGCCGTGGGCAAACTGACAGGAAGAGAGACCCCTTCCTCCCTGCTGCGGTTGTTGCTCCCGCTCCTTCTGTAGCAACAACAGTGAATAATGCAGAGAGTGATGGTGGAGGCGATGGTGGGGCAGAAAATTCTGTCGTTCCCGAAGGTGAAGCAACTCAGCAAGCGGTAGTGGATAACGGAGTGAATGAAGCTAAGGCATCTGATCCGCCGGTTGTTCAACAACAGCAACCTACTCCTTCTGCTAAAGAGGGGCTGGCTGCTGGGTTTTTTAACCGGTTTAAAGAGCAATTCAACCAAATCAAACAGCGAGCACAAAACCAACTGAGTTACCGCCCTCAAATGAGTTGGTGGTAGCAGCGACAACGCTTCCGGTTGCAGGAGGTATGACACTTGGGGCTGCTCCAGCGGAGGAGTCAGGGGAATAAGTTATCGATTTTAACGGCGTTTCTTTAATGAGGTGATTTTGGTTGATGGGATAAAAAAATTGATTAAAACCCCCCATCCGTCCTTCCCCCCCATCGATTAAAACCGTTTTCGAGGGGGGGAAGGACAGGATGGGGGGTTTAAGCTACTACATTAACTAAATATCTTCCCGAATCCTTGCCTCTTTACCTTGCAATTTACGCAAATAATACAACTTAGCACGTCGCACTGCGCCGCGGCGTTTCACAGTCACTTTGCTGATCAATGGGCTGTAGGTTTGGAATGTGCGCTCTACTCCTTCACCATGGGAAATTTTTCGGACGGTGAATGAGGAGTTCAAATTTCGCTTGCTAATGGCAATGACGACACCTTCAAAAGCCTGTAATCGCTCACGCTCACCTTCTTTTACTTTGACTTGGACAACGACTGTATCACCGGGTGTGAAGTCAGCAACTTCTTTGCCGTGCGTTTGTGTTTCGTTAAATTTTCTAATTAAGTGGTGCATAAAAAATCCTCTTACTTTGTATGTTCTTTAATAAATTCGCCTAACAACATCTGCTCTTCAGACGTCAGTTGCTGTTTTTTCTAAGATCTGGCCTACGTTGCCAGGTTCTACCTAAAGACTGTTTTAAGCGCCAACGAGCTATTGCTCGATGGTCGCCGCTTTTTAGCACTTCTGGCACTTCTTTTCCAGCAATAATATCAGGCCGGGTATAGTGCGGGTAATCTAGGCGCTGGTATTCGGCATGACTGAAAGAATCTTGTGCAGCAGAATCTTCATGGCCTAGTGCTCCCGGCAAGCATCGTGTAATAGCATCAACTAGCACCAGGCTAGCAAATTCGCCGCCGCTAAGGACGTAATCACCGATGGAACACTCCATGTCTACTTCTGTTTCTATTAAGCGCTCGTCTATTCCTTCGTAACGACCATTGAGCAAAATGATGGCTGGCAGGGTGGCTAGCTGCATAACCCAGGGCTGATTCAATGTTTGGCCTTGGGGGGATAGGTAAATCAGAGGCGCTTTGGGTGTCAGCTGTCTTGCTCCTGCCGCAATGGCAGCTTGCAGTGGCTGCACCTGCATCACCATCCCTGCTCCCCCGCCATAGGGCCTATCATCCACTCGTTGGTGTTTGTCCAACGTAAAATCGCGGGGATTCCAATGGTTTAAGGTGAGTAGATTGTTTTCGATCGCCCGCCCCACCACGCCATAGCGGAGCGCGTCGAAGATTTCGGGGAATAGACTAATCGTGCTGATGTGCATTAGAAATCCGCATCCCAATTAACCGTTATCCGCCTGTTCTTTAAATCCACCTCCAAGATCACGTCTTTGATATAAGGGAGCAACCTTTCGCGATCTCCTTTCACCACCAATATATCATTCGCACCCGTAGAAAATAGATGGCTGACTTGGCCCAGTAATACGCCCTCATGATTGATGACAGAGAGCCCTTCCAAATCCGACCAATAATAGTCATCTACAGAAAGCGGAGGGAGTTGATCGCGTGTGACGCCGATGAGCAGATTGGTGTAGGCACGTGCGACTTCTGGACTGTCGCAATGTGCAAACTTGATACGAATATGGGAATTGTTGTCGGTAGTCGTTTGGAGAGCCGCCATATCAATGGGCTCCCAGTGGTCTTGAGTCTTTTGGATAAACCAGTGAGGATAGTTCAGGATGTTGGTGACTGGTTGGGTGTAGGAGAGCAGCTTTAGCCAGCCATGGATGCCATGGGGGCTGGCTAGGCGTCCGACGATGATGATATTGCTCATAAAAAAGCTAGAGATAGTACCCTTCTCCCCTTGTGGAGCAAGCTAAGAGGTGGCTTTGATCCGGGGGGCGGATGAGAGGTATAAGGTTAGCACTTAACAAAAAGAATCCACTGCTAGAACCCCCTCATCCGTCCAGCTGAGCCTCAAAATGCTTCTATATTTTATATGCTTTACCATTGTTCCAGATGCGCCGACAGCCCGTAATCCTGAAACCGCTTGGCGGTCCAGTCGTTGGCCTGGCGCGCGGCCGGCGACCCCGTGAGCCGCGGACCGATCACATCGGTGAGGTATTGTAAGTTCTGCATCGCCTCCGACCGTTTCATGCCCTCGTCCATCAGGACACCGACGCCGGCGGTGTCGACGGTGAGCTGCTGAGCGGGCAGCAGCCGGCCCGCCAGCGCGATCGCCAGCAGCGACACGACCTGCTTTCGATTCATTAGCATACGCTTCGACCCCTCGTGGTAATTGGCCGACGGCTCGGTAGGACCTTCTTAACTATCCGTCGTAAAGAAGGGTGGCAATGCCCCGCGTTGCACCGGAATTGGGAGCGACACGGCGAAGGTCGTCCCCACGCCCTCGGTGGATTTGACGGCCACCGTCCCCCCGAACACCTCCTGGGCCACCTTGCGCACCACGGTGAGCCCGGCGCCGCCTTCGCCCGGCGCCTTGGTGGTGAACCCCGACTCGAACACCCGGTCGACGAGGTACGCCGGGATGCCCACACCGCGGTCGGTGACCGACAGGCGCACGGTCTCCCCTTCCTGCTCCAGCTTGACCGTGATCGGCGCGCGGCGCGTGCTCGAGGCTTCCGCCGCGTTGCGCACCAGATTGATCAGCATCTCATACAATAGATTGGGGTCGCCATTGAGGTGGACCGTTTCGAGCGTCGAGACCAGCTCGACATCGATCCCTTGTTGCCGCAGCACGCGCCCTTCCAGCCCCACGACGGAGCGCACCACGCCCACCACGTCGAATCGCTCGCGCCCGCGGATCGCGCCCCGGGCCCGATCCTGGACCGCTTGCAGGAAGTCGAGGGCGCGGGTCAGGGCTTCGAGTACCTCGCCCAGCTCCTCCAGCAGCTCAAGCCGGCGTGGCACCGGGAGATCTTCCATGCGGCCCAGCGACTCCATGGTCAGCTGCAGCCCGGCCCTGGCCCCGGTCAACGGGTTTTTTGCTTCGTGGGCGACGACGGATGGAAGCGTCAGCAGGTCTTTCAACGGGTCGACGGAAATGGTCGGCGGCCGTTCGATCTCCCCGATCTCGCGACGATCGGAAAGGCCGAGGCACAGCCCCGCCAGCTCGAGGGTGAGCCGGGTGGAGCTGCGGCGCTCCTGCCCTCCGGGCGGACCCGCCGCGGGCCGTAACCGTACCGGCGCGATCACCCAGGGTCCATCCTTGGAGACGCGGCACCCCAAATAGCGGCTGCCGCTGCGGATGGGAACGCCCCAGCGTTTCAGCGTGGTGTCGAAATCGATGTGGTTGAATTGGAGCCGGGGGTTCGGTTCGCTGGAAGCCCGCGGAATCAGCGACGGGCCCTCCCCGACCTCCCACAACGTCACCGGCCGCCCTTCCAGGGCCACGCTCGCCTGCCGGAGGATCTCCCCGGCGTTGCCTCGGAAAGTTTCCGTCGCCACCCCCCACCCAGGGTCCGGGAATCCGCCAGGGCCGTCTAACGCGCACCTAAAGTAGCAACTATGCGGCGCAAAGGGTACAATCTCGGTGACTTCCAGCACGGAGAGTGTGTTCTCATGTCATTTCTTCGTCGGATTGTCTTCTCGATTCTGGCTGCCGTCGCGATGGCGTACTGCGGTGGCGGGGGGGGCCCCGGTCCCGGGCCCACCCCGGTGATCACCAAGACCGGCGGCGACAACCAGGTGGGCCCGGCCGGCCAGGCGCTGGCGGTGCTCGAAGTGACCGTCAAGGACGCTTCGGGGAATCCCTTGTCGGGCATCACCGTGACCTGGACCGCCGCCACGGGTGGCGGGTCGGTGGCCCCTCCGAGCTCTGTGACCGGGGCGGACGGGAAGGCCACGGCCACGCGGACTCAGGGCGCGGGTGCCGGAGCGCAGACGACGACCGCCGGTGCCACCGGGGCAACGGCGGTCACGTTCACGCACGTGGCGCAAATCCAGGGCGCCACCCAGATCGCGGCCAGTGGATCCGCCACGAAGTCCGACACCGTGTTGAGTACCGTCGCGTTTGCCGCACTGGTGCGCGATCAGAACAACGCGCCGGTCGCCAACGTGATCGTGACCTGGTCCGTGACGGGGGGGGGCGGCGGGCTCAGCCAGTCGGTGGACACGACCGACGGGGGCGGAATTACCACTGTGAATCTGACGCTGGGCCAGCCTTCCGGTCCGCAGACGGCGCAGGCGGCGGTGACCGGGCTGGTCGGCTCGCCCGTGGTATTCACCGACAATTCCACCGCCGGCAACGCGGTCTCGATGGCATTGAACGGTGGCAACGGCCAGGCGGGCCCGGTGAGCACGGCACTCCAGACTCCGCACACGGTCATCGTGCGGGATGCGTACAATAATCCCAAACCCAACGTGGCCGTCACCTGGGCGCTGGGACTGGGCGGAGGGTCGATCACACCTCCCGCCGGCACGACCACCAATGCCACGGGGATCGCCTCGGTCACCCGCACCCTGGGGGCCGTCCCCGGAGTCCATACGGACACGGCCTCAGTCATCGGGTTGTCGGGCTCGCCGGTGGTCTTCACCGACACCGCCGGGGCGGTGGCGATCATCGCGGTGGGAAATGACTTCTTCAATCCCGTGCATGACACGGTGACCGCGGGCACCTTCCTGAAATTCGTGTGGGCGGGCGGCGCGGTGCACAACGTCACCTGGGACGGCGGTCCCAATCCCCGGCCGACCAATTCCAACGATCAAAGCGCCGGGAACTCCATTTACATCGCGCGGCCAACTCAGCTCGGAACGTACACCTACCATTGCACCCACCACGGCGGACCAGGCAGCGGCATGTTTGGTGATATCGTCGTCCAGTAGCCTGGTTGCAGAACCGACCAACGCGTGGCGAGGGCCCTCCCTCGCCACGCGCGCGTTTCGGCCCCAGATTTCTCCCCGCCCTCACATCCCAGGAACTCGCGTGGTCCGCTCCCTGTGCGCTATTCTGGCGCTGGCCGGTGCTCCGCTCGCCGCCCAGCAGCCCGCTGCTGCTCCCGCCCCCGTCCCCACGATCCGGGGCTTTCCCGCGAGCCAGCTCGCCGCGCAGGCACGGCGCGAAATGCAGGCCCGCGCCGTCCCCCAGCGCGACACCCTGCGCAGCCTGGTGCGGACCATGGCGGCGGTGCCGCACGAGGCCGGGACCGAGCGCTCGCACCACGTCGCCGAGCTGCTGTTGGCGCGATTCAAGGCGATGGGATTCGACGCCCGCATCGAGCAGTTCGAGGCCTGGATGCCGCGACCGGTGTCGCGCACGCTCGAGCTGGTGGCGCCGGAGCACTACACCGCCCTGTTGCGCGAGCCGGCGCTGGCCCAGGATCCCACCACCGGCCAGACCGATCAGCTGCCGACGTTCAACGCCTACGCCGCCGACGGCGACGTCACCGCCGAGCTCGTGTACGTGAACTACGGCCGGCCGGACGATTATCGCGTGCTCGACAGCCTGGGGATCAGCGTCCGCGGCAAGATCGTAATCGCGCGCTACGGGCAATCGTGGCGCGGCATCAAGCCGAAGGTAGCGGCGGAACACGGCGCCATCGGCTGCATCATCTATTCCGACCCACGCGACGACGGCTACTTCGTGGACGACGTGTATCCCACGGGCTCGATGCGGCCCGGGACGGGGGTCCAGCGCGGCAGCGTCATGGACATGCCCGTCTATCCGGGCGATCCGTTGACTCCGGGCTGGGCCTCCGTCGCCGGTGGACGCAAGTTGGCGCCGGCCGAGGCCGTGACCCTGCTCAAGATCCCTGTGCTGCCCATCGGCTATGACGATGCCCTGCCGTTGTTGCGCGCCATGAAAGGCGCGACGGCACCGGAGTCATGGCGCGGCGCGCTGCCGATCACGTACCACATCGGCCCCGGCCCGGCGACCGTCCATCTCGCGGTCAGCTTCGAGTGGCGCAGTCGCCCGCTGTACGATGTGATCGCGATGGTGCGCGGCGCCCAGCTGCCCGATCAATGGGTGGTGTACGGCAACCACCACGACGCCTGGGTCAACGGTGCCGAGGACCCGATTTCCGGACAGGCGGCGCTGGGCGAGACGGCGCGCGCGGTGGCTACCCTTATGAAGACCGGATGGCGGCCGGCGCGGACGCTGGTGTTCGCGTCCTGGGACGGCGAGGAATGGGGACTGCTGGGCTCGACCGAGTGGGCCGAAGCCCATGCCGACGAGCTGCGCGCCAAAGCGGTGGTGTACTACAACTCGGATACCAACGACGCGGGCTGGATCGACGTGTCGGGCTCCCATTCCCTGGAGCAGTTCTTCACCGAGGTGGCGCGCGACGTACTCGACCCGAAGACGGGACAGAGCGTGCTCGCGGCGTCGCTCGCCCACGCGCGC
Source organism: uncultured Gemmatimonadales bacterium (assembly GCA_963821385.1). Lineage (GTDB taxonomy): Bacteria > Gemmatimonadota > Gemmatimonadetes > Gemmatimonadales > GWC2-71-9 > DASTHG01. The sequence continues at coordinate 9,107 of CAWGDK010000001.1, forward strand.
TCGGAACGCGCCCCCAAGGATACGTCCTCCGACACCACGTTCACGCTCGACGCGCTCGGTTCGGGGTCGGACTACACCGCGTTTCTCGATCACGTGGGCGTCGCCTCGGCGAACGTGTCCTATGGCGGCGCCTCGCACAGTGGGATCTACCATTCGATCTACGACAGCTTCACGTTCTACGAGCGCTTCCTCGATACCGGCTATGTGTACGGGGTGACGGAAGCCCAGACAATGGCGACCGCCGTGCTGCGGATGGCCGACGCGCCGCTCTTGCCGTTCGAGTTTCAAGCTCCGGCCCGGACCTACCACAGGTACGCCGACCAGCTCGCCAAGCTCGCCGCGGACAATGACACGACCAAAGGGCTCGACCTCACCGCGCTGCGGGCGGCGTTGGGCAGGCTCGACAGCGCGGCCGCGGCCTGGGACCGCGCCAGCGCCGGCCTCGATCGGGCCACCAGACTCGATGCCCGCCGCCCGGCGCTCACCACCGTGAACCGGCTGCTGGCCTCGAGCGAGCAGGCACTGACCGATTCCGGGGGCCTGCCTCGACGCCCCTGGTTCCGGCACCAGGTCTATGCGCCCGGCGCGTACACCGGCTATGGCGTGAAAACCATGCCGGGCATCCGGGAAGCGCTCGAAGCCAGGCACCTGGAGGAGGCGCAGGCCCAGACCGCGCGCGTCGCGGCCGCGCTGACCCGATATGCCGACCAGGTGCAACGCGCCGCGAACGCGCTGACCGCGGCTTTGCAGTGAACTGCGCGCGGGTTGACACCCCCCGCACCTCCGGATACCGTGGGAGCCTATGACCAATCCACCCCGCATGTCGATGCCGCGGTCGTCGTTTGCGATCGCCATGAAGGACTACACGTTCATCCGGCCGGGTATCGCGGTGACGATCAGCGCCGCCACCCTGGTGGCCGCGCTCATCATCGGCGTCCTGCTCATCAAGTCGCTGGCGCACGCGTCGGCCACGGTGGACCGCGGGGCCCGGGCGAGCGAGCTGCTGCATCGCTATAACGCGCGCTACGAGGTGTGGCGCGGTATGGCGACGAGCACCGATCCGAACTATCAGAGAGCCGAGGCGGTGGCCCAGCGCGACAGCCTCCGCAACGACCTCCAGACGGAGCTGGCGCACTTCGGAGACGGGCTCTCATCGCAACAGGAAAAAGACCTCGTGCAACAGGTGCTCGAGGGATTGGCCGCGACCGACTACCAGACCACGAACAAAGCGCGGCAGGCGATGATCGTGTTGCTGGCACGCCAGGACGCGTCCCTGTTCGAAGCCGCCGAAACCTCGCAGCGGGGCGTGCTGCTCGCCGCCTTCCTGCTCGCGCTCACGATCACGGCCGCGGGGTTGTTGATCGTCCCCATGGCGTGGCTGTACGTGCGCTACAAGCGGGGCGCGGCGATCGAAGTGAAGTTGTAATTCCCGGGGTCCTGGACGGCCCGCGCGATCGAGAACGCCTGACCACGACGGTCGTCGGCGATCACGACGACCTCGCCCTGCTGCTCGCCGCCCGCATCATCGAGATCATCCACCAGCACACGGCCGCCCGGGGACATTGCGTCCTCGGGCTCGCCACCGGCAGCACCCCCCTCGGCATCTATCGCGAGTTGATCCGCCGCCACCGCGCGGGCGACGTGGACTTCGACCGGGTCATGACCTTCAACCTCGATGAGTACTACCCGATGCCGCCGGACAATCCGCACAGCTACCGGCGCTACATGTGGGAGAACTTCTTCGGGTTCGTCAACATCCGGCCGGAACACGTCCATCTGCCGCCGGGCGACATCCCGCGGGAGCGGGTGGCGGAGCACTGCGCCGCTTATGAGCGCGCCATCGCGGATGCCGGGGGCATCGATTTCCAACTGCTCGGGATCGGTCAGAGCGGCCACATCGGGTTCAACGAGCCCGGCTCGGCCGCCGATTCCCGCACCCGCCTCGTCACCCTGGACATGCTGACGCGCCGGACCGCGTCCGCGGATTTCTTCGGCGAAGACAACGTGCCGCGCGAGGCGATCACCATGGGCGTGGCCACGATCCTCGGCGCGCGCGAGATCGCCCTCATCGCCACGGGCGAGCACAAGGCCACGGTCGTGCAACGGGCGGTGGAGGGGGAGCCCTCCCCCGACGTAGCGGCGACCTATCTGCAGGGACATCCCCGGGCGACGGTGTACCTCGACCGATCCGCCGCCGCCGGACTCACGCGCTTCAACACGCCGTGGGTGCTGGGACCGGTGGAGTGGACCGCCGAGAGCACGGAGCGGGCCGTGGTGTGGCTCGCCGAGCGCACGCACAAGGCGATCCTGAAGCTCGCGGTGGCGGACTATGCCGAGCACCACCTCAGCCCGCTGCTGGCGCAGTACGGCGCGGCGGGGCCGATCAATGGCGCGGTCTTCAACCGGCTGCGCGACAAGATCCGCGGCCGGCGCCGTCTGCCCGCGCAGCGCAACGTCCTGGTGTTCTCTCCCCATCCCGACGATGACGTGATCTCGATGGGCGGCATTCTGCGCAAGCTGCGACAGAACGAAAACACCATCGTGGTGGCGTACATGACGAGCGGCAACATCGCCGTCTTCGACCATGATGTCCGGCGCCACCTCGACTTTGTCGACCGCGCGGCGGCGGCCCTGGGAATCGACGCCGCCGCGGTACGCCGCGCGCGCGAGGCCATCCTCAGCCACTTCGACGGCAAGGCGCCGGGTGACGTGGACCTGCCGGTGGTGCAAGACCTGAAACGGTTTATCCGCGAGTCGGAAGCCATTGCCGCCCTCGCCGCGGTGGGGTTGCCTGCCACGGCGGCCCGGTTCCTGGACCTTCCGTTCTATCGGACCGGCGAGGTTCGCAAACGTCCCATCGGCGATGCCGACGTGGCCATCGTGCAGCGGTTGCTCGCCGAGGTGCGTCCGGACTACGTCTTCGTCGCCGGCGATCTCTCCGATCCCCATGGGACGCACCGCATGTGTAAGGCGGCGATCGATCAGGCGCTGGCGGCTGCGGGCGCCGAACGCCCGGAGGTATGGCTGTATCGTGGCGCGTGGCAGGAGTGGAGCATCACCGAAGCGGACGTCCTGGTGCCGCTGTCGCAGGACGAGCTCCACGCCAAGGTGCTGGCCATTTTCAAGCACCAGTCGCAGAAGGATACCGCGCCGTTCCCCGGGGCCTACGACGACCGCGAGTTCTGGCAACGGGTGGAAGCGCGCAACCTGGAGACGGCCGCGCACGCCGACCGGCTCGGCTTGCCGGAGTATTTCGCGATGGAGGCTTACCGAATAGAGTTCAAGACATGACCACCACTGCTGACGTCTCCTCGCTTCGCGCCGCGGCGCCCCGCTTTCCGGCTTATCTGGTCGCGGCCCTGATCGCCGCCACCAGCGTCATCGTCGGCGTGATCTGGGACATTTCCTGGCACCGCACCATCGGCCGCGACACGTTCTGGACGCCCGCCCACCTCGCGATCTACCTGGGCGGCGTGCTCGCGGGCACCGCCTGTGGATGGTTGGTGCTGCGCACGACGTTCGCGGGCACTCCGGAGGAACGCGGCGCGAGCGTCCGGTTCTGGGGATTCCGCGGACCACTCGGCGCCTGGGTGTGCATCTGGGGCGCCATCGCCATGATCACGTCGGCTCCGTTCGACAACTGGTGGCACAACGCCTACGGGCTCGACGTGAAAGTGCTGTCCCCGCCACACGTGCTGCTGGCACTGGGGTTCGTCGGGATCCAGCTCGGCGCCCTGCTGCTGCTCGCGGCGCGCCAGCAGGCTGTAGCTCCCGGGCGTGCGCACGCCCACCGGACGCAGCTGCTATTCGCCTACGCCGCGGGCCTGCTCGTCGCGACCGCCGCGATCTTCGGATTCGAGCAGATCGGGTTCCCCAACGACGCGCACAACGCGCTGTACTACAAGATCTGCGCGGGAGTCTTTCCGATCCTGCTGTTCGCCACCGCGCGCGCCTCCTCGCTCAAGTGGCCGGCCACCACCGCCGCCGCGACGTTCATGCTGGTCAACATCGTGATGCTGCTCGTACTGCCTCTGTTTCCGGCGACGCCCAAGCTGGCCCCGATCTACAACCCTCTGGACCGGTTTGTCCCGCCGCCGTTTCCCATTCTGCTCGTGGTGCCGGCGATCGTCATCGACCTCGTGATGCGGCGCGGGCCCGCAAACGACTGGTCGCGGGCCGCGCTGGGCGGGATCGCCTTCGTCGCCGTGCTGTTCGCCGTCCAGTGGCTCGTCTCGCCGTATCTGGTCAGCGCGCGGTCCGAGAATTTTCTGTTCGGCGCGCAACGCTGGAACTACAACAGCTCGCTCGAACCCTGGCGCTACGACTTCTGGCGCAGTCGGACCGATCCCGTGACGACGGGCGGCCTGGTGATTGCCGCCGCCCTGGGCGTGGCGTCGGCCCGTGTCGGCTTGTGGTGGGGTGCGTGGATGGCGCGCGTACGTCGATGAGGCGGCAGCCGTCGCGCCTCCTGGTGCTCGCCGCGGTCGCGCTCGTTTCGATGGCCCACGTCGGCAGTCCCGACACCTTCTACGAGGGCGCCGCCGGCCCGTACCGAGTCCGGGTGATCGTCCGGCCGCCGGGCGTCGTGCCTGGTCAGGCGGACATCGCCGTCCGGATGCTGGACGGCCAGCACGCCCAGACGATCCTCGTGCTGCCGCTGCGCGGGGGCCGGCCCACCGCACTCGAGCCGCCGCCCGACACCGCCAAGGCGGTTCCCGGCGACGGGTCGCTGTATGCCGCGCAGCTATGGCTGATGGAGGGCGGCGCATACAGCATCCAGGTCGACGTGATCGGCGCCGCCGGGACTGGCCGAGTGATCGTGCCGGTGAATTCGATCGCCACGCGCCGGCTTGGATTCGGCACCCCGCTGGCCATTGCGATGCTTGGCCTCGGTGCGTTCCTGCTCATCGGCGCCCTGACCATCGTCGGTGCCGCGGCGCGCGACGGCACGCTCCCACCGGGGGAAGAGCCCGATCGCGCGCGTCGACGCCGCTCCTGGTGGGCGCGCGCCGCGGCGGTGCCGTTGCTCGCCCTTGCCCTGATGGGCGGCAAGCAATGGTGGGACGGAGAAGATGCCAATCACGCGCGCAGTCTGTTTCGTCCCCTGCCGGTCACAACCACGATCACCGACTCGGCCGGTGGACTGCGTCTCCAATTGACGATCACCGATTCATCCTGGCGCCGCGGGGAGTGGACACCGCTCATCCCCGACCATGGCAAGCTGATGCATCTCTTCCTGGTGCGGCGGGACCTGGATGGATTCGCCCACCTGCATCCGGTACTCGAGGACTCGAACACGTTCCAAGCTGCGCTGCCTCCGCTCGCGCCCGGCGCCTATCGACTCTACGCCGACGTCGTTCACGAAAGCGGGTTCACCCAGACGCTGATGGATTCGGTGACGGTTCCCACCATGGCGGGTTCCTGGAAAGCGTCGGATCCGGACGACTCGTGGTGGGAACCCGGCCCGCGTTCCGCAGTCGGGCTGCAGCGCTTCGCCCCATTGGCCGACGGCTCCGCGGTCACCTGGCTCCGGGACACCGCCGCCCTGGTCGTCGGCCGGGATCTCGAGCTGCGATTTGCCGTCACCGGGCCGGACGCCAAACCCACGGTGCTCGAGCCCTACATGGGGATGCCGAGTCATGCGGCGATCGTGCGGGACGACGGCGCCGTCTTCGTGCACCTGCACTCGGCCGGGACGATCGCGATGGCGAGTCAGCTCGTGTACGAGCTGCGCCAGCCGGGCGACACCATCCGCGGGCGGCTGGGACAGCGCATCACCGAATCCGAGCGCATGGGACACGTCATGCTGCCGTCCGCGACGGACCCCGGCATCGTGTCGTTCCCATATGCCTTCCCGCAGCCGGGTCGCTACCGCATCTGGGTCCAGGTGAAGCGGCAAGGGAGAATCCTGACGGGCTCGTTCGAGGCGATGGTCGCTCCTTCCGGAAGTCCTTGATGCACCGTCCGTGCTACCAGGCATTCCTGACGCTGTGCGGTCTGACCGGCACCCTCGCGGCCCAGAATTTCGACACCATCCAGGTGCGTGCGCAGCACGTGGCAGGATCGGTCTGGATGCTGCAGGGATTGGGCGGCAACATCGGCGTGGCGGTCGGGAAGGACGGGATTTTCCTGGTCGACGACGAATACGCTCCACTCACCGTGAAGATCCAGGCGGCGATCGCCGCCATCGATTCGGGACCGATTCGCTTCCTGCTGAACACGCACTGGCACACGGACCATACCGGTGGCAACGAAAACCTGGGCAAGGCCGGCGTGTTGATCGTGGCGCAGGACAACGTGCGGCAACGGATGAGCACCGAGCAGTTCATCGCCGCGTTCGACCGGCGCGTGCCCGCCTCCCCGCCCGGGGCGTTGCCGATCGTGACGTTCTCGGACACCATCACCTTCTGGCTCAACGGCGATACCACCGTGGCCTTTCACGTGCCGCCGGCGCACACCGACGGCGACGCCATCATCTACTGGCGCCACGCGAACGTCGTGCACATGGGCGACACGTACTTCAACGGCCGGTACCCGCTCATCGACCTCTCGAGCGGGGGTTCGGTGGACGGCATGATCGGGGCGGCGGACCGGGTGCTGGCCCTGGCCGGTCCCGAGACGAAGATCATTCCCGGGCACGGCCCCGTGGGGGACCGCGTGTCCCTCCGGGCCTATCGCGACATGCTGGTTACCGCGCGCGACCGCATTCGCGCCCTGGTGCGCGACGGCAAGTCACTTGCCGAGGCTCAAGCGGCCAAGCCGACCCAGCAATTCGATGCGCTGTGGGGCACGGGCAGCATCACGCCGGACAAGTTCGTGGAAATCGTGTACACAGAGCTGGCGGCGAGGAAATGACGGGGAAAAACCAAACCCGGCGCTGAGAGCTCGCCGGGCTGGCCGGTCGGGTGAGGTGGCCGTCACACCCCGCTCCACGACCGAAAGATTTCGTTAGCGTGTTGCATACCGCTCGACCAGGCGCCGAGTTCCCTGCTGAGAGGAATGTGCGGACGCGCGCGGGACATCGGGTGGACGAGACGCAAGCACCGTGTCAGGAATCGGTCAGGCACTCACCCGCGTTTGGACGCGCGGTTACCATCAGAGGGCCATGAGGGTTCCGTTCCCCAGCCGGCGTCGGCCGCGCGCTGCGTTCATTACCGTGCTCCTCGTGCTCGCGCTGGGGTTCGCGGTGGTATTGGCGTTGCAGGCCTTCGGCGCCTCGCAATACCAAAAAGCCCAGGCGGAGCGGGTGCTACGCGACTACTCGGCGTTCGCCGCCGCGCGGTTCGCCTCCCGGTCCGCGTACGACCTCTGGTACTTCGCGTTCGTGCCCGCCATCAAAACGATCGACCACGCCGCCGGCAAGCTGGGGCACGTCCCCGATCCCGCGCGCCTCCGGGCGCCCGAAGACACATTCCCGTCGATCTTCTTTCGCACCATCCGCTACAGCTATGAGCTGGACACCGCGACCAAGCGCCTCCGCTTCGGCGGGCCCGCTCCGTCCGCCGCCTGGCAGCGCTGGCTGATCGATACGATCGCCATCGAAATGCACTCGTTGCCGCCGATGATGGAGGATATCGCCGCCGTGTTGGGCGGGCCGCCGGGCGAGGCGCGGGCAATCACCGTGTTCACGCTGCCGCGCGCCGCGGCTCGGGCGCAGACCCGCGTGCTGGGCTTCGTGACCGGCGTGGAAGCGCTGACACCGTATTTCCAGTTCGTGGATTCGAGCGCCCCGCTCCTGCCGCGCGCCCTCACCGGCGGCGTCACGGTCGATTCGATCGGATCGGTGGTCGTCCGGGACGCGCGCGGCGTCCCGATCTATCGCAGCGCCACCCAATACCAATCGACCATCACCGGGCACGACACGCTGGGCAGTTTCGTAGCCAACCTGCAAGTCGACGTCTCGATGCGGCCCGAGATCGCCGGGCGGCTCGTGATCGGAGGCCTGCCGCGGTCGCGCCTGCCGCTGCTGATCAGCCTGTTTGCGCTCACCGCCGGCCTGATCGTGATCGCGCTGTTCCAGCTGGGCCGGGAATACGATCTGGCCTCGCTACGCACCGATTTCGTGTCGGGCGTGTCCCACGAGCTGCGCACGCCGCTCGCCCAGATCCGGATGTTCGCCGAGACGCTGATGCTGGGCCGCGTGCGGAACCCGGACGAGCGCCAGCGCTCGCTCGAGATCATCGATCAGGAAGCCCGGCGCCTCACGCAGCTGGTCGAGAATCTGCTGCACTTCTCACGCTCCGAGCGCCAATCGCTGCGCGTGGCACCGGTGCCCCTCGTGCTCGGCCCGGCGATCCGGGCAGTGCTGGAGAGCTTCTCGCCGCTGGCGGAAACACGTCATGTCCGGCTCGCGACCCACCTCGCGGATGGCGTGGTGGGCCAGGTCGACGAGGGCGCGTTGCGCCAGATGCTGCTCAATCTGCTCGACAACGCCGTGAAGTATGGTCCCGAAGGACAAACCGTGACCGTCGGCACCGATCCCACCTCGGGCGGGGGCGATCGCGTGCGGTTATGGGTGCAGGACCAGGGCCCCGGGATCCCGGCGGCGGATCGAGAGCACATCTGGGACCAGTTCTGGCGCCTGGAGCGCGATCGCGGCTCAGCAATGGCCGGCACCGGGATCGGGCTGTCCGTAGTGCGGGAGCTGGCGGCGCTGCACCGCGGACGCGTCTGGGTGGAGGTCGCCCCCGGCGGCGGCGCCCGCTTCGTCATCGAGCTACCCACCGCGGTCTTGAGCCCGACGCCCGGCGCCACGCCGAATCCGGCGGCGCCCGCCCCCACCCCGTCCACGCACAGGCGGACTCGTGAAACGCGTACTGGTGATCGAAGACAATCGCGACCTGGCGTACGGTTTGCGCAACAACCTCGAGATCGAGGGCTACGAGGTGGACGTCGCCGAGGACGGGCCGAACGGCCTGTTGCGGGCGCGATCCGGGACTCCGGACCTGATCATCCTCGATCTCATGCTGCCGGGGATGGACGGCTTCCGCGTGCTGCGCACGCTGCGGGAAGAGGGACGCCGCACGCCGGTGCTGATCCTCACGGCGCGCGGCGAAGAGGCCGACAAGGTCCGCGGCCTGCGCCTGGGCGCGGACGACTACGTCACCAAGCCATTCGGCGTGCTGGAGCTGTTGGCGCGGGTCGAAGCGTTGATGCGCCGCGCCACGGTCGTGACGGTACCGGAGACTGAGCAGCCGCTGGTCGAGCGGTTCGGCGACGTGGAAGTGCAATGCGCATCGCGCACCGTGCTGCGCAAGAGCGAGCCGGTGCTGCTCACTCCCAAGGAGTACGAGCTGTTGCTCGCGCTGATCCGGCGGCGCGGCGCGGTGGCGAGTCGCGTCGAGCTGCTGACGGAAGTGTGGGGCTACAGCGCCGCCGTGCTTTCCCGCACCGTCGACACGCACGTGGCCGAGCTGCGCCGCAAGCTCGAAGACGATCTCCAGGCGCCACGTCACATCCTCACCGTTCGCAAGGCGGGATACCGCCTGCAGGTCTGACCGCACTCTTTTTTCGGGAGCTCGTGATGAGAGTCTCTGTATTGGCCCTGGCCGGACTCCTGGCCGCCGGCAGCGCGCCCACCGGTCAGGAAGTCATCCGCACCATGCACGATCGCTATGCCGGGAAGTGGTACCGCACCCTCACGTTCGTGCAGCACAACACCGCCTATCTGCCAAACGACAGTGTGCAGCACTCGACCTGGTTCGAGCGCGCCGCCATCCCCGGATCGCTGCGCATCGATTTCCGCGAAGGGCCGGGATTCCCACCTGACGGCGGCATCCTGTTCCACCGCGATTCGCAGTTCGTCATTCAAGGAGACACGCTGAGCGAGGTGACGGGGTTCATCCACCCGCTGATGGTGCTGGGATTCGACGTCTATGCCCAGCCGGTGGACCGGACCGTGAGTCTGCTGGGGCAGCTCGGCTTCGATCTGGCGACGGTTCACGAGGACACGTGGCAGGGGCGGCCGGTCTGGGTCGTCGGCGCCAAGGCGGGCGACCTCCACTCGCGGCAGTTCTGGGTGGACCGGGAGCGACTGGTGTTCGTCCGTATGCTCGAGCCGGGTCGCCGCGACACGACGGCGACCACCGAGACCCAGTTCAACGACTACCGGCCGGCGGGCAACGGGTGGGTGTCGGCCCAGGTGCTGTTCCAGGCCAATGGGCAGCGCCGCTGGCTGGAGGAGTACGTCGACATCAAGACCGATGTGCCGCTCGGTCCCGAGGTGTTCGACACCAAACGATGGAAAGAGACGAAGTAACGACGCCTCAGTGGGGCACCGCCGCGTCGAACAGCTGCTGAATCCGGCGGCCCGGCGCGAGCGGTGCACCGGTGAGGTTGGACGTAATCGCCACCACGATGTGAGAATCCCGGTCCACGCCGAACGCCGTCGTGCCTCCGACCGACCCGCCGCCGTGAAATGCCCAGCGATGACCCAGGGTGTCGGTCGTGACGAACCAGCCGATGCCGTACCCGGTGGGATTCCCGTCGCGCGTGCGCTGTGAGGTGAACAGAAGGTCCAGGGTTTCCTGCCGGACGAACCCCGGTTGTAGAAACGCCGACCCAAACCGCACCAGGTCTTCCGCCGTCGACAGAAACCCACCGCCCGCCCACTTGTAGCTGTTGTCCACCGCCGGCGCCGGCACGAACCCGGTGCCTGAGGAATCGGGATCGTAGAAGGCCGTGCGGCCGGGGATCAGACTGTCCGTGCGATCGGGGGCCGTGTGACTCAACCCGAGCGGGTGCAGCACGTGGCGGCTCATGTAGGCTAGAAACAGTTCCCCTGACGCGCCCTCGACCACCGCCGAAACGAGATTCCATCCGTAGCTGGAATATGAAAACCGCGTCCCCGGCTCGAACAGCAGCGAATCGCTCTCGAAGATCGTGAGCCCTTCCGTGACGGACGCAAAGCGCCGGTTGAGGGCGAATTCGTCGCCCTGATAGTGCCGGATCCCCGCCAGATGCCCGGCCGCCTGCCGGGTCGTGATCGGCCACGGCTTCACGGGAAACGACGGGACGTAGCGCTGCACCGGTGCGTCGAGATCGAGCTTGCCCTGCTCGACCAGCAGCGCCACCGCCGCGGCCGACAGCGGCTTGGAGACGCTGCCGATGCGGAACTGCGTGGTGCGCGTCACCGGCACGCGCTGCTGCACGTCGGCGTACCCGAACGACTCCGACCACACCAGCTTGCCGTCCAGCGCCACGGCCACCTGGAGACCCGGGATGCGCGCCAGCAGACTGTCGCACACCAGGCGTTCGGCCGAGGCGATGACGGCGCGATAGCGGGCGTCGGCCGTCGCCACCGTGGACGGACAGGGGCTCGAACGATGGACGGTCGCCGCCGGCGTGAGGACACCAGCCACGAGGACGCCGCACACGGCAAGACGAGGCAACGAATTCACGGAGTGCCTTTCGTGAGGAGGAGTCACGGTTCTTCGGGATATGCGGCGATCGGAAGCCCCGTCGCGCTCAGGACGGTGATCACGCGAGCGCCTTCCTCGCGGTAGCCACCCACCCCGAGCGTGTCTCGCGGGCCCTGGGTGACCACCCCGCCCTGCACCTCTTGTTTCATCCCAACCAGCGGGATCGGGGCGCGAATGAACCAGCGCCGGATCACCCACGCGCGACTCGGCAGTCGTTCGAACGCGATCACGCCCTGCGCGCCGCGCCCCACCCAGCGTCCCAGCCTGGTGTAGTTGAATTCCAGATGCCGCAGCTCCATCGAGCTGCGATCGAGCCACAGTACACCGGCGATGTCGCTCAGTTTCCGGGACGACACCGGTTCGAATCCGAGTCCGATCAGCGAATCCCGATCGTTGGTCTGCACCTTGAAGCAGTGCTGGGCGAGGAACATCGGGGAGAACAGAACCGTGAGGTCCGGGCCGTAGTAGTGGACCTCGCCCTTCGCATCGGTTTGCACGAACCCCCGCGCCTCGAGACTGTCCAGGGCGATGCTGGCGAACGGCCAGGTGGAGAGACCGACGCCCACGGTCCGTTGCTCTTCGGTGGGAAGACCGCCCACCGGCCCGTAGACACGCACGTAGGACACGGTTCGAAACCGATACAGCCGGCTCGTCATGGTCCACTCAGTGGCTTCGAGGGCTTTGCGCGCCTCTTCCCACAAGGTGGCCGCGGCGGAGCCTTCCTCCGGACGCAGCCGGCAACGGCGCTCGGCGCTGACAGCCAACGGGGCAAGCGTGATCGGCACTTCCGGCGCGGCTAGGGGCGTCCTGAGGGTGTCACCGGCGGCGAGCCGCAGCAGCGCCGACTCCCAGCGCGCCACCCCAATACGAAATACGCGTAGCCGGTAGGCCCCGGGTGCGAGATCGAACCCCACGCGGCCCGAGGCGTCGGTCAGGGTGCGGTGCAGCTCCCGGCCCGTGGAGTCGGTCACCGCGACCAGCGCGCCGGCGATCGGCTGTCGCGTCCCGGCTCCCACGAGCACCGTGCGAATCGCCTGGGCATCGAGCGGAACGGTTGCCAAGACGCCGACGGCCGCGACGACCATGCCCCGTGTGCAATCTCGGCGCCACCGAGCGTCTCTCATCCCTGGAAAACTTGTCCTACACACCCGGGAGGAGCAAATGAGACCGCTGGTTGCCGTACTCGCCGTGCTGGGTTCACTCGTCGCTTGCGACTCGACATCCCTGCGTTCGCCGTCCGAGAACCGCGGGGACCTCGCAAGCCCCGCTCCGGAAGTGGCGGGGGGATCGCGTGCGCTGATCGCCGAGACTCCGGCGGCCAACGACGCCATGGACGTGACCTCCGCCGTCGAGATGCAGCTCCCCGGTGCAACCGACATACTGCCCAATCTGATCATTCGCACGGGCACCGCCTCGATTCAGGTGGATTCCCTGGAACCGGCGGTCATGCTGGCGCGGGCGCTGGCCCGGCGGGTGGGTGGCTTTGTGGCGGGGGCGGCGACGCAAACGGGGCAAGGCCAGCTGCATTCCGCGTCGCTCGAGCTGCGCGTGCCGGCGGAGCGGTTCGATGAAGCAGTGGAAGGCCTGCGGCCGCTCGGGAAGGTGGAGTCGGTCGACATCACCGCCCAGGACGTGGGCGAGGAGTACATCGATGTGAACGCCCGGGTGGTGAATGCGCGCCGCCTTGAAGCGCGATTGATCGAGCTGCTGGCCCGCCGCACCGGTAAACTGGGCGATGTACTCGAGGTCGAGCACGAGCTGGCGCGGGTGCGCGAGGAGATCGAGCGGTACGAAGGGCGGTTGCGCTACCTCCGCAGCCGAGCCGCGGTCAGCACGCTCACGCTCAACGTGCACGAGCCGATCCCCATGGTGGCCCATGGCTCGCCCGGGATCATGGCGGACGCCGCACGGCAGGCCTGGCGCAACCTGATCGCCCTGGTCGCCTTCGCGATTCAGTCGCTGGGCGTGGTCATTCCGTTGACGCTGGTGGTCTCGGCCGGATGGCTGGTGGCGCGCCGTTTCCGTCGACCGCCGCCCAATCCGGCGGCCGCCTGAGCGCCACAAACGAAAAGCCGGGCCGCGATGGTTCACGGCCCGGCTCTTCACTTCCATCGCGGCTTTACCCCGCGAAGCAGTAAGTACAACCCTTCAGCTGAGTCCGGTTCACCGCCCACACGCCCGACGGCACGATCTGAATGCCGGGGATCACGGCGGCCTTCCAGTCCGCCACAACCGCATCCGCGGTCATGTTCATCTTGGGCGCCATCTGCGCGGCGTAGAACTTGATCGCCATGTTGCACACGCCCAGCAGCGCACCGGCCGCGAGCAGCTGATCGATGCCCATGCCGGGGATCGGCAGTTTGTCCGGAGGAGCCTTGTACAGGAAATTCCGCACCGACGCGGCGCCGGTCGCCGGATCGTTGATCATCGACATCTCCCCGAACTTGTATTTCGCCCACGCGTCGTCCACCATCGCGAACGGAATCGCCGCGTGGCGGAGGATGATCGCGACGCTCGTATCCGCGTCGGCGGCGCCCGTTTCAGCGTTGCTGATATAGAACACTCTCGCCCACGCGAAGGCGAACCCGCCGTTGGGCTCAGGCATGTCGTACACCTGGCGATACTTCCCCTTGATCTTGCCCAGCCACGCGGTGACCGCCGGATCGTCGCTGCCACTGGGCTGCGAGGAACCGGTGGAGGACGCGTATTCCTGGCTCGTGAGCGAGCTGGGAACGAGTCCGCCCAAACCGACGGCGGCAGCCGTCGCGGCGACGCGCCCGAGGAACCCGCGCCGATGGGTGGGGAGCTGCGGATCGAACATGATGGCATCCTCCGATGCATGAGTGAAACGGCGAAACCACGTCATTGGGGCCGGCGAGCGGTGGCCGCCCTCGTCGGATAGGCCGCATCCGGCGGCGGGTCCCCATGAGGCCAGTCAAGCTCTTTACCCGGAAAGTCGGGCCGAGGTTGCGTTACGACGAAACTCGCGATGTTCAGCGCCTCCTGGTCAGTGAGCGATCCGGGACGGTCGAACGGCATGTTGTCCCGGACAAACGAGGCCGCGGTTCGGACCCGGGCCATGCCGGCGCCGATGTTGAACGATTGCGGCCCCCACAGCGGCGGGCCGACGATGGTGCCTTGCCCCTGATCGCCATGACAGCGCACGCACGTGGTTTGATACGCCTGGCGGCCCGCGGCGGAATCCGGCGTCAGCGTCGCGAAGCGCTGCAGCCGGGCGTTGGGACCCGCCGGCGGCCGTCCCACCGGCGCCCGCCACGACAGGAACGCGAGGTAGGCCACGATGTCCCGCATGTCCGCCCCGTCGGCGGACAGGGCCTTCCCGTTCATGCTGCGGCGGAAACAGTCGTTCACCCGATCCTCGATCAACTCGACCGCGCCGCTGCGGCCGCGATACTGCGGGAAGCGCGCGTACACGCCGACCCACGTGCCGTTCTCGCGTCGCCCCGCATCGAGGTGACAACTGGTGCAACGCAATGCGTTCCCCACGTGTTGCGGAAGACTCTCGCGCGTCGCCGTGAGCAACGCCTGTCCGCGCCGCACGGCCGTGCCGAACGCATCATGGGGGATCTCGGAGTCGCTCGGGGCAGTCACACGCGCGGCCGGGGGAGCCGATTGCACCCGACAGGCCACCGCACCCGCGAGCATCAGTCCGAACAGACCAGAAGGAAGCTGGGCGAACTGGGACATCGACGGTGAACCTAGCCTCTGACTGCGGTCCCGCAACCCGCGTCACGGTTCGCGACCTGGCTACAGCAGGATCCCCGCGAGGGTCGCCGAGAGGAAGTTCGCGAGCGTCCCCGCGAGCATGGCACGGAAGCCCAGGCGGGCGAGATCGTGCTTGCGCTCGGGGGCCAGGGCACCGATGCCGCCGATCTGAATTCCGACCGAGCCCACGTTGGCGAAGCCGCACAGCGCGAACGTCGCGATGGTAAACGAGACGGGGCTCAAAGTCGCTTTCAGCGGGCCCAGCTGCGAATAGGCGATGAACTCGTTCAACACCATGCGCGTGCCCAGCAGTCCGCCGATGGTGCCAGTGTCATGCCATGGCACGCCCATCACCCACGCGATCGGGGCAAAGATCCAGCCCAGGATGGTCTGGATGTTGGGCGGGAACCACGCCACGTGACTGTGCACCCAGGCAAAGCCGCCGTTGGCCAACGCGATGAGCGCGATGAAGCTGACCAGCATCGCGATCACGTTCAACATCAGATACAGGCCCTCGGTGGTGCCGCGCGCTGCCGCGTCGACCACGTTCACGTCGGTGCGCGGGATGTCCACCTTGACACCGCCGAGCGTTTCGGGCGTACCGGTCTCGGGCTCGAGGATCTTGGCCATCATGATCGTGCCCGGGGCCGTCATGATCACCGCCGTGAGCAGATGCCGCGCCTCGATGCCGAAGGCGATGTACGCCGCCATGATCGAGCCCGATACGTGGGCCATACCGGCCGTCATCACCGTCATCAGCTCGGAGCGCGTCATCTTCGGCAGGAACGGGCGAATCGTGAGCGGGGCTTCCGTCTGCCCCATGAAAATGGACGCCGCCACATTCAGGCTCTCGGCGCCGCTCGCCCCCATCACCTTGTTCATGACTACCGCGAACGCGCGCACCACGAGCTGCATGACGCCGAGGTAATACATGATGGCGAACAGCGCCGACACGAAAATAATGGCCGGCAACACCTGGAACGCGAAGATGACGCCCAGGCTCGAGTGCTGTTTCCCGATCTCCCCAAAGACGAACGATGACCCGACGTAGGAAAAACTCAGGATCGCCGTGACAAAGCGGCCCAGGGCCTGGAAAATCTGCTGGCCGACCGGCACGCGCAGCACGAACACCGCAAACGCCATCTGCAGGCCGACGCCCCAGCCGACGACGCGCCAGCTGATCGCCTGGCGATTGCTGGACAGCAGGATGCCGAGCCCGAGGATGGCCACGATACCGAACAGCCCCACCAGCCGGGTGCCGAGCGAGCGCGGCGGCGCGGCCGGACCAACGGTCGAGTCGGCGGGCGCCGGGGCCGGGGCCGGGCTGACCGTGGCGACGGAATCGGGGTGCTGCGCGGCAACGGAATCGGGCCGCTGGGTGCCCCCCGCATGGAGACTGTTCCAGGCGAAGCGCGGCAGGGTGAATACGACCAGCGCGCACACGAAGGTGGCGGCGAACGCAACCACGAGGCGTCGGAGGGGCATGCAGGAAAGTGTCGCGCGTTTCTGGAAAGCGCAAAGCCGTCACCCCGCATCCGGGGTGGCCTCCGGCGCTCCGGTGGGCGACTATTGTGGGACGCGATGACGGCCAAGCCGAAGATCATGATCGTCGATGACGACGAGCAATTCGCCCTGCTGGTCGCCGGATACCTGCGGGGCGCCGGCTACCCGTCGCTGACCGCGGTCGACGCGATGCAGGGATTCATGTTCGCCCAGCGGGAACAGCCGGCGCTGATCCTGCTCGACATCAACATGCCCGCCGGCGGCGGCATGACGCTGCTCGAGCGGCTGGTCAAATCCCCCAAGACGCAAATGATCCCGATCCTGATGCTCACCGCGCGAGCGGAGCCGGAAATCGAAGCCCAGGCCCGTGCCAAGGGCGCCGCCGATTTCATCCACAAACCCATCGATCGAGACTCGTTCCTCGCGGCGATCGCGCGGCTGCTGCCCCCGGACTGATCAGCCCCGGGTGCGCGCCCGCCCGAGCGCATCCGGGCCAAAGCGTTCCCGCACCGCGTCAATCGCCCGCGCCAGTGTCCGGTCCTTTTCCGTTTCGGGACTGCGGGCGCGCTCAGCCTCGAGCAGCGCCAGCTGCGTCTCCGCGCCGACGCGCTCGAGCTGCGACAACGCCACCCCGATGAGCCGGGCCGGCACGCGCCGGGCGCCGCGCAGCTTCTCCAGCAGCTCGCGGGCAACCGCATAGACGGCGCGATCGGTGAGCACCGGCTCGGGCAGGGTGCGACTCGCCTGCCGGGTCGTGAAATCCGCGTCGCGCAGCTTCACGGTGACGGTGCGCGCCACGAGGTCGTCGCCGCGCAGATCGGACGTCGCCCGGTCGACTTGGGTGAGCAGCTCCCGCAATAGATCGTCCTCGGCATCGAGGTCGGTCGCAAACGTCGTGTCGCGACTGATCGACTTGGCGTCGGTCCATGGGGCGACCACGGCCTCGTCCATGCCGCGCACGCGCTCCCACAACCACTGCCCCTCGCGCTCGCCCAGACGCTCCACCAGCTCGCGCCGGTCGAGGGACTGCACGTCTGTCACCGCCCGCCAACCCAGGCGGGCCAAGCGGTCCTGGAATTTGGGACCCACCATCGGCAAGTCGGCCAGCGAAAACCGCCGCAGGAACTCCGCCTCGCTGCCGGCTGGGACGATGTGCACGCCCACGCCGGGTCCCGGCGTGCCGGGCGCGGGCTTGGCGACGCCGGCCGCGAGCTTCGCGACGAATTTCGATGTCCCGCCGCCGATCGACACCCACAGCCCGGTCGCCGCGTGCACGGCCTCCCGCATCCGGTGGGCCGTGTCCGACAGCGGTTCGTCGTGGTACAGCTTCTCGGTGCCGGTGAGATCGAGATAGAACTCGTCGCTCGAGGCCTGCTCCACCTCGGGCGCGTACCGCTCGAGCGCCACGCGAATTTCCCGGCCCTTGTCGGCACAGGTGTCCCAGGGGACGGCGACGACCGTCGCGCCCGGGCAGAGCCGCATGGCGCGCGCCATCGGCATCGCGGACCGGACGCCGAACGCGCGCGCTTCGTACGACGCGGACGTCACCACGCCACGGTGCTCGGCGGAGCCGCCGACGATCAGCAACGGGGCCCGGCCGGCGCCGTCCGGATCGACCAGGCGCGCCACGGCGACATAGAACGCGTCGGCGTCGGCAAGCAGAATGCGGCGCGCCGGCGGCGTCACCGGATCCACAGGCTTGCTCCCCGCTCGGGCGTCCGCTTACCGTTCCCCGCCATGAGCCCCTGGGTTCGCATCATCATCATCATCAATATCGCCGTCTTTATCTGGACGTCGCAGAACCCCGAGGGAGCCAGCGCGCTCGCCTTCGTTCCCCTGCTGGCACTGCGTCAGCCCTGGACCATCGTGACCTACATGTTCGTGCACGCCGGGTTTGGGCACATCCTGTTCAACATGCTGAGTCTGTTTTTCTTCGGCCCGCAGGTGGAGCAGCGACTCGGTGGACGCCGCTTTCTCCTGCTCTATCTCATTGGCGGTTTCACGGGCGCCCTGGGGCAGGCGGCCTTCGCTCCGAGTCACGGCATGGTTGGGGCCTCAGCGGCGACCTTCGCGGTGTTTTATGCCTTCGCGCATTTCTGGCCGCGGGCCCAGGTGCTGGTGTGGGGAGTGTTCCCGGTCGAGGCCCGGGTGATGATTGTCGTGATGACCGTGATCTCCCTGCTCGGTGGCGCCGGCATCATGCAGGGGAATGTCGCGCATTTCGCCCACCTGGGCGGCTTCCTCGGCGGTTGGCTCGCGGTGCGCGGATTTGGGGTGCGGCCGGCGGGACCACGCCTGCACACGAATGAGTCCCAGCCGGTGCCCCGGAACGCGCCGCCGTCCGAGTCCGTGGAAAAATGGAAACAGATCGCGCTCGATCGACTGCATCCGGTCAATCGCGGGGAGGCCGAGCGGGTATTGGCGAAGTTGGCCGCGGCCGGTCCGGGGAGCCTCACGGCGGACGAGCGGGAGTTCCTCGATCGTTTCAGCGGGATCTAGCCGGACAACCCTCCCAGTTTCAGCAGCCGCTTCCATTGCGCGGCGCTCGTGGGGACGACGGACAACCGTGGCATCCGCACCAGCGCCAGATCGCGAAACGCCGCATCGGCTCTGATGTCCGAGAGGGGCACGGGCTGCGGCAGGCGCGCCCCAGCCGCCAGATCCACCACGACGAGCTTTGGATCTTTCTTTTTGGGGTCGGCGTACGCCGCCCCGGTCACCCGCGCACGACCCACCACCGCCTTCTCATCGCCCGTGTGATAGATCAGCACCTCGTCGCCCGATTGCATCGCGCGCAGATGCTTGAGCGCGACCGGGTTTTTCACGCCGTCCCAGACGGCAGTCTTGGCCCGCCGCAGGTCGTCGAAGCTGTAGGTCGACGGCTCCGTTTTGAGAACCCAGTAGTTCATGCGATCGACTCCCACCAGTGTACCAGCGTGTCGGCGAGCTCTCCCTGGATATCCTCCGGGCCTCGCCCCGTGCGCTTAGAGACCTTGAACGAATGATCCCCGCCGTCCACGGCATGCAGCGTGGCCCGCTCGCCCAGCTGGTGGAGCACTTGACCCAGCAAGGCCGGCTCGGCGAACTCGTCACGGTCGCCCTGAAGAAACAGCATCGGGATCGTGATCTGCGCCAGGTGCTCGGCGCGAGAGACGCCTGGCTTGCCCGGCGGATGTAATGGAAAGCCGAGGAACGCGAGGCCCCGGACCCCGGGGAGGGGAGCTTGCGATTGCGCGGTGGACGTCATGCGCCCCCCGAACGACTTGCCGCCGGCAATCAGCGGCAGGCCGGGTGCCGCCCGCGCCGCGGCCACCACCGCCGCCTGCACCGCTGCCACGGCCAACGCCGGCGGATCCGGGCGGTGTTGGCGCTTTTCCATGTAGAGAAACTGGTAGCGCAGCGTCGCCACACCGCGTTCGCTGAAGACGATCGCCATCCGCTCCAGGAATGGATGCCGCATCCCCGCCCCGGCGCCGTGGGCCAGCACGTACAGGACTTTGGCCTGCGGCGGAACACACAACAGGCCCGAGACCGCGCCCGATGTCTCGCTCACAGGAATACTGAGCGGCTGCGCCTCGATGTTCCCGGTCACAGTTTCGCGTGCAGCCGCTCCAGCGCGGCTACGAGATCGGGCTTTTCGTCCAGCACTGCGAGTAACGGATCCTGGGGCCGCTGCTGCATGCGGGCCGGCACGGTGCGAATCGTCAGGGCTCGGATGTCGAGTTGCTCGGTGACCTCCGACCATTCGAGCGGCGTCGAGGCCGGAGCGCCGGGCAGTGGGCGCGCGCTGAACGGCGCTACGAGCAGGCGTCCGTGCCCGTTCTGCACGTAGTCGAGGTAGACCTTGCCGCCGCGCTTCTGGACCTGTCGCGTTACGGTGGCGATGTCGGGCAGCTGCGCCGCGATCACGCGCGCCAGGAGGCCCCCCAGCGTCCGTGACTGCTCGTAGGTGCATTGGCGCCCCAGCGGGATCAGCACGTGCAGGCCGGTCGAGCCGCTGGTCTTGATGCCGGTGGGAAGTCCGATGTCGTCGCACAGGGCCTTCACGGCCTGGGCGACGGTCACCACATCCGTGAACGGGGCATCCTTCGGGTCGAGATCGAGAATACACCAGTCGGGCGTTTCGAGGGTCGCGACACGACTGGACCAGACGTGCAGCAGGATCGCGCCCATGTTGGCGATGTACAGCAACGACGCTTCGGTGTCGCACACGAAGTAGTCGAGCTCGCGCTGCGAATCTTCGCTCCAGATGGTGACGGTCCGGACGAACTGCTGTGCGTACTCCGGCGCATCCTTCTGGAAGAACGACTTGCCGTTGATGCCGTCGGGATAACGGGTGAGCACCAGCGGTCGTTCGGCGAGATACGGCAGCATCCAGCGGGACACCGCCCGGTAGTACTCGATCAGGTCGCCCTTCGTGTAGCCGCTCTGCCGGCCAGAACACCTTGGTCAGATTCGTAAACTGAACGGCGTGGGGAGTGGGGAGTGGTTCCACCCGGGCCGCTGGGAGCTCCGGTTCGCCTCCGTCACGTACCACTCCCCACTCCCCACTCCCCGGGAGCACGACATTCTTCCGCGTTCTTGTCGTCCCGAAACCGGAGGAATACCGGCTGCCGCAGCAACCCGTCCCCCGTGATCTCCTTGTACCGTACCTCCGCCACGAGCTCCGGCTTTACCCAGTGACTCTCCGCCTCGGCCGGCACCGGGCCTTCGAAGGGCGGCGTAGGGGCGGCGAGCCGTTCCAGCTCCGCCGCGACCTCTTTGAGCTGTTTGGAGTTGAACCCGCTCCCCGCTCGCCCTGTGTAGACGAGCTTGCCATCCGCGTAGCCGCCGAGATGGAGCGCGCCGAATCCGCCGCGGCTCCCCTTGGGAGCGGTGTAACCCACGACGACGAAGTCCCCGGTCTTGTCGGCGCGAATCTTCAGCCAGTTGTCCGAGCGACCGCTCTTGTAGGGCGAATCGGCTTTCTTGGCGACGATGCCTTCGAGCCCCAGCCCCACCGCCTGATCGTACAGCGCCTCGCCGTCTTTCTCGAAATGGGTGGAATAGCGCAGCGGGCCCGCCTGCGGCAACACTTTCTCAAGCAGCGCCTTCCGTTTCACGAGCGGCAACGGACGCAGGTCGAACCCTTCGAGGGCGATGAGGTCGAACAGGTACACGGTGCCCGGGGATTCGACCGACGCGTGACGGATATCGGGCACGCGCGAGACGCGGGCGCGGTTCTGGAGTCGTTGGAAACTCGGACGCCCGGCGTCGTCCAGGATCACGAGCTCGCCATCCATGATCAGCCCGTCGTACGGCAACGCGTTCACGGCGCGTGCCAGCTCGGGGAACGCCGCCGTGTAATCGTTGCCGTTGCGGGTGATGAGCCTGGCGCGGCCGCCCTCCCGCACCACCCGCATGCGGTACCCGTCGAGCTTGACCTCGAACAACCACCCGGCGCGAGAGAACGGCTCCTCACGCGTCTCGGCCAGCATCGGCGGCACGTCTTCTGCTTTCACGTCACGTTGCGGCGCCTTGAGGCGCTTCAGCTCGGCGCGCAGCTTCGCCGCCTTGTCCGCACCGTTTTTCAGCTCCTCGACCGTCAACCCGGACAGCACCGATCCCGCCGGGAAATCGTCGCCGGTGGTCGAGACGTACGCGTCACGCTCCTTGATGAGGAGCCACTCCTTGACGCCCTTCTTGATCTTCACGAGCGTCCACACACCCCGCAGCTTGTAGCCGCGCAGCTCGAACAGCAGTTTCCCTTTTTGCAGCCCCGCGATCGGATCCTCGAGCGGCACCCACAACCCGCGATCCCACACGATCACCGCGCCGGCGCCGTAGTTGCCTTCCGGAATGATGCCTTCGAAGTCGCCGTACTCGATCGGGTGGTCTTCGACGTTGACGGCCAGGCGTTTGTCGGCCGGATTCTTGGAGGGACCCCTGGGCACGGCCCAGGATCGGAGCACCCCTTCCATCTCGAGCCGGAGATCGAAATGGAGGCGCGTGGCGGCGTGCTGGTGTACTATGAAGCGCCGTCCCGGCTCCGCGGCGACCCGTCCCGAGGGTTCCGGGGTACGATCGGCAGAGCGTTTGGCGCGATAAGTACTTAGCGCATCGTCAGATGGTGGGAGGTTTGCGCTCACATGTCACCATTCGTATAGTAGGTCCCCCATGGCCGCGCATGCAATTGGCTCCGCCACGATTTCGTTCGGGCTCGTCTCGGTCCCGATCAAGATGTTCTCCGCCGGGGAATCCTCGGCGGCCATCAGCTTCAATTGGCTGCACAAGAAAGATGGCGCCCGTCTGAAGCAGCAGTATGTCTGCTCCAAGGATGGGGAGAAAGTCGAGGAGGGCGACCGGGTCAAAGGGTACGAGTTCACCAAAGGCCAATACGTCATCTTCACCAAAGAAGAGCTGAAGGCGCTGGAGGAAAAGGGCACCGGCTCGATCAACATCCAGGAGTTCGTGGACGCCGACACCGTCGACCGGATGTATATGGACCGGGTCTACTTTCTCGGACCCGACAAGGGTGGGGATCGGGCCTTCACGCTGCTCGGTGAGGCGCTGAAGAAAACCGGCAAGGTCGCGGTCGGCCAGTGGGCGGCGCGCGGCAAGCAGTACCTCATCATGATCCGCCCCCTGGGGCCGGGGCTCGCGATGGAGCAGCTGCGCTACGCCACCGAGGTCCGTTCGATCGATGAGGTGCCGATCCCGAAGGTTGATGTGAAAAAGGCGGAATTGGACATGGCCGTGCAGCTGATCGAGCAGGCGGCCACGAAAAAGTTCGAGGCCGAGAAGTACGAGGACACCGTCAAGATGCGGATCCACGAGCAGATCCAGCGCAAGGTCGATGGCAAGGAGTTCACCGAGGAGCCCACGGAGGCCCCCAAAACCCAGATCATCGACCTGATGGAAGCGCTGAAGGCCAGCCTTGCCAAGGGCAAAGGGGCAACGGGCGCCGAGCGCAAGGCAAAGCCCGCCAAACGGAGAGCGGCTAGCGCCTAGACTCGGATTCTCTTAGTCGACGCTTTTACCTTTCCTCATCGTGGACACCCTCCTCACCCGCCTGAATACCGTCCTCGCCGGTCGCTATGCGTTCGAGCGCGAAATCGGCCACGGCGGGATGGCCATGGTGTACCTGGCCCAGGACGTCCGCCATCACCGGCGGGTGGCCGTGAAGGTGCTGCGACCCGAGCTGGCCGCCATGCTGGGACCGGAGCGGTTTCTGCGTGAAATCGATATCGCCGCCCAGCTCACCCACCCGCATATCCTGCCGCTGCACGACTCGGGGGAAGCCGACGGGTTGCTGTACTACGTCATGCCGTTCGTCGAGGGGGAGTCCCTGCGGGATCGTCTCGCCCGAGATGAGACGTTGCCCGCGTCCGAAGCAATGCGCGTGCTGCACGACGTGGTGGATGCGCTGGCGTATGCGCACGAACATGGCGTGGTGCACCGGGACATCAAGCCGGACAATGTGATGCTCGCGGCCCGTCACGCAGCCGTGACGGATTTCGGCATCGCCAAGGCGGTCAGCGATGCGGCCGGCAGCTCCACGCTGACCACCGCCGGTGTGTCCATCGGCACGCCGGCGTACATGTCCCCGGAACAATGTGCGGCGGAACCAAACGTCGATCACCGCGCCGACATCTACTCGTTCGGCGTGCTCGCCTACGAGACGCTCTCCGGCCGCGTGCCGTTCACGGGGCCGAGCATGCAGGCGATCCTGACCGCGCACCTCCTGGAGACCCCAACGCCGCTGCAGCAGCTCCGCCCCGAGGTGCCCGGACCGCTCGCCGCCGTCGTCATGCGGTGTCTCGAAAAGAAGCCGGAGAACCGCTGGCAGACCGGCGCCGAGATTCTGAATCAATTGGAAGCACTCGTCACGCCGACCGGGGTCTCCTTCGCCGCCGCGTCCCCGGCGAACCGGACCCGTCGAACCCTCACCCTCGCCGCAGTCGGCATTGTGCTGGCGGCGGTGGCATTCCTCGGGTTGCGGAGCAACGCGCGCGTGCGCTGGGTCCGGGAACAGGCGATTCCGCAGATCCGACAACTCGCCGACAGTGGACAGTCGGATTCCGCCTATCAGGTCGCCCGCCGGGCGAGCGAGATTCTGCCGCACGAACCGAGGCTGCAGCAGCTGTGGCCGCAGTTCGCGCAGGCGGTCAGCATCCACACCGCGCCACCCGGCGCGTTGGTCTACCGCCGCGCCTATGGGGCGAGCGATACCGCCTGGGAATTGCTGGGGACCACGCCGATCGACAGCCTCTGGTTTCCGCAGGGCTTCTCGCGTCTGAAGATCGAACGACCCGGCTTCCGCGCGTATCTCGGGGCGGCGTCCCCGCCATGGCTGCCGCGTCGACCGTTTCCGCTGGACAGCGGATCGACCGCGCCCGCCGGGATGGTCCGGGTCCCTGGTGACGACCACCTGACGCTGTCGCTCCCCGGTCTCGATCATATCGCTGCGATTCCGCTCGACGATTATCTGCTCGACCAGCATGAGGTGACCAATCGTCAATTCAAGCAGTTCGTCGATTCGGGCGGCTACCGGCGGCGGGAGTTCTGGGAGGAGCCGTTCCTGAGCGGTGACCGACGGCTGTCGTGGGAAGCAGCGATGGCCTTGTTCACGGACAAGACCGGCCGCCCGGGACCCGCGACCTGGGAGGTGGGCGACTACCCCGCCGGGCAGGCGGACTACCCCGTGACCGGTGTGAGCTGGTATGAGGCGGCTGCGTTTGCCCGGTTCTCGAAGAAGTCCCTGCCCACGATCTACCATTGGAGCCGGGCGGCGGAGACCCGCGCGGCCTCGTGGATCGTCCCCGCCTCCAATTTCGCGGGGCACGGCCCGGCCCCGGTCGGTTCCCACGGGGGGCTCGGGCCGTACGGCACGGTCGACATGGCCGGCAACGCGCGGGAGTGGTGCTTCAATGAAACCGGTGGCCAGCGCTACATCCTGGGCGGCGGCTGGGACGATGCCACCTACCATTTCACGGAGGCCTTCGCGCAACCGCCGCTCGATCGCTCGGCGACGAACGGGTTTCGCCTCGCCTCGTATGCCCCCGGTGACAGCACCATCGCCCGCGCTGCCCGCCCAATCGAACGCCTGGTGCGGGATTTCGCCCGTGAACGCCCGGTCTCTGATGCGGTATTTGCGATCTACCGCCGGGCGTATGACTACGATCCCGGCCCGCTGCACGAGCGCATCGAGGCGGCCGACTCGAGCGCGGAGAATTGGGTGGTCCAGCGCGTCAGTTTCGATGCCGCCTACGGAGCCGAGCGGGTGATGGCGTATCTGTTTCTGCCCAAAACGGGCACGCCGCCCTATCAGACCCTGGTGTACTTCCCGGGCGCAATCGCGCTGCACACCCGCACGTCCCGCGGTTCACTCGAGCTCGACGCGTTCGATTTCATTCTGAAAAGCGGCCGGGCGGTCATGTATCCCGTGTA
Source organism: uncultured Gemmatimonadales bacterium (assembly GCA_963821385.1). GTDB lineage: Bacteria > Gemmatimonadota > Gemmatimonadetes > Gemmatimonadales > GWC2-71-9 > DASTHG01. The sequence goes on from CAWGDK010000001.1 coordinate 35,185, forward strand.
CAAGAGCACCTACGAACGGGGCGATGGCCTCGAGAGCTGGTACGCCAACGAGACCAACGCGTATCGGGAACACGTGATCGAGTGGGCCAAGGACTTTCGTCGCTCGATCGACTACCTCGAGACGCGTCACGACATCGATCGGGATCGCCTGGCGTACTACGGCCGGAGCTGGGGCGCCTCGCTCGGCGCCCTCATCCCCGCGGTCGAGCCGAGAGTCAGGACGTCGGTCCTGTACGTGGCCGGATTGGAGCTGCAGCGCGGGCAGCCGGAGGTCGAGCCGATCAACTTCCTGCCCCACATCACCATCCCGGTGTTGATGCTGAACGGACGGTACGACAGCTTCTTTCCGGTCGAGACGTCGCAACTCCCGATGTTTCGCCTGCTGGGCACCGCGCCGGAACGAAAGCGCCACGTCATCTACGACGGGGGACACTTCGTGCCCCGGGCGCTGCTCATCTCGGAAGTGTTGAATTGGCTGGACCGCTACCTCGGGCCGGTGAGCCGCTAGTCCGCAAACAATGCGGCGAATTTCTGCGCCAGCTTGGGCCCGACGCCTGATTCTTCGTGCTTGAAAAACACGAAGCCCTCTTTCCACTGCGTTCCCAGTGCTTTGACCGTTCCGGCCCACTTTTCGAGGTCGGTCTTCTTGTATCCCTCATCGCGCAACCGGAAGTATCCGAAGTCGGCGGTCGCCACGAGGGGGGTGTGCCCGTCCTCGGTGTCGGCGACGCACAGGGCGGCGTTCGCCGCGCGCAGGGCTTCGTACACGGGGTCTTCGAACCAGGACGCGTGGCGGAACTCGAAGGCGCACCGCAAATCCGCCGGGAACAACATGAGAAAGTCCTTCAGTCGGCCCAAGTCCTGCTTGAAATTGGGAGGCAGCTGGACCAGGATCGGCCCCAGTTTGGCGCCCAGCGGGCGGATGGTCTCGGTGAAGTAGCGCAACGGGTCGTCCACGTCCTTCAGGCGGCCGATATGCGTAATGCGCTGCGGCGCCTTGAGCACGAAGGTGAAACCCGGCGGTACCATGTTGTCCCAGCCCGCCACGGTCTTGGCATTGGGCATCCGATAGAACGTGTAGTTGATCTCGACGGTGTCGAGCCGCTCGGCATAGTACGCCAGCATCTGGACGGCCGGCAGCTTCTCCGGGTAGAAGGGCCCCTTCCACTCGGGGAAATTGAAACCGGATGTTCCGACGCGAACCCGCATAGGGACAGGAGCATCGCGCGGCGGTGGGGAGCCCGCAACCCCTCACCGCCACGCCGTCACGCCGCTATGTTCCTCGCATCCACTCTCCCGACCGGAGTCTGTCCATGATGAAGTCGCTGAGTGCCGCCCTTGTGACCGCGTTCGTGCTCGCCCCCCGTCTCACGGCGCAGAGCCTCGCGGTCGGTACATGGACGGGCACCATGACTCCACCACAGCAGAGCGCCGCGGCCGTGACCTACGAGGTCACCGGGACCGGGGACTCGCTCGCCGTCACGATGGTCATTCCCGGTCACCGCGCCCCGTTCAGTCACATCCGCTGGGTCGAGGGCAAACTGCTGTTCGAGTGGACCGCCGGCGACACCCTGGTCAAATGCGAGCTCGTGAAACAGGACAACGGCGGGTATCGCGGCCCCTGCACCGACGCCGAGGGCGGGACCGGCCAGCTCGACATGGTGCCCCCGGCCAAACCGTAGCACACCCGTGAGGCTCACGTTCATGCGCGTTCACGCAGCCGCCCTGCTCGGGCCCTTGTTCCTGGCCGCGCCACTCCTCGGCCAACAACCCACGACGTCGCCACCGGAGTTCAAGCCGCTCGAGATCGGCGCTCCGGCCCCGGACTTCACGCTGCCGGGGGCCACGCGGTTCGGCCTCCTCAAAGCCCCGGTCCGGTTGAGCGACTTCAAGGGAAAAACCGTCGTGCTCGCCTTCTTCTACAAGGCCCGAACACGAGGCTGAACGATTCAAATGAACGCGTACCGTGATCAGTACGCGCAGCTGTTCAAGGGTGGACGCAACGTGGTGCTGATCGGGATCAGCGTCGATCCGGACACGGCCCTCGCCTCCTGGGCGCGGGACGCGGAGTTCCCGTTCCTGTTCGCCAGCGATTCCGGCAGCGTGATCGGGAAGGCCTACGGAGCGTTCTCGACCCGTGGCCAGATCGACAACCGCAACCTGTTCGTGGTGGGTCCAAACGGCAACATCGCCTATCGCGCGACACCGTTCCGCGAGATCGATCCGACGGCGTACACAGAGCTTGGAGCGGCGATCGATAGCCTGGTTCCCAAGGAATAGGCGGCAGAAGGCGGGCAAGGGCGGGCAAGGGCGGAAGGGCGCTGAAGACTCACCCGCCTTCTACCGCCCTCTTCCGCCCTTGACCGCCCTCTCTACCGCTCCCTCGATATCCTGATCTTCTCCGTACCCCGTGTAGGCCACGGTCCCGTCACGGTTCAGCACCACCACGAAGCTGGTCCCCGGTGCCTGGAACGCGCGCACCGCATTGCCGTTGTTGTCCCACAGCAACCGCAACGGAATCGGGTGGCGTGTGAGGTGCCGTTTGACGCTGGCCGGGGTCTGGCCCACCGCGACGGCGATCGCTACGAATTCCACCTGGTCGCCGAAACGCGTGCGGGCGGCGTCCATCTTGGGGAGCAAGGCCGCGCAGCGGGGACACCAGGTGGCCCAGAACTCGAGCAGCACGGGTTTCTTTCCGATGACGGTGCTCAAGTCGACCGGGTTGCCGTCCAGGTCGGCGACCGTCACGGCCGGCGGCCGAGTTCCGACGGCAATCCCGATTTCGTCTTCTTGGGCGGAAAGCGGTGTGACGGCCATCAAGCAAAGGGCCAGCACGGGCACCGTTATGAACCACCCACCACGCACCACGCCGTTTTGTCTCACAGTCCCTTCCCCACCTGCACGAAGTAGTACTCGGCCATCACCAGAAGAACCCCGCCGGCGGCGCGCTTGATCCAGGTCATCCAAGGTCCGGGCTTCGGCAACGCCGAAACGGCGCCTGAGAAGAGTCCCACCGCCGCCAGCACGGCCGTCAATCCAATCGAGAATACGAACAAGTAGAAGAAGCCCAGAACGGCACTGCGCGTCGTCGCCACCCAGGTGAGGACCGCGGCGAAGGCCGGCGCACCGCAGGGGGCAGCCACGATCCCCGAAGTCGCGCCGAGCAGGAAGGCGGCCGGATAGGATCCGCCGGTGAGCCCGGCCGCCCAGGCACCCAGGCGCGTCGGAACGATGACGGGGATCACGTCCAGCTGTGCCAGGGCGAAGATCAGCAGCAGGTTTCCCATCGCGAACAGCACCCAGGGATTCGTCGCGACGGTGCCGAACAGGGAACCCGTCAGCCCGGCCACGAGCCCCAGCACGGCATAGAACAGGGCGACCCCCACCACGTAGGTGAGCGTCAACCCCACGACGCGCCGTCGTGGCGGCGCGGCTCCCGCCGAACCGGTGATCACGCCGGCCGTGATCGGGATCATGGGCCACACGCACGGCGACAGGCTGGTGGCCAAGCCGGCACCGAACAGGGTCGCAAGGGCGAGCAACGGATGGTGCGCGAGCGATTCACCGAGGCCCGACACCAGCAGGAAGGCAAGCGGCATCGAATCAATCTACATTCACGGGCATCCTGCCCTCTGAGGCGAACCGTGGTCCGAGGCGGTCCTGACAACAAGCCGCGCTGCGCCTGGTTGGGAGACAATCCCGCCATGCTGGCCTACCACGACGAGGAGTGGGGCGTCCCGGTGCGCGCCGACAAGCCGCTGTTCGCCAAGCTGACCCTGGATGGATTTCAGGCGGGGTTATCCTGGGCCATCATCCTGCGCAAACGAGACGCGTTCCATAAGGCCTTCGACCGGTTCGATCCTGACAAGATGGCGCGCTATACCGCCGCCCGGCGGCGCCGACTGCTGGCGGACGCCGGGATCGTCCGCAACCGGCAAAAGATCGATTCCGCGATCTCGAATGCCCGCGCCTATCTGGAGCTGCGGGAGGCGGGCGTGTCGTTCAACAGGTTCCTGTGGGACTTCGTGGACGGCGTGCCCAGGCTCAATCGCTGGGATTCGTTGAAACGGATCCCGGCCAAATCGCCCGAGTCCGAGCGCATGAGCAAAGCGCTGATCGAACGGGGCTTTCACTTCGTCGGACCGACGATCTGCTATGCGTTCATGCAGGCGGTGGGCATGGTGAATGACCACCTCGTGACCTGTTTCCGGCACCGGGAGGTGCAAGGCGAGGCGAGGCGCTGAAGCCGCGATCGACCGGCACGCTCAGTCGGGTTGGATCCCGATCTCCTCCAGGAACAAGCTTCCGCCCGCGGGCTTCCCGAAGCGTGCCGCCGCCCTGGTCAACACGAGCCGGTCCTTGGCCCGGGTCATCCCGACGTAGAGCAGTCGGCGCGCCTCTTCGATTTCATGGCGCCGGTTCTCGACCGTGGCGTAGTAGCCGGGCAGCTGGTAGTCCTCCACCCCGACGACGTACACCCGGCTGAATTCCAGTCCCTTGGTGGAATGCAGGGTCAGCAGATTGACGCGTTCCGGATCTGCCTCAACACCCTCCGACGTCGACAGCGCGACGTGCTCCAGCAGGCGGCCGATGCTGTGTTCGAGCGGACCCTCACCGCTTGCCGTCACCAGGCCAGACAGCCGGGCCACCGCGGCGGGGTAGCGCTCCGCCGCCGTGCGCTCCGCGCGAAATCGCGCCAGCGCCTTCCGGCCTCCTAACTGCTCGATGACCGCGTCCACCGTCGGCGCGTCCGTCGGCGCGACCCGTTCCCGCTCGGCGGCATAGTACTCGAGGGCATCGCTGAAACGGCCCAGCACGTACGGTCGGGCCAGGTCCCGCAGCAGGCGGCGCTCGGGCGTCGGGTCGGGATCTTCGCCCGTCGCCAGCGCCAACCCGACGAGATCGAGCAGATTGACCAGCGCACTCTTGCGCGACCGGGCGAGCTTGTAGGCACTGAGATGCCCCAGGACCCGCGCCAGCGTGATCGCATCATCGGCCGCGTGATGCGCCCGACCGGTGGGGACGCCGAATCGGTGCGCCAGGTCTCCCAGCCGGGCGCTCTCGGCGAACAGCGCCCGGGCAAGTGGCAACGTGTCGAAGCAGCGCAACGCATCCAGCCCCGGTAGACCGGCCGCCACTCGCCGCAGCACGGGCACGTCGAAGCCGTGTGCATTGTGCGCCACGAGGAGGTGGTCGCCGACAAAGGCGCGAAACCGCGGCCAAACTTCCGCCAGCGATGGCTGTCCGACGAGATCGGCGTCGCGGTACCCGTGGACACGAGTCGCGGCCTCGGACACCCGGCGATCCCCGCGCACCAGCGAGTGAAACGTCTCCTCGACGTTCCCATCGACCACCCGCGCTGCGCCAATTTCGATGATCTCGCACGCCGAGCGATCGAAGTCGGACGTCTCGAGATCGAACGCGACGAAGCTGCGGGGCAGCTCCGCGAAATCCTTCGCGTGAACGAGCTGGAGCGCCTTGAACAGCCGGACCGCGAGCTCGACGGGGGCCGCCAGATCCGGACGCAGGACCACATCCCCCGGCTGAGGCGTTGTTTCGGGCGTCAGGTAGGCGACGGCCCGCACCCGCGTCGACCGGACCAGCATGCCCCGTATCGCGATCTCCAGGCCGTGATAAGGGGCGACCCAGACCCGACCCCCGAGCGATGCCTGCTCGATTGCGGCCGCCAATTCGGCCGCGCCCGGATAGGACGCGGGATCAGAGATCTCGTCGCTACGATCTTCGAGCGGACTGCGATAGGCGCCGAACCGCTGCTCCAGGAGCTCCTCCACCACCCCGGCGAGCGTGGTGTGGCGCCGTCCCATCCCCAGCAGGTTTTCGACCTGAAACACGAAACGCCAGGCCTTTTTCGTGTCGGGATCGTCGCGATGACCACGCTGCGCGAAGGTCCGCACCTGGTCCAGCAGCGCGTCATGGCCGGTGGAGTGAATGCGCTCGAGCAGGTCCCGGGGCAGCAGCCGTTCCGCCAGCGCCTCGATCGCGACAGGATCTTCTGGTGCCTGGATGATTCGCAGCGACGCCACGACCTGTCCGATGACTTCGTCGTCCAGCAGCGCACGTCCCCGGGCCAACCGGCACGGGATCCCGGCCTCCACCATGCGGCGCTCGAGCAGATCGCCGACTTCGTGCTTGCGGTACAGGACCGCGTAGTCTCCCCACGAGCCGCCGGAAGCGACGCGATCGGCGAGCAGGTCCTGGAGCACCCAATCGGCTTCCGCCTGCTCGTCGGCGAAGGCCCGGACCATCACCGGGTACGACGACTCGCGAACCGCTTCGAGACGCTTGTCGAACAGCGGCGGATTGTGCTCGACCAGTTGCCGCGCAGCGGCGAAGATCGCGCGAGCGGAGCGGCGATTGCGGTCGAGCACCACGGGCTCCCGCACCCCGAAGTCCTCGCGGAAGCGCTGGAGCACCTGGGGGTCGGCGCCGGTCCACGAGAAGATGGACTGTTCCTCGTCGCCGACCACGAACACGGAGCGATGGTGGTTCCCGAGGAGGCGCACGACCTCATACTGCGCCGGGCTCAGATCCTGAAACTCATCCACCAGCAAATGGTCCCAGGCCGCCGCGACCGCCTGCTTCGTGGCCGGATGGTGTGCCAGGAGATCCCGCGTCAACACGACGAGGTCGTCGAAGTCCACCATGTTTCGTGCGCGCAGGGTGGCCTGGTAGCTGTCCTGCAGGTCCTGATCTCCCGCCGTCAGACGGTATCCCTGCAATCGGGAGCGACCGAACAGCGTCAGCAGGCCGCTGGACCGCTTCATCGGCACCCGCAGCCGACGCAGCACGAGCCGCTGATATTCCTCGTCCGCTACGCCGAATCCGCGCCGCAACCCGACCAGCTCGCCGTGCGCGCGCAGGATCTCGAGGCAGAGCGCGTGCAGCGTGCCGCGCGTCATCCCTTCGGCCCGGCTGCCCATCTCCCGGTTGAGCCGGGTGATGATTTCTTCGGCGGCCTTGTTGGTGAAGGTGACGGCGCAGATGCGCGTAGGATCGGCGCCCACCGCCTCGATCAGGAAACGGACGCGCTCGGTCAGGCAGTAGGTCTTGCCGGCCCCGGGCCCGGCAAGCACCAGCACCGGACCGGTGGACGCTTCGATCGCCCCGCGCTGCGTATCGGACGGCTGAATGGATTCGATGACCGGACCTCCGCTGAGGAAGCTAATTTCCCCCTGTGTCCTACGACATCATTCTGGCCGGGCTCGGGGCCGCCGGCAGCGCCACCGCGTTTCACTTGGCCGGCCGTGGCCTCCGGGTGCTGGGTCTCGACCGCTACCACCCGCCGCATGCCCTAGGCTCGAGTCACGGCGAATCACGCGTCATTCGCGAGTCGGCGTTCGAGGGGCCACGCTACGTCCCGCTGGCCCGGGCCGCGTATGCGAACTGGCGCCGTCTCGAAGCGGCCACCGGGGCCTCGCTGCTGCACCTCACGGGTGTGTTGTTCGTGGGGCGCGCCGAGAGTGCCGTCGTCGGCGGCACGCTGTCGAGCATGCGCGCGCATGGAGTTGCGCACGAGCTGCTGACCGAGACGGAGCTCGCGCGACGCTACCCGACGCTGCGGCAGCTCGATGGTGCCATTGGCGTCTTCGAGCCGGGCGGTGGGTGGCTGGATCCCGAGCGCTGCATTGCCGCCAACCTGGCGCACGCGGCGGCCCGTGGAGTCGAGCTCCGTTTCGACGAGCCCCTGCTGAGCTGGGAGCGGGATGGGTCGGGCGTGGCGGTGACCACGGCCCGGGGTCGCGTCACGGCCGGCCGGCTGCTCCTGGCAGCCGGACCCTGGCTGCCGGCACTGCTCGGGGTACGGGGGGGCACGCCCTTCTCGGTGGAGCGGCAAGTACAGCACTGGTTCACCCCGCGAGACGCCGATCTCGCCACCACCCTGCCCATCTTCATCCGTCAGACCGGTGACACGGTGTTTTACGCGTTGCCGCCGGCCAGCAAGGATGTCAAGGTCGCCGTCCATCACGATGGCGAGCCCACCACGCCTGAAACCGTGCGTCGGACCGTCGCGCCCGAGGAAGTCACCGCTGTGCACGGGCTGCTCCAGCGCTATGTCCCGGCCCTGGCCGGCGTCCATCGCCGGGCGGCTGTTTGCCTGTACACCAATTCGCGCGACGGCCGCTTCGTGATCGATCACCACCCCGAGCAACCTGGAGTCCTGATCGCCAGCGCCTGTTCGGGATTCGGCTTCAAGTTCGCGAGCGCCGTCGGGGAGATCCTGGCCGACCTGCTCACCGAAAAGACTCCAACCCTCGATATCGCGGACTTTCGGATGCCGCCGGCGTGACGCTTTGGCGACGCCGGGCATCTCTAAGGGGAGTGCTGATCTACGACATGGGGTCGAATACCCGGCAGGCGACGGGGCTGGCCCCGGGGGACGCTACGGGAGGCCTTCGCCGCTGCGGCCGGGAATCAAGCCATTACAGTGTGGTTCGAACGCAGCGGCATGGTCGGACGGAGCGCGTTTTACGTCCGGTGACGCGGGTCACACGGTCGTGGTTCGAACGGACGGGCAAACGGGAGTGCTCGTCGACTCGAAATCGAAACGTTCCCCTTGATTGCGGGGTATATTGGCCGCTCGTGTCTCTGCGTCTCTCGGCGCAGCGGGCGAACCGATATTTCACTTGGCTCTCAAATTGTCGGGCGGGCGCAGCGGGGCGCTCTCGACCCGGCCGTCGCGGGGTGCCCCGGTAGGGAAAGGACGTGCCGCATGAAGGGAACCATTCGTACCCTCGGGTTCGCAGGGCTCGCGCTGGCAGGCGCGCTCGGCTGTTCGGGGAAACCGTCGGCCGCGCTCCAGGCGCGGATCGACTCACTGCAGAACGCCTCCAATGAGCGCGACCGTCTGGTGCAGGAAATGGCTCAGGACGCGCGCATGATCTCCGACATCTCGGCCGAGTTGTCCAAGGTCCAGGTGCGGGGCAAGCTGAACGTGTCGAGCGAGTCGCCGGGACAGGCCTCGCGCGACAGCGTCGTGCAGAAGGTCCGCTACATCGCCACACGGCTGTCGCAGAGCGAGCAGTCGCTGCGCTCGAGCGAGCGGCGCGTGCGCGGCCTCACCGGATTGTCGGACAGCCTGCGCAATACCCTGGCCGCCACGATCGCGAATTACGACTCGGTGATCTCCGGCCAACGCAATCAGCTGATCGCCTTCGCCGCCCAGCTCGACACGCTGAAGGGCGAGAACACGACGCTGATTGCCGTGAACGGCGCGCTGAAGGACACCGTCAACGATCTGTCGCTGCGTGAGAACACGGTGTACTACATCATCGGCACCAAGGATGAGTTGGTACAGCGCGGTATCGTGGAAGAGACGGGCGGGAGCCGGTTCCTGTTCGTCCTGTGGAAATCCGGCAAGTCGCTGCAGCCGGCGCGCACGCTCGATCCGAGCGCGTTCACCGCGATCGACAAGCGTCAGGTCACAACGATCCCGCTGCCGGACACCACCAAGTCCTACCGCATCGCCTCGCGGCAGGATCTGTCATCACTGGCGACGCCGCCCGACGAGGGCGGCAAGCTGCACGGCTCGGTCCGCATCGCGGAGCCGACTCATTTCTGGTCCGGATCCAAGTTCCTGATTATCGTCGAGAGTTGATTCACCGGCGTTCATCGCCAACCACCGCCCCCGGGTCGTTCACCCGGGGGCGGTTTGCCATACCGGTCCCCTAGCCTGCCCGTTCATGCGACTCCACATTTCGCCCGTCATGAGTGCCTTCGAACTGTCCCGGCGTCGGTTCTTCGCCGACAGCGGCGCGGCGTTGGTGTTGAGCTGGGCCGCCGGCAATCTCCCGGCGGTGCGCGCCGCGCTCGCCCATGCGCGCCAGATGGCGGACCGTCCATCGCCGGCCGCGTTCGAGTTCTTCACACTCGTCCAGGGCGCAGACATCGAAGCGATGACGGCCCAGGTGTGGCCCGCGGACGACGCGCCCGGCGCGCGGGAGGCCGGCGCGGTCCATTTCATCGATCACGCCCTGGCCACAGATCCCGTCGCGGCGCCCCTCAAGCCGGTGTTTACGTCGGGTGTGGATCAGCTGCAGGCGAAGGTCGCGGAGTTGTTCCCGGACAGCGCCGCCACACGCTTCGCGGGACTGCCGGCCGATCGCCAGGTCCAGGTGCTGCGCGCCATCGAGCAAACCATGTTCTTCGACGCGGTGCGCACCGCGGCGCTCCTGGGACTATTCGCCAACCCCTCCTATGGTGCCAACCCGGACGGCAAGAACTGGGCGGCGATCGGCTTCGAGCCGCGGTTTTTCTGGCGACCGCCGTTTGGCGCCTACGATCAGGACGCCCACGCGGGCGAAGCACCGTGAGCATCCCCGATTTCGTGATCGTGGGCTCCGGGGCGGCCGGCGGGGTGCTCGCCAAGGAGCTGGCCGAAGCAGGGTTCCGCATCGTCGTGCTCGAGCAGGGCCCGTACCTCAAGAACAACGATTTCGAGCATGACGAGCTCAAGGTCATGTTCCGCTATGGCATCACGAACGATCCGCGCGTGCAGCCGGTGACGTATCGGCCGACCGAGTCCGACCAGGCCAGAATCGGCGGCACGATCCAGTACGCCAAGCTGGTGGGCGGCGGCAGCGTGCATTTCACCGCCAACTACTGGCGCTTTCACGAAATCGATTTCGTGGAGCGCTCGAAACTCGGACCCATCAGCGGGTCGAGCCTCGAGGACTGGCCGATCACATACGCCGATCTCGAGCCGTACTACACCCGAGCCGAATGGGACCTGGGCATTTCGGGGTTGGCGGGGGCGAACCCGTTCGATCCGCCGCGCTCGAAGCCCTACCCGCTGCCGCCGATGCCGGTGAAGTCCTCGGGCGTGTTGTTCGAGCGGGCCACACGCCGCCTGGGCTGGCATCCGTTTCCGGCACCGCTCGCGATCCTGTCCCGGCCCTACATGGGTCGCAATGCGTGCCAGCACTGCGGCTTCTGCATCGCCATGGGGTGCGAGCACAACGCCAAGTCGTCCACCCTCGCCGCCACGATTCCGCGCGCCGAAGCCACGGGTCGGTGCGAAATCCGGCCGCACAGCACCGTGTTCCGGGTCGAGACCGACCGACTTGGTCGGGCCTCCGGGGTGCTGTACTACGACCGCGAAGGCAAGGAGCGGCGGCAAAAAGCCAAAGCCGTGATCCTGTCCTGCAACGGCGCCGAGACTCCTCGCCTGCTGCTCCTGTCCGAGTCGGCCCGGTTCCCGCACGGGTTGGCGAACTCGAGCGGCCTGGTCGGGAAGAATCTGATGTTCAACGGCTGGTCGCTGGCGCAGGGCCAGCTGCCCCTGCCGCTGAACGAATTCAAGAGCGTCATGACGACGCGTGTGATTCAGGATTTCTACGACGTCGATCCGCGGCGTGGCTTCTATGGTGGAGGGGGATTGGACGCCCGTTTCGACGCGTATCCGATTTTCTTCGCGCTGAACAACGTGCCCCCCGGTAAGCCGCGCTGGGGGCCGGAATTCAAGCAGTGGGTGCGTGCTGCCTATACGCGGACCTTGATGATCGAGGGGCACAGCACGTCATTGCCGGTCGAGACCAACAGCATCTCTCTCGACCCCGCAGTGAAGGACGCCTGGGGGCTTCCCGCCATGCGCGTCACCAACAGCGACCATCCCGACGATCTGAGGATGCGCCAGTTCCTGGTGGACCGGTCGCTCGAGGTGCTGGCCGAAGCGGGCGCGCAAGACAACTGGGCACTCCCCATCACGATCCAGGACGGCTCCAATCACCTGCTGGGCACCTGCCGGATGGGAAACGATCCGCGGTCCTCAGTCGTGGACAAGTTTCATCGCAGCCACGACGTGCCCAACCTGTTCGTGTGCGACGGCTCGAGTCTGGTCACCGGCGGCCGCGGCCAGCCGACGTGCACCATCCAGGCGCTCGCCTACCGCGCGGGCGAGCACATCGCCCGCCTTGCCCGCGCGGGCGAAATCCCCGCCGGATCCTGACGGAGCATCGATTCCATGGGTCTGTCCCGGAATATCCTCCTGCGCTTGTCCCGCAGCGCCTGGCTCGCCGAGCAGTTCCGCAAGCGCGCCTTTGCCCGCCGCGCGGTGCGCCGCTTCATGCCGGGCGAGGACCTGACGGCGGCCCTGGATGGGAGCGCCGAGCTCGCCACGGTGGGAGTCGGAACGGTACTGACCCAGCTCGGCGAGCAGGTGCATTCCGGAACCGAAGCCCAGGCCGTGCGCGACCACTACATGCAGGTGTTCGATCAGCTGCGGGACCGGTTCCTGCCCACGCACGTCTCCGTGAAGCTCACGCATCTCGGCTTGGACGTCGGGCGGGAGGCGTGTACGCGCCACGTCCTGGCGTTGGCCGCGAAGGCGCAGGAAGAAGGCTCGTTCTTGTGGATCGATATGGAGGAGTCGCGCTATGTCGACGCGACGCTCGAGATCTATCGCCGCGCCCGCGCGGAGCGGACCAATGTGGGCGTGTGCCTGCAGGCGTATCTGCGGCGCACCCCGCAAGACCTGACCGCGCTCCTGCCGCTGTCCCCGGCGATCCGGCTCGTCAAAGGCGCGTATAACGAGCCGGCCGATGTCGCCCTGCCGAAAAAGAAAGACGTCGACGCCCAGTATTACACGCTCGCGCTGCGGCTGCTCGACGCCGCGGCGACGGGACACGGCATGCCGGTCTTCGGCACGCACGATCTCACGCTCATCGCGCGCATTCGCGAGCAGGCGTCGACGCGTGGGGCTGCGGGGCGCTATGAAGTGCACATGCTGTACGGAGTCCGCGCCGAGGCCCAACGCGCTCTCGCCGCCCAGGGGGAGAAGGTGCGGGTGTTGATCAGTTACGGCAGCCGCTGGTTCGCCTGGTACATGCGACGCCTGGCGGAGCGCCCGGCCAACGTGTGGTTCGTGGTTCGGAGCCTCTTCTAATCGGTTTCAATCTCTACGTCGTTCTGCTCGACCCCGCGGTGCTGCGTCACACACGCTTCCGGAAGGCCAACCCGCGTCACGATCCGCGGAAACCGTGTGTCTACGTCGGGCGCACTGGTCTCACCCCCGAAGAACGATTCGCCAAACACCGCGCGGGGGTGAAGGCCAACAGCTACGTGCGGCGCTATGGGATCCGGTTACTACCCGCCCTGTATCGCCGCTTTGCGAACATGCCCCGCGCGGACGCGGATCGGATGGAACAACAGTTGGCCGCGACACTGCGCCGGCACGGCTACGCCGTCTGGCAGAAGTGACGGGGGAGCGTATTCTCCGCGCGTGACCGCCGACCTGATCATCTCGAGCAACCGGGTCGTGACCCCGAACGGCGAGCGGCCGGGGACGGTGGTCGTCTCCGACGGACAAATCCAGGCCATCCTGCCTCGTGGAGACGCCCCGGCGGCGACACACACCATCGACACGGGCGACGCGGCCCTGCTCCCGGGTGTCGTCGATACGCACGTCCACATCAACGAGCCGGGCCGGACCGAATGGGAAGGCTTCACGACCGCGACGCGGGCCGCGGCGGCTGGAGGCGTGACGACGGTGGTCGACATGCCGCTGAACTCCATTCCACCCACGACCACAGTCGCGGCGCTGCATGCCAAGCAACAGGCCGCCGCTGCCGCTCTGGTGGACTATGGATTCTGGGGCGGCGTGGTGCCGGGAACCGTCGATCACCTGGGCCCCCTGCTCGACGCAGGCGTCCTCGGCTTCAAGTGCTTCCTCGTGCCGTCAGGAGTCGACGAGTTCGCCCCCGTCGATGAGTCCGACCTGAGACAGGCGATGCCGGTGCTCGCCGCCCGAGACGCCGTCCTGCTGGCGCATGCCGAACGGCCGGGGCCGATTGCGCGCGCGGCCGGCGCCGCCGCAGGCGATCCGCGCCGGTATGCGACCTGGCTGGCGTCACGCCCCGAGGCCGCCGAGCTGGAGGCAATCGAGTTGCTGCTCGCGTTGTCCCGGGAAACCAGGTGCCGCGTGCACATCGTGCACCTGGCGACCGCGGCGGCGCTTTCGACTCTGAGAGCGGCGCGCGAGCGCGGGGCGGCGATCAGCGTCGAGACTTGTCCCCACTATCTGACGTTCGCCGCCGAAGAGATCGCCGACGGCGCGACGGCCTTCAAGTGCGCGCCGCCGTTGCGTGATCGTGCCAACCGGGACGGATTGTGGGATGGACTCGAGCGAGGCATCATCGATCTCGTGGCGAGCGATCACTCCCCGGCGCCGGCGCAAGTGAAGCAGCTGGAGCGCGGCGACTTCATGGCCGCGTGGGGTGGGATCGCGTCGCTCGAGCTGTCGCTCGCCGCGACGTGGACAGGCGCGCAGGCGCGCGGACACGGCCTCGTCGACCTGTCACGCTGGATGAGCAACGAGCCGGCTCGGCTCGCCGGGCTCGATCGCAAGGGCCGGATCGTGCCCGGATGCGATGCCGATCTCGTGATCTTCGATGCCGAGGCGAAATGGACCGTCGATCCGGCGCGATTGCGCCAGCGGCACCCGATCACCCCGTATGCCGGGCGGACTCTGCGCGGGTTGGTGCAACAAACGTTCGTGCGGGGCCGCTGCGTGTACGAAAACGGCCGCTGCGCGGAGCGGCCGGAGGGACGATGGGTACGGCGGGCGTCGACGCGCTAGTCGTCGCGGCGATCTTTCCCGGTACGGCGCTCGTCGCCGGCGCGGCGCGGCTTGAGGGAGCGGCGGTCCCGCACCTCACGGCGCTCGCTGGACGTCCGGCCGAACGTGCGGCGACGCTCGGTCCATTTGCGACGGTCGAAGGTCGTCCGGCGGCCTGGACCCCGCCGTTTGCTCTTGCGCCGCTCGTCCCCACTGTGTTTTCTGCTCGCCATGGTCCCTCCACCCGGTCCGACACAAGATGCGACCGTGAGGGGTCGTTGCGCCAGCGCTGCGGGGGTTCTACATGCGACCGGGATTGATCGATCTGGCATCGGCACGGCTCGGTGGGCGAGCTGTGGTGGCGAACGACGAGTTCTTCGCCCCCAAGGCCAACCTGCTGAAACCGGAGCCGGCGGTCTTCATCGAGGGCAAGTACACCAGCCGGGGCAAGTGGATGGACGGGTGGGAGACGCGGCGGCGGCGCACTCCGGGACACGATTGGTGCATCGTCTGCCTCGGTGTGCCCGGCGTGATCCGGGCCGTCACAGTCGACACACGTCACTTCCGTGGCAACCACCCCGAAGGATGTTCACTCGACGTCGTCGCGGCGCCCGCCAAGGTGACGCCGGTCCAGCTCCGAAACCTGGGCGATCGCTGGATCGAGCTCGTGGCGCGCAACGCCCTGCGCGGCGATGCGGAAAACGAACTCGCCGTGACCAGTGACGCCCAGGCGACGCACGTCCGATTGAACATCTACCCCGATGGGGGCGTCGCGCGGTTGCGGGTCTGGGGCGAGGCCCGCCCGGATTGGGAGCACCTGAAGCGGCAGCGCGTGGATTTGGTCGCCGCGCAGCACGGCGGGGTGGCACTTGCGGCGAGCGACGAGTTCTTCAGCCATCCGCTCAACCTGTTGATGCCCGGCCGGCCCGCCGATATGGGCGACGGCTGGGAGACCCGGAGACGCCGCGGCCCTGGCCACGACTGGGTGATCTTGCGGCTCGGTCATCGTGGGACGATCGAGGGCGTCGTGGTAGATACGACCCACTTCAAGGGCAATTTCCCCGAGAGTTGCCGGCTCGAGGCCTGCGACGCGCCCGCGCTCGCGCCGACCGCGATTCCCGACGACGCCGCCCCCTGGCGCGAAATCCTGCCGCGCACGAAGCTCCGCGCGGACACCCCGCACCGGTTCCGCGCGGTCGGCCGATCGGGCCCAGTGACCCACGTGCGCTTGAGCATCTTTCCGGATGGTGGAGTGGCGCGGCTGCGCTTGTTCGGCAAGCCGTCGTGACCGGAGTCGCCGCGCAGGTGAACGCACTGTCCCTGGATGCGGCCGCGGCGCTGTTTCGACGCTGCTGCGGCTCGGGGCGGTGGGTGGACCGCATGGTGGCGGGACGCCCCTACGCCGATGACCGGACGTTGGCCGACGCGGCGGACCGCGCGTGGTGGGACCTGGAGCGGGACGACTGGCTGGAAGCCTTTCGGGCACACCCCCGCATCGGCGAGCAGGCCACGGATGCGTGGTCGCAGCGCGAGCAATCCGGGGTGGACGCCGCCGAGGCGGACGTGCGGCGACGATTGGCCCGGGGCAACGAGGCGTACGAGCGGCGCTTTGGCCATGTGTATCTGGTCTGCGCCACGGGCCGCAGCGCAGCGGAGCTCTTGTCCGATCTGGAATCTCGATTGACGAATGATGCCGCGCGCGAGCTGCGGATCGCCGCGACGGAGCAGGCAAAGATCACCAGGCTGCGATTGGAGAGGCTCACGACCCCATGATCACGATCACGACGCACATCCTCGACACGGCGCGCGGCCGTCCGGCCGCGGACGTCGCGGTGACCCTTTCGGCCCGCGTGGGCGAAACCTGGGCCGTGTTGGCTCGGACCCGGACGGGAACGGACGGCCGCGTACCCAACATGGTGCCGGCGCAGGCACCGGCATCACCTGGGGGGACCTACCGGCTCTCATTCGCGGTCGAAGAGTATTTCGTGGCGCAGGGGACTACGGCCTTCTATCCGTCGGTCGACGTCGTGTTTCGTCCCCAGGAGGACGGTCACTATCACGTACCACTGCTCGTGAGCCCGTTCGGCTACACGACCTACCGCGGCAGCTGACCCTCGTGGGCGCGCACCTCGAGCAATGGGCCAGCCTCGCGCTGCGTTGGATCCACGTCATCACCGGCGTCACATGGATCGGGACGTCGTTCTATTTCAACTGGCTCAACGCCCGCATCGCTCCACTGCAGGATCCGCTTCCCGGCGTCGGGGGCGAGCTATGGTCGGTGCATGGGGGCGGGTTCTATCGCGTCATGAAGTACACGGTCGCGCCCGATCGGCTGCCGGCCACCCTGCACTGGTTCAAGTGGGAAGCGTACGCCACGTGGTGGAGCGGTCTGTCCCTGCTGGTGTTGTTGTACTACGTCGGGGCGAAGGAGTATCTGGTCGATCCGGCGGTGTCGGCCATCGGCCCAGGCACCGCCGTCGCGATCGGGCTCGGTTCATTGGCGGCAGCATGGCTGATCTACGACCTGCTGTGCCGGTCGCCCCTCGGAACGCGACCGATCGCGCTGTCGGCAATTGGCGCCGTGCTCGTCGCGGGATTCGCCTGGGGACTGGGCCAGTTTCTCAGCGCGCGCGCCGCCTACCTGCACGTCGGCGCGGCGCTGGGGACGATCATGGCCGCGAACGTGTTTCGCGTCATCATCCCCGCGCAACGCGAGATGGTGCGGGCCATGGCGGCCGGCCACGCGCCGGATGCGGCTCGCGGCCGGCAAGCGGCGCTGCGCTCGTTGCACAACAACTACCTCACGCTCCCCGTGCTGTTCACCATGGTGAGCAATCACTACCCCGCGACCTATGGACACCCATGGGGATGGGCCATTCTGGTCGTCCTGTTCGTGATTGGTGTGCTCACAAGGCACTGGTTCAACCTGCGCGGGGTGGGTCGTCGGAACGCGTGGCTCCTGCCGGCCGCGGCGCTGGGGCTCATCGCCTTGGCCCTGGTCACCGCGCCACGCGCGGGTGGCGGCGCTCCGGGTGGCGCAACGGCATCGTTCGCCGACGTACGCGTCGTGATCGCGCGGCGCTGCGCCCCGTGCCATTCATCGGCACCGACCTACCCCGGGATTCCCGCGGCGCCGGCGGGCGTGATGTTCGACACGCCGCAGCAGATCCAGGCGCGCGCCGTCCGCATCGCGGAGCGGGTCGTCCTCCAGAAGACGATGCCACTCGGGAACGTCACGGGCATCACGGACGAAGAACGGGCGCTGCTGGGGGAGTGGGTCCGTGCCGGGGCGTCGCTGCGGTGAGCATCTAGGCGACGTCGAACAATACCTTCATCGTCCCCGGCCGCTGCGCGTGGTCGAACGCGTCGAGCGCCCGCTCGAGCGGATAGCGCGCCTGGACCATCGGCGCCACGGCGATCGCCCGGTGCGCGAGCAGCGAAAGGGCCTTGGGAAATGGCCCACAGCGTGACCCGATCAGTGTCAGTTCGTTCACTACGATGGTGGAGGCGTTGAACGTGAGCGTATCGGCGTACGTGCTCTTCATCACCAGGGTGCCCCGCGGTCGGAGCGCTTTCAGGGCAACGGCAAAGCCCAGATGGTTCCCGGTGCACTCGACCGCCACGTCGTAGTCTCCCGCCGTGACCTCGCCTTCCCCAATGACTTCGATGCCCCGCGACTGGAGCAGCGCCCGCTTCGGGCCGTAGCGCCCCACAACGCGGAGTTGGCAGCCGGTCAGCGCCAGCGTCTGGGCTACGAGTTGGCCTAGCTTGCCGTCGCCGACCACGAGCACCCGGTCGTCGCTCGCGAGGCGGACCTGCTCCTGAATCTCGAGCGCCGCGGCCAGTGGCTCGACGAACACCGCGTCGTCGTCGGGCACCGCGTCGGGAACCGCGTGCAGATTCTCGACCGGCAGGGACAGGTACTGCGCGAACGCTCCCTGACGGTTCACGATGCCCAGCACGGTGCGGCGTTCGCAATGCGTGCGCCGTCCCGCGCGACACGCCGCGCAGCGGCCGCACACGGCGTTGATTTCCCCCACCACTCGACGCCCGTCGAGCTCTTTGGGGCCGCGCTCCACCACTCCAACAAATTCGTGCCCCAACACTCCGGTATACGGGTAGTAGCCCCGGGCCAGCTCGACGTCCGTATTGCAGATCCCGGCCCGAACCACGCGCACCAGCGCCTCCCCCGGCGGCGGCTCGGGAACGGGGATGCTGTGACGCAGCCTGAGCTGACCGCCCTCCAACCAGATCGCCTTCACGACGCCCGCAGCCCCCGCAGCCCGAAGTACAACACCCGCGCCATCACTCGGCGCCGGTACTCGGCGGTGGACCGGATGTCGTCGATCGGTGAGACGTCCTGCGCGATGGCCGGGAGCAGATCGTCGGGAGCGGTGATTCGCGGCCCGTCACCGAACTGACGCTCGAGCGCCGGACAGCGGCGGATCGTCGGCGCCATGCTGGCGGCGACGACACGCCATCCCTGCTCCACCGCGTACGACGGCCAGGCCGACCTTCGCGATCGCCTGGGCGCGGCGTGATCCCACCTTCTCGAACCATTGCACGTCGTACCGCCGGCGCGGAATGCGTATCTCGACCACCAATTGATCGGATGTCCGCCGCATCTGTTTGTAGCCCTGATAGAACTCCGCCAGCGGCACGGTTTCCCGACCGCGCGCTGATTCGAGCACGACCACGGCGTCGTACGCCATCAACACCGGGACGCCGTCCGCCGCCGGTGAGGCATTCACGATGTTGCCGGCCCACGTGCCGCGCGCCTGGATCTGGATCGACCCCACGACGCGCGCCGCCTGCCCGAGCAGCGGCAGCTCGTGCGTCACCCTCGCGTCCGTGATCACGTCCCAGTAGGTCGCGAGGGCACCCAGCACCAGCTCCCCCTCGGTCCATTGGACACGGCGCAAGTCGTCGATGGCGGACAAGTCGACGTAGGTCCGGTCGTGCTCGGTCGGGCGCGTGGGCCAGTGCACCAGGAGATCGGTGCCCCCTGCAATGGGTATGGCGTCGGGGCGCTCGGCCACGATCGCGAGCGCCTCCGCCAAGGTTCCGGGCTGGAGCAGATTCACGGCCCGGCTCGCGTTTCGAGTACCGCGGTAATCCCGTCCATGATGCCGTCATAGCCCGTGCAGCGGCACAGATTGCCGGCCATGAGCTCGCGGATCGTGTGCGTCTCCAGCAGCTCGGGATGTGCGCAGATCCATCGAGCCGTCATCGCCACTCCAGGCGTACACGCCCCGCACTGCGTCGCCCCGGATTGCCGCAACGGCTCGAGGGCCGCGGGGCTGAGGGACTCGACCGTTTCCACTCGTGCGCCGCGCACCTGATAGATGGGAATGAGACACGAATTGACCGGCAGGCCGTTCAGATACACGGTGCAGGCGCCGCACTCCCCTTCCCCGCAGCCTTCCTTCGTGCCGGTCAGCCCGAGCTGGTAGCGCAGTGTGTCGAGCAGGCGCTCCGCTGGATCGACGTCCAGGGATATCGGCGCACCGTTGAGCGTGAAGACGATGGCAAGGCGGTCAGGCATCGATCAGGTCCATGAGGCGTTCGGGGAGCAGCGGGATGACGCAGGGATCGGCTCCGGTCGCCGCTGCCACGGCGTTGAGCACCGCCGGGGCCGGGCCGTCCATGGGCAGCTCGCCCAGACCCTTGGCGCCCTGCGCACCAAAGGGGTAAGGGTGCTCGAGGAATGCAACGCGAATCGGCGGCAAATCGTCGCTCGTCGGGATGATGTAGTTGGTGAGCTGCGCGTTGGCCATCGCCCCGTCCTTCCAGCGGCACTCCTCGAGCAAGGCCCACCCAAGCGCCTGCGCCACGCCTCCCTGGACCTGACCGCGCGCCAGCGTCTCGTTCAACACTTTGCCGATTTCCTGGACTGCCACGAAATCGATGACGCGCGTTTCGTATGTCCGGAGATCGACCTCGACTTCCGCCACATAGGCGCCCCAGGCGTACGTGCCGTAAGCATCGCCGGTGTAGGTCGCATCGTCCCACACGACGCCCGGCGGCCGCTGATACACGCCTTCGGCGAGCAATGTCTCGCCCGGATGACCGGCGTGCCACCGTTGAATGCCGCGCCGCACGGTGTCGCCGCGGGCATCGGCCCCAAGACCGACTTTGGCCCGGAGCCCGTCGCAGGCCAACTCGACCATCCGTCCGACTACCATCGATGTCCGCGAGGCGACCGTGGGCCCGCTGTTCGGCACGCGCGCCGTATCGGCTTCGGCAATGATCACGTCGCCCGGCTCCAGTCCCAGCCGGTCGGCGGCGAGTTCCGTGAACACAGTCAGCGTGCCCTGCCCCATCTCGATGTTGGCGCTGCGCACCTCGATCCGGCCGTCCGGGAGCCCGGCGACATGCAGCCGGGAGGCGAGCATCACCTCGCCCGACCCCGTGAACCCGGCGCCGTGATGGAACGTGGCCAGGCCGATGCCGCGGCGCGTGGTCACGTTCGTCGCATTGAAGGCCGCGTGAGCAGCGCGCCTGGTCTGGTAATCGGACAGCGTCAACGCGCGGTCGAGGACGGCGAGGCGATCAGTGCCGTCGTTGATGACCTGGCCCGTGGCGGTCGTCTGGCCGTCGCGCACCAGGTTGCGCCGCCGCAGCTCGGCGGGGTCGAGCCCCAGACGCACCGCGATCCGGTCCATGTGGCGCTCGTTGGCGAAATGCGTCTGCGGCGCCCCAAAGCCGCGGAACGCGCCGAACGGCACAGCATTGGTGAACATGGCTCGGCCGTCGATCCGCACGTGCTCGCAAAAGTACGGCCCGGCCGCGTGGATGATGCCGCGCGACAACACTACCGGGGACAGCGTCACATAGGCGCCGCCGTCCATTACGACGGCGATGTCCTGGGCGAGGAGCTGCCCGTCCGCCGTGACCCCGGTCCGGTGCCGTACCAGAGACGGGTGACGCTTGGTGGTCGCGGCCATGTCTTCGCCGCGATCGTAGATCACCTTCACCCGTTTCCCGCTCTTCAAGGCCAGCAACGCGGCGTGGAGTGCGATGGTCGAGGGATATTCTTCCTTGCCGCCGAAACCGCCACCGGTGGGCGTCTGGATCACCCGCACGTGTTGCTCGTCGCGGCCGAGCGGGCCCAACAGTGCTTTGACGATGTAATAGGGGCACTGCATCGAGCCGCGCAGCACCATGACGTCGCCGTCGAGCTCTGCGATCATGCCCTGCGGCTCGAGGTACACGTGCTCCTGCGCCCCGGTCTCGTAGGTGCCCTCGACGACGATGGGCGCTCTGGCGAGGGCGCGCTCCACGTCGCCTTTCACGATGGAGAGGTGCTTGAGCACATTATCCGTCCCGTACTGGATCTGCGCCGGCTCGGGACGAACCCGGAAATCGAAGATGGGCGGCTCCGCGGCTACCTCAATCGTCACGGCGGCGACGGCCCGCCGCAACGCCATGCGGTCGTGATGCGCGAGTAGCAGCACCGGCTCCTGCACGTGCCGGACGTAGCCGGGAGCCAACACCGGCTGGTCCTTCTCGATCAGCGCGATGACGTTTGATCCAGGAATGTCCTGGTGGTCGACGATGGTGAACTGGGACCAGTCGACGCCCGACCCAAAGCGCACCGCGGTGATGCGGCCGCGGGCCGCCGGGCTGCGGACCGTAGCGCCCCAGAGAAACCCGTCGAGCGGCAGATCATCGACGTACCGCTCGCGGCCGGTGAGTTTGGCGAGTCCCTCGAGACGCTGCATGGCGCCAAAAGTAAGCCTCGGCGTACCCATTGCCATCATTGCCCGGAATGTGTAGCTACCCCGACGAACGCCCCTCGAGGCCTATCATGGCACGCGCACGCCGCAAGTCTCCCGCTCGCTCCCGCACCCCCGCGCTGAAGTCCATCAATCCCGCCACTGGCGAGGTGATCGAGACGTATGCCGAAACGAGCAACGCGCAGCTCGCGCGCATCCTGGAAGGGGTCGAACAGGCGTTTCAAGACTGGCGACGCCGGCCGGTGGCCGACCGTACCGCCCTGCTGCGACGCGCCGCTCAAATCCTGCGCCAGGGCAAACTGACCTATGCCCGGACCATGGCGCTGGAAATGGGCAAACCCCTTTCCCAGGGCGAGGCGGAAACGGAGAAGTGCGCCGCCGTCTGCGACTACTACGCCGAACAAGGCGCCGCCTTTCTGGCGCAGCAGCCGCGCGATCTCGATGGCACCAGGAGCTACGTCCGGTTCGATCCCATCGGCCCAGTGCTCGCGGTCATGCCCTGGAATTTTCCGTTCTGGCAGGTCTTCCGCTTCGCCGCGCCTGCGCTCCTGGGCGGCAACGTCGGCGTGCTCAAGCACGCGTCCAACGTGACCGGCTGCGCGCTCGCGATCGAAGACGTATTTCGCCAGGCGGGATTCCCCGAGCACACGTTCCGAAGCCTGGTGCTGTCGAGCGGGCGCGTCGCGGACGTCATCGCCGATGCGCGCATCCGGGCGGTCACTTTGACGGGGTCGGAGGCGGCGGGAAGCCAGGTCGCCGAGCAGGCGGGTCGCCACCTCAAGAAAACCGTGCTCGAGCTGGGCGGCAGCGACGCGTTCATCGTGCTCGAGGACGCCGATGTGCCCAAGGCCGCGAAGACGGCCGCCGACGCGCGGCTGATCAACAGCGGCCAGAGCTGCATCGCAGCCAAGCGGTTCATCGTGGTGGAACCCGTGGCGAACCAGTTCGAGGAGCTGTTCACCGCCGAAATGGCGTCACGCCGCATGGGCGACCCACTGGCATCGGGAACCCAGGTCGGCCCACAGGCGCGCACCGAGCTGCGGGATGAACTGCACCGGCAGGTGCAACGGTCAGTGCGCCGCGGCGCGCAGTTGCAGGTCGGGGGTGTGGTCCCCAAGGGTGCGGGGGCCTATTACCCGCCGACGGTGCTCACCCGAGTGCGCCCCGGCATGGCAGCGTTCGATGAAGAGGTGTTCGGGCCAGCGGCGGCGGTGATTCGCGCTCGCGATGCGGCCGAGGCGACCAGCATCGCGAACGCGTCACCCTACGGGCTGGGCGCGGCCGTGTGGTCGGCGGATCGCACGCGGGCGGAGCGAGTCGCCGCGGACCTCGACGTGGGGTGCGTGTTCATCAACGGCATGGTGCGCTCCGACGCGCGCCTGCCGTTCGGCGGCGTGAAGCACTCGGGTTACGGTCGCGAGCTGTCGGAGTACGGACTGCGTGAGTTCCTGAATATCAAGAGCGTCGCGGTGGCGTGATGCGAGCACTGAGTAAGACTGCAGTCACGATCTCCGTGGGCGTCCTGCTCACGGGGTGCGGCTCGAACCCACCGCCCCAGCATGAGACACCAGCGTTGGTAGCGGTTGATACAACTCCTCCGCCAGCGCCGGAGACACCGAACCTACCAGTAGACTCGACCTACACGGTGGAGGCTCCTAACCTCCCACGTGCGGAGTGTTTGTACTACCGGAACATCGTGGGGATCGTCTTCGACGATACCACAAGTGGCACCCGCATCCAACAGATTCTCAGCACCTACGCGGGGACTATAACCGGCGGCAATCCGGCGGATGATGAATACATCGTGAGCATTCCGGATCCCGGGCCAACATTTGCGGCCATCGAATCAATTGTGACGCAGCTCTACGCCGAGCCTGGTGTAGCTCTTGCCCGGAAGGTCTACTACCGGACGCCGACCTACTCCAACGGCGCCATCCTCCGCGGGACCGACACGACCCAACTCGTACCGCTGAGGGGGACACTGGTGTCGGGTCGTGTCATGGATACCCAGTTTGAGCACCCGGTCAATCGAGCGATCGTAAGGATGCCTGGAACATCATTTGACGCCGAGACTGACTCTACCGGCCGCTTTACTATTTCCGCCATCGTGACGCCAGGCTGTCACCGACTGACGGTCCGCGCAATCGGGTACGGCTGGACCGAGGTACGGTTCACCACCTCCGGCACGACTCCAACGACCTTGGGTGATGTACCGATCCGAGGTGCACCAATTCCTGAATGGCGTCTCTTGCTTGTGAACAACTGCGATGCGGGGCCACTGACCGCTGACGAAGCGCCATGGGGCGTGGATACTGTGACCTCGCACTAGTAGTCTGCGAGCGGGGACGAAACGGGCGGCCCCGAAACCCGGGACCGCCCGCTGCGCAACGAACCGCTCAGCCCACTACTCGTCTTGCGAATCCCACGTCGCGATCTGGGCCGCGAAACCCTGCGACAACACCTTCAGATCGATCGGACCGATGTTGGGATCTTCCGTCAGCACGGACACCCGGTCCAGGTTGGTCTGCGCCTTGGTGAACCCCGAATCCGCCGTGATCGCCGCGCGGTACGCCTCGGCGGCCGCGACGAAGTGACCGGTACGCTCGAGCGTCATCCCCAGGTTGTTCTGGAACGTCGCCACCTCCGGCGACAGCTCGACCGCCCGCGCCAGGGGGCGCAGCGCGTCGTCAAAGGCACTCTGGTGGATCAGCACCAGACCCAGATTGTTCATCGACCACACGTCGGTCGAATCGAGCACCAGGGCTTCGCGGTAGGCCGTGACCGCCTGGTCCGGCTCACCTTTGGCGTCATGGGCGCGACCGATCAGCCGGTAGGCCTGGCCCAGTGTGTCATCGATCCGCAACACGGCGTCCAGGATGCCGAGCGCCGAGTCGGGCTGGCCGGCGTCGAGCAGCACGCGGCTCAGGTTCAGGTAGCTCTTCACGTGCGTCGAGTCGAGCGCCAACGCCTGACGGAAGGACCCTTCCGCCCTCACCAGGTCGCCGGCTTTCCACGCCGAGAGACCGAGCATGTAGAAGCCAAACGCGACGTTGGGGCGGGTCGCGGTGTAGGCGGTAAAGCCGGCGACCGCGTCTTCATAGCGGTGCTCCCGGTACGACGATTCCGCGGCCGCGAACGACACCGGCCCGACCGGGGCGGTCGACTCGCGTGGCGTACTGGTCGATTCGGGTGTCACGCTCATGGACGGCGTGGGCACCTCGGGCTCCTTCGCGTTGGCTTGTCGGGGGGTCTTGTCGCCGCAACCGGCAACGACAAACAGGCTCGCGACGAGCCAGGCAGGGGTGAACCGGAACGTGGTGATCATGCTCTCCTCCTCCATCTGGGCGCGTGCGCGCCTGTGAGACTGCCAGGGAACGCCCTGCTCTAAGGCAGGCGCGGGGCCACTCGGCCGCCGGATCCAGCGATCGGCGGCGCAACCACTTAGCGATTTTGGGGGAGCAGAATCGTGTCCGGTTGGACACGAGCGGAACGGGGGATCGTGTCCGAATGGACACGCCGGTCTAGTCTCGAGTGATGCCGTGCCTTCGCATGATCTTCAAGAGACTCGCATGATCCGCGAGTCCCAGGGCTTCCGCCGTGCGGGTGATCTGCCACGCGTGCTGTTCCAGGGCCGTCAAGACGATCCGCCGTTCGGCTTCCGCTTTGCGCTCCTGGAACGAGCGCGGCTCGACGCCCGTCTGCAGTCGCTGGGCGGCGGCGTCCTCGCCGATATCGGCGGGCAGGTCGCCGGCGTCGAGGACTTCACGCTCCGAGGCGATCAGCATTCGCTCCAGCGTGTTGCGCAGCTCGCGCACGTTGTTGCGACGCCACTCGTAGGCCATCAACCCCTCGAGCGCCGCGGCGCTCAGCGTGCGCGGCCGCACCCGGAAGCGCTCGCACATCTCGCTCAACAGGTGTTGCGCCAGCTCAGGGATATCGGACAGTCGATCGCGCAGCGGCGGCACCACGAGCTGATGCACGTTGAGCCGGTACAACAGATCCTGTCGGAATCGCCCCGCGGTGACCTCGGCCTCGAGGTCGCGATTGGTCGCGGCCACCACCCGCGCGTCCACCGCGATGGTGCGCGTGCCGCCCACGCGCGTCACCTGTCGCTGCTCCAGCACGCGGAGCAGCTTCGCCTGCGCCGCGAGCGGCAGCTCGCCAATTTCGTCCAGGAACAGCGTTCCGCCGGCCGCCGATTCGAACGCGCCTTTGCGCAGCGCGACGGCGCCGGTAAACGCCCCGCGCTCGTGCCCGAACAGCTCGCTCTCCACCAGGTCCTGCGGGAGCGCCGCGCAGTTGATCGCGAGGAACGGCCCCTTCGCCCCGCTCAAGTGGTGCACCTCACGCGCCACGACTTCCTTGCCGGAGCCGCTCTCCCCGACGATCAAGACCGGGGAGGGGATCGGGGCGACCCGGGCCATCGCCTCGCGCAACGTGCGCAGGGCCGGGCTCGAGCCGGCGAGCGGAGTCTCCCCGCCCGCTTCGCGCCGCAGTGCAGCGACCTGCGAGAGGAGCCGTTGCCGTTCCAGTGCGCCGGCGATCTCCTGAACCACGCGCTCCATCGGCTCACTCTTGTCGATGAAGCTGACCGCGCCGAGCCGAATCGCCTGGGCGCAGCGATCGAAGTCGCCGGTTCCGGTATAGACGATCACCGGCACCGTGATGCCGCGTTGGGCGAGCTGACGCAGCACCTCGAACCCATCCATACCGGGCATCTCGAGGTCGAGCAGGACGCAATCGACCGCTTCGCGGGCCAGAAGATCCAGTGCCGCCCCTCCATCCGTCGCGTGGAGCGTGTCGTGACCGGCCAGCCGCTTCAAGTCGTAGGCGTATTGTTCAGCGAGGGGGGTGACGTCGTCGACGATCAGGATCAGGCTCACGCCACGCCCTCGGCGGGGGGCACCTCCACTATGAACCGCGAGCCCGCGCCCGGTGACGTCTCGACGCGAAGCCGGCCGCCCGCGTCGGTCACCAGCCGGCGCACGATCGAAAGGCCCAGCCCCACGCCACCGGGCTTGGTCGAGTGGAAGTCCTGAAAAGCACTCTCCAGCTCAGACTCAGTCATGCCCTTCCCCGTGTCCTCGACCACGATCCGGATCGCGCCCGACGCGCCGTCGTTTTCCCCGCGGGCGGTCGACACCGTAACGCTGCCGGCCTGCCCCCCGAGCGCTTCGACGGCATTGCTCACCAGGTTCTCGAGGATGCGCCGCAGGGCGATGGCGTCGATTTTGGCCTCCCCGACCCCCTTGGCGAGCTGGAGCGAGAGCTCGGCGGAGCCAGGAGGAAGCTGTTCGACGGTCTCGCGCGTGACCGCGTTGACCTCACAGCGCTGCGGTTCGGGCGGCGGCGACAGCTTGGCGTAGGTGGCGGCGAGCGATTCCAGGTAATTGAGGCTCGAGACCAGCGCCTGGCGCCGCTCGGCGAAGACTTTCGGCAGCTCGGTGGGCCGATCCCGGGCGACCTGGGCCAGGTGGCGTAACACGTTGCGCAACGGCGCGAGCCCGTTCTTTACGTCGTGGTTCACCTGGCGGGCCAGCTCCCCGGTGGCCGCCCGCCGCTCCACTTCACGCAGCCGGGTGGCTCCCGCGCGCAGCCGCTCGGTCATCTGCCCCAGCAAGCGCTCGAGCGCGCCGACTTCGTCTCGGCCGTCGCTCGCGAACTCCACGTCCAGCCGCTCCATGTTGATCTCCGCCGTCTTCCCCGCCAGCTCGGCCAGCGGCCGGCTGAGTCGCGACGCCAGCCACGCCGCCAGCACGACGGTGACCAGCAGCGTGACCAGCACGGCGATCACGAACCAGAGATCGACGGTGCGCTCGAGCTCCCGCAGTCCGGTGAGGGGAGTCGCCACGAGCAGTCGTGCCGGCACGAGGCGCGCGCTGTCGGGCTGGGACGTCTCGACGAAAGGAACCGGCAGCTCGCTGACCACTTCATCGCTGGTGGGGGCGGCGGACGGGCGCGACGACAAGGTCGTGTGCGGCAAGACGAGCGAAACCGTGACCGCACTGTCGCGCGCCAGGCGCGCCAGAAATCCGGAATCGACCGCGATGCCGCCGACGACGGTGAAGTGCCGGTCGCCCAGCGGCAGCGAATCGAGCCGCGCCAGTGCGAAGAAAGGTCCTTCCGGGGTCCGCGCCTGCACCAACGCCAGGCCGTTCGGCGCCGTGGGAAGCAGCTCGGGCAGCCCGCGCTCCAGACGATCGAACTCGTTGCGGAAGTGACCCGAGCTGATGATGCGCGCCGAGTCGTCCTGAATCTGGAGCATGTCGAGGCCGGCGAGCCGCATCGCGGTGCCCGCATAGTCCAACGCGTAGCCGCGCTGCGCCGTATCCCGCGCCACGCCCGCGAGCCGGAAACGGTTGTCGGCCACCGCCGCGGAACGCAGCCGGGCCAATCGCGTGGCCAGCAGGCTCCCCTGACGCTCCAGGTCCTGGCCGATCTGGTCGACCAGCGCCGTCACCCGGCCCCGGTATTGCGCGGCAATTTGTTGCCGCATCGCGCGCCGTACGCCGAATCCGAACACGACCAGCGGGACGAGCACCACCGGGACCGTGGCGAGGAGAATGCGAGTGCGAAACGTCATTGAGTCATCGGACGCGTAGGGTCCCGTCCCAGTCCACGGTAAACGCGGCAGCGCCGCGGTGCACGATCGCCCGGCGGCGGACCTCCACGAGGGGAGTCAGGTGTCGCTCCGGTCCGTCCGCGAGCCACGGTGCACGGGCGATCAGTGTACGCCAGGCCGCGCACGGCTCGAGCATCGTCGTGGGGACCGCCAGGACGTACCCGGCAGCTCGCCCCGACGCGAGCGCGACGCTGAATTCTGCTGCCCCGAGACCCGTCGCGCGAGGCGCCCCCCCGGCGCCGATCCCCAGCGCGACCAGCCGCCCCACCAGATCCCGGGCGGGGGCATCATCCAGCTGGTACATCAGCGCGTTCGACGACGGCCCCTGGCTCATCGGCGGCGCCCCCGGCGGCGGCTCCATGCCGCAGGAGGCCCAACCCGGATCGGTCCACCAGGACGGCGCGGAGGCCGGGTGAGCATCGATGCGGACCGCATCGCGGGCGAGCCCGGCACGCTCCGAAGCGGTAATGGGAATGGCCTCGCCAGGGACCGCCAAGACGTAAGTGCGCTCCCACGGGAGCCCCACGCTGACGACGCCGGACCGGCCGGCCGCGTAGCTCAGCACCGCGGCGTCATCGGTCACGAGGAGATCGATTCTGGCATCGAGCAAATCGCGCCCATCGCCGGTCCCCAACGAGCGGAGCACGAGCACCGGCCAGTTGGTCGCGCCGTAGGGGGCCACCGTCACGCGACCGCCCGAGGTGTCGGCGGCGTAGAATCCGGTCCCGGCGGGCCATTCCTGCCCCACCGCCGCGCGCGTGACGGCAAGCGCTGGATCGGCGAACCGGCCGGCCACCAGACGGCGTGGCACCCTGACCTCGACCACGCGCTCACCTTCAGTCGTGATCACGGCGCCGGTCGGCAGTGCCGCGACGCGTGCGTTCCAGGAGTCGATGACCGTCTGAGCGGTCACGGCGCGTCCCATCGGAGAACCGGGCACCCGAACGCAGCGTAAACGTCCAACCCTGACCATCAGCGGTCGACTGCCACGACTGCGCGAGTCCCGGTCGGACTTGCCCCGCGCAATCGAGACGAACCAGCGTCTCATACAGCTGGCGAAACACGAACCGTTCGGCGTCGTTGGTGGGGCTCGGGGCATGAGACGGGTCCACGACACCCGCGAGCCCGATAGCGAGACGTTCCGGCACCGGCGCGGTGTCCGTCGCCAACGCACACGGGTCAGCCGAGGGGACCGGCGCGGGGGACACGACACCCGACACCGGTGGACGACAGGACATGGCGAGGATGAGGCACACCCAAGGACGCGACGACAGCAAACCGGCTCCGGAAGGGTCGCGGAACAATAGCGCTGGCGGGTCTATCGCCGCCATTCACCGGCTTGGTTGTCAGGAAGCGCCGTCTCGGTCATTCTTCAGGGTATGAACATCTCAACGCTTCGCGCGGCCTTCGCCGCCGCACTTCTTGTGCCCTCCGCCGCGAACGCCCAGCAGCCCGCGTCCGCGTCGGCCCCCGTGCAAGTCCGCCCAGGCGTGGCCGACACCTCGCCGTTCCGCGTCCTGGACCTGGCACCACCCAATGCGTATCGACCGGCGTCCGGCATGCCGGGACCGTTGTACTGGCAGCAGCGGGCCGACTACACCATCCGGGCTGGGCTCGATACCGCGACGCACACGATTCGCGGCGATGAGACAATCCGCTACACGAACAACTCGCCGGACACGCTCCGGTTCGTGTGGCTGCAGCTCGACATGAACGCTGGCTCCCCCGACACCCGCTTCGCTCCGCTCGTCAACCCGCGGTTCCGGCCGGAGCCGGGGTTCCACGCGGGAGCGACGATCGAGCGGGTCCAGTCGATCCGCGCGGCGGCCCCGGCGACCCGCCCCGCAGTCACCACGCTCACGTGGCGCGTCAACAGCACGATGATGCGGGTCGATCTCGACCGGCCCCTGCCCCCCCACAGCGTCACCTTGATCGCGATCGCGTGGCACCACCAGGTCCCGCGCTTCGGCCGCACCGGGCGGGAGCAGTTTCCGGCGGGCTGGCTGTACCAGGTGGCACAGTGGTATCCGCGGCTGGCCGTCTACGACGATGTGCGCGGCTGGAATACCGACCAGTACATCGGCTCGAGCGAGTTCTACCTGGAGTACGGCGACTTCGACGTGACGCTCACGCTGCCGGCTGGTTACTCGGTGGCCGGCACGGGTGTGCTGCGCAACGCGCTCGAGGTACTTCCGGCAACGATCCGCGCCCGGCTCGCCGCCGCGGCACACAGCGACACGATCGTGCACATCATCACCGCCGACGAGATCGGGACGCCCGCGCTGCTCCCACCACGAACCGGGGCGACGCGAACCTGGCATTTCACGGCGACTAACGTACGCGACTTCGCCTGGGGCACGGCCCCCAACTTCGTCTGGGATGCGACCAGTTGGGACGGTATCCTGATGCAGGCCTTCTACCCGCCGACCGTCGCCGACGTATGGAAGACCGCAGCCGACATGAACCGCCACGCCGTGATGATCCATTCCCGCTGGTTCCACTACCCATGGCCCACCGCCATCAGCGTCGAAGGTCCGGTCGGTGGCATGGAATACCCGATGATCACCTTCGACAACGCCGAGAACGAGAAGGAACTGTACTACACGATCGCCCACGAGCACGGGCACGAGTGGTTCCCGATGATGGTCGGCTCTGACGAGCGGCTGTATCCGTGGATGGACGAAGGCTTCAACACGTTCATCGACTGGTTCACCTTTCGCGACCGGTACCCGACCGACACGGTGCGCATCCAGTCGCTCGAGTTCGGCTCCATGCGCGCCTATCAGGGATTCTTGCGGACCTACCGCGGGGTGGAGACGCCGATCCTGGAGTCCCAGGACCGTTCACCGAACGGTTTCATGGCTGGCTGGAACGCGTACGGCAAACCGGCGGTGGCGCTGCATTTCCTGCGAGAGCAAGTCGTCGACTCCACCGCGTTCGACGATGCGTTTCGCGAGTACGTGCGCCGCTGGGCGTTCAAGCATCCCCAACCCGCGGATTTCTTCCGCACGATGAATAACGCCCTGGGAGAGGATCTGTCGTGGTTCTGGCGCGGGTGGTTCATGCGCTCCGACCACCTGGACCAGGCCGTGGATTCGGTCGTGCAGCGGGACAGCGCCGGTCAGACGCTGACGCGGGCCTTCCTCTCGAGCCGCCTCGAGATGGTGGCGCCGGTCGAGCTGCTGGTCAGTTCGGGTGACAGCTCGACGCGCACCGTCAAACTGCCGGTCGAAACGTGGCTACGCGGCCAGCGGGCAGTGTGGACCCTGCTCACGCCGGCCGCTGCAAAGCCGGTCCGGATCCAAATCGATCCGCGTGGCGTGTCGCCGGACGTGGACCGGTCGAATAATGTGTGGGTGGTGGGACCGTAGGAGAAGCGTCATCGACGCCTCTAGTCAACAAACGACCACAACAGTTCCCGACTGTGTCGATCGAGCCGAGCGGGATCTTCCAGGTGATACAAGTCTCCCGCCACGTCCCGGATCAAGAGACCGCTATCCGGCAGGGTCCGTGGCCAATCGTCCAGTCGGGTCTGGAACGACCGCGATCCCTGCCGCGTCTCCACGCGCCAGGTCCGGATCTCGACTTCTTCGTCGATCGCCACCACGGCGGTGATCTCGAACACGAACCCGGCCTGGACCAGCGCCGTCTCCAGTGCATCACGCGATTCGGGATCGAGCTCCGCCGGATCCGCGACCAACGCGACCTCGACATCCTCGTGGTCGCGGAGCGACAAGAAACGCCGCGGCTCGGACCAGGGGAACGCCCGGCGCACGCGCACGGCGCGCTCCAGCTCTCCCTGGATCGCCCACAGCTGGCCGTCCACGCGATGCTCGAGCGTGAGCCCCGTGTCGCGTTGGGCGAGCGGTTCGCCGACCATCATTGTCGTCATGCGTCCTCCTGAAGTTTGTGGTATCGGGTGTCAGGTGTCGGGGGATGAAGGGTTGGACCCTGACACCTGACACCCGGCACCTGACACCTACGCCAGCTGCAACTGCATCTCGTGCAACCGCCGGTACCGCCCATTCGGGTTCGCCAGCAGCTCCCGATGCGTCCCGGCCTCGATGACACGGCCGTCTTCGACCACGAACAGCCGCGACGCCCGGCGCAGCGTCGACAGGCGGTGCGCGATGGCAAACACCGTCCGCCCGGCGATCAGCCGCTCGAGCGCTTCCTGGATCTCGCGCTCGGTCTCCGTGTCCACGCTCGAGGTCGCCTCGTCCAGAATCAGAATCCGAGGATCGTGCAGGATCGCCCGCGCGATGGAGACGCGCTGGCGCTCGCCGCCCGACAGCGTGTGCCCCCGCTCACCCACGACCGTGTCGTAACTGTGCGGCAGCTTGCACACGAAGTCGTGCGCGTTCGCCGCCTGCGCCGCGGCGATCACGGCCTGGAGCGACGCTTCCGGCAGCCCGTAGCGGATATTCTCCAGGATGGTCCCATGGAACAGGTAGGGATCCTGGAGCACCATCCCGAGCTGGCGGCGAAAGTGTCCGGTGTCGAGCTCCCGGACATCGACGCCGTCGATCGACACCGATCCACCCGTCACGTCGTAAAAGCGCGCGATCAGGTTGACGATCGTGGTCTTCCCGCCCCCCGACGCGCCCACCAGGCCGATCAGCTCCCCGGGGGCCACCTCGAAGCTCACGCCCTTGAGCACCTGACGGACTCCGTCGTACGCGAACACCACCCGGTCGAAACGGACCCGTCCGTGCACGGGCTCCAGGCACACCGCGGCCGGGCGGTCCTTCACCTCGGGCTCGGTGTCCAGCACCTCGAACACGCGGTGCGCCGACGTCGTCGCCCGGTTCATGGTGCGCGCCATCTGGCCGATCACTTCGATCGGGGCCACGAACATCGTCGTGTACAGCAGGAACGAGACGAACGTTCCGGTCGACAACGCGGCCCCATGGCCCAGGAGACGCGGCACCGCCACCACCCAGACCACCACCGTCGTGGCATGCACCGCCAGCATCAGGAACGGCCAGAAGCCGGTCCACATGCGATGAATGCGGTTGAACTCCGCGGTCACGTCCTCGTTGCGCTCTCCGAAGCGGGCGATCTCCCGGTCCTCCTGGTTGAACGCCTTGACGACCCGGATGCCCGGAATCGTGTCCGAGAGCACATCACTCACCCGCGACCACTTGCGCCAGGCGCGGATGAACAGCTGGTTGATCGCCTCGCCGTGCCGGTAGATCAGCCAGCACAACACCGGCACCGGGAGCGTCATGACGAGGCCCAGGCGCCAATCGAGCGATAACAGCACCGCGCCCAACCCAACCAGCATCACGAGCGACAACGACACGTCGACGACGCCGAAGGCCAGGAACTCCCACAGCCGGTCCGTGTCCGCCGAGACGCGCGTGATCAGACTCCCCGTCTTCTTGCGCGAGAAGAACGACAGGGATAACCGCTGGATGTGCTCGTACAGCTCGGCACGCAGATCGCGCGCCACCCACTCACCCAGGATCGCCATGAGGCGCAGCCGGACCAGCGCGGCGCCCTGCCGCACCAGGAACACGAGCGCCATCGCCACGATGGCCAGCCAGGCGATCAGCGTGGCCCGGCCGACTGGCATCGCGCCCTCCCGCGCGGGCCGGATCACGCGATCGATCAGGTAGCCCGCGAGATACGGCGGCACCAGGCTGACTAGCGTGATGACCGCGGCCGCGGTGATCCCGATCGCCAGCTGGCGCCGGTACGGCGTGAGGTAGCCCAGCAGACGCCGGATCACGGCCACTCGCC
Organism: uncultured Gemmatimonadales bacterium; assembly: GCA_963821385.1. Taxonomy (GTDB): domain Bacteria; phylum Gemmatimonadota; class Gemmatimonadetes; order Gemmatimonadales; family GWC2-71-9; genus DASTHG01. The sequence goes on from CAWGDK010000001.1 coordinate 69,863, forward strand.
GTCCCGCCACGAGGGCCTGCGCGTCACGCACCGGGCGCGCGACGGCGTCCGCGTACTCGTGGTCCGCATCGGCCGGCGCGATGGTGCGCCCCGCGATCGCCTCTTCGAGCACGAACCGCAGGTTCTCGAACGCGCGCCGCTGGCGGTGCGTGTAGCGGACCACGAGGAGTGCCGGATCGCCGGGGCGGCCCAGGATCGTGAGCGTGGTCCCCGACAGTCCCGGGGCTTCGCGCACGGCCTCGATCCGCGTTCGCCACACACTGTCGATCGTCCACCCCGCTCCGTTGCGGCGGGCCGTCGCCAGGTGTTGCGGGCCCAGCGCGACCCAGGTCTCGGACAGGCGCAGCGACTGGTCGAGGTCCGCCAGGGCGTACAGCTGCACCGGCGCCCCGTCCCAGCGTTCCTCGATGGCCCGACGCAGATCGGCCGGCAGCCGCGCCGGCTGGTCGGTGTAGCGGGCGATGATCGCTTCGTTGAGTTGTTGCTGTTCGGTTTGCATCCCGTGATCCTCTAAATGGCGCCTAACAGAAAGGCCTTCCGGGTCTCTGAGGAGCACCCGAAAGGCCGGATCACGTACTGGCGTCGCGGACTCCTAGGGTGCTTCCCTCCTCGAATCGGCGTCGACGGACGCAAGACGCCCAGCGACACCCCAAATCGGCGCGGTCCGGCGCACAGCGCACTGAACCGCCCGCAGGCGGAGCGTCATCGGGGAGAATTGGTACGTGAGCATGATCGAGAAGAAATCCTCGGTGTTGAGTGTTGAACTGTCGTACCGCTCAAACTAAAAAGCCCGCGCACGCAGGGCAAGGGCACCACGTCAGGATGATGTCTCCACCGGCCGGCCGGAATGCGGCAAGCGGCGTTGGCCAGAGAGGAACTGCTGCAGGAACTCCTGTCCCCGAGCCAGCTGCGTCACGCGGTCCGCCAGCTCGTTCACGCGTTCCTCGAGATCACCCGGAGACCGCCCCGATCCGCCCAGCAAGCGATCCTCGAGTTGGGAGAGGCGATGCCGATCACGACGCCACCCTACGCCAAACACGACCGCGCAGGCGATAGCCGCTCCGAATACGCTGTATGCGACGAGCTCATCCACTGGAAACGTGCCGGTTGGGAACCCTGGAACCTACGGGCATACGTGCCACGGGTTTCGCGCAGTCCGAGCCTCATCGGTCTGCGGTCTTCCCCAGTACCCGTGGGCAGCCGGCGATCTCGAAGTCTCTCAGCCAAACAACCTTACGCAAGGTGATCCGGCACGCCCCTGAGCTCTAGCGCCACTGGGCTAGCCCCAGAGAGCGGTAGCGAGCCGTTGGCCATGCAACACATGTTGAGGGCCGTGACCCACACGCATGTGACCCGGGACCGGACAAACAGCGGGTTGCAGGTGTAAACATGGGAGTCCGGCAAGCCGGCCAGTTAGAGGGAGGGGATAGCACCATGACGATCACGAGAGCAGCGGGAATCGCCGCCGGCGTGGCACTCGGCCTGAGCGTCCTCGCGGCGATTGTTTGGGGCCGCGATCAGATAGAGACGGTGACCATTCCAGCGGGGACCACCTTCGTGGCGGCGCTGGAGCGGGATCTGTCGACCGACCTGAAGGTGAGAGGCGACGATGAATTCGAGCTGCGCACCGTCACGCCGGTTCGATTGAAAGGCGGGATGGAGATTCCCGAAGGCAGCGAGATCACCGGCAAGGTGATCGACGGCCCAGAGGGAGATCTCCGGGTTCGCTTCACGGAGCTGGTCTTTTCCGAAGATTCGACTGAAGTCGAGATCCGAACCGACGAGTTTCGATTTGGCACGTTGCAGCCGACCGCGAACGACCGAGTGGTCGTGCCGGCCGGACAACGACTCACGATTCGTTTGAGCCGGCCGGTCAGTGTCGCCTTCCGGCCGCCGCCCGAGCCAGTTCGAGCGGCAGAATAGAGACTCGGCAAAGAGCCGCGATACGTCGCGGCTCTTTGCTTACGGGCCTCCCGCGGGAGCCCCCAGCTCACCCGTCAGCAACTCTTGCACCACGCGGCGCGCCCCATAGACCTTCTCCAGGGCCGCCTGGATCGCGCGGACATCCACCATCACGTTGCGCCCGCGCTCGGGGAGGTAGATGTAGTCCCGGACCAGGGCGTCGATGTTGCGGTCGAAATTCAGCCCCACAAGACGCAGGTCCTTGGTGACCGTTGGGCTGCCCGAATTGCCGCCGTACGTGTCGGCGGTCGAGACAAAGTCGAGCGGCGTCCCCAGATCGAGCCCAGCCGGTGGCGTGCGCCAGCGATAGGGAAGGTCCCAGTCGGTGCCGGGACCGTTGGCCCGGAAGCGATCGTACATGCCGAAAAACGTTGTGAAGGGCGGTGCGAGGGTGCCGTTGTAGGCGTACCCCTGCACGACGCCATCGGCGATGCGGGGGGAGAACGTGCCGTCGGGTGGTACGCCCTTGCCGAAAACTGCGAACCGCGCGCGGCCCAGGTTGCTGGCGAGCTCGCGCTCCTCCGTCCCCAGGGCGCCGAAGTCCCGTGCAAATGCATCCATCGCGGGCAGCAGTGCGGCGGCCAGCACGAGTGCCGGATCGGTGGTGGGGAGGCCGGCGGACAGGGCGATGTCTGCCTTGGTAGAATCGGCCAGCGCCGACGTGGCGAGCAACAGCTCGGCTGCGGCCTCCGGGGTCGACTGCCCCATCAGTGCCGCCTTGGCGATCGGGTGGCTGGGTCCATAGGCACGCACGATGTCGCCGAGCTCGAGGGCGAGAAAGCGTTTTTCCAGCTCGCGCGGCAGGTCGCCGACGGCGCCGGCGCGGCGGCTGAACACTCCCGCAGAATCGTTGCTGGCGCCGGCGATCCGCGCCGCGTTCACGGCCCGGCGCGCCAGCGCGGACCCGGCAAACCCGTTGGGAAAGAACGCAAAGGCGCGGAATGGTGCCGCGAACGTCGCTCTGCGGCGCTGCACGTCGGCCATGCGCTCCAGCAGCTTCCCGTATCGATCCCGCAACTCCCGGTGCGCCGCGAGACTCTCGGCGAGCACACGTTCGGCGTCGCGGCGGCGCGCCATGATCCCGGGGTCGAGCAACGCGCCATAGCGGCCTTGAGAAGACTTGAGACTGTTCGACACGCCGAACATCCAGTTGCGCATGTCCATCGAGTCTCCCTTGGCTCGATGGGCGTCGTAGAAAGCGTGCAGCGCGTCCAGGCGCGTCGACGAGGAACCCCACCTGGGCCGGGACGCTCACGGCGCGCTCGTACTCCAGCTGCGACATCGCTTTCAAGCGGCTGGTCGAGCCCGGGTTGCCGATCACGAACACCGCATCGCCCGGCCGGACGCCGTCCTTGCCCCACGTGAACCAATTGGCGGTCTCGAACGGCTTGCCGTCGGCGCCGTAGATGCGGAGCACAGAGAAGTCGAGCGCGTAGCGGGGGTAGGTGAAGTTGTCGGGGTCACCGCCGAAGAACCCCATCTGGAGCTCGGGTGCCGCCACGAGACGAACGTCCGTGAAGCGCCGGAACACATAGCCCGAATAGCGCCCCCCGTTGTACAGGGCCACGAGCTGAACCCAAATCGAGTCGCCGGGGTGCGCGTATTGCGTCTTGAGCCGCGTCTGGATCACGTTGCCCGCCTCGCGCCGCACCCGCGCGCGGGCCGTGTCGGACGTGGCACGATCGACTTGCGGCAGGATCTCGTCGGTCACGTCCTGGACCGCGAGCAGTTGATCCACGAAAAAGTCCGGCAGCTTGCGTTCCTCGGCGAGGCTCCCGGCCACGAATCCAGAATCGAGCAGAGTCTCGCCCGCTTTGGTCACCGCGCTGATGCCGTCGCGAGCGCAATGGTGGTTCGTGACCACCAGCCCGTGGGGAGAAACGAACGCCGCCGAGCATCCGGGGAGGCGGAGCGCGGCGAGCCGGGCGCGGGTGAACCAGGCGGAATCGGCGTTGAAGCCGTAGGTACTGGAGAAGTAGCGGTCGGGCGGGTACTCGAACGTCCACATCTTCCCGGCGTCGTAGCGACCGGCGCGGATCGTGTCGGCCGGCTGTTGGGCGGCCACGGCAAGCGGGATAGCGAGCAACAACGCGAGTATGGATTTCATTCCTGACTCCACTTGAGGGCTCTACTGTTGACAGACGTGCTCCTCATTGGGTTGCGCTTCAGGTTTGATGGGGCGGTCCCTGCGGTCGTAAGCGACCGGGCCACGAGGCCGATCCCGCCGGCCAGGAGGCCCAGAATCACGAGCGTATCAAACAGAGAGGTCGACTGGAAGTAGATGTGCAGATTGGCGAGGATCCCCGCCACGATGATCACGGCGCCGGCGCCGAGTAGTCCCCAGCCGGCGATCGAGCGACCGTTGAAAAACAGCAGACCGATCCCGATCAACAGCGGGAGCAGCGACAGGCCGAACGCGTTGTAGCCCCACAGTGTCCATCCGCCGCTCGCCACGGTCACCCGGGTCAAGAGGAGATAGCCCCCGGCGACGACCATCGCCGAGCCGCACAGAAACATCCCCACACCTCCCGGCGTGCCCCCCGCTCCTCGGATCATTCGCGCCTCCTCATGGTGCTCAAATGTGTGGAGCCGCTGGCGGCCGCGCCACGACTACTTTTCAGCCAGTGACCGCCCCACGCATTTTCCCCCCTTCCCGCTCGTCTCCAGACGGCAAGTCCCCGAGCTGGAGCCAGCGGCTGGAAGCGCTGCGGCACGTGCCGCCGCTGGTCCGTCTCGTATTCCAGACGCACCGCGGTTACACGATGGCGATTTTGGCGCTGCGGATCGTCCGCTCCTTCATCCCGGTGGCGGTGCTGTGGATCGGCAAACTGATCATCGACGGCGTGATCGCAGCGATCGTCGTGGTGCGCGCCGGCCACCCGGTGGATTGGTGGATGCTGGGCGGGTTGGTCGCCCTGGAGCTGGGCATCGCGGTTGTAGGCGAAGTGCTGGCGCGGGCTTCCTCCCTGCTCGAGAGTCTCCTGGGCGATCTGTTCGCGAACCGCATCAGCGTCCGCCTCATGCAACACGCCGCCAGCCTCGATCTCGCCCAGTTCGAGGATGCCGATACCTACGATCACCTGGAGCGCGCCCGACGCCAGACGGTGGGCCGCATCGGGCTCTTCGCCTTGCTGCTCTCGACCGCGCAAGACCTGGTCACGCTCGCCTCGCTCGCCGGCGTCCTCCTCGTGCAGCTGCCATGGCTGCTGTTGCTGCTCGCCGTGGCGGTCGTGCCCTCGTTCCTCGGCGAAGCGCACTACGCTTCGCTCGGCTACTCACTCCTGTTCCGCTGGACCCCGGAACGCCGCCTGCTCGACTACCTGCGCTACATGGGCGCATCGGATGAGTCGGCCAAGGAAGTGAAGTTGTTCGGCCTCTCCGATTTCCTCGTCGGCCGTTATGCCAGGCTGTCCGACGAGTTCTACCAGGCGAACAAGACGCTCGCGGTGCGGCGCAACGTCGTTTCGACCGCCCTCGTGACGCTGGGGACCCTCGGCTACTACGCGGCGTACGCGGTCATCATCTATCTGACGGTGTTGGGCCGCTACACGATCGGCTCCCTGACCTTTCTCGCGGGGTCGTTTCGCTCGAGTCGCGATCTGATCCAGCGCATCCTGCTCTCGCTCTCCAACATCTACGAGCAGAGCCTCTACCTGGGGGACCTGTTCACCTTCTTCGACGTGCGGCCGCGCGTCGTATCTCGGCCGAATGCCCGTGCCGTGCCGTCCCCCATCACGCGGGGATTCGAGTTCAAGGACGTCGGGTTCCGCTACCCGGGGTCCGACCGGTGGACCGTCCGGCATCTGACTTTCAGCGTGGGCCCGGCTGAGCGGATCGCCTTGGTAGGCGAAAACGGCGCCGGGAAGACCACGCTCGTGAAGCTGCTCGCCCGGCTCTACGATCCCGATGAGGGGCAGATTGTGCTCGATGGGGTGGATCTGCGCGACTACGATCTGGGGAGCCTGCGTCGCGCCATCGGCGTGATCTTCCAGGACTTCGTGCGCTATGACTTCATCCTGAAGGAGAATATCGGGGTGAGCGAGATCGAGCGCCTGGAAGACGAGGCCCAGATCCACGAGGCGGCACGCCGCAGCCGTGCCGAGGAGGTGGCCGGCCGCCTCGCCGGAGGCTACGAGCAGATGCTGGGCCGCCGCTTCGACGGCGGTGTCGAACTCTCGGGGGGAGAGTGGCAAAAGGTGGCACTGGCCCGCGCATATCTGCGCGAGGCGCAAGTCCTGATCCTGGACGAGCCCACCGCCGCGCTCGACGCGCGCGCCGAGTACGAGGTGTTCATGCGCTTCGCTGAGCTGACCAAAGGGCGGATGGCCGTCCTCATCTCGCACCGCTTTTCGACGGTCCGAATGGCCGACCGTATCCTCGTGCTGCAGGGTGGGGAGCTCGTGGATCAGGGCACGCACGAGGAACTGGTGGCGCGTGGCGGTCTCTACGCGGAGCTGTTCAGCCTGCAGGCCGCCGGGTATCGCTGAATCAGCCGCCGCGGCGCTTGAAGAACTGCACCTCACGCTCGTGCTTCAGGGCGGCCGCCCGTGTCCGGAACGTGCCGAGGTTCCGGCGTTTGCCGGTCCTGGGATCGCGTTTTCGCGAATACAGGCGATACCGCCCTGAAACGAGCTTGCGGATCAAATTTCCGTCCGGCGGTGCACGACCAAGCGCAGGAACGACTTGATCGTCACGTGCAGCATCATGTACGCAATGATAGCAATCACGATCGGCAGGGCGAGCGTGCTGCCGTCCTCCGCGACCGGGCTGGCGACGATGCCGCGAAACATTCCATAGAAGGGGTTCGTGATCGTGCGGATCAGCTGGACGAACCCGTTGCTGGAATTCGCCGCAATCAAGGCGAGTGAGAGGCGAACTACCAACAACCCATACAGCACGACGAACAGGTAGTCGACATACTGTGACAGCCGCGCCAGACGGCGCGCGCGCCGCACCTCGTGATCGGTGCCGACCACGCGGTCGATCGCCTTGACCCGAAGGTCCCCAGCGACCTGCTCCATCCGCTCGGCCTCCGACCGGGTCGTCCGCTCGGCCCGCTCGGCGATTTCCGTGTTGACCTCCCGGTCAACCCGCGACTTGATCGAACCATGCAATGCCGCCCGGCGTGCTTCGTCGGCGGCCACCTTGTCGTAATCCATTTCGTTCCTCCCGCGCGGGGTGTCGAGTTGGCGTCAATCCCGCGCCACCAAGAGCTACCCACGAGCCGGGAATTGTTGCCGCCAATCCGTCCTTCGTCACCACCATTTGCGTGACCGCCATCACATAGCCGTGCGTGGAACGCACCCGATCTGAACAGCGGGGTACGACCGAACACAAGGAGGGACCGATGAAGACGACTGCGATGAAGACGCTGCGCGTGGTGATTCCCGCCGTGATTGGCGTGGCCGTGATTTCGGCCGTGGTATTCGGGCGCGGACGCACCAAGCGCGAGGCGATGATTCCTAGTGGAACGACGTTGGTGGCGGCGCTCCAGCATGGCGTATCGACGCAGCGCAGCCACGCGGGGGACAATATCGACCTGCGGACGACCGCCCCGATCCGTCTCGGCAACGACGACGTGATCCCGGCCGGCGCCCGGGTGTACGGCACCGTGACCGAGGCGAAGGGCGGCGGCCGCATCGCCGGCGCGCCGGTCCTCGCGCTCCGCTTCACCGATCTCGAAATCGATGGCAACCGGTACGCGATCTCCGCTGACCCGTTCCGCATCCGTGGGACGAATGACGCGGTGCAGAGTGCCGCCGAAATTGGTGGCGGTGCGGTCGCCGGAGGGGTGCTGGGCCGGGTGATCGGCGGCAAGGGCGGCCTCGTGAAGGGCGCCGTCGTCGGGGCCGTGATCGGCACCGGCGTGGCCGTCGCCACCACGGGCGATCAACTCGTCCTGCCGGCGGGTCAGAAGCTCCGCATCCGCACCAGCTCCCCTGTTCGGGTCACGTACCACCCGGCGTCCGACGCGAACGCCGAGCAGTGATCGGGGGCGATTAGGTCAGTTGGAGCCCGATTCCGAACGTGGCGGCGTAGCCTTGTCCGCTCGCTTTGGGCGCCAGGAGAAGTTGCGAGCCGCCGTTCGAGAAGATGCGGTCATCGCTGTTGCGCGCCGTACGCCGCCCCTTGGCGGCGTACGGCGGTCGCGCATACACCACCTGTGACAGCGCATCGTCGAAGTACATCTGCGACGTGAACTCATGGCCGCGCGCGGCCTTGGGATCGGTGCGGATCTTGAAGTGGATGTGGACGGTGCGACCCTCATACCAGCCCGGATAGATCGTCTGGAACCGGGCCGCGCCGGCGGCGTCCGTGACCTGGTAGCCGCGCAGGAATTTCTGCCCCACCGTATTGAAGCCCGGATCGGTCACGTCCGAATAGACGCCCAGGGCGTCGCAGTGCCACAGGTCGACCTGAGCGCCCGGAAGCGGCACACAGTCAGCCCCGGACACGCGTGAGACGTTGATCGTGAGCTCGAGCGGCGTCCCGGACTTCACCACACCACTTGCCGGGTCAGACCGGATGTCGGCGCGGTTGAGCATCTCGTCCACGAAATACGGTCCTTCGGTCTGGGCGGGCCGGACCACACACCCCGGCACCACCGACGCCGCCTCTCCCCCGGCGAATGGATAGCCGGTCAGTATTGCGAACCCGGAGACGCCGATCAGCGCGACCGCCTCGCGACGGGTGAGCACGTGCCCAACCTGCGCGTCATCGAATTCCATATCGCGTCCTCCGGAATCTCACTGGATGATGACCTGCAGCACCAAGGCGTCTACTTATAGCGCGGGGAGTTTGCGGCAGCCAGCGGCAGCGGATAGCGACGCACGCCAGAGCTTCCCGACGGGGCCGTGGTGGCCACGTCCGGAAGCTCCGGCGCGACGCGCTCAGCGACTGGAATCAGGCAACAGCGTGATGCCCCAGCCTTCCGGATCGTCCGGCGGATCGTCATTCCAATCGCCGTAGGCGTGCGACCCGTCGGTTTCGTAACGGAGCTCGTAGCGCCCGGCGGGGAGGTTCACTGTGCCGTCGAACAGCCGGTTCTTGCGTGCCCCGCCCGCGTTGGTCGTACCGCGATACGTCATTTCCCAGACGGTGTCCCCCGTCTCTGCGTTCTCGATCCAGCCGTAGTCGTCCATCTCACCACCCGTGCCTTCGCCAATGGCCACCACGCGCACGGCGGTGGCGCGGTCGAGGGTGAACAAGACGTGCGGGTGCCGGTTACTGCGAACCCGCACCAGCTCGGCGATGGCGTTGCTCGGCCGGGACTCGAACGGCGCGATCGCGCTGCGATCGAGCGGCCCGCTCGCGGGGAAAAGGCTCACGCCCCAATAGCGGCTCTCGGCCGGCGGGCCGTCGTTCCACTTCTCAAAGGAATGCGAGTCGTCGCTCTTGTAGTAGACGATGTAACTGCCGGCATCGAGATGGAGCGTGCCGTCGTACAGACGATTCTTGGTCGCGCCCCCCGCGTCCTCGGTATCTTCATACCGCATCGACCAGACGCGGCGACGGGAGGTGGCGTCCACGATCCAGGCGTAGTCGTTCAACTCGTCCCCACGACTCGCTCCCTCGCCCAGCGCGTACACGCGCACGTCCATCGGGCGGCGCAGCGTGAAACCCTCCTTGCGCATCTCGTTATCCCCCACTTCGGTGAGCGAAACGATCGTCTGGCCCGTGGGGACCGGTTCCCATTCCATCGGCCGCACCGCGGTGCGGGCACCGGCATCAGTCACGCGCAGCGTGAGACCCCAGGACGCCGGATCGAAGGGGGGCATGCCGTTCCAGTCGCCGGGGTCGTGCGAATCGTCGCTCACGAAGTAGGCGACATAACGTCCGGCCGGCAGACGGACCGTATCGCGGACCATCCGGTTCTTGTGCGCGCCCCCGCCTTCCTCGGTGTGGCGGTATTCCATCTCCCACACGCGTCGACGCGTATCGGCGTTCAGGATCCACCCGTAGTCGAACGCATCGTCCCGCCGCAGCTCACCGATAGCATAGATCTCCATGTCGGTGGGGCGGGAAAGGGTAAAGGCGGTTCGCATGGACGTGCTGGGTGTGTCGGGATGGAGCGACACCACGACGTCGGCGCTGAAGGCCCGTGCCGCGTCGTCGACATCGCGCGCAGTGGCCGGGCGGCCGGCGCCCTTGATCTCGAGCGTGAATTGTCGGAACGAGCCGTCATCCACGTAGGGACCGCTATAGCGCGCGTCGCGGCGGTGATTCCGGGACCGGAACAGCGAGGAGATATCGAACGAGCCCGAGTATGACGTGGACGTGGCGACAAACGAACCGAAATACGCGATGTACGCACCGGCGGGGAGACGCACCGATCCCGAGAAGGTTCGCAGGCCGTCGCGGGACCGCTCAGTCCGCGCCTCGCGCAGATCCCACACCACCTCGCGGGTGGTGGCGTTCAGGATCCAGGCGGCCGCCGGCCACGTGGTCCATTCGTCGTTGTCCCCGGACGACCAGAACCGGCCTTCATGGCGATCGCGGCGGGGCTCCGCGCCGACCGCATCGACCTGCACATCCTGAGCGGACGGCAACACGAACGCCGCAGTGCGAAGCTCCTGCGGCGTCAGATCACGGATGTCGACGAGCGACTGGGATTGCGCCGGCAACGTCGGGACGCCCCAGGCGGTGAACGCCAGGGCGGCGAGGGCGGCGCGTTGCAGCATGACTCGTGAGCGCATGGAATTCCCCGTTCGAATGGACTCTGGTTGGACAGCCGCCACACCCCGGCGGTTGCCGAGTCCTACGGGGGACCAGGCTCGATGGTGTCGCTCTAGACGTACCGGGCCATGGCCATCGCGGCGGCTGCCACCGCCAGGAGGAAGGCTATGACACGACCGACCGCTGCGGCCCGCATCCGAAGTGCCTGTGCCGCAGGCAGTTGCGCCGGGTCTTTGCTCAACACCATGGCCTTGAGCATGGCCGGCCGGAGGATGCCAACCCCGAGGACGAACGCCGCGATGGCCGCGACGGCACCGATCCCAAGAGTCCTGCCCATGGAAGATCGCATGAAGGAAGGCTGGAAACCGGCTGAATCGAACCAGTAGAGCCATAGCCCCGACGCAATCGCCAGGGCGGCGACCGCGGGCATGACATCGAGGAAGCGGCGGCGCATCAGCCCCGCCACGACCTTGGCGCCTTCCGGGCCCGCGTCGCGAATCGCCGGCACCAGAAAGATGGCGTTGAACATGAGGGTGCCGGCCCAGAACACGCCCAGCACGATGTGTAGCACGCGCATCGTCAGCAGCATGACACCCACGTCGCCTCCCATAGGTTGTGGTCGCTCAACCGTGCTCCAGCAGCAGTTCCAGCTTCTTTCTGAGCTCACCCAGCGCCTTTGATTTGAAGGCGCCTTTCGTTTCCTCGAGCACGTTGATGGTCTCGCGCACGGCCGCGTGCAGCTGCGCCCCGCGCGGGCAGTTGATCAGCTGACACGGCTCTCCGGCCGGAACGTGGCCCGCCAGCGCCTGCCCGAGCGACTCCAGGTCCGTCAACGAACCCATGACGTTGCGCAGGGTGAGCGCGAGGAAAGCGTCGACGCTGGGCGCCGCCGCACCTTTCGCCGCCGAGATGTGCTGGAAATCATCGCGCCATTTGTTGAGCCGGTCCTCGGCCTGGCGCATGGCCTGGTAGCTGCGGAACCGCGAGACGGCGGTCGCGACGCGAATCACCAGATCTTCAAAGCGGACCGGCTTCAGGAGGTAGGCCGACACCGGCATCTCAATCGCCGCGATCGCGGATCGGGTCGAGGGAAAACCCGTGAGGATAATGATCGGCAATCCGCCAACGGTCTCCGCTACTTGTCGCACGAGCGCCAGATCCTCGTTGCCGGGCATTTCGAGATCGGTGATGAGCAGGTCGTACGCCGTCGCGCGCACCCGCTCCAAGGCGGCCGAGCCATCGAGCACGGTATCGACCTCATAGCCCTCGCGGCGCAGCAGGTCCGCGGTGGCATTGAGGAACGTCTGCTCGTCATCGGCGATCAGAATGCGTCCGCTCGCCATCCTCACGACCTCAGGGTCTGTCCGGGAGGGGCAGGCGGATGCGGAATTCCGCGCCTCCGCCTTCCGGATCGTGGATCTCGATACGTCCGCCCAACGCCTGAACGGATTTTCGTACCAGCGAGAGGCCCAGACCCATGCCACTGGTCTTGACGGCGCCTTTGGTACTCACGAATGGCTCGAACACCCATTCCCGCAGTCCCGGGGGCACCCCCGGTCCTTGATCGCGCACCGACAGCCAGAACGTCTCGCCCTCGCGCCAGGCCCGGACGTAGACGGTTTCGCCCGCCGGGGACGCCTCGACCGCGTTCTGGACCAGGTTATACACGGCCTGTCGCAGGAGAGCACTGGGAATCGGCAACACGGCCGGCGCCTGGCTGGTATCCACGGCGATGGTGACGTGGGAGGCCCGATTGACTTGCTCCAGCATTCGCACGGCATCCGAGATCACCAGCGCCAACGGGGCCTCGGCACCGCCGTCATCCCCGTCGGGCCGGTAGGTCTCATACAGCTGCCGGGTGACGGCGGCGATACGTCCAATCTCCCGCTCGATCGCGCCGACATACTCATGATAGCGATGCGTGGGTGGGACCGCGTCCTTGATCAGCAGGAACGAATTCTGGATACCGGCGAGTGGATTGTTGATCTCATGGGCCACCCGCGCGGCCACCCGCCCCATGGTACTGAGCGTGTCCATTTCCCGCATGGCGTCCTGCGCGCGTTTCACTTCGGTAATGTCGCGGCTTTCGACAAGGAGCTGCAGCACCCGACCTTCGCCATCGGTAATCGGCTTGATAGAAAAGTCGACCAGCGCCCGCTCCTCTCCACGGCCCCGGATCTCTTCCTCGTACCGAATCATCTTCCCGGCAGCCGCCTCGACGCACGCTTGCCGCAGCCGCTCCTGCGCCGCCGCATTGTCGCGCCACCATGGCGTCTCCCACAACTGCTTGCCCCACACGGACTCCCGACCCACTCCAGCGAATTCGAGCGCCGCGCGGTTCACTTCCTGCACCCGGCAGTCGAGGTCGAGCAGGTTCTTGAAATGAAATCCCCCTTCGAACACCGCGCGGAACCGGCGTTCGCTGTCGGCGATGACTTGATCCGCTCGCTTCCGCTCGGAGACGTCGGCGCTGATGCCCAACACCCGGACCGGGCGTCCCACGATGTCCCGCTCCACCACGCGTCCGCGCTCGACGATCCAGTGCCAGTCCCCGTCGCTGGCACGGATCCGATACTCCGTCTCGAACACGGTCGTCGTCCCTGCTAACAGCTGCGCCAGCCGCTCCGCTACCAGGTCACGCTCTTCGGGATGGACCAGGGCTGCCCACCGGGCGGCCGTGGTGTCCGGGTGAATGCTCGCGGGATCGTACCCGAGCCGGCGCCACAAAGCGGCACTGCGCGTTGCCTCGCCGGTCCCCACCTCGAGCTCCCACAGGCCGTCCGTCGCCCCTTCGAGTGCCTCGGCCAACCGATGACGCTCCGCCAGCCGGGCAATGGCGACCCGCCGTTGCACGAGCCAGGCCGTGGTCGCGAGCAAGACACTGACGATCAGCCCGAGCCCCGCCACCACCTTGGGGAGATCGGACGTAAACAGCGGACGCATCGCCGCCGACGGACGCGCCGCCACGTGCCAACGCAGGCCGTACGCCGTGAACGCGGAGCGGCCGGCCCAGCGTTCCCGCCCGGTCGCGGTGCTGTCCGCCGGTCCGTAGATAGGCGTCTGGTTGGCGTGCACCGTGACGTCGTAACCCGGAAGGGCGACCGCGAGACCGGGCCGCAACAGCAGGTCCGGCCGGACCACGGCAAACCCGGCGGCGGTGCATGGACTCCGGTCGCACAACGGGGCGATCACGAGGAGCACCGGCGAGCTTTCCCCTGGACTTCCGGGAGACGGGCGAATGACCGGCTGCGTGCCACGGACGGCGGCGGTGAGTACCGACCGGTCGCGGTCCACGACCGACTGTAGCGCCGCGATGTCCGGGGCCGCCGGCGCACCGACGGTGAGCATACTGCGCAACGCGAGGGTCGAATCCATCCAGCCGAAGGCGGTCAAGGCCGGCGCGTTGCGCAACAGGACCCCGGCGGTGCTGTCCAGGCGCGCCCGTCCGGCGGGCAGCGGCCGGCGCAGCGAAGCGCCGAGTTGGCGCACCGGTCGCACGCTCGCGTCGAGCTCCCCGATCAATTCGCGCTGCGCCACGGCGGCGTACTCGTTGAGCAATGTGGCGGCGCGATCGTGCTCGACGATTCGCAGCGTGCGCCACAGAATCAGCGTCGTGACCAGCGCCGAAACGCCGACCGCCACCGGCGCCCACACCGGGACCTGATCGACGCCGGGATCCCGGTACCAGGCGATGAGGACCAGGCAGATCCCCATTGCGGCATAGATCGCGGCCGCCTGCACAGCCATGCCGGTGACGTAACTGGCGCGTAGTCCGCCCAGGACGTCCGTCGAATACGTGAAGAGAATCGTGATGCTGAGCGTCGCCGCCACGGCACCCAGGGTCGCCCCAACGGCGGTGCCGGCCCGCGGCCACCGCTCCAGACGCAGGGCCAGCAGCGCCAGCCCGATGAGGACGAGGTTCAAGCCGCTGGTGATCGCCGCCCGGCCCGGCGCCCACAGGTCCAGCTCCGTGCCTTCCAGGAAGCGCCGGGTGAGCGGGAAAGTGAGATGCCACGCGTATTCGAACAGGGTGGCCCCGCCGATGGCGACCGCGCCCAAGGCGCCGACATACAGGGCAGACCGGCGTCCGGTTCCCAACGCATCGAGTCCGAGCGCCGCCCCCAGGATCCCCAGCGCGGTGGCCACACGCAACGGCGGGAAGGACGGCAGCATGCGGATCACCGCCGGGATGCCAAGCGCCCATCCGATCAGTACGGCGATGGCCAGTAGGGCGGAGAGCGCCGCGACGGTGCGGGTAGCCCGCCGGGTGCCTTCGTCGACGACGTAGTGAGCAGTGGGCATGAGCCGTCCGCCGGCTGGGGGATTGCTACGCGCCTAGCCTAACGGACTCCCGGACCGCCCGCAAACGGCGGCCGCAGTGCGATGCGCGCTACAGGGTTCGGCGACGGCGCCAGACCAGCTCTAATGCGAGGAACAAGAAGAACCCGGCGTACAGGGCGAAGAACGTCATCTTGGCGATCGAGATCGAACTGTGAATCGTCGTGGTCCCCAGCCAGTCGGTCATCATGGCGATGATCATCAACCCCACCGGACAACGCAGCATGGACGATCTCCCTCGGTCTTGGGCCCTGATGGGCCGTCACCGACTACGCCGTCTTCCGTCGCGAATAGTCCGTCCCGTGGCGGTGCGGCGGCTCGCCGCGCTTGACTTGGGCGTCAATTGCGGCCAGTTCCGCGTCCGACAGTCGTTTCCAGGCGCCCTTCATCCGATGCTTTCTCAAGGGGCCGTGGCTCTCGTGCCATTTCATGGGACCTCCTTGCTTTGAAAAAACCCAAGGCGGTGAAGACGCATGAGCCGCGGGCATGTCACTCATGCGCCTTCGACTTCACGGGCACTCGCCCGCCCGCCTCAGTCCAACGATCTATGACTGCACCGGGATCCCAGAGGACCCGGATCGTAATCCACCACTACGACCGTCATGATCCGCCTCCGGTGCCTAGCGGGGCACTTGGGGACGGGAGAACAACCCCAACACGAGCGTCACCAGGAACCCGATCAGAAACAGGAAGAACAACAGCTTCGCGATGCCGACCGAAGCCGTGGCGATCCCGCCGAACCCGAACAGCGCGGCGATGATCGCGACGATGAGAAATCCGAGTGCCCAACGGAGCATGGCGCCCTCCTCGTGTGCGCCGGTCACGCCGACTGGCGGCGGTTCCAGCGGTCTGTCAGATACTGCTCGAACTCCTTGACCTGGGCTTCGATCGCCTCACGCGTAGCGCCGTAGCGCTGCTGCAGCAGGCCGACCAACTGGTCGCGCCGACCGGCGATCACATCCAGATCGTCGTCGGTGAGCTTGCCCCACTGCTCCCGCACCCTGCCCTTGATTTCGCCCCACCGACCGGCCACTTGATCCCAGTTCATGATCCAACTCCAGCTGTGGGTACAAAAAAAGACGAAGGCACGTTGGAGCGGCCTCAGGAGGCCCCTCGTTCGCGCCTTCGTCTTCGCGGAGGACTCTCTCCTCCGGCGACAAGGCAGGCGTGCCATCAACCCACGCCCATAGTCTTGTGTACTGCCTAAGTGTGAATTCGTTCCCTCCATCCCGCAAGTGCCAGAATTTTGACGCTGGTGATCACCGTCACACCATCACGGGCCGCCCCGGCACGTCCGAGGGCGATTCGCCGACCGCGCAAATCCGTGTCAGATTGGGGCATGACCGCCCCGCATGAACGCCGGCGCAGCGCCGAGCGCCGGGCCCTGCTGGAACGCCGGTTGGGCGCCGAACGAGCGGCCCGGCATACGGACGGCGACCGCCGCCTCGAGGGCAATCGTCGATCGGGTCAAGAGCGCCGCCTCGCGCTTCTCTCCGCCGAAGACCAGATCCACGAAGCACTGCGTCTGCTGACACGCGTGATCGAAACCGAAGCTACGGACGAGAATGAGCGGCGCACGCTGGAGGGGGCGATGCTGCGGCTCCGGTTCGCGTTGGATCGCCTGCAGGAGTAACGCCGGCGGGAGGCTACGGCGCCACGACTGGTCCCATCCGCACGACTTCGAAGTTGCTCCCCTGGACCTGTTTCAACGTATTCAGCTCGTCGTCGTTCCAGCGCACATCTGGTGCGCCCGAAATGAACCAGTCCCCGCCGTTGTCCGCGACCATCATGCCGTACGTCTTCAATGCCTGAAGGATCACCCGCGCACTGGGCGGGAACCCGCTGATGTCGAAGTTCCCTTTGAGCCGGACCCGCATCCCCATCGGCGGCAATGTCGAGCTCGTATCGGAGCTGGCCCAGTGGCGGGCGGGAAAAACATAGGCGCGACGCGTGTCGTGGACGGTAAAGCGGAGCGCGTGGCGGATCACACCCTGCTCGACGACTTCATCGTAGCGCGCCAGGCCAGGAAAAATCGGGAGGCCCGCCGCGTCGGCCGAGGTCCAGCCGGCGGGGCGCAGGGCGTTCGAACTCAGGTCGAAGACGGCCCCGGAGCCGGCGGTCCAGTCGGGCCGGCGCGCCACCGGAAAGGCGGCGAACAACTCGGACAACGACCAGTGATCGCGGTCGACCACGAGTACGTGACGGTCCCCGCGCGAGGACGCCCCGCCTTCGATCGGCGCCCCCGGGGGAATCGGGTACGGACCGGAATCGCTCTCGTCCGCGTAATCAAAGGTCACATGCACGGACCGAATGGTGCTGTCGACGACGATATAGGGGATCCCGAACGGACCCCCATTGTAGTCCGCCCCAAAGTCGGGATGCAGGCCTGTGGTCAGACCAATGCTCGCGATGAGCGCATCGGAGTTCGGATCGAGCAGCGCTTGATCGACCGGCAGATTCCATGGATTGTCGTCCGGAAACGGTCGGCGGCCTTCGAGGCTGGCATTCGGCCCCAACCCCGGGCCCCAGTTGATCGTGGGACCGACGGATCCGGTCTCGGCGCAGGCAATGGCGGCCGCCAGGGTGAGGAGTGAAATCCGGGTGCTTGTCATCCGAATCGACAATGCGTCGGTGATGCAGGTTGGGATGTGACGCCCGCCACCACCATTCCGGCAACACGTAGGGGTCAGGCGCGGCAATGACTTGTGAACAGAGTCGCATTGAAGGTCATTCCGGACAACGACCGGCGACCCGCCCACGTATGAGTGCAGAACCTCCCACGGAGCCTCACATGTCACCCGCGTTTCGCTGTCTCGGATTTCTTGTCGCCCTCACCATCCTCGCTGGACCCTCCCTGGCAGGCCAGGATCCCGGGAGCGGTGGAGGGATGGGCGGCATGGGTGGGATGGGGGGAATGGGAGGCAGGGGTCGGTGGAGACATGGAGGTGAGCGGCCCGGCAGAGCACTCCCGTCGGCCGAGCAGCTCGAGGGACCGCCGCTGCCGGAGTTCTTTGTTGACCGGTTTGCGCTAGACAGCGGAGAGGCGGCCGAATACCGGGTCGTCTACGACTCCTTCATGGACGCCACGGCCATGATCCGGGACAGTGCGCAGACGGCGCGTCGAGCCATCGACACGGCCTTTCACGATGGTGACCGGGAGGCGGCCCGGGCCAGCTTCCCGATCCTGCGGCAACTCGGAGATTCGCTGGCGCGGGACGACCAGGGGTTCGACGATCGACTGAAGCAGTTCCTGACGTCGAAGCAATTCAAGACCTACCACCAATGGAAGGACGAGCAGCGGCGACAGCAGGTCGGGGAGCGCTAGGACCCACCGGGCGGGACCACGCGGACCGGCGCTCGAGCGTCGGTCGTATCCCCGCTCCCGAGCTGCCCGAAAGCGCCATACCCCCAGCAGTACGCACCGCCTTCCACGGTGACGCCGCAGGAATGGTAGAAACCCGCGGCCACCGCCGCGAACCGAAGCCCGCCGTCGACGGACACCGGGATCGTGCAACCGGTATCCGCGACGCTGGTGCCAAGTTGGCCGAACGCATTGCTGCCCCAACAATATGCGGTGCCTGCGGTGGTCACCCCACAGCTGTGCCCCGGTCCTCGCGAATCCAGTTGTGCGAACACCAAGGCACCGGAGACCGCCGTGGGAACGTCCGCATCGATCCTGGTCCCGATGCCGAGTTGTCCTTGGGCGTTCTCCCCCCAGCAATACGCCTGCCCGGCGTCGGTGAGCCCGCAAGCCTGTTTGTGCGCCGCGCTCACCACGGTGAAACTGACGCCGTTCGCCTGGACCGCGACCGGATACCCGGCGCTGTGCTGCGTGGAATCGGAGAAGTGGACGCCCGGAGGATAGAGCCCCCAACAATACGGCGCACCAGCCGCGGTTATGGCGCAGACGATTTCGTATCCCGAGCTCGCCTGGGTGAACGCCGCGCCTTGTTCTACCGTCGGGACCAGCAGGTTGGGGAGCATCCCACCCCCCAACGCGGGACCGACCGGGGCACCCCAGCACAGGAGCTCGCCCGTGGTCGCGACGCCGCAGGTGTGCGCCTCGCCCGCACTCACACTCTCGAAGGTCCACGACCCCGACACGGCGACCGGCACACTCGAGTGCGTGATGGTGCCGTCGCCGAGCTGGCCGTTGAAGTTGTCACCCCAGCAGTAGGCCACGCCGCTCGTCGTCACGCCGCACGTGTAGTCGTATCCCGCGCTGACTGAACGAAACCGCAGATGGCCGGCAACGGCCGCCGGGGCGGTGCGCGGCTCCGTGCTGCCGTCGCCCAGCGCGCCGTGGGTGTTCAGCCCCCAGCAATACGCGCGCTGCGCCGTGGTCAGCGCGCAGCTGTGCAGGCGTCCCGTCGTGACCTGCGCCCAGGCCGGCCCAGGAGCCGGACCGGCCGCATCACACGCCGCGAGCGTGGTCACGACCGCGAGCAGACCGACGGATGCACGAATCACCATGGCATGATACCCTACACGAGACGCGTTTTACATTCACCGGCCCACGAGGACCCACCCATGCGCTTCGACGTCGCGACCCTGATCCTCCTTGTCGCCTTCGCCGGGCCCGCCACCGCCCAACGCAACGCCGAGTTGATGGCGAACGACCACTATACCCGATCGCATGACTACGATCTCGTGGATCAGCGCATCAGCGTCCGGGATTTCGATTGGGACTCGACGTCGTTCGCCGGCAGCGTCACGACGACGCTGGTGGCGCTGCAACCGGGGCTCGACTCCGTGATTCTGGACGCGGGCGCCAAACTGCGCATCACCACCGTCGCCGATCGGGCGGGGCGAACACTGCGGTCCGCCACGCACGGGGATACGCTCGTGATCTTTTTCCCACGACCCCTCGCCTTTCGGGACACGGCCCGGTTTACGATCACCTACCACGGTCGCGTCGAGAACGGGCGAGGGCTCACCTTCATCCAGAACGAGGGCCGGGTCCACCGGCCGCAACAGATCTGGAGCCAGGGGGAAGACGACAACAATCACGATTGGTTCCCCACCTACGACTTCCCCAACGACAAGATGACGTGGTCGCTCGAGGCGACGGTGCCGCGCGGCTACACGGCCGTGTCCAATGGAAGCCTGGTCGTCGATCGCCGCAACGTCGACGGTACCCGCACCATGACCTGGCGGCAGGACAAACCGAGCGCCACCTACCTCGTCTCGCTCATCGTGGCGCCGCTCGTGAAGATCCACGACACCTGGGGCACGATCCCCGTCGACTACTACGTGTACCGGGAAGACTCGGCGCGGGCGCGTCCGCTGTTTCACCTCACGCCGGATATGATCGCCGTCTACTCGCGCCTGACGGGCATCCGCTACCCCTGGGCCAAGTACGCGCAGACCACGGTGGCCGATTTCTTCGGCGGCATGGAGAACGTCAGCGCGACCACGCTGGTGGATTGGCTCCCGGACGCGCGCGCCTATGCCGACCGGCCGTGGTACTGGTGGATCCTGATCCCGCATGAGCTGGCCCATCAGTGGTTCGGCGATTACGTGACGACCGAAAACTGGGCCAACATGTGGCTCAACGAGGGCTTCGCGGAGTTCATGCCCGGCCAATACTGGGCCACGCGGCTGGGCCAGCACGCCGAAGACGACTACTACCTGGACGAGTATCGCCAGTTCATGCAGATCGACGCACAGCGTCGCACGCCGCTCGCCGCGCTAGGGTCGAACAACATCTATCCCAAGGGCGCGCTGGTGCTCCGCATGTTGCAGCGCTACCTGGGGCCCGACGCGTTCTGGGCCTCGATTCACCGCTACCTCACTGACCACGCCTACGACAACGCCACCACGGACGATCTCCGGCAGGCGGTGCTGGACGCCACCGGCCTGAACCTGGACTGGTTTTGGGACCAGTGGATCTATCAGAGCGGCTACCCGGAGTTCACGGTGACGACGGCGTACGATTCGGCCGCGGCCACCCTGACGGTCACAGTCAAACAGACGCAGGTGGACACTGCCAAGGCGGACAGCACTGGGATGCGCCATACGACTCCCATGGTGTTCCGCATGCCGGTGACGATCCGGGTCGCCACCGCCTCGGGGGACGTGGAGCACCGCGCCCAGCTCGATCAGCGCGAGCAGTCGATCGTGATCCCTGGGGTGAAGAGCGCTCCCACCATGGTGATTTTCGATGACGGCAACACGATCCTGAAAACGCTCACGTTCGATCAGCCGGTCATCTGGCTCGCCCAGCAGCTCGAGCGCGATCCCGACCTGTGGGATCGACACTGGGTGATCGGACGCCTGGCCGAGCGGCTCCCCGATTCGACCGCGGCCCGGGCGCTCGCCCGCGCGGCAACGTCGTCGGACTATTTCCTGACGCGGATGGAGGCGGTGGATTCCCTTGGCGCCGCACCGGCCGGGATAGCACTCCCCGCGCTGGAGCGCGCCCTCGCCGACACCTCGGCGCAGGTCCGCGCTGTCGCGGTGAAGTCGTTGGGGCGCCTCGGCGAGGGAGGCGAACGTGCCGCCGAGCTGGTGCGACGCGCCTGGACCAGCGACACGAGCTACGAGGTTCGTGGGCAGGCCGTGGCCGCGCTGGCCAAGCTCGACTCATCGGGCCGCCGGGCCGTGATCGCGCAGGCGCTCGCGACGCCGTCCTACCAGAGCGCCATCGCGAATGGCGCGTTCGGCGCCATCGTCCAGAGCAACGACACCAGTTTCATTGCGACGGTCGACAGCGCCATCGGGAGCGCCGTCGAGCCGTCGTTCGTGCTCGCTATTCTGGGCGTCCGCGGAAACGCGCGAGCGGTGGACCTGGTCGTCGGTCACCTGAATGACGATCGGCCGGCCGTGCGGCGCTGGGCGTTGAACGCGATCGAAAACATCTTTCCCCCAGATCTGGCGACGGCGCGCCTGACCGCGATCGTGAGCGAGCTGCGCCATCCGGATTCAAAAGCGGCGGTGCAGCAGGTCCTCGAGCGCCTGGCCCGACGAACCGGAACGGGAACCCCGTAGCCGCCATGACCGAGCGGTCCGTCACGCCCGACGTCGTGCGCGCCGTGGCGACCGTGCTTGTGGTGGTGATCCACACCGCCGGCATCGTCGCCGCACCGGGCCCGGCGGCGAACCCGGCCGCGTTCTGGGCCGGGACGATCTACGACACCCTCGCCCGACCCGGCGTGCCGTTGTTTGTGTTGCTGACCGGGTGGCTGCTGTTACGTCCCGAGCGGCGCGAAGAGCCGATCGGGATGTTTCTGTGGCGACGGATGTCGCGCGTCGCGCTCCCGCTCTTGACTTGGTCGCTGGTGGCCTGGGGTTGGCTGTCGATCCGTGATCACCACCCGGCCCGCTGGGGCGATTTTACGCTGCAGTTTCTGAATGGCCCGGTGTTCTACCACCTCTGGTACGTCTACATGTTGTTGGGCCTCTATCTCGCCATCCCGTTGTTGCGGCCACTGGCGGCGAGCGCTTCCCAGCCACTGCGCCGATACACCCTCGGCCTCTGGGCAGTGGGAAGCTCGGTGCTGCCGCTGTGGTACTGGTGGGGCGGATGGCACATCGGAATCGACGTGCCCGTGGTGACCACCTATGTGGGCTACCTGCTCGCCGGGGTGTGGATCGCCGCGACGCCCGTGTCCCAACGCACCCGTCGCACTCTGGTGTTGCTCATCCTCGTGACCGCCACCTGGACCGTGGCCGCGACCGCACGACTCACCGGGACTGACCCGCTCAGCGTGGCACTGTTCGCGTACGGCACACCCAACGTGCTGGTCATGAGCGTCGCCTGGTTCGTACTCCTGACCCAGCCCGACGTGAGCGAGTGGGTTGCCCGTTCTCCAGGACGTCTCGCCCTGGTGCGCCTGCTCGCGGCTTCCAGCTTTGGCGTCTATCTCGTCCACCCGCTGATCCTGAATCTTCTGGACAGTGGCGCACTGGGATTCCACTTGTCAGGGGCGTCGATCTATCCGTTTGTCGGTGTGCCGCTGCTGGTCATCGCGGTGTTGGGGCTCTCGGTCGGGATCATGACTGTCGCCCGACGCGTCCCGGTGCTGGGTCGCCTGGTGGGAGCCTGAGGAAAAGACATGCCCAGCGACGCCATCATGGCACGAGCAACACTTTCCCCGTAGTGCGGCGGCCTTCCAGCTCGCGATGCGCGTCCGCGGCGCGCGCGAGCGGATACTGGTGTTCGATGCGCAGCTGCAGCGTGCCGTCCTGCAGCCAATGCAGCAAATCGCCCGCGCGCTGCTCCAGCTCGCTTCGGGTCGCGACGTAGTGGGCCAGCACGGGTCGGGTCAAGAACAGCGACCCGCAATGGTTCAGCAGCTGCGGGTCGATCGGATCCACCGGGCCACTCGACTGGCCATACAGCACCATCATGCCCCGCCGTGCGAGACAGCGCAGACCTTTCTCGAACGTCGTCTTGCCGACCGAGTCGTACACCACCCGGACGCCGACGCCTCCGGTGAGGCGCCGGACTTCCGCCTCGAAGTCCTGCTGCGTGTACAGGATGATCTCATTGGCGCCGGCCACCAGCGCCAACGCGGCCTTTTCCTCGTTCGAGACGGTTCCCAAGACCAGGGCATCACGGCGCCGGGCGATTTGGCATAACAACAGCCCGACCCCGCCCGCCGCCGCGTGGACGAGACAGAGGTCGCCCGGCTGCAGAGCGTACGTTGTCGTCGCCAGATAGTGGGCGGTCAGTCCCTGCAGCATCAGGGCGGCGCCCTGCTGGGTACTCACGCCCTCGGGAAGCTTGATCACGCGCTCGGCCGGGGCGACCGCGAACTCCGCGTACGCCCGGAGGCCAGGATGAAAGACGGCGACCCGCTCGCCGACTTCGAATTCCGTCACCCCCTCGCCCAGCGCCGCGACCGTCCCGGCCGCTTCCTGCCCCGGCGTGAACGGGGTGGCGACCTTGTAGAGCCCGGTGCGGTGATAGATGTCGGTGTAGTTCACGCCCGCCGCTTCGATGCGGAGCAGCAGCTCGCCCGCCAGCGGCTGGGGCGTCGGCACCTCTTCCAGCTGCAGCACCTCGGGTCCACCCAGCTGATGGAGGCGGATCGCTTTCATGGGAAGGTCACCGCCGTGTCCGGGATGTTGAGCCGGCGGCCCTGCTTCACCCGGAGCGCGATGCGCTGCGTGCTGGCGAAGTCCTGCAGGGGATCGCCGGTGAGCACGAGGAAGCTCGCCTCATAGCCGTCGGCCAGCTCGCCGATCTTGCGCCGCGGGAAGATCGCCTGCGGGGTAGTCACGCTCCACATTTTCAACAGCTCGAGACTGGAAAACAAGCCGAGGCGGCCGAGCACGCGCAGCTCGAGGGCGGCGCTCTGGTGAATCAGATCGGTGCCCACGAGCAGTCGCACTCCGTGGCGGCGCAGCACCTCGACGTTGGGAGCGTAGACGTCGCGGATGCGGTCCGCGGCTCCGGCGCTATCGCGCCGCAGGTCGATGGCGAGTTTCGCCAACGACGTCACCACGGTCATGCGGCGTCCCGCGGCCACCTCGGCATCCGCATCGGTGAGCCGGAACGCGTCGACCGGTAGATCACTCCCGCCCGGGACCTCCGCGACCTCATCCACACCGCCGGCCACGGCGTGGCGGAAATCCGCCGCCGTCACGACGTGCGCTGACACGGTCAGCCCGGCGCCGTGAGCGCGGTGCACGAGATTCGGCACCAACGCTGGATCGATCCCACGATCGTCCTTGCGATTCGCGTGCTGCTTCGAATAACTGAGCAGCAGCGTCACATGATCCGGTTTGGGGCGGCGTTCGAGGAACTCGGACCACCGTCGCGCCAGGTCGTCTTGCGTATTCACGAGCATGACGGCGTTGGTATCGAGGTGATCCTGGAACCGGGACGTTCCGGGCGCAGTCCACGCCTGGTTGGCGCTCACATACTCAAACGACGATGGAACGTTGACCGCGCTGTCGAACTGGGCTCGTAAGGCGGGCGCGGTCCCCTGGTCTTTGATGTAGAACACTCCGTCGTGCAGAAACAGCTGCACATAGGTCGCGATCCGGGCCGGCTCGAGCAGGTGTTGATGCGCGTCGCCGTATGGCGGCACCACCCAACCACCGGCGAGATCGATCACCGTGTCCACCTGGCGCGGCCGGTGCGCGCGAAACCGGTCCCCCACCACATACATCGTCTGGTCCACGAACCGGTTGCCATCGAACCAGTGGCCGTTGCGGTATTCCCTGATGCGCGTTTCCGCGGCCGTGCGGCCCGGCACCGGTCCTCCCCCGCAGGCGCCCCATGACAGTCCCACGAGCAGCAGCGCGACGAACCGCGGCAGCCAGCGCCGCACCGTAGCCCGGTAGTGCCGGTAGTCCTCCCCGAAGCGCTGGGTGAGCGTCGGCTCTTCGTACAGCACCACGAACAAATGCAGGCACCCGATTGCCACCAGGACCAGGGCCAGGATCGCGGGCGAGCGGAGCAACAGACCGTAACCCAGCAGGGCGACAAATCCTCCGATGTACATCGGATTGCGGACGAAGCGATACGGACCTCGCGCCACGAACCGGCGCGGAGGGTCAAAGGGAGCCGGCGTCCCGGCTCCCCACCATACGAAGCCCGTGACACAGACGAGGACCACCGCGCCGCCCACCACGAGCAGCACCATCCCGGCCACCGGGGTCCACGAAGGGAGCGTGATCGGGATGGATCGATCGAACGGACGGACCTGGAGCGCGAGCCAGCCCCACGCCAGGACGAATCCCACCCCATACACGAGGGCCCGCAGCGAATCGAAGAAAGTCCGCATCAATCGTCGGAGCGGCGCTCGAGCCGCTACGGGGTGGCCGGCGCCCGGAGGTAGTGGTCGAGAAACTCCAGTGCGGTGCGGTACGCCTTGATGTTGTTTTCCTTCTTGATGAACCCGTGACCCTCATCCGGGAACAGGACGTATTCGGCGACACCACCGCGTTGCCGGACGGCGTCGACGATTTGATCGGATTCTGCCTTCAGCACGCGCGGGTCGTTCACGCCCTGGAGTACGAGGAGCGGTTTCTTGATCTGGTCGGCGTGGAACAGGGGCGAGATACGGTACAGCCGGACAGAATCCGCTGACCCCGGGTCTCCCATTTCGGTATACAACGCTGTGCGGAACGACTCCCACCACGGCGGAATACTGCGCAGCGTGCGCACCCAGTTCGAGATGCCGAAGAAATCGACTCCCACCGCGAACACGTCGGGACGGAAGGTGACCCCGGCGAGGGTGAGATAGCCGCCGTAGCTGCCCCCGATGATGCCGACGCGCGCGGTATCGACGTAGCCCAGCGTCGCGAGGTAGCGCTTCGACCACACGAGATCATCGAGGTCGGCTTCGCCGTGGCGGCGGTCATCCATCATGTTGAACGCTTTGCCGTAACCGCTCGAGCCCCGGTTGTTCACCGCCAGCACCACGTAGCCGTGATTCGCCAGGTACTGGACGAAGGCGTTATAGCCGAGCCGCGTCTGTCCACCTGGTCCGCCGTGGATCCACAGCACGGCTGGAGCGCGGTCACCGGCGCTGACTTGCTGCGGCCGGTACAGCAACGACGGAACCTGGACCCCGTCATAGGACGCATAGCGCGCTACCTGCCCGTCCACCAGGTTCGCCGCGTCCAAGTCAGGGCTCAGGTTCTGCGTCAACTGACGCGGCGCTCCACTTCCAGCCCCCAGGCCCATGACAAACAGGTTACTGGGCGAGCGCGAGCCGTTCACATAGAACGCCATGCGGGCTTCGGTGGGCGAGATGGACACTCCGGTGACGTCGCCGGCCGGTGGGGTGGGAATCGACACGCGTCGATGCGTGGCCGCCTCGTACACCCGAATCTCCGTGCGCGCGTCGTTGTTGATGCCCACGACCAGGTACTTCCCGTGCTTCGAGAAATAGGCATACATCACGTCCCAGTCGGCGCGCTCGACCGTATCCCGCGCTCCCGATGCCAGGTTGTAGCGCGCCAGGTATTGAAAGTCGCTGCCTTCGTTCGTGAGGTAGTAGAGGTAGTGGCCGTCCGGACTGAACGCTTGGGGCTGATGCTGCACGTCGCCCGTGTGTTGGCTGATGTGGCGGATCTCGCCGCTCTGCCCGTCGCGCAGATACATCTCGTTGTTCTGGGTGGTGATCTCGCGCGTCAGGGCAAGCCAGCGTCCGTCGCCGGAGATCGCGCCGAGCGTGTACCCCACAGTGTCGCGGAACACTTCGCGTGGCGCGAGCGTCGCGATCGGCATCGCGAAGACGTCGAAGTAGCGCCGATCCCTCGCGTTCGTCCCGAAAAAGAATGACTTGTCGTCCGCCGACCAGTCGTAAAAAGCCGCTTTGAGGCTGTCCCCCGGCGTGAGGTCCCGGACGGTGCCGTCCGTCGCCTGCAGGTAGAGATGATCGTTCTCGTTGCCCCCGCGGTCCTGACTGTACAGGAACCGGCGTTCCCCCGGCAGGAAGCCGATGCTGAAGATCCCGTCGGTGGTCGAGGTCGTCACCTGCCGCGGCGCCCCGCCCTGCAACGGCACCTCCCACAGGTTGAACACGCCCGACCGATCGCTCGACACGAGCACGCTGCGCTCGTCGGGCGCGAACGACGCCCCGAACATCACGGAGGTGTTCATGAACTGCTCGATCGTGTATTGGGGCACCGGGCGACGGGCCTGGGCCTCGATTCGGAATGCGCCCAGACCAATCAGGCAGGTCGCGACGAGCGTAGTGGCGTGTGATCTCACAGCGTGCTCCAGTCGGGGAAGCCTTGAACCTACAGTCCGAACCAAAGTCGGTCGAGCGAACGGGCGCCAGCCCCCAGCACGAACAACGCGCGGGTGGCTCGTGGGAGAATAGGAGGATACTCTTGCTGCCTCACCAGGAGGCGGCGTGTCAGGCTTCTTCGATCAGGTGAACCATCAGTTCGACCGTGCGGCGAAGTTCACCAAGCACGACCTGATGCTGCTGGGGCAAATCAAGACGTGCAACAGCGTCTACTACGTCAGCTTCCCCGTTCGGCGCGACGACGGCTCGATCGAAGTCATGCACGCGTGGCGCGCCGAGCACAGCCAGCACAAGCTCCCCACCAAGGGCGGGATTCGCTACAGCCCCGACGTTGACGAGGACGAGGTCATGGCCCTCGCGGCCCTGATGACCTACAAATGCGCGATCGTCGACGTGCCGTTCGGCGGCGCCAAGGGCGGCGTGAAGATCGACCGCCGCCTCTACTCCAGCGCCGAGCTGGAGCGCATCACCCGCCGCTACACGTTCGAGTTGGTGCGCAAGCGGTTCATTGGTCCCGGCGTGGACGTACCCGCGCCGGATTTCGGCACCGGCCCGCAGGAGATGGCCTGGATTGCGGACACCTACGCCTCGCTCGCAGGTGGCGAGCTGGACGCGCTGGCGTGTGTGACGGCGAAGCCGCTGGCCCAGGGCGGTATCCGCGGCCGCACCGAAGCCACCGGTCGCGGCGTGTGTTTCGGGACTCGGGAGGCCTGTGACACCGCTCCGCTCATGAAATCGCTGGGATTGTCCCGCGGGCTCGCCGGTAAGCGGATCGTGGTCCAGGGTCTCGGCAACGTGGGCTATCACGCCGCCAAGTTCTTCCAGGAAGCGGGAGCGGTGATCGTGGGGCTGTCGGAGTTCGAGGGCGCCATCGCCCGCCCGGCCGGACTGGATGTAGACCAGGTGATGGCGCACCGGCGTGAACGCAAGTCGATCCTCGGCTTCCCCGGCGCCACCGATCTGCCGAGCGCCGCCGCGGTGCTCGAGCTCGACTGCGATGTTCTCATTCCGGCGGCGCTGGAGCGGGTCCTCACCGCGGACAACGCCCCGCGCGTCAAGGCCAAGATCATCGCGGAAGCGGCCAACGGCCCGAGCACGGTCGAGGCGGAAGAAGTGCTGCTACAGCGCGGCGTCCTGATGCTGCCCGATCTGTGGCTCAACGCGGGCGGGGTGATCGTTTCCTACTTTGAATGGCTGAAGAACCTGTCGCACGTCCGCTTCGGGCGGATGTCGAAGCGCTATGAAGAAGGCGCCGCGCGCCGGCTGTTGCAAGCCGTGCAACAATCCACCGGAAAGCAGCTGAGCGAGCAGGAGATCGGATTCTACTCCGAGGGTCCGGACGAGGAGGATCTGGTGAATTCCGGGCTGGAAGAGTCGATGGTCACGGCCTACCACCAGATTCGCGAAATCCAGGAGCGCCACGGCGCAGACAAGGTGTCTCTGCGAACGGCGGCCTTCATCAGCGCCATCGACAAGGTGGCGCGGACCTACGAGGAGATGGGCATCTTCCCATAACACTCGCGCCTCGGCTGCCTGAGGGACAGGTCGGCCGAGGCGCGAGGTTCGTCGCGAATTCCCTACTTACACTTCGGCTCGCCCTCTTTGACAGCCGGGGCGACCGCCGTGCTGCCGATGAAGATGGCGCACGTCTTGGTGGTGTTCAGGTTCGACAGCGTGGCGGTCCAACCATCGGCCGTCAGCGCGAGCGTCGGGTTGTTGTTGCCCGTGGTCACGTTGAAGGACAGGCCGCCGGCACCGATCGCCGTCGTGTACTTGATCGAATCGGCGAAATACGCTTCCTCGGCCGTGATCAAGTTGCGCAGATCCGACTTCATCGACGCGATGTAGGCCTTTTCCTTGGTGTTGGCGAACTTCGGGATCGCGATCGCGGCCAGGATGCCGATGATCACCACCACGATGAGCAGCTCAATAAGTGTGAAACCCTTCCGGTTCATAAGCACTCCTCTAAACCACAGGTCCTGGTCGCTTCCGATACATCGCCCATTCATACGGCATGGGCCGTACCGCCCCGGCGCGTTTTGCCTAACCACCTACTGCTGGTGTAGTTGAAGCCTGGATGGATGGGAGAGAGCGACGAAACCAAGACTCCGCGGACCCGGAGTTTGCGTGAGTTTGGCAATGCGCAACGATTGGCAACACCCAGGGATGACGTTCTTTGGGTCTAGGGACGACCTCCTCTGGGAGGAGCATTGCGGCGGATTCCCATCGTCGCGCTGAGAATCACTCGCGCTGCCGCCCGTCGGGAAGCATCAGGCCTTCGAGGAAGAACGCACTCAATTCGGCGCGACCGCCGAGACCGGATTTCTGATATACGACCACCGCATGCTGGCGCACGGTCCGCTCGCTGCGGCCAGTAGTCGCCGCGATCACCTTGAGACTGCGGCCTTTGAGGAGCTGAAGTGCGATTTCCCGTTCGGTCGGCGTGAGCTTCCAGGTTTCGAATTGCTCGTCGATGGCCCGTGCCAGACCATCCAGCGCCAGGCGCGAGCTGGCGCGCCATCGGTCGGCCTCCGCACTGCGCTCGGCCAAATCGCGGCGCATCGTTTCGGCACGGCGTTCTGCACCGGACCAGGCAAACCACAGCGCCGTCGCCGTGACCAGTCCCCCGGCTGCGACTGCGAGCTCGTAGATCGCGTGAAACGAGAGCCAGCGAGTGGGCGCGTCGAGCACCAGATCGAGGGCAGTCGCCGCGGCGATGCCGAACAGCACCAGCGCCAGCACCAGCCGGAGTCGGGGCGCGCCGTCGTCGACCATTCCGGGCCTCCGTCATTTGCCGGGGGAGGGACTGTTCTTGCCGGACACTGTCGAACGTCGGATACCGCGGCGCCGGCAGTCTCCCCAAGTTGCAGCCGTACTCATTCGGAGGATATACCGATGATTCCTAGTCCGCTGCACCCCGCGGTCGTGCACTTTCCGATCGTGTTCGCGGTGCTGTTGCCACTGGTGGCTGTGGGTGCGCTGTGGGCGATTCGCCGCGGCACCGCCCCGCGCCGTGCCTGGGCGTTCCCCGTCGCGGTCGCCGGTGCGCTCGCGATCTCCGCATTCGTGGCGGTGCGGAGCGGAGAAGCGCAGCAAGAACGAGTCGAGCGCGTCGTCTCGGATCGCCCCCTTGAAAGCCACGAAGAAGCCGCCGAGCTGTTCCTGGTTCTTTCCGGTGTCTTGCTGCTGGTGGCGGGAATCGGGCTCGCGCCCGGAGTCGCGGGGCGTGCGGCACGTATGGTCGGCACCGTCGGTACCGTAGTCCTGCTGGGTGCGGGCTATCAAGTCGGGGCGAGCGGCGGTGATCTGGTCTATCGTCATGGCGCCGCGAGCGCCTATGCCCAGACCGGTCCCGGGCTGCCCGTCGACACGCTCGAATCGCACGAGCGGGAGGGCAGGCAGTAAACGCGCCTCAGTGCGACCGCGCCACCGGCAATGGCGTTCGCGGAATGCGCTGATCCAGCATCGAGGTCTGATATACCACCGACGCCATCACCACGGCGGCCTGCTTCAGGTCGTCTTCCAGCAGCAGGTCGCCGACGTCGAGCACGCTGTGATGGGTGCGAGTCTCGTAGTCCACCGGGTCCTGGATGAACTCGAACGCCGGCAACCCTACGCCCACGAACGAGAGATGGTCGGTGGAGCCGGTGTTGGCAATCGTGAGGTTGGCGGCGCCCAGATCCGCCAGCGGGGCCAACAGGCGGGCGAAGATCGGCCGCGCGGCGGAATCGTTCTGCAGATACAGGCCGCGGATTTTCCCGGAACCGTTATCGAGGTTGAAGTAGACGTCGAAGCGCGCGTGCTCCGGCAGCAGCTTCATGGTCTCCGGGTCGCCATAGTGATGCTTCACGTAGCCCACCGACCCGGAGTAATCCAGGGTCGGTTCTTCCCCGTCCCATAGGCCAATCCGGATCGTGCGTCGCGGCCGCGCATTCACGGTCTTGAGAATACGCAGCACTTCCATCGCGACCGCGCTCCCGGCGCCGTTGTCGGCCGCCCCGGTGCCGCCGATCCACGAATCGAGGTGGCCGCCGATCATCACGATCTCCGGCGCCAGCGCGGGATCCGAACCGGGTAACTCAGCCACGACATCGTAGCCCAGCGAATCCGTCTGCGTAAAGCGGGACGCGACTGACAGCTCGAGCCGCAGCGGGATGTTGTGCTGGACCAGACGCAGCAAACGCGAGTAGTGCTCACGGGCCACGATGAACGTGGGCACGGCACTGTCGACCTGCGGCGCGTAACGCCAGAAGCCATCCGGACGCAGCACGCCCGGCGTCTGGCTCGCCTCGAGCACCGCGGCGACACCCTCGGTCTTGAAGAAGGTGTACAGCTTGTTGCGCGCCACGAGCGAGTTCGCAAAGTCGTCGTAATCCTCCCAATAGCTGTGCGGCTCCCCAGGATCGGTGAGCCGGGCCAGCGAGTCGAGCTCCGCGTCCGAAAAGCGATGGACCGGATCACGGTTGCGGTTGATCGCTCCCGGGACACCGTTCAGCACGATGGCCCCCTTCAACGTGCCGCGGTAGCGCGCGTAGTCCGAATCGGCGCGGATGCGCACCGCGACGGGGGCACCCGCCACGACGCCGTTGGTCGGCAGCGTCCAGGCGCGCGGTACGGCGTTGATCCGCAAATAGGTGGGGGCCGTCATCTCGATCGAGAAGCGATCCAGCTCCCAGCTGGGGCCGCGCCGCCCCCACGGCTCGAGCGCCGCATGCGCCAACCCCCAGGCGGTGAGCCGGTCGCGCGCCCAGGCGGCGGCCCGCATGTAGCCGGCCGACCCGGCGAGGCGTGGACCATTCAGGTCGGAGAGTCCGAGGGCGGTCTCCAACACCTGCGAGCGGTTGAGGCCCTCGTCCCGAATGCGGGCCAACACTGCGGTGATCGAGTCCTGCTGAGCGGCGACGCCGATCGGGGCGGCTGCCATGAAGGAGGCCGCGATCAGCACTGCCTGCCTGAAGCCTCTGCGAATCATGAGCATTCCTCTTACTGGCGGCAGGGCGCCGTGGGATCGGGCTTGGGTTTGTCGACCACGGGCCGGTGATCGAGGTTGCCGAGGCGGATCGCGACGTCCTCGACCAGGTTGGCGACGCGCGCCATGTGCTCGTAGTCGATGTACTGCGGCTCGTCGGTCACCTGGTGATAGTCCGAGTGCAGCCCGGTCGTGACGAACACGATCGGGATGCCATAGCGGGCGTAGGAGTAGTGGTCTGACCGGCAGTAGATGTTGGACGGGTGGCCGTCGGCATCGATCGAGTAATCCAGCGTCAGGTTGTGTTTGCCCTGCGTGTTCACCTGCTCGATGAGGTCGCCGAGCTCGGTCGAGAGGCGGCGGGACCCGACGAGCTGCACGTAGTGCGGCGAGCCGTGGATCGGCGCGCCGTCCTTGGTGCGGCCCACCTCGTCATCGGCGTCGCCGCGGCCCACCATGTCCATGTTGAGCTGCGCCACGATCGAGTCGCGCGGCACCGTCGTGTGATCGGTGAAGTAGCGCGAGCCGAGCAGGCCCCGCTCCTCGCCCGTGTGCCATACGAAGAGGATCGAGCGTTTTGGTTTGCGCGGCAGAGATGAAAGCCGCTCCGCGATCTCGAGCACGGTGACGGTACCCGACCCGTCGTCGTCGGCGCCGTTGGAAATCGAATCGACCCGCGCGGCGCCCGGGTGGGCGGCGCGCCAGGCAGCCAACAGGGAGTCCACCCTGGCCTGCAGGGCGGGAGTCGCCTGCTTGCCGAAATCGTCGGCGCCTTCGGGGCGCACGACGTGGTTCCAGATGCGGATCGAGTCGTGATCGACGCCGCGCTGGAAGGGGATGTGGTCGTTGTGCGCGCCGATGGCGACGTACTCTCCCCTGAGTTTGGGATCGGCGCCGGAGACGATGGCGACGACGTTGCGCGCCGGGTTCGGTGCCGGCGTGACGGTCCAGCGGAGATCGATGGCCGCGGTCGCGCCCGCGGTGCCGGGACTGAGCGAATCGAGCGGCGTCGAGAAGAGCTTGGTGGCGGCGGCGTTCGAAATCAGTACGACAAACGGTTGCGACGGCGGGGGCATCTGGTTGTCGTCCATGAACAACTGCGGCCGCCGCATCGACGCGAGCACCACTGGCGGGAGGCTATCGAGCCCGATGAGCGCGATGCCCCAGGCGCCGGGTACGGTGGGCGGGCGGCGCAATGCCCGCAAGGAATTGAACCCGCCGGTTCTCAGGACGACAAGCTTCCCCGTCGCCTGGGCCTCCGTCAGCTGATGGGCGCTATCCCCCAGCACCCCGCCGAACACGGCGACGACGGCGGGATTGACGGCCGGTTGCCGCGAGAGCGACAGGTAGTCGGTGAACGGTGCGAGCGGAGCGCCGGCCACCGTAAAGGTCGAGGTCGTATCGTAGCTGCGCGACTTCATGGGGATGGTCTGAAAATACGTCCCGCTGTCCCCGGCCGGCTGCAATCCCATGCGCCGGGCCTGCGCCGCAATGTAGTCGGTGGCTTTCACGTTGCCGGGGCCGCCGGCTTCGCGGCCCAACATGGAATCGTCGGCGTAGATGTAGAGCCGCGTCATGAGGTCGGCGGCGGTGATGGCGGGGGTCGTGGGTTGCGGCGCGTGCTGCCGGGGAAGCGCGCTCTGGGCGGCGACCACGGCCGGGGCGAACAGGGCCAGGGCGAGGCTGAGACTGGGACGCATGAACCCTCCGGTGAGGACCGACGAATAAGGGCGACGGAACCTGAGTTCTCGTCGCCCTGTACGTTAGACGGGCCACCCGCGTTGAGCGAGGGTGGGCTCCTACTCGGCGGGGGCTTCGTCGCCGGAGCGTTTGCGGAACAAGCGGAACACGAGCCAGATCGCGAACACCACGAGGGCGATCTTCACGAAGAAGAAAGCGACACCCAGGAGGGTGCCGAGCAACGGCAGCAGGAGAACAGTGAGGATTCCGACGGCCGCCAGGCCGACAACGGGCTTGAGCATGAGCACGGGTTCCAGAGAGGGGTTCGTACAGCCTACGGGGCTCGCGCCAAAATAGTGTCGTGGTGTAGTATAGCTCCCGTATGATCCTGCAACGGTCGCTGCGCCAACTCGGCTTGTTACTGGGGCTTGCGGTGATCTACACGGCCGCCGGCAAGCTCGGCCTGCGGCTCGGCCTGGTGAATCCGAGCGCCTCTCCCGTGTGGGCCCCGACCGGAATCGCGCTGGCCGCGTTCCTCGTGGCGGGCGACCGGGTGTGGCCGGCGATCTTCGGTGGTGCCTTGCTCTACAACCTCACCACGGCCGGCTCATTCGCGACGTCGGTAGCCATCGCTACTGGAAACACGTTGGAAGGCCTCATCGGGGCAGCATTGGTGAACCGATGGGCGAAGGGGACCCGTGCATTTGAGCGGGGCGGTGATGTGATGCGGTTCGCGGCCTTGGGCGGGGTCGTCGCGACGACTATCAGCCCCACCATTGGGGCCACGAGTCTGGCGCTGGGCGATTATCTCCCCTGGAGCGACTACTTCCCCGTCTGGTTCACCTGGTGGCTGGGAGACGCAGCCGGCGCGCTGATCGTCGCACCGCCACTCATCCTGTGGACCGTTCGACCGCGCATTCACTGGACCTGGGACCGGTTTACGGAGACGGCCGTCATGTTCCTGACCCTGGTCGTGCTCGGGTCGCTGGCGTTCGGTCCGTTAGGAGGTCCCTCGCTCGGGTTCCTCTGCATACCGGTTCTGATCTGGGCGGCCCTGCGCTTCGGCCGCCGCACCGCCGCGACGGCGGTCGCCGTCTTGGCGGCCATCGCTATCGCCCAGGTCGTCGATGGGTTAGGGCAGCTGGGACAAGTCCAGGCGAACGCCCAACTCCTGCTGCTGCAGACATTCATGGCCGTCACGGCCGTCACGATTCTGGTTCTGGCGGCCGTATCGAGTGAGCGGCACAGCGGTGAGCGGCGCCTGCGCGAGCTCGCCACGTCCGACCCGCTCACCGGTCTCGCCAATTACCGGCAACTCGTCGCGGTGCTCGAAGCCGAGATCAAACGGTCTCAGCGCACGACGCGCGGTTTCGCCTTCATCCTGTTCGACCTCGACGGATTGAAGCAGATCAACGACGGTCAGGGCCACCTGGCCGGCAATCGGGCGCTGGTCCAACTCGCCGAGTGCATCCGGGGGAACTGCCGGGAAATCGACACGCCGGGGCGGTTCGGGGGCGACGAGTTCGGCGTGATTCTGCCAGAGGTGGATGAGGCGGAGGCGCAGGTCGTGGCCCAGCGGGTCCGCGCGCGGTTGGCATCGGATGCGGGCCGGCCGACGGTCTCCACCAGCACCGGGATCGCCCTGTATCCCCGCGACGGGGACACCATGGAGCAGCTCCTGGTGGCCGCGGACCGCGCGCTCTATGGAATGAAGAACGCGCGCGTCTAGTTGTTGAGCAGTGTCTTCAGGTTGAGCGTCTTCGCCTGCGTGGCGATCTCGTCTTTGACCTTGGGGAAGATCGTCTTCGCATCTTCCTGAAATTGCGCGAACAGGCGCTTCAAGTCAGCCGTCGAGAGCTTGCGGCCCTGGGCATAATACTGTTTGGAGGCATGGCCCAGGGCGTATGTCGTGGCGAAGGTGACCCCCACGGCCGCCGCACCGCCCACGATCCCACCGAAGAACTTGCGCACCACCCCTTCCATCACCTGCGCCGCGGCCCCGAGCCCGAACGTCGCCGCCAGGTCCTTCACCTGGCTGGCGTCGAGGCGCTGGCCGTAGTGTTGGCCGATTTTGTACACGAGCCGCAGCTGCAACGGCAGGATCAGCACGTTGGCGAGTTTGTCCGGTAACAGCTCCACGGCCCCGGTGATCATCGCCTGTTGCAGAATCTGCTGGTCGAGTGCGTCGTCCGAGGGAGGTGTGCCGGTCCCCACCTGGACCGGCGGTCTTGGCGCGGCGGCAAGCCCCGCGGCGGCCTGCTCCACCTCGGCGGTGGACTGGACGCTGAGTCCCAACGCGCCACGGAGCGCGTTCAGGAACTCCTTCTCCTGGGTGTTGAGCGATCCATCCGCGTTGCACACCACCACGGCCGTCTCGTAGGCGAGGCGACGGGCGTCATCGTCGGAGAGACGCCCGGCGAGCTGTTTGAGTGTGGCGGGATCGCCGGCGCCGCGCTGGGCTACCGCATCGACGTCGGAGATCCCGAGCTTTCCGAGCGTCCCGCGCAGCTCCTCGTCCTCTTCGGGCGTCGTCCGGCCGTCGGCCAAGGCGGCGAGGAAAGCAATGGTGACGATCGGGGCGTGGTCGCGTTCGTTCATACGGGAAACAGAACCGCCTCGCTTGCGGTCCGCAAGCACCCGGTGCGGGTGTCGCTAGGCGCTAGACCGCAGCGAAAGCGCGATGCGCGAGGCGGTGGGCGCGCGCGAAGGTCTGAGCGAAACTGCGCAAACCGTCCCAATCTGTGTATTCGAAATCGCGGGACGTGTCCGTACCACCGCCGTTCTTGGCGGCAATGCGCCGCATGATCAACTTCTTGACCCAGTTGTACCGGGTGTAGGGAATGGCTCCGGCGACCGGCATGGTGGTCGTGGGTTGCCAACCGGCCTGATTCAAGAACTTCTGGATAATCCGCTCGACCTCCTGGTGCGCCTCGGGGCGGTCTTCCACGATCCCCAGACAGACGGACAAGAACGCGCTCGGCATGCGGCTCAGACGGGCGGCGTGCGCGTGCACCCAGCGCACAATCGGCCGTTGATAGCTGCCGATCTGAATCGAGGCCGCGATGATCACGCCCTGATACTTCTCGGGGCGGACCCACGCAGGGGCCTGGGCCGCGTCGATCACATCGACGGCACAGCCCTCGGCGCGCAAAGTGTCACCCAAGATCTCGGCGATTTTCGCCGTATGGCCGTCGGTGGTGCCGTAGAGAATCAGAACCCTGGGCATCGGGTTGCTCCAGCCTTTTGAGGTTGTACGAGCAACCTCGCCCGGCCGAGGTGAAGGGGCACTCAAGCAATCATGATGAAATCTTCGGAGGTGCTTAACAGGCCTGCGCAGACGCCGCGCTTACACTCGACGCATGAAGGCAGCGCTGGCAGTCTGGGTCGGGCTGGTCACAGCCCTTTCGGTCGGGGCCAATACGGGACGGCCGGCGCGAGCCGCAGTGGCCGATACCGGGCGTGCCCAACTCGATCCGCGCGCGGCGATCTTCGTGCAGCGCGGCTGCACCGAATGCCATGCGATTTCGGGGTTGGGGGTCACCGCCCTGAAGGACGTCGGGCCCGATTTGACATTCGCGTACGCGGACGTGTTGACCCGCTACGACGTGAACCTCGAGTCGTTCCTCAATGACCCATCCGGGGTGATGCGACTGATGCTGGCTTCGCACCTCCATCTCCGCATGTCGGATCGCGACTCCATGTTGCACATCCTCAAGGGGTTGTATCAGGAGCGGCGGGCGGACATGGATGAGTTGATTCCCTCATTTCCTCCACTGGGCACACGCATTCTCCCGTAACGGACCCCGATGGCCGCCATCCTCTCCGTTGGCGCTGTGACGCCCACGCTCAAAACAGGGCGGTAACCACCCGATTGGCCAGCAGCGCGCCGCCGTAGGCGAGCGCCAGCATGTAGCTGAACTGCAGGATCGGGTACTTCCAGCCCCCCGTCTCACGCCGCACGACGGCGAGCGTCGACACGCACTGCATGGCGAACGCGAAGAAGACGAGCAGCGCCACCGCGCCCCCGGGCGTGAGATCGTGTCGCAACGCCCGCTGCAATCCGACCGACGTCTCGTCCCCCTCGATCCCGTGAATCGTCCCGAGCGTCCCCACGATCACCTCGCGAGCCGCGAGCGAGGTCACGAGGCCGACGCCGATCCTCCAGTCGAAGCCCAGGGGTCGGATGGCCGGCTCGATCGCTCGGCCCACCGTCCCGGCGACGCTGTGCGTCAGGTCCGGAGCGGCTCCGCCGACACGCGGGAGGTGCGACAGCAACCATACGCCGACCGATACCGCGAGAATCACCGTCCCCGCCCGCGTGAGGAACGCCTTGCCGCGGTCGATCAGTCGCAGACCAAGCGAACGCAACGTGGGCATCCGGTAGGGCGGCAGCTCGAGCACGAACGGGGTGCGCTCGCTCTTCAGGATGGTGGATTTGAGCAGCCCGGCCGTGCCGACCGCAGCGGCGAACCCGAGCAGGTACAACCCCACCAGCGCCCCGGCGCGGAGCCCGAACGCCGGCCCGAGCAGCGGCACGTTCGGCAGGAAAGCGGCGATGATCAGTGTGTACACCGGCAGGCGGGCAGCGCAGGTCATGAATGGCGCGACTAGTATGGTGGCGAGGCGGTCCCGACGGCTTTCGATGGTGCGCGTGGAGAGTACTGCCGGAACAGCGCACGCGTACGCCGATAGCAGCGGGATGAACGACTTCCCCTGAAGCCCAACCCGGGCCATCGTGCAATCGGCGATGAGCGCTGCCCGCGCGAGATAACCCGAGTCCTCGAGCACTCCGATAAAGAGGAACAGCACGAGGATCTGAGGCAAGAAGACTGCCACAGAGGCGACGCCGGCCCACGCCCCCTGGAGCAACAGGTCGCGGAGCGCCCCGGCTGGGAGCAGCGCGCCCGCCCAGGCGCCCGCGACGGTGAGCAGCGATTCCAGCCCGTCGGAAAGCGGCGCCGCGACCGCGAACATTCCCTGAAACACGGCGAGCAGCACGAAAAGGAACACGAGCGGGCCCGCCACCGGGTGCAGGAACAGAGCGTCGAGGCGATGGGTCCACAGCGGCGGTGCCGGAGCGCGGTAGGCCGACGCGTCGGCGATACGTCCCGCCCACAACCGGCAGGCGGGGATGTTCCGCACGAGCGGCAGATCGGTGGGCAGCGGCACGGCGAAGCGGCCCGTCAGGAACGCGCGCACCGTGTCCAGCCCGCGCCGCGTCTTCGCACTCGCCAGCACCACCGGCGCGCCGAGCCGGCGCGCCAATGTCATGGTGTCCACGGCCCCGCCACGGCGCTCCAGATCGTCCGCCAGGTTCAAGACGACCAGGGTGGGCAGGCCCAGCGCGAGCACCGGTGCGGCGAGCACCAGGTGGCGTCCCAGATTGGTGACGTCGAGTACGAGCAGGACGGCGTCCGGCCGCGGCACGCTGGGACAACGGCCGTGGAGCACGTCATCGGTCAGTCGCTCGTCGTCGGAACGCGGCTGCAGGCTGTAGCTGCCGGGAAGATCGATGACGTCCACGCTCGTTCCCGGACCGAGGGACGCCCGCCCCACGCGGTGCTCGACCGTGACGCCCGGGTAGTTGGCGACCCGCTGCCGCAGTCCGGTGAGCTCGTTGAACAAAGTGGACTTGCCCGCATTGGGGGGACCGACGAGGGCCACGCTGAGAGGTTCGTGTCCAGACCCCGGTGCGTCTACCCGCTGGGCGAGGGGGCAATCATGACAGGCGCTCACGGTGGGGCGGCGCGCAGCGGCAGGAGTCGCGCGGTTTCCTGTCGCAGCGCCACCTCGGCGCCGTCCACGCGGAACACACGGGGGTCGCCTCCGGGCGCAGCCCGGATCGCACGCACGCGCGCGCCCGGGAGGAAGCCGACCTCCATCAGCCTCCCGGCGTCGTCAGAAGAAAGATTGAACTCGGCCAGGATGCCGGACTGGCCGAGGGAAAGATCCGCCAAGGTGAGGGCCACGGAACAACGAAACGTCACGTAACGCCAAGCCAGGGCGAAGCCAACGTGAAGGAATCCTTACTTTCATGAAGGCTTCGGGCCTTCTTCATACTCGGTGGGGAGATTTGGTCCTATGGATGGCACCACCCTGCCCTCGGCGCTGCAAACGCCGCTGGACGACGCCGAAGCTCCGTGGGAAGCGGACCGATGCCTGCGGTGCGGCGGCCCGACGGCCCCCGCTCCGTGTATGCTCGCGTGTCCCACCCAGATCGATGTTCCCGCTTTTCTCGACGCGATCGCGCGGGGAAATCTCCAGGCCGCGGCGACGATCATTTTTTCAGCCAATGCCCTGGGAGGCTCGTGCGCCCGCGTGTGTCCTGTGGAGGAGCTGTGCCAGGAGGCGTGCGTCCTCGATAAGCAGGGACGTCGTCCGATTTCGATCGCCCGGCTGCAACGCTACGCCGCCGATTGGGCTCTGCCGCGGGGTGCCGTTCCACTGCAGCCCGGGCCGCGCAACGGTAAGCGCGTAACGGTCATCGGCGCCGGACCCGCGGGACTCGGTTGCGCCGCCGAGCTCGCGCGTCTGGGCTACGCGGTGACGGTTGTGGACGCCCGTTCCGAGGTCGGCGGCCTGGTGCGCTATGCCATCGCGCCCTACCGATTGGCGCGTGACCCGCTCCCGGCCGAAGCGGAACGACTCGCCCGAGCCGGCGTACGGTTCCGGTTCGACTACCCCGTCGACCAGCCGGTGCGGTTGCGGGCGCTCGAACAGGAAGCAGACGCACTGTTCCTGGGCGTCGGGTTGGGCAACGACGCGGAGGTGCCCTACCCCGGCGATGATCTGCCCGGCGTATGGGACTCGCTGCCGTTTATCGAGGCGCTCAAGGTTGGCCACCCCCCGCGCGTTGGGGAACACACCCTGGTGGTGGGCGGCGGAAACACCGCCATCGACGTCGCGCGCGAAGCGCTGCGGCTCGGCGCTCCGCACGTGACGATGCTGTACCGGCGAACCGAAAAGGAGATGCCGGCCTACGCGCACGAGGTGCGCGAGGCGCGCGCCGAAGGCGTCGCGTTCGAGTTCCTGGCCGACCCGGTGCGGTTTCTGGGAAACGGGCACGTGGATCGCGTCGAGTGCCGGCGCATGCGCCTCGGCGCGCCGGACGCCTCCGGCCGCTGTCGGCCCGAGCCTGTGACGGGGAGCGAATTCGTGCTCCAAGCCAATACCGTCATCATGGCGATCGGCCAGCAGCGTCGCACGGAATTCTTCTCGTGGATCGACGGCCTGCGGCTCGACCACGGACTCGTGGCGGTGGACCCGCACACCGGGCAGACGAGCGTGCCGAAGTACTTCGCGGGCGGCGACGCGGTGAATGGGGGCGCGACGGTGGTGCAGGCGGTGCACGCCGGCACCGTCGCCGCCCGCGGTATCGACCGCTACCTCTCGGGTGTCGAGGCGACGACGTGATCCCGGGCTTCGCGCGCTACGCGCAGGGGAGCGCCGCCCTCCACGTGAACCGGGCCTGGTGCAAGGGATGCAACCTGTGCATCGCCGCCTGCCCCAGCGGCATCCTCTCACTCGACGCCGATCAACGCATCGCGGTGAGCGACATCGGCCGTTGCATCTTCTGCGGACTGTGCGCGGTGCGCTGCCCCGATTTCGTGTTCGTCCTGGAGCGCCCGCTGCTCGGTCAAGTCGAGGCCCTGATATGAAACTGATCCAGGGCAACGAAGCGTGCGCATTAGGTGCGATGCAGGCCGGGTGTCGCTTCTTTGCCGGGTATCCGATCACGCCCGCGACCGAGATCATGGAATGGATGGCGCGTCTGCTGCCACCGGTGCGCGGTGTGTTCATCCAGATGGAAGACGAGATCGCCGCGCTGGCCGCCGTGATCGGCGCCTCCTGGGGCGGCGCCAAGGCGATGACGGCGACGTCCGGGCCCGGCTTCTCGCTCATGCAGGAGCACATCGGCTACGCGGCGATGACCGAGACGCCCTGTGTCATCGTCGACTCGCAACGTGGCGGTCCCAGCACCGGCCTCCCGACGCTGCCCGCCCAGGGCGATGTGATGCAGGCCCGATGGGGCTCGCACGGTGACCGCGCCGCCATCGTGCTCACGGCATCGACGGTACGCGACGTGTACGAGGTGACGGTGGCCGCCTTCAACCTCAGCGAGACCTACCGCGTCCCCGTCGTGCTGCTGCTCGACGCAACGCTGTCGCACATGCGCGAGAACGTGGAGTTGGCGCCCGTCCCCGTCGTGGACCGCCGCCCGCCCGGGGCGAATTTCCAGCCGTTTGCGGGAATGGAGTTCCAGGCGTTCGGCGACGGTGCGCCGTTTGTCGTGACCGGCCTGGCGCACGCGGCGTCGGGACGTCCGCGGGCTTCGGACGGGCCGAATCTGGACCGGATGCTGCGCCGCTCGATCGAGCGGATCGACCAGGCCGATGACGTCATTCGCTATCGCGGGACCGCGCTCGAGGATGCCGAGCACCTGATTCTCGCTTACGGCATCACCGCCCGCAGCGCCGCCGGCGCGGTTCAGCTGCTGCGCGCTGAAGGGGTGCGGGCCGGCCTGCTCGAGCTGCAAACCTTGTGGCCGTTCCCCGAGGCTCTCGTCGCCGACCTGGCCGCGCAAGTGGAGGACATCGTGGTCGCCGAGCTGAACCTGGGCCAGCTCGTGCTGCCGGTGCGGGCGGCGGTCGGCGGAGCGGCCCCGGTGCGCCACTTGGGACGCGCGGACGGGACGCTGTTCAGTCCGGAGGAGATCGCCGCGGCGGTGCGGACCGCGGGGGAGGTGGCCCTTGCCTAGAGTCGGCCAGGACCTGCGGCAGTACCTGCAGCTCGAAGCGATGCCGCACGTCTGGTGCCCCGGATGCGGTCACGGGCAGGTGGCGCGCGGGCTCGCGACCGCCCTGGACCGGCTCGCCCTCCCGCTCGAGCAGCTGGTGCTGGTGGGCGGGATCGGTTGCTCGGGGCGCACGCCGTTCTATTTCAATGCCAACGCGATGCATACCACCCACGGCCGCGCGCTGGCGTTCGCCACCGGACTGAAGCTCACCCGCCCTGGTCTCACGGTGATCACCACCATGGGCGACGGCGACACCGCGGCGATCGGCGGCAACCACTTCATCCACGCGTGCCGCCGCAACATCGACATCACCGCCATCGTCTACAACAACGGCATCTATGGGATGACGGGGGGCCAGCAGGCGCCCACGACGCCGCGCGGCGCGCGCTCGGTCACCACCCCGCTCGGCAGTCTCGAGCCGGCCTTCGACATCGTCCAGCTGGCGATGGCGGCGGGCGCGACCTTCGTCGCCCGCAGTACCACGTTCGATTTCGACGAGCTGCCGACCCTCATCGTCGACGCCGTGCGGCACCCGGGATTCGCCGTGGTCGAAGTGCTCACCCAATGCCCCACCTACTATGGCAAGCTCAACGCGCTGGGCGACGCGGTAGCGATGCTCGACTACGAGCGCGACCTCACCCTGCCCCAGGAAGCGATCACCAAGGAAGGACTGGCCGGCAAGCGGCCCCTGGGCGTGTTCCGGCGCGAGGTGGCCCCCGAGTACACGGCCCAGTACGCCGAGCTGTGCGCGCGGCAGGCGGAGCCCGCGTGAGGCTCGGGGATCCGATCCAGGTGCGCTTTGCGGGCGCGGGGGGCCAGGGCGTGATGCTGGCCGGCGTGCTCACGGCCGAGGCGGGGATGCACGACGGGCTGCACGTCGTGTCGACCCAGAGCTACGGTCCCGAGGCGCGGCTGGGCGCTGCCAAATCCGAGGTCGTGCTATCGCACCACGAGATCGTCCTCCCGGACGTGCGCGTCCCGGACATCATCGTGTGTCTTTCGGTGGACGCGTATCGCAAACACGGCCGTCCACTCGCGCCGGGCGGTGTACGGATCGTCGACGAACGGGCCATCCCTCCCGGGGAGGAGCCGGATCCCGATACGGTCGTCCTGCCGCTCG
Source organism: uncultured Gemmatimonadales bacterium (assembly GCA_963821385.1). GTDB lineage: Bacteria > Gemmatimonadota > Gemmatimonadetes > Gemmatimonadales > GWC2-71-9 > DASTHG01. Next base: position 114,121 of record CAWGDK010000001.1, read on the forward strand.
TCTCGACCGCGCGCTCGCTCGGACCGGGCGGCGAGCTCAGCGCCAACGTCCTGGCGCTGGGCGCGTTTGTCGCCCTGACTGGCGCCGTGACCGAGGCGAGCGTGCGGCGTGCCCTGCGGAGCCGCATCAAACCGGCCCTGCTGGAACAGAACGAGCGCGCTCTCGCGGCCGGGTTGGCGCTCGGCGCTCCGGCGAGCGTCTGAGCGTGCACACGTCGTTCGACATGAGCCTCGTCCAGCGCGGCGCGCGCCTGCGTCACAGCCCGTTCTTCGAGGCGACGCAGCGCTACGGCGCGAAGGCGTACACGTCTACAACCACATGCTGTTCCCGATCTGCTTCGCCGACCTGGAGGAAGAGTACTGGCACCTGCTCAATGCACGTGACGCTGTGGGACGTGTCGGTGGAGCGCCAGGTCGAGATCACCGGGCCGGACGCGTTCGCGTTCACCAACATGCTGACGCCGCGCGACCTCTCGCGCTGCGCCGTCGGCCAGGGCAAGTACGTCGTCATCACCGCGGAGGACGGCGGCATCATCAACGACCCGGTGCTGCTGCGCCTCGGCGAGAACCACTTCTGGCTCGCGCTCGCCGACAGCGACGTGCTGCTGTGGGCGCGCGGGCGTGGCGCTGCAACGCCGGCCTGCGCGTCGAGCATCACCGAGCCCGACGTCTCGCCGCTGCAGATCCAGGGTCCCAAGGCCAAGGACGGTCGTGCAGACGCTGTTCGGCGACGCGTGCTGACGAAGCTGCGCTACTACTGGTTCCTCGAGACCACGCTCGACGGCATCCCGGTCGTGGTGACGCGCACCGGCTGGACCGGCGAGGTGGGCTACGAGGTGTACCTGCGCGACGGCAGCCGCGGCGACGAGCTGTGGGAGCGCATCATGGACGGCGGGCAAGCCGCACAACATCCGCCCGACCGGCCCGTCCGACATCCGCCGCATCGAGGCCGGCATCCTCAACTGGGGCGCCGACATGACGCTCGAGAACAACGTCTACGAGGTCGGGCTCGAGCGACTGGTGGACGAGGGCAAGCCTGCGGACTACATCGGCCGCGACGCGCTGCAAGCAGATCAAGGCCCGAAGGCGTACGCACGCAAGCTCGCCGGCGTCGAGATCGCGGGCGACCCGATTCCGTTCAACATGGCCAAATGGCCGGTCAGGACCGCAAGGCCCGACCCGTCGGGCACATCACCTCGGCCATCTAGTCGCCGCGGCTCAAGAAGAACATCGGCTACGCGATGGTGCCCGGTGAGCCTGGCGCGGCCGGGCACGACGCTCACGGTCGCCGTCCCGGAAGTGGGCGACCGTGCCGCCACGGTGGTGCCGATGCCGTTCATCGATCCGAAGAAGGCCATTCCCAAGGCGTGACATCCAGCAGGTCCGCTGGCGACGTATCATTGGGAACCCGCTTGGAAGAGGCCCGACCATTCTTCACTATTGGCTCGCCATACTGCTGCTGGCTCCGGTTCCACCCACGACCGAGACGGCCGTGTTCGCGGGCGGCTGCTTCTGGGGCGTAGACGCCGTGTTCAAGCATGTGAAGGGGGTGGTGCGCGTGGTCTCCGGGTATGCGGGGGGCAGCGCTGAGACAGCGCAATATGAGACTGTCAGCTCCGGGACGACAGGCCACGCCGAGTCTGTGGAAGTGACGTTCGACCCGACGCAGGTCACCTACACCCAGCTGCTAGAGATCTTTTTCTCGGTGGCGCACGATCCGACTCAGATCAACCGGCAGGGGCCGGACCGTGGTCCGCAGTACCGGTCGGCGATTTTCTACGCGAATGAACAGCAGGCGAAGTCGGCGCGCGCCTATATCCAGGCGCTGACGCAAGCGCACGAGTTCTCGTCGCCGATCGTGACCGAGGTGACCGCGCTCGACCACTTCTATCCGGCCGAGGCGTACCACCAGGACTACCTGGCCCAACACCTGACACAGCCCTACATCGTCTACAACGATCTGCCCAAGCTGCGGCAGCTGCAGGAGCGGTTCCCGAAACGCTATCGGCCGTAGTCGCCAAAAGGCGACCACGGCCGAATGTGCGGCGACGGTTGGCTCAGCGTTCGATCGTCAGATCGTCCACTACCCCCGTAACGCCGGTAACACTCCACATGGTGCGCTCGATCGCAGAGCGCTCCGCGATCGATGGAACCCGCCCGCTCAGCACCACGATGCCGGTCCGAGCGTCGACCCGCACATGCCGCGTGTGCAGCTCCTGATGACGCTGCAACGCCAACACCAGCTCCGCCTGCAACTCTCGGGTCGTCTCCGTAGGCCGGATGGTGATCCGGTTGTCGACATTCCTGACACCAGTCAGCGGACGCACCGCCGCTTCGGCGGCCTCCCGTTGCTGTGCCCGGTCGACCTCTCCCTGAAGGGTGATGCACCCCTGAGCGACGGTCGAACGCACCTGCCCGACCGGCACGACGACGTCGCGCGCCAACACGTTCGTCGCCTCGTCTTGGAGGATCGCATCGGGGCGTTCGTGGCCGGGTGGCAGCTCGACGCTCAGGCTGTTGGTGAGGTGCTGGATGCGTGGCACCCGAGCCGCCGCGCGCTCGGCCGCAAGCTTCTCGGGATAGTTCCGAACGTGGCCGAGCAGAGTCATCACCCGGTCAGACACTTCCACGGCGATGTCCGAGGAGTCGAGCCCCGGCTCCAGGCGTAACTCCTCCCAGATGTGTCGTTGCAGATCTGAGTCGAACCCCGGGTCCTCGCGCTCGGAGAGCCACAACTCGATCGCTGAACCGCCTCCCAGGTAGTCCATACCTCACCTCCTTGGTACATGACTACCGGACGCTCATGAACGCAACGTGAAACGGAGACGAAGAAGTCTTCTTGCGGACGCGCTATTCCAGCCCAAGCCGGCTCTGGATGTGGGCTTCGGTGGGAGACGAGATCACGCCCCGCGTGACGGCGTCGGCCAGCGCGGCGGTCGCGGTGGCGCGATCGGCGTCCAGGCCCCGCTCACGCAGCTCCCCGATGATGCGCGCGAGCCGACCATCGTAGTTCTGCGGCGCGAGCGTGCCCGCATCGACTTCCTGCTTCAGCTTGTCCAGCTCCTTGACGAACCGCTGGATGGTGATCGGGGTCATCGGCTTGGTTTCCATGGTTCGCTCCTGCCTAATTGAGTCTTGCCGCGCCCGGCGACGATGAACGCCCTGCCGGGGGCCCGTAGACGACCGGGGGAGTGCAGGTGCAGAGGGCGCTGGTCGGAATGGCCCCAAACGCCTTGTGCATCACGCTAGCGGGCAGCCGATGCGCAATTTGCGTCGGTTCGCTGATGAACCCGCCGCAGTTGTAGCAGTGAATCTCGGTCACGATGGAACTCCCTGGAGCACGTGGCTCGAAGTTGTGCAGAAGGAGGGCGCTCCAAGTGCCGCCCCCCTCCGAAACAAAACCGCCAGGCGCTGAAGGCGCCACCTGCGGATAGATGCCCTGTTCGTGCGGGGCCCTGTTCTGATCCCTGCTGCCTTGAGGATAGTCACTTTACTTGACTTGTCAAGTGCATGGCATAAATTGACCTTGAGGTTAACCAATGAAAGTTAATCGCCATACGCCGCGACCAGGAGACCTTGTGGATGTCCCAATAGCGATCCGGCACCGGTTGGAGGAATTGGGGTTGGAGCAGCGTGATCTCGCGCGCGCGGCGCGCGTCACGGAATCGTACATCTCGCAGCTCCTGACCCGGAAAAAGGCGCCGCCCGCTCCGAGCCGCACCGACATCTATGACCGGATGGACAAGTTCCTGAAGCTTCCCATCGGCGAGCTCGCGAAGCTCGCGGACCTCCAGCGCAAAGCGCAGTTGAAGCGGCAGCTGGGTGACGAAGCCGTCCCCTTGTTTCATGAAGTGCGTGATTTGATCCTGCGCAAATGCCAGCCCGACAAGATGCCGCACGTGCGCGCGATCTTCGAGAAGCAACCCTTCGGCGAGCTGGAGCGATTGGTCACGCAAAAGCTGCTGCATGTGGTGAAGCGGGTGGCGCGGGACGAGCTCAAGAATGACTACTGGCTACGCATGGTGGCCCAAATCAGCGGCCGCAGCTACGAAGAGATGCGCGTGACTGTGCTCGATTTTCTCGACACGGACATCTTCCATCTTTCCGCCGAGAACTGCATCTCGTTCCTGGATCCGTTGATCGAATCCTGGGACATCGATCTCGCCACGTTCAGTCTGGAGATCGAGCTGAACCACAGCGTCGTCCCCGGACGGGCGAAGCGATTCGAATTCGTCGAGCAGGACGCCGACCCGTCCATCACCGTCGAGCCGGGACTGCAGCAGTTCCTGGCGGACGTGTCGCTCAGCGGGACCGCGACACCGGAGGAGCTTCTGTATCTGCGGCAGCTCCGATTCACGCACAAGCGCCCAACGCCCCTCTTCTATTACCGGGAGCTGCAAAGCCTCCGGGACCCGCTGCATTTTGGGGCGCCCTAGATGACGTTCACGGGCGCGCTGCTCGGGTTTCTTGGTGTGGTGATCTTCGCCTGTTGGATTTTGATCGGCGGCGATGAGGGGACTCCCCCGAAACGCGCCTGAGTTTGGCGCGTCAGGACACCACGCCGGGAAGCATGACGCACTTCAGGCTCGATGTCATCCCGCGGGCCGCCCCACCCACGGTTACGTGTGGGCGACGGGCCAACACTGCGATCCCGACCACTTCCGTTCCTGTGCGTCGCGTCCCCTGCACCACTTCGACGGGGACGCTCCGCGTCGGGACGTCCGCGCCGCATGGCTGCCCTTCCAGGGGAACGGGAACCATCCGGATCTCGTGTGGCCCAAACCGCACGACGACCTCCTGACTGCGGTTCGACACGGCGTCCAGCACCCAGATGTGGACTTCAGGAGGAAGGCTGTCGGGAAGGGCCGCGACCACTGCGGAGAGCATCTCGCGGGGGACGACCCCCGGTGTGGTTTCGCCCGTGCGAATTCCATCAACGGAGCTGTACCAATAGCGCCCTCCCTCCGCGTGCAGCTCCCATGCGTCGGTCGGGATCACGCTGACGAGGGGCCGTAGTGAGAACGCCGAGGCCCACCGGTCGGTTTGGACGATATCGTAGGTCGTGCGCAGCTCCTGCTCAGCGAGCGGGGGGCCGGTGCCTAGGTCGCGCCATTCCCGGCTATTGATCCGCGCCACTCCCAGGTTCCCTGCCGGCGTCAGCGACACGTAATAGCTGGTGCTGTCCCGTATCCGGTGTCGCCCGGCATACTGCTCCTCGAAGTAGAGGACGACCCCGCTCAGGGGACGGAAATCCAGATCGAGAACGGGATCGGTCCGGGCCACGGCGGCGACCGCACCGAGCGGGGCATCGCCCGGCGGCCCTCCGGCGGACGGATAGGCCGGTTCCCCGTACGTCATCTCCAGAAACGGCGTCGGTGTCCTTCCTTCAAGGCGCCCCGCCTCACCCCGCACGTCATTGATCGGGATGGCCACATTGAAGTGCTCCGCGCCGCCGGGGGCGCCGGCCACCACGAGTCCCACGACGTCGCCCTGCTCGTTGACGACGGGACCGCCACTCGAGCGCGGTGAAACCGGGACCGACATCTGCAGCCAGCGGACACCGTCTGCCGTGTGCACCGCGCTGAGCAGCGCGTCCGTCACCGATGTTCCCTGACCGGTTGAAACGCCGATGGCGCGGAGCCGCTGTCCGACCACCAGCTTGTCAGAGTTGGCCAGCGGGGCGCTCGGCAATCCAACACCCGGGATGACGATGATGGCGAGATCGAGGCGAGGATCATAGGACAGCGTCCCCACCGCATCAAACGTTTCACCAGAGGAGAGCCGCACCCGAACTTGGCGCGCTCCCGCGATGATATGGGCGCTCGTGGCGATGAGTCCCGTGCGCGTCAACAGTAGACCGCTCCCACTCGCGCCGCAGCACACGCCCTGCACTTCGATCATCACCGTCGCCGCACTGACCTTGGCCAGCACCGCGGGCCCGGTGCCGGCGTCCGGGGAGCTGCTCTGCGCCGGCAGGCTCGTGGCGGTGCAAATACAGGCGGCGATCGCCGCAACTGACCTTGCAAGCATTGGTGTTGAAGGTGACGCCAGGCACCGTGCGCCGATATCGGGCAGGGGGATGACAGGCGACCTAACGCATCGGGGTTGATACCTCACACGCGGGTGCGTCGAACGAGCTAGCTATCTGCCGGACGACGACGGGGAGCACACACTCTATTATTACCGGTAGTGTCAAACACTCGATTTGAGAGGAGCAGGCTATGACGGTGCCTTCCGAGGCGCGGGAGTACCTCGCTGACCGGCTCGACGGTGCTCGGGACCTCTATCTCCTCGCCCTGGCGCTGGGCGTACGCGGAGAGCCGTCCCCGTTGGACGGCCGCATGATTCGGGAGGCCCGGATTCACTTCACGGCCGTCATCGAAGAGTGCCGCATCGCCGGCCTCGACACCAGTGCGATCGCCGTGATGCTCGGCAAATTGAACGAGGAGCTGGTGGACAGCATCAGGCCGGAGATCTGGGAGCACTTGGAGCAACTTATCGCCCGCCGGAGGCGGGGTCGCCCTACAGGGTGAGTGCTGTGCGCGTCTGAGGCAGAGACAACGAGGGCCGGCGAGCGAACGCTCACCGGCCCTGGGTGTCATGCGGCAAGCGAGCGACTCAGTCGCTGCTCTGCTGCCCGGTGCCGGGCTTCTCCTGCAGGATGATCAAGAACTTCGAATTGACCCAGAACTGCTCCGGCGACGAAATGCGCAGGCTCGGCCCCGGCAAATGGCCGTTGTCGTCGGGCTTCGTCTCCAGGAAGTTGGCGTTCTGCCGCGACAGGATCCGGTAGGTGCCGGTCGAGACGGGCAGCGGGATCTCCATCACCTGGCGCCGATCGATCGCGGTGAACTGCGCCGCGTCCAGGTTGCGCGCCGGCTGCAGCGTGGTGCCGGTCTTCCACAGGACCCAGAACACCCGGCTGCCGCCCTCTTCGACGATCAACCCTTTGGCCTGCAGCTGGTCCTTGGTCCCGATCACGTAATAGACCGTGTTCTCGCGGACCGACATGTTGGACACGGTGTCGGTCAAGGCGGCATTCTGGATATGCAGCGTATCGACCGTGGCCGTCAGGGCCGCGATCTGATCCCGCTGCAGCGCGATCGTCTCCTGCAGGCTCGTGACCGTCGCCTCCAGGGTGGTGCGCAGACTGTCGGAAATGTGCGTGAGATTGCGGATCTGCCGGGCGTTGGCGCGCAGCCGCGTATCGGCGTCGTTCACCTTCGCCACGACGTAACGAATCGTCTGCACCAGCGAATCGTGCTGCGCCGCGGCGGGCGATTCTGAGGAGACCTGCAGGTTACGCATCTGGACTCTGGACAGCTCGGCCGTGACGTCGGCCAGCGTGCGCGCCTGCATCGCCATCTGCTCGACCAGGCTGTCCTTCTGGGCGGAAACGGTATCGAGCGTCGCGACCTGTTGCGCCTGCTCTTGCTGGCGCTTGGACGGCTGACACGCCGCCAGCAGCAGCATGGCGGGCGCCAGGATTCGCAACGCTGAAGCATGCGAAGACATATGTGTACCCCCATTGGAGAGAACTACCAACAACCGAGGGGTGATACTGCAGGAGGGGCGGGGTGTTCCAGGGAGGTGATGTGGATTACACCGGCGTCACCCGCCTGGGATACAGGAGGGCGGCCACCTGGTCGGAGACCAGGTCGGAGAACAGCAGGAAGTGCCGCTCGCAGAACCGGGCTGTGAGGACGGCTTCCTCCCCCCGATGCAGGGTGACCAGCGTGATGGTCTGATCGGATGAGAACTGAGTCGGCTCGCCGTCGCCCTTGCAGTGATCGCAGGTTCCCACGACGGCGGCAGCAGCGGTAGCGATTCGGACCACGGTATCGACCCCGAGCGGAGGTTTAGGGGCCAGAAAATGCACTTCCCATGCCGTTTCTCAACACCTCTATTAGCAGGGGGTTAGCATTTGGAGCCGCGGGCGGCGCTCTGGCAAGTTGAAGGGTTTGCGGCACTTCGGTGTTTGCTCGGACCGCTTCTTATCCCCCTCCCAGCCCGATCAACGCGCCCTCGTGCTCGAGCAGCCAGCGCTTGCGATCGATTCCACCCCCGAAGCCCGTCAGCTCGCCCCTGGACCCGACCACCCGGTGACATGGAATGACGATGGGAATCGGGTTCTGGCCGTTCGCGGCGCCGACGGCGCGCGTGGCGTGGACATCGCCCAGACGACGCGCCAGCACTCCGTAGCTCGTGGTGACGCCGTAGGGGATGGTGCGCAGCGCGTCCCACACGCGCCGCTGGAACTCGGTGCCGGATGGATCGAGCGGCAGCTCGAACGTCGTGCGCTTCCCGGCAAAGTACTCCGTCAACTGTTGGCGAGCTTGCGAGAGCAGCGCGCCGGCCGATCCGGTCCCATCATCCTCCCGCCATTCCGTCCGCTTCTTGGAAACGCGGTCCCGTCTCGGAAAGTAGATCCCGGTCATCGCCGCATCGGACGCCGTGAGAACCAGCTCGCCGACCGGGCTCGGGAAACGGGTGAAGGTGGTGGTCATGTCAGTGATTGAGTGCCGCAATGCGGGCCCGCGCCATTTCGATCTGCGGATCGTCGCGCACGGTCCGCTCGAGAAACTGTTGATACGACTGCACCGCCCCAGCGGGATTGCCCCGCGACTCGAGGACCAGCGCCAGCGCGAAATACGGTGCGGCGTAGTACGGCTCCAGCTCGACCGCCCGTTGCAGCTCCCCTTCTGCCTCGTCCAACCGGCCCAGTGTCTGCAACGTGAGCGCATAGCGATAATGCATGACGCCGTCATCCCGCCCCAGCTCGGCGGCCTGTGCGTACTCGGCGGCGGCCCTCGGTTTATCGCCTTCCGCCAGGGCAACCTCACCGAGCTCGGCATGAGCGGGATAGAAGCCGAGGTTCTGCACCAGCGCCTCCCCGAGATCCTCGCGCGCGATAGGAATCGCCCCCAGGGCCCGATGCAGCAGCCCGAGACTGTATTGGTACAGCTCGCGCGACTCATAGAAGTACACCAGCTTCCCTTCGGAACGACGCCGCATCTCGGCCAAGAGGGCCGTGATCTGGACCGCCGCGCTGTCGAAGTGACGCGTCGCCGTATAGCACAACGCCAGGTCGAAGCGGACCCGGTAGTGCTTCACCGAATCGCTTCGCAACAGCGCACCGAAGTTCATCTCGGCCTGGTCGTAGCGGCCCGCCGAGTACGCCAGCAGACCTGTGGTGTACCGGTCATGGCCCCAGTCACCGGGCAGCTGCTCATACAGCAGCACGGCGAGGTGGCGGGGCACGAACGGATTGCGCAACAGGGCCCGCCAGAACAGCGAATCGACCTGCAGGATGCGCGGTGATTCCACCACCTTCGGGACTTCCTTCAGGTAGTCCTCGAACCACCCAGGAAAACGCCGCCAGAACGCCACCCAGCGGCCGAACAGCGGCTCCGCCCTCGTCGGATCGATTCTGGCCGCCCAGACGAACGCGGCCTCGGCGTTCCTGGGCGATTCGCGCAGATGTGCCACCCCGTAGTCGAAATAAGCTTCCCAGGAGTTGGTATCGGCCTGGGCCGCGAGCTTGGGGCGTTTGAAGGTGGACGCGTCCTCGAGTTGGGGAGGTCTCTGGGCGGCGGCCAGCGGGCCCATCAGGTCGAAAATCAGTATCACGGCAATGGACTTCAGTGACACGGGCATGGCGCACTCCCGGGAAACCCCAACCCCAAGCCGACTAGAGATTGTAGAGGGCCAGCGTCTCGATCACCTGTTCAATCGTCTTGCTCAGCTGAGGGTGCGACGCCTCGAAACCCGTGACGGCCTCCTGCAGGCTGGACCGCACCGCGTGATACGGCTCGACCGACGCCGGTTTCGGTTTCGCGTCGAGCACGCCGCGGATATCCTGGGCCAGGCGTTGCAGGCGATCGCGGCTCTCCGCATCGATGGGCCGGGCGGCGAGCAGCTCCCCATGGAGCTGGGCGAGCAGGCGATGCAGTTGATCTTGATCCATGCGTTTCCCGGATGTTGGGGTGACAGGCACGCTCCACAATGGTAGCGTAGCCGGATGGCGGTGCATAGAACTCCAACCGGGCTCTCCAAGTCCCGCTTTGCGGCCGGGGTGCAGTGCAAGAAGCTGTTGTGGTGGAAGGTGCATGAGCCCGACGCCGTCGAGCTTCAGCCGGACAAAGTTCTCCAGGACCGATTCGATCAGGGCAAGCAGGTGGGTGAGCTGGCCCGGGAGCGGTTTGCCGGCGGCGTCCTGATCGATCCACCGCACACCGCCATCGCCGACCGTCTGCGCCTCACGCAAGCCGCGCTCGAGGCCGGCACGCCGGCAATCTTCGAGGCGAGCTTTCAGGCCGACCACACGTTTGTCGCCATCGATGTGCTGGAGCGGCTGGATCCGGGATTTCGTCTGATCGAAGTGAAATCGTCATCTTCGTTGAAGGACGAACACATCCCGGACGCCGCGATCCAGGCGCATGTCGCCCAGCGGAGTGGCGTCGACGTGCGCGCCGTGGAAATCATGCACCTGAACAAAGAGTGCCGGTTTCCGAATCTCGGCAATTTGCTGCAGCGTTCCGATGTCACGGCCCAGGTGACCGCCACGCTGCCGACCATCCCCCCGGAGATCGAGGCGCAGCTCGAGGTCCTGAGCGGCCCGTTGCCCGACGTGGCGATCGGGTTGCATTGCTGCGAGCCGCGGGAGTGCCCGTTCATGGAACGGTGCTGGCCGCAGGCGTCCGATCACATCATCCGGTTGTACAACGTCGGGCCAAAAAAAGCCTGCGATTACATGACGACGGGTGTCCATACGATTGGGGACATCCCGCCGCACCAGAAACTCCCGCCCGCGGCGCAGCGGCAGATGCGTTCGATGCGGGAAGGCCGGCTCATCGTGGAACCCGGTCTCGCGGCCGCGCTCGAGCCCTTCACCGGAAAGCTCGGCTTCCTGGATTTCGAGACCATTTCGCGGGCCGTTCCGGTATGGCCGGGAATGGCGCCGTGGGAGCAAGCCGCGGCGCAATTCAGCTATCACGAGATCCAGGATGATGGGACGGTCCGCCATGTCGGCCACCTGGCCGAGGGAGCGCACGATGCGCGACCGGAGCTGGCCCGGGCGATGCTCGAGGCCACGGCGGGCGCCGAGCGCATCGTGATGTACACGTCGTTCGAGCGAACCAGAATCCGCTCGTTGCAGCAGTCGGAGCCGGAGCTGGCCGTCGAATTGAAGGCGCTCGAGGACAAACTCATCGACCTCCATCCTGTGATCCGGGATCACGTGTACCACCCCGATTTCCTGGGGAGCTTCAGCCTGAAGTACGTGCTCCACCCTCTGGTCCCCGAGCTGACCTACGACGACCTGGTCATCGTGGACGGGCTGGTCGCGAGCGTGGAAATCGCCCGGCTACTGTTCGTAGCCCAGAAGATCTCGCCGCAAGAGCGGGATCGCGTCCGGCAGGACCTGCTGGACTATTGCGAGCGGGACACCTGGGCCATGGTCAAACTGCTGGAACGGCTGCGGGAGCTGGCCGGGAGCGCCGCGAGCTAGGGCCCGGGCTTGCGCTCCCGGCGCACCGAGACCAAGATCGTCCCGACCGAATCCCCGAGAGATCTGCCCATGCAGCACATCCAGCTTGGTCCGATCGATTACGCGATCCTGATCGTCTATTTCGTCTTCGTACTCGGCATCGGCTGGGTGCTGCGGCGATTCGTCAAAAGCAGCGACGACTTCTTCCTCTCGGGACGCTCCATTCCGGCCTGGATCGCCGGGCTCGCGTTCATCTCGGCGAACCTGGGCGCGCAGGAAGTGATCGGCATGGGCGCTTCAGGCGCTAAATACGGCATCATGACGAGCCACTTCTACTGGGTGGGGGCGATCCCGGCCATGGTGTTCGTCGGCATTTTCATGATGCCCTTCTATTACGGCTCGCGCGCCCGCTCCGTGCCGGAGTATCTCAAGCTCCGATTCGACGAAAAGACCCGAGGCTTCAACGCGGTGAGTTTCGCGGTGATGACCGTGTTTTCCTCCGGGATTTCCATGTACGCGCTCGCCAAGCTGCTCGAGCTGCTGCTGGGGTGGAGCTTCCACGCCAGCGTGATCGTGTCGGCCATCATCGTGCTGGGCTACATCTTCATGGGCGGGCTGACCTCCGCGATCTACAATGAGGTGCTGCAATTCTTCCTCATCGTATTGGGCTTCCTGCCCCTGGTACTGCTCGGCCTCAAGGACGTAGGCGGCTGGGCCGGGCTGACCACAAAGCTCCAGACCGTCGCGACCAACGCCGGGTTCGCCCCGGGGGCCTGGTCCAATTCGTGGAGCCATCTGAACTCGCCCAACGCCAACCCCATGGGGGTCGAGTGGTTCGGCATGGTGATGGGATTGGGGTTCGTGCTGTCGTTCGGCTACTGGTGTACGGACTTCCTGGTGGTGCAGCGCGCCATGGCCGCCGATTCGATGACCGCCGCGCGCCGCACGCCCCTGCTCGCCGCGTTCCCGAAAATGCTGTTCCCTGCCCTGGTGATTCTGCCGGGGATGATCGCCATCGCCTTGCACGTCACCCGCGGCGGCCTGTTACCAACCGGCAGCGATGGAACGCCGAACTACAATCTCGCGGTCCCCGTCATGCTGGCGCATTACCTGCCGTCCGGCCTCCTGGGGCTCGGGCTCACGGCGCTGATGGCGTCCTTCATGTCCGGCATGGCCGGGAACGTCACGGCCTTCAATACGGTGTGGACCTACGACATCTATCAGTCCTACATCCGGCCGGGGCAGTCGGACAAGCACTATTTGCGGATGGGGCATGCGGCCACGGTGTTCGGCATCCTGCTCAGTGTGGCCGCGGCGTATGCGACGACACGGTTCAACAACATCATGGATATGCTGCAGCTCGTGTTCGCGTTCGTGAACGCGCCGCTGTTTGCGACCTTCCTGCTGGGGATGTTCTGGCGCCGCACCACCGGTCACGGAGCGTTCTTCGGTCTCCTGCTCGGAACCACGGCCGCGGCGCTGCACCATGGGCTGGTCCTGCCCGCCGGCGCGATCCCTGGCCTCAAGGGCGGATTCCTGGGGGCGGTAGTGCACACTTACCCCAGCGAAATGGCGCAGAACTTCTGGACCGCCATCTTTGCCTGGACCACCTGCTTCGTGGCGACGATGGCCATCTCGCTCCTCACGAGGCGCACCAAGTCGGACGACGATCTCAAGGGCCTGGTGTATGCATTGACGCCGCGCTTGACGGACCACGATATCCCGTGGTACAAGCGACCCGCCACGCTCGGCGTGATCGTGCTGGCGCTCACGGCCGTCCTCAACATCATCTTCTGGTGATGACTCGATGAAACTGGATCTGCGATTGCCGATCGGACTGATGTTCACGCTGTTCGGCGCGATGCTGACCTGGTTCGGGCTCGCGTCCGACGCCGCGATCTACGATCGGTCGCTCGGGATCAACGTGAATCTGTGGTGGGGACTGGTGGTTCTCGCCTTCGGACTTGTGATGCTCGGCTTCGCGCTCCGGGCCGGGCGAAAGCAGCCCGGCGCATGAGCACGAGGCGTCGTAGGTCCCACGTCCTGGTCGCCGGCCTGCTCGCGACCGGCCTGGCCTGCGGGCACCACCACCCGCCGTCAGAGGAGCCGGTGAACTCACGCTCGGCGGCGATCGCCGTCCACCTGAACGTGGTCAACAACAACCCGCTCGCCATGGTCGTGTACGCCGTCGGATCCAGCATCAACTACCGGATGGGGTCGGTGGATCCGGGGATGAGCAGCCATTTTGTGTTCCCCCAGGGCATGATCGGCAATGGACCACTGGAGCTCCAGGCCCGCCCCAGTGGAGGGGGGGATCTCATCCGGACGGGGCAGCTGGTGCTTTCCCCCGGCCAAATCGTGGAATGGCGTATCGGGACGCAGCAGGTCAACAGCACCGTCACGGTGCGACCGTAGCCGCCCGGGACCTCACCAGGGGCGGGGCAGGATGAGCGAGCGCACGAAGGTCGCGATCGTCGTCGGCGGCGGGCCGGCGCCCGGCATCAACGCGGTGATCGGCGCCGCCACGATCCGCTGCGTCCTGGAGAGCGTGGACGTCCTCGGGATCCAGGACGGGTTCGAGTGGATTATGCACGGCGATATCAATCACGTGCTCCCGCTCGACATCGAGCGCGTGAGCCGCATCCACTACCGCGGTGGCTCGATCATCGGCATTGCCCGTGCCAACCCCACCACCGATCCGCAGCTGCTCGAGAACACGATCCTCTCGCTGCTGCGCCTCGATGTAACGCACTTGATCACCATCGGTGGAGACGACACCGCCTACACCGCGATGCGGCTCGACGGGCAGTCAGCCGGCCGCATCCATGTGGTGCACGTGCCGAAGACCATTGACAACGACATCGGGCTGCCGCCCGAGATCGATACGTTCGGGTTCCAGACGGCCCGCCATCACGGCGCCGAGATCGTCAAAAACCTGATGGCGGACGCGCACACGACGTCGCGCTGGTACTTCGTCATCACGATGGGGCGGAAGGCGGGACACCTCGCCCTGGGGATCGGCAAGGCGGCCGGCGCCACGCTCACGCTGATCCCTGAGGAGTTCGGTCTCCGCAAGACCCCGTTCAAGGTCATCACCGACACGCTGGTGGGGGCCATCATCAAGCGGCGCGCCCTCGGCAGGTTGCACGGCGTGGCGGTCATCGCCGAGGGCGTGGTCGAAGGGATCGATCCGGCGGATCTGGCGGGGATCGAAGGGGTGGAGCGCGATGCGCACGGCAACCTGCGCATCGCCGAGGTCGACATCGGGCAGATCCTGAAGCACGCGGTGCAGGAGCGGCTGCGGCAGTTCGGCCTGGCCACCACCATCGCGGCGAAGGACATCGGCTACGAGCTCCGCTGCGCCGATCCGATCCCCTACGATATGGAGTACGCGCGGGACCTGGGCTACTGTGCCGCCAAGTACCTGCTGTCCGGGGGCCGCGCGGCCATGGTCTCGATGCGGGCTGGGGATTTCGTGCCCATCCCGTTCCGGGATCTGCTCGACCAGGAGACCGGCCGGGCGCGGATCCGCTACGTGAACATCCACTCGACCCGTTACGCCATCGCCCGCCGCTACATGATCCGGCTGCGCCGCGACGATTTCGAGAACCCACACGAGATCGCGCGTTTTGCGGCCGCCGCCCACCTTTCACTGGAAGAATTCCGCGACCAGTTCGAGTCCCTGGTACGAGACGAGCCGCCGCCGCTCGATATCGCGGCCCCGGCCGGACACGGGTGAGCGCGGACGTCACGCGGGCTCCATTCGGTACGACCCCGGCTGGGGAACCGGTAGAAACCTTCACCCTGAAAAACGCCCACGGAGTCGAAGTGCGGGTCGCCACCTACGGCGGCATCATCGTGTCACTGCGTGTCCCGGACCGGAAGGGGCAGGTGGCCGACATCGTCCTCGGACACGACACGCTGGAGCAGTACACCCGCGACCACTCTCATTTCGGTGCAATCATCGGCCGGTATTGCAACCGGATCGCCAAAGCCCGGTTCACCGTGGACGGCAAGACCTATCGGTTGGCCGCCAATGACGGGGCGAACCACCTGCACGGCGGTCGCAAGGGGTTCGACCGGGTCGTATGGCACGCCGCGCCACTGCGCACCCCGCGCGCGGTCGGCGTCGTGCTCGGCTACACCAGCCCCGGCGGGGACGAGGGCTACCCCGGCAACCTGGACACCCAGGTCGCGTACGCGCTGACGGACCGAAACCAGCTGCGGGTGGACTTCGTCGCGACAACCGATCAGGCAACGCCAGTGAACCTCACGCAGCACAGCTACTTCAACCTCGCCGGCCGTGGCGCCGGCACCGTCCTCGGCCACGTGCTCTGGATCAATGCCGACCGGATGACGCCGGTGGACAAGCGTCTGATTCCGACCGGCGAGCTCACGCCGGTGGCCGGCGGTCCATTCGATTTCCGGTCTCCGACTGCGATCGGCGACCGCATCGCGAGCGATGACGAGCAGCTGCGCCGCGGGAACGGGTACGACCACAATTTCGTGTTGAACCCGGGAGAATCTGAGCTGATTCATGCGGCCCGGGTCGTGGACCCCACCTCCGGCCGGACGCTCGATGTGCACACGACCGAACCGGGCCTGCAGCTCTACACCGGCAATCACCTCGACCACGCCGGGTTGTGTCTCGAGACCCAGCATTTCCCCGACTCGCCAAACCAGCCCAGTTTCCCGTCCACGCTGCTCCGGCCGGGCGCGCCGTACCACTCGCGGACGATCTTCACCTTCGGCGTGACCAGCTAACGTCTCCGAGGCGACTATGCGCCCGACTCTCCTTTTCGCCGCCCTGCTGGGCGCCACATCCTGCACGCCGCAGCGGCAGCCCGCCCCCGCCCCCGCTCCGGCCCTCAATTGCTGCACGGCGACGATCCGCGTGACCGTGCCGGAAGGCACGGGCACCGTCTACCTCGCGGGCAGTCTTCCCGAGCTGGGGCCGTGGCGCCCAGACGGCCGGGCGATGACAGGTACGGGGCGCGAGCGTACGGTTCTGGTCACGGCACCGCGCGGCACGTCGTTCGAATACAAGTTCACGTTGGGCACCTGGGATCGCGAAGCGCTCAGCGCCGGCGGCGCCGTGCTCCCCAACAACCGGGTGTTGATCGACGGCAACGTCGACGCAGTCCATGAGGTCGCCGGTTTCAAGAAGGACGCCAGAGAGTACATCGCCGACTGGAAGGGAAGCGGCGTCCTGGGCCACCTCGTCTATTGGACCGATGTCCGGTCGGCATTTCTCGGTCCGACCCGTCACGTCGAGATCTGGCTGCCGCCGGGCTACGACAGTACACCGTCCCTGCGCTACCCCGTCCTGTACATGCATGACGGGCAGAACCTGTTCGACCCACGCCTCGCGAGCACGGGGGTCGACTGGGGTGTGGACGAGGCGGTGATGCGGCTGGTGGAGCGCGGAACGATCCCACCCGTGATCGTGGTAGGCGTCTGGAATTCAGCGGAGCGCGGGACGGAGTATTCGCCTTGGCATCGAGCGCCCGCCTACGCGCGCTTCCTGATCGAAGAGCTGATGCCGCGGGTCAACCAGGAATTCCGCACGTTGCCGGGACCGGAGCACACCGCGGTCATGGGCTCGTCCATGGGCGGGCTGTTGTCGTTCTACCTGGTGACGCACCACCCCGAGGCGTTCGGTGCCTGCGGCTGCGAATCGACGCATTTTCCGCTGTCCGCAGCGGTGGTAGCACAGGTGTTCGAGGGCGTCCCCCACGTGGAGCATCCGGATACCACGCCGTACATCGTTCAGGACATCGCGGCGGGGCTTACGGCGCCGAAGGGCGCGCGTTACCGGTTCGACTATGGCGCCTTGGGACTCGACTCCGCTTACGGGCCGACCCATGAGGCCGTGCGCGCCTGGCTCCTGAAACAGGGGTTGGTCGAAGGGACGGACTTTGTGATTCAGCGGTACGAAGGGGCGACGCACAACGAAGCATCGTGGCGCGCCCGGCTCGAGGACCCGCTGACGTTCATGTTCGGGAAGCGACGCTGAGCAGCACCAAACCGAATGGCGTTGTGAGGGTGACGCGGCCGCTCCGTACAGTGGCCCTGACGCCTGAGTAATTATCCAATAGCTCGGTGCCGTCGCGGAACAGGTTGAAGACTGGGATGGTCTTGGCGCTATCCCCTTGATCCATCGCCACCAGCACCGCATCGACGCGACCGTTCACCTCGAGCGTGCGGCTGAAAATGTATGGCTGCGTCTGCAGCCGGTGATGCAGCCCCGCCCCCACGGCGGGATGGGCTCGGCGAAACCGGCCCAGCTTGCGCCAATGGCGCAGGATTTCGCTGGTGATGCCACCACGCTCCAAGTCGCCCCAGTTCATCATCGAGCGCAGGTTGGCGTCGCCCTGAGCGCCCGACACCTTGAGCGGCCGCGCCAGCTCGTCGCCGTAGTAGATCTGCGCACCGCCTGGGGCCAGCAGCAACTTGGTTCCGGCTCCCAACGGATCCGTTCGATCCGCGTCGTAGGGCGACCCGTCGTCATGCGAGCTGACGTAGTTGAGAATCTCGACCCCACGCAGCGCGCCGGCATGGAGTGCCGAGGAGTATCGGGTGTAGACGTCATCCAGCGGCCTGGCGGCTTCGCCCTTGAAGGCAAAGTTGATGAGCGCGTCGTACCCGTTGGCGAAGAAGTCCACCTTCCGGTCGCCGTAATTGTATTGCCGCCCCTGACCCGGCTCGTAGCCGTAGACCTCACCCACCATATAGAAGGGGAGATCGTCCAGGACCTGCGCCGGATGCGCGCCCTTCCAGTCCGCGAACGCCCGGGTCGCCTCCCGCTTCAACTCGGCGCTGACCGTCGCGCCGAAGTGTTTGGCCGTGTCCATGCGGTAGCCGTCGAACCCGTACTCTCGCACCCAGTCGGTGAGCCATTTGATGATGTAGTAGCGCGGCGCCCGCGGGTACCTGGTGCGCGCGAAAAAGGAGTCGAGTGAGGCCCGCTCCTGATCGAGGCGCCCCTCGCCCCGCCACTTTTCGACCAGCGCCGGTGGGAGATCGACGGTGCTATCGCGATCGGTGAGAATGTCCGGAAGCGTCGCCACCAGCGTGCAGTTGACGTTGCTGGCGTAATCCCGATAGGTGCAGTTGGGGCCGGTGCGGACCCAGTCACTGGGCCACGCGGGGTCCTGCGGCGTGACCGGTCCCGTATGATTGATGATGGCGTCCATGAGGACGCGGATGCCATGGCGGTGCGCCGCGTCGACCAGCGCCCGCAGGTCGTCTTTGGTACCCAAGGCCGGCTCGACCGCGGTCCAGTCGCGCGTCCAGTAGCCGTGATAGGCGTAGGTCTTCCCCTGTCCCTCGTCCACGCTGCCGTGGACTTGCTCCACGAAGGGCGTGAGCCAGATGGCATCCACGCCCAGGCTGTCGAAATACCCCTCGTTCACTTTGCGCAGCACGCCCGTCAGATCGCCGCCCTCGAAGTTCCGCAGGAGCGCCCCGTCGTGCGCCCGGCCCAAGGCATGGTCGTTGGTGGAATCGGCGTCCAGGAAGCGATCGGTGAGCAGGAAGTAGATCGTCGCATGGTTCCAGAAGACGGCGGGGTTCGTGGCCTTGGCCGGCGAGCTGTGGTAGCGGGCCGCAACGATCGAAGCGCCGATGCCGATGAGCGCCGCGACGCGGAGCAGGCCTCTCATGGCTTCTCCTCTTGCACGCGCAGCATCAGGGCGGCCGCGAGCACAAAGGAAGCGCCGCCGATCAGCAAGGCATAGATCGCCTCGCCGCCGAAAAAGCGCCCGACGATGAAGCCCAGGAGCGCCGCCGCGACGATCTGGGGAATGACGATGAAGAAATTGAAGACGCCCATGTAGTAGCCGAGCTTGGACGGTGGCAGCGATCCGGTGAGGATCGCGTAGGGCATGGCGAGGATGCTGGCCCAGGCAATGCCCACGCCGACCATGGAGCCCAGCAGCCAGTGGTAGTCCTTGAGGAAATAGATCGAGACCAGCCCCGCGGCGCCGCACAGCAGACAGATGACGTGCGCGATCTTGGGGCTGGACCACCGCGCCAGCGGCGGGATGGCGAACGCCACCAGGGCCGCGACGCCGTTGTACGCGGCGAATCCGACGCCGACCCAGTTGGCGCCCTCGTTGTACAGCGTGGAGGTCGTGTCGGTGGTGCCGTACAGATGCTTCGTGACCGCGGCAGTCGTGTAAATCCACATCGCGAACAGCGCGAACCACGAAAAGAACTGTGCCCAGGCCAACTGCTTCATGGTCCGGGGCATGTCGAGGAAGTCGTTGAGGATTGTGACAAAGCCGTTGTCGTACCGGCCGGCCCGTTGCAGCAACCCGCCCGCGACGAGCAGCACCCCGGCGACACCGATCCCGGCCGACAGGATGATGACCTGGTACAGCGCCTGGGTGGCGAGCCACGCGCTGAGCAGTGCGCCGACGACGAAGAGAACGGCACCGAGGCGGATCTGCCGGCCCCCGTGTCTGGCGTATTCCTCCGTGGTGCGCCGCTCCCGGATGAAACTCTCTCTTGCCTGGTTTTCCTGGAAGGAGGCCATCTCCTCAGGCGAGTACTCCTTGGATCGCATCACGGTCCAGAGGATCGTGGCGAAAAACACTGCGGCGCCGATATAGAACGAGAGCCGCACGGAGTCGGGGATGACGTGCGAGGGGGCCTCGTTGCTCACGCCGAAATACGTGGTGAGCAGCCAAGGAAGGATCGAGGCGACCACGGCACCGGTGCCGATGAAGAAGCTCTGCGTGGCGAACCCGGTGACGCGCTGCGTCGAAGGGAGATTGTCACCCACGAAGGCGCGGAACGGCTCCATGGAAATGTTGATGGAGGCGTCCATGACCCACAGCATCCCGGCCGCCACCCACAGCGCCGGAGAGTTCGGCATCGCCACCAGCGCGATCGAGGCGAGCAGTGCCCCGGTGAAGAAGTACGGCCGCCGCCGGCCCAGACGGTTCCAGGTCCGGTCGCTGAAGTAGCCGACGATGGGCTGAACGATCAGCCCAGTCACCGGAGCGGCGACCCACAACAACGGAATGTTCTCGACCTTGGCGCCCAGCGTCTCGAAGATGCGGCTCACGTTCGCGTTCTGCAGCGCGAAGCCGAACTGAATGCCCAGGAAACCGAAGCTCATGTTCCAGATGTCCCAGAACGAGAGCCGCGGCTTGGGTCGGGTGGCAGCGGGTGATGCCATGATGGACTGGGCCTCGGGGCTAGGGACTGGGGGCCAGGGGTATGCGTGCGCGGTCGAGACGACGCATCAACTCATCAATCTGTGGATCGCCGAAGATCTCGTCGAGGAGCCGCCGCATCGGGCGCTGCCAGTTGGGGCGCACCGAGGACGGTGTCCCAGGCAGGTTCACCGCCTGATCCTCGAGCCAGAAGTCTTCGAGCCAGGGGACCACGAGCGGGCTCTCCGAGCGTCCGAGCCATTCGAGCAGTGTGGCAAAGAACACATCGGGTTCCTCCACGCGCCCGCCCAACTGCTCGGCGAGCCAGCGGGTGGTTCTGGTGCGTTCCGCCCGCACCACGGGGGCTGCCTGCTCCGTCAACAAGCCGTACCGCACCCGCTCGTCGATATCGTTGCCGGCGAGCCACCCCGCGAAGGTCGGCGTGTCGTGCGTGCCCACCAGTGCCGTGTCCGCGTCCTTCGGGGGTGTAAGGGTCGAGCCTGCCGGCGACTGGAACTCCGCCAGATACATGCCCCAGATGCGGTGCCGCGGCAGCGCCTGGTCGATGTCGCGCGGCACGGTGCCCAGGTTCTCGCCCACCACCTCGCACCGGTTGCGGTCCGACTCGAGCGTGAGAATCGCGAACAACTCCTCGGCGGGATAGGAGACATAGGTCCCCTGGTGCAACCCGAACCCCTTGGGGATCCAGTAGAGACGCGTCCAGGCCATGATATGGTCTACGCGGAGCACTCCGGCGAGTCCCGCTTGGAGGCCAATGGACGCGGCCACGTAGCGGTGACCCTCGCGGCGAGACGCCTCGGGCAACACCGGCGCAAAGCCCCAGTCCTGCCCGCTCGGGAAGCCCGTGTCGGGCGGGGCGCCCACCGACATGCCGTCGGCGAACAATGTCTGTCGCGACCACGGATCGTAGCCGTCCGGGTGAACCCCCACCGCCAGATCCAGCCCCAGACGAAACCCGTCGTAATCGAGGCGCTGTCGCAGCTCGCTGAGCTGTCTCCGTACCAGCGTCTGGGCGATGAGATGGAAGCGCTCCACCTCGGCATCGACGTCCTGAGGCTCGAGCGTTCCGTTCCGAGCCCTCGACGGCCAGGCGCGCCAGTTCCTCCCCAGTCGGACCTGCGCCGCTCGGAAACGGGCGTAGCGGATCAACTCCTCGTCCAAGAGCGACGGATCCGGAACCCGGTGGCCCGCCAGCGCTGCACGGACCTCGGCGTCGGCCCAGGTCACGTCCAAGGTCCTGGGAGATTCCGACGGGCGATGGCCGGCCTCCAGATCGAGGATCAACTCAGACCAGAAGAGCCGGCTCACCGGTGAATACGGACTGGGTTCGGGCGGCTCTGAATTGAAGGTGGGAAGCACGGGAAGCACGGTGACCAGATCACCACCACGCTCGCGCACCCAACGGCACAGGGATTCGAGGTCCCGCAGGTCGCCCACGGAGCGGCTGCGTTTCGAGCGCAGGGCGGCGAGCTGCGTGCCGACGCCCCAGCTGCGGTGCGATCCGCGGGGGGGGTGACGATAGGCCTGCAGGGGCGCGGAGATGACCGTACACGTCTTGCGACGTCCTGAGGCTTCGATCTCGAGTTGATGGTAGCCGAACGGGAGAGTCTCACCCCCTGCCCCCCGCTCCCGTCCCGGGAGAGGGGGAGGATGCCATCCCAGGCGACGATGACTGGCGGCACGACCTCCATGTTCTTGGCCGCGCGGTGTGCCCGCAGTGCCTCGGCGGTATCCCTGAGATTGGCGACGGGAGCGCCCATTGCGGCGCAGACGCGCAGCAACGTCTCCGGAACGACCCTGACCGGCTTGCCCAAACCATCGATGTAACGGGTGTGGACACCCATCGCCCGGGCGAGCGATCGGAGGGCCTTCAACTCATCGGTCACAGAAGGGCGCTATCGCTGCGCTGGACGAATGCGGATCGCCTGACCGCCCCCAGGAGCGAGTCTGATGGACAGGTGCGTCGCCGAGGTCACGGCGCGCTGCGAGATGGTGACTGGCAGGGGATTGTCGAGCCAGTTCGCCTTGGGGCCGTCGGCGTAGATCTCCGCGACATACAGCTTCCCCGGCGTCAGGAACGTGAGCGGCACATCGAACGTGCGGGCTTCCTCGTCCGTGATGGCGCCCAGGAACCATGTCTGGCCGCCGCGCTGCCGGCGCGCGACCACCACGTAGTCGCCAATCTTGCCGTCGATCACGCGCGTCGTGTCCCAGTCGACGGCGACGTCGCGGATGAACTGGAACGCGGGCTGGCCCGCGTAGTTCTCGGGCAAATCGGCGGCCATCTGCAGTGGTGAATAGAGCACGACGTAGAGCGCGAGCTGCTTCGCCAACGTCGTCCGCACGCGTGGCTCATCGGGCCGGCGGGCATGCCCGCTCGAGCGCTCGAGGAGGTCGAAGATTCCCGGCGTGAAGTCCATCGGCCCGGCCAGCAGACGCGTGAAAAAGAGAATGGTTTCGTGCTCCGGCGGGTTGCCGCCGTCGCCGCTCCAGGCGTTGTACTCCTGCCCCCGCGCGCCCTCGCGGCTCATCATGTTGGGATAGGTGCGCCGCTCACCGGTGTCGTGCATCGGCTCGTGCACGTCCAGCATGATACCGTCCCGGGCCGCCGCTTCGATCACGCGCCGGTAGTGCTGCACCATGAACTGCGAGTAGTGCGAATGGCCCTCGCTCGTGAGATCGGTGACGTAGCCCGACTTGATGGCATCGAGCCCGAGCGCGTGGTACATGGCGAACGCACTGTCCATCTGTCGTTCGTAATTCTGGATTCCGCCCGACGTCTCGTTGTGCACAATGAGCCGCACCCCGTGCTGCTTCGCGTAGGCCGCGACGGCCGGCAGATCGTAGTCGGGATACGCCTGCGTGAACGAGAACGCGTTGCGGTTCGCGATCCAGTCACCGTCCCACCCGACGTTCCAGCCTTCGATCAGCACGCCACCGAATCCGTTCGCGGCGGCGAAGTCGATGTAGCGCTTGGCGTTGGCCGTGGTCGCCCCGTGCTTCGCTCCCGAGCTCCACGTCATGGCGCCGATGTGCATGCCCCACCAGATGCCGACGTACTTCATCGGATGGATCCAGTCGGTGCTGGCGAGGACATTGGGCGGGTTGAGGTTGAGGCCGAGTAGCGATGGCGCGAGATCGGTGGCGCGATCGGCGAATTGAATTGTCCGCCATGGCGTCATGAAGGGGGTACGGCCCTGCACCTTGATGCCGTCGGCCATGGGGGCGAGGGCGGCGTGCAGTGTCCGTCCCTCCATGCGTGGCCCGGCCAGGAACATCCTGGCGTAGTCGACGAGGTTCGCCTCGTGGATGACCATGAAGGTGTGGCCGTCGCGCAGTTCCATCGTGAGCGGCGTTTGCACGCTATCGAGCGTGCTCACCGGTCCCGAGGAGTACAGCTCTTCGGAGCGATCCTTGCGCGGCCAGTTGGACGGGATCCACCAGGCGCGCGCGTTGTCGGCCAGGGCGAACTCGGTGAGCTCGTCCGAGATCTCGAACGCGCCCAGGCCCGGTTGCTCGGCGAACTCGTAGCGAAACCCCACCCCGTCGTCGAAGGCACGCACCCGCAGCGTGAAGCGCCGGTTCGGGATCGTCGTCTCGGCCACGGAGACGGCCAGCTCGTTGTGGTGGTCG
This sequence comes from uncultured Gemmatimonadales bacterium, assembly GCA_963821385.1. Taxonomy (GTDB): domain Bacteria; phylum Gemmatimonadota; class Gemmatimonadetes; order Gemmatimonadales; family GWC2-71-9; genus DASTHG01. The sequence continues at coordinate 138,426 of CAWGDK010000001.1, forward strand.
CGCACGCGCGCCACTTCGCCCCACGGCTGCGTCCACCATTCGTCGTGGGAGTCCCGGGTCGTATCGGTAATGCGCAACGAGTCGCGCAGCCGCGGCGCGCCGCGGAACTCGAAGCCCAGGAGCGAAGGGAGGATCAGGGCGCGCCCATCGCGCGTCAGGCTGTAATACAGCCTGCCGTCACGGATCTCGACCGCAACCTGATTGCGGCCGTTGGGCGAGGCGACGCGGACTTGGGCCGCCAGCGGAGCCGCGGCCAGGCACAGCGCAAAGATTCGGAGGTGGCGAAACATGGCGGAAATAGTAGCGCCAGAATCACCGGCTGGCACGATAGCGATTCAGCACGTCCCGCACCGCGGCGCTCGGCTGGAATGGTGCGTCAGCGGGCGGTGCTTTTGCCCCCGCCTCCAGCAGCAGCTGCACCGTCCGGCCGAAGTCCCCCTGGTCGGGGTGCCACCCGTGCACCGACCCGTACGCCGCCCAATGGAGTGGCGTCCCGTCGTGTGCATCCCCTCGCACGTCGACCGGCGCCTGGTGCCGCAGCAGCGCCCGCACCATCTCCGCATTGCCATGGAACGCGGCCCAATGCAGCGACGTGGCGTGCTCGCTCCCGCGCACATCCACCGGCCATCCGGCCTCGAGCATCAACCGCACCGCCGAGAGGTTGTTGTTGTGCGCTGCGTCGGCGAGCCGGCGACGGTCCGCCTCCGCGAGAGATTGGGCGAGGTTGGGGTGCGCCGAGAGCAGCGACCGCATCCCCGCCTCATCCCCCACTTCGCAGGCCGTCGCGAGCTGCAGCTCGGCGGGACTGCGATCCATCAGCAGGTGCAGCACCGCCTCGTGGCCGAACTCGCTTGCGGCCGTATGGGGCGTCATGTCGTGTCGCAGCGTCCAGATGTAGATGTGGCCGCCGGCACGGGGGTCCCGCTTGGGGAACCAGGTGTCGTTGACCGCCATCCGGATGGAGCGCGGGTCGGCGTCGAGGTGCCGCTCCACCAGCGCGAGGTCGCCCAGGGCGGCCGCCAGCAGCAGATCGGTCTTGGCGCCGCGCGATACCAGGTAGCGTGCCACGGCCGGCCGGTCGCGCACCATCCACTGGACCGGGGTCGATTCGTGGTCCACGTCGCGGGCTTCGATGTCGGCCCCATGGTCCAGCAGATACGCCACGATCTCGACATTGGGCGCCACGTGGAGCGGCGTTTGCCCGTCTCCTCCGCGGTCGTGCACGTGCGCGGGATCCTGGGCGACCAGGGCCTGGATCCGCTCGAGCATGCCGAGGCGCGTCGCGGCGTGCATGTCGACGATGGCGCCCCGCTCGATGAGAAACGGCGCCAGCCACTTGGGCCGCGCGGGATCCGCGGCGTGGTCGAGCACACCGAACCCGCCGGCCCACCAATGGCTCTTCTGGTTGATGTCCGCCCCGGCCTTCAGAAACACGTCGATCAGCTCGCGGCTCTCGAACTGGAGGCACGCCAACAGCGGTGTTTCCCCAAACGAGGCTCCGGGGAACGGTTCATTGATCCGCTGTTTCACCTGGGGATGGCGGTCGAGCAGCTGCGCCACGCGCGGCGCGTCCTTGGATACGACGGCGGCGTGCAGCTCCGCGATGGGATCGACCGGTTGCCCCGCGGCATGCGACGTGGGCTTTGAGCGCGGCCCAGGTCACGAAGCCGTACTCTTTGGCGAGAGCACGTTGGGCGTCGGCGAGTCGTGCACGCGGAGTGTCCCGCTGCAATTCGCGCAGCAGGTGCTTCGCTTCCTTCTGGAGGTATTCGAGGCTGGGATGGATGGGGAGCTGGCGCGACATACAATCCTCCCTTCAGTAACGCCCGGTGTCCGCTCGGTCGGGCAGAAGAGAGGTGGTGCCTCGTTCAACAGTCAGGCGCAGGTGGGATCATCCCTTTCCGCGGACGGGCGGCAACCTGCATTGCGCGCCCGTAGTGTAACGAGACAAGGCGGGGATGGGCAATGATCTATTGCTTGCCGAAGCCCAAGGTGATCGACTCGACCTCTACGCCATAGCCGCCCGGCGTCACCCGAGCGTCGTTCTCGTGTCGCACGGAGAGCTGCAGGCGCTCCACGTGGCCGATCTTCACCGCATCACCGTCGCCTCCTCGCCCTGAGGCCGGGCCGACCCAGTAGTTCCACTCGCCCGGGAAGCCTTGCGGGAGCAGCACGCCTCGCGCGGCGGTGAACGCGGCAAGCGGGAGCGCCTGGTCAGTCCACGTGCTGTCGAGGGGGATCGACGCACTCCAGCTCGTCCCATCGTCTTCCATCAAGGTGACATGGAGCACCTGATGAGGCCCTAGCCCGCGGATCCGTACGTGCACGCTGTCCGCGGCGGAGACCGAGTCTGCCCGCGCCGTGATCCTATTGCCGATCACGAGCGAAGCCGTGTAGTCCGACGGGCTCCAGCCATTCGCATCGACGGGCAGCTCGAAATGAAACACCGGCCGGCCCGTGACGTCCGACATCCGCAAGCCGAACAAGCCGCGCCGCCCCGCGTCCCCGATTCTCGTAAACGCGAGCAGGGCGGCATCACGGGCAGGCTCGAAAAGACGAAGCGGCGTTCGCTCCGTCACGGCATCCAGCATCCAAGCTGCGGTGCCGTCAAAGTCCCAGTCGCCTGGTTTCCCGTTCACGGCGCCGGGGAACGTCGTCGCGCCGTTGTGCCGAAACAGGGTGATCACGTATTCCTGCGGTCCCGGATTCAGCGTGCCGGCCGGCAGCACCGCCGCATAGCGATAGCCACCGGACAGATGCATCGGAAACCCGCGATAAAAGCCCGTCGCCTTGGGGCGGACGAACAGCGTGACGGAGTCGAGCGGCGAGTCGGCCACGATCCGCGCCTCGAGCGTCGCATCGCGCCCCACGAGAACCTCGGGAGGAACGAGCGGTTTCACCGACGGCGCCAGTGAATCCCCCGGAGGCGCGTGGTATTCGCTGAACCCCAACGGTCCCAGGGTCGCTGGAAGCGTGGCGACGTCAATCGGGCCACCCACACTCAACACGTAGACGCCGGGGGTCACCGTCACCCGGCCCGCAACGGCGTGGTGAACCGTTGTGTCGGCGGAGACGATCGGCTGCATCACGTACACATTGCCCAGATCGGGCAGCGTGATGGTCATGGGCCAGGCGTGATTGATGGCGCGCGTCACGATCTTGGCCGCGTTCGGAGTCTCGAAGGGATCGCGCACGGGCACGGCATCGGGATACACCTCGAGCCGCCACAGACCCGGACGCACTTTGTCCAGGAAATACGTCCCTTCCCCACCATAGGCCACGACCGGCGACGAGCCGTAGCCCGCGACCCGGCGTAGCGCCCGGGGATCCGGTGGTGTGGATTGCGTCGATCCGGCATTCAGAAACGCATCCGTCGGCCACCAGCTCACTCAGGTTCTCGTCGTAGGACACGCGGAAATCCCCGAACCGCGTGTTTGCCGGATACGCGCCGTACGAGCTGCCCGCGCGGCAACCGCCGCATTGCCTCGGCCGCGATGACTGCGCTCATCGCCTTGCGCGGGGTGTACACGAGATTCAGGTAGTGCGTCTGCCAGCCAAGGTTGCGCGACGCCGTCTGCAGCATGTCGTAGGCGAACATGGCCGCGAACTGCGTGCCGACGGCGCGGAACGTGCGCGCCATCGCCGGATACATGGTGCCGCTGCGTTGGTCCGGGCTGTCGAACTCGTACACGATGCGCGGCAACCGGGCCAGCTCCGGCGCGCTGCATGTCGGGGAATACGTCGACCCCGTCGCAGGAAGTTGCCCTGCAGCTCGTGACCGGAGACGAGGCCGCCGGGATACCAGCCGAACGTGATGCCCTGGACCTTCGAACGCCGGATCGCCTCGCCGATGCGGAAATCCTGGCTGACGTTGTAGAAGATCAGCTTGGTGCAGCCCGTGCTGCGGACGGCATCGTCGAGCGCGTTGATGTAGCGAATCGAGCCTTCGAGGTTCTCGGGATGATGCCAGGGCTCATTCACCAACTCGATGAAGAGGATGGCCGGCTCGTCCTTGAGCGCGACTGCCGTGTAGGGATTCACGTGGTTCGAGGATCTGCCGCAGGTAGTTCACCTGCGCCGCGATCGCGGCCGAATCGGTGCCCATGCGGCCCTTGCCGAAGCGACGCCCGAAGCCGGGCTGGGTCGTGTCTTGCAGAGCATCCGGCCAGTTTGATCTGTACAGCTGGATCGGGCTGAACAGCATGTAGATGCCGCGCTCGCGCGCCCTGGCGATCAGATAGTCTTGCAGATCCAGGTGATCGTTGTCGATCAGGTTGCCGGCTGAGTCAGAGGCTTCCCAGTCACCCCAGAAAGTGAGACGCAGTCCGTCCCACCCCATGCGGGCGAATTGCGCCATGTCTTCGTCGATCATCTGTTTGCGATCGGCGTGGAGGTAGCCGGCCGCGCGATAGTCGGAGGCGGTGGGGAGCACGTAGTTCGCGCCGTACAGCGTCACTTCCTGCCGGTTGTCGCGCCACCGCACGACACCCACGTTGTCGAGGTAGACGGCGCGATTGGCCTGCTGCGCGTGCGCTGCCGGGGCAAGGGTCGCGAGCGAGGCCAGTAGAAGGGTGACGTGCCTTTCCATTAGTGGGCTCCAAACGCCGGTGCAGCCGGCAGCACGTTTCCGGTGGAATCGAACAGCGCAAGCGAGCCGCCGCCCCAGACAAAGAGACCGGGCACCACGATCGCTTCCGGATACCACCATACCACGCCCGCTCCGTGGCCACCCGGGGTCGCCGCCACGACCCCGACCACGTCGCGCACGAAGGCCGCCTGTCCCTGCGGCGAAACGGGCCAGGTCATGGCGACGGTGCCCGTGGCGAAAGACTCCCACCCACCCGGGCGCCAGGGGTACGAGGTCTCCACGACCATGATGTCCGCCCCGTACCGTTGCGCCGTGGCCCGCAGGTTGGCCTCGAGGTTGCCCAGCGTCCCGTGCCACCACGGGTAGTAGCTGAGGCCGATGAGATCGTAAGGCACGCTGTCGGCGTTCACATGGTCGAAGAACCATTGTGTGCCGCCCGTACTGCCACCCTGCGAATAGTGCAGCATGATGCGGACGGAGTCGCCGGGAGCCAGCGCACTGCGCACGCCGCGGATGCCGGCCTTGAGCAGACGCGTGAAGTGATCCCACTGGTCGGGCGTGTCGTACGCACCGCCCACGCGGCCCAGCGGCCACAGGATGCCGGCGTCGATTTCGTTGCCGATCTGGACGATGTCCGGCAGCGTTCCCGCCTGCTTGAGCTGGGTGATGACCGATGCGGAGTAGCTCTCGACCTGCGGTTCGAGCGAGTCGAGGCCCAGGCTGGCCCACGCGGCCGGCGTCGTCTGGTGTCCCGGATCGGCCCAGGTATCGGAATAATGGAAGTCGAGCAACAGCAGCCCACCGGCCGCTTTGACGCGCGCCGCCATGCGCAGCGTGTAGGGAAGGTCGTTGACCTGCACGTCCGAATCGTTAGGGGCCACGAACAGGCGCAGCCGGAATCCGTTGGCGCCGTGCGCGCGCAGGATCGCGATGGCATCCCCTGGTGAACCAGCATCCTTGAACAGGCCGCCGCCCTGCTCGATCCGTTCCAGCGCCGAGAGGTCGCCGCCCAGGAATAGTGACGGCGGAACACCGCCCGTGGTGGGCGCAGTCCCACCGCAGGCGACCAGGAGGAGAATGGCCAGGCCCGACCGCAACGTGGCCGACCGCGTTCTCCTCACCGCGCCGCAGGGACTGTTGGAGCCACGACACCCGGCACCACCCGCACGATGACGCTCGCTTCCCGCAGTCCGTCCCCACTCGCGGTCACGCGCAGCAGCCCAGGCTGTGCCGCACGAAGGATGGCCAGCCCGCGACCGTTGAACGCGTGACGACTATCGGTGCGGTACGGATCGTGGTCTTGCAGGTTGGCATTGTCGAGCGCCATGAGAGTGCCGCCGGTCACCGCGACGTGCACCAGGTTGTCGGCGGTGGGAACGACGGTGCCGGCCGAGTCCACGATCTCGAACCTCACGAGCGCCACGTCGCCCGGCGCGGCGGTGATGGTGTCGCGGTCCCCGGTGAGGCGAATGGCGGCCGGCGGGCCCGCGGTCCGTACGCTGTGCCACGCAGGCCCCCTCGCCGTTGCGCCGCCGGCCCGACGCCCTGAGCTCCCCCGGCTCGTAGGGCACGTCCCAGCTCAGGTGCAGGTCGTTGGTGGTCGCGTTGACGACCGGCAGGGCGTAGCTGTTCCAGCCGCCGGATGTGCCCTGCGCCGGAAACTCGAGGCGCTTTTCGCCCAGCGAGCGGCCGTTGAGAAACAGCTCTACGACTGTTGCAGTTGGTGTAGGCCAGCACCGGGATCACCTGGCCCTCGCGGCCCGGCCAGTTCCAGTGCGGGAAAGAGGCGAAGCACCGGACGATCGGTCCACAGGCTCTGATAGAGGTAGTAGGAGTCCTTGGGGTGACCGGTGATGTCGAGCACCCCGGAGCCGAAACCCCTTGAAGGGCCAGGTGCTCTCGCCGAGGTAGTCGATCCCGGTCCACATGAAGTCGCCGGCGAAGTAGTCGCGCATGGTGATCCACTTCCAGAGCCGCTCGGCCTCGATCATCCCGTGGTGTAGTTGGGTCGCACGACCGTGCGAGTCGTTGCCCAGCGAGTAGCGCTCGTCGAAGCTCTGGAAGATCGAGCCGCTCTCGGTGCCGATCATCTTCCAGTCGGGATGGTCGTGCCGGTCCTGCTCGGCGAAGATCTCGCGCCGCTCGTGCCAGCGGTCCACGTAGTTGTAGCCGACGACGTCCAGGGCGTTGAGGAACGCCAGCGTGGCGGGATGCCCGTCGGCGTCGATCTGGTCGTTGCCGGTGGTGACCGGCCGGGTGGGATCCTCGCGATGGAAGATGTCCAGGAGCCGCCGCAGCACCTGACGCCCATCCGGCGTGGTCTGCTCGCCGATTTCGTTGCCGGCGCTCCACAGCACGATCGACGGATGATTGCGGTCGCGGTCGCACGAAGTCGGTCACGTCGCGCTCGGACCACTCGGCGAAGTAGTTGTGGTAGCCCTCCGGCACCTTGCCCTAGGTCCATTCGTCGAACGCCTCGGCCATGACGAGGAAGCCCAGCCGGTCGCACAGGTCCAGGAACTCGGGCGCGGGCGGGTTGTGCGAGGTGCGGATGGCGTTCACGCCCATCGCCTTGAGCGCGACCAGCCGGCTGCTCCCAGACCCGCTCCGGCACCGCCGCGCCCACCGCGCCGCCGTCGTGGTGCAGGTTGACGCCGCGCAGCTTGACCCGCCGGCCGTTCAGCAGGAAGCCGCGGTCCTTGTCGTAGGCGATGGTGCGAATGCCGAAGGTCGTCGTCGGTCGCGTCGATGGATGCGAGCGCCATCGAGTACTTGCGGTGCGGAGCGTGTACAGGTTCGGGCGTTTCCACCGACCAGAGTCGCGGCGTCGTGACGCTGCACCCGCTGCTCGACCTCCAGTTGCTCTGCCGGCGCGCACCGAAAAGGTCGTCTCGGCGCGGGCGACTTCGCGCCCGGCGCCGTCCAGCACCAGGGAGCGGAGCACGCCGCGCGTGCTGCGACCGTGGCCGTTGTCCACGCGGGTCCGAACCAGGACATCGGCGCTCAGCCGAGTCGACACGCGGCGTGGTCACGATAGATGCCCCAGGACCGACGTGCAGCGGTCCCGTGAGCGTCAGCCAGACGTGGCGATAGATGCCGCTCCCCGAGTACCAGCGGGAGTTGGGCTGGCGCGGAGTTGTCCACCCGCACGGCGACCACATTGACGCCAGGCACGAGATGCGCGGTGATGTCGTAGGCGAAGCTGATGTAGCCGTAGGGCCGCCGGCCCAGGTGGACGCCGTTGATCCAGACGTCGCTGTTCATGTAGACGCCGTCGAACTCGAGCCGACGCCATTCGGCCGCGCGCGCCCGCCGGCAGCGCGGAACGCCTTGCGGTACCAGCCGATGCCGGTGGGGAAGTAGCCCACGCGCCCGCCGCCGGGCGCGTCCTCCTGCGGCGTGCCCTCGATGCTCCAGTCGTGCGGCAGGTCCAGCCGCCGCCACGCCTGATCGTCGAAGCCCGGTCGCTCGGCGCCGGCCGGGTCGCCCAGCGTGAAGCGCCAGCCGGGGTCCATGGACAGGCGCTGCCGCTGGGCGGCGAGCCGGACCGGCCGCGAGCGTGAGCGTGGCCGAGGCCGAGCACGATGGCCTTCGCGGAGTGGATCATGCGCGTACTCCCGCCTGGTGAAGCGACCGTACATTGCCCCGATGCGAAATCGCTTCGCCTGCCATCGCGGCATCGTTTCGCACTCGCGACAGCATACTCCGTCGCTGCCCGGCCGCGCATGCTCGCCCACGCGATCGCCCAGGCAGGCTACGGCGCCGGACACCTCCTGGGTGGCTCGCAGCGCGCATCTACGAGATCTTCGTCCGGGACTTCTCGCCCACGGCGACCTCCGCGGCGTCACCGCACGGGCTCGATCGCGTCCAGGCGGTCGGGGCCAACGTGCTCTGGCTGATGCCGATCTACCCGGTCGGCGTGCTGAACCGCAAGGACCCGCTCGGATCGCCCTACTCGGTGCGCGACTACCGCGCCATCAACTCCGGCCTTCGGCACCGCCGCGGACTTCCGGGCCCTGGTCGCAGGCGGTGCACGCCCGCGGCATGAAGCTCATCCTCGACTGGGTGCCCAATCACACCGCGTGGGACAACGCTCTGGATCACGCGAGCACCCCGACTTCTACGTCCGGAACGAGCGCGGCGAGATGACCGTGCCGCGCGACGACAAGGGCAAGCTGACCGACTGGACCGACGTGGCCCAGCTCGACTACCGCAATCCCGCGCTGCGCCGCGAGATGATCGCCACCATGCGCTGGTGGCTGGACGCAGTACGGCATCGACGGCTTCCGGGTCGACGTCGCCGGCTTCGTCCCGGACGAGTTTCTGGCGCGAGGCCGTGCCGGCGCTGCGCGCCGCGGTGCCAGCGGCCGATCCTGCTGCTGGCCGAGTGGGGCGATCTCAAGATGCACCGCTTCGGCTTCGACCTCACCTACGCCTGGGACGGCGTACAGCCGGCTCAAGGCGGTGTGGAAGGGCGCGCCGGCCGCCGCGTTTATCCAGCGCGAGCTGGCGGACATGGCGCGCCATGCCGCCGGGCGGCATGCGGCTGCGCTTCACCACCAACCACGACGAGACCGCCTGGGACAAGCCGCCGGTGACGCTGCTTCGGCGGCGCGGCGGGCGCGCGCGCGGCCTACGTCGCCATGGCGCTCCTGCCGGGCCGGCCGCTGCTCTACAACGGGCAGGAGGTCGAGAGCCCTCAGAAGCTGCGTCTCTTCGTCCGGGACCCGGTCATGTGGAATCAGCCGTGCGCGGCCGAGGCCACGCGCGTTCTATCAGCGCGTATTGAATCTGGCGCGGACCGATGCGGCCTTCCTCGAAGGGGAACTTTCGCGCGGTGCTGACCACGGCACCCGGCGACGTGATTTCCTATCGGCGCGGCGACGCGCTGGTGCTCGTGAACACGCGCACCGCGAGGTGCGCGGTCGCGGTGACCGGCTTCGAGGTCGATGGGGCGCGCGATCTGCTGGCGAACCCGACACAGCACGGTCGGCAGGTCACACTTCCGGCGTACGGGGCGGTGGTGCTGCGGCGGTAGGGTTTGTCATTCCGAGCGCACTGAGGTCGAACACCAGGCTCTCATGCGGCCCGATCGACGCTGCGGGAGCGTAGCCGCGAATCTTCCCATCCCGATCCACGATGAGCATCGTCCCGGCGGGACCACCGAGCAAATTGCGCGTGTCGAAATTCCCGGCCGAGAGCACTCCCTGCTCCGAGCTGATCGTGATCCCCGAGACGGCCGACGAGTCCAGGTTCGCCACCACGAGCACGATGTGGTCGCTGGCGCGACGGAGGTACGCCGCAACGTGCGGGTTGTCGCTCGCGAGCGGGATCAGCACGCCGCGCGCCAATGCCTCGTTGTCGCTGCGGAGGTGGATCAGCCGGCGGTAGAGATTGAGCAGCGAGGTGGAGTCCTTGTCCTGCAACGCCACGCTCGTCGTCAGCGAGTCCGGCTGTGGCGGCTTCCCACGGCGTGCCGGTCGTGAAGCCGACGCCCGTCACGGGCGCCCACTGCATCGGCGTTCGCAGACGCTCGTCCGGCTTGTCGCCCGTCATGCCGATCTCTTCGCCGTAGTAGACGAAGGGCAGTCCCGGGAGCGTGAGCAGCAGCGTCGCCGCGACCCGCGCGCGGGCGATGTCGCCGCCCAGGACCGTCATGCGACCGGGTGCCGTCGTGGTTGCTCAGGAACGGCGACCAGCGGTACGCGGGCAGCGTGTCCTGCAGCCGCAGGTAGCCCGGCAGCAGTCCCGCCGCCGAGCCGGTGCGCACCACCGACAGCAGCGAATCGGCCAACTCGAAGCCGAAGTAGGAGGTGAGCTGATCCGGATAGTAGGGCAGCAGCGTATCGATGCTGCCCCACGCCTCACCCACGGTGTAGGCGCCCGGGCGCGATGCTATCGACGTGCTCGGCGTACTCTGCAGGAAGGCGTGGGTGCCGGCACACCCTGCCAGGCAGGCACCTTCCTCCACCAGGTACGGCACCGCGTCGAGCCGGAAGCCGTCCACGCCCATGTCGCGCAGCCAGAAGTTGGCGATCTTCTTCGCCTCCTCCCGCACGGCGGGCGTGTCGTAGTTGAGGTCCGGCATCCCGCTTCCAGAAGACGCCGTAGTAGTACTCGTTCCGCACGGGAGACTTGTGCCAGGCCTCCGCGCCCCAGGGCCCCTTGCCGAGCTGCCGCGGGGAGAAGCGGTACCAGGCCCGATACGGCGAGGCCGTGTCTCGGATAGCGCCGCCTGGAACCGAGGGATGTTCGCTCGAGGCGTGGTTCAGCACCATGTCCACCAGCACCGCGATGCCGCGGCGGTGCGCTTCCGTCACCAGCCGCTTGAAGTCGTCGTTGGTGCCGTAGTCCGGCTCGACCGTGTAGTAGTCGCTGACGTCGTAGCCGTGATAGCTGGGCGACTTGGCCACCGGCATGAGCCAGATGCACGACGCCGTCGGCCGAGAACCATCGTTGATGTAGTCGAGCTTCTGGGTGAGGCCGTTCAGGTCGCCGACGCCGTTGCCGTCGCTGTCGTAGAAGGAGCGGACGAAGACTTCGTAGCAGACGCCGCCGCGGGTCCACGCCGGTGGTGCGTCCTGGGAAGTCGGAGCTTTGGTGCGGGCGGTACAGGCCGCCAACGCGAGACACAGCGCGGGCCAGGCCAGGCGGTTACAAGTCGGTTCGTGACATCGATCGCCAGGGCTGAGTTGGGGTCAAGGTGGATCTGGACGGCTCCGCTCGAGTCGACGACCACCGAGGTGCCGGCGCACACCGCGCCGGCGAGGCCGCCCGTGAGGAGGTCACAATAGGTACCCGGCGCCATCCCGGTGGTTACCGTGGCTGTCGAGCGGTGCGACTTCGCGGCTCAAGGCCACGAAGCCCTTGTCGCCGCGTGAAAAGGCGATGGCATTGGCACCGTTGTCCCACCAGTGGGTGATGTCGGTGCCGGCGACGACGTGACGGAAGCTCACCATGTTCCGGATGTACGGATCGCGGTGCTCGCACACCCACTCGCCGATCGTCGCTGTTTCGAGGCTCGAGGCGCAGGTCAGATCGTTGGTATTGCCGCTGGCATCGGACGGCGGACCCATCGAGTTGCCGCCGGGACAGGTGAAGGCGAAGCTCGACAGGATGGACGGGTAGCCGTAGGGCTGCGCCAGCATCCACACGTTGGCGAGGCGGAACACGTCGCCGTCGCGATAGCTGATGCCGCACGAGTGCTGCGTGTCGTGATTCTGGAGGAACACGACGGCCTTGTTCGACGGGCATCAGGCCCCACGCCGCTCGGAGAACTGGTTCCCCGGCGTGCCGTTGGGGTTGAGCTGTGAGATATGCTGGCCGCCGACGCTGCCGGAACTTGTCGCCCACCCCGACGAAGGTGAATTCGGTGATGTCGGCCGCGCCGCCCGAGGCGTACCCCTCGCCGAAGTAGTCGCGCGGCGACAGGGCTTCCCCTGCCACCGCCGACGACCTCGAGGAAGAAGTAGGGCAGCGGCCGTGCCTCGCTCGTGAGCGTCGTGTTGACGAGACCGATGATGCTCGTCCAGCTCCACCTGCTGAATGTGCTTGGCGGCGTCGATGCGGAATCCCGCGACGCCCAGCCGGGCCAGCATGAGCAGGTAGTCGGCGATCTTCTGCCGTACCGACAGCGAGCCCGGTGTTGAGGTCGGGCAGCGACAGCAGCTCGCAGTCCTGCACGTTGGCGGCGTCTCTGATAGTTGTTGAGCGCGCAGGCGGGATGGAAATCGCTCGGCGCGTAGAGGCCGGGGTAGTCGTACTTCGTGTAGGCGGTGCCGTTGCTGCCCGACGCCGGGGCTCGGGAAATTGGTCATGTGGTTGATCACGGCGTCGACGATGATGTCCACGCCGACCGCCTGGCAGCGGTTCACCATGTCGACGAACTCGGCGCCCGTGCCCGAGCGGCTCTTCGCGATGCTGTAGCTCACCGGCTGATAGCGTTCGCTCCAGTCGTAGCTCGGCGTGATGCTGTGCTCCTGGGGCGGCGACACCTGCACCGCCTTGAATCCGGCCGGGCCGAGCACGGTTTCGCACTCGGCGGCGATGTCGGTCCACTTCCATTCGAACAGGTGCACGAACACGTCGCCTGCCGCCATGTGGCCCGATGGGGCGGTAGGTCTGGGGCAGCAGCGGGCGATCGGGCGGCGGGTTGGGCGGTGGTGGGACGAGCGACGCCTCGTGGCAGGCCGCGAGCACGAGCACGAAAACCAAACCGCAGCTCCGCCGTGGAAACCGGCGGAGCTGCGGATTGGTGAAAACTGATGACCGCTGTGCGATCAGTAACCCGGATTCTGCGTCAGGTTCGGGTTGGCCACGAGCTCGGCCGCGGGAATCGGATACAGATCGTAATGCGCATCCGTCGCCGCCCCGGCCTGCGTGCCGCCCTTCCATGACCAGATGTAGCCGCCGCCGGTGAACAGGCCATAGCGGACCAGGTCGGTGCGGCGGTGGCCCTCCCACAGCAGCTCGCGCTGCCGCTCGGCCAGAAGGAAGTCGAGTCGTGAGCTGGGGTGCCGTGATGATCGCCGGTCGAGTCCCCGTAGGCCCGCACCCGCAGCGCGTTCACGTAGGTCAGCGCCGTGGTCGCATCGCCACCGCCGCCACGCACCTGGGCCTCGGCGTAGATCAGATACGCCTCGGCGAGACGGAACATCGGGAAGTCGGTGTCCACGAATCCGGGGTTCGAGCCCGTCGCGCCAAGCGACGTGACGTTCTGGAACTTGGGTGCCGCGATCCCGTTGGTGAAGTCGGCGATGTTGTTCACCGCGACCGTCTGACCGGTCGTGAAGAAATACGAGCCCCGCAGGTCGCCAACCGGGAAGGCGTTGTAGGCCTCGGGCTTCAGGCGCAGACCCCACCAGCAGCCGTCGATGCCGTAGGTGCTGTTGCTCATGGCCCCGCCGCAGCTCGGCGTGGACGATGAAGTTCACGCCGCCGTACGTCTGCGTGCGCTGGCCGTCCTGCGTCACGGCGAACACGATTTCGGGTGACGTGTTGTTGTCGGCCTGGAACAGATGCTGGAAGTTGGGATCGATGCTGTACAGCCCCGAATGATGACCGCCGACGCGGACGCCAGCGCGTTGGCGTAGTCGGGCGTGCCGGTGTAGACGCCGGCGTTGAGGTACAGCTCGGCCAGCAGGAAGTCCGCGGCCGGCGCCGTGGCGCGGCCGTACGTGGCCGCACCGGCCGGCGGCAGGTCGGCCTTGATGGCGTTCAGCTCGCTCACGACGATAGTCGTAGACCTCGGCGCGCGTCTTCTGCGCCGGTGGCGGTCCACCGATCAGGTCGGTTTCGGTCACGAGCGGGATGCGCCGAACAGATCGATCCCGTGCCAGTAGCTCAAGGCCCGGAGGAACCGGGCTTCGGCACGGTACTGCTGGATGTCGGCGCGGAGCGACGTGCTCACGTTGCCGCGCGCATCCAGCTTGGCATCCGTAGTCTGGCGCAGGAACTCGTTCGCCATCACCACCTGGAAGTAGATGCGGTAGTACATCGCGACCACCATGCGGCTGTTCGCGTCCCAGGTCTGCGTGTTCATCTCGGGGAGACCGATGTCGCCCCATCCGATGACCGCCTCGTCGGTGGGCAGCTCCTCAGTTTCCCAATAGAGACGCAGATACTGCGAGAAGCCCTCGTCGATTCCCGAGATGTCGGGCTGCCCCGCGGGCCCTTGCTGGCCGCTGACGGCCAGCCCCGCGTAGATCCGCGCCAGGAACGCGCGGTAGGAGGCCGGATCGTTGAAGATGATCGACTCGGTGACCGTGCTCATCGGCTCCACCGTCGTGTCCGTACAGGCCACGCCGAGGAGCAGCAAGGCGGGGGCGCCGAGGATCGCCGTGAATGTGCTTCGGTTCATGTTTCCGTCCCTTCGAGTGTGGTCGAATCCTTGGACGCCACTAGAGCTGAACGCTCAGGCCACCGGTGACGGTGCGCGAGCGGGGATAGATGTTGTTGTCGATGCCGTTCAGGAACCCGGCCGTCGGGTCGACACCCTTGTAGCCGGTGATGGTGAATACGTTCTGCACGGTGCCGAACACCCGCATCGACTGGCCGCGATACTGGAATCCGTAGCCCACCGTAATGTTGTCCATCCGCAGGAAGGACCCGTTCTCGAACATAGTAGTCCGACAGATACTGCGGGCTCAGGAAGCCCGTGTTCAGGACGACGGCGTGCAGGTTGTACGGCGACCCGCGGCGTATCTTCTGGAAGGTCCCCAGGTTAGACGCCACGTTGTTGTAGACGTAGTTCCCGAGCCAGGCCCGCAGCGAGAAGCTCGATGTCGAACTTGCCGTAGGTCAGGTAGGACGAGTGCCCCAGGATCCATTTCGGCGCCGGGTCATGGAACGCCCGCAGATTGGCGCCGCCGCAGCTCGAGAGGACGCTGTCGCCCGCCAGGTTCAGGAATTTCCCTTCATCCGGTTTGCCATTGGTCGTAGGCCTGCGGGCAGACGAAGAACGAGTGGATCGGATCGCCCGGCCGGAGTACCTCGATCGTGGTGCCGACGCCGCCGGCGACTCCGCCGACCAGGATCTGTTGCGCGCCGTTGGCGCTGATGCTCGTCAACTTGTTCGTGTTGCGCGCCGCGTTGAAGTCGGCCGTCCACGTCAAGCCACCGGAGACGCCGCGCAGCACGCGGGCCGAGAGACTGAGCTCGAGGCCCTTGTTCTGCATGGTGCCGATGTTGGTGGTGAAGAAGTTCGAGAAATTCGTCCCGGCCGCGATCGGCACGGTGAAGATCAGGTCTTTGGTGTTCTTGACGTAGTAGTCGATCGAGCCGCTGAAGCGCTGATTCGAGAAGCCGTAGTCGAGACCGATGTTGGTGGAGCTGGTCTGCTTCCCACTGGATGTTCGGATCGACCGCGCTGGGCCGGATCGTCGGCACGAACACGTTGCCGAATTGCACCTGGGCCTGGTTGTTGCCCAGCCAGGTAGGCCGTGTACTGCTGGTAGTTGGCGAATGCCTGGTTGCCGGTGCTGCGCCCACGACGCCCGCAGCTTCAGGTCGGAGAGCGGGAGGAAGCCCGCCAGGAACGGCTCCTGTGAGAGACGCCAGGCGATGGCGACCGAGGGGAAGGTGCCCCACGCGTTACTCGGACCGAAGCGCGAGGACCCGTCGCGCCGCACGCTCACGGCCGCGATAGGTAACGGTCGTTGAGGTTGTAGGTGACCCGGCCGAAGAAGGAGATCAGCTTGCTCTCCTGGACGTCCGGACCCGCGGGCGACACTGTCGTCGCCGTCGGGAAGCCGTTGATGCCAAAGACGTTGGTGCTCAAGCCGCGCAACGTCAGCGACGGATACTCGGCGTGCGACTGCGTGAACGAATAGCCCGCGGTCACGTCGATGGTGCCGGGCGCGAAATTGAGCGACCGCACGTAGTTCAAGTACGTCTCGAGCACCGTGTTCGCCATGCTCGGATCGGTACGATAGAAATAGCCGTTGTTGCCGTTCTTGATTTCGGCGTGCAGCACGCTCGGATTGAACGTCGTCTGGCTGACGTTGGTGACGTCGTAGCCGAGGTTGACGTTGGCCTTCAGGCCCTCGACCCAGGGCAGGCGGTAGGAGCCTTCGACGTTGCCGACGCTGCGGTAGGTGGTGCCTTGCTGCTTGGCCAGCGCCAGAATCTGCACCGGGTTGTCCGCCGATTGCAGGTTGTTGCCCGGCCAGTTGTAGAAGCCGGTGGGGGACGCGGGATCGAACACCGGCTGCGTCGGCCCCATCTGGGCGGCGTTGGAGAGCACGCCGCCGGGCGTGATACAGGTCGAACGCGCGCGAGCCGCGCAGGTTGGTGCGCACGTTGAGGCGGTCGTCGAACAGGTGCTGCTCGTAGTTGAAGCCGAGGGAAACGCGCTCGGTGTTGCTGCCCTTGATGATGCCGTCCTGATTGAGATAGCCAAGCGACAGATGATAGTTGTTGGCGTCGCCCGCCCCCGAGATGACGACATCCTGCTGATGCCCGAACGCGGTGCGATCCACCTGGCTGAACCAATCGGTGTTCGCGTTGCCGAGCTGGACGATCTGCGCCGAATCGCCGTGCGCCAGGACGGCGGCGCGGAACTGCGTGGCGTTCAACATCGTCGGCAGCCGCGTGACGGACGAGGAAGAGACGCTGCCGGTGTACTGCACTTTCGGCCCGCCGCGCCCTGTTTTCGTCGTGATGATCACCACGCCGTTGGCCGAGTTGGCGCCGTAAATCGCGGCGGCCGACGCGTCCTTCAGCACGGTGATGCTCTCGACGTCGTTGGGATTCAGGAAGTTCAAGGCATCGCGGCCGGAAGAAATGCCGCCGCCGGCGCCGGTGCTCACCGGCATACCGTCGACTACGTAGAGCGGGTCGCTCGAGGCATTGACCGATGTGTTGCCGCGGATCCGGATGGCGAGGCCGCCGCCCGGCTCATTGTTGTCGACGACCTGGACGCCCGCCACCTTGCCCTGGATCAGATCCTGAGGCGTGACGACGCGGCCGGGATTGAACTCCGCCGAGCTGACCGAGGACACGGCCCCGGTCGTGTTCCCGGCGCGCTGTTCGCCGTAGCCGACCACCACGAGCTCCGACAGGCCGATGGCCTGGCGGTTCATGGCGAAGTCGACGGTCACCGTGTCGCCCGCCGTGACCGTGACGGCCTGTACGGCCGGGGAGTACCCGACCACGCGGGCCCGGACCGTGTCCGATCCCGGGGCAGCCGCGGTGATGATGTAGCGACCGTCGAGCTGGGTAAGCGCGCCGCGGTTCCCGTAGGTGACCGTGACACCCGACAGCGGTTGCTGGTTCTCGTTGTCCGTGACGCGGCCGCGAATGGTTCCGCCGGGCGTTTGGGCGCCCAGCGGTGCGATCCAGACGATGGCCAGGAGCGCACCGATCACATACCGTACTCGTTTCATACGTGTCCCTCGGATGTAGAGTCGTGGAGACGAGCTAGCCGTGGATGATACCGGCCCGGCTACTGTGCTAACGTCCAGCGGAAGCGCTGTCAACAACGAGGTCACCGACCACCCGAAAGTGCCTTGGAATATGGGCTTTTCGCGGCCCCGCGGTTGGTTCCCCATTGCGAACCAAGTTACCGGGCGCTGGCCGCAATTCCCGGTGTGATCGGTATTAACGAATCTTCACAATGGTCACGACCCCCGCAGCGCGTTGACGATGTTGAGCCGGGCGGCACGGACGGCCGGCAGGAAGCCGCCCACCACCCCCATGACGAGCGCGAAGATCAGCGCGCTCAGCACCACTCCCCCGGACAGCGCGAAGCCAAACCCGATCTCCGAGAAGTTGGAGAAATTCAGGGTCGACACCCTGGTCATGGTCAGGGCCGAGGCCAGCAGCACGCCCACCCCACCCCCGACCAGGGCCAGGAGAATCGCCTCGACCAGGAAGGCGCCCAGCACGCTGCGGCGCTGGAAGCCCAGGGCGCGCATCGTCCCCACTTCGACGACGCGGTTCGCGACCGCCGCGTACATCGTGATCATGGCCCCGATCATGGCGCCGACACTAAAGATGATGGTGACCACGAGCCCGAGAATCCGAATGAACGTGGCCATGGTCTGCGACTGCTCGCGGTAGAAGTCGCGCTCGCGTTTGGGCTCGATGTACTGGGTGCGCGGGTCCGCGGCGAGGCGTGCCTTGAGGGCCTCGAACTGCGCCGGGTCCTTGAGGCGGAACGTCACCGACGAATAGACGGGCCGGCCAAACGCCTGCATGACCTGCTCGGCATCGGCCCATATCTCCGAGTCGAAGCCGGTGCCACCGGCGTCGAACAACCCCACCACGGTCCAATGATCGCCCCCGAACGGCACGTCGGCGCCGATGGCGACGCCCTGGAAGCGCTGCGCGATGTTCTTCCCCACCACGATCTCGTGGGTGCCGAACGTGAGCATCTTGCCCTGAGTCATGCGGATGGTGGGCCGCAGCTCGAGCCCATGGGGGGACGTGCCGCGTATCGTCACGTTCCCCATCGAGCCGCTGCTCTTTTTGTTGAGATTGATGATGAGATCGATCTCGCGCGACAAGAGCGGGCGGCCATCGGCGGCAGGAGCCACTTCGGGCGCGGTCTCGAGGATCTCGGCCGTGCCGCGATCGACCTGGCTCACGAGCTCCGAGGTCGCGGCTTTTCGCAGCACGATCGCGTTGTCGGCGCCGCCCGTATCGACCAGGGTCGCTTCGAGGCCGCGGGCCAGCATCAGGACGCCCGCGAACACGAACACGACCAGCGCCACGCCGCCCACGGTCAGGGCGGTGGTGAGACGGCGGGCCCAGAGGCTGCGCCAGATATAGGAAAATGGGATTTTCACGGTTGGCGCTTCCTTATCCGACGGTCCGCAGGCCGTTCACGATCGACAGGCGCACGGCGCGCACGGTCGGCAGCGCCGCGGCGGCGACGCCGCACAGGGCCGCCGCGCCGAGCGCGAGCACGATCGTGATCGGGGCCACGTTGATCACGGGGAAGAAGGTGGGGAGGGCCTGGCCGAACCCGCGCACGATGGGGAACGTGAGCACCACACCCACGATTCCGCCCACCACGCCGATCAGCAGGGACTCACCCAGGATGAACGCGGCGAGGTGGCGCCCCGTGAAGCCGATGGTCTTCAGGACCGCGTACTCGCGCGTGCGCTCGCGCACCGCCATCACGATCGTGTTGGCGAGCACCAGCAGGATGATGCCGATGATCACGAACGAGATCACCTCGAGCGATGTGATGATGGCGCTCGACATCGAGACGAAGCCCTGCTGGAACGCGCGCTCGCTCTCGGTCTTGGTGGGCGCCTGCGAGTTCTGGTATTGCTCGTCGACCGCACTCGCGACGCGCGGCATGTCGTCGGGGGATCCCACCTGGAGCACGTACCAGCCGGCGCCCACGGTGCGCCCGGGCTCGCGCTGCGTCACCTGCTGGTCCAGGTAGTCCCACTGGAAGAACATCTGCGTCTCGTCGGTGGACGGATCCTTGCCGTGATAGATGCCGCGCACCGTGAACTGCCACGGCCCGGGAAAGATGTCGCCGTTCATGGTGATCACGTCGCCCATCTTGAAGCCGTGCTGGGCCGCAAGCTTGGCCCCGATGATGCAGCCGGAGCGGTCCGCGGCGAACGCCGCGAGCTGATCGGGCGGCACGACGAACTCGGGGTACACCTGGAACCAGGTCGCGGGGTCGACGGCGAAGCGCGGCCAGAAATTCTTGAAGTCGTTCGGGTCGCCGTAGACGCCGCCGAACCAGTTGGCCATCGCCACGTTGGTGACGCCGGGGACTTTCGCGATCGCCTGGCGGTCCGCGGTGGGCAGCGGGAAGATGAACGACACGCGGTGGCGCACGATCATCCGGTTGGCCGACGAGGCGGCGACGCCCGCATTCCAGGCACCCACGATGGTGCGCAACAATCCGAACGCCATCACCGCGGTGGCGATGCCCAGGACGGTCAACGCGCTGCGCAGCCGGTGGCGGAACGTGTTGCGGATGATGATCGACAGGATTTTCATTGCAGCTCACCCTTGTCGAGATGGCGCACGACGTGCGCCCGCTCGACGGCGTGCGGATCGTGGGTCACCATGACGATGGTCTTCTTGAACTCGCGATTGAGCCGCTCGAGCAGCGTCAGGATCTCCTCGGCGGACTTGCGGTCCAGGTCGCCCGTGGGCTCGTCCGCCACGAGGATGGTGGGATCGGTCGCGATGGCGCGCGCGATGGCGACGCGCTGCTCCTGGCCGCCCGACAGCTGGCGCGGGTAGTGCTTCACGCGGTCCTCGAGGCCCACCAGCGCCAGGGCCGTATTCACGTGCTCCCTGCGCTGCGCCTTGGACAGCGGGGCCAACAACAGCGGCAGCTCCACGTTTTCGTAGGCGGTGAGCACGGGAATCAGGTTGTAGAACTGGAACACGAACCCGATGTTCGAGGCGCGCCACTTGGCGAGCTGGGACTCGCCCAGCGTGGTCACGTCGGTGCCCGCCACGGTGACGCTGCCCGCATCGGGCCGGTCGATGCCGGCGATGAGGTTGAGCAGCGTCGTCTTGCCCGAGCCCGACGGGCCCATGAGCCCCAGGAACTCGCCGGCCGGCACGTCGAGCGTGATGTTTTGTAGCACCAGCACCGCTGAGCTCTCGCGGCGATAGGACTTGGAGACGCCGCGAATCTGGACAATCGGAGTAGTCACTGAAGCAATCCCGGTTAGGGCAGTTTCACTTTGACGCCGCGCCGAACGCGGTCATCCACGCTGTCGATCACCTGCGTTCCCACGGCGAGGCCCTGCAGCACGGCGACCCCCATGCCGACGCGCCGGCCTACGACCACCGGCTGTTCCACGGCGCGACCCGACGACACCGTATACACCACGCTGCGCCCGTCCCGCAACACGACCGCGCTGGCGGGCACCGTCAACACCGGCACCGTGTCGGCGCGCGCGGCGGGTTCTTCGCGCGGCAGGAAATGGACTTTGGCGCTCATTTCGGGCAGCACGCGCGAGTCGTAGCGAGTGAACGCCACTTTCACCTGCACCGTCGCCTTGGCGCGGTCGGCGGTGGGGACCACTTTGGCCACGGTGCCGGGGTAGCGCACGTCGGGGTAGGCATCGAGCACGATCTCGCACGGCTGGCCCGCCACGACCTGCTCGATGTTCGATTCGGACACATCCACTTCTACTTGTAAGGAAGTCAAGTCGGCCAGCGTCACGACCGCCGCCTTGGAGAGCGCGCTGCCGGCCAGGGGAGCCACGACTTCACCCACATCGGCGTTCTTGCTGAGCACGGTACCGGCAAAGGGCGCCCGGATCACCGTGTTCTCGAGCGCCACCTGTGCCGCATCCACGCCCGCTTGCGCCATGGCGATGGTGGCGACGACGCGGGCATGGCGCGCCTCAGCGGCGTCGTACGCCTCGGCGGACACGAGATTGCTGTCGCGCAGGATACGCTGGCGTTCGAGTGCGCGGGTGGCGTCGCGCAGGTCGGCGTTGCCGAGCTGCAAATTGGCCTGCGCCTGAGCGAGCTGTGCCTTTACGTCCGAGTCCTCGATGCGGGCGATCACCTGCCCCGCTCGCACGCGGTCCCCTTCTACTACTCCGAGGTACACCAGGCGACCGGTGGCTTTGGAGGCGACGGCGGCTTTGCGCTGCGCCACCACGTAGCCACTCGCGATGGTGACGACGTTGGCCTGTGCCGGTGCCACCAGGGTGGCGGGGATGAGGCGCACCGGAATGGCGCCGCCCAAGCTGCGGGCCAGGACCGCCGCGGCGACGACCAGCAGGGCCACCGCGGGAACACCGATCAACAACCAGCGCGATAGTCCGCGGCCGCCCGAGGGGGTTCCCCCTCCGGCGCGGTCGATCTGCAGCGCGGACAAGTCGGCGTTCTTGGCATCCATATGGTCGCGGGTAAGCTAAGAACAAAACCGGGGAATGGCAGTCAGCAGTCGAACGCGTCATGTTTGACCGCTATGAGACTCTCACGCGTTCTGCTCTTCCTTCTCTGTATCGCGCCCAGCCAGGGGCGCCCTCGCCCAGACGCCCGAAGACCGATAGCCTGGACGCCTACGTCCGGGCATTGATGGAACGGCGGCATATCTCGGGCGTCTCGCTCGCCGTCATCCAGGGCGGCCGGATCGTGTATGCGCGAGGGTACGGCGTGGTCGACGAATCGACCAAAGTCGCCGTGACCCCGGCAACCCTGTTTCAGGCCGGCTCGATCTCCAAGCCCGTCTCGGCGCTGGGCGCGCTGCACCTGGTCGAAGCCGGGCGCGCTGTCGCTCGACGGCAACGTCAACGACAAGCTGACGAGCTGGAAAGTCCCCGACAACGCGTTCACGACGACCGAGAAGGTCACGCTGCGGCGGATCCTGTCGCACAACGCCGGCCTCACGGTGCACGGCTTCCCCGGGTACGACATCGACGACCCGATGCCCACGCTAGTCCAGGTGCTGGACGGCACACGGCCGGCCAATACGCCCGCGATTCGCGTCGACACGACCCCAGGGGCGATCTGGCGCTACTCCGGTGGCGGATTCACGGTCATGCAGCAGATGGTGGTCGACGTCACGAAGCAGCCGTTCCCTCGATTCCTGCAGCAAACGGTGCTGGGGCCGATCGGGATGACGAGCAGCTCGTTCGAGCAGCCGCAACCGGCGGCGCGGGCGGCGCGAATGGCCACGGGCTACTACGCCGACCGTAGGCCCGTGCGCGGACGCTGGCATGTCTACCCGGAGATGGCGGCCGCGGGACTATGGACCACGCCCACCGATCTGGCCCGCTTCGCGATCGAAATCCAGCAGACGCTCGCGGGTCACGGCCATGGCGTGATCTCCCCCGCCATGGCGCGCCAATATCTCACGGTCCAGAAGGAACCGAGCGGGCTGGGGATCATCGTGCGGGACAGTGGGAGCCTGTTGAGTTTCAACCACGGCGGACGGGACGAGGGGTTCGACGCCCAGCTCACCGCGTACGCCACGACGGGTCAGGGCGTCGCGATCATGATCAACGCGAACGACAATTCGCGCTTCTTTGGTCGCGTGTCGGATTACATCGGCCGTATGTACGGGTGGCCGGCGGTGGGAGCCGCGAGCACGGCACCCGCGGCCCTGCGTGCCGCGCCAATCGACTCCGCGGTGCTCGCATCGTACGGCGGCTGGTACGAATTCCGCGAAAACCAGATGATGGCGCTGGTGCCGAACCGATCGGGCACCGGCGTCGAGACGCTGACGGACGGTTTGCCGGACGAGACGTTTCTGGCGATCGACAGCATGACCCTCGGCTCGACCGAGCGCGGCGTGCGCATCGCGTTCCAGCGGGATGCGGGAGGAGCGGTGACCGGTGTCGTGTGGCGGCTGGGTGATGGACCACCGGGGGAGCGCACGGTGTCGCGTGTCGCGCCGCTGCCCAGCACTCGAGCGCCCGTTCCCGATCCGGATTCGGCACTCACGACGCGCATCGTCGCCGCGCTTCGAGCCGTGAGCCAGGGAGGTACGGCCCTCGCCGCGGCACCGGACATTCCCCCGGGCACGAAGCAGGATTTCGCCGCTGGGGTCGGCCCTGGACTCGACGGCCTCGAACAACCGGTCTTGCTCGGCGAGGAACTGGTATCGGATCGGAGCATTCACCGCCACGGCAGTGACGTGGCGCGGGTGCGGTACTACCGGGTGACGACCAAGGCGGGACAGACGAACCTGCTGGTTCATCTTACGGCGCAGGGGACTCTCGCGGACTTCGATCTGGTGGAGCGGTAGCAGCGGGTTTCGCCTCCGGTGCGGACAGGTGCCTGCGAGGAGCTGGACGGTCGCGAGACCGGGCGCAGGCCTGTGCCGGTCTCAGGCGTTCACCAGATACGCGATCGGAAGCGTCGGGGTCGTTTCGAGCGCCACCATTTCGGTGATCTCGTACACCTCGTCGATCGCTTCCAGCTCGATCCCTTCCGATCCATAGTTGGTGAAGTTCAGGCCGTACCACTGCTGATCAAATGTCCCGGCACGCCAGCGCCCGCACACGTGAACCAGGTATTGGGTCTCGAACGGCACGATCGCATCGTTGGTGTTGGTGCCGTTGAGCTCGATCTTCCGGAGAGTCACCATAATCGCCTCGGTGGTTGCATCGGCCGGTCCTCACCGTCTCCACCGAGAACATACGCCTGGCGCCGTCAGCATTCTTTATGATTCGCCTGAACGAATGCTCAGAATGTGATGAAACGACCCTGATGAATCCGAAGAAACCAAGAAACGCGAAGGATCGATAGATTGTGGGAGGAGGTCTCGATGAAACCAAGGAAGAAAACGAAGCACGCGCGTGAAGCGGCGAGCTACGTCAAGACACTCAAGGCCAACCGTCAGATCGCGCGCGGCAAGAAGCTGACGCCCGGAACCACGCACCAGATGGTCAAGGACTCCAAAGGCAAGAAGACTCTGGTGCGCCGGCGCTACTCAGCGACTTAACACGCGAACCGAATCCGCCGCAGCAGTTTCGTCCCCCCCACCCGGTGTACCGCGTGCGTCGGCAGGCGCATCCGGATGTCCTTCCTGGTCGCTGACTTATTCCCGTAGCGCGCCGATGTCGCCTCGAAGGCGATCCGGTCGGCGGCGAGCAGCGTCTCTACGAAGGTCCGCACTTCATCGTCGCCACTGGTGGCCTCGGGCAATCCGCCGAGGATCGCGGCGGTCTTGTTGACGACGCCCACGAGCACAC
Source organism: uncultured Gemmatimonadales bacterium (assembly GCA_963821385.1). Classification (GTDB taxonomy): domain Bacteria; phylum Gemmatimonadota; class Gemmatimonadetes; order Gemmatimonadales; family GWC2-71-9; genus DASTHG01. The sequence goes on from CAWGDK010000001.1 coordinate 163,158, forward strand.
GCTGGCACGTGAGGGCGGCGACGCCTCTCAGCCGCTTGTCCAGCTTCCCCAGCTGGACGTGCCGGAAGTGCGTGGCGCGCACGACTCGTACTCCAGCGACGGCGTGTGAGGAGACGATCACGCGCTCGTCGCGCGTTGCATTGAGGCGTTGGCGCAGGTCCGCCACGGCGGTGCGGTTCAGGGTGCCGCGCGAAGGCAGGGCCTTGCCGCTCAAGGCGGCGACCGGCGCCAACACGCCCGAGGCGCCCAACGCGATGTTGTGCTTCTGAAACGCATCGCGGATGGCGAGATGGTTGGCGCCGGCGTTCGTGGCCGTGTCAGCCAGCACCATGGCCTGCCCCACCGACTGGAAGAAGCGGGGCGTCTCGGTCGCTTCAGCGGCCGCCCGTATCAGCAGCTTCCCCGCCGTTTTGACGGCATCGCTGAGCTGGGTGGCGGTCGGTGTCTTCGACGCACCGATGCGGTCGCGCAGGATGTTGAGGATCGTGTCGTAGAAGCAGCCGGTGAAGATGCGCGCGAAGCTGTGCACCTCGCTCGACAACACGCTGGGCGGCCCCGAGGTGGGCAGCGAAGTCGGCAGCGCCCACTTGAACGTGTTGCGGGCGTGGCGCGGCTGCGACGCGGGATGGCTGGCACCGAGCGCGCGTAAGCACCCCGTCGGAGAGGTCCTCGGCGGTCGCCTCCAGGAAGTTCTTGCGCCTGAGCTTGGCGCGCACTGCCGTGCGCGTGGCCGGATCGGCGAAGGCCGTGAGGATCGCGATGCAATCGGCGAACGCTTCGTGGAACGCGTTCGTCTCCGTGAAGGAGCTGTCCCACAACGATGGGTGCGACTGATCGAGCAGCGCGTGGCCCGTCTCGTGCGCGACCACGTCCGTGCTGGCGCCGGACCAGGTCGACTTGGTGCCGGTCTTGTAATGGAAGAAGTTGAGGCTGTCGCCATTGTAGTACGCGTTGAGGTCGACGCCCTCGTCCGGCAGCAGATCGAGCTTGCGAATCGGGGACGAACGGGCCCAGCGGCTGACCTTCTTCCCGGCGAGCGATTCGTAGGCCGCGACGGCGGCGAGCGCGGCCTCGCGGCTCTGCCAGAACAGGAATTCGGGATCGCCCAGGGGGTGCAGAGCGGCCGGTTTATGGGCCACATAGGTGAACCCGGCGACGGTGGCCGGCCGGTCGGTGTGCGGGGTCTTTGCCCGAGTCGGCGGACCGGCCGAGGCTTTGGGATCGTTGGGGATGAAGTTGATCGGCATGGATCACTATTACACCTACTCGACTCGGAGTACCCCCTCGACTCGCGGCCCTCGGCCGCGAATACACGGTCCTGGCGGTAGATTCTCCCCCCCATGCCTCCCTATCGCCCCAACCCCGCCCGCTACGACACCATGACCTACCGCCGCTGTGGCAAAAGCGGCGTGCTGCTCCCCACGGTGTCGCTCGGCCTGTGGCACAACTTCGGCGCGGTGGACCCGTTCGCTACCGCCCGCGCCACCGTGCTGCGGGCGTTCGATCTCGGCATCACCCACTTCGATCTCGCCAACAATTACGGCCCGCCGCCGGGGTCCGCCGAAGTCACTTTCGGCAAGATCCTGCGGCGCGACCTCGCCCGGCATCGCGACGAGCTGATCGTATCGACCAAGGCGGGCTGGGACATGTGGCCGGGACCGTACGGCAACTGGGGCTCCCGGAAGTACCTGCTCGCGAGCCTGGATCAGAGTCTCGCCCGGATGAAGCTCGACTACGTCGACCTCTTCTATCATCATCGCCCCGACCCCGACACGCCGCTCGAGGAGACGATGGGGGCGCTGGACCACGCGGTGCGCGCGGGCAAGGCGCTGTACGCCGGCATCTCGGCCTACCCGCCCGACCTGACGCGTCGCGCGGTCGACATGCTCGCCGCACTGGGGACTCGCTGTCTGATCCATCAGCCCAAGTACAGCATGCTGGTGCGCGACATCGAGCGCGGGCTGCTCACCACGCTGCAGGATCTCGGCGTGGGCTGCATCGTGTTCTCGCCGCTCGCCCAGGGGCTCTTGACGGATCGTTATTTCAAGGGGATCCCGAAGGGGTCGCGTGCCACCAAACCGGGCGCGTACCTCAAGCGCGAGCAGGTGACGGAGGCGGTCCGGGGGAAGGCGTTGCGCCTGAATGAAATCGCCCAGGCACGAGGTCAGACGCTGGCGCAGATGGCGCTGGCCTGGACGCTGCGCCACGCCAGCGTCACTTCGACGCTGATCGGGGCCAGCCGGCCGGCGCAGGTGGTCGATGCCGTGGGCGCGCTCGGGAATCTGGGCTTTGCGGCGGAGGAGCTGGCCGAGATCGACCAAGTCCTCACCCCCTGACCCCCTCTCCCCTTCGCTGCGCTCGAGGGGGGGCTCAATCCGGAGAGGGGGACCCCTCTACCGATAGGGAGAGGGGGACAGGGGGTGAGGTACAGAAGCGAGCGCTAGCAACTATTCCCAGCTCCCATACGTCCTATCGGGGACCCGTCCCCTCTCCCGGGAGCCCCGATGCAGCACGTGACGCTCGCGTTTCGGAAGCTGTTCAAGACCCCCGTGGTCACCACTGTTGCGGTTCTTTCCCTGGCGCTCGGCATCGGCGCCAACGCCGCCATCTTCTCCCTGTTCGACCAGATCCTGCTCCGCCCGCTCCCGGTCCCCGAGCCAGGCCGGCTCGTGAACCTCGAGGCCCCGGGTCCCAAACAGGGCAGCCAGTCGTGCGGTCAGGCGGGAGAGTGCGACGTCATCTTCAGCTATCCCATGTTCCGCGACCTGGAGCGGGCCCAGACCGTGTTCACGGGGCTGGCCGCCCACTGCGTATTCGGCGCGAGCGTGGTGTACGGCGACGAGCCGGTGACCGGTCAGGGGATGTACGTCTCGGGTTCGTACTTCCCTACGCTGGGGCTCCACCCTGCCCTGGGCCGGCTGCTCGGGCCCGACGACGACCGCAGCATCGGGACCGGCTTCGTGGCGGTGTTGTCCTACGACTACTGGACGTCGCACCTGGGCTCGGACCGCGCCGTGCTGGGCCGCCCCATCAAGGTGAACGGTCAGACGATGACCATCGTGGGCGTCGCCCCGCAGGGCTTCGTGGGCACGACGCTCGGCATTCGCACCAAGGTGTTCGTGCCGATCACCATGCGGGGCCAGCTGTCGATCGGGTTCCGCGGGTTCGAGAACCGCCGCAGCTACTGGGTCTATGTCTTCGGACGTCTCAAGCCCGGGATGACGACGGATCGAGCCGCGAACGCGGTGAACGCGCTGTACCGGCCAATCATTGGGGATGTCGAGGCACCGCTCCAGACCGGCATGAGCGAGCAGACCATGGCGCGCTTCAAGGCCAAGCAGGTCGTGCTCACGCCGGGATGGCGCGGCCAGAGCTCGCTGCCCACCACCGCCAAGACGCCGCTGCTGATGCTGTTCGCCGTCACCGGCATTGTGCTGCTGATCGCGTGCGCCAACATCGCCAACCTGTTGCTGGCCCGGGGCGCGGGACGCGCGATGGAGATGGGCGTGCGGCTGGCCCTGGGCGCGAGTCGCCGCCAGCTGATCGCCCAACTACTGGTCGAATCCGTGGTACTCGCCCTCATGGGCGGCCTCGCGAGCCTGCTCGTCGCGCAGTGGACGCTCAACGGCATTTCGGCGTTGTTGCCGCCCGACGCCAACGACACGCTGCGCTTCACGCTGCAGCCGGCAGTGCTGCTGTTCGCGGCCGGCCTGGCCGTCGTCACTGGGCTGGTGTTCGGCATGTTCCCGGCGTGGCACAGCACTCGCACCGAGCTGGTCACGACGATTCGCGCCGGCGCGGGCCAGATCATGGGGACCAAGAGCGCCGCGCGCTTCCGGTCGTCGCTGGTGACGGCGCAGATCGCGCTGGCCACGACGCTGCTCGTGGCCGCCGGGCTGTTCCTGAAGAGTCTCGTCCACGTGACCCGCGTCGATCTCGGCATGCAGCTCGACCGGGTGGTGACGTTCGCCATCGCGCCCGAGCGGATCGGATACGACAGTACCCGCAGCCTGCTGCTGTACGACCGCATCGAGCAGGAGCTGGCCGCGATTCCGGGCGTCGATGCGGTGACGAGCGCACAGGTGCAGCTCGTGGCGGGCAACAACTGGGGCACGACCGTCGACGTGCAGGGCTTCCAGTCGGGGCCCGACATCGACAACGAATCGCGCTACAACGAGATCGGCAGCGGCTATTTCGCGGCGCTCGGCGTGCACGCCCGTGGCCGGGCGCGAGTTTACCGCCGCCGACCGGCGCGGGGCGCCGCAGGTCGCGATCGTGAACCAGACGTTCGCGAAGAAGTTCACCATGGGGCCGAACCCGGTGGGCAAATTCATGTCCACGAGCGGCCCCGACTCCATGAACATTCAGGTGGTGGGCGTCGTGCCGGACATCAAGTACTCCGATGTGAAGCAAGTCGTCCCGCCGGTGTTGTACTTGCCGTGGCGGCAAGACACGCGCGCCAGCTACATGAACTTCTACGTCCGGTCGGCTCAGCCCGAAGCCCTGGTGCGGACCCTGCCCGGTGTCCTCAAGCACATCGACGCCGGCCTGCCGATCGAGGACTTGAAGACCATGCCGCAGCAGGTGCGCGAGAACGTGTTCCTGGACCGGATGATCAGCATTCTCTCGGCGGCGTTCGCCGTACTCGCGACGCTGTTGGCCTCGATCGGATTGTACGGTGTGCTGGCCTACAGTGTGGCGCAGCGCACGCGCGAGATCGGCGTGCGCATGGCGCTGGGCGCGGATGGCCGGCGGGTGCGCGTGATGATCCTGCGCCAGGTCTCGCGCATGATGCTGGTGGGAGGCGTGATCGGGCTGATTGGGGCCGATCGGCCTGGGCCGCGCCGGCCGCTCGATGCTGTACGAGCTGCAGGGACACGACCCGGTGGTGCTCGGGGTCTCGGTCGTGTTGTTGATGCTCGTGGCGCTCGGGGCCGGGTATGTGCCGGCGCGGCGGGCGTCGCAGGTGGATCCGGTGCAGGCGCTGCGCTACGAGTAGGACACGCGGCTTTAGCCGCGACAACAACCGAGCGGCGCGGCGTTGTCATCCCGAGCCCCCGAGCCATGCCCCGAGCGTAGTCGAGGGGACAGTGAGGGGGCGAGGGATCTCCAGTCGCCATGGGCTGGTGGCGAGGGTTCAGCGCGACGATCTGGAGTCCCAGACCAGGGAGACGTGCGGTTCCTCGATCGGGAGTCCCAGACCAGGGAGACGTGAGGTTCCTCGATCGGGAGTCCCAGACCAGGGAGACTTGAGGTTCCTCGATCTGGAGTCCCAGACCAGGGAGACTTGAGGTTCCTCGATCGGGAGTCCCAGACCAGGGAGACTTGCGGTTCCTCGATCGGGAGTCCCAGACCAGGGAGACGTGAGGTTCCTCGATCGGGAGTCCCAGACCAGGGAGACTTGCGGTTCCTCGATCTGGAGTCCCAGACCAGGGAGACTTGAGGTTCCTCGGGCGCTGCGCGCCCTCGGAAGGACATCTCGTGCGTGCTTTGGAGTTGAAAGAAAGTTGAGGATCGTGCCCCATTCTGGCATCGGTCCTCGTGAAAACCTACTACGTGTACATCCTTTCAAGTCGCTATCGCGCGCTCTACACGGGTGTCACGAACAACTTGCAACGACGCACCTACGAGCATCGTTCCAAGGTGCAAGACGGGTTCACAAAGCAATACAACATCACGCGACTCGTCTACTTCGAGTCGTTCAGCGAAGTACGGGCGGCCATCGACCGTGAGAAGCAGATCAAGAAATGGTCGCGCAGGAAGAAGCTTGTCCTGATTGGGTCGATGAATCCAGAATGGCGGGATCTGGCGACAGATTGGCTTCACACTGAGCACCGTACCCAAGCCTGAACGCGACTACGGAGACAACGCCGTGATGCGCTGCTGGGCCGTCTCGATGCGTGGATCGGCGCGGAAGGTGCGCTCCAGATAGCGGCGATACTGCTCGAGCGCCTCGGCCCGGTTGCCGTGGTGGTCGAGTACCAGGGCAAGTCCGAGGTACGGCGGCGCGAAGAACGGCTCGAGCGCGATCGCGCGCCGCAGCTCGATCTCGGCATCGGGCACCCGCCCCACCTCTGCGAGCAGGCGGGCGTAGCGGTAGCGCAGCACACCGTCGTCGGGGCGAAGCTCCAGCGCCAACTCGTATTCCGCCATTGTCTGCGCGCTGTCGTGTCGGGCGAAGGCGAGGTCGCCGAGCACGGCGTGGGCGGGATAGAAGGCGAGGTTCTCGGTGAGCGCCTGGCCGAAGTTCGCTCGGGCCGTGGCGGTATCCCCGACCGCCAGGTGCAGCAGGCCGAGGCCGTACTGCAGCATTTCTTGTGACTCGTAGATGTTGCTGACGTGGCCCGACGTGCGACGCCCCAGTTCGGCGAGCAGGGCCGAGATCTGGCCGGCGGCGCGATCGTATTCGCGCGTCGCGACAAAGGTGAGGGCGAGGTAGTAGCGGGCCCAATAGTTGTCGTCGCGCTGGGCCACATAGTTCCCGAAGTGGATCGCCGCACGCTCGTAGTAGCCCGCCGAATATGCGCGCAACCCGTTCGACATCTCGTCAAACGACCAGGCCCAATCGCCCAGCCGCTCGTACAGCACGATGGCGAGCACGGGAGGGGCGAAGGGATTGCGCTGGAGCGCGCGCACGTGGAGCGACTCGACCTGCATGATCTGGGGGGACGTCATCACTGACGGAGTCCCCCTCAGGTACTGCTTGAACAGCCCCATGTGGCGCCGCCAATAAGTGACCCAACGGCCGAACAGCGGCTCGGCGCGGCTGGGGTCGATGCGGGTCGCCCAGACGAACGCGGCCTCGGCGTCCTCGGGCGATTGGCGCAGCCGCGCGACGCCATAGTCGTAATAGGCCTGCCACGAATTGGTGTCGGCGTCGGCGGCGAGCGTGGGGCGGCGGAACGTCGAGACGTCGGCCAACGGTTTCTGGGCCGAGGCAGGCTGAGGAAGCAGGAGTAGGATCAGACCCAGCAGCGTTGACGGCCGCACGTCGCCTAAGATGGTGCAAAAAGAAAGGCCCCGCCCGAGCAATCCGGGCGGGGCGTCCTGTGAGGCGGTGTGGCTTACGAAATCGGCTGCTGCGCGTCCTTACGGATCAGCGCATAGCCCACGTTGTTGAAGTTGTAATTGGCGACCTCATGCATGAGCTGATTCCCCTTGACCTTGTCGCCCGCGCTCTGCAGCGCAAAGGCGTACTGGTACTTGATGTAGGGGTCAGTGAGGTTGCCCTGCGCGAACTGGCTAGCGGCTTCGCGGAAATTGCTCTGGTACAGCGCGATATAGCCCTTCAGCTCGTGCACCGACTCGAACTTGCGCGGATTCTGATCCTGCGTCGCGAGCGCGGCCATACGATCAGCCGCTTTCCCGGCCGCGACGTAGTCACCCTTGCGAGCGGCGAGCCAGCCGTCGAAATAGGCGATGTTCGCTTCCACGTTGCGTTGGACCGATGCACTGCCCGACGCTGCGCCCTGCTGCATCAACAACGGGGTGCGCTGCGTGAGCGCCTGCTGGGCCGTGGCGAAGTCACTGGTGTGGATGGCGATCACGGCAACATCCGACAGCGCCGCGATCTTCACACCCAGCGCCCCCGGCACATTCATCGCATCAACCCCTGCCACCAGCTGGTTGAGCTCGGCGACCGCCTGCTTCGTATCGCCGGCGTAGATGCTGACGTAGGCGCGGTATGGAGCAAACCCGGCCCGTTCGTTGCCGCGTCCCAGCGCGATGGCGGAATCGTAGTCGGCACGTGCCGCGACGAAGTTGCCCGCGAAGGAGTTGACGTGACCACGCTGTTGCAGCAATGACGCATCAGCGGGATTCAGCTCATGACCGCGGGTGTACTCCGCGCGGGCCTGATCGAGATTGTTCTGAGCGCGATACACGTCGCCCAGCTGATCGTGCATGGACGCCTCGTTGGGGGCCAGCGCCACGGCGTGCTGGATGTGCGTCAGCGCCTTGGCGAAGTCCTTGGGCTCGCCGAACGTGTACGAGTTCGCGAGATCCGTATGAGCGACGAGGAGACGGGGAGCCAGTCCCACGGCCTTCATCATGGACGCCCGGGCATCCAGGTTACGGTTCAATGCGGTTTGCACGTTCGCGAGCACGAGATACGCCCGTGGGCTCTCGGGATACTTCGCCACGAGCTGACGCGCCAGCACCAGCTGGCCGTTCACGTCGTTGTCGAGGCCCTTGCGCGCGATCTGAATCTGAAACCGCTCGGCGTCCGAGGTGCCGGAAATGTGCCGCTCGGCGAGCGCCAGATTGGTCGTGAACTCCGCGAGCGAGTTGCCCGTGTTGGCGACCATGAGGTAGGCGAGGGCAAAGTTGGAGTCAGCGGCGACGGCCGCTTTGAAATGGGTGTTCGCGTCGAACTGCTGTCCCAGGTCCAGCTCGCGCTGGCCCATGAGGAAATGCATGCGTGCGTCGGCCGAGGAGGTCGTAATCGGCAGATTGATGATCCCGCTGGTCACGGAGTCGAGTGCGGCCTGATCGCGGGGGTGCGACATGGCTTGGGCGACGCAGGGCGCCTGCAACAACAGCATTGCGGCGGCGACTGCGAAAGCGCCACGGAGACTAGACAATGGGGAGTCCTTAGGAAATGAGATGCTTAACTACGGATGGTTTACTCGCGGTAAGTATGACCCTATTTGCTTAACTTATCAAGTACACCGCACACATCCGTTCAACCTCAGTGCCAGTCACGACTTCCGCAGCATCCAGTAGACCAATCCGTTCAAGTCTCGCAAGGGCCTCGCCCGCTGACCCCCTCTCGTGCCTCACCCCCTGGCCCCCTCTCCGGCCTCACCCCCTGGCCCCCTCTCCGCAATGCGGAGAGGGGGAACTATGGGCGAGGTCTCAACCGAATCTCTCACGCCGTTCCCCCTCTCCCGAAGGGAGAGGGGGCCAGGGGGTGAGGACCTCAGTGCCAGTCACGACTTCCGCAGCATCCAGTAGACCAACCCGTTCAAGTCCGCGATCCCGAATGTCAACGCGATCTTCTTGCCGCCATGAATGGGGGAATTGTTGCCGGGCAGGACGCGCAGGCCGATGCGCAGCTTGTCCGCGAGGAAGTAGGCGGTGACGGGCACGGCCCACACTGAGGTCTCGGGGTTGCCGGGCGGGCGCCGGCGCCAGTTCCCGAAGTACTCGACCCCGGTCTCCAGCCCGGAAAAGACTGAGCTGGTGCGCTTCCAGTGGAAGGTCGGTCCGATGACCCAGTGCAGCCGATCGAGCTGGGTGGCGGGGTTGCCGGTCACGTGCAGCGGCGCGGCCGTCAGGCCGACGGCGAACGAACGGTCGATGTGCACAGTCGGACGGTACCCCACCTCGAACGCCGAATTGAGCAGACTCACCGTGGTGTAGTTGGGAACGAGCGTGGCGATCCAGCCTCGTCCGGAGCCGCGCGGCACGGACCCGGTGTTGGCGTCCAGGCCGCGGCGGTAGCGGTAGCCGATGCCCGACTGATACAGCGCCTCGCTCAGGGTCGCGACATTGGTCCACGCCACCGCGCCGGCCCGCCGGCGGGCCTGTTCCACCCGCCACAGCTGGTGCAGCATGAGGCCGATCGCGCTCGCCATGAACCGTTCCGGGTCATCGACGAAGGCCAGGAAACTGGTTGTGGCGTCGCAGCGGGCCGGGGACTCGAGCCAATGCTCGGGCTCGCACTCCGGGCGGGGGTTTCGCCGAGCCGAGTCGATCAGGGCGGCAATCGCGGAATCGGCGGCCACGCGTCCCAGCATCTCGCGAAAGCCATCTCGGCACAACAGCCGAGTGACGGCATCGCCGCGGCAGCTCTTGTTGTCGAACGGTTTCTCGTTGTCCTGGGCGAGGTGGGCGTTCAGTAGAGCACGGAGCAGTTGGGCACGGAGCAGGTCGCTGCGGTCCGAAGGGACGGATGCGGCAACGGAATACTCCCGCTGATACAGCTGGCGCAGCATCTGGCGCGGGAAACTGCTGGCGCCGAGGTCGAGTTGCTGCGTTTCCACGAGGGTGCGCAGGCGAGCGGCGAGGCAGGTGGAATCCACGCCCTGCTCTGCGCGGCAGCCTTCGCCGGCCATGAAGGACAGCGCATCGTAGACGCCGACATAGAAGTCGTATTCGCGGAACGGCTGTCCCAGGAACGCAGCGAACGCCCCCAGCTGCTGCCCCACCACCACGAAGCGGCGGTTGGTGACGTCGATGTTGTCGCGTTGAAACACCTGGGGCGCCCGGGCGAGCAGTCGCCCAAAGGCTTGCAGCTCGTACTGCCGGGCGGCGGGCACGGCGCCCGCGAACAGATCCATCAAGGCCGAGATGCCCCCGGTGGACGGCGGCGGGCGCTCGCGCTGTTTCTCGACGGTCGCGAGCCGGCCGCGCAGCGCCTCGGGGTCGATGAAGACGATCATGGCGTTGGGGTCAGGGCGATCGCGGTTCTTCCATATGGCGTCGAGGTAGATCCCGGCCACGAGATCGATCGGGTTGTTGTCGAACAGGCCGCCGTCGGAGAACAGCGAGGTCGGCCCCTTGCCGTCCGGGGAGCCGCATCCCTCCCCCGGGTTCGACTGGTGGCGCAGCGCAACAGGCGAGAAGGCGCCGGGGAACGCAGACGACGCTTCGATCAACGAGAAGACGTCATCGGGTTCAATGGCGCCCTGGCAGTCCGGCAGCAGCAGCAGCGCGCCGAGCTTGCCGTCGCCCAGCAGCTCGGGCGGTGGCGCCCGGAACTGCAGCGTGCTCCCGTCACGGTTCACCATGACCGCCGCCGCGTAGCGTTGGGTCACCGCGGTGATGCCGGGCGATATCGCGATCTCGCCCGGGGTGAGCTTGGTGATGGTGACGCCGACCGGGATGCTGCAGCCGTCCAGCGCTTTGGATGGGCGCAGATCGCGCATCGCGGCGCGCACGGTGTCGAACAGCACCTGTTGGAAGTAGCGCCGGCTGAACAGGGCCTGGGTCGAGTCGGGCTGGTTGTAGCGCTCGAGCGGGAACAGCTGATCGAACCCGGTGCGGACCCAGATCTTCCAGAGGAGACTCTGCTCGGGAGCCACGGGCTCGCGGGTGCGGCACCATTCGACGGCGGCGAGAAAGCCGTTGATGTTGCCCGCCGACGCGCCCGCCATGGCTTTGAGGTCGTAGCGTGGCAGGTTCCAGGCGCGGCGCAGCGAATCGCGGGCGGTGAGCTTGAAGACTTCGAGCAGGCCCCAGTTCACGCCGGCTTCGTAGGAGCCGAGGCTGATGCCGCCGCTGATGGTGAGGAGGGCGGAGACGTGTTGGGTGTCGCGGCGGGCGAGGGAGGACTGAGCCGCGGCGTTGCCCGCGAAGACGAGAAGAAGGAAGAGGAAGCGAGTGAAGGTCCTGAGCATGGAGCAGGAGACTAGGGGAATGACCCGCTCTCCGCCATGCGGCTCAGTACCTCACCCCCTGCGACCGAAGGGAGTCCTGCAGTCCCAGACCAGGGAGACTTGAGATTCCTCGGGCGCTACGCGCCGAAGGTTGCAGTCCCAGACCAGGGAGACTTGAGATTCCTCGGGCGCTACGCGCCCTCGGAATGACAGCTCGGGCTTGGCTTGAATTGAAAGAAGGTTGAGGGTCGTGCCGCGAACCAAGATCTCCGCGTGGAGAGGGGAAACTACAGAATCGCGTTGAGCGAGCAGGCGAAGCCGGGCACGACGTCCTCACCATCCAGCGTTTCTTCGGCGGCAACGATCCGCTCGGTGCCATCCTGGCGATACACGCGGGCGAGCCGGCGCTCCGGATCGATGACCCAGACGAGGCGGGTACCGGCGGAGAGCCAGTCGGCGATCTTGGCGAGCAGCTTACCCGGACGATCGTCGGGTGAGAGGACTTCGACCACGAGATCGGGTGCCAGGTCGGGGAATCCGATGGGCTCGGGGCTGGGGAGGCGTTCGCGGCGGACAAAGGCGACGTCGGGGGCGCGCACGGTGTCGGGCTGGCGAGCGAGTGTGAATCCAGTCTCGGCGGCGTACACGACGCCCAGCTCGCGAGTGCGTACGTAGGTCGCGAGCTCGACGCCCACGTTCATGGCGATGCGGCCGTGTCGGCCGCCTGGCGGCTCCCGCACGACGAGCACTCCCCGGACCAACTCGGTGCGTTTGTCGGGGATGCTCAGGTGGAGCAGCTCCTCCGCGGTCATCAAACCGGGCGCAGGCGCAGGCATCGGCGGAACGTAGAAGGGCTCGGCCATCGGAGCAAGACAATCTGACTGGGTTTCGTCAACGGTCCGTCAACGCGGTTCTCACCCCCTGCGACCGAAGGGAGTCCTTTAGGGACCCCCTCTCCCCTTCGCTGCGCTCAGGGCAAGCCTGTCATTCCGAGGGTGCGAAGCACCCGAGGAATCCGGTTTAGAGAGGAGGGACTCAGTCACCGTTCACAGTTGCGAAGAACTGCGGCAGGTCAATCTCCAGAGGGTGGATCGCAGGATCGGGTTGCCAGCGCAGCGTGTCGGTCAGGACTTCGGGGCGATCGTCGCTGGGGCGCCACCGCTCCACTAACCGAGCGTCCACGTCAACAATCCAGTACTCCGACACGGCTGCGCGTTGAAACAACCGGCGTTTGACCGTGCGATCGGCGCGTGCGGTCGATGACGAGAGGACCTCCACCGCGAGCAGCAGGCGGCTGAAATCGGCCCACCGCTGAGGCCGGCGCCCTTCGAGTAACGGCCCAACGAACACATCGGGTTGGACGAGTGCTCCCGCTTCCGGCTCGATGTCCGCGGGCGACATCGACGCGTGCCCCACCGCGGTACGCTCCGTGTAGTCGCTCAACAGGCGGTACAGGCGTCCTACAGCTTCCTGGTGAAGGAAGCTCGGCGCGGGGGTCACGAGCAGCTCGCCTCGGACCACCTCGTAGCGGTGGCCGTCGTCGGGGAGAGCGCGCACCTCGTCCGGTGTCCAAACGTGGGCAACCTGCGGCATACCCATAGTGTGCTCGGCTCGGCGTGAGTTGGGCAAGGGGGCACCGCTCACGCTAGGCGATGACCCGGGAGATGCGGCATCAATCGGTTGCGAGGAGGAGCGAATTGCGGCGTGGCCTCACCCCCTGGCCGCCTCTCGTTACCTCTCCCCCTGCCCCCCTCTCCCCCTCGCTCCGCTCGGGGCAGGCTCCATGCGGAGAGGGGGAACTGAGGGAAAGGTCGAGTAATTAGTTGATCGATTCTTCCATCTTGTCCCCCCTCTCCAGAATGGAGAGGGGGAAAGGGGGTGAGGACACAATGTGGAGAGGGCGAACTCGCTTGGGATGACAAGGGCGCCTGTCATTCCGAGGGTGCGAAGCACCCGAGGAATCCGGTCATGACGATCGACAGCGTCCTTTGCAAACGAGGTGCGGTGATCAAGAACCCGATCCCTCGCTTCGCTCGGGATGACAGCCGCGCCAGTGAAGCTGCGGTGTCCAAGAACCGGATCCCTCCCCCTCGCTTCGCTCGGGGTCGGGATGACAAGCTGCTTGGCTACGCAAAGAAAGGAAGTGGAAGATTGGAGGGGCAGAGGATCATCGGCTCGGGCGGTGCGAAGGTGAGAGGGGAAGCGGGCTAGCACTCACTTCCCCTCCCGCCCACTGCTTACGCGGCCTGCTTGACATCACTGGGCGCTCCCGCGGGTGGTGTGGATTGATTCCCATTCCGCGGCAGACCCAGCACCTGCTTGGCCGCTTTCCACTCGGCCATCACTTCGGGATCGTTTCCGAAGTGGTAGCGGGTGATGCCGTCGAGCACCTTCACCTGCTCCATCAGCTCGACGGAGATGACTTCGAGATCGGCCCGGGCGCCGATGTGATCGCGCCGAGCCGTGCGTGCGGCCTCACTGACGACCTCGAAGTCCGCGACCATCCGGCCCAGGTTCTCGAGCAAGGCCGGCTCCATGCCTCCCTGGACCAGCAGCTCGCGCTGGCCTTCCGCCACGGCCAGGAGCGCCTTGACGGAGGTGAGGAAGACCGTGTTGGTCGAGTTGGTGCTCGGGAGCTTGAAGCGCGCGGCCAACTCGGCCTGGTTCTTGGTGGCGACGGACCCGACCGCCACCAGGTAGTGCACCAACTGGAACTGCAGCATGCGCCGCAGCTCCTTGCGGCGTGCCCGGGCGCCCGTTGCGTCGAGGCGCCCCTGGTGTTGTCGCGCCACGATCTGCTGGGCGCGGGTGACCAACTCCTGGAACTTGGTGAGCACGGGGGCATAGCTCGGCTCACTCGTGGCCCGTGCCCGGGTGAACTCCCGGACGCGCTCGGCCATTTCCAGTTTCCTGCGGAACCCGGTTTCCATACGACCCTCCCTTTCCGTGGCGTCGGCAGTCGGAGTGTCGCGCCCGATTCACCGCGATGGACATCATCGACCGGCACTCCGACTGTCGATCGACGGCCGAGGCAAGAGGCATCGATCGGGCCAGAACAGTGAACACCGATCGCCGCGGTCGATCAGTGCGAACAGGTCGCGAGTGTATGGAGTGATTCTGAAACGCGAACCGCGCGCAAGTTGTTGGCCGCGAATGCGAAAACCGGTGTCACTGGTGGACGACGAAGCTCGAGTGCTCGCGAGATGACCGACGGTGATTGCTGCGGCGCGATGGGAGTGGCTCTACGTACGTGTGTCCTCCGAAAAGGACAGCCTAGAGGACAACGCGGAATCATTGGACGATCACGACATCGCCTTCGGTGTGCGAGACGCCGGCTTCGGTGTTCGTGACGACGGCTCCAGTGTTCGTAACGCGGGCTTCAGTGTTCGTGACGCCGGCTTCAGTGTTCGTGACGCCAGCTTCGGTGTTCGTGACGTTCGGGCCCGGGACCGCGAACGTTGCGCCGGTTCACGAGATGTCAGCTGCGGTGTTCGTGGCGTTCGCTGGGAGGTCTGAGACGGTCGCGGCGGTTCACTTTCGTGAAGGGTTGAGGAGCGCGAAGCCAGCGTCGGGTTGCGTGACGATCGTTCCAGGCAGTGTAACGGTCGCGCTGAGGCTCGAGAGGGGGGTGTCGGTTCCTGAGATGACACGCCCTAGTCCTGAGACGACGGCCCCGGTTCTCGTGACGGGAGTGCCGGTTCCTGAGACGGCAGCGCCCGGTTTTGTAATGACACACTCGGGTCGCGAGACGGTGGCGACAGGTGCTGAGATGGTGGCGACGGGTGCCGAGATGGTAGGGTCGGGTGCTGAGATGGTGGGTCTGGGGCCCCTCTCGGTACCTCTCCCTGGCCCCCTTCCGTTCCGGCTCAGTACCTCACCCCCTGTCCCCCTCTCCGCGATGCGGAGAGGGGGAACTAGAGAGTCGCGGTTCCGCACCCTGCGAGACGCGTTCAGGGCCTAGAACTCGACGCTGGTTTGCCCAATAATCGAGCATTCCCGAAGCGAGGGAGCATGAGCATCAAGATCGCGACGTTCAATGCGGAGAAGGACACCTATACCGCGGCCATCAAGGCCAAGCTGGCGACGCTCGTCAACAAGTATCTGTACGCGAAGGTGCCGAAGGGTGGGCGGCCGGGGGATTGCGTGGGCTTCTTCGACCTGGTACGGGGTGACCTGTCCGGTGACGAGGTGGCGCCGTGAACCTCGACGACCTCGCCAAGCGCATCTCGGCCCTGTTTACCGATCTGGCCCTTCGACCCCTCAAGCACTTCTATCTCGGCCTGAACGCTGGGGACCGCTCAGTCCTCTACGTTCTCCTTGCAACCGCAGCTGTCTTGGGCTTCGTAATTGGCAGACGCCGGACCGCCCGCATTGCGCGGGCATAAGACGTTCGGCGCGTGGCGCTTTCCAACATTCCAGAATCGCGGGGAGGCGCTGGTGTCTCGCGTGTTGCTTTCACACTTCGGCCCTCCCGACTATCACCTGATGAATCACGTCACGCATTCGATGGATGACGGGACGACGCAGGTTGACCACATCCTTGTTTCGCGGTTCGGCGTGTTTGTCATCGAAACCAAGGATTACAACGGCTGGATCTTCGCGAACGCGACGGACGCAACGTGGACACAGGTGCATTTCCGATGGAAGTTCAAGTTCCAGAACCCAATCTTCCAGAACTACAGACACGTTCGCGCGGTGCAAGGACTGCTCGACTTCTTACCGCCCGAGGCAATCAAGTCGGTGGTCGTGTTCAGCGGTAACGCTGAGTTCAAGACCGAGACTCCGCAGGGAGTGATGTCGATCGACCAGCTGGCGGCGTACCTAAGGCACCAGACCGAAGCGGTCATGTCGCTAAATCGACTTCAGTTCTGCGTCGGACGGCTCGAGACAGCACGGCTCGCCATCAGTCGCGAGACCGACGTTGAACACGTACAAAGCCTCGCGCGAAGGTTCGGCGACAGCGCCGTATAGTGAGCAATTACTGCTGGCGGCGCACGCTACGGTTGCCGCTGGCTCACTCCGCTGGAGCGATTTGCGCAGTTGATGCGAAATGCCGGGCCGAGGATGACTCGCGACTAATAGTCGCGGCTCGGCTGGACTGTCACGTGAAGTGACATGACAGTCGCTTCAAACGCAGCCGGTGGGCCCGATGATCCACGGGACGACAATCGAACCCACTGACGGCCCACAGTCCCCGACCTTCCTCGCGGGCCCGGCGCTCCGCCGCGGTGAACCAATCCACGTATTGCACGTTGGGCGGATAGGTCAGCTGCACCGCCCATCCCTGCCGGACCAGCAACCAATTCACCTGCGTGTGGCCCTTCCAGACGTAGGCCAACAGACGATCGTACTGGTCCCGGCCTTCGACGTCGAACTCGAGCTGAACGGAATCGCGCAGCGCGATCAGAGCGAGTAGCGCGACGGTGGCGGAGGCCCCGAAGGATCCTTGATCGCCCTCCGGTGCGTCGATGCCGATCAAACGGACTCTTCCCAGACGGGAGCACTCGATCGTATCACCGTCGAGAACGTCCCGGACCAAGCAGCCATGAGTCGCGCGAACCGGAGTTCTAGGACCAGAATCGGGCAGGGCTGGCGAGGCAGGTTCATTCGCGAGGTGGATCTGGGACGGAGAGTCGAGCACGATTTCGGGTTTGCCATTGTAGAGCTTGATGCGACCCGTGATGACGACTTCCCTACCCTCGTATTGGCGAAGATTGTCGAACGCCGCTGCGGCCGAGCGGAAGATCACAGCTTGAAATGTTTGATGCGGGTACGGGCGGTCGAAATTGAGGAAGGTGTTCTGATTGCGTGATGTGAAGACGGCGACGACCGTGCCGCGTACGGACGCGGTCTCCCCAATGTGGCTGGCAGCGTCACGGCTCGAAATGGTGGCCTGAGATTGTGAACCGAGCCCCGCTGGCAGTCCACCCGCAAGGGCAGCGACCAATACCAGCAGCTGTTTTCTCAAGAGAGATCTAGGAACAAGACCGGTTGTAGGCTGGTCGGTTCCCAGCGGCACGAGCCTCGGCTTCGGTCATGTACTGTCCTTGCTTCGTCGCACCGTAGTAGCGGGTCCCGGGACAATGATAGACGCCGGAACTCGTATTGACCCACACTCTCGCTCCGGCGGCGTTTGCGCTGGCCCGCGTGACCCACTGGGCGACTCCACCATGCTTCGAACAGGTGCCCTGTCTCGACACGCTGGCGGAAAGCGTTCCGTCTTTGCACTTGGCGGTGGCGCCATCGGTCGACAGCCACTCGGCAACACCGCCGTGCCCGGAGCACGTGCCCTGCCTTGAGGTGCTGTAGGAATACGTGGCGTCATGGCACCTGGCCGTCGCGACGGCTGAATCGGGAGACTGAGCTGAGGACGCATGCGGAATGCAGAGGAGGGCTGCTGCTGCGGGAATGACGGATTTGAAGGACAATTGACGTTGCCTCGCCGGAAACCTTCATCCAAAGTGCGCCAACCGTGGGTCGCCGTGGAAGTACTGCATGTTGTGAGCCAGCGAACGGTACGTACGTAGGAGCCGGACTCCTGCGGCAAGCTGTCGTACCAAAATCGCCAGCCAAGGCTCTCCTGATCCAGAGCGGCGACGATGCGGGCGGGATTTTCAGTCAACTTGCACGGAGTCGGTCACTTGACGAGCATCGGTGCCCGCTTCGAAAGCCGAAAACGCCCGCTTCTGGCCGGAGAAACTGCCGCAAAACAGCCGCACGCACGATCGGCCGCCCGAGGAACAGCCGTAGCTTACCGATCCTTGGTTTTGTTTCCCGATTGCCGAGGGCGTCGGACGGGGCGAAGTGCGTCCTCTGCGAACAGAGATAGACCCATCAAATCGCGAAAGGGCTCTCTACGAGCAAGTCCTTCGTATAACTTCCCTTCGAGGGTCGCAAGAACGAATACGTATTCTGACTTAGAGCAGGGGTGAGCCGTGCCCGACATCGGAACGCTTCTCAAGAGTCTTGTAAATGACCACGAGCGACCGAGCATTGGTTGGAGTCCCGACTTCGAGGCGGCCCAACGCAACTTGTTGAACGCACAAAGTGATGACGAAAGAGGCCGCCTCCTTACTTCTTGGCTCGCTAAGCACCAGCCATGTTTGTTCGGCAAGATTGCCGCTCAAGCGGGGCAGATCCAGTATTGCTTTCTGAGAGAAGAGCATTTGCTGAACGGCGACAACGAGGTTCGGGAAATAATTCAGGCTGCGAGGAGGGCCTGGTGGCGAGGAGCTTGGCGCGGAGAGAAACACGCTTTCATCGTCCACGCTATCGGAGAACGACTTGCGTTAGCCCGACCGAATGCTGACTTGAAGTGTTTCGCTCAGCGCCTCGCAGAACTCTATCTCGTACGAGAACCGATCGAGGCCGACGCAATCTGCCTGGAGGACACATTCCTACGAGTTCCTGGACTTCCAGAAGACCACCTATTCAGGTGGAAGGCAGGGGTGAACGTTTTCGCATCGGGGGCGGACCGGCGATGGTGGCAGGATCACCGGATTCCGGGAGGATTGGCATTCTCAGTCAATTCAGTTGGACACATGGTGAAGTCGGCCGAGCTCAAGGGCGGAATGAATGAGCTCCTTGCTCGCTTTGGAATTGACAGAGAGGAGTCCGATATTGGGAAAGTCATCGGTTTGCCGGACGCCCTAAAACTCGCGATGCTGACTATCGCGAACGCTTCCGAAGCAGTGAGCGGTAGGGCCACGTGGCTGACTTCCGCTACAGATCTTGACCATAGCGCGCCCGCGTGTCCGGTAGAGCTACCCAAGAAGGTTGGGGGACGGAATGACTGCTGGTACTTGGGCACTTATCATACCGATCATACAATCCCGAGCACCTATTTCACTGAAGAGATCGAGCGTCCCAGGAGTGTGAGCGCTCTTCGGTTGGATTTCACCTATCTCTTCCACGATGACAGCTCAAACCCAGATCTTGTGACAATGGGTGTTGGGGAACAAATCCGCGGTGATGAGGCATCCCCTGTTACCGTGGCTACCGACAAGAAAACTGACAAACAGTGGCCCGTTGAGTGTTCACTTGCCGAAGTCCCGCAACTACGAGCGGCACTGGATGAGTTTCGCTGACGCCCGCCGTTACTCGGGACCTATGAACCGGCATGCAAGGGCATCCGCTAGACTCTTGGTCACCTCCAATAGGTTCGCGTCCGAGTCACCACATATGCATGCCAAGTAGGTGGGGTTCCGAAATGTGCTGGTCGTATCTACAAGAATCTCCAAGGCTCCCGCTCCTTGGATCTGAAAACGAATGATGCCGAGGTACCGGGCAAGAGGTATCAACCGAGAAACATCTCGCCCAGCAGCGGCGATAGTCGATTCCTCCCTCAGAAGGAGATGCTCGAGATACCTGTGGGCTCTCAAGATGCGCAGCCTCAATCTGAGAGTGTTGACGCCTGACGATTGATTGCGCAGAGTCTGCATTGCCGCACCCAAGAGCGCCGCCAATTCGAGTGCGAGGCGATACAGCTCAGAGATTGACAGACGGATCTTGCCGTGCATCGGGGTCAGGATATGAGTCACTTGCCAATTCTCGTACTCATCAACATCGGGAGAGGACTGAGCTTTCCTAGTCCTAATCGAGATGTCTACCCCCTCACCGGTTCGCTGCTTAAGGTTCGCTCGCAGATACGGTCCATTGCGGTCGTCGTGAACATAGACGGCCTCTAACCTGTCTGCCTCAAGGCTCATCTCATCTGAGCTGCTCGGACCGATAGCGCCCAATCTCATACCAACGACTGTGACTGCGTGGTGTCGATGTTGACCCCCGTCCTGCTTCCTTATTACCAAGACGGGCGTCATTCCCGAATAGACAGCACTGAATAGTTCAACTCGAGCAGCGCGAAATGTGTCAATCTTGGTTAGAACAGGAGAAAGGCCAAAAGAGTCAACTGCCTGACACATCTGATCAATGGAAAGACCCTCGGATGGCATCGAGCGCCCGAACGGGAGACGACTCTGGGTAGCCTTCGTCGTGATGTGTGCTGGCGTTGTGGGGCCTAATTCTTCGATCTCTCTAGTTTTCTGAAGTGCAACCCAGATGGCCGTGGTGGCGCATGCTGCCACGCCGACATCTTGCTGCTGAAATGCCAATCCGCGCACCCTAAATTCAAGACCCATTGCATGGACGCTGTACTCCCGAGTAGCGAACTGCCGTCTCGCTTCAGATTCCGAAGTAGGCTTAGTATTGCCGTCGAGCCCCGTCGTAAATGTTCTAAGGACTGTCCGGCCAACCGGGGTTCCTGGCAGAGGTTTGATGACTGAGAAACCGCAATAGCTCATGACACTGAACGTTAGGCAAGCACTTCGGAATACTTCCTCTCGTTCCGCGCTACCGTGGACAGCGCGGCCCATGTCCAATAGATCATTGATCTGCGCCTCAACTTGATCGGGTGTTCCTCGAAAGAAGTGCGCGCGCTGACAGTGGTCGTCGTAGGGCAGGAGACTACGGCTGTAGAAGATGCTGTAGTCCTCCATGAAATCCCGATCGATGTAATGTGCTTCGATCAGCGCCGTCTGGGCGCCTACCTCGGGATCGCGAATGTACTCTTCGATTCTGCGTAACTGACGAAATGCCTGGGCGTCCTCCACGGCAGGAGGGGGCTCTAAGTGGAGCACCTCCTCGAGGGAAACCTTCTCGAGAGACTCAAACCGAATTGTCTGTACTGGGTATGAGTTTCGCACGCTTACGGCCTGTGAGGTCTGGGGTCACGAAAACGGCGCGCCGGACATGCCGAGCGCGCCGACTCGTCAACGAATTAATTGACTACGTACTAATCGTAGTCTCGAACATTTATTCGGATGACAAGGTCCTCTTCGGAGACGGCTTCGGAACGCTTCAGCTCGTCCCTGAAGGGCCCCAGAGATTTCTGCCAAGTGTTGTAGTTCGCTTCGAGAACCTCGAGCTTGGCCTGTTCGAGACCAAGCCTCTTCCCGAGTTCCTTCAAGAGCGGCTGTCCGCTACTCGCCATGGTATCCCCAGGAGATTGGGCAGGGGTCCGCAAGGAGGGGGAGAATTTTGGCACGATTGCAACCAACGTTCAAGAGTCTAGGCCCCCAAGAACTTGTTCGCAGACGCAAGATTGAGACCCCGTCTAGGTGCCACTGTTTCTTCGGCCCCATGGGTTTGGCGGTAACCTTCACATCGTTGGCGGCCCCAGCCCGACAATACGTCTTGATCGTCGCCTCAGTAACCCGGCGATCGAGCAAATCCCGAGCTCTCGGCAGCACTGTAGAACCTACTGGCTTCTATCCGTTTCAAGGAGTGTCTAACCGAAAGTGTTGGTTTAGACGGGAATGTATATGTTCCTATACTTCCTCGCCAGACCGGCCCCAGAATCCGGCGTCCGTCACTGCCCTGAGCGGCGATGATGCGGGTTGGCTTCATTCTGCCTCGAACCCCTGGCTCGTGAACTTGAGTGTCCGGCTGTTCTCCGTCACGGTGCGTACAATCTGATCCGAGGCACCATTAGGGAGAGATGCTTCGATCTCCAGAGTAACCGTGACCTCCGCTCCAACCTGTCCCGTAATGTGTGCGATAACCTCGTCGGCGATCCGGCTCGCGTCGCGGCCGACGCGCGTGGGATCGAGCCGCACGGTGCCGTGGAAACGGCGGGGCAATGGGGCCGTGGCTTTGCCGGGCGCAACCTCCGGCGGCCCCGCGTGCGCACCAAGGGAGAGCACGGGCGCTGCACCGCCCTCCTGGGCACGAGCCCTTACCGATGGCGTCTCGGCATCCATCTGGCGCCGCGCGACGCCCGGCTTGATCAGCAACGCCGCGCTCTCAGCTGATAGGGGCACCACTTGTCCAGCCCGAAGCCCCCGGTAACGTCCTGCGCCCTCGTCATGACTTTCCGCGTACGCGAACGTGTCTGATTGCCAGGTCAGGAGTGCGACACCGTCGCGGATCGCCTGCACCAGCACCTCGGACCCGGCGAGACGCGGCAGGTAGAGGTAGCGCGCGAAGTCCTCGACGAGCTGCTTGACCGCGACGTGCGCGCCGCGCCAGAGCGGCACGTCATCCAGGTGCTTGCGCAGGATCGTTGAGCCGAGCGAGGTCACCAGCGACTCATCGCTCCGGAGCTTTTTGCTCGCCCGCACCGCGAGCGCGTCGCCACCAGCAAGCCTGATCGCCTGCCAGGTGATTGGGGGCCTGCGGATTGGCCTGCTCCGGCACCAACAGCCACTGGTAGGTCTCGGGCAGTCGCGCGGTCACCGCGCCGTCCGCTGCCCGCTCTTGTGCCTCGGCCTGCTTTACCTGGTGCGGGTCAAGGTTGAGCGTCTCCTTATCGACCAGGATCGACTCCCACGCGAGGAACCTACGCAGCGCCTCGTCCAGGTCCTTAAGACGCACCTTGTCCGCCGCGAGGAAGCACGAGCGTGTTGCGGTAAAGGCGCGGGGTGTTGCCGCGCGAATCGAGGATCGTCCGCGCCGCCGTTTCGGCCGGGCTACCGGGTCCTTTGGAGTACGGATGCTCGGCGGGCAGCACCACCAGCCGTGCGTCGAGGTCGTCAGGTACGTCGGCGCCTGAGCGAGGCAGCGGGTGGATGCGCGAGAAGTCTCCGGTCTTACGAAGGTCCGCCCGCAGCCGCTCGTCCAGCTCCTGCGCCACCTTATCGGGGTCGCGCTTGTACTGCTCGGCGCGGTCCTCGGCGAGCTTCGTGACCGTTGGCTGCGTAGCGTACCAGAAGCGCGGGCCATCTTGATAGAGGTAGGTCGCCGCCGCCGCGAGCCGCCGCAGCGCATCGCCGAACACTGCGGGCGTCTCGCCCGGCATCACGCAACCGAGCTTCACCCGGCGATCCTCGAGCCCGCGGTGCGCCGCAGACACCGTGGGCGCAGAACCTAGGTAGATCGTGCGCGCCACACGCCGCGTCGCGTGCACCTTGCCGAGGTTTGGCTGTTCTGCGTCGATCTTGAGTGGCAGTGAGTTCGGCCCGTCAACGTCCTTCTCGATGATCGGAGCCCAGTTGTCTGAGAGGTAGCGCGTCAGCTCGGACTGCACGCGGGCATCGTCGATCGGCACAGTGGACGGCAGGATCAGCGGGTTGCGATCACCCTTCTCCCAGAGGCTGTGGATAACCGCAGCCATCAGGCGCAGCACACGCGCCGCGCGTACGCTGGATTCTCGACCTGGACCGTGAAGGGCCCGAGTCCCTCACCGGCGCTCACCGAAGGTGAGGCGAAGCGGGCCGAAGTCGAGGCCGCGATGCTCGCGCAGTCGCTCGACGTCGAGCCCGACGAGCTGCCGACGATCGCGGACGACGCCGATGTGGTGCACGACGACACCGAAGAAACGCGAGGCGACGTCGAGTCCGTGGGGCGCGGTCACTCCGTGGGGAACGGCGAATCGAGGGCCGCCGCTGCAGCGCAAGTTGATGTTCGGGCCATGCGCATGTTGTTCACGCCGCCCGAGCCGACGCAGCGCGTTCATCACGGCGCCCGCATCCAGATGGGCGGCCGCGACTGGTTCGCGGTGCACACGCCCGGCCACACCGTCGATCACATCTGCGCGTGGGATCCGGAGTCGGGCATGCTGCTCACCGGCGATCACGTGTTGCCGTCGATCACGCCGCACGTGTCGGGTGTGCGCCACGCCGACTCGCTGAAGTCGTACCTCGCCGACCCTCGATCTCGTCGCCCAGTCTCGACGGAGTGAAGCTGGGTCTTCCCGCCCACGGCCATCCGTTCACCGACGTTGCCCGGCCGCGGCCGCGCGATCCAGGAGCACCACGCCGAACGCATGGAGCTGCTGCGCGACGCCGGCCTCGCGATCGGCCCGGCCACGTGCCCGAGTCTCGCATGAAGTGTTTCCGAAACGGCACTGGGGCACGATGGCGGAGAGTGAGACGTTCGCGCACCTCGAGCACATGGTGAACGTCGGTATCGCGGAACGTTGGGAAGAAGGCGGCATGCTGCACTACCGGGTCGCGGAAGCCTCGATGACGCTCGACGACGCGAACGATCGCGAAGGAATCGAGTGATCTGCTCGCGCATCTGATTCGCAACGCGTGTGTCAACGACGGCACACCGGAGTCGGGTACGAGAGTCGCAGCACCGACGTGCTCGCGCAGTACTTGGGCGACAGCGGCCTCGACCTCGAGCGCTAGACGTCGCAGCCCGGCCGGGAGAACCTCGTCGCGCGGATCGAGGGCAGCGATCCGACCGCGCCCACGCTGCTGCTCATGGGACACACCGATGTCGTTCCGGTCAACGAAGACGGTTGGAGCCGGGACCCGTTCGGAGGCGAGATCATCGACGACGAGGTGTGGGGCCGGGGCGCGGTCGACATGCTCAACCTCACGGCCACGATGGCGGTCGCGTTCCGCGATCTCGCGCGTTCCGGTTTCACGCCCGCGGGGAACGCTCGTGTACCTCGCGGTCGCCGACGAAGAGAATCTCGGCACGTGGGGTGCCGAACATCTCGTCAATCACGAACGCGACGCCGTGATGGCCGACTACGTCGTGACCGAAGCGGGCGGCTTCCAGATGCCCAACCCGCAAGGCCCGCGGTTGCCCGTGATCGTCGGCGAAAAGGGTTCGTACTGGTGCCGGATCACGGTGCGCGGCACGCCCGGGCACGCGTCGCAGCCGTTCCGCACCGACAACGCGCTCGTCACCGCGGCCGAGATCGTTCGGCGCCTCGCCGACTACCGGCCGCCTACGCACATCCACGAGACCTGGCGCCGCTTCATCGAGGGCGTCGACTTCGGTCCGGAGTGGAACGCCGCCCTGCTCGACGAAGAGCACTTGCACGAGTTCTGCGAGAAGCTGCCGATCGGTCTGGCCCGCCAGGCGCACGCGTGCACGCACACGACGTTCGCGCCCACGGTCATGCACGCCGGGAGCAAGACCAACGTGATCCCCGACTTGGTGGAGCTCGAGGTCGACATCCGCACCTTGCCGGGCCAGCGCGCGGCCGACGTGCGCAAGCTGCTCGACGAGGCGCTCGGTGATCTCGCCGCGCACGTGGAGATCACGCCGTTCGACGAGAACGAGTCGACGGCGTCACCCACCGACTCGCCGATGTGGGACTCGCTCGATCGCGTCTCGAAACGGTTGGTCGAGGGATCGTCGCTGGTGCCGTTCCTCACCGTCGGCGCGACCGACGCGCGGTTCTTCCGCCGCGAGGGTTCGGTGGCGTACGGGTACGGGCTGTTCAGCCGCAAGCTCTCCTTCGACGACTACGCGTCGATGTTCCACGGCAACGACGAGCGCGTCGACATCGACTCACTCGTCCTCTCGACCCGCCTGTGGGACGGCCTCGCCAGAGACCTTCTGGCGTGAGTATTCCTGGGCGCTATTCGTCGCCCTGCTCACGCAAGTAGCGCTCGAAGTCTTCGGCAAGCGATTC
>CAWGDK010000002.1:0-615442 GCA_963821385.1 uncultured Gemmatimonadales bacterium
TGACAAGACCTACGTGTTCACGCTGTCGGCCTGCATGGCGGGCGTCGCCGGCGCCCTCTACGTGCCGCAGGTCGGCATCATCAATCCGAGCGAGTTCGCGCCCGCCAACTCCATCGAGATGGTGATCTGGGTCGCAGTCGGCGGACGCGGCACCTTGATCGGCGCGGCGCTGGGCGCCGTCATCGTCAACTACCTGAAGACCATCTTCACCATCGGCGCGCTGGCCCCCTACTGGCTGTTCCTGCTCGGCGCCATCTTCGTGCTGGTGACCATCTTCCTGCCGCGCGGCGTGTTGGGCCTGCTGCCCAGGCGCACGCCGCGCGAGGACGTCAACGGCGCACGCACGAGCGGCGCCGGTGCCGCCGCGCAACCGGCGGAGTAGCGACCATGGCCGCTGCAGCAATCGACAAACCGCGCGAGATCACGCAGAGCTTGCTCTATCTCGACGGCGTCAGCGTGAGCTTCGACGGCTTCCGGGCCCTGAACAACCTCTCGCTCGATCGTCGACCGGCGAGATGCGCGCGATCATCGGCCCGAACGGGGCCGGCAAGACGACGATGATGGACGTCATCACCGGCAAGACCCGGCCCGACACCGGCGAGGTGCTGTTTCGACAAGGCAGCATCGACCTCACCGCCACGACGAGGCGGCCATCGCCCAGCTCGGCATCGGCCGCAAATTCCAGAAGCCGACCGTGTTCGAGAGCCACACGGTGGAGACAACCTGCTGCTGGCGCTCAAGGGCGACCGCGGCGTGTGCGCAAGAACCTGTTCTGGCAGCCCACCGGCGAGTTCGAGCGCATCGAGGAGATCCTCGAGACCATCCGCCTGACCGCGCATCGCCAGCGGCTCGCCGGCGCGCTGACCCACGGCCAGAAGCAATGGCTGGAGATCGGCATGCTGCTCGCCCAGGACCCCAAGCTGCTGCTGGTCGACGAGCCGGTGGCCGGCATGACCGACGCCGAGACCGTGACCACGGCCGAGCTGCTGAAGGAGATCGCCAAGGACCACTTCGGTCGTGGTGGTGGAGCACGACATGGAGTTCGTGCGCGGGCTCGGCGTCAAGGTCACCGTGCTGCACGAGGGCTCGGTGCTGGCCGAAGGCACGATCGACGAGGTGAGCGCCAACGAGCGCGTGATTGAAGTGTATCTGGGACGCTGAGGATGCTGACCGTCGAAGCCATCGACCTCCACTACGGCGCGACCCAGGCGCTGCGGGACGTCTCGCTGTCGGCCGAGCCCGGCAAGATCACCTGCGTGCTCGGCCGCAACGGCGTCGGCAAGAGCCGCCTCCTGCGCGCCATTGTCGGCCACCAGCCGGTGAGCGGCGGCAAGATCCTGTTCGACGGCCAGGACATCACCAAGCTCAAGGCCTACGAGCGCGCCCGCCGCGGCATCGCCTACGTGCCGCAGGGCCGCGAGATCTTTCCGCTGCTGACGGTGCGCGAGAACCTCGAGACCGGCTTCGCCCGCCTGCCGCGCCAGCGAGCACGCTGTCCCGGACGAGCTGTTCGACCTGTTCCCGATCCTGAAGACCATGCTAGGGCGGCGCGGGCGGCGACCTGTCCGGCGGCCAGCAGCAGCAGCTGGCGATCGGCCGCGCACTCGTCACCCGGCCGAGCCTGCTGGTGCTGGACGAGCCCACCGAGGGCATCCAGCCCTCGATCATCAAGGACATCGGCCGGGCCATCACCTACCTGCGCGGGAAGGGCAAGATGGCGATCCTGCTGGTCGAACAGTATTTCGACTTCGCCCGCGAGCTGGCCGACACCTACGCGGTGATGGAGCGCGGCGAGGTGGTGCTGGCCGGCAAAGGCGCCGAGATGGTGGAAGCCCAGGTTCGGCGCTACCTTACGGTGTAGGTTGGGTCGAGCGAGCGATGAGCCTGAACATCGGATCAATGCGACAGGGGGTGCTGTTGGGTCCGCGCTTCGCTTGACCCAACCTACAACAAGGTCCAGGGAGTTGCGGGCGTGCTGCAGGCCCGGTCGTGGTTGCCGCGTACGGACGGCTCGGTGCGCCTCGGCTTCGCGGGTGGCCGCGAGGAAACGCGCGTCGATGCCCTCTATCAAGCCGGCGCCGCCCGCGTGCGCTTCCCCAAGCCCGCGGCCGGCGCAGCCCCCGAGGCCGTCCTCCTCAACACAGCAGGTGGCCTTACCGGCGGCGACCGCATGCAGATCGAGGTGACGCTCGGCGTCCAGTGCAGCGCCACCGTCACCTCCGCCGCCGCCGAGAAAATCTACCGCTCGCTCGAGGGCGACACCGAAATCCGCGTCACCCTTGGCCTCGGTGACGGCGCGCGCCTGCAGTGGCTGCCCCAGCCCACCATCGTCTTCGACCGGCGCGGCTCGACCGACGCACCGACGTGGCGATGTCCGCCAGTGCCACCTTGCTGGCCGCGGAGTTCCTGATTTTCGGCCGCGCTGCCATGGGCGAGGACGTGCATCGAGGTGCCGCCCGCGACGCCTGGCGCATCAAGCGCGACGGCAGGCTCGTGTTCGCCGACACCTGCTCGTTGGATGGGCCGGTCGCGGGCATCCTCGACCGCGGCGCCGTCCTCGACGGGGCTCGCGCTACTGCGCTCCTCATTTATGCCGCGCCGGATGCCGCTTCCCGTCTCGACGCGGTGCGCGCGTTCTGCAAGATGCCGCCGGCGCAGCGGGGGCCAGCACCTGGAACGACCTGCTCGTCGTGCGCGCCGCCGCCCGCGACGGCCGCACGCTGCAGAAGGATCTGGAGCCGGTGATGGCGCTGCTCGCCGGCGGGCCGCTGCCGCGTGTGTGGCAGTGCTGAAGGGGGGATCAACGCGAATGCCCGGAGCAATGCGATGAACCTCACCGCGCGCGAGAAGGACAAGCTGCTGATCTCGATGGCGGCTATCGTTGCCCGCCGCCGACTGGAGCGGGGCGTCAAGCTCAATCATCCCGAGGCGGTAGCGCTCATCTCCGACTTCGTGGTGGAAGGTGCCCGCGACGGCCGCAGCGTGGCCGACCTGATGGAGGCCGGCGCCAAGGTCATCACCCGCGACCAGGTGATGGAGGGCATCGCCGAAATGATCCACGACGTGCAGGTGGAAGCGACCTTCCCCGACGGCGTGAAGCTCGTCACCGTGCACAAGCCGATCCGATAGGGAGCCGACAGTATGGACGTGCACGTCATCCGCGGACGTGAGACATGCCCCGCAAGGCGGGGACCTAGGACACCTCGCAAGGAGGGTGTGGGGAGTTGCATGGATTTCCGCCTACGCGGGAATGACGTTGGCACTTGCTGTTCTCGTTTCGCCAACTCCGCAGATGCCCACACCGGCGCCGAGCACGCGCTGTCGTTTGCCTCGGGCTTCGCGCATCCCTGGACCGGTCTCGACCACATGCTGGCGATGGTGGCGGTCGGGCTGTGGGCTGGCCTCAACGGCGGCCGCGCGCTTTGGGCGTGGCCGGCATCGTTCGTCGGCGTGATGCTGGCGGCGGCGCGCTCGGCATGATGGGCATGGCAGTGCCGCTGGTGGAAACCGGCATCATCGCCTCGGTCGATGGTGCTCGGACTGCTGGTCCTGGCGGGTGCGCGCTTGCCGGTTGCAGTCGGAGCGGTGCTGTCGGGGTGTTCGCGCTGCTGCACGGTCACGCGCATGGCACCGAGCTGCCGGCAGCGAGTGCGGCAGCCACCTACGCGCTGGGCTTTGCGCTGGCGACGGCCGCGCTGCATGGCTTGGTTTGGCCGTTGCATACGTCTGCAGCAGCGACCGCGGACGCTCGCTGGTGCGCGGCGCGGGCGCCTGGTAGCGGTCGCCGGCGTCGCGCTGGCGGTGCTGTGAGGTGAGGTGCAGCCATGATCCCCGGCGAGGTCATCACCGCGCCAGGCGAGATCGAGCTCAACGCCGGCCGGCCGTCGATCACGCTGACCGTCGCCAACACCGGCGACCGGCCGATCCAGGTCGGCTCGCACTACCACTTCGCCGAGACCAACCCGGCCCTGCAAGTTCGACCGCGCCAAGGCGCGCGGGCATCGGCTCGACATCGCGGCGGGCACCGCCGTGCGCTTCGAGCCCGGCCAGACGCGCGACGTGCAGCTGGTGCCGTTCCCGGCGAGCGCGAGGTCTACGGCTTCCGGCAGGAGGTGATGGGAGAGCTGTGATGACGCTCGTCGCGCTCAGCTTGCGTTCCCGGAAGCCGAGGGCCCGGCCCTTGGGCCGGGGCCGAGGCTATCCGGGACCTTCCCCTCGAGAATTCGCATCCCGGGCTCACGGCAATAGGCGGTGGGAAGACCCCGGCTCTGCGCGCCCTGGACTTGATCGAGGATCAAGTCCGTGCGCTTCGGCCGGGGACGCAGACGAGGGCGCGCCGTTCAATCGCCGGTCGGCGCACGGGTCTGCCAAGGAGCAGTAGCGTGCATGCCCACCCGCATCTCCCGCGCCGCCTATGCCGATATGTTCGGGCCCACCACCGGCGACAAGGTGCGCCTCGCCGACACCGATCTCGATCGTCGAGGTGGAGAAGGACCTCACCACCTACGGCGAGGAGGTGAAGTTCGGCGGCGGCAAGGTGATCCGCGACGGCATGGGCCAGGCGCAGACCTCCCGCGCCGACGGCGCCGTCGACACCGTCATCACCAACGCGCTGATCATCGACCACACCGGCATCTACAAAGCCGACGTCGGCCTGCGCGACGGCCGCATCGCCGGCATCGGCAATCCGGGTGCTCGTCGCCAAGCCAGGTCTCGACGGGCATGACCGGGGGGCCAAAGTGGTCGCGGCCGCGCTGCGGGATGCCGGTATGGAGGTGATCTACACCGGGCTGCACCAGACGCCGGAGATGATCGCGCACGCCGCCGTGCAGGAAGATGTGGACGTCGTGGGCTTGTCGATCCTCTCGGGAGCACACATGACCCTGTTTCCCCGTGTCCGCGCCCTGCTCACACAGGCGGGTCGCGCCGATGTGCTCCTCACCGGTGGCGGCATCATCCCGCCTGATGACGTGGAGGAATTGGAGCGTCAGGGGGTCGGGAAACTGTTCGGACCCGGCACGCCGACCACGGATCTCATCAAGTACATCGAGGAGTGGGCGGCCGATCGGCCATGAGCCGCCTCAAGACGCTGGCAGAGGAATACCGGACGCTCGCCACGCGGCTGGAGCAGGGCGGCGGGCCGGACAAGATCCGCCGGCAACACGACCAGGGAAAGCTCACCGCCCGCGAGCGATTGACGAAGCTGCTGGACCGCGGTGGCCCATGGCTGGAGCTGGGGTTGCTCGTGGCCCACGACCAGTACGAGGGCCAGGCCCCGGCGGCGGGGGTCGTCACCGGACTAGGGCGCATTCATGGCCGGCCCGTGGTCGTCGTCGCGAACGATGCGACGGTGAAGGCCGGGTCGTGGTGGCCGGAGACGATCAAGAAGATCCTGCGCGCGCAGGAAGTCGCGATGCGGCAGCGAATCCCCATTGTGTATCTGGTGGACTCCGCCGGCGTGAACCTGCCGTACCAGGGTGGCGTATTCCCGGGTCAATACGGCGCGGCCCGCATCTTCTACTACAACTCGATCATGCGCCGCTATCTGCGCGTGCCGCAGATCGCCGCGGTGATGGGACCGTGCATCGCCGGCGGTGCGTATCTGCCGGCGCTCTCCGACGTCATTTTCATGGTCGAGGGTACATCGTTCATGGGCCTGGGCGGGCCGAACCTCGTCAAAGGCGCGACTGGGCAGACGGTGGACGCCGAGACGCTTGGCGGCGCGAAGACCCATACGGCGGTAAGTGCGGTCGCCCACTATCGCGCCGCCAACGACGCGGAATGCCTGGAGCGGATGCGCGAGTACGTGGCCCGCCTGCCGCACACCGCCGCGCAGGAGCGCCGTGCGACGCCGGCGAAGCGGAAACCGGCCGAGTTGTACGAACTGTTACCGGCCGACCACCGCATGAGCTACGACGTACGGGCGGTGCTCGATTGTCTGCTTGACACGGGCCGGTTGGACGAATTCCAGCCCGACGTGGGACATGAGATGCTGTGCGGGCACGGGGCGATCGCGGGCCATGCGGTGGCGCTGGTCGCCAATATGCGCGGCGTCATCAAGGGGAAGCCCGGTCAGCCGCCCCGGATCGGCGGCATCGTCTATACCGAGAGCGCGGAGAAGGTGGCGTACTTCATCGAGAACGCGGATCGGGAGCGCCTGCCGCTGTTGTTCCTGCAGGATGTGTCGGGGTTCATGGTTGGGACCGAGGCGGAGCATTCCGGGATCATCCGGGCCGGCGCGCGTTTTGTCGAGGCGATGGCGACGGCGACGGTTCCCAAACT
Organism: uncultured Gemmatimonadales bacterium; assembly: GCA_963821385.1. Taxonomy (GTDB): domain Bacteria; phylum Gemmatimonadota; class Gemmatimonadetes; order Gemmatimonadales; family GWC2-71-9; genus DASTHG01. Next base: position 6,283 of record CAWGDK010000002.1, read on the forward strand.
GGTCGTCACCATGAATCACGCATCCGGGGCGGGCTACTACGCCATGGCGGGGCAGGGGTTTGACCCTGATTTCCTGTTGTCCTGGCCTTCGGGTCGGATGGGGGTCATGGAGGGGGAATCCGCCGTCCAGGCGGTGTTCGGCAGTGAGGTCGCCAAGCCGGAAAACGCGGCAGCGGTCGAAGCGATGCGCGCCGACTATGAACATCAGCTCGATGCTCGTTATGCCGCGGCGCGCGGCTATGTCGATGCGATCGTGCTGCCGGAAGCGACGCGCGACACGCTCGGTTTCCTGCTCGACGTCACGGCGGAATTCTCCGGCCCGCATCTCGGCGCGTTCACTTTGCCCGCGAGCCCATGACGATATCCCGCTGGTCGCTGCTGCTTGGTACGCTGGCCGCATGCGCTCACTCGCAATCCAGACCGGCGGCCCCGCCGCTGCCCGTGGCACCGGTGCCGGCCCCTCCTTCGGTCGCGGCCGATGCGGCTCCGGTCGTGGCTCTGCCGCGTCCCAGCGAACCGGTCATTCCTCCACCGCTGGCCCTGCTGGCGGGGCTGATGCCGCTGCGCAGTACGGGGATCGAGCAGTTCCGAGCCGCCCATCCGACATACGACGGTCGCGGCGTGATCATCGGGATCCTCGATTCCGGGATCGATCCGGGGGTCGCGGGGCTCGTCGTAACCAGTACCGGGGCGCCCAAGATTCTCGACCTGCGTGATTTCTCTGGGGAAGGGCGCATCGCGCTGCAACCGGTGAGCCCGGACAGCGGTAGAGTCGTGATTGCCGGCCGGAGGCTGCGTGGCGCGGCGCGCATTGGCCGGCTCGCGACCGGCACGGCGTGGTACGCCGGGGTATTTCGCGAGCTGCCGCTTGGGCCGCTTCCCGCGGCGGACGTCAATGGAAACGGTACCAACACCGATGCCTTTCCGGTGGTCGTGGTGCGCGCGACGGACGGCTGGGTGGTGTTCTTCGACTCCAACCTGAACGGCAGCTTCGAGGACGAGCAGCCGCTGCACGACTACCGCCAGGGGCGGGAGACCATTGCCCTCGGTCACCGGCCGCTGACGTTGGCCGCCAATTTCACCGAGGCGAGCGGTGTCCCGGTGCTCGATCTCTACTTCGACACCCAGGGGCATGGCACGCACGTCGCCGGGATCGCGGCGGGCCATGGCATGTTCAACCTGTCCGGATTCGAAGGCGTGGCCCCGGGTGCCCAGGTGATCGGCCTGAAGATCGCCAACGATGCCCGCGGCGGGATCTCGGTCAATACCAGCATGCAGCGCGCGATGAACTATGCGGCGCAGTTTGCCACCCAGCGCGGGCTGCCGCTGGTTCTCAACATGAGTTTTGGAGTCGGGAACGAGCGCGAAGGCCGCGCCGTGATCGATTCCGTGGTCGATGCATTTCTGCGCGCCCATCCGGGCGTGGTCTTCACGATCAGCGCCGGGAACGACGGCCCGGGGCTCTCCACGGTGGGATTTCCCGGCTCGGCCGATCTGGCGTTGTCGATCGGCGCGCTCGAACCCGGAGCGTTCACCCGCGCGCCACAGCCGGGGCCGCCGCCGGCGGATCGGATGGGGTGGTGGAGCTCACGCGGGGGCGATCTGGCCAAACCCGATCTCGTCGCCCCGGGCGAAGCGTTTTCGACCGTGCCGCGCTGGAATCTGGGTGACGAGATCAAGACCGGAACGAGCATGGCCGCTCCACAGATCGCCGGCCTGGTGGCGTGTCTGGTCTCGGCTATGGCCCAGGAGCACCGACCCGTGTTGGCCGCGGACCTGATGCAGGCGCTGCGGGCTACGGCTACGCCGCTCGTGGGGTGGAGCGTCGTGGATCAGGGCGCGGGCGTGCCCAAACTCGACGCGGCGTATCGCTGGCTCGTGGCCGGGCACCAGGGCTCGCGCTATGAAGTGCGGAGCGCGAACGGCACGCCGGGGGCGATGCGACGGGCAGGGTTTGCCAGTCCGGCGGATACGCTCCAGCTGTTCACCGTCACCCACGCCGATGGATTGCGGGCGGCGCAGTTTCGTCTGGCGAGCGACGCCCCGTGGCTCACCGTGCCCGCCCTGGTCACGTCACAGCCGCGCGCCACCACCGTCCAGGTCGGGTATCGCCCGTCGCTCTTGACGATCCCCGGCGTGTATGTCGGCACGATCACGGCGCGGAATCCCACCGACACCTCGGCCGGTGCCTTGTTTACCGTCGTCAACACGGTAGTCATCCCGTACGATCTCTCCGTCCGCCCACTGTCCGATTCGGGTCGCATCATCGCCGCGGGACGTGTCCAGCGGTACTTCTTGCGCGTCCCCGTGGCGGGCACGACCATGCGGCTGACCGTGTCCGTGCCGGACGACAATGACGAGGCGTTGGTGCAGCTGTACGATCCCCGCGGCCGGCCCGCGAGTGGAAACTCGGACAGCCTGGTGGAGGTGGGGTACGGCAAGGTGCCGCGGGTCGCGATCGAGGTGCCCGCGGAAGACGTGGAAGCGGGTGTGTACGAGTTGGACGTCTTCAACCCCGGCACGGGCCGGACTACCGTAGCTGTCGGGGCGGGACTGGCGCCGGTGGCGCTGGCCGCGCGCGGCGACGGCGTGCTCGAGGTGTCCAACACCGGACCTGCGACGGCCGCCCTCATGGCCCGGGCGGACCTCGTCGGCGCGGAACAGCGCATCGCGATCCACGGACGTGGGGCGTCCGCCGAAAGCATCGCGGTGGCGCTCCCGCCGTGGGCCACGCGAGCTGAGGTGCTGGTGGAGATGTCCCACGAGCAATGGGATCGGTTCACAGACTTCGGCGTGACCGCGTTTGATGCGTCCGGCCAACAGGTGGAAACCACCCCGATGAACTACGCCCGCGGCCGGCACGGGTTTTCGGTGCCGGCTCGACTGTCCGGTCGCCCCGTGGTGCTCGAGTTGTTCCCGGCCTTCGCGACGGGAGATGTCGCGACCGCATGGGAGGCCAGCGTGCGCGTGCGGTTGTTCCGGGATTCCAGCGCCGTGCTCGAGCCGGGGGTCCGGCTCGACGTCGTGGCGGGCGGCCGCGCGGCGCTGCCCGCGGTGACCCCGCCACCGTTGGTCATGCCGGCTGGGTTTGCACCGCTGATCGAGTGGCGCCTGGCCCCGGTGGCCGGCGCCGTTCCGCTGCCCGACGCGGTCGGGTTTCAATCCGTGCGCGCCCCGTGACGCCGCCGCCCCTTCGGATCGCAGCGGGTCAAGGGTTCTGGGGCGACTGGTTGGAGGCGCCCTGGCGCCAGGTGACCGGCGGACCAATCGATTACCTGATGATGGACTACCTGGCCGAAGTGACCATGTCCATCATGCAGAAACAGAAGTCGCGCGACCCATCCCTGGGCTACGCCAAGGACTTTATCCCGCTCATGGAGCGGCTGCTGCCGGTGCTCGTCGAGCGCGGCGTGAAGGTCACGACGAACGCGGGCGGAGTAAACCCGCACGGGTGCGCCGAGGCGGTCGCCTCCGCGGCGCGCCGGCTCGGCCTGCGCGGCAAACTGCAGATCGGGGTCGTGAGCGGGGACGATCTGCTGGGCCGCGTGGATGAGCTGCTGGCCTCGGGACACCAGCTGGGCAACATGGACTCGGGGCGGCCCCTCACGGACGTGCGCGATCGGTTGCAGTCCGTCAACGCCTACCTCGGGGCCGGACCGGTCGTCGAAGCGCTCGGGCGGGGCGCGGACATCGTGATCACGGGCCGGGTGACCGACACCGGACTCACGTTGGCGCCGATGATGCACACGTTTGGCTGGGCCCCGGACGCCTGGGATCTGCTGGCGGCCGGGACCGTCGCGGGGCACACGATCGAATGCGGGGCGCAGTGCTCGGGTGGGAATTGTCTCATCGACTGGGAGCGGGTTCCGGATCTCGCCAACATCGGCTACCCGATCGTCGAAGCCTATCCGGATGGCTCGTTCGAGATCACGAAGCATCTCGGGACGGGCGGACGCATCACCGTGGCCGGCGTGACTGAGCAGCTCGTGTACGAGATGGGCGACCCGACACAGTACATCACTCCGGATTGCGTCGCGGATTTCACCACGATCGAGCTGCGCCAGAGCGGGAAAGACCGGGTGCGATTCTCCGGCATCCGCGGCCGGCCCGCGACCGATAAGCTCAAGGTCTCAGCGGCGTTCTTCTATGGCTACAAGGCCGTGGGAACGCTGGTGTATTCCTGGCCCGATGCCTTCAAGAAGGCCCAGGCGGCCGATCGCGTGCTGCGGGAGCGCCTGAAGGACCTGGGGCTCGAGTTCGAGACCATCCTCACGGAGTATGTCGGCGCGGATGCCACGCATGGTCCCCTGGCGCTGCGTGGCCGCGATACCGCGGACCTGCCGGAGGTACAGCTGCGCATTGGCGTGCGGTCCCCCGAGCGAGCCCCTGTGGAGCGGTTCACCCGGGAAATTGCTCCGCTGATTCTCAACGGGCCCCCGAGCGTCACCGGGTTCGCGGGCGGGCGCCCCAAGCCGGAAGAGATCGTCGCGTATTGGCCGGCGCTCCTCGACAAGACCCAGGTACAACCATGCGTCGACCTCGTTCACGTGTAACCCGGCGTTCCACGGCGCAGCGCGTCCGCCTGGTAGAGCTCGCGCACGCCCGTTCGGGTGACAAGGGTGACACCGCGAACGTCGGCCTGATCGCACGGCGTCCGTCCGACTACCCCCTGCTGGTTCGACAGGTCACCGCGAGCCGGGTGGCGCGTCATTTCAAGGGGATGATCCAAGGGCCGGTGGAACGCTTCGAATTGCCCAACCTGCATGCGCTGAATTTCCTGCTGCATGGGGCGCTCGATGGCGGCGGGACGATTTCTCTCAAGACCGACGCGCAGGGCAAGGTGTTCTCGACCGCCCTGTTGCGGATGGAAATCGAGGTGAAGCGGTGAGCGATCGGGTGCTGGTCGCCCGCGCCCAGGGCGTACTCACGGGCACGCTCAATCGGCCGGAAAAGAAGAACGCGATCGATCGCGCGATGATCGACGCCCTGGCGGCGTTGCTGGAAGACGCCGAGTTGGACAGCACCGTACGGGTCGTGGTCTTGCGCGGGGCAGGGAAGGATTTCTGCGCCGGCATGGATCTGCAGGAGCTGCTGGCCTCCGCCGACCAGACGATCGCCGACAACCGTGCGGCCGCGCTGCGCTTCGGCGGGCTGTTCACCCGCATGCGCGCACTGCCCAAACCGGTGGTCGCCGTGGTGCAGGGGCGCGCCCTCGCGGGGGGCTGCGGGTTGGCGACGGCGTGCGATCTGGTGTTGGCGGCCACGTCGGCGCAGTTCGGGTATCCCGAAGTGCAGCGGGGTTTCGTCCCGGCGCTGGTGATGAACATGTTGCGCCGCTCCGTCGGTGAAAAAATCGCGTTCGATCTCGCGGCGACCGGCCGGTTGGTCTCAGCGGCGGACGCGGCGACCCTCGGCCTCGTCTCGCGCGTGTACCCGGACGATGTGTTCGAGCGCCAGGTCGCCGACGTGCTCGAGGGGCTGGCGGCGATCAGCGCGACTGCGCTCGCACTCACCAAACAGCAGCTCTATGCCCTCGATGGCGTGTCGTTCGAAGAAGGGATCCGCCTCTCGGCGGACGTCAATGCGGTGAGCCGGACCACGCCTGATTTCCGGGCGGCCATCGGGGCGTTTCTGAACCGATGACGCAGCGGCTCCCGAGCCCGTTCGTGCTGAAAACGTGGCTGGGCGGAGCCGGCCTGGTCAGTGGGCTCGCGGGGATCGCATTGAGCTGGCGCTGGCTGATCTGGGCTGCGGTCGGGCTATTGGCGCTGGCGTTCCTGGCACGTTTTCTCGATGGTCACCGGTCCTGAGACGGTTACATTGCGCTCAGGAGATCGGAGGTCGCGATGGCTGGAATGAATACGTTCATGTACGACCCCAGGGTGGTCCAGCCGATGCGAGAAGAGCTCATCCGCATCGGCTTCGAGGAGTTGCGCACGCCGGAGGCGGTGGATGCCGCCCTGGCGGCCGAAACGGCGCCGACGCTCGTCGTCGTCAATTCCGTCTGCGGGTGCGCGGCGCGGTTTGCCCGGCCCGCCACCGCGCTTGCGCTGCATCATCCCAAACGCCCCGCCCGGCTGGTAACGGTCTTCGCCGGGCAGGATGCCGCCGCGACCGCCCGCGCGCGGGAGTACTTCACCGGGTATGCGCCGTCCTCTCCGCAGATCGGCTTGCTGAAGGATGGCGAGCTGGTGTTCATGCTCGAGCGTCGCAACATCGAGGGCCGGCCGGCCGCGGAGATTGCGGCGGACCTGGTGGCCGCGTTTGACCGATTCTGCTGAAGAACCGCCGGTGCCGGAGGAATCGCCGAAGCGCTTGATCGTCGTCGGAGACCGGGTGCTCATAACGCCCGAAGAGGGCGAAGAGCGGACCAACGTGGGGTTGTACCTCCCGCCGACGGCGGTGGAGTCTCGCCAAGTGCAGGGCGGCAAGATCGTTGCGACTGGACCCGGGACGCCGATGACCGAGCCGGCCAGTATGGATGACGAGCCGTGGAAGATCCGCCTGCCCGATGTGAAGTATCTGCCGATGCAGGCACAGGTCGGGGACTACGCGCTGTTCTTCCGCAAGGCCGCCGTGGAGATCACGTTTGAGGGGAAGAATTATCTCGTGGTGCCTCAGGCGGCGATCCTGATCCTGGTACAGCGAGGGATCCCGGAGTTGGAATAAAGCGGCCCTCACGGCGTGAAAACGACCCCGGTTTTTTCACCGGGGTCGTTTTCTTTGTGGGCCTGTGGCCGCGCCTCGACATACGCTGTATCACGCTCGCACGGTGCTCGCCGAGCGGTTCGGGTATCTCCACTTCCGCGCCGCCCAGCTGCGGGTCTTGGGGCCGTTGTTGGGAGGACGCCATGTGCTGGGCGTGCTCCCCACGGGAGCGGGCAAATCGTTGTGCTATCAGGTGCCGGCGTTGCTCAGCGAGGGGCTGACCCTCGTCGTGTCACCACTCATCTCGCTGATGCAGGATCAGGTCGCGGCGCTACGCCGGCGCGGCATCCCCGCCGCCTATCTCAACAGCACTCTCTCGGCATCGGACCAGCGCACGATTCTCAATCTGGCGTTGAACGGGCAGGCACGACTGCTGTACTGCGCGCCGGAGCGGCTGATGTCGCTGTCACGTCTCGTGCGGGATGCGGCGGTGCAGGTCCCGTTGCTCGCGGTGGACGAAGCCCATTGCATCGTCGAATGGGGCAACACGTTTCGACCGGTCTACCGGCAGCTGGGAGAGTTTCGCTACCACCTGCGCGAGCCGCGCACCCTGGCCCTGACCGGCAGCGCCACGCCCACGGCGCGGCGGGAGATTCTCGAGGTGCTCCGGATTCCACGTGCCGAGGTGGTGACCGCGTCGTTCGACCGGCCCAACCTGCGGTTCAGGGTCGAGCGCGTGAAGGACGATCGCGACCGCTTTGCGCGAATTGTCCGCGCCCTGCAAGAATCACCGGGGCAGGTCATCGTGTACACGCCCACCCGACGACTCACCGAGCTGGTGGCGCGCGCGCTGCGGTTTCGGGGGTTTGTGGCCGCGCCCTACCACGCCGGTCTCGACGCCGACATTCGCCGTCCCGTGCTCGGCGCCTTCCAGCACGACAAGGCGCCGGTGATCGTGGCCACCAGTGCTTTCGGCATGGGCATCGACAAGCCCGACGTGCGTGTGGTGTTCCATTGGGGTCCCCCACACTCGCTCGAGGCCTATTACCAGGAAGCCGGCCGCGCGGGGCGCGACGGACGCGTCGCCACGTGCCGCATGCTGTGGCGGCCGGAGGATTTCGAGTGGAATGAAATGGCGCCGGAAATGAAGCGTTACGTGCAGGGACGAAAATGCCGGCGCAAAGTCCTGCTCGAGCACTTCGGGGAACGCCTCGGCCGGTGTCATGGGTGCGATGTGTGCGGGTAAGGGCCCCTTCTGTTCGGGCCATCTACATGGAGCGGATACTTTGCCCGGTCGCGTTCAACCCTGGGCCGCCGGCCCGGGGTTAACCCACCCGTGAGCCCACAATCATGAAACATCATAAGGCTGCGGGCCTCTACGTTCATCTGACATGGCACACTTGGCGGCGACAGCCTTCAGTGCGTCGGAAGGACGTAGCCATCATTGCAGGTGCGGTGCTGGAAGCAGGTCGTGCTCGGCATGTCCGAGTTCATGCGCAAGCCATCTTGGATGATCACGTGCATGTCTTGGTGAGCTACGACCCTGCTGTCGCGCTATCACCATTTGTTCGGCACGCGAAATCCGAGTCAGCACGCAGAATGAACCAGATGCGCACCACTTCGACCCTATTTCGCTGGTGCCGTGGCTACTACGCAGGGTCTGTGTGCCGTTCTCACTTGGGTCAGGTCCGCGGATACCTCGGCCGGCAACACCTTCGACACCCCGACCGCGTGCCGGCTTGATGAAGCGATTCTGATTTCCTACGGGTGGGAGAACCCTGGGGCGGTGCCCCGGGGTTTTCGGGAGGCGAGGTCGACTCACTATATTTCCCTCATGCACGATTCGCTCTACTTCACCGACCAGCATCTCCAGGTGCGCGACATGGTGCGGGACTTTGCCCGGACCGTCGTGAAACCCAGCGCCCGTCGCTACGATCTCGCCTCGGAGTTCCCCTGGGAAAACGTGCGACAGATGGCCGATTTGGGCCTGCTGGGGATCCCCTGGCCGGAAGAGCTCGGCGGGGCGGGCATGGACTATCTGTCCTACATGATCGTGATCGAGGAGATGGCCAAGATCGACGCGAGTCATGCGATTACGATCAGCGCGCACACCACGCTCGGTACGTCGCCGATCATGGATTTCGGCACCGACGAGCAGAAGCGACGCTTCGTCCCGCTGCTCGCCAGCGGGCACGTGCTGGGAGGATTCGGGCTCACGGAACCGGGAGCGGGTTCGGACGCCGGCGGGACCAAAACGGTCGCGGTCGACAAAGGGGACCACTACGTCCTGAATGGCTCGAAGATCTTCATCACGCATGCCGGGGTGGGTGAGATCTTCGTGGTCACCGCCCGCACCGATCCCCAAGCCGGGAAAACCCGCGGCATCACGTCCTTCGTGGTCACCAAGGACACGACGGACCTCGCGGATGCGAAACGGGTGGGGATCGGCCACGAGGCCACGCTGGCGAAAACGCCGGGCGTGGCCGCAGCCAAGAAGGAGGACAAACTCGGCTGGCGAGCGTCCGATACGCGCGAGCTTGTCTTCACTGATGCGATCGTCCCCAAGGAAAACGTGCTCGGCCCGTTGGGAAACGGGTTTCGGCAGATGCTCCATACCTTGGATGGCGGCCGCATCGGGATCGCGGCGCTCTCGCTGGGCATCGCAGCCGGGGCGCTGGATGAGTGTCTCGTCTACACGGGCCAGCGCAAGCAGTTCGGCCGGCCGATCGCGAGCTTTCAGGGTGTTCACTTCGCGCTCGCGGACATGGCGACCGAAATCGAGGCGGCAACCCATCTCGTCTATCACGCCGCGTGGCTCAAGCAGCATGGCCAGCCGTACAAGAAAGAGGCCGCCATGGCGAAGTTGTACGCCTCGGAGCTCGCCATGCGGGTCACCACCAAGGCCGTGCAGCTGCACGGCGGCTATGGCTACACGACCGAGTACCCGGTGGAACGGATGATGCGCGACGCGAAGATTTGCGAGATCGGCGAGGGCACGAGCGAGATTCAGCGCATCGTGATCGCGCGCCAGCTGATGGGAAGCTTGATCGACTGACCCGCGGAGGTCTAGATCTCTGGCGGCCGGTATGGACCCGGATCCGCGGTGTGTTCCTCCGGGTGGGCCACTCTCCGATGCAGCAGCTCCAGCAGCTCGAGTTGGCGCTGTTGCAGATGCCATAGCTCATGCCACTGCCGGTTACGGAGCCCGTCCAGCTTGTCGTGCAGATCTCGGATTTCCATCTCCGCCATCAGGTTGATCTGGTAATCCTGCGTTGCCTGCAGCCGGTCTTTATGGGCCTGTCGGTTCTGGCTCATCATGATCACCGGCGCCTGCAGGGCGGCGATGGTTGAGAGCACGAGGTTCAGCAGGATGAAGGGGTAGGGATCGAAGGGGTGCCGGACCAGCAGCCAGGTGTTGATCCCCATCCAGATAAACAGCACGCCGCCGAATGCCATGATAAAGGTCCAGCTCCCGCCGAATTGCGCCACCTTGTCCGCGACGTGCTCCCCGAAGGTCATCTGGGCTTCGAACTCCTGATCCACCAACCGGGCCACGCGGCCGCGGCGGGCGATCTTGGTCACGACCGCCCGCTCCATCTCCGAAATCTTGTCGTACTCCGCTTCGAGGTAGGACAACATCTTCTTGGCGCGGTACTCGTCGTGGCAATGGGGACAGATCCCCCGGTTGGCCGGCCACTCAGGGCGCTCCCGTTTGATCAGATCGAACAGCGGCATCTCCATCTTCTGCGCCGAGAACAGCGTGCGCGATTCGACCAGGGTCTGGCAAAGGGAGCAAGGCACCTTGGGCATCGGATCTCCGGTGGAGCTAGGGCAGCTGAGGATGCAGGTCGAGCACGCGCACCAGAAACGCCCACCGATCCGCGGCTTCGTCGATCAGTTTCGTCGTGGGTTTGCCCGCACCGTGACCGGCTTTGGTCTCAATCCGAATCAGGACCGGTCTTTCACCCGCCTGGGCGGCCTGAAGGGCAGCCGTGAACTTGAACGAGTGTCCGGGGACCACGCGGTCGTCGTGGTCGGCCGTGGTGACCAGGGTCGCCGGGTACGCGGTCCCCGGCTTGAGGCGATGCAGCGGGGAATAGGCGTACAGGTAGGGAAACTGGCTCGCGCTGTCCGCCGAGCCGTACTCCGTCACCCAGGCCCAGCCGATCGTGAACTTATGGAACCGCAGCATGTCCATGACGCCGACCGCGGGCAAGGCCGCGCCGAATAGCTCGGGGCGCTGCGTCATCGCGGCGCCGACCAGCAGCCCGCCGTTTGATCCACCGCCGATCGCGAGTTTGGGTGTCGCCGTGTAGCGCTCGGCGATCAGGAACTCTGCGGCGGCGATGAAGTCATCGAACACGTTCTGTTTCTTGTCGTGCATGCCGGCTTCGTGCCACGCTTCTCCGTACTCACCTCCACCGCGCAGGTTCGGCACGGCAAACACTCCTCCGAGCTCGAGCCACACCAGGACGCTGGGCGAGAATGCCGGCGTGAGGTTGATGTCGAAGCCGCCGTAGCCATACAGATACGTGGGGTGGGAGCCGTCTTTCACCAGATCCCGGCGATGGGTGATGAACATCGGAACCCGCGTGCCATCCTTGCTCTGGTAGAACACCTGTTCGGTGACGTACGGCCCGGCGTCGAACCCCAGCAGCGGCGCCTTGAAGACTTCGGTCCCACCGGTCGCGAAGTCATGGCGGTAGATCGTCGTGGGCGCCAGATAGGAAGTGAACGAGAAGAACAGCTCGCTGTCCTGCGCGGATTCCGCCGACAACTCCGAGGCCGTCCCGAGGGTCGGCAACGGGATCTCGCCCTGCGCCGTGCCGTCCGCGCCAAACAGCAACAGGCGAGAGTGCGCGTCGTGCAGGTAGGTGGTGACGAACGTCCGATGCACCAATACGACGCTCTCGAGCACGTCCTCCGCCTGAGGGATGACCTCGCGCCAGTTGGCGCGTTCGGGGTGGCGGATGTCGATCGCGATGAGGCGGCCGCGGGGGGCGTCGCGGTCGGTTCGGAAATAGAAGACCGGGCCATCGTTGGCCACGAAGCCGTAGCTGGCATCGAAGTCATCGAGCAGTTTCACCGGGGTCGCGCCGAGGTCTGGATGGGCGGGGTCCTTCAGGTCGGCGTAGTAGACCCGGTTGCGACGGTCGGTCCCGAGCCAGAGGTTCAAGACCAGATAGCGGCCATCTTCCGTCACGTCGCCGCCGACGCCCCAATCCGGTTGATCGAGACGCTCGAACACCACCCGGTCGGCGCGCTGGTCGGTGCCCAACCGGTGGTAGTAGAGCTTGTGGAATCGATTGACCGCGAGCAGCGGATTCTCGTTGGCGGGCGTCGGGTAGCGGCTATAGAAGAAGCCCGCGTGATCGTGCGTCCAGGACAAACCAGAGAACTTCACCCAGCGCACCAGGTCGGGAAGGTCGCGTCCGGCCGTCACGTCGCGCACGTGAATCTCGTTCCAGTCGGACCCACTCGCGGCCGTCGCATACGCGAGGTACCGGGCGTCCTCGGAGAGATCGAGCGTCGAGAGCGCCACCGTTCCATCCGCCGACAGGGTATTCGGATCGAGCAGCACGGTAGGGTCGGCGGTGCGGGTCGCCTGCCGGTACAATACGGACTGATTCTGCAGCCCGTCGTTCTTGAAAAAGAAGTAGCTGCCCCGCTTCTTGAACGGCGTGCCGAAGCGTGGGTAGTCCCACAACGCGGTCAGACGCCGGTGGATCGCGTCGCGCGACGGGATCGCGCCAAGGTAGGCAAAGGTGAGGGCGTTTTCCGCTTCGATCCAGGCGCGCGTGTCCGCGGCATCGACGTCTTCTAGCCAGCGGTACGGGTCGGGGACGGAGGTGCCGAAGTAGTCGTCAACCTCGTTCCCGCGCCGCGCGTCGGGGTAGCGAAGGTGCTGAGCTGCGGCGGGGACCGCCGACCCGAACAGGGTGCCGGATAGGAGCAGCATCATGGTGCGCGTCGATGTGGGAGTGGGCATGGAGTCTCCGGCGGAGGAGCTGTCGTAACTTAGATCGCATTGACCTAAGTCACAAGCAGCCTTAGATTTAGAACCATGTACCGGACTGTGTTGCTCGGATCGCTGTCGTCCCTGTTGCGGGGCGAGGCGCGCCACCCCGGTCGGATTCCCAACGGCACAAGCGACTGTTGGCCCACTAACGGAATCCCGCGTGGCTGTTGGCCCCGTGGGATCGAGGGTTCATGCTTTGAAGCGCGAGATACTGATCAGCGGAAGCCCGCGGGAGACCCGCGTGGCGATCCTGGAGGACGACCGTCTTGTTGAACTGCTCGTCGATCGACCCGATGCCCGGCGGAGCGTAGGCGACATCTACCTCGGGCGCGTGGAGGCGGTGCTGCCCGGGATTCAAGCCGCCTTCGTGGATATCGGGGCCGAGAAGAGTGCGTTCCTGCACGCTTCGGATCTGGTCGAAGAAGACGACGACGAAGACGATCCCTCCGAGCCGGACGACGAAGACGATGACACCGACAACGGCAACGGTTCCGCGGGTGGCCGCGGACGGAGCCGTCGCCGCCTGCCCAATGTCGCCGACGAGCTGAAACGCGGCGAAGCCAAACTGGTTCAGGTCATCAAAGAGCCGATCAGCACCAAGGGCCCGCGCGTGACGGCGCAGGTCTCCCTCGCCGGCCGGTTCCTGGTGTTCATGCCGTTCGCGTCCAAAGTGGGCGTATCCCGCAAGATCGAAGGCCGCGACCAGCGGGCCCGGTTGCGAGAAATGGTGGGCCGCCTGGTGCCCAAGGACGAAGGCGGCTGGATCATCCGCACCGTCGCCGACGATCTCACCGAAGACAAGTGCAAGCGGGAGATCAACCACCTGCTCGGCACCTGGAAGAAGATCCGCAGCAAGTCAGGATCGGCCCGTGCGCCCGCGCTGCTGCAACGCGAAACGAGCCTCACGCGCGGCATCGTGCGCGACCTGTTCAGCGACAAAGTCGACTCCCTGCTCGTGGACTCCCGCCAGCTCCACAACGAGATCCACCAGTATCTGCAGCAGATCGACCCGGAGCTGCTCGAACGCGTGAAGTTGTATCGGGAAGAATCCTCGCTCTTCGACCAGTATGACATCGAGGCGGAGATTCGTGGCCTGTTCCAGCAGCGCGTGGATCTGCCGACCGGCGGGTACGTCATCATCCAGCCGACCGAGGCCTTGACGTCGATCGACGTCAATACGGGGCGCTATACCGGCAAGCGCGATCCCGAAAGCACCATCCTGCGGACCAACATGGAGGCGGCCCGCGAGGTCGCGCGCCAGCTGCGGCTACGGGACATCGGCGGCATCATCGTGGTGGACTTCATCGACATGGAGACTCGCGGCAACCGGGAAAAGGTGCTGCAGGAGCTGCGCACCCATCTGGGGCGGGATCGGGCCCGCACCAAGGCGTTCGCCGTAAGCGAGCTGGGACTGATCGAGATGACACGCCAGCGGGTCCGGCCGTCCCTGCTGCAATCCATGACGGCCGCGTGCCCGACGTGCTCGGGGACGGGGCGCGTGTTCCGGCCGGAGGTGGTGGTGCGGCGCATGGAACGCTCGCTCAAGCGCGCCGGTGCCGATCACAAGGAGCGGCAGCTCGCCGTCCGGCTGCACCCCGAAGTGGCCCTGTATCTGGTGGAGCAGGAGCCTAACTTCTTACGACAATTGGAGAAGCAAACCGGCCTCCAGCTGGAGGTCCGCGACGACCCGATGATGCGATTGGACGAGTTCCGCATGATGGCCAAACCGGCGGGACGGGATGTGACGGAGCAGTACGCCGTCGCTTGACTAACACATTGCCCCTGTTTACGTTCCGCCCCCTATGACGTACGCCATTATCCTCACCGCCGGGAAGCAATTCCGGGTCGAGGCAGGCCGGACCATCAAGATTCCCTCGCTCGACGCCGAGCCGGGCGCCAAGGTCACGTTTGACCAGGTGCTGCTCACGAGCGACGGCACGAAGGTGCACGCCGGTCAACCGATGGTGAAGGGTGCCAAAGTCACCGCCGAAGTCGTGCGGCACGGGAAGGGCGAGAAGATCCGCATCTACCGGTTTGCGCGGCGCGCCGGGTATCGGCGCCATGCGGGGCACCGGCAGGGGTTCACCGAAGTAAAGATCGCCGACGTGATGGTCGGCTGAGGCATCCATGGCCCATAAGAAGGGTGTCGGCTCCTCCCGCAACGGTCGCGATTCCCAGCCCAAGTACCTCGGCGTCAAGCGCTTCGGGGGGGAGTTCGTCACCGCGGGGAGCATCATCGTGATCCAGCGCGGCACCAAGTTCCATCCGGGGACAAACGTTCGGCGCGCGTCCAATGATTCGCTGTTCAGCGTGGTCGACGGTCACGTCAAGTTCGAGCACAAGAACAAGCAGCGGTACAAGGTGAGTGTGTATCCGAAGGCATAGGGCGGAAGAAGGCGGAAGAAGGCGGACGAGGGCGGTATAGGGCGGACGAGGCCAAGACCTCTCCCGCCCTCTTGTGTTTTTGGGTGATTTCAGATGCTGACCGCGTGAAATTGATGCTGGCGAGAACCCCCGATCGAATACCGTTTCGGACGTGGAACCGTACGAACGTTTCGCCGCTTGGAGAGAGAGCTACGGTCTGGTCCTCGAGACATATCGGGCAACAGACGCATTCCCGAAGCATGAGCTCTACGGTCTTACCTCCCAAGCGCGCCGGGCAGCCTACTCGGTAGTTGCCAATTTGGTTGAGGGGTCCGCGAAGCGTGGTAGCCGAGAGTTTCGACGCTTCCTGGACATCTCAATCGGCTCCCTTAGCAGAACTCTCGATGGTGTTTCGCATTGCGCGAGACCTGGGGTTTGTCACCGAGGACACATGGCAAGGGCTGGAGAATAGGCGCAAGCGCGCCGGCTCCTTGGTTTGGTCTCTGTACCGATCACTTGGCGAAAGAGGGCGGTAGAAGCGCGGGCCATCCGCCTTCTACCGCCCTCTACCGCCCTCTGCCGCCTAGTAGGTAGGGGGCAGCGTCTTGTATCTCTCCATCAACTCCGTCTGCCGGCTCCGCAGCGGAATCTCGCGCCCGCGAATGTAGACGTGCTCGACGCCGGTCGAGAACTCGAACGGGTCGCCGCTCCATACCACGACATTGGCCACTTTGCCGACCTCGAGCGAGCCGTATCGGCTGGCGACCCCGAAGACCTCAGCAGGAGCGAGCGTGATGGCGCGCAGCGCCTGGTCCCAGGTCATACCGTAAGACACCGCGTTGCCGGCCTCCTGGCGCAGGTTGCGGGAGTTGTGGGTATCCGTTTCGAGCAACACCACTTTCACGCCGGCTTTGGCCAGCGCGGCCGCATTCTCGTAGCGGACGCCGAGGGCGTCGTAGGATGGAATGTTGTCGAGTGGTTCGACCAACACCGGTACGCCGGCGGCGGCGATGTCGGACGCGATCTCCCAGCCTTCCTGCGCGCCCGCCAGCACGAGGCGCAGTTTGAATTCACGTGCCAGGCGCAGGGCGGTGGCGATGTCGCTGCGCCGGTTGGCGAACGCGATCAAGGGTAACTGTCCGTGCAGCACGGGCAGCAACGCGTCCAGATCCGCGGCGGTCGCCGACAGGGGTTGCATCTGGGCGCGCGTAAAGTCCGTCTTGCGTCGCTCATATTCCAACGCATCGCGGAACACGGATCGGAGTCGTTGCGCCACACCGGCCCGGGAGCCGCCGCCCTCGTCCTTGGCGTTTTCCGACAGATCGGCCACGATTCCCACTGGGGACAGTGCCACCATGCTCTCGATGCTGCTGCCGTCGAGATCGATCAGCACCGCCTGACCGCTGATCAGGTGTCCCACCGGGCTGGCCAAGGTCGTGGTGATGCCCTCGACGCGGGTCACCCCGATCACCTGGGAGGCCGGATTGAGGCCCTCGACCACATTGAAGGCGGCGGCGATGGTATCGTCCCGCATCGACGCCTCGCGCGTGCCGGCGACGGCCCCGATCTCCACCAATCCCATCTGCCCCGCGCCGTCGATGAAGCCTGGGGTCACCCATTTGCCGGTCGCGTCGATGCGGGTCGCATCAGCCGGCACCGTCACATTGGTCCCCACCGCGGCGATCTTCCCGTCACGAATCAAGACCGTTGCCTGTTCGATCTTGGGACCCGAAACCGGATACACGGTGCCACCGGTGATGGCGATGGTCTGGGCCAACACGAACGCGATCATCGGTCACCTCCCGGTACCGGCACCTGGCCGAGCTCGAAGTCAGTGCGGGGCTGGTGGGCGGGATCGTTGCGATCGTAGACCAGCCAGCCGTCGTTGTAGACCTGCAGCGCCTTGGCGTACACCGAGAACGGGTCGGCCGACCACACCACGACGTCCGCCATCTTTCCTGGCTCGAGCGTGCCGACCAGCGAGTCGATGCCCAGCACCCACGCTGCATTGGCGGTGAACCAGCGCAGGGCCTGGTCGCGGGTAATGGGAATGCCCGCGCGCTGACCGTAATACATCGCCTTGGCGGCCTCCTGATTGAGCCGCTGGATGCCGCTGGGGCTATCAGAGTGGATCGTGGGTCGCCCGCCGGCCGCCTGCATCAGGGCCGCATTCTGCTGGATGCCGTCCATCGCCTCTTCCTTGAATCCCCACCAGTCAGCCCAGACCGCGGCGGCGGTGCCTTCCCGCGCCAGGAGGTCAGCGATCTTGTAGGCCTCGACGGCATGATGGAAGGCGCGAATCTTGAAACCGAACTCGTGGGCGAGGTCTATCATCTGCGCCATTTCATCGGCGCGATAACAATGGTTCTGGACGAAGATGTGGCCGCGCAATACCTCGGCGAGGGTCTCGAGTCGCAGATCGCGCTGCGGAGGATCCCCCGTGTGATTCTGATTCCATTTGTCCCAGCGCTGCCGGTAATTCTCCGCCTGAATAAACGCGGCCCGATAGCCGGCCATGTTGCCCATGCGCGTGGACGGCCCGCGGGTGCGATACACGCGCTTGGGATTCTCTCCGCAGGCCATTTTCAATCCGTACGGGGCTCCGGGGAACTTCATCTCCTGGACCGTGCGCGCCGGCACCAGCTTCAGGATCGCGCTGCGTCCGCCAATCAGATTAGCGGATCCAGGGAGCGCCTGGATGGTGGTGATGCCGCCGGCGATCGCGAGCGGGATCTGTGGATCCTGCGGCCAGAAAGAATGCTCGGCCCAGACTTCGGCGGTGACGGGGTTCGTGGCCTCATTTCCGTCGGATTCTGCGTCGGTGCCCGGCGCAGCGTACACCCCGAGGTGGGAATGGACGTCGATGACCCCGGGGGTCACGTACTTCCCGGTTCCGTCGACGACGATCGCGTCCGCCGGCGCCTCGACGGTGGCCCCGACCGCGACAATCCGCCCGTCGCGCAGCAGGATCGCCCCATGGGGGATCTCCTGACCCGTCGCGGTCATGATGGTCGCATTGCGAATCACCACCGGCGGATTCGCGTGCCGATGATAGGTGGACGGGTACTGTGCCCGCATCACGCTCGTGGACTCCGCCGTGGCAGCCGGAGCGGGCGTTTGGGCCGAATGCCCGCTCGCGGTCGCACAGGCGACGGCGAAGGGCAGGGTCAGCAACCACACAGGGCGCATGGAGGGAGTCTCCCTTGGGGTAGCCGGGCTACTGGACCAGCTCGAACAGGAACGGGGCGCCAACAAACTCGATCTTGACGATGCGGCGCGGTGTGTCTTTCGCCACCGACATGATGATCGGGACCTGACCGCCGGCGATCTCCAGTCGGAACGTCTGGAACGTTCCCGCGGGGACGGTCACCGCGCCGCCATCGCTCACTTTGATCTGCATCACCGTGCTGCGATTCTGCCCGGACTCGAACACGCTGACGTTGAACGTCTGCCCGGCCGCCAGGGGCAGCGCCGGGATGATGGTGTTCAGCGCGTTGTCATCGTAGGTCCCCGCCACGAGGGCGGTATCGATGTCGGTTGTCTTGGACGGTCCCGATTGTTGCGGCGTCACCGAGCGACCCTTCACCCGACCGCCGCTATAGATCAGATGCGTTTCCGCCGGTTGGCCGTTCTGGCTTCCCGTTTGATCGACGGTGGTGACCCTCAGGTCGGCCGGGTTGAATCGGACCGTCGTGTTCTGCTGCACCACGCCGCCGCCGATCTGCGTCGCTTCGGTGTACACGATCGAGTCGGCGGTGACGCCCCAATGCGTGGCCATCGTCCCCAGCGGGCGCCCTTGCACCACGACCTGGAAGCTGTCGCTGTGGGTGACGATCTGGGACCGATCGAGATCCGGCGCGCCGGCCTGCGGGTGCAGATCGGCGAGCGTGATCGATTTGCCGTCGATATCCACCAGGCGCACGGGCGCAATGGCTTTGAGCCGGTCGTACAGCAGCTCCGCGTCCCCTACCACGACGATCGACAACGCATTGCGGTGATAGGTCCGCGCCGCCGCCGTACGGACCTGCAGCCGGGTGATCGCCGCGAGGCGTTCGCGGTACAGGCGCACATAGTCGGGGCCGAGGCCGAGCAGCCTGGAGTTCGCGATGACGGAGGCGATCTGCTGCGGGGTCTCGATGGTGACCGGGAACGACCCGATCAGGAACCCTTTCACGTTGACCAGCTCGCTGTCGGGCACGAGCTCGGTGCGCATGCGGTCGACCTGATGCAGCATCTCGACCAAGGCGCTGTCGACCACCTCGGTGCGTCCCTCGAACGTTGACTCGAAATACCCGAGACCGCGGTGGCGGTTGAGGCCGGCATACGAGCCGTAGGTCCAGCTCTTTTGCTCCCGCAGGATCAGGAACAGCCGGGCATCGGCGCCTCCACCCAGGATTTGGGTCGCCACGCGCGCCGCATAGTAGCCGGGGTCGGTGGGCAGGTAGGTCGTATTGCCGATGACGATGTTGCCCTGCACAGACCCCGGGCGGTGCACGAGCAGGATGTCCGTCGCGGTTCGGACGGGGGGCGCCGGGGCTGCGGGGACGAGCACCGGTGTGCCGGTCCAACCGCCGAATGCTTTGCGCGCCAGCGCCTGGGCGCGCGCGAGGGTCACGTCACCCGTGATGACCAGCAAGGCGCCCCCCGGACGGATCCGGGATGCGGCGAAGCCCGTGACGTCGTCCCGAGTCACCGCCTGGTACGACGCCGTGGTCGGGCTGCGACCGTAGGGGTGACGCCCATACAGCTCATGCCGGAACAGGCGGTCGGCGACGCTGGATGGTTGGGACAGCGCGACGGCCAGACTGGACAAGAAGCGGGTTCGGGCCAGGTCCAGCTCATCGGCGGGGAAGGTCGCGCGGCGCACCACGTCCCCCAGCAAGTCGAACGCCAGGTCGGCATAGTCGGTCAGGACGTCGGTCGAGACCGTAAGGAAGTCATCTCCGGCGGAGGCACTCAGATTGCCGCCCGCGCCTTCAATGGCCGCGGAGATCTGACTGGCGGTACGGGTCGGCGTGCCTTTGGTGAGCAGCTCGGCGACCAGCTCGGCCGTGCCTTCTTTCCCGCTCGCGTCGTACAACCCGCCCGCGCGAAAACTCAGGTTCGCCGAAACTACCGGTTGTTCGTGGTTTTCGACCACGAGCAGCGTCATTCCGTTGGCGAGGGTGACTTCCTGGAACGGTGGGAAGCGCACCGGTGCCAGCGGGGTCGGGGCCGGCGGGCGGCTTGGGAAGGAATCCTGCGCCGAGAGGGGAAGCGCCAGCACGGCGCCCAGCACCGAGGCAATCGCCGTCACGCCCTTCATTGGGCACCTCCCGGCGTCGCTGCCGCCGTGGGGCGGACGATCACGATGAACGCGTTGGCCGGATCGAGGTACTTCGCGGCGACCCGCCGAACGTCATCGGCGGTGACCGCGAGGTAGCGATCGAGATCGGTGTTGATCTCCGCCAGGGAGTCGTGGAACATCTGATAGTGGTGCAGCTGCTCGGCCTTGTTGAGGATGGTTTCGCGGCCGACGATGAACGTCGCCCGAAACGTATTCTTGGCCTTGGTCAGCTCGTCGGACGAAACGCCGACGGTCCGGATCGTATCGAGCTCGGCCACGACGAGGCTGTCGAGGTGACCCACGGTCACGCCCTGATTGGCGACGGCGAATACCAGCAGCACCCCCGGCCCACGACGCGACTCGAGCGGATTCACGACCGCCTGGGTCACGAGCGCCGCTTTGTCCCGCCGCACGATGGCTTCGTTCAGCCGGGAGCTTTCTCCCTGGCCGAGTATGACGCCCAGCAGTTCCAGGGCACGGGAATCCGCGTCGCTATGGGCGGGGATGCGATAGAACCGCAACGTCGCCGGCAGGTTGGCGTGGGGATCGGGCAAATCCCGGTGAATTTCGCCCGGGGCGATCTTGTAGGTGCACGCCGCGGTGGGTGGGCGCGGCTGACTCGGGATGCCGCTGAAGTATTGAGTCACCAGGCGCCGCAGCTCGGGCAATTGGAAATCGCCGACCACGACCATGGTGGCGTTGTTCGGCGCGTAGTAGGTGTTGAAGAATTCCTGCACGTCGTTCAGCGCGGCGGCGTTGAGATCGTCCATCGATCCGTACAGCGAATGGGCATAGGCGAAGCACGACGCGCTGTCGAACGGCCAGGCGATGCCGTCCAGGAACGCCGGGGTGTACGGCTGATTGTCGACGTTCAGGCGTCGCTCTTCCTTCACGGTCTCCCGCTGATTGTGGAAGTTCGAGTCGGTGATCGCGAGTGAGCGCATGCGATCCGCCTCGAGCCAGAGCGCGAGGTTGAGTCGGTTGGACGGCAACAGCTCCCAGTAGTTGGTGCGGTCCTCGCGGGTGCTGCCGTTCAACTCGCCACCGGCGCGCTGCACCAGCTGGAAATGCTCCGATTTCTTCACGTGGGCCGACCCCTGGAACATCATGTGCTCGAACAGGTGGGCGAAGCCCGACCGCCCAGGGCGCTCGATGCGTCCGCCGACGTCGTACCAGATGTCCACGGCCACGATCGGCGTGGAATGATCCTCCGAGGCGATCACCCGCAAGCCGTTGGCGAGAGAAAACGTGTCGTAGGAGATCCGTCCGGCTTGTCCCGCCAGCGGAGGGGTGGTGAGGGCGATCGTGACGAGACCCGCAGGCAGCCAAGAACGCATGGGCAGGGCTCCGGTGTGTGCTAGGACTTCGGGAATAGGGTCAGCGCGTTGGTCTCGAGAATCGCCCGCCGCTGCCCGTCGCTGAGCGGCAGCGTCAGAAACTGATCGATGTTGCCGCGTAGGTCCTTCACGCCGGGGCTCGGCCAATCCGTTCCCCACAGCACGCGGTCGGCGATTTCCGACAAGCGGGGAAAGTAGTCCAGCAGCTTGAGCGGCGGAATGCCGGACACGTCGAGCCTGACCTGACGATGACGTCGCAGGATGAAGAACGCTTCCTCCATGTAGAGCGGCCGCCCGCCATGGGCCATGACCAGCGGGAGATCGGGAAAATCGATCGCCACGTCGTCGAGTTCCATCGGGTTGCCCCACTTTGACCGGGCCCCGGGAAAGATCGACGTTCCGGTGTGGACCATCACCGGCAGGCCCCGCTCCTCGCATCGTCGATAAATGGCGGCCAACGCGTCCAGGCCTTGGGTGTATGCGTTCGCGGGGAAGGCCTGGTGGTTAGGGTGGATTTTCAGCAGCCGGATGCCGAGGCTCAACAGATGATCGACTTCCCCGGCTGGATCGGTGGCGAAGCGGGGGTGGACCCCGCCGTAGGGGAGCAGTCGCTCGGGATTGGCACTGGCATAGCGGGAGGCGAAGTCATTGGTCGTGTTCGTGAATCCCATAATGTCCGGGCTCGGATAGTTCACGAGCCCCACCCGCCAGACACCGGCGTGGTCCATGATCTGGAGCAGGGCGTTGGGGTCGTCCATCAGGCCAAGGAGGAACTCCCAGTGGTCCTCTTTCCCGCGACGCATCACCTCCTGCACCTTCGGCTTCAGGTCCCGCCAAGGCTGGATGTGGATGTGGACGTCGGTGAGGCGCGGGTAGGGAAGCGAGGGGTGAGCCGGAGCGATCATGGGCCGCGCAAGTTACCGATCACCACTGGGAGAGGCCAGTTGACTGTCGTCGTACCGGGATTGACTGGGGGATGTGTGGGGCGGCACACCTTACGATGTGACGGTGATTGCCGTAACCGACGGCGATCTGACGATCCCAAGTCGGAGGTGTCATATGAACCAGTCCGCCCCGAGTCTTGCCATCGCGTTGATCCTGTCGCTTGGCTGTCGCCCAGAGGCCATCACCGGCAGCACCCTACCCGGGCCCGTAAACCCGCCTGTGGCCACCGCCGCTCTGCTGTCCGTCGAACTGTCCGGACAGCCCACGATTCAGCGGGAAGGCACCTACTTCTATGAAGCCAGGGCATCCGGGGGTTCCGGCAAGTATGAGTTTCGCTGGGAGGTGAGCTCGGGACCAGTGGCTGCGGCCGTGCGGACGGAGACCCCAGACCCGGTGACCTACGTGATCCCCGACGGTTACTACATGCTTCGCGTGAGGCGTGGGGACGGGGACTGGGTGGTTCGAGTGACCGTGATCGCCGGGACCGAGCAGGCGACGAGCACGATTTACGTCCGCAATTGTATCGGGGGATGCACGCCACAGCCGTAAGGTCAGGACCGCCCGCTGCCCGAGACATCGCGGGTGGCGGGCTGGGCTCTACCCGTCCCAGGTATAGAATCCCTTTCCGGTTTTCTTCCCGAGCTCCCCCTTCGCCACTTTGTCCTTGAGAATCTGGGGCGGCGCGTAGTGCGGCATCCGCAGCTGTTGGTAGAGATACTCGGCGATCGCCAGCCGGACGTCCAACCCCACGAGATCGGTGAGCTTGAGCGGTCCCATCGGGTGGTTGTAACCCAGTTCCATCGCTTTATCGATATCCTCCGGATTGGCGACTCCCTGCTCGAGCATCCGCATCGCCTCGAGCCCCAGCACGATGCCCAGCCGACTCGAAGCGAAGCCGGGAGAGTCCTGCACGACGATGGGTTCCTTCCCCAGTCGTCGGGCAAACGCAATCGCGCTGTCGATCGTCTCGGGGGCAGTGCGCCCATGACGCACGATCTCCACCAGGCGCATCAGGTGCACGGGATTGAAGAAGTGCATCCCAATCAGGCGACCGGGCTCGCGTACCGCCGCGGCGATCTGGCCCACGGAGAGTGATGACGTGTTGGTTGCCAGCAGGGCGTCGGCGGGTGCCTGGCGCTCGACCGCCGCGAACAACAGCTGCTTGGTATTGATTTGTTCGACGATCGCTTCGATCACGATCTGCGCGTCCATCACGGCATCGTCGAGATTCACGACATAGCGCAACCGCCCGTGAACCGCGGCCCGGTCGGTTTCGGTGATCTTGTTGCGTTGCAACCCCCCCGCGAGCAGGGATTCGATGCGGCCCTTGGCCTCCTCGAGGGCTCCGGGGCGGCTGTCCGTCAGCGTGACGGCGCAGCGGGCCAGGGCGGCGGCGTAGGCGATGCCGTGGCCCATCGTGCCGGCCCCGATGACGGCAACGCGCGGCGGTGCGGAATCCGACGCGGTCATCGGGGCAGGGCATCCACGGTGCGGCGGCCGACATCGGGGCGGTTGGTGCACACCCCGTCCACGCCGATCCCGGCCAGTCGGGCCATTTCCACAGGTTCGTCCACGGTCCACACGATCAGTTGTGCCCCGTCGGCATGCAATACCGCGGCGAGGTCCTCGTCGACCAGCGCCCGGTCCTGCCACAGGGCCACCGCCCCGACATCCTGCAACGACACGAGTGGGCGCACGGGATAGGAGACGCTCAACACGCCACGGGGGAGGGTCGGGCGCAGCCGCCCAAGGCGGGCCAGGATGCGGTGGTCGAATCCGTGGACGGCGTACCCGGCCGGGTTGGGGCCCCGATCGAGCACGGACAGCAATCCCGCATCACACGCCGGCGGGAGTGTCTTGACCTCAACGAACACCCGCAGCCGGAGACCGATCGCGGCCAGCGCCTCGTCGAGCAGTGGCGGAGGTTCTCCGTTGGGAAGGCGCTGGGCACGCACGGCGGCGGCTGTGGCCGTCGGGATGAACGTCCCGGCGATCTCGGCGTCGTGATGCACGATCAGGGCGCCGTCGGCGGTCGCATGGATGTCCAACTCCACTCCATCCGCGCCGAGTCGACCGGCGGCCCGGAAGGCTGCCAGGGAATTCTCCGGCTCGACCGCTGATGCGCCGCGATGGGCGATGATCAGCGGCCGCGTCACTGCAACAGGCTATCGGCTTTTTTCGGCTCGATCCAACCCGGCTCTTTCTCGATGTCGTGCACCAGCGCAATGTCCTCGGGTCGCGGCAGCAGGCTGGTGCGGTAGGCCGGATACTTGTCGGCATCCATTGGTTGGCCGTCCACGGTGAAGCACTGATGGGCGTAGAGCCCGATGCGACGGTTGAACTGCAACTCGGGCACCTTGAGCCAGCGCTCGCGCTCCGGAATGAACATGTTGAGCCGCTCGACCAGCTTGACGATCTCCTGGCGGTACAGCCCGCGCGAGTGCTCGTTCAGCTTGGACTTGTCCGCTTCCGTCGTGTTGTCCCGCTCGTCGTAGCGTCCCTTGAGCCCCCAGACGTACGCCCAGTGGGCGGACGAGGAGTTGTCGGTGCCGAACAGGTCGAACGCCGTCGGGATCCACTTATAGAAGAAGCGTTGAATGACCTCGGGCGGCATCTTGCCGGCCTTCACGATGCGCAGCAGGCCATTGTTCCCGGTGCCGAGGTGGAAGGACTCCTCTTTGAGCATCGGACCCATGGAGCGCGCCAGCGGATCGAAGGCGCTCACCGAGAGCATCTTGAGCTGGAACTTGCCGTCGCGGTCGATGAACTGAGTGTAGGTGAAGAAGTCGAGCCAGTTGTCGACGATTTCGTTGAAGCTACCCAGCAACCGCTCGCCTTCGTCGGCGCGCCGCTCCAACAGCTTCGCTGCCTCACGCTTCCCCTCGTCACCGAAATAGGCGCACAGCAGATAGCTCATCTGCCAGCCGTGGCGCATTTCTTCGATCATCACCCGTTGCAGCGACAGTAGATCGTAGTCGGACGGGGAGTTGTGGAGCAGGTTGCGTTGCTGCTCCACCGAGGCGAATTCGGTGTCCCCCTGATAGACGATCAGGTTGAGCAGGGCATCGCGGATGCGCTGATCGGGAATGTGCATCACCGTCGGCCACTTGTGTTGCCCGCGGTAGTGGCCGAACTCGATGTGCGGGACTTCCTGGTCGCCGAACTTCGCGTCGAACTGGAAATCCCGCAGCGCGCCCGGGGGCAGCCCGATCGAATCCTGCCAGTAGCGGAAGTAGTCCTTCCAGTCGTCGAAATTGTTGAGCTTCCGAACCATGGTCAGCGACTCCGGGTGGCGAGTGAGTCGAGGCGCGCGCGCGCCTCCTCGGTGGCGAACAATTCGTGCTGCATGGCGATCTCGAAATCCAGCATCTCCGGCAGGGTGGCGTGGAGACTCTTGTACGTCGCCTCTTTGGCTCGGCGCAGTGCCAACGGGGGGAACGTCGCCCAGGCGGCTGCCAGTGCCCGCACCTCCGTGGCCAACCGGTCGGCGGCCACCACGCGGTCGACCAGGCCGAGGCCAAGCGCTTCGGCGGCGGAGACCATGCGGGCACTCCACAGCAGCTCGAGCGCCCGGGAGGGACCCACGAGACGGGGGAGGAAGTAACTGCCGCCCCAATCCGGTCCCAGAGCCGAGTTTCGCGAACACCTGGCCGATGGTCGCTGACTCCGAAGCGACGCGATAGTCGCAGGCGAGAGCGAGATTGGCCCCCCCGCCGGCCGCGGCGCCATTCACCGCCGCGACCACGGGCTGCGGGGCGGAACGGATCAGCAGGGCGATCTGCTTGCCTCCCGCCACCAGGGCGTCGCCGTCAGTCCCCAGGATCGTCAGGTCGGCGCCGGCGCAGAACGCCCGCCCCGCGCCGGTGATGATGATGGCGCGAACGGCGGCATTCGTTGCGACGCTCCGCAGGGCGGCGATCAGCTCCTCACACAGCTCTTTCGTGAGCGCGTTCAGCTTCTCGGGACGATTGAGCGTTACGGTCGCGAGGCCATCGGTGAGGTCCACCAGCACGAGACTCATATCCGCTCCACGATCGTGGCGATCCCTTGCCCGACGCCGATACACATGGTGACAAGACCGTAGCGAGAATTCGTACGGCGCAGGGCGTACAGCAGGGTCGTAAGAATCTTGGCGCCAGTGGCGCCGAGCGGATGCCCCAGCGCGATGCCGCCACCGTAGATGTTCACGCGGGCGGGGTCGAGTTGGAGCTCACGGATACAGGCGATCGCCTGCGCCGCAAACGCCTCGTTCAGCTCGACCAGGTCGATCTGGTCGATCGTCAGCCCAGCGCGTTTGAGCGCTTTCTGCGTCGCGGGGATCGGCCCCAGGCCCATGCAGCTCGGGTCCACACCGGCAACAGCAGTCGTCACCACCCGGCCGAGGGGTTTCGGTCCTTTGCTCCCGCTCAAACCAGCGCTGATCAACATGGCCGCGGCGCCGTCGTTGATGCCGCTGGAACTGGCCGCGGTCACGGTGCCGTCTTTTTTGAATGCCGGCTTGAGCTTTGAGACGCTGTCGTGTGTGGTCCCCGGCCGAGGGTACTCGTCTTTCGCAAAGCTCGAGCCATCGGGGAGGGGCACCGGCACGATTTCCTCGCTGAACACGCAGTCGCGCAGTGCCCGGTCGGCGCGTGTCTGACTTTCCACCGCAAACGCATCCTGCTCGGCCCGTCCGATCTTGTACCGTTCGGCCACCACCTCCGCCGTTTCGCCGAGCGAGATCGTCCAGTCCTTTGTCATGCGAGGGTTGGTGAACCGCCATCCCACCGTGGTGTCGGCGGACTCGGGAGTCTTGCGGCTCCAGGGCTCTCCCGATTTCAGTGTGACATACGGCGCGCGCGTCATGCTCTCGACCCCGCCGGCGATGAAGACGTCGCCTTCGCCGGCCTTGATGGCCTGAGCGGCGCTGGCGACGGCTTGCAGGCCGGATCCGCACAGGCGATTCACGGTTTGACCGGGGACCTCGATCGGCAAACCGGCGAGCAGCAGGGCCATGCGGGCGACATTGCGGTTGTCTTCGCCGGCCTGATTGGCACACCCGAGGATGACGTCGTCGATCGTCGCCGGGTCCACGCCGGACCGCTCGACGACGGCTTTGATAGGAACGGCCGCGAGATCATCCGGACGGACCCCCGCCAACGAACCACCGTGTTTTCCCACCGGCGTCCGCTGTGCGGCGTAGAGGTACGCCTCTCGTACGGTCACAAGGCGACCCACACCGTCTTCGTCTCGAGATAGCCATCGAGTGCGTCGCGCCCCAGATCCCGCCCGAACCCGCTCGCCTTGAAGCCCCCAAAGGGCGCTCCGGAGTCGTAGAAGTTGTAGCTGTTGATCCAGACGGTGCCGGCCCGGATCGCTTTGGCGGCGCGATGGGCCTTCTGGATGTCTTTGGTCCAGATGCCGGCGGCCAGTCCATACATCGACCGATTGGCGAGCTTCACGCCTTCGTCGAAGTCCTTGAAGGTCAGCACGGCGAGCACCGGCCCGAAGATTTCTTCCCGGGCGATCGTCATCTCGGGCGTGACGCCATCGAATACGGTCGCCTCGACGTAATAGCCTTTGCCGTTGGGTTGTACCGACTTGCCGCCGGCGACGATCGACGCGCCCTCCTCGACCCCCTTCTTGATGTACGACAGCACCGTCTCGCGCTGTTTCTTGGAGACCAGGGCGCCGAGACGGGTGTTCTTGTCGAGCGGATCTCCGGGGGTGAGTTTCTTTGCCCCCGCGGCCAGCTGCTCCACCACCTCGTCGTGGACTCGCTCCTCGATCAGCAAGCGGGAACCGGCGGCGCACACCTCGCCCTTGCCGTAGAAGATCCCGGTCTGGGCCCCCTTCACCGCGGCAGGAATGTCGGCGTCGGCGAAAATGAGGTTGGGACTCTTACCGCCCAGCTCGAGCGTCACCCGCTTGTTGGAGTCGGCGGCCATTTTCATGATCTGCCGGCCGACCTCCGTTGAGCCGGTGAAAGAGATTTTGTCGATGTCGGGATGCCGCACCAGCGCGGCGCCCGCGGTCGAACCACCGCCGGCGACCACATTGAACGCACCGGGAGGGAACCCGGCCTCCTGCATGATCTCCGCGACCGCGAGGGCCGTGAGCGGAGTTTCCGACGCGGGCTTCAACACCATAGTGCACCCGGCAGCCAACGCCGGCGCGAATTTCCAGCTCGCGATATTGAGCGGGAAGTTCCATGGCACAATCGCACCGACTACTCCCACCGGCTCGCGCTGCGTATAGCAGAAGAAGGGCCCATCGACCGGCAGGGTATCGCCCGTGATCTTGTCGGCCCACCCGCCGTAGTAGCGCAGCGTGTTGACCGTCATGGTGAGCTCGATCTTGGACTCGAACAGCGTCTTGCCGTTATGCGCTGTTTCGAGCCGGGCGAATTCGTCGAGGCGCGCCTCGAGCAGGTCCCCGGCCTTGGTGAGCATCCGGCCGCGTTTGCGGGCCGACAGCCCGCGCCAGGCATCCGACTCGAAGCAGGCGCGTGCCGCCAGCGCGGCGTTGTCGATGTCCGCCGCGTCCCCCAGCGCCACCTCGGCGATGATTTCTTCGGTCGCCGGGTTCTCGACCGAAAAGCGCTTGCCGGAGACGGCCGGGCGCCACTCGTTATTGATGAAGAGGTCGGTTCTCACCGGCCCTTGAACTCCGCCATGCGCTTTTCGTTGTACGCGGCAATGCCTTCCTTGGCGTCGTCGCTCTGGAACAGCTGCTGCTGCAGCTCCCGCTCGATCGCGAGGCCGGATTCGAACGGCACTTCGGCACCCGACTGTACCGCGCGTTTGATCAGGCCAACGGCCTTGGAGGCTTTGTTCGGGGGGCAGAACTGCTTGGCGTAGAGTACCACCGCCTCCCAGAACCCCTTCGCGGGAAAAACCTCGTTCACCAGCCCGAGCTCGCGGGCCGTGTCCATCTGGAAGGTCTCGCCCTTCACCATCATCTCGATCGCTTTGGACTTGCCGACCAGGCGCGCCAGGCGCTGGGTGCCGCCGGTACCTGGCAGCACACCGAGGCTGACCTCGGGCAAGCCGACTTTGCCGGCGTTCTCCCGTCCGAGCCGGATGTCGCAGGCCATGGCGATCTCCAGTCCACCGCCGACGGTATGACCATTCAACGC
Organism: uncultured Gemmatimonadales bacterium; assembly: GCA_963821385.1. Classification (GTDB taxonomy): domain Bacteria; phylum Gemmatimonadota; class Gemmatimonadetes; order Gemmatimonadales; family GWC2-71-9; genus DASTHG01. The sequence continues at coordinate 36,039 of CAWGDK010000002.1, forward strand.
CGCGATGGTGAGCTTGGGCGTGTGCTCCAGGCGGTTGAGCGTCTCATTCGCGTGCAGGCAGAAGAAGTACTTGAAGCGCGGCGTCACCTTGTTGAGCATGCCGATATTGGCGCCGGCGGAGAAGAACTTGTCGCCCGCCCCGCGCAGCACGATCACGTGCGCATCGTCGTCGAACCGCGCCTGGAGGATCGCGTCATCGAGCTGGCGCATCATCTCGTGGGTGTAGGTGTTCGCCGGCGGGTCGTCCAGCTCGATGATCGCGAGTCCGTCCTCGACCCGATAGTTGACGAGCGGTTTCACCTGGGGTTCCGTCATGGTCGCCATGTCTGTTTAGCCTCCCTGAACCGTGGAGCGGGCCTCGACAACCCCGCCGAGGAAGATGCGCGTGAGGAGCTCCGCCAGGCGCTCGGCGTCGAGCGGGCCAGCGGGGTCATACCAGTTGTAGATCCAGTTCATCATGCCGAACAGCGCGTAGGTTGCAGCCGACCGATCGGCGGCGGGCCAGTCGGCGGCGACATCTTTCAACAGGCCCTCGAGCCGGTCGACATAGCGGCGCTTGATCTGGTTGATCCGCTTCAACCGCTCACCCGTGAGTGCCGCGGCCTCGTGCGACAGCACTTTCATTTCCGGCATGTGCGCCGCGAAAAACGCGACGTGGTGGCGGATGAACGCCGCCAATCGCTCGTGGGGATCCGTCGCCGCGGCCAGCGCCCCTTCCGATCCCTCGAGTACGCGCGTAAAGCACCGCTCTTGAATGTGGTAGAGGAGGGCTTCCTTGCCGCGCACGTAGTAGTACATGCCGGCGAGCGACATCCCACTGGCCGCGGCGAGATCCCGCATCGTCGTGCGGTCGTAGCCCTGGTCGGCAAAGACCCGGGCCGCATGGGCCAGCAGTGTGTCAAAGCGTTGATCGTAGGGGCGCATGTTTTCGAACGGATGTTCGAATTGTGAAGGTAGTGAAGGGCGGGAAAGGGCGGTAGAGGGAGGGAGAAGCCGATCCCGCCTTCTCCCGCCTGCTGCCGCCCTTAATTTCCGCCCATCCCCAACGTCCACCCAGTACCCATGCCTCCAGCAGAACCGGTCGCAGGCGCGGCAGATGACGCCGAGCTGATCGCCGCCTGGCAGGCGGGCGATGAGCTGGGGGCGAGCGAGCTGGTCCGACGTCACGCGAGAGCCTTGGCGCGGTTTCTCTCCGGGGCGGGGGCACCCGACGCCGATTTGGACGACCTGGTGCAGGAGACGTTCATTCGCGCGTTTCGGGCGATGAGTGGATTTCGGGGCCAGTGTCAGTTCCGCACCTGGCTCATGACGATTGGCGGGAATGCCTTGAAGGACCTGGGGCGGCGGATGGCGCGCCGGAAAATCATCCCCTTGGACGAGCGGTTGGCGGCGCGCGATGGTGACCCGCAGCAACGGGCGGAAGCGAACGAGACGGAAGAGCGGTTGCGCCGAGGGCTCGAGCGCCTGCCACGCATGCAACGCGAGGTGTTTCTGTTGCGGGCGCAGCAAGGGCTCGAGTATCAGGAGATCGCGGTCGCGCTCGACACGTCGACCGGAGCGGCGCGGGTACACTACCACCATGCCGTGAAGCGACTGAAGGAGTGGCTCGAATGAACGACGATCAGGTCAGAGACGACGATCTGCGGCCCTTGGCCCGGCAGTTGGGGGCGTCCGCCGCCGAGCGATTGAATGTTGAACGTATCGCGGCGGGGGTCGTGCAGCGCCTGCGCGTGGAAACGGTGCGGAAAGGCCGGCGGCCGTGGTGGGGGCAACCCGGCTGGCTGCGCGCCGCCGCCGCTCTGGTGCTGCTGGTCGGCGCAGGCGTCCTGGTCCGTGGGTGGACGGGGGGGCCATCGCATCCACCGCACTATGTGGCCGACGATCTGCGGGATTTGTCAACCGATCAGTTGCGCGAAGTCCTGAGTTCCCTGGATCAGACACTCGCCGAGCCGTCGTCGATCGAGTCGTCGGATGACGACTTGAACGATCTCACGACCGAGCAGCTCGAGCGGCTGCTGCAGTCTCTGGAGGGATGATGCGGAAACTGATGTGGGTGCTGGCGCTACTGTGGGCGCCCGTCTTGGCGGGGCAGCAGGATTCTACGCCGCCGCCCGATTCCGCCGAGCGGGAGCGACTGCAGCGGCAAATCGAAGACCGGTTTGCGCAAGTCGTCCAGCAGCAGCTGCGGCTCAACAACGATCAAGTCACCAAACTGCGCGGCACGGAGGAACGCTTCCGGACGCGGCGACGGGAGATCATGCGGCGCCAGCTGATGTTGCGGTTCGCGCTGAACGGACAGATGTGCCCCGGGTGCGCCGCGAACCCGGACAGCGTGCGGCGGCTCATGGACGGCATTGACGCCAATCGCGGCGAGCTGTTCCGGATGCAGGAGGAGCAGGACCGAGAGATGGCCGGGTATCTGACCCCGGTGCAGCGGGCCCAGTACCAGATGCTGCGGGAGCGGCTGGTGCGCCGATTGGGCGAGGTGCGACGCGAACGGAGGCAGGGCGGGGATCAACCGCGGCCATTCCGTCCGCGACGGCGGCCGCGGGACTGAATCGTCGCTTCACATGCCGTCGCAGTATATTTGCCGGCCTCGCCCGGGTGGCGGAACTGGCAGACGCGCAGGACTCAAAATCCTGTGTCGGCAACGGCATGCGGGTTCGATTCCCGCCCCGGGCACTGGCGTGACATTTACTGCCAGCGTTCCGTCTTGACCTCCGCGAGCACCGATTCCATAGGATTGAGCTCCAGCCGTTTGGGTTCGGCCGGCAGCAGGAGGGATCCTTCCGTCAACGGCCCGTTGACGTTGACGCGCACAAACGCCTTGGCACTGTCAGCGAAAACGATTTCGAGCGGCACTGGCATCAGGAAATTCCCCGGCGCGTTTTCCTGACGCACCCGCAGTCTCAGCATGAACTGTCCCTCCGGGGTCGGCTCGGCGTGCCAAGAGAAAATGTAGGTGGGGACCGCCGTTCCATCGATCCATTCATCGAAAAACCAGCCCATCGACTGGCCCATGTGTCGTTCCACGACCTGCTGGAAATCGCCCGTTGAGGCGCGCCGCCCGCGAAACTCCCGGTAGTAGTCCTGCATCGTGGCGATGAACACACTGTCGCTCCCGGTGTGCAGGTTGCGCATCAGGACGCGCAGCATCTGGAGCACCCAGGCGCCCTTGCGATAGATGATGGTGGAGTAGTCGTCGGGGATGCCGGTTTCCGTTACGCGCCAGCCCAGTCCGATCGGAGGGGCGGCGTCGCGACGGGCACGGATCGCCTGGCGCGACTCGCGCAGCTGTTTGAGGAACTTGTCTGGGTCGTTCAGGCGGACCTGCATGAACCAGAGACCCGAGTAGTCCGCAAAACCCTCGGAGAGCCAGGCGTCCCGGTATCCGGCGGGCTCGACGCCGATGCCCCACCACTGGTGGGCCATTTCATGGGCCCGAAACACTTCTTCGTTCCCACTTTGATCCACCGTCTGAAACGTCGCCATCGACAGATACATGAGGCCCGGGAAGGCCTGTCCATAGGGGAACGGGACCTCGGTCGCGTAGTACCGATCCAACAGCGGAGGCCCGAACGCGGATGCGAAAAAGGCCAGGCTGGTGGAGACGTCATGCCCCACGTCGACCTGAGGGTCGTTCTGCCCCATCAACAGCTGGCCGAGGAGGCGATGTCCCTCCGCGTTGATCTGCACCGTGACCGGCGGGATCCGCGGATCGGTGATGGTGAATTCCTCAAACTCTCCCAGGTTGAAACAGATCTGATTGACGGGCCGCTCCGATACCCAACGGGTCGTCGACACGTTGCCGTCCTCGCGGGACTCCACCAGGCGTCCGATGCTGGCCAGCCGATACCGTTTGGGCGCGTGGAAGGTCAATTCCACCGCGGCGGCGGGCAGGTCGGCATAGCGCGCGTCCGATGGCGCGTAGCGTGGGAACCAGGTCTCAGAATCCTTGATGTACAACCACCGATCCAACGCCGAGCGGCGTGAGGGAGGTAGGTCCCGCGTCAATTGCTCCAGGACCGAGCCGAACCCGATCAGGCCACCGTGGTAGGAGATCCGAATGGCGCGGGACTCGCCCCGTTGCGGCGGCTGGTTGAGGCGAACCCACAACTCCGAGCTCTGACGGTCGCGAAAATAGGTGGCGGGGCCGTCCGGGTCACGGATCGAATCCACGACGAGATCCTCGAACAGCAACATGCGGAGCCAGCGGGTGCCGGTTCGCAACGCCGTGACTTTTGTGGTGGTCGTCGCCGAAAAGCCGAGATTGCCCGCAATCGTCGCTTCGACCTGATAGCGGTCGACCGTGAGATCCGGGCCCAGCCGCTCTCCGCTCGAGGCGTTGAATTGCGCCACGATCTGCACTTTCTGTCCGTCGCGACGCCCGTGCCGCAGCACCTGGACCTGCTCTTCCTGTCGCGGATCGATCATGAACATCAGATCTTCGCCCTGTTCGCGTTTCACCTGTGCGTAGAAGAAGGCGTCCGCGGAGCCGTTCAACAGCCCGGCCATGAGGGTAGGCTGGTCGACGTGCTGCGCACGTCCGTCGACGAGGCCATGGAGCGCATCCTTGAGCACGTCGGCGGCGCCCGGCGCGGGACTACCCGGGCCAAACGCGACCTGGCGGGTGAGCTCCTGGGAGGTCGAATCCGTAAACAGAAACGCGGCGGCTGTAATCGCCGCGTCGATCATGGAGTCTCCCAGCACGCGCCGGAACTCCATGCGCTCGATGGTGGTCTGCGGCGCGAAGGTCACGAGGCCGTGACCCAGGAAGACCATGCCGATGGGGCGCCCGTCGACGGCAGTCGTCTCGATCAGGCTGCCGTCCAGCAATTGGAAAACGATGGCATCGCGCCGGAGGGTCACATCGTGCACGGGCGCCACCCGGTCGCTGCGGGGGAGCATGTGCTGGAGCTGGGCAAACACCGGCTCGTATTGCTCTGCCGCGGCGCCAGTGCCCGGGACCGCCGTCTGCGCGCCGAGTCGTGCCGTACCGGCGAGCGTGAGCAGACTGGAGAACAGCCAACGGTGCGGTGACGTCACGGACGGCTCCCTGGACGGGGTCCTGAATCATGCGCCGGCGACCGGCGTTTGGTGAGGGTCGTTTCACGGCAGCGAGGGGTGTAAACGCGACAGCGGAGATTGAGCCTATCCTTACTACCTTTCGGCTTCATGGAACCGAGCCACGGCAGCCGGATCCTGTTGATCGACGACGATCCGGCGTACCATCGGCTGACCACCGTGCTGGTCGAGGGGCTTGGGCACACGGTGATTTCCGCCCTGAGCGCGGAACTGGGACTACGGCTGGCGGCGGAAGCGGCGCCCGATCTGGTCCTGATGGATATGCATCTGCCGGGGACCGACGGGTTTCAAATGATCCGCCGGTTACGCCAGGACGTGCCGTCCCTCACCGTGCCTGTGATTGCGTTGACCGCCGCGGATGTTTCGGGTGACGCCGACCAGACGAAGGCACGAGCGGCGGGGTTCGTTGCCTACGTGACCAAGCCGATCCGGGAATCTGAGTTTCGCACGCTGCTGACGACGTGGGTGGGCCGCTCCGCTTGACGCGACACTACTCCCGCACGGCCACCACCGCGATGTCGAAGGTGATGCGATCGGCGACTCGCACGGTTCCCCCGGGGCCGCCGCGATAGGGCTTGATGCCGAAGGCGGTTTGCAGCACCGTGAAGCGGGCCCGGGCGTGCAGCGTGTCCTGTCGCACCTGCAACCGGACGTCGACCGGGACCTCCACAGTCTTGCCGACCATCGTCAATGCGCCGACGATGTGGACGCCGCTATCCGTGGCCGCGATCCGACGCGAGACGAAGGTGATGGTCCGGTATTGCTCGACGGCGAGCACGTCGCGCCGCATGGCCGAAGTCACTTTGCGGATTTCCTCCGTGTCCGGAGGGGTGAGCACCTCGAGGCTTTCGGTCGGGACCGTGATCTCGACGCGGGACTGCGCGAGCGCCTCCGGTCCATACACGATCTTCCCCTCAACGGCCCGCGCGCGAATCACATGCGCGTGGCCCGCGAAGCTCAGGAGCCCCGCCTTGGCGGTGGTGACCTCGAATCGGCTACCGGCCGCGATGCGGTAGGTGCGCGGTTCCTCGGACTCGGTCCCGAACAGGGCGACGCCCATCAACACCGAAAGCAGTCGCGAATTCATGGCGTGATTTCTACCCCAGATACCCGTTCGTGACCATGTGGTTGCTTGAAGGCGTGGCGAATATGCCACAGTTATCCGAAGAGATCTCGACCCGACGTAACCCGCATCGAATAAAGTACTTTGGCATGGAAAGTGCACGGGCCAGGGTCACTCGTGAGGCCTATCATGCACACACACACACACGCCGTCCGTGTGCCCTTCGCCCGCCAGCTGGCGCGCGTCGCGGCATTGCTCGTTGTCTCCCTTTTCGTCGTCACCTGCGGCAAAGACGGCGTGTCGCCTCCTCCGGGTGCCACGCAGTTGGCGTTCAAGGTCGACCCGGTCAACGCGACCGCGGCAGCGGCCATCGCGCCGGCGATCGTGGTCGAGGCGCGAGACGCGAACGGCGACCCCGTGACCGATTTCACAGGATCGGTGACGATCTCGATCGGGACGAATCCCGGGGGTGGCGCGCTTTCCGGGACCGCGACGCAGACGGCGGTCGCCGGAATCGCGACGTTCGCCGATCTGAGCATCAACAGGTCCGGGACGGGTTATCGGCTGCAGGCGACGACGTCGGGTCTCACCAACGCTACGAGCGCCACCTTCAACATCTCGGCCGGTCCCGCTGCCCAGATTTCCTTCAATACTCAGCCCAGCAATGCCGTTGCCGGTGCCAACATCACCCCGGCCGTCAAAGTCGAAGTTGAAGACGCCATTGGAAATCTCGTCGACACCTTCAACGGTTCTGTCTCCGTGGCCATCTCGAGCGGCTCAGGCACAGCCGGTGCCGTGCTCTCCGGGACGACCACCGCGACGGCCTCGGCCGGGATTGCCACGTTCTCGAACCTGAACATCGACAAGGTCGGCACGACCTACACGTTGTCGGCGACCTCGACGGGGTTGTTGGACGCCACCAGCTCGGTGTTCGACGTCCTCTCCGGGCCGGTGAGCGACCTGATCATCACCGTCCAGCCGAGCAATGCGACGGCTGGTGTGGACATCGCCCCGGCGGTCGTTGTGACCGGACGGGACGCTCTGGGTAACGTCGCCACCGCCTTCAACGGCCTTGTTTCGCTGACCATCTCGGCCGGAACCGGCGACCCCGGCGCGACGCTATCCGGGATTACTTCGGTGAGTGCCGTCGCGGGCGTCGCTACGTTCAACGTCCTGAGCATCGACAAGGCTGGTACGGGCTACACCTTGGCCGCGAGTGCCACGGGTGCCACGGGCGCCACGACCGCACCATTCGATATCGCCGTCGGTGCGGCGAGCGAGCTGGTCTTCAGCGTCCAACCGAGCACCGGCATTGCCGGCTCGCCCATCACGCCGGCCATCGCCGTTTCAGTCGAGGATGGTTCCGGGAACGTGGTCACGACCGCCAGCAACCTCGTCACCGTCGTGCTGCTCGCGAACCCGGGCAGCGCGGTATTGTCGGGGACGTTGAGCGCCACGCCGGTCAACGGTGTGGTGACCTTCTCGGATCTGAGTCTCGATAAGGCCGGCACCGGCTATACGCTGGCCGTCACTGCCACTGGCTTGACCGGCGCGACCAGCGATGCGTTCAATACGCTGGCGGGTGCGGGGGCTATCCTGTCGTTCACCGTGCAGCCGACGACGGCCGTCGCGGGCGTCGGCGTGTTACCGGCGATGGAAGTGACGTTGAAGGATTCCTTGGGCAACATCGCGACCGGTTTCAATGGCAACGTCACCCTGACGATCGCCAACAACGCCGGTGGCGGCACCCTGTCGGGCACCACGACCGTCCAGGCTGTTGCGGGCGTCGCGTTGTTCTCGGGGATCAGCATCGATAAGGTCGGGACGGGATACACGGTGCAGGCGGGCGTGACGGGCCTTACCCCGGTCACCAGCGGCGCGTTCGACATCACGCCGGGCGCCGCCACGCAGATCGTCTACTCCACACAGCCAAGCAATGCCACGGCGGGCGCCCAGATCGCGCCGGCCGTGGTGCTCACGGCGCTGGACGCCATGGGCAACGTCGCCACTGGATACAACGGTGTGGTGACCGTCGCGATCACCGCCGGCACTGGAACCGCCGGGGCGACCCTGTCGGGCGCCATTGCCGTGGCCGCTACGAATGGTGTCGCGTCCTTCGGCACCTTGAACATCGACAAGAGCGGCACCGGGTACACCCTCGGCGCCGCCGCGTCCGGCTTGACCGGCGCCACGAGCGCCGCGTTCGACATCGCCGCGGGTTCGGCCACGCAGCTCGTCTACGGCGTGCAGCCGACCGATGCGGTCGCGGGATCCGCCATCACTCCGGCCGTCGAAATAAAAGCGCTCGACGCCCTGGGCAACCTGGCGACCGGATTCGTCGGATCGGTCACGGTCGCCATCACGGCGGGCACCGGCACGGCTGGGGCCGTTCTCTCCGGCACGGCCACCGCCGCGGCGGTGGGCGGCATCGCGTCATTCTCGACCTTGAGCATCGACAAAGCAGGATCCGGCTACACGCTCGGCGCGACCGCCGGCGGGGTCAGCGGGGCGACGAGCACGCCATTCGCCATCGCGGTCGGCAGCGCCGTCAAACTGGCCTTCAGCGTCCAACCGGTGAACACCACGGCGGGAGCCGCGGTGACCCCTGGGGTTGAGGTGACCGCGCAAGACGGCGTCGGCAATACGGTCGCCAGCTTCACGGGGGCCATTACCGTCGACATCGGCAACAATCCGGTGGGTGGGGTCCTGGCCGGGACCTTGACGATGAACGCCGTGGGCGGCATCGCCACCTTCTCGAACCTCAGTATCGCCAAGAGCGGGACGGGCTTTACCCTGACGGCGGCCGCCGCCACCCTGGTCGGCGCCACCAGTAACGCGTTCAACATCGTCGCCGGTACGGCAACGCAGCTGTCCTTCACCGTGCAACCGGCGACCGTCGCCGCCGGGGCGAGTATCACCCCGGCCGTCGAGGTCACGGCGCTCGATCTCCTGGGCAACATTGCGACCTCGTTCACTGGCACCGTGACGATGGCCATCGGCACGAATCCGGCGACGGGTGTGTTGTCGGGCACCCTGACGGACGCCGCGAGCGCGGGCGTGGCCAGCTTCAACAACCTGAAGATCGACAAGTCGGGCGTGGGCTACACCTTGTCGGCCACCGCCACGGGAGTCACGGCGGCGGTCAGCGGCGCGTTCGACGTCACGGTTGGGACACCCACAAAGCTGTTCTTCAGTGTCCAGCCGCCGGCGTCCACGACGGCGGGCGTCGCGATGACGCCCTCGATTCAAGTCGTGGCGCAGGATGCGGCCGGTAACCCCGTGCCCACCTACGCGGGGACGGTCACGGTCGCCATCACCTCGGGCACGGGCACGAGTGGCGCGTTGCTGCGCGGTACGACGGTCGTCGGCGCCGCAGGCGGCGTCGCGACCTTCTCGACCTTGAACATCGACAAGACGGGCACAGGCTACACGCTGCGGGCGACGGCGACCGGCCTCACGGCCGCCACCAGTACCGCGCTCGCGATTACGGCCGGTCCGGTGGTGAAGCTCGGCTTCACGGTTCAGCCGGTGGCCACGAAGAGCGGCAGCTCGATTAGCCCATCGGTCAAGATTGCCGGGCAGGATTCGCTCGGCAACACGGTCACGTCGTTCGTGAACAACATCATCGTGGCGATCGGCAACAACGCGGGCACGCCGATCCCCGGAACGCTGACCGGGACGCTGACCATCAAGGCCGTCGCCGGAGTCTCGACCTTCAACAATCTGAAGATCGATAAGGTCGGCACCGGGTACACGCTGATCGCTTCGTCCGGCGCGCTCATTGGCGCGACCAGCGCGGCCTTCAACATCACGCCGGGGAACGCGACGCAGCTGACCTTCACGGTCCCGCCGGTTTCCACGGCGGCGGGGGCGACGATTCCGCAGGTCAAGGTGACGGCCCTGGATGCGGCGCTCAACGTCGCGACGGGCTTCACCGCGAACATCACGGTAGCGATCGGGACGAATGCCGGCGGGATCCCGGGGACCTTGTCCGGCTTGCTGGTCGTCAAGGCCGTGGCCGGCGTTTCCAACTTCTCGAACCTGAGTATCGATCAGGCGGGGAATGGGTACACGCTGACCGCGTCTGCGAGCGGGCTGACGGGCACCACCAGTCCGTCGTTCGACATCACCAATGGCAGCAAGCTCGAATTCACCGTGCAACCGTCCTCCGTGGCCCAGGGCGCGGCGATTGCGCCGGCCGTTCAAGTGACCGCGAAGGACAACCTCGGTGCGGTGCTGAGCGGGTTCACGGGCAACATCACGATCGCGATCAGCGCCGGGACCGGTACAGCGGGCGCGGTGCTCGGTGGGACCAAGACGGTGGCGGCCGTGGCCGGCGTGGCCACGTTCAGTGATCTGAACATCGACCTGTCGGGCACTGGCTATCGCCTGGCCGCCACCTCGACCGGGCTGACCACCGCCACCAGCAATGCGTTCCAGGTGACGGGTGGTGTCGTCGGGCCCGCCACGAAACTCGGGTTCACGACGCAGCCCAGTAACACCCCCGCCGGCACGACGATCATTCCGGGCGTCGTCGTGGCGGTCCAGGATGCGAGCGGCAATACGGTCACGGGGATCTCGGGGACGATCACGATCGGCTTCGGGTCGAATCCGGCGGGCGGCATCCTGTCGGGCACCACGACGGTCACCATCAACGCCGGCAAGGGCTCGTTCCCGAACCTCAGCATCGACAAGACGGGGACGTACACCTTGGTGGCGACGTCCACCGGTCTGACGTCGGCGACGAGCGCGGCGTTCACGATCACGGCCGCACCGACGCTGCACCTGGTGTATACGGTGCAACCGGCCAATACCACCGCGGGGCAATTGATCCCGACGGTTCAGGTGGCGGCGCAGAACGCGTCGAATGTGACCCAGACCAGCTTCACCGGGCCCGTCAACATCGCGATCACCGCTGGGAGCGGCGCGAACGGGGCGACGCTCGCTGGAACCACGACGGTCAACGCGGTCAACGGGGTCGCGTCCTTCTCGAATCTCAGCATCACGAAGGCCGGGACCGGCTTCAAGTTCTCCGCGTCCTCCGCCGGTCTCGGTGGGGCCACGAGCGCATCGTTCGTGATCAACGCCGACGTCGCGGTGCTGTTGCACTTCTCGCAGCAGCCGACGACCACGACGGCGAACGCGGCGATCACCCCGGCGGTTACGGTGGACGTGCGCGATCAGTACAACAACGTGGTGAAGACGTTCGCCTCGAATATCACGGTGGCGATCGCGGCGGGGACTGGGGCACCGGGGGCCGTGCTGTCGGGAACCAAGACGATCATGCCGATCCAAGGGGTGGCGACGTTCTCGAATCTGAGCATCAACCTGCTCGGCAGCGGCAACACCGCCTATCGACTGTCGACCACCGCGAGCGGGGTCACCTCGGCGACAAGCAATGCCTTCAGTATCAACTGAGGCCCGGCGCATGGTCGTCCGGAGAGATATGTGACAGGATCGCGTCAGCCGCCCCGCAAGGGGCGGCTTGACGCTTCCGGGGGCTCTTCGCCAACGTTGGGAGCGTTTTTTTTTCGCACTGCGAGGGCGCTGATGGCGGGTCAGCAGTGGGCCAGGCTCCAAACCGACGTGAACGTGAGGCTGCGTCGCGGCGCGTGGTATCGCATCCTGCGCCTCGGATCTGCGGAGGCGGTGCTGGAAGTCAATCGCCAGCCGCTGACCGTCTCGCGGACCTTGCTGCAGATCGTTCAGGCGGCGCCGACGCGCTGGACGGTGGTCACCGCCCCCCGCAACGCGCTGCGTATTCCCACCGGCTGGGGTGAGCGTTACGCCGTGTGCCCCGGATGCCGCAGCCGTTCTCCCCTGGAAGGCCATCCCAACAACCTGCGCTGTGCGCGGTGCAACGGTCTGTTCGACGTCGCCTGGAACGAGCCCTACCCCTTGAGCGCGTAAGGCGCTCCCACAGTTAGATTCTCCGCTCCGTATGAGCGCCCCACAGCCTCTCCCCGAGTCGCGACGTCCCGGGACTGGACGCTTCTCGCGCCCGTCCATGATCTTCCCCGTGAAGGTCAGCCGGTGGCGCGAATTCTGGCGCAGCCCGGTCGCGGCGCTCGTATCCGCTGGGGCCGCAGGGGAGATGTGGGCGGCGGAGGCGCGCCTGGTCCTGTCCGTGCTGGCGGTCGCGTTTCCGGTGCTGACCTCGTTCACCCAGCCAGCGTCACGCGCGGTCACGGTCGGGCTCATCGCTGTGGCGCTCGCGGTCGCGGCTTCACTGGTCGCGTACCGGGCCGTTCGACGACGCGCGTATCAGCCGGGATTGGGGTTCGCCACCAGCGTGCTCGACGTCACGCTCGTCAGCGGCATCCTTGCGGTGTCCGTGGTCCTGCAACAGCCGGGAGTCGCGGCGACCGGCGCGGCGGTGTTCTCGCTCTACTTCCTGGCCATCGGCGCGGCGGCGCTCCGGTTCGACCCACGCATCTGCGCCGTCGCCGGCGCTGCGGCGGTCGCGGAGTACGCGGGGATCTTGATCGTCGTAGCCGTCACCGGCGGCGCCGGGACTATCGGCTGGATCGGATCGGCGTCCAGGCTCGTCCTGCTCGTCGCTGCCGGGGTGTTGAGCACAGTCCTCGTGTGGCGGACGCGGGAGCTGCAGTCTCTCTCCGCTCGCGACAAACTGACCGGGCTCCTGAACCGCGGCATTTTCGACGATCTATTGAGTGATGCGACACTCCGCGCTCGTCGCTACGGACGCCCGTTGTCGGTGCTGATGCTGGATGTCGACCAGTTCAAGCATTTCAATGACACCTGGGGGCACTCGGCCGGCGATGAAGCGCTGCGGGCGGTCGCGTCGGCGATCAAGCAGTCGGTCCGTCAGGGAGAAATCGTCGCCCGCTACGGCGGCGACGAGTTCGTGGTGCTGTTTCCGGAAACCCTGCCCGATATCGCGGTATCGCGCGGAGAGAAGATCCGTTTGCGGGTGCCCCCGATTGTCGCGGGAGGGCGGGGCCATGAGCAAACGGTTCCGGTGACGATCAGCGTCGGGGTCGCGAGCCTGCCGGCCGACGGGATCGACGGCTTCGAGGTGTTGAATCAGGCCGACATGCGGCTGTACGAAGCGAAGCACGCCGGCCGCAACGCGGTCGTGGGACCCGCGGCGGCCGACGTGCCCCCGTTGGCTCAGGCCGAAGGCCGATAGAACAGCCGGTACGCGGCCACCGCGCGCGCGACTGCTTTGTCGACCTCGCCGGCGATGAACGCGGGCAACGCGCCCACCTTCCCCCGGAGTGCGGCGGCCCCGTTCGGCGCGCGGTCTGGTCCGACGCCTGCATATTGATCCAGCAGACCTGAACGCAGCGCTTCGAGGACCCAGGGTTTCGTCTCCGTCGTCGCCTTCGTGACCGCGACCCCGCTGACCGTTCCCGCCGCCGCCATTCCCACTGCCACTTCAATCGGCCCGTGCGGTGTATCGACGCGGATGAACGTCAGCGCGCCGAGCGGTCGGCCTCCCTTGACCCCCGTGTAGAAGGTGACGATGCCCTCACTGGGGCTCCAGTCGGCGGCGGCGGAGAGACGTCGGGCGTCGGCGCTCGAGAGCCGAACCTGGCGCGCGGTGAATTCGGTGGCCTCGGGCAACAGGCGGCGGACAGCGTCTTCCCGCTTCACCAGCACGACGGTCGGAGTGATGTGGAGCAGGGTAGTGAGTCCTGCCAGGCAGAGCAGCTTCATGAGGCAGTCCTTTCCGGGTTCGGGCCGAACCACATCCGCCGCACCGCCAACGCGGTCACAATGAGGTAGCCGAGTCCCATGGCGAACCCGCCGGCCACGGTCAGTACCGCGCCCTGCGGAGTCACGAATTTGGCGAGCCACATCCCGGCGAAATCGAGCCAGGGAGCAGCAAAGAGCACGGTGATCAACGCGATCCCCCACCGGCGCGACAGGCCGAGGCCGAGCACGACCACGGACAGGATCGCGGCGATCACGCCGTACATCGGGACGTGCACGTGGGTGTCTTGCACCAGCAGCTTGACATCCACCAGGTGGGTTTCGTTGGCATCCATCGACCCGAAATCGCTCATCTGCATATGGTGCTCCATCACCATGGTCGATTCGGGGGCCACCACGGGCGGTGGTTCCACGTACGTCTTGGCCACCCGCGCCGGCGTGAAGCCGGAGTAGAGCGCGACCATGACCCCGCCGAACAGATAAGCGAGCCCGAAGGTCGCAAGCAGGCAGGTCACGAGCCACTTCACGCGCACATCAACCCGGCCGAGATCGTAGGGCATAGTGTCCCCGCTCAAAAGACGTACACGAGCTCGATGATCCCGCGCACGTTGGTATCGCGGAAGTTGCCGTCCGCATCTTGAAAGATCGGCTGGTCGGAATGATCGATGCGCAGGGCCGGCCGCAACGAGAAGGCCGGGAGCCGGAACGAGGTGTGCTCGATGCTCGAGAAAATCCCTTCCTGCGCTTCGCGATAGAAATACCAGGGCGAGATCGTCAGGGATTGGAGCGTCTGGGTCGCGCCGCTCACGATGCCGTCCTTGTCGCGCAAGGTTTCCGCGCGCACCGACAACCCGAACGACTGGCCCAGGCGATAGAAGCCGGTGGCGGCAACACCGGTCCAGCTCGCGGTCACGCCGCCGCCCACCAGCTCGCGACCGAAATTGGCCTCGGCGCCGATGATGAGATCAGACGTTGGTTGAATAGTCGCGTCTGCCGCCAGCAGCGTGCGCTGTAACGCGTTCGTGCCCGCCACTTCCGGCCCATACAGGGCGTTCAGGCCAACCGCGACGCCTTCGGTGGGGAACACGTCCACCCGCACGCCGGCCGTCTTGCCCGAGTTGTTGTCGAGCGGCACTTCCCACCCATTGGCGACGTACCCGGCCACGCTCACCTTCGGAGACACGGCGTACCGGGCGACGAGGCCGGTCAGTTTGCCGGGCCGTGCCAGCTCGAAATTGAAACTGTTGGTGGGCAGGAGATTGAGGGGCTCGTCGTCCCGCTCGAACCCGACCGGAGCGTCGAAGCGGCCGAAGTCGAGGCTCAGCGCCGAGGCGCCGGGGGGCGTCCAGCTCACGAGCAGGTTGTCAATCTCGATTTCGGTGACGGGCTCGCCCGTCGTCTCGTCGGCGAACAAGCTGGTCGTCAGCTGGGCAAACAGGTACAGGTTGTCCGACCAGGGACGAAACAGACTAAGGGCGATTTTCGAGCCGGCGAACGTATTGGTATGGGCGTTGCGGTCCCAGTCATAGGACCCGACCGCGAATCCGCTGATGGTCAGGGGGCGCGCGTCCTGAAACGTGACGAAATCCTGCGCGGCGGCTGTACGAACGACCCCGCACGCCAGGAGACCCCAAAGCGCGTAACGCATCGGTGCTTCCTCCGTTCAACGTGACTTTTTTTGAAATGACGGGAGCGCTAGGAGAGGCGCCCGTTCGGAGGAGGCGGGATGGGGGCGTAGCTGGGGGATTCCGGAATCCGGGGGGCGGGCGGAGCCGGCGCGATGGCGCGTGGGATCGACGCCACCAGGAATGTCAGGACCGGGGGCAGGGCTTCGGCGACGGGTTGCAGCGTCAGGCCGCCGCCCATCATTTCATCGCACCAGCACGATCCACCGCCCGCTCCGTCGTGATGCGTGGTATGATGCATCGCCATGTGACGGCACGCCTGTAATGCGAGCGTACTGCCGAACGATCCCGCCGCGACATAGAGCGGGAGCGCCAGTACCAGCAGGCGTTTGATGAGCGGCGACGGGTGACGCATGGCCCTCACAGTCTATCCCGAGGTGCGCCGCTGGCGCAACCTAGGGCCCTGTATGTAAACTGCACCGTTTCCAGAGTTTACCTCGAACCTGGACGGGTGTTCCGCCGCCATCATGCCGACCGCCATCGACCACCCCGCTAGTCGCGGTTTGGAAGGAGTCGTCGCCAATGAATCGTCGATCTGTTATGTGTTCGGCGAGGAAGGCCGGCTCATTTACCGCGGCTACGACATCAATGACCTCGCCGATCACTCGACGTTCGAGGAGACCGCCTACCTCCTGCTGAACGGGGATCTCCCGACACGAGCCCAGCTGAAGCAGTTCAGCGCCGAGCTGAAAGCCGCGCAGCGACTCGATCGGGTGGTCCAGCGGGTGATCCGGGACGCGCCGCTCAACGCCAACCCGATGGACGTGCTGCGCACGGCGGTCAGCTCGTCGGTATTCGTCGACCCCGATCGTGGCAACGACGGTCGGGAGGCCGAGTACCGCAAGGCAGTCCGTTTGCTCGCCCAGTTGCCCACGATGGTGGCGATGTTCCACCGACTGCGAAACGATCAGAAGCCGCTCGCGCCACGCCGCGGCTTGTCGGTGGCGGCGAATCTCCTGTACATGATTTCGGGTGAAGTGCCGTCGAAAGAGGCGGAGCACGCATTGGACGTGGCACTCATCCTGCATGCCGACCACGAGCTCAACGCCTCCACGTTCGCGGCCCGGGTGATCGCCGCGACGCTCGCCGACGTCCATGGCGCCGTCACGGGCGCCATTGCCGCGTTGGCCGGGCCGCTGCACGGCGGCGCGAACGCCGAAGTCATGAAGATGCTGCTCGACATCAAGACCCCGGAAGGGGCCGACTCGTGGATCCACGACGCCCTGACGCAACGCCGCAAGATTTCCGGGTTCGGTCACCGGGTGTATCGGACCGAAGACCCGCGCGCGGCGCACCTGCGCCGCATGTCCGAGGAGCTGGGGCGGACGGCGGGCCAATCCCAGTGGTTCGCGATGCAGCGCATCATCGAGGACGTGATGAAGCGTGAGAAGGGGTTGTACTGCAACGTCGATTTCTATTCGGCGTCGATGTACTACGTGATGGGCATTCCACTGGATCTGTACACACCGATATTCGCCGTGAGCCGGGTGAGCGGGTGGTGCGCGCACGTGCTGGAGCAGCATGCCGATAACCGGCTGATCCGGCCCCGGGCGGATTATGTGGGCCACATGGATCGTCGTTGGGTCCCCGTGCGGAAGCGAGGCTGAGCGATGGCGGGCAGCAAGATCGAGTACCGTGATGGCCACTGGGTGGTCCCCGATACCCCGATCATCCCCTTTATCGAAGGTGACGGCACCGGCCCCGACATCTGGCGGGCTTCGCGTCGCGTGTTCGATGCCGCGGTGGGACGGTCCGCCGGTGGGCGGCGCCGGGTCGAGTGGGTCGAAGTGCTGGCCGGTGAGAAGGCGTTCAAGGGCACCGGCAGCTGGCTGCCGGACGCTACCCTCGATGTGATCCGCGCCCATCGCGTCGCCATCAAAGGGCCGCTCACCACGCCGGTCGGTGGCGGGATTCGCTCGCTCAACGTTGCGTTACGCCAGGTGCTGGATCTGTATGCGTGCGTGCGGCCGGTGCGCTGGTTTCCCGGTGTGCCCGCGCCGGTCAAGGACCCTGCAAAGCTCAATGTCGTGATTTTTCGCGAAAACATCGAGGACGTGTACGCCGGGATCGAGTTCCAGGCAGAGAGCAAGGAGGCCAACCAGCTGATTGGCGTGCTCGAATCGCTGGGCAAGAAGATCCGCGCCGGCAGCGCCATCGGCATCAAGCCGATGTCGCGTTTCGGCTCGCAACGGCTCATCGCGAAGGCGATCCGCTTCGCGCTGGATCGGGGACGGCCCTCGGTGACACTGGTCCACAAGGGCAACATCATGAAGTTCACCGAGGGGGCGTTTCGGGATTGGGGCTACGAGGTGGCAAAGACACAGTTCGGTGATCGCACCGTGACCGAGAGCGAAGCAGCGGCTTCCGGCGAGAAGCGTGTGATCATCAAGGATCGCATCGCGGATTCGATGTTCCAGCAGGTCCTGTTGCGCCCCAACGAGTATTCGGTGCTCGCCACGCCGAACCTGAACGGCGATTACCTGTCCGATGCGTGCGCAGCCCAGGTCGGCGGTCTGGGGCTCGCGCCGGGCGGCAACATCGGGGACGGCTACGCGGTGTTCGAGGCGACCCACGGCACGGCGCCCAAGTATGCGGGGCAAGACAAGATCAATCCCGGCAGCGTGATTCTTTCCGGCGTCATGATGTTCGAAGAGCTGGGGTGGACCGACGTGGCGCGCTCGATCGAGCGCGGCATTGAAGGCGCGATCGCCGGCGCCCACGTCACCTACGATCTGGCCCGGCAGATGCCGGGGGCGACCGACCGTCTCCACCTCCACCTTCGCCGACGCGATCATCGCGCATCTCGGATGAACAGCACGCTCGTCAGCACGCCGCTCGCCGACATCGACACCCCGCTCCTCGCCGTGGCGGTTTCCGCCGGCGGCGAGCTGCCGGCCTCGCTTGCCGCGCTCGACTCGTTGACGGGCGGCGCCCTCGGCCGGGCGCTCGCCAGCGGTGACTTCAAGGGGAAACGGGACGAGATCCTGGTCGCGTACGGCACCGGGAAAGCGCGTCGCGTGTTGCTGGTCGGGATGGGCAAGGCGACCGAGATCACGCGCAACGCGGTCCGCCGTGCAGCGGCAGTCGCGGCGAAGCGCGCCCGGGCCCTGGGAACCGGGCGGTACGCGTTCGCGATCGCGACCGAGGCGCGCAACGGCGTGGGGGGGAAAGACCTGAGCCAGATGGCCGTCGAGGGCGCCGCACATGGTGGATGGGCCTTTGTCGAGATGAAGCGCCCGTCCGACGACCTGCGTGGGGCGATCGAGGGTGTGGACGTGGTGGTGGATCGATCTGACGCCGCCGCCGCCGAAGCCGGCCGGACCCTGGGCGACGCCGTCGCCGCGGGGCATCTCCTGGCGCGTCAGCTGCAGATGCAGCCGGGCAACATCTGCACGCCGACCTACCTCGCCGAACAGGCGCAGGCGCTGGCGCAACGACACAAGTTCGGCGTGACAGTCCTGGGCCCGGCCGAGATGAAAAAGGAAGGGATGGGAGCCCTGCTGGCCGTGGCGCAGGGGAGCGCGCAGGAGCCGCGCTTCATCGCGCTCGAGTATCAGGGCGGGGGCGAGGCGGCCCCGGTGGTGCTGATCGGCAAAGGGATCACGTTCGATTCCGGGGGTATCTCGATCAAGCCGGCGCTGAACATGGAGGAGATGAAGTACGATATGTCCGGCGCGGCGGCCGTGCTGGGCACGTTCGAGGTGCTGGGGCGTGTCCGTCCCAAGCTCAACGTGATTGGCTTGATTCCCTCGACCGAGAACCTTCCTTCCGGGACGGCGGTCAAACCGGGGGATGTGATCAAGAGCCATCTGGGGAAAACGATCGAGATCGTGAACACCGACGCCGAGGGCCGTCTGATTCTGTGCGATGCGCTGTCCTGGGCGCGGCGCTACAAGCCGGCGGCGGTGCTCGACGCCGCGACGCTGACCGGCGCGGTCGTGATCGCCCTCGGCTCGCAGGCGACCGGCACCATGGGCAATGACGAGGCGCTCGTGGGCGAGGTGCGGGAGGCCGGGGAACGGGCCGGCGAGCGGTGTTGGCCGCTGCCGCTGTGGGAGGAGTACCGTGATCTCGTGAAGTCCGACATCGCCGACGTGAAAAACTCTGGCGGGCGTGGGGCGGGATCCATCGCCGGCGGGTGGTTCCTGCGGGAGTTCGTCGAGGGGTTTCCCTGGGTCCACCTCGACATCGCCGGCACGGCCTACACCGATGGTGATTCGCCGCACCAGCCGAAGGGCCCGACCGCCGTCGGCGTTCGCCTGTTCACGGAATTCCTGCTGCGCCGCGCCGGGTCGTGATGCGGCGGGGCCTCCTCGTCGCGGGGGCTCTGCTCACGTTCAGCGGTGCGGCGGCGGCACAAGTCGATTCGACCCCGCGCCGGCCCCCCGCCGTGCGGGCGGATACGATTCGCCCCGATAGCATCTCGCCGGACAGTGTTGGCCCCGACACCGTCGAGCGGTTCCTCCCGGTCTCCCCCCCGGCCATCGCGCGCGGACCGTTGCCGCGCGGTACGCGGTGGAGCTTCGACGCCGACTCACTGGTCCTCTCGAACATCACCACGCTCGGCGACCTGCTCGGACACCTCCCCGGCGTTTACATGGCCCGAGGCGGCTGGTTCGGCGCTCCGGAGATCGCCGTATACGGAGGGAAGGGGCCGATCGGGCTCGAGCTGTACTGGGACGGGGTGCCGATGCTTCCCCTGGGACGCGATTCGGTGTGGATCGATCCCGCCCGGGTTTCACTGGCGCCGTTGGAACGGATCGATATCCAGATGTTGCCGTCCACGCTCCGGGTCTATCTCGTGACCGTGCGCGCCCGGTCGTCCGTTCCTCGGACGTTGGTGCGCATCAGCACCGGCGTGAACTCGATCGCTCAGTACCGCGCCGGGTTCGAGAAGCGGTGGCGTTCGGGGATCGGCCTGTCGGTGTCGGCCGACTATCGCAACGTCGATGGGGTCGCCAACAGCTCGACCACCGCCTTCAACTCCGTGGACCTCTGGCTGCGGGGAGAATTCGTGAAGCCTCGCGTCGGACTGTCCTACCAGATCGCGAGCAGCGCGTGGGATCGTTCGCCCGCCGCGGGCGTTGTCGAGACATGGAAACAGCGACGCCTGGATGGCGTGTTTCAGGGATTTCTGGCCACGCGCGATGATGGGTTGGGGACGCGGCTCTCCGTCATGGCCGCCCGGACGTCGATGTCGAGCGATACGCTGGTTCCTGATCGCCAATTGTGGCAGGGCAGTGTCGAGTTGAGTGAAACCCGATCCCGCGCCTCAGCCAGTGTGACGGCACGGTTTCAAGGGGCGCAGCGGCCGTTCCAAGTCGAGGCGCAGGCCGCGTGGCAGCCGTTGAAGTTCGTCACATTGGCGGCGGACGGACGCCGCTCCCAGTACGGCGACAAGGGACACGGTACCCGCGCGCACGTCTCAGCCGGCCTGGCACTGCCGTTCGGGGTTTCTTTCCGCGCGGAAGCGAGTCGCATTGAAGATTTCGAGGCCCCGCTGGTCCTGTCGGACTCGTTCCAACGGGCCACCGACCTGGCCGGCTACGCCCGCTGGGAGCGCCGCTTCGTGACACTCGAAGGCGGGGTGGTCCAGCGCGATTCGTTCCAGCCACGCGCCTTCGCCGTGGGTGTTGGACCCGTCACCACGCTGGGCCCCACGCCGCGGAGCCGCTACGCGTCGCTGTACCTTGCCTTGCGGCCGCTATCCGGTGTGCAGTTGTCGGGGTGGTACTTCGATCCGATCACCGGGGGCGGTGATTTCGAACCGCCGACGCACAGCCGGGTGTCGGCGACGTTCTTCTCGAAATTCTGGCGAGTGTACAAGAGCGGGGCATTCGCGCTCCGGGGTGAGGTCGCCATCGAGTCCTGGAGCCGGTCGAACCTGGGTGGGCGCGACTCGACCGGCGCGCAGCTGCCGCTCGGGCCAGCCTCGTTCGTCGAGTCGAACATCCAGCTGCGGATCTCGGATTTCACGGCGTATTGGCTGACGCGCAACTACAACGGCATGCGCGGCAGCTACGTGACTGGATTGACCTATCCCAAGTACGCCCAGTACTACGGCGTGCAGTGGTTCTTCCGAAACTAGCCGGATTGACCTAAGTGCTTTGAGCGACTAAGCTTAAAGTCTGTGCCGCGAAGCATGACGGGGTTTGGCGCCGCCGAAGGCAAGGTGGCCGGTGGCCGGTTGCGGATCGAAATCCGCACCGTCAACCATCGCTTTTTCAACTCGCAATTCAAGCTCCCGTTCGACCTGGCGACCCTGGAAGGGGAATTGCGGGAACGGCTGCGGTCGGTGCTGGAGCGCGGCCATGTCGCGGTCACTGCGCGCTGGCTGGAATCACCTCCGGCGGCTGGCGAGGTCACACTCGATTTGACCCGGGCGCGCGCGGTGATGGGGGCATTGAAGCAGCTGAAGAAATCGCTGCGATTGAAGGGCAACGCCGATCTCGCCTTTGTGGCTCGGTTGCCGGACGTGCTGGCCGTATCGAACAACGGGGTCGTGGTCACCTGGCCCGATGTGCAGCCGATCGTGGAGCGCGCGGCGGCGGACGTTCGAACCATGCGCGAACGCGAAGGACGCGCCCTGGTGGACGATCTCGGGGCCCGGCTCGCCGCACTGGAAGCGGGCGCGCGGGCCATCGAAGCCCGGGCGCCGGAGCGGTTGACGGCCGAGTTGGCGCGGCTGCGCAAGAGCGTGGAAACATTGGCCGCAGGGACCAATGTCGACGCCCAGCGGCTGGCGGTGGAAATCGCCTTGCTGGCCGACCGCGTGGACATCAGCGAGGAGCTGGTGCGGTTCCGCACGCATCTTTCGGCCTGTCGCGAGGCGTTGCGCAGCGACGCGGCAGTGGGGAAGCAGCTCGGGTTTCTGGCGCAGGAGCTGTTGCGCGAGACGAACACGATGGGATCCAAGGCCAACGATGCCGTGATCACGCAGACCGTGATCGCCATGAAGGGGGAGTTGGAGCGGTTTCGGGAGCAGCTGGAGAATCTGGAGTGACGCCGAAGGTCGTAATCCTCTCGGCGCCCTCGGGCGGCGGGAAGACGGCGATCACTACGGCACTGCTCGAGCGGTATCCCAAGCGGTTTGGCTACTCAGTCTCCGCCACCACCCGCAAGCCACGTCCGGGGGAGAAGGACGGCGAGGCGTACCACTTCATCACGCGGGACGACTTCGAGCGGCGGAAGCGGGACGGCGATTTTCTGGAAACGGCGGAGTATGCCGGCGAGCTGTACGGGACGCTGAGAAGCGAGGTGCAGGAGGTCTTGGCGCGCGGCGTCGACGTGCTGCTGGATATCGAAGTCCAGGGCGCGCGCCAGGTGCGCGCGGTGTATGGATCGACCTCGATCTCGATCTTTCTGATTCCGCCCAGCGCCAGGGTGTTGCTGGAGCGACTGAAGTCGCGGCGCACGGAATCGGTGACGGAAGTCGCACGACGGATCCGGATCGCGGTCGAAGAGATTCAAATAGCACAGCAGGACATCCGGTCGGCCACTGTGTATGATCACGTGGTGGTCAACGACGATCTGGATCAAGCGGTGCGACGCATCGCGGAGATCGTCGAGCACCCGGATCGGGTCACGCATCGAACGCCGGATATGACCAGTCTGGTCGCGGAGCTGGTTCGCGATCTCGAGCATGAGGCACATCAGCTGCAGGCCAGCCTTAAGGAGAATTAATGCGTATTATCACGCCTCAAGAAGTCGCCAATCAGACGCAGAACAAGTATCTGGGAGTCCTCGTGGCGGCGCGGTTCGCCCGCTTCGTGAACGAGTTTCCCCGCGACCGCAGTGTGGAGTTCGAGCAGAAGCTCACCACACGGGCGCTGGGCGAACTCGTCCAGGGAAACCTGAAGTACAAGCTGGTGCGGCGCCGGCGTTCGGAGTCCTGATGGGCGTGTCCGGCCGTCACGTCGTCCTCGGCGTGTCGGGCGGCATCGCCTGCTACAAGAGCTGCACCCTGGCCCGGCGTCTCACGGAGCTGGGGATCACCGTCGATGTGGTGATGACCGCCGGCGCCGGCGAATTCGTTCGGCCGGCCACCTTCGAAGCGCTGACCGGCCGTCCGGTGCTGACCTCGCTGTGGCAACGTGGGCATTCCCTGGCCCATATCGATCTCGCCAAGACACCCGACCTCGCCATTGTGGCGCCGGCCACTGCCCACCTGCTCGCCCGGGCGGCGATGGGAATGGCCGACGATCTCCTCACGGCGTTGCTCCTCGCCCGTACCGGGCCGGTGCTGGCGGCTCCCGCCATGAACGACGCGATGTATGCCCAGGCCCCGACGCAAGCCAACATCCGCGCGCTCACCGCACGCGGCTGGACGTTCCTCGGCCCGGAGATCGGGGCGCTCGCCGAAGGTCCGAGCGAACGGCCGGGCCGCATGAGCGAGCCCGAAGCGATTGTGGCCGCGGCGCTGCGGCTGCTGGGGACCGACTCCCGCTGGCAGGGGCGGAAGGTCGTGGTCAGTGCAGGGCCCACCCGCGAACACCTTGATCCGGTCCGCGTCATTACCAATCCCTCGAGCGGACGGATGGGATACGCGTTGGCGGAGGCCGCCCGCGATCGGGGGGCCCAGGTGGTTGTCGTAAGCGGTCCAACCGCTCTCCCGGCGCCCGTGGGTGTCGAGCTGGTGCGGGTGGAAACTACCGAACAGATGCAGCGCGCGGTCCAGGCTGCGCTCGCGGGTGCCGCGGCATTGTTCATGGCGGCGGCACCCGCCGACTACCGAGCAGTGAAGACGGGGAATCGCAAGCGTCCTCGCCAGGGCGGGCGTTTCAGTGTAGCGTTGGAGCCGACGCCGGACATCCTGGCGTCGCTGAAGCGACCAGCCGGATGCGTGGTCGTCGGATTCGCGCTCGAGACGGGAGATGGCCTCGCGCGCGCGCGGAAGAAACTGAAGGACAAACGACTCGACTACGTGGTTCTGAACGACGCGCTAGAGCCCGGTGCGGGGTTCGAAGTGACCACGAACAAAGTCACGCTGCTCGCGCGGTCGGGAGCGCACACCGAGCTGCCGCTGCAAGACAAACGTGACGTGGCACGACGAATCCTCGACACGGTGGAGCACGATTTGACGTGAGCGACGGGCGGGCTCTGGCGCGCGCCTATTTGGAACAGCAACGACTGTTGGGGACGGACGCGGTGACCCTGCCGCACGCCGGGGTGCCGGCGCCCGTCTCGCAGGAATCCGCCACTCCTGCCAGCCGTGCTCCCTCGGAAAAAGCCGTCGATCTTCCGCCGGCCGGCATCAGCTACGATCCGCCGCCACGGGATCTGTTCGCCGCCGATCCGCTGCAACAGGTTACGACGCTGGCGGGCGTGGCGGAGCTGGTGGCCCCGTGCACCCGCTGTCGGCTGTGCGAGGCGCGTACCCATACCGTGCCGGGGGAGGGCCCCACCGATGCCCGTTTGGTGTGTGTGGGCGAGGGCCCGGGACGGACGGAGGACGAGACCGGCCGCCCGTTCGTGGGGCAGGCCGGAGAGCTGCTCACCAAGATCCTGGCAGCGATCAGTCTGCCTCGGGATCAGGTATACATCTGTAACGTGGTCAAATGTCGTCCGCCCCAGAACCGCACGCCGCAGTACGACGAAATCGCGGCGTGCATCCCGTATCTGTTCCGGCAGATCGAGATCTTGTCGCCGCGGGTCATTCTCGCGATGGGCACGACAGCCGCGCAGACTCTGCTCGACACCAAGCAATCGCTGGGCTCCCTCCGGGGGAAAGTGCACCGGTTCCGCGGTATTCCGCTGATCGTCACCTACCACCCGGCCGCCCTGCTTCGAAACCCCAACTGGAAAAAGCCAACCTGGGATGACGTCCGCATCGCCCACCGTCTCCTCGACGGCTGATCTCGACTACGCGGGGCGGCGCGCCCCGTGGAGCAACGAAGCCGAGCAGGCCGTGCTCGGCGCCATGCTGCTCGACCAGGATGCGGCGCTCAAGGCCGCCGAATTCCTGGACGATTCGATGTTCTATAAGGAGGCCCACCGCATTTTGTTCCGCGGCATGGTGAGCCTCACCGAGCGCAACGACGTGATCGACCCGGTCACCCTGCGCGAGGAGCTTGCCAAGCGCGGCGACCTCGATCGGGCCGGCGGCATGGAGTACCTCGCCACCCTGATCGATGTGGTGCCGACCGCGGCTAACATCGAATACCACACGCGCATCGTCCGGGACAAGGCCGTGTTGCGGCGACTGGTGGAAGCCGCGACAGAGATCATCCAGGACGTCTACGAGCAGCGCGGGGATTCCGGGGAGCAGTCCTGGACGAAGCGGAGCACCGGATTTTCCAGGTGGCGCAGTTCCGCCGTTCGGAAGATTTCTCCCGCCTCAAAGAGCTGATCTGGCCGACGATGGAGCGGATCGAACAGCTCCAGGGCGGTCACGGCGCAGTGACGGGCGTGGCCAGCGGGTTCGTCGATCTCGACCGGCTCACCGCGGGATTCCAAAAAGGCGATCTGGTGATCATCGCCGCCCGCCCCTCGATGGGAAAGACGTCGCTGGTCCTCAACTGCGTCCAGCATGCTGCGATCGAGCACCAGGTGGGGGTCGGGTTCTTCTCGCTCGAAATGTCGAAAGAGTCTCTGGTGCAGCGGCTGCTCTGCTCCGAAGGGCTGGTGGATGCGCAGCGACTACGGCGCGGCGCGCTGCGCGACGACGACTATCCCAAGCTCGCCCGGGCCGCCGGCCTGCTCGGCACGGCGCCGATCTGGATCGACGACTCGGCGGCTCTGACTCCCCTCGCCATGCGCTCCAAGGCCCGCCGACTCAAGGCTGAGCATGATATCGGGATGGTGGTCGTGGACTACTTGCAGCTGATGCAGGGGCCCACCAGCGTGCGAGAACCGTCAGCAGGAAATCTCGCTACATCTCGCGCTCGCTGAAGGCGCTCGCCAAGGAGCTGAATGTTCCGGTGGTGGCCCTGTCGCAGCTGTCGCGGGCCCCGGAACAGCGCCGGGGGAGGGCCGCCGGCCGCAGTTGTCCGATCTGCGCGAATCGGGCGCCATCGAACAGGACGCGGATCTGGTCTGCTTCATCTATCGCCAGGAGATGTACGAGGGAACCACCGACAAGGACGGCAACAGCATCGAGGGACTAGCGGAGCTGATCGTCGGCAAGCAGCGCAACGGTCCGACCGGGACTGTCCAGCTCTACTTCAAGAAGGAATACACCCGCTTCGACAACCGCTCGCTCCGGAATGCCCACGCGGAGGGCAGTGGTGGCTAGGGCGTCGTCGGTGTTCCGGTGTACGGAATGTGGGGCGGAGCAGCCGAAATGGGCGGGCCGCTGCGACGCGTGCGGGGCATGGAATACGCTGGCGGAAGAGCCGATTGGTCGGAGGAGCGGAAAGCCGGAGCGGGGGAAACGCGCACCGGCGGGAGCGAGCCCCACCCGGCTCTCGGCGATCACAGCGAGCCCGTTGTCCCGCTGGCGGACCGGCCTCGCCGAATTCGATTTCGTGTTGGGCGGCGGCATCGTCCCCGGGTCGCTCGTCCTGGTGGGAGGCGAGCCGGGGATCGGCAAATCGACCCTGTTGCTCCAGGCCGCCGCGCGACTCGAAGCGGCCGGCGTCCGGACGCTTTACGCCTCCGGCGAGGAATCGCCCGAGCAGCTCCGGATGCGGGCGATGCGACTCGGAGAGGATGCCGGGCCCCGTCTCCGTCGTGGGAGAAACCAACCTGGAAAGCATCCTCCATCATGCGCGGGCGACGGACGCGCAGGTCGTCTTCCTGGACTCGATTCAGACCACCTACACCGACGAGCTCGAGGGTGCGCCGGGAAACGTGGGGCAGGTGCGCGAATGCGCCGCCCGCCTGATGCGGTTCGCAAAGGAAGCCGGTCCGGCCGTGATGCTGGTCGGTCACGTCACCAAGGGCGGGGGGATCGCCGGCCCTCGGACGCTCGAGCACATCGTCGACACGGTCCTCTATTTCGAGGGCGAAGCGACGCTCGATTATCGCGTGCTGCGGGCGGTCAAGAACCGCTTCGGTTCGGTGGACGAAATTGGGGTGTTTCGCATGACGGGGGCGGGATTGGAACCCGTGCCCGATCCGGCGGCGGCATTCCTGGCCGGACGGCACACGGGGGTATCGGGATCGGTCGTGACGGCCTTGATGGAGGGGACCCGTCCCGTGCTGGTCGAGATCCAGGCGCTCGCCGCGAAGGCGGGCTTCGGCACGCCCCAGCGCGTGGCCACGGGGCTCGATCAACGGCGGCTCGCCGTGCTGCTCGCGGTGCTCGAACGGCGCGGCGGATTGGCGGTGAGCGCCCTCGACGTGTTTGTGAACGTCACCGGCGGCGTACGACTGCTCGAGCCTTCCACCGATCTGGCGGTCCTCGCGGCCCTGGTGTCCAGCGTGCACGATCGGCCCGCGCCGGCGGACGCGCTGTTCCTGGGCGAGGTGGGATTGGGGGGAGAGGTCCGACCCGTGAGCAGCCTCGAGCGGCGGCTGGCCGAGGCGCAACGGCAGGGATTCCGGCGCGCGTTCGTTTCGTCGCGGTCCCGGGTCTCGAGCGACCTCGACGTTGTGGGAATCGAACACGTTGGCGAGCTCGCCCGTCGCCTCGCCGCTTGACGTCGGGGTCGTCATCGTCGCGGCCGGCGCCGGTGTGCGCGCCGGGCCGGGGGAGCCCAAGCAATTTCGCTCCATCGACGGCGTTCCGATGCTGCTGCGGGCGCTGCGTCCCTTCGCGGCTCATCCCCAGGTCGATCGCGTGGTGATCGCGCTGCCCGCGGGTTATGTGACCCAGCCCCCCGAGTGGCTGACTTCGTTGACGGGCGAGCGCGTGCGGCTCGTGCCGGGCGGAGCAACCCGCGCCGATTCGGTGGTCGCCGGGCTCGAGGCGCTGGGCCCCGGAACGAAAGTGGTGTTGGTCCACGATGCGGCGCGGCCGTTCGTCAGTCCGTCTACGATCGACGCGGTGATCGCCCGCGCGCGCACCGGGGTGGGAGCCGTGGCGGCCGTGCCGATGGGCGATACCGTCAAGGACGTCGATGACGATGGTCGGGTGTCGCGCACGGTTCCGCGGGCCCGGTTGTGGCGGGCGCAGACTCCTCAGGGATTCCCGTTGTCGATGTTGGCCTCGGCCTATGCGGGGATCGGCGACCATCGAGATCGCACGCCGACCGACGATGCGGAATTGTGCGAGCGGAGCGGGTTCCCGGTCGAAGTGGTCACGGATTCTCCCGGTAACCTCAAGGTGACGAGTGCTGAGGACTTTCGCATCGCCGACGCGTTGGCGCGGGCGGCGCGGTGAAGGCGATCCCGTTTCGCACCGAGACCGAGGCCGATGCCGCGCTGGAACGAATCGTCGCGCATGTCCAGAACGGTGGACTGCTCGCGTATCCCACTGAAACGGTGTACGGTTTGGGCTCGCGTCCGATCGAGGCCGATGTCCGGGCGCTGGCGGCCCTCAAAGGGCGGGCGGCCGGCAAGCCCTTTCTGCTTCTGGTGTCGAGCCAGGCGATGGCCGAAGCCCAGGGCCTGGCCTTCAACGACTCGGCGCGGGCGATGGCGCGCGCATTCTGGCCGGGCCCGCTCACCTTGGTGTTGTCCGGTGGCGGCGGACGGCTGCCGGACATCTTGCGAGGACCGGAAGGCGGGTTTGCCGTGCGCTGGACTTCCCATCCACAAATGGCCCGACTTGTCACGGCGCTCGACATGCCCGTGACGTCGACGTCAGCCAATCTGCCGGGCACGTCGCCCGCGCCGGGCGCGGACGCGATCCTGCGCGATTTCGGTGCCGCCGTCGCGAGCGGCGCCCTGCTGGTGCTCGATGGTGGGGTGCTCGGCAATCGCCCGCCATCTACGGTGGTGGACTGCACCGGTAGCTCGCCTCGCATCGTCCGGGCGGGCGCCCTGACGGTCGCACAGCTGCGGGCCGGAGCAGGGGCACTCGCTCCATGAAGCATGTGCTGTTCGTCTGCACCGGCAACATTTGCCGCAGTCCGTTGGCGCAGGCGTTGCTGGCGCGCGCCCTGCACGAGCGCAGCGTGACCGACATCGAGGTCGCCTCGGCGGGCACCGGCGCCTGGGATGGCGCGCCCGCCTCCGAGGGCGCCTACCTGATCGGGATCGAGCGTGGGCTCGATCTCTCCGGCCACCGCGCCCGCCTGTTGACGCGGGAAATCGTCGAAGATGCGGACCTGATCTTCACTATGGCACGGCACCATCGCGCGCGCGTCCACGAGCTGGGCGGCGAGGGACGAGTGTTCGTGCTCGGCGAATACGTCGGCCGCACGGGCGAGGAAGCCGAGGTGGGGGATCCATTCGGCGGCGATCTCGATGTGTACCGCGATACTTGCGCCGAGCTCGAAGCCCTCATCGGGGCAGTGGCCGACCGGTTGGCGGGTGAGGCGCGGCGTGAGGATCGGCGGTAGCACCCGGCTGCTCGCCGTGCTGGGCGATCCCATCGCCCACACCCTGTCTCCCGTGATGCACAATGCGGCGATCGCCGCGCTCGGGCTCGACGCGGCGTACATCGGGTTGCGCGTACCGGTCGCCACGTTCCCCGACACCTTCACCACGCTGGGGCGTCTTGGTCTCTCGGGAAACGTCACCGTTCCCTTCAAAGGCGCAGCGGAACGATGCGTCGCGCGTAGAACCGACCTCTGTGCCCGGGTCGGGGCATGCAATACGTTCTGGGTGGAACAGGGTACCCTGGTCGGGGACAACACCGATGTGCCCGCGATCGCGGCAGAGCTGGCCGACCTCGGCGTCTCCGGCGGGAGATGGCTGCTGTTGGGAACGGGAGGGTCGGCGCGCGCGGTGACTATTGCTGCGGCGGATGCGCGCGCCGAGCTGCTGGTGCGGTCGCGCGATCCGGCGCGCGCCCGCGGTCTGGTCGAGTGGGCGACGAGCCAGGGGGTGCGCGCGCACGTCGCGGAGCCGCCGCTGGCCGTCGATGTGGTCGTCAACGCGACGCCGCTCGGCATGAACGGCGACGATGCCTTCCCGATCGACCCTGCCGCGGTGCGTGACCTCCATCAGGTCCTGGACCTCGTGTACCGGCGTGGCGAGACGCGGTGGGTGCGCGATTTGCGCCGCCAGGGAATCGGGGCCCGCGACGGGCGTGGCGTCCTGATCCGTCAGGGGGCGCTCGCCTGGAGCCGCTTTTTCCCCGATCATCCGCCCCCGGTCGAGATCATGCGCGCGGCCGTCGAGCGCGCGCTGCGTGACTAGCGCCCTCGAACGGCTCCTGCTTCCGGCGGAGTGTCTGGTGTGCCGCGACCTCCTGGCCGCGGCGCGGGCGGACGACCTGGTCTGTGCCGTGTGCCGTTCGAGAATGCGAGCAGTGCGACCACCGTGGTGCGAGCGCTGCGGTCAGCCGGCGCCCCATTTCGGACCGTGCCGGTTGTGCCGCGAGTGGCCTCGCGCCCTCGGCTGCGTACGCTCCGCCGTGTGGCTGGATAGCGGCGCCCGGGTGGCGGCGCATGCACTCAAGTACAGCGGCCTGCCACGCATCGCCACGGACCTGGCCGCCGTGATGACCCGATTCCTCCCCTCGCCCGATCGAACCGCCCGGCTCATTCCGGTGCCCCTGGGCCCGCTCCGGCTGCGGCGCCGCGGGTACAATCAGAGCCTGTCACTGGCGCGTGCGCTCGGGCGGGAATGGGGCCTTCCCGTACTGGCGCAACTCCTCGTGCGGACACGAGATACGACCACGCAGACGGCGTTGACACCAGGCGCCCGCCTAGCGAACGTGGCGGGGGCATTCGGGGTGCAGAAGGGCATGCTGCGGCCGCCGGCGCCACTCGTGCTCGTCGACGACGTGTTCACGACCGGCGCGACGCTGGCGGAAGCGGCCCGCACCCTCGAAGCCGCGGGGTTCCCCAACCTTTCGGCCGTGACGTTCGGTCGAGCCAGCATTCCGGACTTCAATTAGGAGCGCGCATGGCCGTACGGGTCGGGATCAACGGGTTCGGGCGGATCGGACGCAACGTGCTTCGGGCGGCGGTCATGGCCAGGCAGAGCGCAATCGAGTTCGTCGCGGTGAACGACATCACCGACACGAAAACTCTGGCGCACCTGCTGAAGTACGACTCGGTGCACGGGCGCTTCCCCGGCACCGTGGAAACGAAGGGCGAGGCGCTGCTCGTCAACGGCCACGACATTCGCGTCACTGCCATCAAAGAACCGGACAAGTTGCCGTGGAAGGAATTGGGCGTCGAGCTGGTGCTCGAGAGCACGGGCCGGTTCACCGATCGTGATGGTGCGGCCAAACACCTCAGCGCCGGGGCCCGGAAGGTCGTGATTTCGGCCCCCGCCAAGGGCGAAGACCTCACCATCGTCATGGGCGTGAACGAGCGGTCCTACGATCCCGCGAAGCATCATATCATCTCGAACGCCTCCTGCACGACGAACTGCCTGGTACCGGTGGTGAAGGTAGTGCTCGACAATTGGGGATTCGTGCACGGGTTCATGACGACGGTGCACAGTTACACCAACGATCAACAAATCCTGGATCTGCCCCACAAGGACCTGCGCCGCGCCCGCGCGGCAGCCCTATCGATCATCCCCACGACGACCGGTGCCGCCAAAGCCACGGGCCTCGTTTTGCCGGAAGTCAAAGGCAAGATCGATGGCGTCTCGCTGCGCGTGCCGACGCCCGACGTGTCCCTCGTGGACCTGACGGCGGAAGTCCAGAAGCGCACGACGATCGAGGAAGTCAACGCGGCGTTTCGTGCGGCCGCGGCGGGAGCGCTGAAGGGGATCC
Organism: uncultured Gemmatimonadales bacterium; assembly: GCA_963821385.1. Taxonomy (GTDB): domain Bacteria; phylum Gemmatimonadota; class Gemmatimonadetes; order Gemmatimonadales; family GWC2-71-9; genus DASTHG01. The sequence goes on from CAWGDK010000002.1 coordinate 68,275, forward strand.
TCGACGTGTCGGACGAACCGCTCGTGTCCGTGGACTACATCGGGAGCCTGTTCTCGAGCGTGGTGGATGCGCCGTCGACCAACGTGATCGACGGCACGCTGGTGCATGTGTCATCCTGGTACGACAACGAGATGGGCTACTCGGCGCGGTGTGTCGATTTGCTGGCCTATCTCGGGTCGCGGCGGTGACCAAGCGAACGCTGGCGCAGCTCCCCGCCGCGGCTCTGGAAGGGAAGCGGGCGCTGGTTCGCGTCGACTTCAATGTCCCGCTGAAGAGCGGCGCGGTGACCGACGATGCGCGCATCCGCGCCGCGGTACCGACCATCACCTATTTGCGCGATCACGGCGCGCGCGTCGTCCTGCTTTCCCACCTCGGCCGGCCCAAGGGCGGCCCCGACCCGAAGTTCTCGCTACGCCAGATCGTGCACGACGTGGAACGGATCCTCGGCACGCCGGTGGAGTTCATCCCGGATCTCGAGGCCGGCGTCGCCGCCACGCGGCGGCTGCCCCGCGGTGGCGCGGCCCTGGTGGAGAACACCCGGTTTTGGCCGGGGGAAGAGGAAAACGACGCGTCGCTAGCGCGTCAGTTCGCCGCCCTGGGCGATTTCTACGTCAACGATGCGTTCGGCTCGGCCCACCGCGCCCACGCCTCCACTGAAGGCGTCGCCCATCTTCTCAAACCGGCCGTCGCCGGATATCTGATGGAGCGCGAGCTGAAATACCTGGGCTCGGCCTTGGATCAGCCGCGCCACCCCTTCGTGGCGGTGCTCGGCGGCGCGAAGATCAGCGGCAAGATCGACGTCATCCATGCGCTGTTGCCGAAATGCGACGAGATCCTGATCGGTGGCGCGATGGCCTGCACGTTCTTCGCCAGTTTGGGGCTCGAAGTCGGCAAGTCGCTGGTCGAGCCCGATCGCAGCACCCTCGCGAAACAGCTGCTGGCCGAGGGAGGATCGAAGCTCGTGCTGCCGCGTGGCGCGACCGTCGCGCCGTCCCTCGATCGAGCGGACGCGCGGCGGCAGGTATCGAGCGACGCGATTCCCGCCGACATGGCCGTGTTCGACATCGATCAAGCGACATGCGACGACTTCCGGGCCCGGATTCTCCGTGCGAAGACCGTCGTCTGGAACGGTCCCATGGGGGTGTTCGAGACTCCGCCCTTCGACGTCGGCACGCGCGCAGTGGCCCAGGCGCTGGTGGACGCGACGGCGAACGGGGCGACGACAGTGGTGGGAGGAGGGGACTCGGCGGCGGCGGTCGCGGGCTTCGAGGACAAGCTCACGCATGTGTCGACCGGTGGCGGAGCCGCCCTGGAGTTTCTGGAAGGGAAGCCGTTGCCGGGCCTCGTCGCCCTGGACGACGCGTGAGAAGGTTGCTGTTTGCGGCCAATTGGAAGATGCACCTCGGGCCATCGGATGCCCGAGCCTATCTGGACGCTTTCTTGCCGTCCACGCCAGCGGTTCCGGGCCGGGACGTGTGGTTCTTCCCTCCGGCCGTTTCGCTCGAGGCGGTGGCCACGACCATTCGGGGTCGCCACGACCTCATCGCCGGCATCCAGGATGTGCATTGGGAGCCCAAAGGGGCCTACACGGGGGCCGTATCGGTGCCATTGGCGGTGCAAGCCGGAGCCAGAGCGGCGCTGGTGGGGCACTCGGAACGGCGCCACGTGTTTGGGGAAACCGACGAAGAGACGAACCGGAAGGTGGGGTCCGTCCTGGCCGGCTCTCTGGTCCCGATCCTCTGCGTTGGCGAGACCCTGGCGCAGCATGATGGGGGAGCGACACTCGACGTCGTGCGGCGCCAGCTCACGGTCGGGCTCCAGGGGATCGACCAGGCGGCGCTCCAGCAGGTGGTCATCGCCTATGAGCCCGTGTGGGCGATCGGGACGGGTCGCAATGCGACGCCGGCCGACGCCGCGACGGTGCATCGGGAGATCCGGGCCTGGCTCCGGGACCGCGGAGCGGCGGCGACCCGGGTGTTGTATGGCGGCAGCGTCAACTTGAAAAACGCCGCTGAGCTTCTCGCCGAGCCCGAGTTGGATGGTGTCCTTGTCGGTGGTGCGTCGCTGGACCCGGTCGCGTGGTCGAAGCTTGTGTCCACCGGCGTGCCCTAGCTATTATCCGCGCGCGATGTACACGGCGCTCCTGATTCTTCTCTTGCTCATCGCCCTGGTGATGACCACTGCCATCCTGTTGCAAGCCGGACAGGGCGGCGGGCTCGCGTCGTTGGGTGGTGGGTCGGGTACGGAGATGGTCATGGGGGGCCGCCAGGCCACGACGCTGCTGCATACCATCACGTGGTGGTGCGCCGGCCTGTTCCTGTTCCTGGCCCTCGTGCTGGCGGTCATGTCGTCCCGGACCAGCGGGCCGCGCTCGGTGCTGGAGGGCGGGGCTCCTGAACCGGCTCCGATCCAGCAGGCGCCACTGCCGATTCAGTCTTCGCCCGCGCCGCAGACCACCACTCCGCAAACACCCCCAGCGCCCAATCGCTGACCGTCTCCCGGCGTACGTGCTCCTGGAGGATGGCGCCTGGTTCGCCGGAACCGCGCCGCTCCCCTTCGAGCCCTCGTTCGCCGAAGTCGTCTTCACCACCAATCTGAGCGGATACCAGGAGGTCTTCACCGACCCCTCGTACCTGGGCCAGCTGGTCGTGATGACGGCGCCGATGATCGGGAACTACGGCATCAATCCGGAGGATGTGGAGTCCGATCGGCCACGCGTAGCCGGCGTCGTGGTGCGCGAGCTCGCCATCAAGCCGTCCAATTGGCGCTCCACCGGTGGGCTGTTGGAGTGGCTTGCCGCCGCGCGCGTCCCGATCATCACCGGCGTCGATACGCGGCAGGTCACCCGCTACATCCGATCCAAGGGCGCAATGCGCGGCGTGCTCGCATTGGGGGATCAGCCGACAGAAGAAGTCCGTGAGCGCCTCGCCGCGTCCCCCGTTATGGATGGCCTCGATCTCGCGAGCAAGGCGACCGTCGAGTCGGAGTATGAGGAAGGGCCCGCGGACGCCCGCTACCACGTCGTCGCCTTCGATTTCGGGATGAAGCGCAACATCCTGCGGCTGTTCGTGCGCAGCGGTTGTCGGGTGACCGTCGTTCCTGCAACGACCACATCAGGCCGGGTCCGGGAGTTGGCTCCGGACGGTGTATTTCTCTCTAATGGACCAGGGGATCCGGCTGCCGTCTCGTACGCGGTTCGCACGATTCGCGAGTTGGCGGACGGGACGATCCCCATTTTTGGGATCTGCCTTGGGCACCAATTGCTCGGTCTCGCCTACGGGGCCGAAACGGTGAAGCTGCCCTATGGCCATCGCGGTGGAAACCATCCTGTCCGCGATCTCCAAACGGGGCAAGTGCTTATCACTTCCCAGAACCATGGGTTCGCGGTTCGGGGGGAAGAGAGGGCCATTCCTGGTGCGAAAGAGCTTGAGGTGACGCACCGTAACCTCAATGATGGCACGGTGGAAGGGGTTCGCCACAGGGAGCACCCTATTTTCGCAGTACAGTACCATCCGGAGGCCTCACCGGGTCCGCATGACGCCCAAGGCCACTTCCAACAGTTCCTCCAAGCTCTTGACAGTCAATAGGTAAGACCCCTATGTTGGGCCCCCGGTTGCAGTATTCCCTGCGCCCTTCGGGGGGTACGGATGACGAAGGCCGATCTGGTCGAAAAGGTCACAGCACAAATCGCTCGTACGGCCGGTCCCCTGATTTCCAAAAAGGACTGCGCACGAGTGGTTGACTCGTTTCTGGATGCTGTGAAGGCGGCCCTCGCCGAGCAGCATAACATTGAGATACGGGGGTTTGGGACGTTTAAGATCCGGCAGCGCAAGACGCGCATGGCGCGCAACCCGCGCACTGGAGACCCGGTTGAAGTCGCGGCGCGTCCTGTGCCGGTGTTCAAGCCCAGCAAGGAGTTGCGCGCGATGGTCGCGGACCACGACGTGAACGTTCCGTCGTAAGCACTGCGATCTCCGATACTTGACGCGGCCCCGCCGATCGCCGGCGGGGCCGCATCGTTTCTCCCCCCACATGGTATCATTCCTGTCCAGCAGCCTCAGTCCCTGCTCAACGCGAGGTTACGCATGATGTTGCGGAGATGGTGCCTGGCGGTCGTCCTCTTGTCCTACGCCCGTCCCGCCGCCACCCAGGCGGTGCGCTACGAAGTCTCGATCGGCTCAGCCTCGGGGCACCTGTTCCACGTCAAAGCGGAGTTTCCTGCTGTGGGGCTCGACACGCTGTTGGTCTCGCTCCCCGCTTGGAGTCCCGGGAACTACGAGATCCAGAACTATGCCCGCTACGTACGTAGCTTCGTCGCGGCGGATGCTGCCGGCGCCACCCTGTTCTGGGACCGGCTCGACAAGGACACCTGGAGAATTGTCACCGGTCGCACGGATCGCGTGCGCATCGAGCTCGACTTTTTCGCCGACGCGATCGACCTGTCGGGCTCGCGCCTCGTCACCGATTTCGGAGAGTTCCTGGGCACCAATCTGTTCCTCTACCAGGAAGGGCATCTCGAGCGCCCGGCGGAGCTGCGCATCGTGCTGCCGACGGGATGGAACGTGGCGACCGCCCTCACGCCCGCCGGGACCGGGTACCGCGCCGCCGACTATCACGAGTTGGCGGACGCAGTGACATTCGTCGGTCGATTCAGTCTCGATTCCCTCGCCGTGGACGGCAAATGGATTCGCATTGCCGTCTATCCGGCCGCGGACTATACGCCCGCCGTCGCCCGCAATCTGCGCGACGGTCTGGCGAAACAGGCGGCGGTCCAAAACCGTCTCATGGGCGGGCCACCCTACGATACGTACACGGTGTTCTTCAACGTGTATCACGAGCCGATCCAATTCGGCGGCGGGCTCGAACATGCGTTCTCGCAATTCGACATCATGCCCGCGGACGGGTTCGCGGCCGAGGACGGGACCCTGGGGGACTTCATGCGCCCGCTTACGGCGCACGAGTTCTTTCACCTCTGGAACGTGAAACGGATTCGCCCGGCCGAGATGTGGCCGTACGACTACCACGCAGAGCAATTCACCCCGCTCCTGTGGTGGTCGGAGGGGGTCACCGACTACTACGGCGACCTGACGAACTGGCGCGCCGGGCTGTGGTCCGACGAAGAATGGATCGGGAGCATGCAGGGCAACGCCGATGAGGTGAATGCCGCACCAGAGCCATGGAGCGAAGAGGATGGCAGCGCGGCGACGTGGATCAACGAGGTCTTCGTCAACAGCTCGCAGCTCTACTACAACAAGGGCTCGCTCACCGGTTTGCTCCTGGATGTCTCGATCCGTGACGCGACCGACAACCGCCACAGCCTGGACGAGGTCACGAAGGGTCTGTACACGCGGTTCTACAAGCAGGGGAAGGGATTCCGCACGGCCGATCTGCTGGCGCTGCTCAAGGAAGCGGGAATGCCAGACGTGGATGGATTCTATCAACGCTACATCAACGGGCGCGACCCGCTGCCCTACGATGCGATCCTGCCCAAGGCAGGCATCGTTGTTGAACGGCGCACGACCACCACGCCGTTCCTCGGTGTCCAAACGGGGCAAACCGCGAACGTCCTTGTGGGCGTGGTGGCCGGCGGCGCCGCCGCAGCCGCCGGTCTGCAGAGCGGGGATACCCTCATCTCGGTCGGCGACGTGCAAGTGACGGCGGACCAGGACTTCGGCCCGGCATTCCGGGACCACTACCGCGGCAAGGGCGGTCAACCGCTCCGCATCGTGGCGCGCCGGAATGGGCAGACCCTGACGCTCGATACGACGGTACGGGAGCGGACCACATCCACGGTGCGACTCTCCAAGGCGGCCCACCCGGATGCGCGTGCGGCACGCATCTGGCACGGACTGGTCACCGGGTCCGTGGGGAATTGACCATGGTCCGATTGCGGTTCTTTGCCCGCTACGCCGACCTGGTCGGGCGGGAGGAGATGGATCTGGATCTCCCGTTGCCCGCCACCGTCGCCGACGTCGTCCGCCGCGCCAAGGATCAGTGGCCCGCCGCGCGCCAGCTCCCCGAGCGACCATTGGCGGCCGTGAACCTGCGGCACGTTCGCCTCGAGGCGATGGTCCGGGACGGGGATGAGGTGGCGCTGCTCCCTCCGCTGGCCGGCGGGTGAGGGGACGGCATGTACCTGACGCGAGACCCCATCTCTCCCGCAGCCTTGCTAGCAGAGGTTGCCTCCCCCGGCTGCGGGGGAACGTGCCTGTTTCTGGGCACCGTGCGCGACGCTCCGGAGGATGGTGGCGTCACCGCGATCGAGTACACGGCGTACGACGCCATGGCGACGGCCGAGTTGGATCGCATTCGCGCCGAAATGGTGAAACGCTGGCCGACCGCGCGGCTCGCCATTCGGCACCGATTGGGTCTCGTCGCGACCGAGGAGGCGAGTATCGGCATCGCCGTAGCCGCCCCGCACCGGGACGAGGCGTTCGCGGCGTGTCGCTATGTGATCGAAGAAGTGAAACGCCGCCTACCGGTCTGGAAGAAAGAGCTCCGCGCCGATGGCACGACGCTGTGGGTCGACCCGCAGGGACGGCCGGCCGTCGTAGGTCCCGAATGAGGGGACCGGTGCTGGATCGGTTCCAGCGTCCGCTCGGCAGCCTGCGCGTGTCGGTTACCGACCGCTGCAACATGCGCTGTCGTTACTGCATGCCCGAAGCGGAATACGTCTGGTTGCCGCGCGCCCAGATTCTCACGTTCGAGGAGATCACCCGGCTGGTGGGCGTGTTCACTGCGCTCGGCGTCGAGAAGATTCGCCTCACGGGCGGGGAGCCGTTGTTGCGCCAGGAGCTGCCGGCCCTGGTGCGATCGATCCGGGCCGACTCACGGGTGCGGGATTTGGCGCTTACGACCAATGGCATTCTCCTCGCCGGTCAGGCGGCCGCGCTCCATGAGGCAGGCCTGCGGCGCGTGACCGTCAGCCTCGACACGCTGCGTCCTGAGCGGATGGCCCAGTTCGCCCGCAGCACCCGGCATGCCGATGTCCTGGCGGGGATCGGTGCCGCACAGGCCGTGGGGTTCGAACGGCTCAAGATCAATAGCGTGGTGGTGCGCGGGTTCAACGAGGACGAGCTGGTGAACCTGATTGAGTTCGCGCGGGCCCGCCAGGCGGAGCTGCGGTTCATCGAGTACATGGACGTGGGCGGAGCGACCCAATGGTCGCTCGATCGGGTCGTCTCGCAGCGGGAGATCCTGGACCTCCTCGCCCACCACTACGGACCGATTGCCCCGGTCGTGGGTGACGATCCGCATGCCCCGGCGGAGCGATTCACGCTTCCCGATGGGGCCACGTTCGGGATCATCGCGTCGACCACCGCCCCGTTTTGTAGCGCCTGCGACCGCAGCCGGCTGACCGCGGACGGCCAGTGGTTGATGTGCCTGTATGCCGAGCAGGGCATCGGCTTGCGAGAACCCCTGCGCTCGGGCGCCACAGATGCCGAGCTGGTGGCCTTGATCCGGGACGCGTGGCTCGGTCGCACGGACCGCGGTGCCGAACAGCGCCTTCGGGTGGGCCAACGGGAGCCGCTGTATCCGGTCGCCGGATTGCGGGCCGATCCCCATCGGGAGATGCACACCCGCGGCGGCTAGGCCGCTATATTTGCCGCCCATGTTCAACAAAATCACGGTTGTCGGCGCGGGGAACGTCGGCGCCACCACGGCGCAGCGCCTCGCGGAGAAGAGTCTCGCCCGCACGGTCGTCCTGGTGGATGTGGTGGAGGGCGTGCCGCAGGGCAAAGGCCTCGATCAGTGGGAATCCGCGCCCATCGAGGGCTTTGATACGCGCGTCATCGGGGCCAACGATTACGCCGGCGGCCAAGGCTAGCGAGCTCGTCATCGTCACTGCCGGGCATCGCCCGCAAGCCGGGCATGAGCCGCGACGACCTGGTGCGCACCAACGCCGATATCGTGAAGCAGGTCTCGCCAGCAGATCAAGCAGGCATCGCCCGCACGCGATCGTCGTGGTGGTCTCGAATCCGCTCGACGTCATGTGCTGGGTGACGAAGCAGGTCACCGGCTTCCCGCGCGAGCGGGTGATCGGCATGGCCGGCGTGCTCGACACCGCCCGCTATCGCAGCGTTCCTCGCCGAGGCCCTCAATGTCTCGGTCGAGGACATCCAGGCGATGGTGCTGGGCGGCCATGGCGACACCATGGTGCCGCTGATCTCCTATACGACGGTTTCGGGAATCCCGGTGACTCAGCTCCTGGACCGGCGACAGCTCGACCAGATCGTGGATCGCACGCGCAACGGCGGCGCGGAGATCGTGGCGTTCCTGAAGACCGGGTCGCGCGTACTACGCGCCCTCAGCCGCCGCGGTGCAGATGGTCGAGTCGATCGTGCTGGACAAGAAGCGCATCCTGCCCTGCGCGGCGTGGCTGGAGGGTGAGTACGGGCTCTCGGGGATCTACTGCGGCGTGCCCTGCAAGCTCGGGGAAGGGGGACTGGAGCGGATTCTCGAAGTGAAATTGACGGCCGAGGAGAAGGCGGCGTTGGAGAAATCGGCGGGGGCGGTGAAAGAGACGATGGCGGCGGTGAAACTGTGATGCCTCACCCAGCCCCAGCCCAGTTCTTTCCCTCCCTCGGCGGCGCGATGGTCGCCCGTATCAAGTCTCGATTCAGTTGCGCAATACAGTCAATCGAAATCTCCTTCGGGCAAGCCGCCATGCACTCCCCGTGGTTCGAGCAGGCCCCGAACCCCGCGTCGTCCATCGCGTCAATCATCTTCACCACGCGCGCATAGCGTTCCGGCTGGCCCTGGGGTAATGCCCCCAGGTGCGACACCTTGGCGGCCACGAACAGCATCGCGCTCGCGTTGGGGCAGGCGGCCACGCACGCGCCGCATCCGATGCAGGCCGCCGCGTCCATGGCGCGATCGGCATCGCGCTTGGCGACGGGAATGCCGTTTGCTTCCGGCGCGCTCCCGGTCCGGGCCGTGATAAATCCCCCCGCCTGAATGACGCGGTCCATGGCGCTGCGGTCCACGACGAGATCTTTGAGCAGGGGGAACGCCCCGGCGCGCCACGGCTCGACCCAGATCTCCTCCCCGTCGGCGAAATGACGCAGATGTAGCTGGCAGGCCGTCGTGGCGCGCTGCGGTCCGTGCGGCCGTCCGTTGATTACCACCCCACACGAGCCGCAGATCCCCTCGCGGCAGTCGTGGTCGAAGGCGATCGGCTCCTGTTGCCGCGCCGCCAGCGCGTCGTTGACCTGATCCAGGAGCTCAAGGAAGGAGATGTCCGGCGACGTGTCGGCCACGTCGTATCGCTCGAACCGGCCGGGCGCCGCCGGCCCCGCCTGACGCCACACGTGGAGCACGAGGCGCATCAGCGGTAGCTCCGTTGGGCCAGGTGCACGTACTCAAAGGCGAGCGGCTCCTGGTGCAACAGCGGCGGCCGCTCGGCCCCGGCCCACTCCCAGGCCGACACATGGGAGAACCGGGCGTCGTCGCGCTTGGCCTCGCCATCGGGCGTCTGGTACTCTTCGCGAAAGTGCGCGCCGCACGACTCCTCGCGCTGCAGGGCATCGACACACATCAGCTCGGCGAACTCCATGAAGTCCGCCACGCGGCCCGCTTTCTCGAGGGCCTGGTTCAGGTCTTCACCGCTGCCGGTCACCGACACGTCCTTCCAGAATCGTCCGCGCAGCTCGCGAATGTCTCCGATCGCTGTCTCGAGCCCGGCACGATTGCGGGCCATGCCGCACTGGTTCCAGAGCAGCGTGCCGAGCTCGCGATGCAACGCGTCGACGCTGCGGGATCCGCGGATGCTCAGCAGCCGGTCCGTCCGCGCCTGGACCTCGGCCTCCACGGCTCGGAATGCCGCGTGGTCCGGTTCGACAGGACCGAGCTTTGCCTGCGCCAGGTAGTCGCCGATGGTGTACGGCAGAATGAAGTAGCCGTCAGCGAGCCCCTGCATCAGCGCGGAGGCGCCCAGGCGGTTGGCGCCATGATCGGAGAAGTTCGCTTCTCCAATCACGTGGAGGCCGTCCAGATTCGACATCAGATTGTAGTCGACCCACAACCCGCCCATGGTGTAGTGCGGCGCGGGGTAGATCTTCATCGGGACCGAATAGGGATCTTCGGCCCGAATGCGTTCGTACATCTCGAACAGGTTGCCGTAGCGCTCGGCGATGGTGGTGCGACCGAGGCGCTGGACCGCATCCCGGAAGTCGAGATAGACGCCATGCCCGCCCGGCACCACGCTATGGCCCGCATCGCACATTTCCTTGGCGCGACGTGAGGCGATGTCGCGCGCCACCAGGTTTCCGAAGCTCGGGTAGAGGCGTTCCAGGTAGTAGTCGCGCTCAGTTTCCGGGATCTCGTTCGGCGAACGGGTGTCGCCCTTCTTCCGGGGCACCCAAATCCGACCGTCGTTGCGCAGCGACTCGCTCATCAGCGTGAGCTTGGACTGGAGCTGCCCGTGCGCCGGAATACAGGTTGGGTGGATCTGGGTGAAGCACGGGTTGGCGAACAAGGCGCCGCGTTTATGCGCGCGCCAGGTGGCGGTGACGTTGCAGCCCTTGGCGTTGGTGGAGAGAAAGTAGATGTTCGCATACCCACCGGTGGCGAGCACCACGGCGTGCGCCGCATGGGAGCGCACGGCGCCAGTGACGAGATCGCGCACCACGATACCGCGCGCCCGCCCGTCGATCACGACGAGATCGAGCATTTCGGTTCTGGGATACATCGTCACCTGGCCGAGACCGATCTGCCGGGCCAGAGCCTGATACGCACCCAGCAGCAGCTGCTGGCCGGTCTGCCCGCGTGCGTAAAACGTCCGGGAAACCTGGGCGCCGCCGAAGCTGCGATTGGCCAGCAGGCCGCCGTATTCGCGGGCGAACGGGACGCCCTGCGCCACGCACTGGTCGATGATCGTGGTGCTGATTTGGGCAAGCCGGTACACGTTCGCCTCGCGGGCGCGGAAGTCGCCGCCTTTCACCGTGTCATAGAACAGACGCCAGGCCGAATCGCCGTCGTTCTGGTAGTTCTTGGCGGCGTTGATGCCTCCCTGCGCAGCGATGGAATGGGCGCGCCGGGGTGAGTCCTGGAAGCAAAAGCAGGAGACGTGGTAGCCGAGCTCGGCGAGTGACGCGGCGGCCGAAGCGCCCGCGAGCCCCGACCCGACGACGATGACATGAAAGCGCCGCTTGTTCGCAGGATTCACCAGCTTCATTTCGAAGCGGTGACTGTCCCACTTCTGCTCGATCGGGCCGGCGGGAACACGGGAGCGGAGGTCCATGGTCAGCGCACGATCCCCGCTTGGACGGCCAGCGGGATGGAAAGGAACCCCGCGATGATGAGGATCGTGAAGCCTCCCGCCGCCGCGCGCCGCAGCTGATTGTAACGCGGGTGGTTCAGCCCCAAGGTCTGGCACGCGCTCCACAGGCCGTGGTAGAGGTGCAGGCCGACCGCGAGCATCGCAATCGAGTAGAAGAGGGTCACGGCGGGTGCGGAGAAACTCGCCACCACGTTGCGATACGGGTTCCCGGGCACGAAGCCGGGGTTGAGCTGGCCGAACGTGAAATCGAGCAGATGATAGATCACGAACAGCAGGATGAGAACGCCACCCCAGCGCATCGTCCGCGCCGCGTAGGTCGTTTCGACCAGATGGAGCTGCCGGTAGCCCACGGGCCGGGCGTGCCGGCTGGCCTGGGTGACCGCCCAAGCGGCCCACACGTGACCGGCGAGCGCCGCCAGCAACACGAGGCGGGCGATCCACAGCAGGTGTCCGCGACCGAACAGGGGTGCTCCCAGCGTGCGCAATCCCTCCGCGTACGCGTTGAAATGCCCGGGGCCCTGGAAGATCTTGAGATTGCCGTAGACGTGCCCGACGAGGAATCCGACGAGAATGACGCCCGTCACGGCCATGAGGACCTTCTTGCCGACGAGCGAGTGCGTCAGGGTGTGGGCGTTCACGCGGGACATCATGATACGTACAACCGTTGCCTCTGTCAGCCCCGCGGATTCCGTGTGATCATTGGACAATCATGATCCTCGTCGTCGGTGCCACCGGCCAGCTGGGAACCGCCCTGGTGCGGAAACTGACGCACCGCGGCCGGCAGGTACGGATCCTAGTGCGTCCCACCTCGCACTACCAACACCTGCAGGGCAGTGGGGTCGAATTGGCGTTCGGAGACCTCAAGAGTCCGGAGAGCCTGGACGCGGCATGCCGGGGCGCCACGACTGTCTTCGCCACCGCGAACGCCGTCGTGCCGCGGCGCGGGGACACGTTTGCGAGCGTGGAAGACTTTGGCTACCGACAGCTGGTCGATGCATGCAAGAAACACGGGATCCAGCGCTTCGTGTTTGCATCGGTTCCGGTATCACCCTTCGATGACCAGATCCCAACCATGCGACACAAGCGCGCAGTGGAGCGACTGGTGCAGGGCAGTGGGATTCCCTACACCATTCTGCGCGCTTCCTACTTCATGGACGACTGGCTGGCGCTCATGGGCAGCTCGATTCCGCTGCGGGGCGCCGAGTCCCACACGCTCGAGCGCCCGTTCTGGTTCTCCCGGTTTTTCATGCGGGCCGTCGGTCGTCTCGTGGAGCGGCGTGGTATTGCCCTCGTGCCCGGCTCCGGGCGCACGCGGCATGCGTTCATCGCGCTCGACGACGTGGCCGAATTCATGGTGCGGAGTCTGGATGAGCCTTCGGCCGTGAACGCGGTCTGGGACGTGGGAGGGCCCGAGATTCTCTCCTGGGATGAAGTCGTCGCCGTGTTCGCGCGCGTCCTGGGTCGCCCGATCCGCATTGTCCACCAACCGGCGGGGGTGTACCGGGCCATGCTGAAGGGATTGATGCCGTTCTCCCCCGCGGCGGCCAATCTCATGGGCCTGAGCTACGCCAGCGCGCTGATCGACACGCCATTCGACGCGCGACCGCTCGCCCAGAAGCTCGGGTTCAAGCTCACCACGGTCGAAACGTTCCTGACGAGTCGAGCGAAGGGGTGAGGCCGACGGTCGTCGTCGTCGGTGCCGGGTTTGGCGGTCTGCGTGCGGCCCGGGCGCTGCGGCGCGCGCCGGTGGATGTGATCCTGGTGGACCGGAACAATTACCACGTGTTTCAGCCACTCCTCTACCAGGTCGCGACTGCAGGGCTCGAGCCGGAGGAGATCGCCAAGCCGGTGCGCGCGATCCTGCGCGGGCAGAAGAATCTCGATTTCCGTCTGCTGGAGGTCACCGGAATTGATTTCGCCGGGCGGCGCGTGCTCACGAGTGATCGTCCGATCGCCTACGATTATCTCGTGCTCTCGGTTGGGGCACAGACGAGCTACTTCGGGCTCGCCGAGGTGGAAGGGCATGGGTTTGGTCTGAAGAGCATCCCGGATGCAGTGCGACTGCGCAATCAGGTCCTCGAATGCTTCGAGCACGCGATGCTCGAGCCGGACGCCGAGCGGCGGCGTGCGCTGCTGACGTTTGTCGTGGTCGGGGGCGGGCCCACCGGCGTCGAGATGGCGGGAGCCTTGTCCGAGCTGGTGCGGCTCGTACTCGTGAAAGACTATCCCCGGCTCAACCTGAAGGACGTGCGTATCCTGCTGCTCGAAGCGGGGGACCGGCTGCTGGCGGCGATGCCGCCGAAGCTGTCGGAGGCCGCGGCGGTGACCCTGTGGAAGAAACACGTGGAAGTCCGGCACGGTGCCGCGGTCGCGGGCTATGACGGGACCAGCGCCCGTTTGAAGAGCGGAGAGGTGATTCCGGCTCGTACTTTCATCTGGGCGGCCGGCGTGCGGGCGGCCGGACTGGTCGAACACCTCGGGCTCCCGACCGCCCGCCTCGGCCGGGTGCCCGTCGGGCCGACCCTACAGCTGGCCGCCCACCCCGAGGTGTTCATCGTGGGCGATGCCGCGTATCTCGAAGCGGATGGGGCGCCGATGCCGATGATGGCCCCACCGGCGATGCAAATGGGCGAAACGGCCGCGGCGAACATCCGGCGCCTCGTGGCGGGGGCGGCCGCCGTCCCATTCCGCTATCGCGATCCTGGCACGCTGGCCACGATCGGCCGCAACGCCGCCGTGGCCCGCATCTGGGGCATTTCGTTCAAGGGGTTTCCCGCCTGGGTCGTCTGGCTGGTGGTTCATATCATCCAGCTGATCGGGTTTCGCAACAAGTTGTTCGTCTTGATCAATTGGGCCTGGGACTATTTCTTCTACGACCGCGCGGTACGGCTGATCACCCGGTAGTTGAACCGTTGGCTTGCCCTGAAGGAGACCGAGTCATGTTCCGACCGTCGTCTGTCTTCCTCCTCCTGGCTGTTGCTGCTTGTGCTCGAGGCACCTCGGCCTCCACGGCGCCGGCCCCCACGCCCCAAACCGGCCCGGCGCCGGCCCGGCAGGACACGAGCCGCGGGAGAGCGGGAGCGGCCCCGAGCGAAGGTCCCAAACCGTACGACCAGGTCATCACCCGCCAGGCGACCACCGATTCCGGCGTGTTCCTGATCCATCAGATCGGGGAGAAACTGTTCTACGAGATTCCGCGCGCCCAGTTGGGCGCGGAGTTTCTGTTGGTCGTAGACTACGCCGGGACGCCCGAAGGGACCCGATACGGTGGGGAGCAGTTGGACAGCCGCGTGGTCCGCTGGGAGCGCATGGGCAATCGGGTGCTGTTGCGCAGCAAGAGCTACGATATCGTCGCCGACAGCTCGACGCCGGTGTCGCGGGCGGTGCGCCTGTCGACGGTCGAGCCGGTGCTGATGAGCTTCGATGTCGCCGCGTTCAGTCCCAGAGATTCGAACCTGGTGCTCGAGGTGACGAAGCTGTTCACGACTGACGTCCCGGAGTTGAACGCCCGGCGCGTCTACCGGCTGCGCCGGCTGGATCCCAGCCGGTCCCTCGTCGAGTCGGCCCGGTCGTTCCCGACCAACATCGAGGTGCGCGCCCTGCAGACGTTCGAAAATGATTCCGTCCCCGGGGGCGACCGCGCCCTGGGAACCGCGTCGTTCGAAATGCACTACTCCATGGTGCGGCTCCCCGAGCGTGAGATGGCACGGCGTCTGTGTGACAACCGCGTCGGATTCTTCTCTGTCCGGCAGGTCGACTACGGCTTGGACCGCCACCGCGTGGCCGAGCGCTGTTACATCGCGCGCTGGCGACTCGAGCCGAAGGACCCTGCCTCGGCGGTGAGCGATCCGGTGAAGCCCATCGTGTTCTACATCGATCCGGCGACACCCGAGAAATGGGTGCCGTGGCTCATCCAAGGGGTCCAGGCCTGGGAGCCGGTGTTTCGCGCGGCCGGGTTCTCAAATGCCATTACGGCCCGCCGGGCGCCCACGCCGCAGGAAGATCCCGAGTTCGACCTCGACGATGCGCGCTACTCGACGATCCGGTGGCTGGCCTCGCAGATCGAGAATGCGTACGGCCCACACGTCAGCGATCCGCGCACGGGCGAGATCCTGCAATCGAACATCGGCTGGTTTCAGAACGTCGCCAGCCTGGCGGAGGCCTGGTACTGGGTGCAGGTCGGCGCCGTCGATGCGCGCGCTCGTCACTTGCCGCTTCCCGATTCGTTGCTGGGACAGTTGCTGGCGTACGTCGCGACTCACGAGGTCGGCCACACGCTCGGCTTGCCCCACAATCAGCTGTCCTCCGGCTACTATCCGGTCGATTCGTTGCGCAGCCCCACGTACACGCGACGCAACGGGACCTCGTACTCCATCATGGATTACGCGCGCAACAACTACGTGGCCCAGCCGGGGGATGATGTCCAGCTGATGCCGACCCTCGGGCCCTGGGACTTCTACGTCATCGATTGGGGCTATCGACGCATTCCCGGCGCCGCGACGCCCGATGGGGAGCGTCCCGTGCTGGATCGGCTCGCTCGCGAGCAGGATACCATGCCGTGGCTGCGCTTCGGGAATCCGGACGGGATCGATCCGCGCACGCAGACCGAGGCGCTGGGGGACGATCCCGTGAAGGCGACGCGATACGGCCTCGCCAACATCAAGCGGCTCGTGCCGATGCTGCTCCCCGCGACCACCTCGGACTCGCTCGACGACTACTCCCTGCTGGACGATTTCTACGACCGGCTGGTGCAGCAATGGGCCCTGGAGATGGGGCATGTCGCCGTGGTGCCGGGTGGCGTGTGGCGGCACGAGAAGTATCCCGATCAGCCGGGGGTCATCCATAGTGCCGTGCCTCGCGCGCGCCAGGCGGAGGCGGTCCGGTTCCTGAATGAACACGCGTTCGCAACGCCGACCTACTTCCTCGACACGGCGGTACTGCGTCGCATCGAGCCGACCGGTTTCGTGGACCGGATCCGCGCGCGTCAGGCGGGCTTGCTCACCATCCTGTTGCAGGATCCGCGTCTCTCACGGTTGGCGGAGCAGGGGGCGACCATGCCGGCCGGCACGGCCTACACGCTGACCGATCTGTTCGACGATCTGCGTGCGGGGATTTTCGCCGAGTTCCGTGGCACGCATCCGGTAGTGGATCCCTACCGCCGCAACCTGCAGCAGACGTTTGTGGATCAGATGGATCGCTTGATCAACACACCGCTCGTGACTCCGCCACCGCCCAATTTCACGCCGTTCCCGGGATTCGTCCCGCCGCCGCCCCGTCCGGCGGACGCACGGTCGTTGGCGCGGTTCACGTTGCGGGAGGTGCAGTCGGCGCTCGGCGCCGCCATGGGACGCATCACGGATCGAACCAGCAGGGCGCATGCAGCGGACCTGCAGGCGCGGATCGATCGCATTCTCAATCCCCGCTAGCCGGGGCGCCACGCGCGCGTGACCGTGGCGGAGCCGAGGCGCGGGCACTATGGCATCGATGCGCCGGGGGTGGTGCGCAATCTCGCGCTACTCGGCGCAGCGTGCGGGGGCATCGCATACTTGGCCCCGCGACTTCATGGCTTTTTCATTCCGGGCGCGATCTTCCTGAGCGAGGCCGTGCTGATGCTCTGGAGCTCACGCTTCGGCAAGCGCCATGTGGTGGAGCAGACGATCGATGCCCTGGCGTTGCGCGGGGACGAGCGGGTGCTGGACGTGGGATGCGGGCGGGGTCTGGTGTTGATCGAAGCCGCGAAGCGGCTGCCGGCGGGTCGCGCCGTTGGCGTGGATCTGTGGCAGCGCCGTGATCAGTCGGGCAACGCGCGGCGGGTGACGCTCGAGAACGCCGAGCGCGAGGGCGTCGCGGACCGGGTGAAGGTGCACGACGGCGACGCGCGCCGGCTCCCGTTCGACGATGGCTGTTTCGACGTGGTGCTGTCGAGCCTGGTCATTCATAATATCCCCGATGCGCTCGGGCGAATGGATGCCATGCGCGAGATGGCCCGCGTGCTGCGGCCGGGAGGGCGGGTGGCCGTGCTCGATTTTCGCAACACCGCGCACTACGCGGATTCGCTGCGTGCCGCCGGCATCGAAGACGTGCGGCGCTCCGGCATCCGGTTCGGCATCTTCCCACCGGTCCGCGTCGTCACCGGACGCAAAGGGGTTTCGCCATGATCACTCACGTGTTGGAGCGTCGCATGCGTTTGCCGTCCACCGTGCTCATTGCCGTGTCGGCCGTCGCGACCGCGGGCCGGCTATTCGCTCAACAGGTTGCCAGTGTCGAAGTCACGCCTGCGCATGCGTCGGTCACGGCCGGCGACACGATTCGGTTTCACGTCCTTGCCAAAGATTCCGCCGGGCGCCCCGTCACAGCCCCGGCGGTGTGGATCGCGCCATCCTTTGATATCGCGGGAGCGGATTCGACCGGTCTTGTGACCACGATTCGCCCCGGTCAGACGTACGTGTTCGCCCTGGTGGGCGGGACGCCGGGGTTCGCGCTCCTGGACGTGGCGGAGCGCGGGCCGGCACGGCTCGAGATCGCGGCGCCCGAAGGCAGCACGGATCTCGCGGTCGGCGAAGTCACGCATCTCGAGGCCCAAGCCTTCACCGTGCTGGGCGATCCCCTGGGCCAGAGCGATGCCCATGGCATGCCCGGCGTGCAATGGCATTCGCTCGGGCCCCGTATCGCTGACGTGACGTCCGGCGGAGTGGTCCGCGCCCGGGCGGTGGGGCGCACCACCATGGTCGCGACCCTGGGGCCGCTCTCGGCGCGGCGCGAAGTGAGTGTCCGGACCAGTCCGGTCGCGAGCTTGCGGGTGTCGCCTCCGGCGCCGGTGCGAATCGGTGACGTGGTCGAGCTCAAGGCGGTGGCGCGTGGTGCCAACGGACGGCCCGTGACGGGGGCGCGCGTGCGCTGGAGCGTCACCGGGCGGGGCGCCGACGTGGATCCCGATGGCCGGTTCGTGGCCACGATGCCGGGGAGCTATCCTGTCACGGCCACCGCCGGGGACCGCGTCGCCTACGGCGAGGTGCAGGTCAGGCCTCGTCGCGATCCGCGCGGCATGGAATCCGTGGCGCACGTCGCGATCCCGAAGGACGTGCAGGGCGGGGAGATCTGGCCGGTGGGCGATGTCGCGTATTTGTCCACCATCGGCAGTGAGATCTACGTGTTCGACATCTCGAACCCCGCCGCGCCCGTGCTCACCGATTCGTTGGTGCTGGATGCCCGGTTGATCAACGACGTCATGACCAGCGCCGACGGCAAGATCCTCGTCGCCAGCCGGGAAGGGGCGAGCACGCGTCGCAATGGGCTGGTGTTCTTCGATTGCGCCGATCCCCGCCACCCGAAGCTGCTGTCGGAGTTTACCGAGACGGTGACCGGTGGCGTCCACAGCGCCTACGTCTATCAGCACTACGTGTTCGCGACCGACGACGCGACCGGGTCGCTGCGCATCGTCGATTTCGCGGACCCCGCGCATCCAAAGCAGATCGCCCGCTGGGAGCTGGACCCGGGAACGCCGGCCATCGCGTACTCCGTGGAGTTTCTCAACGTGAGCCCACAACGGTATCTGCACGACGTGTACGTGGAGAACGGGATCGCGTACCTCGCCTACTGGCGCAACGGGTTGGTGATCCTGGATGTGGGCAATGGGGTCAAGGGCGGCTCAATGACCAATCCCAAGTTCGTGGGCCAGTACACCTACAATCACGCCGAGCTCTATCCGCCGGGATTTATCGCCGGCACGCACGCGGTGTTCCGGTCCGGGAACTACGTGTACCTGGGCGATGAGTCGTACCCGGCGATCGCCGATCTCGCGAGCCACGAGCAGTTCCCCACGCGGGGTCGGATGCACGTCGTGGATGTGCGCGACCTGGAGCACCCGTACGAGGTGGCGTATTACGAGCCACTCGAATTCGGCGTGCACAACATTTTCGTTCAAAACGGGGTGGCCTACATCGGCGCCTACAACGGCGGCATCCGTCTGGTGGACGTGACTGGGGAGCTGCGCGGCGATCTCCGCGCGCAGGGCCGCGTCGTCGGCTCACTCTATACGGGGTCGTTGGAGGGTTTCCGGCCCAACATGGCGCTCACCTGGAGCGCCATTCCGCACCACGGCTACGTGTTTGCGAGCGACGTGAATTCTGGATTCTGGGTTGGGAGAGTGACGGGGGAAGTAGTACCGTAAAGCGTCAGTCGGACATCCTTCCCTCAACCACTCAGAACAGGCGATAGGCGGTAGCGCTCCACGCCGATCCGCTCTCTGTCAGCCCCTGGGCGATCCTGTCCAGCACTTCGCGGACCCCGCCGATCGCGCGCTCATCCGCCAGCCAGGCCCCGGCCCGCCCGATGCCGATGCGTTTGCCAGAGGCGATCACGAGCACGTAGCGGTCGGGTGGCGCAGCTTGCAGCGCCGTGAGTGGATGGCTGGCGCTGGTGTTGCACATGAGCGGGGCGGTTTGGGGCTGCGTCGGCATCGACGAGTTGAACACGACCTTCGTCGAGTCCCCGGAAGGCACTTCCTGATAGAACGGCTGCACGGGACAGGGCTCGACGGGACCCGCGGCCGTGGGTTCGGCCGAGAGGGCGACAGCGGTCATCGTGACCGTGCCCGATTGCAGGTTGAATGCGTGTCGCCCGGGGGTCGCGGGATTGGTGCCGGTCGAGGCGGCAACGAGGCGGGCGCCCTGATTGACGGTCACCTCCACCGCGACGAGATAGGCGGGACGCGCCAGCGTCACCTCGAATTGCCGCCCATCTTTGGCTGGTTCCACAACAAGACCGAGGCCGGGGGCCGTGCCGAGATCTGATACGGTGCGGGGGGGCACACAGGCGGTACTGCAGAGGGCGGCAAGAAGCAACGACCTGAAGGCGGAGCGCATGGGGACCTCCTGAGAGCGACCCACTTGCACCCTAGTCGATGGTCGGTGGATTCACAAGAGGCGTTATCGGTAAACGTGTTCGGTGTTCAGGCTGGACCACCGATGACCGATGACAGTTGACCGTCTACAGTTTCGGCAACGTTATCCCCACCTGCCCCTGATACTTCCCTTTCTTGTCGGCATAGCTCCGTTCGCACTCGTCGCCCTCGTCGGCAGTGAAAAACAGCACCTGGGCGATCCCTTCATTGGCGTAGATCTTGGCGGGCAGGGGCGTGGTGTTGGAGATCTCGAGCGTGACGAACCCTTCCCACTCGGGCTCGAACGGCGTCACGTTGGTGATGATGCCGCAGCGCGCGTACGTGCTCTTGCCGACACACAACGTGAGCACGTTGCGGGGGATGCGGAAGTACTCGACCGACCGGGCCAACGCGAACGAGTTGGGCGGCACCATACACACGTCGCCGGTGAACTCGACGAAGGATTTGGGGTCGAATTGCTTGGGGTCGACGACCGCGGAGAGGACGTTGGTGAAGATCTTGAATTCTGGGGCGACGCGCATGTCGTACCCGTAGGAGGACACGCCGAACGAAATCACGCCGGCGCGCATCTGCTCCTGGGCGAACGGCTCGATCATGCGGTGCTCTTGGGCCATGCGGCGAATCCAGCGGTCGGATTTGATCGACATGGCGGCGCAATCTAGCGGCGCCGTCGACTCCTACGCCACCGGCTGGTTGATCTTCCCTCCGCGGCTCTACCTTCGCTGCCGTGAATCTCGGCCTGCATGCCTTCTCGCATCGACGCACCAACGCGAAACTCTTCGACCTGGTCGCGGGCGACGCCCTCGCCGGCCGCAAGCTGCTGGATGTGGGAGCGGGGGAGGGGTTCTTCTCGAGTCTCCTGGGGGAGTATCTCAAGGCGCAGGGCGTCGCCCCGGCGACGGTGCTGCGCGCCTGCGACCTGTTCCCCGAGCAGTTCCGCTACGCCGAGGTCGCGTGCGACCGGGTCGACGTCGGGATGCGACTCCCGTATCCAGACGCGTCGTTCGACCTCGCGTGCTCAATCGAAGTGGTCGAGCACCTGGAGGATCAGTTCCACTTCGTGCGCGAGCTATACCGCGTCCTGCGAGTGGGGGGGCGGGCGTTCGTCACGACCCCGAACCTGCTCAACATCAACTCGCGGCTGCGATTCCTCCGCACGGGGTTCTGGCAGCTGTTCGACCCGCTGCCGCTCCGCACCCACAACCCGGTGCACCTGGGCGGGCACATTCACCCGATCACGTTTTACTATCTGGCGTATCTGTTTCACCGAGCGGGATTCACGGACGTCGCCGTGCACTTCGATCGATTCAAGAAATCGGGCACGGCGCTGACCATCGCACTGGCGCCGCTGCTGGCGGTCGGCCGGCTGGCGTTTGCGCTGCGCCTGCGGCGCAAGAGCCCCGAGGTGTACGAGGAAAACCGGCACCTGGTCTCGCGCATCAACGGCTGGTCCATGCTACGCGCCCGCACGGTGATCGTCGAAGCGATCAAGGCGCTCTAAGTAGACGGCGCCATCGACACTTACACCATGTCATTCGGTTGACAGCCGGAATAGCGCCGCATAATTTCATGTCGGCCTTAGTGAAATTTTTCACGAGATCCCGTGCTTCGATCCTACGTCGCCCTCCTGCTCCTGCTCGCCTTCGTGATTGTCGCCGGGGGCGTGTTGATTGTGTTGTCTCACTTCGCCGCCCCCCGGCGGCCGACCGCCATCAAGGGCAGTCCGTATGAGAGCGGGATGCCGCCCCTGGGCGGCGCGCGGGAGCGGTTCTCGGTCAAGTTTTACCTCGTGGCCATGCTGTTCATCGTGTTCGACATCGAGACCGTGTTCCTGCTGCCCTGGGCGGCGATCTTCACCAGTGGGACCGCGAGCGTCGGGACCGGGTTTCTGCTGGTCGAGATGATCGTGTTCCTGGTGATCCTGGCGGCGGGGTATGTGTATGTCTGGAAACGCGGTGCCTTCCAATGGGACTGAGGTTCAGGTCATGAAGCATGTGATCGAGACGAAAGAGGTCGCTTCCAGCCCGAACTACCAGCTCACCACCTTCAAGAAGCTGGTGGATTGGGCGGTGAATCAGTCGCGCGCCAATTCCCTGTGGCCGATGCCGTTCGGGACGGCGTGCTGCGCGATCGAATTCATGGCGACGGCGGCGAGCCGATATGACCTGGCCCGCTTCGGCATGGAGCGGCAGGCGTTCAGCCCGCGCCAGGCGGACGTGTTGATCTGCGCCGGCCGGCTCCCCTTCAAACTGGCCCCGGTGATCCGCCGCATCTACGACCAGATGCCCCAGCCCAAGTGGGTGATTTCGATGGGGGCCTGCGCTTCAACCGGCGGGATTTTCGACAACTACGCCATGGTGCAGGGCATCGACACCATCGTGCCGGTGGACGTGTACGTGCCGGGCTGCCCGCCGCGCCCCGAAGGTTTGCTGTACGGCATTCTGCTGCTGCACAAGAAGATCAAGGGCGAGTCGCTGTTCGACGTGGAGAAGCGTCGCGACGAGCAACCGCTCGACGAACGGGGCCTGCGGATGCCGCCCGCCGAAATCGACGAGATCTCGGAGCCGTTCGGCAACTCCATTCACCAATTCCGCTCGTCGTGAATCCGTCTGTCGCCGCAGCGCGCGCGACCTTCGGTGACGCGATCGGCCGCGCGGTGGAGGCGCGTGCCGAGACGACGGTCGTCGTGGCGGGGGCGCGGCTGCGCGACATCATGCGCTGGCTGAAGGAAACCCCGGGACAAGACTACAACTACCTCGTCGACATTACCGCGGTGGAATATCGCGACCGGGAGCGGCCGCTCGAAGTGGTGTACCAGCTGCGCGCGCTCGAGCGAAAGGCGAATCTGCGGGTGAAGGTCGAGCTCGATCCGCGCGGTGAGCTGGCGGTCGATTCCGTCACCGCGCTCTGGGCCGGCGCCGATTGGCTCGAGCGCGAGGTGTACGACATGTTCGGCGTGGTGTTCGCGGGGCACCCCGATCTCCGCCGCATTCTCATGTGGGAGACGTACGCCGAAGGGTACCCGCTGCGCAAAGACTTCCCGCTGCGCGGTCGCTTCAGCCGCGCCGAGCAGGTCCGACAGGCGCTGAATCTCAGTCCCGAGGCCAATTACTCGCTGGAAGAGCTGTCGATCGCGGAGTCGTTCGATGAGCTGCCCGCCGACATGCGCGAGCGGCTGCGCCGCGGCGAGCGCGACAAGGTGCCGGATTCGGAATGAGCAAGCGCACGGTGGAGATGGCGCTGGCCACCCCCGAAGTGGACGCGCAGGGGCACCCCAGCCGTGTCCCGTTGCGCGCGGGCTTCGAGGAGAGCGACCTGGGCCACGAGCATTTGCTCGTCAACCTCGGTCCCCAGCACCCCGCGACGCATGGCGTGTTGCGGCTGGTGGTGGAGCTCGAAGGAGAGACCGTGGTGCGGGTCATCCCGCACGTGGGATACCTGCACTCGGGATTCGAGAAGCTGGGGGAGTACCGCCACTACAATCAGATCATCCCGCTTACCGATCGCACCGACTATCTGTCGCCGATGGCGAACAACGTCGCGCTGGCGCTGGCGGCGGAGAAACTGATGGACATCACGATCACGCCGCGCTGCACCGTGCTGCGGGTGATCGCGTGCGAGATGAGCCGCATCATCTCCCACATGGTCTGGCTCGGCACCACCGCCATCGATCTCGGGGCTTTCACCCCGTTCCTGTGGGCGTTCCAGCAGCGGGAGCGGATCTACAACCTCCAGGAGATGTGGACCGGCGCCCGGCTGACAACGAGCCTCACGCGCGTCGGAGGCCTCATGGCGGACATCCCGGACGGCTTTGTCGACGGGATGCGGGAGTTCATCAAGACGTTCCCCGACACGCTGAACGAGATCGACAAGGTGCTCACCCGGAACGCGATCTGGGCCGGGCGAACGCAGGGCGTGGGCGTGCTGACGGCCGAGGAAGCCATCAACTATTCCTTGTCGGGACCGATGCTGCGCGCCTCCGGTGTTCCCTGGGACATGCGCAAGGACCAGCCGTACCTCGACTACGAGTCCTACGACTTCGAGGTCCCCGTCGGGGAGCACGGGGATGTGTTCGATCGCTACCTGGTCCGGCTGGAGGAGTGCTACCAGTCGAACCGGATTCTGGCGCAGGCGTTGGACCGTCTGCCCGATGGCCCCATCAATGTCGATGATCCCCGTGTGATCCTTCCCTCCAAGTCGCGGGCGATGAGCGACATGGAGGCGATGATTTTCCACTTCAAGCAGGTGATGGAGGGCGTGAAGGCGCCGGTCGGCGAGGTGTATCTCGGGGTCGAGAATCCCAAGGGCGAGCTGGGGACCTACTTCGTGTCGGACGGGACGGCCAAGCCGGTGCGGTGGCGCATCCGGCCGCCGGCCTTCATCAATCTCGCGTCGATCTCGAAGATGGCCGAGGGCCATCTGTTGTCCGATCTGATCGCGATCAACGCCTCGGTAGACATCGTGATGGGAGAGGTGGACCGGTGAGCACCGTGCCCGCGCCGGCCGGGACCGAAGCGTACCTCCCCGTGTTCACGGGGAAGACCCAGGCCGAGCTGGAGACGATTCTCAAGCGCTATCCCACCAAACAGGGGGCGCTGCTCCCCGCGCTCTGGCTGGTGCAGCGCGAGCGCGGCTGGATCTCCGATCGCAACATGGCCGAGGTGGCGGAGGTGCTCGGCGTGACGCCGGCGCACGTGAAGGGTGTGGTGACGTTCTACACGATGTACCACCAGCACCCGGTGGGGAAACACTTCGTTCAGGTATGCACGACCTCCCCCTGCAACCTGTGCGGCGCCGAAGACACGGTGCGGGCGCTGCTGCAGGCGACCGGCGCGGGGGAGCTGGGCGCCACGAGCCCCGATGGCAAGTGGACCATCATCGAAGTGGAATGTCTCGGCGCCTGCGGCTTTGCGACGCCGATCCTGATCGACGACGACTTCATTGAATCCGTGACTCCGGACCAGGTGCCGGGGCTCGTGAAGAAGTACGGCTGACGCCATGGGCTATCCACACAAATCGCACCCCAAGGAAACCGTCGTGCTCTCCAAGCACTTCGGCGACGCGGAAGCGCGCTCGCTCAAAGGCTGGAGAAAACGCGGGGGATACGAGACGCTGGAAAAGGCTCTGAAAATGGATCCCGCCGCCGTCACCGAGGAGGTCAAGAACTCGGGACTACGGGGTCGTGGCGGCGCCGGGTTCCCGACAGGGCTCAAATGGTCGTTCATGCCCAAGGAAAAGAAGCGCGCGCACTACCTGTGCGTGAACGCCGACGAGTCCGAGCCGGGGACGTTCAAGGACCGCGAGATCATGCGGTGGACGCCGCATGCCCTGCTGGAAGGCACGGCGATCGCGGCGCACGCGATCCGGGCGGAAGTCGCCTACATCTACATCCGCGGCGAGTTCACGGAGCCCTGGGCCATCATGGAACGGGCGTTGGCCGAGGCCAATGACGCCAAGGTGTTCGGCGCCATCAAGCTGTACCTGCATCGCGGGGCCGGGGCGTACATCTGTGGTGAAGAGACGGCGATGATGAACTCGATCGAGGGCAAGCGGGGAAACCCGCGCATCAAGCCGCCGTTTCCCGCCGTCGCGGGTGTGTTCGGGATGCCGACCACCATCAACAACGTCGAGACCCTGGCCGCCGTACCGCACATCCTGAAAAACGGGGCCGACTGGTACAAGAAGCTGTGTCTGTCCAACCCCAAAAGCGTCGGGACGAAGCTGTTCTCGGTGTGTGGTCACGTCGCGAAGCCGGGCAACTACGAGGTCACGCTCGGATTCCCGCTCAAAGACCTGGTCTACGACATGGCGGGTGGGATGCGCTCGGGGCGTACGCTCAAGGCCTGCATTCCCGGTGGCTCGTCGGTGCCGATCCTGAATCGCGAAGAGACCGAGAGCACGCTGCTGGACTACGAAGGGTGTGTGGAGAAGGGGACCATGCTGGGGTCGGGCGGCGTCATCGTGTTCGATGACTCCGCCGACATGGTCTACCAGATCATGCGGCTGGCCCGGTTCTACGCCCACGAGTCGTGCGCCCAGTGCACGCAGTGCCGCGAGGGCACGGCCTGGACGACGAAGATCATGGAGCGCATCCTCGCGGGGCAGGGGAAAACGAGCGACCTGGATCTGCTGCTCGATCTGTCCGAGAACATGACCGGCAAGACGATCTGCGTGCTCTCGGATTCGTGTGCCGCGCCCATCGTGTCGGGGATCAAAAAATTCCGAAACGAATTCGAGGCCTACATCGCGGGGAAGAAACGCCCCGTGGCCGCGTGAGAGGGTTCGCGAACGATGGCTGACGGCCTGATCAACCTGACCATCGACGACACGCCGGTGAGCGTGCCGGCCGGCACGCTGGTCATCGAGGCAGCCAAGCAGGCGGGCGTCCTGGTACCGCACTATTGCTACCACCCGGGGTTGCCGGTGGCGGGCGTGTGCCGCATGTGCCTGGTCCACGTGGAAAAACAGCCCAAGCTCGCGATCGCGTGCGCCACCCAGGTGACGGAAGGCATGGTGGTCAAGACCCAGGCGCCCGAGGCCAAGAGCGCCCGGCAGAGCGTGCTGGAGTTCCTGCTCATCAATCACCCGCTCGATTGTCCCATCTGCGATCAGGCGGGCGAGTGCGAGCTGCAGGATTTCGTGTTCCAGGAAGGCCGGGCCGGCACGCGCTACGCCGAGTACGCCAAGCGATTCAACCCGGTCGAGGACTTCGGGCCGGATGTGCTGTATGTGCCCAACCGCTGCATCCTGTGCACGCGCTGCGTCCGCTTCATGGAGGACGTCGCGCAGGAGCCCGTGCTGAATGTCTCCGAGCGCGGTGATCGTGCCTTCATCGGTATTCATCCCGAAGCGCGCCTCGACCACGCCTGGGCCGGGAACGTGGTGGATCTGTGTCCAGTCGGGTCGCTCCTGTCGAAGGACTTCCTGCACAAGGCGCGGGCGTGGGAGCTGGACAAGGCCGCCTCGGTGTGTACGGGGTGCTCGCAAGGGTGCAACGTCACCCTCGATTTGCGCGATTCCACCGTGGTGCGGGTACGGCCGCGGCCCAATCTCGACGTGAACCGCTACTTCATCTGCGACCACGGCCGCGCCAACTATCGGTGGATGAATCGCGCCGACCGCATCGAAGCGCCGCTGGTGCGCGATGGCGGCGTGTTGCGCGCGACCGACTGGGACGAAGCGCTCGCCCGGTTGCGGGGACTGCTCCAGGGCGCGCAGGGCAAGGCCGTCACCATCGCCTCCCCGCGGGCGTCGACCGAGGCGTTGTACCTGGCGCAGCGCGCATTCTCGCGCTTCGACTGGACCGGCGGGTTCTTGATGGTGATGGGTGAGACCGCGCCGCTCAGCGGCGTGCCGAATCTCGCGCTGCGCGCCGAGCGGGCGCCCAATGGCACTGGGGCGGAATTGCTGGGCTACAATGCCAAACTGGACGCGGTGCTGGCGGCGGCACGGAAGGCCGCCGTGGTGTTGCTGTTGGACGAAGCGGAAGTCCCCGTGGAGACGGCGGGCGCACTGATCTACGCCGGGACGGTCCTGCCTGAGCACGCGCGCAACGCCGAGGTCGTGTTGCCGCTTACCAACGTCGCGGAAGAAGACGGCACGTTCGTCAACCGGGACGGCCGCGTGCAGCGCTACTTCCAGGCGAAACCGGCGCCGGGCATGGCGCGCCCAGCCTGGTGGGTGCTGGGGGAAATGGTCGCGGAGCTCGAGGGCGCCGCGCATCCCGCTTCGGCGGATGCTGTGTTCGAGACGCTGGCGAGAGCGGTCGACGCGTTCGCCGGACTGTCGTATGCAAGCATCGGGGTCACGGGGCGGAAAGCACAGACAGGCGCAAGGGTGCCGGCGTGATTTTCTTCCTGATCGCCTCGAGCGTGAAGCTGTTCGTCGTGTTCAACCTGATCATGGTCGGGGTGGCGCTGATCACGTGGCTGGAGCGACGCGTGTGCGCCTTCATGCAGGACCGGCTGGGCCCCAACCGCGTGGGTCCGTTCGGCCTATTGCAGCCTGCCGCGGACGGCCTGAAGAACATCCTGAAGGAAGAAACGTATCCGGCGACGGCCGATCGCTGGTTATTCGTGCTCGCGCCGCTGGTCTCGTTCGTGCCGGCGCTGCTCACCTTCGCGGTGATCCCGTTCGGTGCGCCGCTGCCCACCAAATGGGGCGAAGTGTCGATGGTGGTCGCCGACCTGCCGGTCGGCTTCCTCTATATCCTCGCGATCAGCTCGCTGGGGGTGTACGGCATCGTGCTCGCCGGGTGGTCGTCGAACAACAAGTATGCGTTGCTGGGGGGGCTGCGCGCCTCCGCGCAGATGATTTCGTACGAGATCGCCATGGGGATGAGCACCGTGGCGGTGCTGCTGCTGATGGGCAACGTGACGCTCTCGGAGATCGTCACCAGGCAACAGGGATCGTTCTTTCAGTGGAACGTGTTCCCCCTCGGCCTGGCCTACTTCATCTTCACCGTTTCCGCCTTCGCCGAAACGAATCGCGTCCCGTTCGATCTGCCGGAAGCGGAAGGCGAGCTGGTGGCCGGCTATCACTCCGA
Source organism: uncultured Gemmatimonadales bacterium (assembly GCA_963821385.1). Lineage (GTDB taxonomy): Bacteria > Gemmatimonadota > Gemmatimonadetes > Gemmatimonadales > GWC2-71-9 > DASTHG01. The sequence continues at coordinate 97,003 of CAWGDK010000002.1, forward strand.
ATACAGCTCAATGAAATTCTCGATGTTCATCATCGCCGAGTATTCGAACATGGTGACGGCGTCGGCGCTAATGGCGACGCTGTTCTTCGGCGGCTGGGACATCCCGTTCACCGCATGGGACAATGCCGCGCCCTGGTCGGTGTTGAAGACGGCGTTGACCGGTTTGGCGTTCTTTGCCAAGACGGGCTTCTTCATCTTCCTCTATATCTGGGTGCGCTGGACCCTGCCGCGGTTCCGCTACGATCAACTGATGGCCGTCGGATGGAAGGTGTTGCTGCCGTTGTCGCTCATCTATCTCACCGTGATCGCCACCGCCGTCTGGTATCTGCGTGACCGGATGGGCTGGAGCTACGACACCCGCTTCGCGCTGGTCCTGTTCGCCGTGAACCTGGCGATGGCGATTCCCCTCTTTCTGGTGCTCGACCGCGGCCGGCTGGTGGCGGGATCGGTCGAGCGGAGACCGGCCTGACATGGCGATCACGGTGAAAGTGATGCGGCGGCCGACGTCGGGCACGTCGTACCTGCTGGCCACCCTGAAGGGCATGGCCCTGACCTTCTCGCACATCTTTCGCAAGAAAGTCACGATGCAGTACCCGGAGGAAAAGGCGACCGACGATTGGACGCTCTCCTCACGCTGGCGCGGCACGCACCGCATGCTCACCGACGAGCAAGGTCGCGCAAAATGTGTGGCGTGCGGCTTGTGCCCGCAGATTTGCCCCGCCAACTGCATCAAGCTGGTGCCCGGCGAAGACGAAGACGGAAACCGCTACCCGTTGATCTACGAGATCGACGAGTTCCGCTGCGTGTTTTGCGGCTATTGCCAGGAGGTCTGCCCCGAAGAGGCGATCCACGTCGGCGTGCACTACGAGAACGCGGAGTACAGCCGCGACCGGTTCGTGTACGACCTCGAGCGGCTGTGCGCGCAGACGCATCCGGTGTCGACGTTGTGGGACCCCTCGGACCCGAAAGGCGAGTGACGGCGTGTTGCTGATCGCGTTTTGGGCCTTCGCCGTTCTCGCGGTGGTGGCGGCGGTCATGTGTATCACCCGGCGCAGCCCGGTGGCCAGCGCCTTGTGGCTGATCCTCACCCTGTTCTGTCTCGCCGTGTTGTTCACGCTGCTCGATGCGCCGTTCATCGGGATTCTCCAGGTCCTGGTCTACGCCGGCGCGATCATGGTGCTGTTCCTGTTCGTCATCATGCTGCTCAACCTGGGTCGCGTGGGATCAGGGGACATGAAGGGGCTGGTCGGCGCGGGGGTGGCCGCGTTGCTGGGCGTGGCCATGCTGGTGCAGCTGCGCGGGCTGGCGCAGGCGGGGCCCCCCGATGCAATCCGACTGCCGCCGGGCACGGTGGCGGCGATGCAGCAACAGCAGGGGGCGGTGGGCACGGTCGCGGGGCCGTTGTTTGACTCCTATCTCGTCCCGTTTGAAATCACCAGCGTCCTGCTGCTCGTCGCGGTGGTCGGCGCCGTCGTCCTCGCGAAACGGAAACTCTAGATGCTGCTCGGGCCGTCCCTCGTGGTGTCCGCGGTGCTGTTCGCGATCGGCACGGCGGGCGTGCTGATGCGCCGCAACGCGATCGTGATCTTCATGTGCGTCGAGCTGATGCTCAACGCCGTGAACCTGACGTTCATCGCGTTCGCTCAGCAGTTGGGGACCAGCGGGCAGATCTTCGTTTTTTTCGTGATGGCGGTCGCCGCGGCTGAAGCCGCGGTGGGACTCGCCATCGTGCTGGCCGTCTACCGCCATAAGGAGACGGTCGACCTGCAGCACATCAATCTGCTCAAAGGATGAACCTCGTCTGGTTGGTGCCGGCCCTGCCGCTCCTGGGCTTCCTCGTGAACGGCGCGATCGCTTTCACCCGCCCGCGCGCCAAAGGGCTTGTGTCGGTGGTCGGCGTCGGCGTGCTGCTGGCCTCGTTCGTCGTGGCCGTCATGGTGGTGCGGGCGCTGGGGCAGGCGCATGCCGATGCCCCTGTCGTGTTCCACTACTGGGATTGGATCCCGGTCGGGACGCTTCAGATCAGCTATGCGCTGCAGGTGGATCAGCTGTCGGCGATCATGATGCTGGTCGTGACGGGCGTCGGGTCCCTGATTCACATCTTCAGCGTCGGCTACATGCACGAGGACGACGGGTATGCGCGCTACTTCGCGTATCTCAACCTGTTTGTCTTCTTCATGCTCACGCTGGTGCTCGGCGCCAACTTCCCGGTCACGTTCGTGGGGTGGGAAGGGGTGGGACTCTGCTCCTATCTCCTGATCGGGTTCTGGTTCAGCGAGAAGGTGAACGCGGACGCCGGCAAGAAGGCGTTCATCATGAACCGGATCGGCGATTTCGGGTTCATGGTGGCGATGTTCCTGATCTGGCGGCACACAGGATCGCTCGACTACACCACGGTGTTCGCGCAGGCACCCAGTTCGCTCGCCATGGGCAGCGGTGTGGCGACGGCGATCGCGTTGTTCCTGTTTCTGGGGTGCACCGGGAAGTCGGCGCAGATCCCCCTCTACACCTGGCTGCCCGATGCCATGGCCGGCCCGACGCCGGTCTCGGCGTTGATCCATGCGGCCACGATGGTGACGGCGGGCGTCTTCCTGGTGGCCCGGACGAACGTGCTGTTCGCGCTGGCCCCGGTGGCGCAGGCGGTGGTGGCGGGAGTCGGCGCGCTGACGGCGCTGTTCGCGGCGACGATCGCGCTGAAGCAGTGGGACATCAAGCGCGTGCTCGCGTATTCGACCGTTTCTCAGCTGGGATACATGTTCGTGGGAGTCGGCACCGGGGCAATGGCGGCCGGCATCTTCCACCTGGCGACGCATGCCTTCTTCAAGGCGTTGCTGTTCCTGGGGTCCGGGTCGGTGATCCACGCGATGCACCAGGCCTATCACGCGACGCACGCGCACGAAGATGCCCAGGACATGCGCAACATGGGCGGCCTGGCTCGCTCCCTGCCGTGGACCGCGACGCTGATGTGGATTGCGACGCTGGCGATCGCGGGCATCCCGCCGCTGTCCGGGTTCTTTTCCAAGGACGAGATCCTGGGCGCGGCGTTCGCCCGAGGCACGACCCAACCGCTGTGGTACCTGTTCTGGGGCCTCGGGCTCCTGGCCGCGCTGCTCACCGCGTTCTACATGACGCGCATGATGCTATACACCTTCCACGGGCCCAACCGGACCGGGGCGCGCGAGCAGGTCCATCTGCACGAGGCGCCGTGGGTGATGACCGGCCCGCTCGTCGTGCTGGGTCTGCTCTCCGCGGTGGGGGGAGCCATCAACCTGCCCGCTCTCGTCGGGGGCCACGCGTGGCTACATCACTGGCTCGAGCCGGTGACGGCGGCCGGCGCGGCGCTGCTGCAGGCTCCCGAGCTGGCGCCCCGTACCGAGTGGATCCTGATTGCCATCGCGGTGGCGGTGGCTGTGACCGGCATCGTGCTGGCGATGCGGGTGCTCGATCTCACCGCCCTCGCACCGGCTCGCTCGGCACCGGCCGAGAAGGGACTGGGCAAGATCCTGTACAAGAAGTGGTACGTGGACGAGCTGTACGATGCCGCGATCGTGCGCCCCATCGTGTGGGTCTCGCGAAACGTGTTGTGGCGCGTCGTGGACAACGGGATCGTGGATGGGGTGGGGGTGAACGGGACGGCGGCTGTGTCCCGCATCCTGGGATGGCTCGGGAGCCGGCTCCAGACGGGTGAGCTCGGTTTCTATGTCACGGTCTTCGTGCTCGGGGTGGTGGCCGTGTTGGCCCGGGCGCTCAGATAGCGTGTACGATCACAGCGTCGTCACCGTCCTGCTGGTCTGGCCGCTCATCGCCGCGGTGGTGCTGTGGGCGTTTCCCGAGCGGCTCGCCAAGCACATCGCGCTCGGCGCCGCGACGGTCGAATTCGCCGTATCCGTGCCGCTGTGGTGGCGTTTCGTGCCGGCGGCAGGAATGCAATTCGAGCTCACGCGACCGTGGGTGGCATCCTGGGGGATCAACTATCACGTCGGCGTGGACGGCATCTCGCTCTTCATGGTGCTGCTCACCACGTTCCTGGTCCCGTTGTCCATTCTGGGCAGCTACCACTACATCACCAAACGCGAACGGGGGTTCTACGCCAACCTGCTGGTCCTCACGACCGGCATGATCGGTGTGTTCGTGGCGCTCGATCTGTTCCTCTTCTACGTGATGTGGGAAGTGATGCTGATCCCGATGTATTTCATTATCGGGATCTGGGGTGGGGAGCGGCGGTTGTACGCGGCGATCAAGTTTTTCCTGTATACGATGTTCGGCTCGCTCCTGATGCTGGTGGCGATCTTGGGGCTGTATTTCGCCGCGGCGGCCCGCACCGGGATCCACTCCTTCGACTATCCGTTCATCCTGGCCAATGTCGGCTCGCTCGGCACCGCCGGCTGGTGGTTCTTCGGGGCATTCTTCCTCGCGTTCGCGATCAAGGTGCCGATGTTTCCGTTCCACACCTGGTTGCCGGACGCGCACGTGGAGGCGCCCACCGCGGGGTCGGTGATCCTGGCCGGCATCCTGCTCAAGATGGGCACGTACGGGTTTCTCCGGTTCGCGCTGCCCTTCTTTCCCGCGATTGCGTTGCACCCGACGGTGCAGGCGGTGATCGTCGTGTTGTCCTTGGTCGGCATCATCTACGGCGGTCTCGTGGCGATGGTGCAGCCCGACGTGAAGAAGCTCGTGGCCTACAGCTCGGTGTCGCACCTCGGCTTCGTGATGCTTGGTATCTGGGCGTTGACGCTGCAGAGCGTCCAGGGCGCCCTGCTGGTGATGATCAACCACGGACTTTCCACCGGCGCTCTGTTTTTCCTGGTGGGAATGCTGTACGAGCGGCGCCATAGCCGGTTGATCGAAGCCTACGGCGGTATCGCCAAGGTCGTGCCGCTGCTCGCCACCGTGCTCACGATCGTGTCGCTGTCCTCGATCGGGCTGCCGGGCACCAATGGCTTCGTGGGCGAATTCCTGGTGCTGATCGGCACGTTCCGGACCTACCCCGTCGCGGCGGGCATCGCGACGACCGGGGTCATTGTGGCCGCGGCCTACCTGCTGTGGGCGCTGCAGCGCGTCATCTTCAATAAGCTCGACAAGGCCGAGAACGAGAAATTGCCCGATCTCTCGACGCGAGAGTTGGTCGTGCTGGTCCCGATTCTCGCCGCGATCTTCTGGATCGGCCTGTACCCGAAGCCGATCCTGCGCCGGATGGAGCCCGCGGCCCAGCATTTCATCGACACCGTGAAACCGGCTCCGCCGAGCGCCGCCCGATGAATCTTGACCTGTCCAACACCAGAGAGCTGATGCTGGCCCTGCTCCCGGAGATCGTTCTCACGGGATGGGCGATGGTGTTGCTGCTCGTCGTCGCCTGGCGCCACAAAACGGTTCGGGATCTTCGGATCGCGGGTTGGCTCACCCTGGTGGGTCTCGCACTCACGGCCGGCGCCGTCTGGTGGCTGTGGTGGAACGCCACGACCGCTGAAGGCATCGGACCGATGGTGGCGGTGGACGACTTCCGCTATGTGGCCGACTGGCTGTTTCTGGGGGCCGCGGCCCTCACGGTGATGGTGTCCTTCGACTATCTGGAGCGCGAGCAGCTGCTTGCCCCGGAGTACTACCTCCTGATTGTGTTCGCGACGCTCGGCATGATGCTCATGGCGGGCGGCGGCGACCTGATCGTGATCTTCCTCGGTCTGGAGCTGATGTCGGTCGCGGTGTACGTGCTGGCTGGGCTGGACCGTCGCAGCGCCAAGTCCGCCGAAGCCGCCTTGAAGTATTTCCTGCTCGGCGCGTTCGCATCGGCGTTTCTGCTGTACGGCATCGCGCTCGTGTACGGCGCCACCGGCACCACGAACCTCGCCCTGATCGGCGTGCAGGTGGAGTCGCTGGGTCTGCAGAGCAACCTGCTGTTGGTCCTGGGCCTCGGGCTGCTGCTGGTCGGCTTCGGGTTCAAGGTGGCTGCGGTGCCCTTCCACATGTGGGCTCCCGACGTGTATGACGGCTCCCCGACTCCGGTGACCGGCTTCATGGCGACCGCGGTGAAAGCGGCCGCGTTTGTGGCCCTGGCCCGGGTGCTCGTGGTCGCATTCTCCGGGACGCCCGTCTGGCACGCCATCATCGTCGGACTCTCCGTCGTGACGATGATCGTCGGCAACCTCGTGGCGCTGGCGCAGCGGTCGCTGAAACGGATGCTCGCCTATTCGTCGGTGGCCCACGCGGGTTACCTCCTGGTCGCGGTCGCCACCGGCAGTGCCCAGGGGTCCTCGGCGGTGCTGTTCTACCTCGTGGCGTATGGACTCACGTCGGTGGCGGCGTTCGCCTTGCTGGCGGCCAAAGGGCGTGGTGGGGAGAGCGACGTCCAAATCGACGACCTGGCCGGACTCGCCACGAGCCATCCTTGGCTGGCGTTCGGCCTGGCCGTCTGCATGCTGTCGCTGCTGGGATTCCCGGGTACGGCCGGGTTCATCGGGAAGTGGTACATCCTGGGCGCGGCGGTAGCCGGCGGACAGGGATGGCTCGCGGCGGTGTTGGTGCTGACGAGCGTCATCTCGGCGGGGTACTACCTGCCGGTGATCATGGCGATGTACATGAAATCTGCCCCGACGGCCGAGGCCCACGCAGGCATGCGCGTCGGCCGGCTGGGGCGCATCGCACTCGCGGTGTGCATCGCGGCGGTGCTGTACTTCGGCATTCGCCCCAACCAACTGCTCGCCCTCGCCCAAGGCAGCGGCGCGACACTCGCCCCTGCCGTGATGGCCACGCCTCCTCTCTCCGGAAACTGACACGGGCGCCATGCGCGTCCCCGCGACCATCTTCCGGCAATACGACATTCGTGGCACCACGGGCGACCAGCTCACACCGGAGCTGGCGCGTGCCGTCGGTGGGGCCTATGCCACCATGGCCATCGAACGGCTGGGACGACCACCGCGCGTCGCGGTCGGACGCGATAACCGGCCCACCGGGCTGGATTTGGCGCGGGCGGTGCGCCAAGGGATCTCGGCAGCGGGCGGCACGGCGATCGACGTGGGGGAGCTGCCGACGCCCGCGCTGTATTTCGCGACTCACACGCTGCCGGTCGACGGCGGGATCCAGGTCACCGGCTCGCACAACCCGCCCGAGTTCAACGGCTTCAAGATGGTGCTCTCGGGCCTCGGCATCTACGGCGACGACATCCAGGCGCTGTATCGATCGATTGCCGACGACGGGCTGACGATGCGTCCCGGCGGACAGGAAACGCGGGAAACCGGAGTGCTGGCGGCGTATCGCGAGGCGATTGTCCAGCGCAACACGCCGCTCGCGCGTCGGGTGAAGGTCGTCGTGGATTGTGGCAATGGTGTGGCGAGCCTGGTGGCGATCGAAACCCTGCGGGCGCTGGGATGCGACGTGGTGCCGTTGTTCGCCGATTCCGACGGGACGTTCCCCAATCACCACCCGGACCCGACGGTCGTCGAGAATCTGAAAGACCTCCAGGCCGCGGTGCAACGGGAAGGGGCGGAGCTCGGCATCGCGTTCGACGGGGACGGCGACCGGATCGGTGCAGTCGACGAGCGCGGCACGCCTGTGTTCGGCGACACGCTGCTGGTCCTGTTCGGCCGTGACCTGGCGCAACGCATGGGGAAGGGGCACGCCGTCATTTTCGATGTGAAGTGCTCCGAAATCCTGCCGCAGGAGCTGACCAAGGCGGGACTCGCGCCGACCATGTGGAAGACGGGGCATTCGCTGATCAAGCAGAAGATGAAGGAGCTGCACGCACCGCTGGCGGGCGAAATGAGCGGGCACATCTTCTTCGGGGGTGATTGGTTCGGCTTCGACGACGCGCTGTTCGCCGCCGCCCGTCTGCTCCAGTACGTCGCCCGCATGGGCGGACCGCTGTCCCGGCTGCTGGCCGACCTGCCGCATACGGTGACCACACCCGAGCTGCGGGTGGATTGTCCCGATGAACGGAAATTCGGCCTGGTGGAGCGCGCCGCGCGGCATTTCGCGGAGCGCTACCCGGTCTCCACGCTGGACGGAGTCCGGATCACGTTTGCGGACGGGTGGGGATTGTTGCGGGCCTCGAACACGCAACCGGTGCTGGTGCTGCGGTTCGAGGCCCGGACCGCCGAGCAACTGACGCAGTACCGCGGGGAGGTAGAGAGCTGGCTCGCGCGCCACGCCGCAACGGCGTAACCGGCCCCCGGCGCGGTCGCGCGCTCGTGGCGGGCGCCGCGCTGCTCGCGATCGTGCTGGTGACGGGTCGCTGGCTCGCGGTGGAAACGGCGGAGCGCGCCTGGGCGGCGACCTTGACCGGTGGGGCGGCGTACCTGGATGCCCGGGCGCTCGCCCGGCTCACCCGCCTCGCGATCTGGCTGGTGGCCACCATCTGGGGCACGGGCAACTTCTACATCGTGTACCGCGCCATCGGTTCGGTGCAGATGCCGCGCCGCGTCGGCAACCTGGAAATCGTCGAGGCCGTTCCCCAGCGGTTATTGCTGCTGCTGGCGATCGGCTCCGGGCTCGTGTTCGGGATCGGGCTCGCCTGGGGGACGGGCGATTGGTGGCGCGAAGCGGTGCTCGCGGGTGCCGCGCCACGGTTTGGCCGCGTGGATCCAATCCTGTATCACGACCTCGGTGACTACGTGGCCCGCCTGCCGTGGGCACTCGAGCGGCAAGGGTTCCTCATGCTCGCGACGGTCACCGCCGCGGTGCTGGTCACGTTCCTCTACATCGGGATGGGGTCGTTGCGGTGGCAGGGGGGCCGGCTGATTGCCAGCCCCCACGCCCGTGTGCATGTGGGGGTGCTGCTCACCGGGGTGTCGTTGGCGATGCTGTGGGGCGCGTTGCTCGATCCGGCTGAAGTGGTCGCGGGACTGCACGGCCCGGTGACCGGCGGGCTGGTGACGATGCGGATCCCGGGCGCGATCGCGGTCGCGATCGCGGCCGGCATCGCCGGCATCGCGAGCTTCACCTGGGTGTGGTGGGATCGAGTGCGCTGGTTGGCGATCGGTTGGGGATTGGTGTTTGCGGCGATGCTGGTCGTGTACGGCATCCTCCCGGCGATGGGCGGCGGCAGCAAGACGGCTGACCGCTTTGGCCGGGAGCGCGCCGAGCTCACGGAGCTCGCGTTCGGTACCGGGCACCGACCCCTGTCGACCCTGACGGAATATCGGAGCATGACGGCCTTTGTCACCGCGACCTCGTTGTGGAGCGCCACCCGCGTGGCGGCCGCGGCCCGTCCGTTCCTCGACCAGGACGAGGCTGTGGCGGGCGTCTCGCCGATCCAGCCGCGTGACGGGACACCGGAATGGCTCGTGGCGCGCGCCCCGGACGATTCGAGTCTGCTGACGGCGCAACCGGAGCCCAGTTGGGAGTCGGTGCACCGCGGCCGCCGCGCGTCCGTGGGCGCACCGCGCGGATTCCTCGAAGGGGACTCCGGACTGGTCGCGGTCTCACTCGCGGTGCGGGATTCGACGCAATGGTTTGGGGAAGGGTTCTCGCAGTACGCGGTCACGACCTCGGCACGCCACCCGGCGAGCGGAATCGCCCTGCGGGGGGCCTGGCGTCGTTTGGCGCTTGCCTGGGTATTGCAGAGTCCCGAATTGGCGCGGCGCCCGGAACCGGACGACCAGCTGTTGTGGCGCCGGACCGCCACGGAACGATTCGGACGGCTGGCGCCGTTCGCCACGTTCGGGCGGGCGGAACCGGTATTGGTCGAGGGCGACCTCTGGTGGCGGGCCATCGGCTACGTCTCCGCGCAGACGTTTCCGCTGGTGGACGCCGAGCGCACGGTCGATGGGTTGGCGCGCTATCGCCGCGCCGGACTGCTCGGCGCCGTCCGCGCTACCACGGGCGAGACCCGCTTCTGGTTGCTGCCCGGTGCCGATTCGCTCACGGTCGCGTGGGCTCGCCTGTTCGATCCGTTGGTGTCTTCCGCGGACAGTCTGCCGCCACCGCTCCTCGCCACCCTGCGGTTCCCAGAAGCGACGTTCGACCTCGCGGTGCGGCGGGTGCAGGCCGCCGCGCCCGACTCCGGCGGTTGGCGCACGCTCGCTCAGCAGCCCTATGAGTTGCCATCACCGGCGGAGGGCTCGATCTGGTTGGTGCAGGGGTTCACGTCAGGGCAGGGTCGCCGACTGGAAGGCTTCCTGTTGGGCGACATCGGGGTCGCGGGGGCGGAGCTTTGGTTCGTGCCGTCTCCCACCATGGACGAGCCTCCGGAGATCGTCGTGGGAGTCGGTGATACCGTGCGGGAGCAGCCGCGCTTCTGGATCGCCGACGGCCACCTCGGCTCGGCGCAGGCCCGATTCATTGCCCCCAAGACGGCACCGCCGCTGCTGGAACGCGTGTTTCTCACCTGGGGCAATCGTCAGGGCGAGGGAGCAACGCGAACCGGCGCACTCCGCGACTTGGCGGCCGCGGGCGCGCCTGGCGCGACCGATACGTCACTCACCGCGCGGTGGGAGAATGCCGGGCGGCTGTTCCGGCAGCTCGACTCCGCTCTTCGGGTGCGCGATTTCGATCTGTTCGGGCGTGTGTACCGGCAGTTGGGAGACCTGTTCCAGCCGCGACGCCGCACGCTTGCTCCCGCTCCGCCGCCCCACTAGGTTGCCCCGCCGTGCCGACCGGGCGTGGAGTTGGAACTATCGTCGTCGCGCTGGGCGGCAATGCGGTCGCACCGGCCAACGAGCGTCCGACCATCGCGAACCAATTCCACCACACGCGCGAGAGCCTGGCGCCGATCGTGGATCTGGCACGGGCTGGATGGAACATCGCGCTGGTCCACGGCAACGGACCGCAGGTGGGCGATGAGCTGGCTCGCAATGAACTGGCAGCGGCGCAGGTCGAGGCGCTCCCGCTGGGCGTGCTGGTCGCCGGGACGGCGGGCTGGATGGGCTACATGATTCAGCAGTCGCTGCAAAACGCGCTGCACCGCGCCGGGGTGAATCGCACCGTGGTGACTTTGATCACGCAGACGCTGGTAGACGCCAGCGATCCGCGGCTGCGCGATCCCACCAAGCCGATCGGCCATGCGCTGGACCCGGTGCGGCTGGAGCGGTTGCGCGCCGAGGGGGTCCCCGTGATCCAAGACAAACCGGGGAAGTGGCGCCGGCTCGCACCCAGCCCGCGCCCCGTGGCCATTGTCGAGCGGGCGATGGTGCAGACGCTGGTGGGCGAGGGGCACATCGTGATCGCCTGCGGCGGGGGTGGGCCGCCGGTCTACGAGGATCCCGCCTTGGGTCACGAGGGCGTCGATGCGGTGGCGGACAAGGACCGGGTGGCGGCGATTCTCGGGCACGACATCGCGGCGCAGGTGCTCCTGATCCTGACGGACGTCGATGCGGTATACCGCAGCTGGGGTACGCCGGCGCAACAGGCGATCCGGCGACTCACCCTCACCGAGGCGGATCGGCTGCTGCAGGGCTCGGAGCTTGGCACCGGCAGCATGCGTCCCAAAGTCGAGGCCGCAGCGGATTTCGTGCGCACCGGCGGGGAGCGGGCGGTCATTGCCGAGCTGGCACATGGCCTGGCGGCCTTGCACGGAACGGCCGGGACGACTCTCACGAAGGAGCTTGGGTGAACCTGCACGAGTATCAGGCCCGCGACATTCTGCGGCGTCATGGCATCCCGGTCCCGGACAGCGAGGTCGTGACCACGTCCGACGCGGCGCGCGCGGCGGCGGAACGCCTCGGCGGAGCCGTCGTGGTGAAAGCGCAGGTCCACGCCGGCGGCCGAGGGAAGGCCGGCGGGGTGAAACTGGCCAAGACTCCAGCCGAGGCGGAGATCGTGGCGGGGAAGATTCTCGGGATGACCATCAAGGGGCTCACCGTCCAGAAGGTGCTGGTCGCCCCCGCCGCTGAGATCGCTTCTGAGAGCTACGTGGGGATCATCGTGGATCGCGAAAGCCAGCGGCCGGTCCTGATGGTGAGCCCTGCGGGCGGCATCGACATCGAGGAAGTCGCGGCCAAGACGCCGGAGAAGATTCACAAGTTGGCCATCGATCCACGATACGGATTGCTGCCGCACCAGGCCCTGACGCTGGGCTTCAAGCTGTATCCCGATGTGGCGCAGGCCCGCGCGGCGGCGGCGATCATGCAGCGGCTGGCGGACGCCGTCTACGACGTAGGCGCCTCGCTCGCCGAAATCAACCCGCTCATCACCACGCCGGACGGCAAGGTCGTGGCACTGGATGCAAAGATCGCGGTGGACGACAACGAGCTCGAGCGGCGGCCGGAGATCGCGGCGCTGCGCGATCCCGCGGCCGAGGCGCCGTCGGAGGTGCTGGCGCGCGAGGCGGGGCTGACCTTCATCAAGCTCGAGGGGACGGTCGGGTGCTGCGTGAACGGCGCCGGCCTCGCCATGGCGACGATGGACCTCGTGAAGTACTACGGGGGCGATCCGGCAAATTTTCTCGACATCGGCGGGAGCTCCAAACCGCAAAAGGTCGTCAACGCGCTCAAGATCATCACGTCGGATCCAAACGTCCGCTCGATTCTGTTCAATATTTTCGGCGGCATCACCCGCTGCGACGACGTGGCCAACGGCATCGTCCAGGCGACCGCTCAGTTCCCGCTCAAGGTGCCGATCGTCATCCGGCTCACCGGGACCAACGAACGCGAGGCCGTCGCCATCCTCACCAAGGCCGGCTTCTCGGCCCTCACCGACATGGACCAAGCGGTGGAGCAGGCGGTCCAAGCCGCCAAGGGGAAGGCCGCGTGAGCGTTTTCGTCAACCAGGACACGCGCCTGCTGGTGCAGGGCATCACTGGACGAGATGGCTCGTTCCACGCGAAGCAAATGCTCGAGTACGGCACCACCATCGTGGCCGGCGTCACGCCGGGGAAGGGCGGCCAGCAGTTCGAGGGCAAGGTACCGGTCTTCAACACGGTCGCGGAAGCCGTACGGGCAACGAAAGCGAACACGAGCGTCATCTATGTGCCCGCCGCCTTCGCCGCGTCGGCCATTTTCGAGGCGGCGGATGCGGGGCTCCCGTTGGTCGTGTGCATCACGGAGGGAGTCCCGGTGCTCGACATGACCAAGGTGATGCCGTTTGTGCGGGAGCAGGGCGTTCGCCTGCTGGGGCCGAACTGCCCGGGCCTGATCTCCCCGGGACAGAGTAAGGTGGGGATTATCCCGGGCAACATCTGCAAGCCCGGCAACATCGGCGTCGTGAGCCGGAGCGGGACGCTGACCTACGAGATTATCCATCAACTGTCGACCAACGGCTTTGGTCAGTCGTCCTGTGTCGGCATCGGTGGCGATCCGATCATCGGCACCAACTTCATCGATTGCCTGGCCGCGTTCGAGGCGGACCCCGCCACGAAGGCGGTCGTGATGATCGGCGAGATCGGCGGGGCGGACGAGCAACACGCCGCGCAGTTCGTGAAGGAGAACATGAAGAAACCGGTCATCGGCTTCATTGCCGGACAGACCGCGCCACCGGGGCGCCGCATGGGGCACGCGGGCGCGATTATCTCTGGCGCCGGCGGCACGGCCGCCGACAAGATGCAGGCCTTTGAAAAAGCGGGGATTTCCGTCATGAAACGGCCCGCGGACGTCGTCCCGTTGCTCAAGAGCCGTCTCTAACTCGCCCCCCCGTCCCTCGCCCCCGACACCATGCTCACCCTTGCGATCATCAAACCCGACGCAGTCACTGCTGGCAACGCCGGCAAGATTCTGGCCCACCTCGAGGCCCAGGGGTTTCGGGTCCGGGCCGCCCGCATGACCGGGCTCAGCACGGCACAGGCCGAGGCCTTCTACGCGGTGCACAAAGAGCGGCCGTTCTTCCGCTCCCTCGTCACCTTCATGACGTCGGGACCGTGCATCCCCCTGGCGCTGGAACGGGCCGAGGCGGTCGCGGCGCTGCGGGAGGCAATCGGGGCTACGGATCCCGCCGAGGCCAAGCCCGGCACGATCCGGAAGCTCTATGCGCAGTCCAAGGAAAAGAACGCGATTCACGCCTCCGATTCGGCGGAAAACGCCACTCGGGAGGTCGCGTTCTTCTTTCCTGAGATGGAGCTTGCCGCAAGTCCCACAACGGGTTAGCTTCGCTGCCCATGTTGCAAATCGACCTGCGTGAGCTGCAACGTGGGCCGGTCGACACGCCAGCCCAGGTGGCACCGGACGACGCCCTGTTTCAGGGGTTGGATTTCACCCTGACCGGGCCGGTCCGGGTCGGCGGGCGGCTCCAGGCGACGGGGGAAGGCCGGTACTACTGGCAAGGCAGCCTCGCCGCGGAGATCGCGACCGAATGTTCGCGCTGTCTCACCGCGGTGCGGGCGCCGATTACAGCCGAGGTCGGCGCGCTGTTCAGTGAGGACGACCTGGCCGCGGACGATCCGGATGCGTACCTGCTGCCGCCCAACGCCATGGAAGTCGATCTGCGGCCGGCGGTGCGCGAAGAGCTGGTGCTCGCGGTGCCGGCATACGTGCTGTGTCGCGAAGACTGTCGCGGGCTGTGCCCGCAATGCGGCAAGGACCTGAACGCGGGGCCGTGCGGCTGCGACCCGACACCCGATCTGCGGTGGCAGGCGTTGGCCGATCTCAAGACCAAGCTCCGTCCATAACGAGGCGAACCGGCGATGGCGGTACCGAAGCGTAGAACCTCCAAACGGAAGAAACGGGCGCGGCGCACCCATTACAAGGCGGCGCCGGTCGCGCTGCAGCCGTGTCCGCGCTGCGGCGATCAGAAGCGGCCGCATCACGTCTGTCCCACCTGCGGCTATTACGCTGGAGAGCAGCGCGTCGAGGTCGAGGACGCCTGAAGTGATCCGCATCGCGCTGGACGCGATGGGTGGAGACCACGCGCCGCAGGCGGAAATCGAGGGCGTCGCACAGGCCCTGGCCGAGTTGCCGAACAGTTTCGTCGTGCAGCTCGTGGGCCGGACGGCCGACATCGAGGCGGTGCTCGCGAAGCATCCCGCGGTGGACCGGGCGCGGCTGCAGATCGTGGACGCGCCCGAAGTCGTCGGCATGGGTGAAAAGCCGCTCCAGGCGATCCGCAGCAAGCCCAAATCGTCCATCGCCATCGGTCTCGGACTGCAGAAGAAAGATCTCTCCGACGCCTTCATTTCGGCCGGGAACACCGGGGCCGTGATGGCGGCGAGCACCCTGATCCTCCGGCTCCACAACGGCGTGCAGCGCGCGGCGATTGGCGCCGTCTTGCCCACGGCCAAGGAGCCGGTGCTGCTGCTCGACGCCGGGGCCAACGTCGATTGCGACGCCCGGGAGCTGGTCGGTTTCGCCCATCTGGGGGCGGTGTACGCGCGCGACGTGCTGGGCCGGGCCGAGCCGGCCGTGGGACTGCTGAACATCGGCGAGGAAGACGAGAAGGGAAACGCAGTCGCCAAAGAGGCGCACCAGCTGCTGCAGACCCAGCAGGGCTTCACTTACCTGGGCAACGTCGAAGGACGGGACGTTCCCGAGGCCGTGGCCCGTGGCAAACGGCTCGACGTGGTGGTGTGCGACGGGTTCGTGGGCAACGTGGTGCTGAAATTCTATGAATCCGCCGGGCGGGTCTTCGTCTCCTTCATCAAGCGCGACGCCCCCGACATCCTGCAACGCCCCGAGATGCGCGGCGTGCTGAAGATCCTCGACTGGTCCACCTACGGGGGCGCGCCACTGCTCGGCGTGCAGGGCGTGTCGATCATCTGCCACGGCTCCTCCCCGGCGCGCGCGTTCGCGAGCGCGATTCGCGTCGCGCTGCAGGCGGTCGAGAATCACTTGAGCCAGGACATCGGCGCCGAGTTCGCGCGCGGCGAGGTGGTGGCGTGAAGCGGCCTATCGCGGAGCTGGCGGGGACGGGGCATTACGCGCCAGCGCGTGTGATGACCAACGACGAATTCTCCACCATCCTCGATACCTCCGACCAGTGGATCCGCGACCGCACGGGCATCCGGGAACGGCGCATCTCGAACGATTCCGAGACCAACGCGTGCATGGCCAAGGCCGCCGCGACGCAGGTGCTGAACGAGCTGGGGATGACCCCGCTCGATCTCGACGCGATCGTCTATGCCACCGCGTCTCCCGACCGTCTGCTCCCCTCCGCGGCGTGCGACCTGCAAGCTATTTTGGGTGCCAAGAATGCCGCGGCCTTCGATGTCGGGGCCGCGTGCGCGGGCTTCGTGTACTCGCTCAACGTGGCGGAAGGCCTGATCGCCTCGGAGCAGGCGAAGACCGTGCTGGTCGTCGCCGCCGAGCGCCTCACCAAGATCATGGACTGGTCCGATCGCGCCACGGCGGTGCTGTTCGGCGACGGGGCCGGCGCCACGCTGGTGCGCCCGAGCGACGGCAAACGCGGCATCCTGTCGTCGTATATGAAGTCAGACGGAACGCTGGCGGAGCTGCTGTACCGGCCGGGCGGCGGGGCGATGCACCCGCCCGATGCGGCGCTGCTCACCGACCACAGCTACTTCATCCAGATGGCGGGGCGCGAGGTGTTCAAGGCCGCGGTGCTGTCGATGGCCGACGCGTGCGATCAGGCACTGCAGCGGGCGGGCCTCACCGGTGCCGACATCGATCTCATGATCCCGCACCAGGCCAACATCCGGATCATCGAGGCGACGGCGAAGCATGCCGGGATGCCGATGGAAAAGGTGTACGTCAACGTCGACCGCTACGGGAATACGTCCGCGGCGTCGATCGCGATCGCGCTGGACGAGGCGGTGCGCACCGGGCGGATCCAACCCGGCATGCGGGTCCTGCTGGTGGCCTTCGGCGCGGGGTTTACCTGGGCGAGCACGGTGGTGAAGTGGTAGCAGTCGTCTGGCTCTGTCCGGGGCAGGGAGCGCAGCGGGTGGGGATGGGGCGGGATTTGGCGGAGCGGTTTCCCGCCGCGCGCGACACCTTTCAGGCCATCGACGCCGCCCTCGAGTTTTCGCTCTCCCGGACCATGTTTGAAGGACCCGAGGAAGAGTTGACGGCGACCCAGAACGCCCAGCCGGCCATTCTGGCGCACAGCGCGGCCGTGTTCGCGGTCATCGGCGCGAAGATGAGCGAGGCGGTGGCGGCCGCGGGCCATTCGCTCGGGGAATACTCGGCCTACATCACCACCGGCGCGCTCACGGCGATGGAAGCCGCCAAGCTGGTGCGCCGGCGCGGCGAGCTGATGCACAAGGCCGGCATGGAGCGGCGCGGCACCATGGCGGCGGTGCTCGGATTGGCGACTGCGGAAGTCGAGGACGCGTGCTCGGCGGCGTCGACTTCCGGGATGGTGGTCGTGCCGGCGAACCTGAACGCGCCTGATCAGACCGTGATCTCGGGAGATCCGGATGCTGTCGCCAAGGCGGGCGAGGCATGCAAGGCGCGCGGCGCCAAGCGGGTCATGCCGCTCAAGGTGAGCGGCGCGTTCCACTCCCCGCTCATGGCGCCGGCGGCGAACGCCTTGCGGCTGGCGCTCGACAAAGCCGAGTTCGGCGAGCTGGCCTTTCCGGTCATCGCCAACGCGACGGCCGAGGCAGTCAAGGATGCGGCGCGCGCCCGCCGCACGCTCTCCGATCAGCTTACGGCGCCGGTGCGCTGGGTCGAATGCATGCGGCGCGCAGCCGAGCTCGCGGGCGAAGGAGCGCGCTTCATCGAGATCGGGCCCGGGGCGGTGCTGGCCGGGCTGCTGCGGCGCATCGTGCCGGGGGCGAACGTCACGTCGCTCGGAACCGCTGCCGAGGTCGCGCAGTTTCTCGAGGCGTCGTGACCATCGACCTGACGGGCAAGGTGGCGCTGGTCACCGGCGGCTCGCGCGGCATCGGTCGCGCCATTGCCACAGCACTCTACGGGGCCGGCGCCAAAGTCGCGATCCTGGGCCGCGATGCCGCAACGGCCACGGCCGCCGCGGCGGAGCTGGGCGCGAACGCGAAGGGGTATCGCGGCGACGTCGCGGTGGCGGCGGACGTCGAGCAGGCGCTCGAAGCGGTGGAGCGCGATCTGGGCCCGGTGGATGTACTGGTGAACAACGCCGGCATCACCAAGGACAACCTGCTGTTCCGGATCGGGGTGGACGACTGGGACGCGGTGCTCGACGCGAACCTGAAAGGCGCGTTTCTGCTCACCAAGCTGGCCGCGCGCGGGATGATCAAGCGGCGCTGGGGCCGCATCGTGAACATCGCGAGCGTCGTTGGACTGATCGGCAACAAGGGGCAGGCGAATTACGCGGCCTCCAAGGCGGGATTGATCGGCTTTACCAAGGCGGTGGCCAGGGAGCTGGCGTCGCGCAATGTGCTGGTCAACGCGGTGGCCCCGGGCTACATCGATACCGAGATGACGCGCGCCATTTCCGACGAGGCCAAACAGGCGCTCCAGGCAGCGATTCCGTTGGGACGGCTGGGCGCCGGGGCCGACATCGCCGGTGCGGTGCTCTTTCTCGCTTCCGACTTGGCGAGCTACATTACTGGCCAGGTGCTCGTGGTCGACGGCGGGATGGTAATGTGACTACGGACCTTCCAACCTCCGCGCGAGAGGCAACATGGCAATGGACATGAAGCAGCTCGAAGAGAAGGTGAAGGACATCATCGTCGAGGAGCTCGGGGTTGAGCGCGACAAGCTCAAGCCCGAAGCGAGCTTCATGGAGGACCTCGGCGCGGACAGCCTCGATACCGTCGAGCTCGTCATGGCGTTCGAGAAGGAGTTCGACATCGACATCCCCGACGAAGAGGCGGAGAAGCTCCGCACGGTGGGGGACGCCATGAAATATCTGCACGACAAGATGGGGAAGTGAGGAGCGCCGGGCGGTGAAGCGACGCGTGGCGGTGACCGGCCTCGGGGTCGTGTCGCCGGTCGGGAATACCGTCGAGACCACCTGGGAGGCGATGCTGGCGGGGCGGTCGGGCGCGGGCCCGATCACGCGCTTCGATCCGTCGGCCCTGCAGGTGAAGTTCGCGTGCGAGGTGAAGGGCTTCGATCCGGGGCTCTACCTGGACAAGAAAGAAGCCCGCCGCTTTGACCTGTTCAGCCAGTTCGCCATGGGCGCGGCGGTGCAGGCCGTCAACGACGCCTGCCTCGACAAGAGCTGGGACCAGGTCGACCGGCAACGGGTGGGTGTCATCATCGGGTCGGGGACGGGTGGGCTGGCGACGTTCGAGGACAACATGCGGGCCTACATCGAAAAAGGCCCGAGTCGCGTCTCCCCGTTTTTCGTTCCCATGTTCATGGCCAACGTGGCGGCGGCGGCGGTCTCGATGCGCTACGGCGCCAAAGGCCCCAACTACTGCACGGTATCGGCATGCGCCAGCTCCGGGCATGCGCTGGGCGACGCATTTCGTTTGATCCAGCATGGCGAAGCCGACATCATGATCGCGGGTGGATCGGAAGCCGCGATCACGCCCCTCGCGCTGGCGAGCTTCGCCAACATGAAGGCGTTGTCGGAGCGGAACGACGATCCCACCACCGCGAGTCGGCCGTTCGACAAGGATCGTGACGGGTTCGTGATGGGGGATGGATCGGCGGTCGCGATTCTGGAAGACTGGGATCATGCCCGGAAGCGCGACGCCAAGATCTACGCCGAAATGGTGGGCTACGGCATGACGGCCGATGCCTACCATATCACCGCCCCGTCTCCGGACGGCGAAGGCGCGCAGCGCGCCATGCAGCTCGCCATGGAGGACGGCGGCATCCGGCCCGAGCAGGTGGGGTACATCAACGCCCATGGGACGTCGACGCCGCATGGCGATGGCGCCGAGACGGCAGCGGTCAAGGCCGTGTTCGGCGATCAGGCTCGCAAGCTTGTGTTTGGATCGACCAAATCGATGACGGGGCACCTGCTGGGCGCCGCCGGGGCATTGGAGTTCGCGGTGTGCGCGCTCGTCCTCAAGCATGGCGCGATTCCGCCCACCATCAATCAATTCACCCCAGATCCGGCGTGCGATCTCGACTCGGCGCCGAACCGGGCGGTCAAGCGGCGGGTCGAAGTGGCACTGTCCAACTCGTTCGGCTTCGGCGGCCACAACGTGACGCTCGCCGTTCGCCGGGCGCCGTGAGCGGCGCCGACCCCGCGCTTCAGGCCGTCGCCCGTAAAGTCGACCGCGGGGAGCGCCTCACTCGCCAGGACGGACTCGCCCTCTTCGCTTCCGTTGACCTGCTGACCATCGGCCGGCTGGCCGACCAGGCCAATCAGCGGCACAATGGCGACCGCGTGTACTTCGCGGCGAACCAGCACATCAACCCGACCAACGTGTGCGTGCTGCGCAACACCTGCGTGTTTTGCTCCTTCGCCCGGATGCCGCAGGAGGATGGCGAGTACACCCGCAGCCTCGAAGAAGTGTTCGCCGAGGCCGATGCCGCCCGCGAGAACCCGACGCGCGAATTCCACATTGTCGGAGGACTGCACCCGAAACTGCGGCTGTCTTACTACGTCGACATGTTCCGCGGCCTGAAAGAGCGCCACCCGAACGTGCACATCAAGGCGCTGACCGCGGTCGAAGTCGCGCACCTGGCCCGGCTCGAGAAGCTCTCGACCCGCGAGGTGCTGCAGGCCATGAAGGAGGCCGGCGTCACGAGCTTGCCGGGTGGCGGCGCGGAAGTATTCAGTCCCGCGGCCCGCGCCACGATCGCCGACAAGAAGCTCACGGGCGAGGAATGGATCGCGGTGCACCGCGAGGCCCACCGGCTCGGCATTCCCTCGAACTGCACTATGCTGTACGGGCATGTGGAATCCCTCGAGGACCGGGTCGACCATCTGCTGACGCTGCGGGCGCTCCAGGATGAGACGCACGGCTTTCTGACCTACATCCCGCTCGCCTACCACCCCGATCACAACGAGTTGGGCGAAGCGCTGGGCCGCACCGGGACGGCGACCACGGGGTTCGACGATCTCAAGAACATCGCCGTGGGCCGCCTGCTGCTCGACAACATCCCGCACGTGAAGACGCACTGGCCCATGGTCACGCCGTTCATTTCCCAGGTCGCCCTGGGCTTCGGCTGCGACGACCTCGAGGGGACGGTGGTGTTCGAGCGGGTGTACCACGAAGCCGGTGCCGGTACGCCGATGTGGCTCTCCTACGATCAGATCATCGAGCTGATTCGCGGCGCGCGGAAGACGCCGGTGGAGCGCGATTCGCTGTACCAGACGGTGCGGACGTTCGAGGATTGGGTGCCGAGCCGGCAACCGGTTCGGCCCCAAGGCCCGCAAGGTGAGATCTTCCAGATCGAGCATCGGGCGCAGGCAAAGGGGAAGGGCAAGCGACACCTGCCGGTGGTGGCGGGCGTCGTGGACGGCCTGGAATGAGACTCGGCCGCATTCCCTACATCAATTGCCGCCCGGTCTACGGGGCGATCGACCGGGGCGTCGTCTCGGTCCCCGCCCAACTCGTGACCGGGACACCCGCGGAGCTGAACGATCTGCTGGTGGCTGGCGCACTCGATGTGTCGGTGATCAGCGCGGTACAGTACGCGCGCCACGGCAAGGAACTGGTGCTCCTGCCCGGGCTCGCCATCTCCTGCGACGGGCCGGTGCGCAGCGTCATGCTGTTCAGCAAACGGGAAGTTGGCACGCTGGACGGGCGGACCGTGTTGCTCAGTGCCTCCTCCCGGACTTCGGTCGCGCTGCTCGAGCTGCTGTGTCGCGAAGTGTGGAAGATCCAACCCCGCTTTGCGGAAGCCCGCGCCGAGGCGGTCGATCTGGAGCGGCTCAGCGGCCTGCCCCACGATGCCGTGCTGGTGATCGGCGACCCGGCATTGTTGTTGTCGACACGCGGGACCTATCCGCACCGGGTTGATCTCGGCGACGAGTGGAAGCGGTGGACCGGCCTGCCGTTTGTGTTCGCGGTGTGGGCCTCCCGTCGCGCCACGGATCACAAAGCGGTGAGTCAGGTGTACGCGAGGTTGCTCGAGTCCCGCACCTGGGGGCTGGCCCATCTGGAGCTCTTGGCCCGGGAAGCGGCGGTTGATACTGGTGTCTCCGAGGCCGCCTGCCGGGAGTACCTGGCGGGGCTCGATTATGCGTTGACCGACCGGCATCTCGCCGGGCTGACCGAGTTCTTCCGTCGGTTGTCCGCCCAGGGCCTCGTGCCCGACGGGTCGTTGCGCTTCCTCCAGGTGGCCTGAGATGGTCGACCGTAACTCCTCAGAGTTCAAGGGCTATGTCGAGCTCTACGAGCGCGCCTCGCTGCTGGATCTGGGCGCGCAGGCCGACGCGGCACGCTGGCGGCTGCACCCCGAGCCCGTCGTCAGTTACATCATCGACCGCAACATCAACTACACCAACGTCTGCGTCGCCGACTGCAAGTTCTGCGCGTTCTATCGGCGGCCCAAACACCTCGAGGGCTACGTGCTGTCGTTCGAGGAGATCGGCCGCAAGATCGAGGAATTGAAGGCGCTGGGCGGCGTGCAGATCCTGATGCAGGGCGGGCACAACCCCTACATCCCGTTCGAGTGGTATCTCGACCTGCTGCGCTACATCAAGCGTCACCACCCGATTCACATCCACGCGTTTTCGCCCTCCGAAGTCGATTTCTTCGCCGGCCGGTTCGGGATGTCGATCGAGACGGTGTTGCGGGAGCTGATGTCGGCGGGGCTCGATTCGATCCCGGGTGGCGGGGGGGAAATTCTGGTGCAGGAGATCCGCGATCAGGTGGCCAAGAAGAAGGCCGGCGCCGATCGCTGGCTCGAGGTGATGGAGGTCGCGCACGGGCTGGGGCTCAAGACGAGCGTCACGATGATGTACGGGCTGGGTGAATCGAGCGCCGACCGGATCGAGCACCTGTTCCGGGTGCGCGAAGTCCAGGCGCGCAGCGGCGGTTTCACGGCGTTTATCTGCTGGCCGCTGCAACCCGAGCACACCGAGCTGGAGCACCTGGCCAAGACGGACGCGGTCACCTATCTGCGCACCCAGGCCATCGCCCGCATCGTGCTGGACAATGTGCCCAACATCCAGGCCTCCTGGGTGACCATGGGGCCCAAGATCGGCCAGGTGGCCCTGCGCTTCGGGGCCAACGACTTCGGCTCACTCATGATGGAGGAGAACGTCGTGTCGGCCGCGGGGACCACGTGGTGCATGACGTTGCCCGAAATGCAGCGGCTGATCGTGGATGCTGGCTATTCACCGAAGAAACGCAGACAGGACTACTCCTTGCTGCCCGAAGCTGCCTAGCTGATGGCTGACGGCTGAAAGCGCATTTGTGCCTGACGTCCTGATCATTATCGGCTCCGAGACCGACAAGCCGAAAATCGAACCCGCCTTCGAGGTGCTCACCAAGGCCGGGGTGAGCTATGAATTCCATGCCTCTTCGGCGCACCGCGCTCCAGAGCGAACGGCGGAGCTCGTGAAGACGGCGAAGGAGCGCGGCTGCCGCGTGGTGATTTGCGGGGCGGGACTGTCGGCGGCCTTGCCGGGATTCGCGGCGTCGCTCACCGAGCTGCCGGTGATCGGGGTGCCCTTCGCCGTCGGGCCCTTGAACGGCCTCGACGCGCTGCTCGCCACGGTGCAGGTCCCGCCCGGCGTGCCGGTCGCCACGGTGGGAATCGACAACGCCAAAAACGCGGCGCTTCTGGCGATCCGCATCCTGCGCAAGTGAGTGGCATGCGGGTGGGGATCGGCTACGACTCGCACCGACTGGTGGCGGGGCGGGCCCTCGTCCTGGGTGGTGTCACCATCGCCCATGACCGCGGGCTCGAAGGGTGGTCGGATGGGGATGCGGTGACGCACGCGCTCATCGACGCCATTCTCGGCGCGTCAGGCCTGGGAGACATCGGGCAGATGTTTCCCCCCGACAACCCGAAGTGGAAGGACGCCAACTCGCTCGATCTGTTGCGCCGCGCCAGCCTCAAAGCCACGGAGGCGGGGTTTTCGCTGGCGCACGCGGACGTCACCATCATCGCGGAGCAGCCGAAGCTCGCCCCCCACACCGACGGCATGCGCGAGAAGCTGGGCGACGCCACGATCGCCGGATTCTCCAATGTCTCGGTGAAGGCCAAGACCAACGACGGGATGGGATTCATCGGTCGCGGGGAAGGCATCGCCGTGATCGCCGTCGTCCTGATGGAGGAGCGCTAGCGCCGGTCCGATGAGCCACCTGCTGGAAACGCTGCAAGCGCTGCCTCCCACGCCGCTCTATCTCGTCATTGGCCTGCTCGCCGCCATCGAAAACATCTTCCCGCCAGTCCCCGCCGACACCGCGGTGGCCCTGGGTGCGTTTCTCGCCGGCCGCGGCGTGCTCGACCCCTGGGCGGTATTCGGGATCACCTGGGTCGGCAATGTCGGCAGCGCGGCGCTGGTCTATACCGTGGGGCGGCGCTACGGGCGGGCGTTTTTCACCGGACGGCTCGGCCGGCGCCTCCTCTCCGAGCGCGCGCTGCAGCATATCGAGGAGGCCTACGCCAAGCACGGCAGCTATGGAATTCTCGTTTCGCGTCTCTTGCCGGTGTGGCGGGCCGTGGTGCCCCCGTTTGCCGGTGTGGTCGGGGTGCCGGCCGGGCGGGCCCTCGGCTCGATGGCGCTGGCCTCGGCCGCCTACTATGGGGCGCTGACGTACCTCGTCTTCAAGCTGGGGACCAATCTCGAGTTGGTCACCCACGCGGTGGCGCGGGTGAACCTGATCCTGGGCATCGTGGCCGTCGGATTGATCGTGGTCGCGGTGGCCTGGTTCATTCGACGGCGCCGCCAGGCACTCTAGATGTCAACCGAACCGCTGGCGTTCAAGCTCGAGCAGTTCCGGGACTACCTGGCGCTCGAGGCCGGCAACAGCGCCAACACGATCGAGAATTACATGCGCGACGTGCGGCGATTGGTGACCCACGCGACCGGCCAGGGAATACAGCAACCGGAAGCGATCACCGCGGCGGGCCTGCGCGAGTTCGTTTACACCCTGAAGGACCTCGGGCTCTCGCCTGCTACGATTCACCGTCAGATCTCGGCTTTGCGCACCTACTTTCGGTTTCTTGTGGCTGAGGGCCACCTGACGCGCAACCCGAGCGAGCGGCTGGAATCGCCCAAGCGGTGGCGTTCGCTGCCAACCGTGCTCAGTGTGGCCGATATCGACCGGCTGCTCACGGCGCCCACCCCGGACCGGCCGACGGGCATCCGGGACCGCGCGCTGCTCGAGTTGGCCTACGCCACTGGGGGACGGGTCTCCGAGCTTGTGGGCGTGGGGCTGCAGGACCTGTCGTTCGAGGAAGGGGTCGTTCGCCTGTTCGGCAAAGGGGCCAAGGAACGGCTGGTGCCGGTCGGGCGTCGCGCGCTGGGGGCGGTCGCGTTGTATGTCCGCGAGTCGCGTCCCAGTCTCGATCGAGGCAAAGGACGTGGCCGAGTCTTTCTCAATGCCCGGGGCACGCCACTGTCGCGAGTCGGGGCATGGGGCATCATCAAGCAGGCGGCGGTGGGGGCGGGGATCGCCAAGCGCGTCACGCCGCACACCCTGCGCCATACCTTCGCCACGCACCTGCTCGAGGGCGGGGCAGATCTACGTGCCGTACAGGAAATGCTGGGGCATGCGGACCTGGCGACGACGCAGATCTATACGCATATCGACAGAGAATACCTGCGGACGGTGCACAGGCAGTTTCATCCCCGGGCATGATGAGCGCTGACAACGATGATCCAGGAGGCAATCGTGCTGGCTGAAGATCTGACGGTGATCACCAGGGACTTGCGAGCCGTGCGACGGGAAATTGACGCGTATCCCGATGATGCCAGCGTATGGCGCACACCGCCCGGCATCGCGAACTCCGCCGGGACACTCGCGCTGCACCTCGCGGGCAACGTGCAACATTTCTTTGGCGCGGTGTTGGGCGGCACGGGCTACGTGCGGGACCGGGCCGCCGAGTTCAGCCGGCGAGACGTGCCGCGTGCGGAGATCCAGGCACAGGTCGATGCCGCCCTCGCCGCAATCGAGCCGGGGTTGTCCCACGTAACAGACGGTGTGATCCAGGCGGAGTTTCCCGAGAAGATCGCCGGGCACACGGTGTCGACCGGCGAATGGTTGATTCATCTAGCCGCGCACCTGGCCTATCATTTGGGGCAAATCGATTATCACCGGCGCATTGTGACCGGACAGAGCGAAACGGTAGGCACCATGGCCGTGCCGGAACTGCGCAGCGCACGAAAAGTCGCAGGTACCTGAAACCGGTGCTTGGCGCCGGCCGTACCGAGGCCATATGGAAAATGTCCTGATTACTCTGATCATCGGCGGGACGATCGCGTTTTCGATGTACGCGATGGCTCTGGCGTACCGGACCTCGAAGACGAGGC
Source organism: uncultured Gemmatimonadales bacterium (assembly GCA_963821385.1). Classification (GTDB taxonomy): domain Bacteria; phylum Gemmatimonadota; class Gemmatimonadetes; order Gemmatimonadales; family GWC2-71-9; genus DASTHG01. The sequence continues at coordinate 123,136 of CAWGDK010000002.1, forward strand.
CCAGGGAAGAACCGGACGAGGCGCTTCAGGACGAAGTCACCGGATTGCGTGAGGAACTGGACAGCACGCGCCGCTCGGTGGCCGAGCTGGCGGAGCGACTCGATTTCGCGGAGCGCATGTTGGCGCGACGGGAGCCGGAACGCCTGCCACGGCCGCAGAGCTAGGGATGTACCAGTGGCTGAAACTCTTCCACGTTGCGGCGGTCCTCATGTTTCTCGGGAACATCACGACCGGGCTATTCTGGCACGCCCACGCTGCCCGAACACGTGATCCGCGCCTGCTGGCACATACCATGGACGGCATCATCCGGAGCGATCGGTTGTTCACGATTCCCGGTGTCGTCGCCATCATCGCGAGCGGTGTGGCGACGGCGATCGTCGGGGGGCACCCGATCCTCGGCACCTTGTGGATCCGCAGGTCGCTGATACTGTTTGGCGTTTCTGGGCTCGTGTTCGCGCTCAAAGTGGCGCCGCTGCAAGTCCAGCTGAAGCGCTTCGCGCATGAGGCCGCGTCGAGCGGTCGCTTCGATTGGCCTGTCTATCAGCGGTTGGCGCGCACGTGGGAGTGGTGGGGTGCCGTCGCTTTGCTGACTCCACTCGCCGCGTTTATGATGATGATCCTCAAGCCGACGTTCTAGGAGTCGAGCACCATGAGAGAACCCATCTTCATCTTGGCTCTGACGATCGCGGCGACGACCATACTGCTGATCGTGAGGACCATCGCGGGGGCCTTCAACAAGAGCGGAGCTTCAGGAGCCGACCTGACAGAGATCAAGCGGCAATTGGAGCAGCACACGGTCGACCTGGAAGACGTCCAAGCCACGTTGACCAATCAGTCAACGCAGGTCGCCGAGCTCCAGGAGCGCCTCGACTTTGCGGAGCGTCTATTGGCCCAGGCTCGGGATCGCGCAGCGTTGGGAGCCGGGGAAAAACGCACATGAGTGTTCCACGCGCATAAACGTCGGCCTTCTCATTGCTCTACTCGCGCTGGGCATCGGGTTCATTGCCATTCTCGAGGTCCCACGAAGGTTGTTCACCCAAGTTGCTGATCCTGAGCTGGAATCCCGGATCGAAGCGTCAGAGCAACAAATCGTCGAGCTCCGCCAGGGTCTCGATGCAACTCAAGAGCGCCTGGACTTCGCGGAGCGGGCGTTGATTCGCGCCGAGGAGGCCCGGCGTCTCGTCAAGGGTAGCTAGACCCTGAAACATCGTATCACCGCTCCCCGTTGAAGGCTGTGGCATGACGTCGCCCACCAACGAGCGCATACCGGCACTGGATGTCCTCCGCGGCGTCGCGGTGGCCGGTATTCTGTTCGCCAACGTCCTGGTGTTCTTCGGCCTGTTCGTCATGCCGCCGGATCTCGCTGCCGCTCTCCCGAGCGCGAACCGTGACGCCATCGCGCTGTTTGTCGACAAGGTGTTTGTCGACGGGAAGTTCTACTCCGTGTTCTCGCTCCTATTCGGTATCGGCTTCGGCTTACAGCTCACCCGCGGCGGCGACGCCGCGCTGCCGATATTCAAACGCCGGCTGCGCATCCTGCTCGCGATCGGTGCCATTCATGCGCTGCTGCTCTGGGCCGGTGACATCCTGATGCTGTACGCGTTGCTCGGCTTCACGATGCCGTGGTTCGCCCGCAAATCCAACCGCGACCTGCTGCGATGGGCCGTGATGCTCCTGGCCCTACCCACCGCGCTCTATGTCCTGGTGCTCGCCGCGTGGACGGTCGTGGGGTCAGGGCCCGGGCCAGTACGGCCCGACACCGGGGTGCCGGCAAAGATCCTGGCGCTGTTCGAGGCCATGGGGCGGGGTGGTGTGAAGGATGCCCTCAAGGGAAACCTGATTTTTTTGGCGGCCCGATGGGCGGACTTGTTTGTCACGGTCCGGTTCCCGAAGGTGCTCGGCATGTTCCTCTTGGGACTGTGGGCGGTGCGCACCGGCCTCGCACAGGCACCGTCCGACCATCGCCCCACGCTCGTGCGGTGGAGCTTGCTTGGGTGGGGTGTCGGCCTGCCAGCGAACGTCATTGCGGCCCTGGCGCTGCTGCGCTGGCCCTATCTCCCGCCGTCCACCGGCGGCTTGGTCGGTGTCGTGATGCAGGCGGTCGGCATCCCGATGCTGGCCCTCGGCTACGCGGCCACGGTGGGGCTACTGGTCGTGGATAGCCGGCGTCTGATCACCCTATTCGCGCCGGTCGGCCGCATGGCGCTGACGAATTACCTCATGCACTCGGTGATCTGTGTCGTGCTCTCGTACGGGTTTGGACTGGCACTGTGGTGGCGCATCGGCGCCTCGACGGCGATGGCGATCGCCGTCGCGATCGTCCTGTTGCAAATCCCGCTCAGCGCGTGGTGGCTGTCGCGGTACCGGTTCGGTCCGATCGAGTGGATCTGGCGACGGCTCACCTACGCCCGGCCGCTTCTGTTGCGCGCGGTATCATAGCCCGCCTGCCTGCGTTCTGGTCGCCCGCGTGGTGGTAGCCGCCCTTGGCATGAAGGGCCGGACGCCTATCCCCTAGGCCTGAAACCAATCCGCCGGACCACCCGTACCCATATGGGGAACCCATAGGACGGACCATGGCGGACAAGCTGGACGTGAAGCAGGGCACGCTCGCCCTGATGATCCTCAGAACCCTCGACGTGCTCGGCCCGCTCCACGGGTACGGCATCGCCCGCCGCATCGAGGAAACGAGCAAGAACCGCCTCACCCTCAACTACGGCACGCTCTACCCGGCGCTCCTCAAGCTCGAGCAGGAGGGGCTGCGTCACGGCCGAGTGGCGCCAGTCCGAGAACAATCGCCGCGCCAAGTACTACACGCTCACCGCCGCTGGGCGGAAGCAGCTCGCGCGCGAGGCCCGCGACATGGCATCAGACCGCCGACCTGATCGCTGCCTTTCTCGGCGCCGAAACGGGAGGCCCCATGAGATACCTCCGCGCCGCGCTCGCGCGCCTGGCGGGAGTCTTCACCGGACACCGCGCGGACGACGATCTCCGCGACGAGCTGCAATCCCATCTCGAGATGGAGACCGCCGAGAACATCCGGCGCGGCATGCCTCCGGACGAAGCGCGCCGGCAGGCGCTGCTCGCATCCGGAGGCCTCACCCAGGCCGCCGAGGCGGTGCGCGACCAGCGCGGACTGCCATGGATCGAGAATCTCGTCGCCGACATCCGCTACGCGCTGCGCACGCTGCGCCACAGCCCCGCCTTCACCGGCAGTCGTCGTGATCACCCTGGCGCTCGGCATCGGTGCCAACACGGCGATCTTCAGCGTTGTCCGCGGCGTGCTGCTCAAGCCGCTGCCCCATCGTGACGGCGATCGGCTGGTCTACCTGCGACAGTCCATCGACGGACCCGGCGGCGAGAACATCGCCTTCTCCGTTCCCGAGGTCCGCGACTTCCGCACCGGCGTGCCGGTCGCTCGGCGGCATCGCGGAATACTCCCCGTGGACGCTCACGCCTGCAGGGACGACGACGACGCCGTGCGCATCAACGTGGGCCTGGTGACCGGCAACTACTTCGAGGTCATGGGACTCTCGCCCGTGCTCGGCAGGGTGACGCGGCCCAGCGACGACGGACCCGGAGTGCAACCCGTGGCATGGTGCTCACGTACGACGTTCTGGATGAAGCGCTTCGGCGGCGACTCCGGCCATCGTCGGCAAGCAGGTGACGACTCGACGGCAAGTCGGTGACGGTGATCGGGGTGCTCCAGCCCGCGCCGTTCTTTCCGGACCGGATCGATGCGCTGCTCAACATGGTGATCAGCCCGCACCACGTGAGCGCCATGATGGTCGAGGGCCGCACCCACCGGATGACCGAGATGGTGGCCCGGCTCGCGCCCGGCGCCACCGTGGAGCAGGCCAGGACCGAGGTCGCCGCGGTCTACGCACGCATGCAGAGCGAGTTCACAGGAGGCGTACGATCCCGGCTCCCACTACCGCGTCGCCGTCATCCCCTTCAAGGAAGTGCTCGGCGAGCGCGCCCGGCTGACGCTGTGGCTGCTCGATGGGCGCCGCCGGCGTTCGTCCTGATCATCTCGGCCGCCAACGTCGCCAACCTGACGCTGATGCGCGGCGTGCGGCGGGAGCACGAGCTGGTGCGTGCGGGCCGCGCTCGGCGCCGGGGTCGGCGCGGCTGCGGCGGTTGCTGCTGGTCGAGAATCTCGTCGCTGACGCTCCTGGGGGCCGGCCTCGGCGTGGTGATCGCGATCGGCGGCGTCGGCTGCTCACCTCGCTCGCCGAGCGGTACTCGCCCGCGCGCCAGCGAGATCCGCCTCGACGGCGTGGTCCTGGGCTTCACGCTCGGCGCTGTCGGTCGCGGTCGCGCTGCTGCTCTCGTTCCTGGCCTCGCTGCCGCAGGGAGGGCAGCTTCGCGTGCCTGGATCGCCGTCGGCGGTGCGCCGGATGAGCGGCAGCCCTGAAGAAGCAGCGACTGCAGCGCGGACTGGTCGTCGTCCAGGTCGCGGTCTCCGTGGTGCTGCTCGCCGGCGCCGGGTTGCTCACCCGCACGATGATCCGCTGTCCGACGTGAGCACCGGTCTCCGGACCGAGGAGGTGCTCACGATGCAGGTCCCGCTGCTCACTACCCGGCAGCTGCTGACGGACCGCGGGAGCCGACGTCGACAGCCAAGGCAGCGCTACGACCGGATGCGGCGCGAGATCGCGGCGCTTCCCGGCGTCATCGAGGTCGGACTCGGGTCCACCGATGCCGCTCCGCGAACCGCGACGTCCGGTTCGACGTCAAGGCGGAAGGCCAAGACGCTCGCCGTCGGTGAGGCGATGCCGCACGCCGAGCTATCGGACCGCCGACCCGACGTACTTCCGCGCCGGCGGGCATTCCGCTGCTCAAGGGACGCCCGTTCGCCACGACCGATCGGGCCGGCCTCGGGCCATGGTCGTGATCATCAACCAGACGCTGGCCGACCGGTTCTTCCCCGGCGAGGACCCGATCGGCAAGCGGATCGCGTGGACCGGCGACGTGCTGCGGTTCACCCCTCTCAGCGGCGACTGGCGCACGATCGTCGGCGTGGTCGGCAATACACAGGACGGCGGGCTGGACGCGGAGCCCCGGCCGGTCGTGTTCATGCCCTTCGCGCAGGAGCTGGCGTTCAGCGGCGGCGCTGGTGATCCGCGCCGACAGCAACGTCGCCGGCCTGGCGTCCGCGGCGACGCGCATCGTCCGGCGCATCGCGCCCGACGGCGCCCATCGAGAACGTGATGACCGTGGCGCAGATCAAGGATCAGAGCGTGTCGCCGCGCCGGCTGAATGCCGTCGCTGGTCTCGTCGTTCGGCATCCTGGCGGTGATCATCGCGGCGGTGGGGATCGCCGGCGTGCTGGCGTTCTCGGTGAGCGCGCGCACCAACGAGATCGGCATCCGCATGAGCCTCGGGGCCGACCGCGGCCGGGTACAGCGGATGATCCTGAGGGAAGGCGGCGTGCTGCTGGCGATCGGCCTGGTGCTGGGCGTGGCCGGCGCCTTCTTCGCCGCGCGGCGTCATCCGCGGGCTGCTCTTCGGCGTCGCGCCGCACGACCCGGTCACGTTCATCGGCGTGGCGGTGATGATGGCGGCGATCGGGATCGTCGCCTGCTGGATTCCGGCGCTGCGGGCGGCGCGGATCGACCCGGCGATCACCATGCGGTCGGCCTAGCAGGCAGTCCGTGCGTGACCGCGCTGTACCCGAGGCCATGGGGGTAGAGACATGACTCGCAGGACGAACGCAAGAATCGCCGGGTTCACGTTCCTCTTCTACATTGCCGTCGCTTTTCCCAGCATGGTGTTATTCAACCGGGCGATGAGCGGAGAAGGGATCGCCGCCAAGCTCGCCGGGCTGGCCCACCATGCCTCTGAGGTCCACCTCGCGGTCGTGCTCTCGCTGCTCGGCTGCCTGTCGGCGCTGGTGCTGGCCGTAACGCTGTACGCCATCACGCGCGAACAGGATCCCGATCTCGCCAGGTTGGGCCTGACCTGTCGCGTCACCGAGGGCGTGACCGGCGCCGTCTCCACGTCGGGGACGCTGGGAGTGCTCTGGCTCGCGACGGCCAGCGGGGCAAGTGCACCGGACCCCGCCGCAGCGCAGTCGCTCGCTGCGTTCCTCCTGAGGCCGGCCCCCCTCGAAGGGGCCATCTTCTTCGCCGTGGGTAGCACCCTCTTCTCCTGGCTATTGCTCCGCGGCCGGATGATCCCAGTTGCCCTGGCATGGTTGGGCGTCGTCGCGTCGGTCCTGCTCCTGGTAGGCCTTCCGCTGGAGATCGGCGGGGTCCTCCACGGCTCGATCCTCCAGTTGATGTGGTTGCCAATGGCCGCCTTCGAGATTCCACTCGGGCTGTGGTTGATGATCAAGGGGGTCGCCACGCCGGCGACGCGGTAAGGAACGCGGCTGCCTTGTCTGCGGCCATTCCAGGCCGCAGGTTAGGCGCATCCCTTCATCGGGGTCTCCCGTGGCCATCATTGGCCTGCACGCGCTGATGTATTCGAAGCAGGACGAAGCGACACGCGCGTTCTTTCGCGACATCCTGGAGTTTCCAGCCGTGGATGCCGGTCGGGGTTGGCTTATCTTTGCCATGCCGCCGGCCGAGTTGGCGATCCACCCCGCAGAAGACACGGAGTACCACGAGCTGTACCTGATGTGCGATGACATCGAGGCGACGAGAGCCGAGCTGACCCGGAAGGGCGTCACGACCCGTCCGGTTCAGGACCGGCCGTGGGGCCGGGTGACCCAGGTCGTGTTGCCGAGTGGCGAGGAACTCGGTGTGTACGAACCTCGGCACCCCACGGCGATTGCCGGCAGGAACGCCCCATGACATTCAAACCCGCGATTTGGTACCCCATTGCCATTGCGGTGAGCATCGGCAACCTCATCGCCGTCGCGTTCACCGAAGGACCCAACCAGCCGGCGCATGCTACGGCGCACGCCGCGCTCGCGCTGGTGTTCGGGTTATGGGCCTACCGCTTGCGGCAGCGGACCGGCGTGAGCGATCTCCAGGCTCGGCTCGAAGCGCTCGAATCTGAGGCCGGCAGGGTCGAAGCGCTCGAAGCTGATGTCAGCAGCCTGCGGAAGGAGGTAAGCGAGGCGCAGGAGCGGTTGGATTTCGCCGAACGGGTGTTGGCGAAGGGAGTGGAACAGCGGCGCGCAGACCCACCGCGCTAGGGTCGCGAAGCCCCGTTTTTGGCTATTGCGCCGCTGGTAGCCGGACCTGGAACGCCGTCCGTCCGGGCACGGACTCCACCCCGATCTCCCCTTCGTGCCGTTGCAAGAGCCGTCGGACAATGTCGAGCCCCAGCCCGGTGCCTTTGCCGACTCCCTTCGTGGTGAAAAACGGTTCGAACATCCGTCCCTGGATGTCGGGTGGAATACCGGGGCCGTCATCCACGATCTGCACGACCACGCAGTCGAGTTCGCCGCGCGCGGTCACGGTGACGTGACCACCGTCCGCGACGGCGTCGAGCGCATTGTCGATCAGATTCAGCCATACCTGATTCAGCTCGGCGCCAACGCCGTGGGCCCGGGGCAGGTCGTCCGGCAGTTCGACAGATACCTGGACCGACTTGGCGCGCGTTTTCCCGCCAAGCATCGTGAGCGCGTCGGCGATGCCACGGCGAATGTCGACCGGCTCCGGCGTCGGGGCGTGATCCATGTAGGAGAACCCCTTCACCGCGCTCACCAGATCGTGAATGCGCGTCGCCGCGGTCTCGATCTCTGATGACAGGGTGCGCACCAGCGAGCTGGCGGCGAGCCACCGCAGGCTCGCCTCGAGGGCCTCACCATGGACGCTGGCGGCCAGGGCATCGAGCGCGGTCAGGGTCACGCTGGTATCGGCAAGGGGAATCGCGAACTCCTGGGTCGCATCATGATCCCCCAGCCATTCGGTGATCGTATCCTCGCGATCGGCGCGCGCGACGGTGGACACCGGGCCCGCCCCCGGCAGCGCGATCATAGCGCGGGCAGTGTCGATGGAGGCGAACTGCGAGGCGGACAGACCTGCCGCCGCGAGCTCCTTCGCTGCGAGCTCCGCCCCACTCAACGCCTCGGGCAGCAACTTGGCGCTCCGCACGACGGCCGACGCGGGATTGTTCAGCTCGTGCGCCAACCCGGCGGCTAGTTTGCCGAGGGAGATGAGCTTCTCGTCGCGTAGCTGGCTCGAGGTAAAGTGTCGCGCGCGGTCCACCATGGCGTGCACCAGCGTGGCCGTGACTGATGGACACTCCTGGATCATCTCCGTCAGCAACGCCTTGTCCATCGCGAGAACTTCCGAGGGCTCCTCCGCCACCACATCGTTTGGCGGAGACGCGCCGCGTGAGTACGGCATCACACCCCCGACGTCGCCGGCCCGCCATTCAAAGATCTTGTGCGCGCCCGCCCCGCGATCCATGCGGATGACGAAATGCCCGGTCAGCAGGATCAAGAGCTGCTGCGCCTGAGCGCCCTTGGCCGTGATCACGGCGCCAACCTCGTACGTGCGCAGCGACCCGTGCGCGACCAGCCAGGCGAGTTCGCTGACGGGCGCAGAGGCGAGGGCGCGGTGCTGCGCCAGTCGGGCCATCAGGTCGGGTGTCACGATCTCTCTCCCGGGCGGGTCAGACCGTCCCCAAATACCGATGCACCGAGTAAATCGCCGCCGATCCCTCGCCGACCGCCGCCGCCACTCGGCGATTGGCGCCGGCGCGTACATCCCCGGCGGCGAACACGCCTGGGACGCTCGTTTCGAACATGAAGGGCTCCCGCTCGAGCGTCCACCCGCGCGGGCGGCCGTGATTCTGTGGAAGGTCGGCACCGGTGATCACGAACCCGCCGTCGTCGCGCTCGAGTACCCCGGCGAAGGCGTCGGTGTGCGGCCGCACACCGATGAAGACGAACAGGGCGGATGACGGGATGGTGCGGAGATCGCCCGAAGCGACCGACTTGACCACCACCGCTTCCAGCGATCCGTTGCCGTGCACCTCCGCGACTTCCACGCCAGTGCTCACGTCGATATTCGGAGCGGTGCGTATGCGGTCGACGAGATACCGGGACATCGTGGCCTGCAGGTCGGAGGCGCGCACGAGCATGGTCACTCGACGCGCGTACCGCGAGAAGAACAACGCCCCCTGGCCAGCCGAATTCGCGCCGCCGACGACACAGATGTCCTTATCCCGGTAGCGCGCCGCCTCAGTCATCGCCGCCCCGTAGTAGACGCCGACGCCGTGCAGGGGCTCGAGTCCCGGCACGTCGAGCGTGCGCGCACTCATGCCGGTCGTGATCACCACACAGTAGGCGGTGAGCTCGGTGCCGTCGGCGAGTACGGCCACGCGGTACGGATCCTCCCGGCGCAGGGACACGACCTCTTGCCCGGTGAGCAGCTCGGCGCCGAAACGCCGGGCCTGTGCGGTGGCGCGCTGCGCCAGATCGGCCCCGGTGACGCCGGCGGGGAAGCCGAGATAGTTCTCGATCAATGAGCTGGTGCCGGCCTGGCCACCCGCCGCGTGCGATTCGACCAGAACCGTCCGCAGTCCTTCCGACGCCGCGTACACGGCCGTCGCTAGACCGGCCGGGCCACCGCCAATCACAATGACGTCGTAGAACGGGCGGCTGGCCTGGGTCTGCATCCCCACCTGCGAGGCCAGCTGTCCCGTGGACGGCGCAACGAGGTGGGCCCCGTCGGGGAAGATCACCACCGGCAGGCGAGTGACGTCGCCGGCCAGCGACTCGGCGAGGGCGCGCGCCGTGGCATTGAGATCGATGTCGACCCACTCGTACGGCACGCGATTGCGCGACAGGAACTCCTTGGTCGCGAACGACGGCGGCGACCACTGCGAACCCAGAACGCGGATCCCCTCGAATGGCGGACGCACGCGGGCTCGCCATTCACCCAGAAGGTCGTCCAGCACAGGATACAATCGTTGCTCCGGCGGGTCCCACGGCTTCATCAAGTAGTGATCGAGCGCGAGCTCATTGATGCCGGCGATCGCGACCTCGGTGTCGGCGTAGGCGGTGAGCAACACCCGGCGCGACGCCGGGTGGAGCTTCGTCACTTCCCGCAGCAATTCGGTGCCCGACATGGTGGGCATGCGTTGGTCGACCAGGAAGAGGGCCACGGGCGTGTTGCGGGCGGCGAGGGCCTGGGCCGCTTCGAGGCCTTCCGCCGCCGATCCCGCTCGCATGATGCGGTACTCCGCGCGGTACTGCTGGCGCAGGTCGCGCTCGATCGCCCCCAGGACGGTGGGATCGTCATCGACCGTCAGAATGACGGGTTTCGTCAAGCGCCGTGGCTCCAATCAGTCTCGGGTGGTAACGCGCGGGCAATATACGCCGCGGCCGGCCAACCGAAACCTGATCGCAACCCAGCTAGTCGCTGCGAAGCGGCCTATTCGGCGGCCTCGGGGGGCCGTAGTTTCGAGAATGAGGCGGTTGGCAACAGGGTTCACGCTTGGGATGATCACCGGTGCGCTCTTCCTTGGTGTTGGCGGACGCCTGGTGATGCGCGTGTTCACGTTCGCTTCCGACCGCCCCGCCGCCTTCACGCTGGGCGGGTCTCTCAACGTTGTCCTAGCCGGGGCCATGGCCGGTAGCGTCGGCGGTATTATCCTCGTGGCGGTGCAACGGTTCTTGCCACAACGGCGTTGGCTGCGGGGAGTGCTGTTTGCGGTCATCTGTTATTTGATCGCGATTCCGGGTTTTCGACCACCCAGGCCACTCGTATTTGCTCTGTTCGCGCCGGTGTTCCTGGCCTACGGAATAGTCTTGGCGTTGGCGTGGGAGCGTTTCGGGCGAGGTCCAGAATGAATCTCCACGGTACTTCTTTTCAGGTCAGCTCGACCGCCGAAACCGGCGTCATCAGTTCGCACACGCGACTCGAATTCGAGCAGCGTGGCGACCGGGTCCTTGGCCGCTACCGCGGCGGATCAATCCAGCGCGGGTGGCTGGTTGGGAACCTCTCCGGTCGGACGCTCCGATTTCGCTACGCACAGAAAGAGACGACCGGGCACGTTCACGGCGGCCGGTCGGTCTGTGACCTCGAAATCCTCCCAAGTGGCCGACTCCGTCTGCATGAGCACTTCCAGTGGGAAACTCGCGTGGGCCATGGCACAAACATCTTTGACCAAGCTGGTGCGTGATCGACGCTTAGGGGCAAGACGAGACGAGTTTCCGTGCTCGGATTTGCTTGATAATCGCTACTTTACCATAAAGTAGTCCCCACTTACGCTAAATGGACTGCTAATTACATTAAATGCACTCATAGCTAGTCAATTCACCAATACATCGAGGAGCAGGCATGACCGCCGCTATTCGTGACTTTCTGGAACTGCCATACGACGAGCTCGAAGAGAGAAACCTCGCGGCGAAGAAACAACGGCTGGACCGCGTCTCCCCACAGCAGATCCAGGAAGAGCGTCTCAAGTACCTCACGGACGAAAAGCGCATCAAGGCCGTCACGGTCTGCTTTACGGACCTTGAGGGTCGGTTTCACATGCTCGACTACGACAAGAAATTCCTGCTCAGCTCGGTGGACAACCTGACGTTTGATGGCTCCTCCATTCGAGGCTTTTCCCGGCAGCAGGAATCCGATCTGCGGCTCCGGGTAGACTGGCCCGCCTTTTACATGCTCCCCTCGGACGTATTCGGTCCGGGCAAGGTGCTGACGTTTGCCGATGTCCTGGAGCGCGATGGCTCGGCGTACTCCGCGGATATGCGGGGACTGCTCAAGCAGTACGGAGAGAAGCTGTTCGCCAAGGACGGCACGGTATGCTACGCCGCCAATGAGATCGAGGGGTTCCTGTTCAAGGGGCGGGACGCCGAGCGCCGGTATCACGAGACCGGTCAGTTCGAGTTCATTTCGACTGGGGGCTACTACCACTCGCTCCCGGGTGATGCGCTGCGAATGTTCATCGACACGTCGGCCGAAGTGCAGCGCGCCATGGGGTTCGCCAACGAGAAGGATCACCCCGAGGTGGCGCCGTCGCAGTTCGAGATGAACTACGGCTACGCCGAGGCGTGCATGGCCGCGGACCATGTGCAGCTGTACAAGTTGCTGTCCCGCCAAGTGGCGGCCCGGATGGACATGACCGCCTGTTTTCTGCCCAAGCCCGTTACCGGCATCAACGGCAACGGCATGCACACGAACGTCTCGGTGGCCCGCAAAGGGAAGAACCTGTTCTGGGACGAGAAGGGGCAGGACCAGCTGTCCAAGGCCGGTTGGGAGTTCATCCAGCGCATTCTCTCCAACGGCGCCGAGATCTGCCTCATCATGAACTCGAGCGTGAACGCCTACCGCCGCCTGGACCCGCATTTCGAGGCGCCGAATCAGATCAAGGCATCCCCGATCGACCGCGGGTCAATGATCCGGATTCCGCTGGGCAACGAGCGGTCCAAGCGCGTGGAAGTCCGTTCGATTGCCCCTGACGCCAACCCGTACCTGGCGATCTACACGATCTTCCGAACCGGCCTGGAAGGCCCGATGGAAGAGGGCGACGAGACCAAGCGGAGCCGCACTCGGTTCCTGTCGGACAACATTTACGACGCCATTCGTCTCTACAAGGGCAGCCCCTTCCTCAAGGAGATGCTCGGCGAAGAAGTCCACTCCAAGTTCGCCGACCTGAAGCAAGCCCAGGCGGATCGTTGCCCCAAGGCGCTCGGCGCGGAGGTGAAGGCCGCCGAGATTCAGTTCCACCATGAGGTCACAAACCAGTACCTCTGGTCTAAGTTCTAGCCATATGTTGCAGGTCGTGCTGTGGGCACTGGGGACTGGCTTCGTGACCGGCGCCGTCTGGTTCGCGATCCTCTTCTTGCGGCGGCACCCGGCTCGCTCCGTAGAGCCGCCGGTGCTGCCGGAGGCTCAGCAAGCGGAAGTGCTGCGGCTCGAAGACGTGACTCGGCGACTGCTCGAGGTTGAAGAACGGCTTGATGCGACGGAAACTCGCCTGAAGCGGGAGCGCCTCGAGCAGCCACGAAAGCCACCGTCCGGGAGGACCTGATGACTGATGAACGTCCGGCGCTGACTACCTGGCGAGCCATCCTGTACGGTGCCGGGGTGGTCGGGGCGATCGACTTTGCCTACGCCACGATCTTTGTCGTGGCGAAAGGACGCCCCTGGACTCGCCCGTGGCAGACCGTCGCCTCCGCTGTGCTCGGGCCAGCGTCTTTCGATGGCGGGACTGCGACCGTCCTGCTCGGTATTGCCCTGCACTTTACCGTGGCGACGTGCATCGTCAGCGTCTACATGATCATCAGCCGCTGGCTGCCCATCATGAGGCAGAAGACCTTGGTGTGCGGCCTCGTGTTCGGGGCAATCGCATTCTTCGTGATGAACCTGGTGGTGTTACCGCTCACGCGCCTCGGGTACCATCCGATCGTGTGGACGCCATTCGCCATCGGCGGGTTGCTGGTTCATACCCTTCTCATCGGGCCCGCCACGGCCTACTTCGCGGGACGGACGGTCCGCTAACCGGCGGACCTGCGACAGTGCTGGAAGCGATTGGCGGTACCCGACTCATTCCACTCCAGCATGTCGTTCCGGAGCAGAGCGCCAGGATTCTCCTCAAACTGGAATACGAAAACCCCACCGGAAGCATGAAGGACCGCATGGCGCTCGCGATGGTGACGGCGGCCGAGGCGGATGGACGGCTGCGGCCGGGCGGGTCGGTGGTGGAATACACGGGCGGCAGCACGGGCGTGTCGCTGGCCTTCGTGTGCGCGGCCAAGCGCATCCCCCTGCAAATCGTGACCTCGGAGGCCGCCAGTAGGGAGAAACGCGCCCACATGGCGGCGTTGGGGGCTCGCCTCACCCTGGTCGAAAGCCCAACCGGGGGGACCACCAAGGCGCTCACGCTCGAGATGATCGAGACCGCGCGAAAACTCGCCTCCGTTCCCGGGAGTTACTGGACGGACCAGCTGAACAACGCGGATCAATTGTCCAGCTACGAGCGGATGGGCGAGGAGATTTGGGGACAGGCCAGCGGGCGGGTGAGCGCGTTCGTCCAGAGCGTCGGCACGAGCGGGTCGTTGCGGGGGATCTCGACACGCTTGCGGGACCACGACCCCGCCGTGCACGTCGTCGCGGTAGAACCAGAAGAGTCAGCCGTGTTGTCGGGCAGACCGAGCGGGTCACATGGGATCGAGGGCACCGGAGCCGGGTTCGTGGTGCCGTTGTGGATCGCATCCCTCGTCAACGAGATCCAGACGATCTCGACCCAGGAGGCAATGGCGACCGCCCGGCTGCTGGCCCGGGAGGAAGGCATCTTTGCCGGAACCTCCACCGGTGGGAACGTGGCGGTGGCGTTGCGCGTCGCCGAGCGTCTGGGACCGGGCCATACCGTCGTCACCGTGGCGGTGGATTCCGGGATGAAGTACCTCAGCACAGCGCTGTATGCGCAGAGTGGGAAGCCCTAGGCGTTCCCTGATCCCCGGAGGCAACAGACCCATGTCGCGTGTGACACTCGGAGTGATCTGCGGATTGGCGTTCGGGGCCGTAGCCGTCGCCACCATGCTGCCGATGTCCTTTCCCGACAAACGTGCGGCCCTGACCGCGGCGTTTCTCGACCGGTTCGCCATCGGTTTCGTTATCAGCGTCGTGGGTCTGACATGGCCGGGGTGGGTTACCGGGGTGTTCTTCGGCGTGCTGTTGAGTGCGCCTTCCGCGGTGATCACGAAGGCCTGGGCGCCGATCCTCGGTCTCGGCGCCGTCGGTGGACTGGTGATCGGCCTGGTCGTCGCTCACTTTGCTCCCGTCATCTGAGCCGCGCAGGGCAGGGCGCCGCAGGGTCGGGCGTCTCGTCGGGATCATCCTGGTCGGCGCGATGCTCGCGGCGCTCACAGTGCCCCTGCTGGTGCCGGCGTGGCAGAATGACCTCGGTCGCACCTTCTGTTACCCGTTCGTCGGTCCGGTACAACGGTTCAACCCCGATCTCTCCGACACGCTGCTGGCGCGCGTCCGGGCGCATGAGCAGGTGCACGCCGACCAATGTCGCCGCGACGGCTCGGTGTGGCACAACCTGCGCCGGCTGCTGCCCAGTCAGCGATTGCAGACGGAAGCTGAGGCCGACTGCGCCGAGGTCCGGTTTGGCATCGCGCATGGGGGACAGGCCCGGCTCGCGTACCCGCGTGCGCTGGACGAGCTGCGGGACATGGGCTGGTTCCACCGCTTCTCCACCGACGACTTGGAGCAGGCGCTCGCGTCACAGTGTCCCGCGATTGCGGTCCAGGCCGCCCGCGAAGCAGCTGAGGAGCAAGCGAGAAGATTGCGCCGCCGCATCACCTGAACGACGCCTCCTTGCCTTCCATCGTACCTCTGACTATGGTCAGAGATATGGACGGGATCGCCCAAGTCCGCAGCTTCAATCGCGTCGTGACGCATCAGATCGGGGCATTGGAGGCGCGCTTTCTCGGACGCAACCGCTCCCTCGGCGCCTCACGCGTCTTGTTTGAGATTGGCCCACTGGGGATCGAGATCCGCAACCTGCGCGGCCGGCTGTCGCTGGACTCAGGGTACACCAGCCGGTTGCTGCGCGGATTGGAGAACGAAGGTCTGATCCGCATTCGTCCCTCATCGACGGACGCTCGGGTGCGTTGCGCCACGCTCACGATCGCGGGCCGCAAAGAAGTGGCTCTGCTCGATCGCCTGTCGAACAAATCGGCGCAGGCCCTCCTCGATCGGCTCCCGGAGACGCAACGGGCGAGCCTCGTTACGGCCATGGGGGCGGTGCAGCATCTCCTCCTGGCGGGCGCCGTTCGGCTCCAGGTCGAGAATCCCCGCAGTCGCGCCGCCCAGTATTGCCTCCGCTCCTACTTCAACGAGCTGGCGGAGCGCTTCGACGCCGGGTTTGACCCTGCCCGCAGCATTTCCGCGGCGGCGGAAGAGCTCACCCCTCCGCACGGCTACTTCGTGCTCGCCACACTGAACGGCGAGCCGGCCGGTTGCGGGGCCCTCAAGTGTCATGCGACCCACGGAGAGATCAAGCGGATGTGGGTCGCGAAGACCGCGCGCGGGGCTGGTATCGGACGCCGTATCCTCCAACAACTCGAGGACCTGGCACGGCGGCAGCGTCTGTCGCTGCTGCGGCTCGAGACGAACAAGACACTGACGGAGGCGCAATCGCTGTACAAGAGCAGCGGCTACGTCGAGGTTCGACCATTCAACGCCGAGCCCTATGCGCACCATTGGTTCGAAAAGCGCCTTTGATTGAGGCTCGGCCAAGTTCGGTGCCCAGGTCGCTTCCGAATGGAAAGAGGGCAGCGCGATTACGTGGAAAGGGGAGTGGCAGGGCAAGCAGTTTGAAGACCATGGCAAGATCATTCGGTTGATGCCGGAGCGAACGATGCAGTACACGCATTTCAGTCCACTGAGTGGACGCCCGGATCGACCCGAGAACTACCACATGGTCACCATCAACCTCGCCGGCACCAATGGCCAGACCCGGATATCACTGACCCAGGACAACAACGCGACGGAGGAAGCGCGCTTGGACTCTGAACGGAACTGGGAAATGATGCTGGCCGGGTTGAAGCAATACGTGGAAGGCTAGGCATATTGAGTCATGGCCACCTCCTCGTCGTCCAAGACCAATCCCAAACGGGCCGCTGCCCAGGTGCGGTCCTACATCGCGTCCTTGCCGGTTGTGCCGCGACGGCACATGAAGGTGCTCCGCACGGCTATTCGCGCCGCGGCGCCGGGCGCCGTCGAGGCCTTCAGCTACGGCATTCCTGCCTTCCGGTTCGAAGGGCGCCCGCTCGTCTGGTACGCGGCCTTCCGGCAGCACGTCAGCCTGTATCCGATGACGGCGGCGATCCGGCGCCGGTACGCCGCCGACCTCAAGGGATACGCGACCTCCACCGGGACGATTCGATTTCCCCTGACCAAGGCGCCGCCGTCCGGGCTCGTGCAGAAGCTCGTCCGGGCACGGATTGCGGAGGACCGACGGAAGCGGCGATAGGCAACTCCGGGAGAACAATCATGTCGGTACGTGCGGTTCACTCTCGTAGGTCATCAATCGTCGTTCTGGTCCTCGCGGCGTGCGCGCCGCACTCGCCACCGCTGCCGGCGGTGGTCCCAGGGCTGTCCGTTCGCCTGGACCAGACACCGGGACCCGACACGGTCGTGTATCAGCGCACGATCACGCGTGCCGGCCAGGACAGCAGTGCTGGGACCCGCACCGTCGTGCTTCGGGTGCTGGACCGGTCCGGCGGCACGCCGCTGCTCGAGGTCGAGCAGCGGTTTCCCGGCGGCGGTGGCGTCATCGTGGACACCGCGCTCGCTGAGCTCCGCACTCTGCGGGCGGTCGCGCACCGCTCACATCAGCCGACGCGGACGATGCGGTTCGCCTTCGTCGGGGACGACGCCGTGGGAACGGTGGCCGCCGGTACCGCCGGAGATTCTGCGGTCCGCCAGGCGCTCGGGGGCCCGATCTTTGACTCCAACGTGCTCGATCTGGTCGTTTCGGCCTTGCCGTTGCACCAGGGGTTCAGCTCGGAGCTGCCATTCTTCATCTACGAGCGCGGCGGTCGAGTCCCCATGACGGTGGCGGTACGGGAACGGACCACCGTCCCGTTTGCCCGTCTCGGATCGCGGGAGGTCTGGGTCGTGGCGGTCGGAGTGCCCGGAGCGCCGGCAACGGTCTGGGTCGATACGCAGACCCATGCGGTTCTGCGGGTCCGATACGATATCAGTGCACGCAACATCAGCTTTACCGACGAGCGTGTGACGCCGTTGCACGGGTAGCAACCAGAACCCCGAGGCCAAGACTCATGAAGTGCATCACGGTCACCAATGTGACGTTGGACGGGGTCATGCAGGCCCCCGGACGTCCGGACGAAGATCCACGCGGCGGCTTTGCGCACGGCGGTTGGGCGACGCCCTATGCGGCCATGATGCAAGCCGGAGACACCATGGCTCGCGCTGGGGCCTTGCTCCTGGGGCGACGCACCTACGAAGACTTCTACGCCGTGTGGCCCAAGCGGAAGGACAGTCCCTTCTCCGCGATCCTCGACAACATGCGCAAGTACGTGGCGTCCACGACCCTGACGGAACCGCTCCCCTGGATGAACTCCACGCTGCTCAAGGGCGACGCCGCGGAGGCGGTGGCCAAGCTCAAAACTGAGGCGGGCAAGGATCTGGTGATCCTCGGCAGCGGCCAACTAATCCAGTCCCTGATGCGCCGCAACCTGATCGATGTGTATGTGCTCCTGGTCCACCCGCTGGTGCTCGGGTCCGGGCGGCGTCTCTTCCCCGACGGGGCCGCCTTCTCCACGCTCAAGCTCGTCAACTCCAAGACGACGCCCACCGGGGTGGTGATCGCAACGTATGAGCCGGCCGAATCGACGACGGGGAAGGCCCCATAGGCTAGACATGATGGACGAATTCAAAACGGACTTGCCAATGCCGGGTCAAGCGCCGTGATCGGTCGCGCCCCGTGAGGACCGCGGGATTGGTCGCGGCCCTGCTGTTGGGGGCCAGGCCGGCGCGCGCGCAGGCGCCGGACACCGGCTATTCCAATCGTGCCATGCAACGGCTCGCAGGAAAGTTGAACGCCGATCCCGCGCTCCCGGACAGCCTCCGACATTTGACGGTGCCGGATTTGCTCGGCCCGAGCAACACGAATTACGTGTATTGGCTGGACGACTCCTCGACCAGTCTGTACATGCATACGACGGCCGCGACCTTGCACCAGGTGCCGGAAGCGATGTGTGGGGGGTTACTCCAGCTGTCTCAGGGGGCTCCCACGGACCTGGATGCCATGCTCCCGTACGCGGATTCGGGCACCATCGACCGCTGGGTGGTCATTCTCGAGCGAGTGGTCCGTGCCCGCAGCCGGGCACACCGGGATGGCCGGGTCGCCACGGATTCTGAGGTCCGGGCGGCGATGATCAGCATTCCCATGGGGCTCGACGCGGCGGATCGCGAGCGGTTGATCGGCATTGCGCGCCACCCGCCCCCCAGTCAGACCGATGCCTGCTGGTCGATGCTGGTCATCATGGACGGCTTGGCGGCGTTACCGGTGGCCGAGCTCGGTCCCGTCGTGCGCGCCATGTTTGGTGGGGAGCGACCGGCGGGTCTCCGGTAGTGGTGCGGCTCGCGGCGCGCCCATGCAGCGTCGTTACGGCTCGTTGTCCGTCGCCATGGGGAGGAGGGCAATTTCGATCCGGCGGTTCTGGCTCCGGCCCTTGACGGTCGCGTTGCTCGCGATCGGATGGAACTCGGAGAGTCCCACCGCTTGAAGGCGCGCGGGATCAATGCCGACGGTGTCCTGGAGAAACCGGACGACGTTGGACGCCCGGGTGGTGGAGAGCTCCCAGTTGGTCGGGAACGTGCCCTTCAACCGGTCGCTGATCGCCACGTTGTCGGTGTGCCCCTCGACCCGAATGATCTTGCCTTCGGTCGTCTTCAGGACGTTCCCCACGCGCTGCAAGATCCGGATCCCCGCCGGCGTGATGTCCGCTTCCCCCGAGGGGAAGAGGATCCGGTCCACCATGCTCACGTTGAGGCGATCCGCCAGGCGGGTGATCTGAATCTGCCCCTGCGCGATCTCCGACTGCATGTCTTTCACGAGCTGGTCGTAGGTGTTTCGGAGCTGGCCGATCTCCGCTTCCTTTTGCCGGGAGGCCGCGGTCGTTTGCGTGTCGAGCGCCGCTGCGAGCGACGTGTTGCGCGCCCGCAGAGCGCCGGCCTCGAACTTCAGGGAGTCCGCGACCCCCGCCAGGGAATCACTCCGCGCGCGCGCGGTCTTATCATGTTGACGGTAGGTCAGGGTGGACAACCCCAGCGCCACCGCGACGAGCGCCAAGAGAATCAAACCGACTTTCATGCTCGTTTCTCCCGTAGAAGGCTTTTGAGGCCAGGATCAATTAGCGCCGAACGGCCCGGTCGTCAAACCAGACGCGCCGGCTGTTCTTGTCTGCTGTCGTCACGGGCCCCAGCTTAGGCGCCATGGCCGACGACGAGGCATCCGCAACCGGCAGTCGCTCGCCGATTCAGATCGGCTTCGCGGTTCCCACGTTTCTGGTTTCGGATGTCGCCGGCACGGCGCGATGGTACGACGCGCAACTCGGGTTTCGCCTGGCCGGCAACTTTCCCGCAAGCGAACCGTTTGCCTACGCCAGTCTCCAACGTGGCAGTGCGGAGATCATGTTGCTCGGACTGGCCGGCTATCGGAAACCCGACGTGACGGGACGCCGGCCGGAAGGCTTGTGGGATGCGTATATCCGGATGCGTGGAGTGGGGGTCCTGTACGAGGCGGTGCGGGGCCGGCCATTCATTGCGATGGAACTCACCCATCGGTCGTACGGTGACTGGGAATTCGAGGTCCGAGACCCGAACGGCTACGTCCTCGTCTTCGGCGGGTCGAAGGACTGAGGAAGAAAGGAACTTCATGCCCACGCCCGCGATCCCGGTCATCGATTGCGAGATGATACACCCGTCCCTGGCGGTCGATGATGTCCGGGCCGCCGCGGACTTCTATACGAAGAAGCTCGGCTTCTGGCAGAGTTTCCTTTGGGGCGATCCTCCGACGATGGCGGGCGTCAACCTGGGCCAGGTCCAGATGTTCCTGGAGCAGGGGACGCCGAGTCCCAAAGGGTGCTCGGTGTATTTCGTGGTCGGTGACGCGGACGAGCTGTTTGCGTTTCATCGTGGCAATGGCGTCGAGATCGTACACCCGCCGGTGGACCAGGACTATGCGATTCGCGACTACCGGATCCGGGATTTGTATGGCTACCTGCTCGGCTTTGGACATCGGCTTCCAGATTCCCAGCCCGCGCTCGAAATCGAGCGAGTGGATGTCCCCGTGCGACTCGAGAAACGGCTCGCCGCTCTTTTACAAGATTTGGCCGTCCACAAACACTTGAGCCTGAACAGTTGTCTGGAAGAAATCCTGCTGCACACCTCCGAGCGCCTCGGCGACGAGGGCGTCCCGAGCCCGCATACCGCGAGAACCCTCAGATACATTCAAGAGTTGAAGCGGAAGCACGAGATCGACTACGACTGCCATGCGAGCTATCGATTTGTGGAGAAGCCGTAACCGGTGGAGCAGCGACTGCTCGACGTGTTCTTCTATGGGCTGTTCATGGATTACGAGCTGCTGCGCGACCGGGGCTTTCGACCAACGGAGATCCGAGTCGCCGTAGTGCAGGACTTTGCGCTTCGGATCGGCGCGCGGGCGGCCCTCGCTCCCGCACCCAACGGGCAGGTGCACGGGCTGCTCATGAAGCTCCCGGCCGCTGACCTCGAGCGGCTGTACTCCGAGCCCAGCGTCCAGGCGTATCGACCGGAGCCGGTACGGGCCATGACGGCCGATGGGGCGATCGTCACCGCCCGGTGCTACAATCTCCCGCAGCCACCGGCACCGGACGAGCGGAACCCCGAGTACGCCGCCAAGCTACGCGACGTGGCGCGTCGGGTTGGACTCCCCAGCGACTACGTGTCTTCCATTCAGTAACCAAGGAGCCAGCGTGTCCTCCCTGAGCGGCCCTTCTCAGCACCACTCCTGGCATCTCGCGCGGCACATGATGCGCAGTGGCACTGCCTTGTTTCCTCTGGCCATCGCGACGTTGCTGCTCGGCATGGCTATCTATCATTGGGTTGAGGGGCTTTCCTGGTCCAGTGCGTTCTTGAACGCCGCCATGCTGCTCGGCGGGATGGGCCCGGTCGACCGGCTCAACACCGAAGCCGGAAAATGGCTGGCGGGGCTGTATGCCCTCTTTGCCGGCGTCGTATTCCTGGTCGTCGCGGGTGTGATGCTCTCGCCGGTGGTCCACCATGTTCTGGAACACTGGGGCGCGTCTCGCGGGGAGTCGGACACCGGCTCGCAGCAGTGATCGCCTCACGGTGGGCCGGCATCTGGCTCGCTTTCCGGAGTCTCGCCTGGGCGTTGCTGCTCCCGGGGCTGTTTGCCGGTTACTTGCCATGGCGGTACTTCGGCCTCGCACAGGTGGCGCTCAGCCCTCAACGCCCCTTGGACGTTCTCGGCGTCCTGGTCATCGCGACGGGCACCGTGCTGCTGGTTACGTGTATTTGGGAATTTGCCCGCAGCGGCCGCGGCACGCTGGCTCCGGTCGATCCTCCGCGCGAACTGGTGGTCCGTGGGCTCTATCGATATGTACGGAACCCGATGTACCTGAGCGTGACCATGATCGTGCTGGGCGAGCTGCTCCTGACTCGATCGCGCCCGTTGCTGGTGTACTGGGCGGTCTGGTTCCTCGCGGTCAACCTGTTCGTGATGGGATACGAAGAGCCCGCGCTGCGTCGCCGCTTTGGCGTTGCTTATGAAGACTACTGCCGGCGGGTTGGGCGCTGGCTTCCCAGTCCATCACTGTCTCCGCCGTCACCGTGACTTGTCCGCGGCCGCCACAGGCGGCAGCTTGAACACATCCCACCCATTCGAGAACAGCATGTTCGACCGCCAATACTTTGAGAAGGTTCTCCCGGACCAGCTGCGGCTGATCGGAGGCCAGGCACGCTTCGTGGTTCGTCTCCGGTCGGGGAGCGAGTTCGATGTCTGGTCCCTCGTCGCCGCCCATGACGGGTATGTGATTCTCGAAGTGCACGCGGGTGGCCAGGAGCCGAAGCGCAGTGAGGAGTGGCAGAAAAAGCATCCCAATGCGCCGCCCTGGATTTTCGATCAGGCCGCCATCCCGTACGAGAACATCGGTGACACTTTCCTGACCCCCAAGATGCAGGCGGCCCAATCGGGTAAGCCCAGCGGATTCAGGCTCCCAGCCGCCTGACCATCGATGGACTACTCCTGATTCGAGGTAGGACACCACTCTCTCCGTCGGGCTGGGAATCGTGTTGGGCCAGGTCGAACCGCTCGCGGAAGCGCTGTCCTATCACGAAGCGGTGCGGGAAAGTCTTGAGCCAGTGCGCATGCGCGCCTTCACCACATTCCTGGCGGCCGGCCTTCTCACTCTGGTACTGACGCTCGCAGCGGTCGGCATCGCCCGGGCGACCGGACATTCGAGACTCGGAGATCGGGTCCAATGGATGGCCGCTCCCGGTGTTGGCGGGAGCGGCGTGCGCCTAGCGCGCGCGACGCGCGAGCCGGGCGCGAACTTTCGGATTCAACAGATCCCGCGCGGCATCTCTCCCGATCCATCGGGCCGCGCTGTGCTCCGATGCCGCCAGCCGCTTCGCCAGGGCCAGCGCGACCCTGTGCAAGGCCACATTTCGCCTGCCAATGCCACGCAGGGCCCAGCTGACGCCCTTCTTCACGAAGTTGCGCTCGTCCCGCGCCCCCTTCGCGATGAGCGGCAGGAGTGTCACAAACCGTCTGTCAGGAGCCGTCTTGTCGTGGAGGGCCAGGGACGCCAGCAACGCGAACGCCGCGCGCTTGACGAACTCACGCGGAGCATGCGACCAGCGGCGGACGGCCTGCCACGCCAGGGGGCTCCGATCGAACAGCTGAAAACAGACGGTGTCGCAGTCGGCCCAGTTCTCGAAGCCCGCCACCCACGCATCCATTTGCCGCCGCGTCACCCGCTCGGGATCATCCACGAGCGCGGCCAGCAAACGGGCTTCGAACCACCCGGTACTCCACAACTCCAGTGCCAAGGCGTGATCTCGCCCCAGACGCTTCTTCAGGGACTGGAGAGTCCCCACCGACACACCGAACGCGCGCCGGGCGACAATGCCGTAGCGCGCCATGCCCCGGATGTTGCGTTGGGTCCCGCGTCGCTTCAGCCACGCGAGCACCTCGTGCTTGGTCACGCGCGGTCGTAGGCCTGCTGCAAGCCCTTGATGTCGATCTTGGCCATCTGCAGCATCGCCTGCATGACCCGGTTCGCTTTCACCGGGTCCTTGTCTCCCAACAGTCTGCCCAAGACTGACGGGATGATCTGCCATGAGAGGCCGAACTTATCGGTCAGCCAACCACAGCGATCCTCGCGGCCCCCGGCGGTGAGCTCCCCCCACAGCGCGTCGACTTCCTGCTGGGTCTCACAGTTGACGAACAAGGAGATCGCCGGCGTGAACTTGTACAGCGGGCCGCCATTCAGGGCATAGAAGTCCTGGCCCTCGAGCTGAAACGTCGCCGACATGACCGATCCCTTCGGCCCGGGACCAGCCTCACCATATCGTGTCATGCTCAGGACCTTCGAATTCTGGAAGATGGACACATAGAAGTTGACGGCCTCCTCGGCGTTGCCGTCGAACCACAGGAACGGGACGATCTTCTGCATGATACGCTCCTCTTCGAGGTGGCTGAGAGTCTTCGGGGTCACCGGCTCGGCGCAGCCAACAACTCGGCAAGCTTGTCGTACCCCGCCGCCACACCCTGCTCCATGGGGGATTTGAGCACGGCGTCGCGTGTTTCTTTGGAGTCGTAGCGCACGTTGAGCGTGAGCGTTGTGCGGCCGTCCCGCTCGACCAGCGTCACCGTATCGACCGCGTCGCCGGCGTACCAGGACTGATCGAACTTCTCCGTGGTGACGATGCGCTCGGGCCGGACGATCTCACGAAACACGCCACCCATCCCCATCTCCTTGTCATTGGGGCCGCGCCACACGTAGCGGTACGCGCCGCCGACACGGAGATCGATCTCGCACACGTCCAACCACCAGCCGTTCTGGACGCCGAGCCATCGTTTGACCAGCTCGGGTTTGGTATGGGCGTCGAATACGAGATCAGCCGGGGCATCGAAGACGCGGATCATCGCGATCTCCCGCTCCGAGGGTGTCGTGATCTGCAGGGCTCCTGCGGTCTTCATTGGTCGTCTCCCTTTAGCGTTTCGTGGGTCCACGGGGCTTGCGGGCGGACTTCATCTCTTGGAGCAGGGAATCGAGCTGCCGATAGGAGGCTTCCCAATACTCGCGGTAGCGTTCCAGATACGCGGTGGCCTCCGCGAGCGGCTTTGGTTCGAGCCGGCGCGGGCGCCGTTGCGCCGCCCGGCTGCGCGAGATCAGGCCGGCGCGTTCCAAGACTTTCAGATGCTTGGAGATCGCCGGTTGGCTCATGGCGAACGGCCGGGCCAGCTCCGTCACGGACGCCTCACCGGCGGCAAGCCGGGAGAGGATCGCCCGCCGGGTGGGATCGGCCAGGGCCGCGAATGTTGCGTCCAGCCGGTCCGGGGCGACCCGACCGTAGGCCAGTGAGTGCATAACCATATGGTTATGTACAACAGGACCGGCCCGACGTCAACCCCTGCGGGGAGCCTTGTAGGCCACGGCGCCCGGCGGCAGCTTCAATCATGGTCCGACCCCCACGTTTCCTCATCGTCCTCACCCTCTGCGCGTGCGCGGGAGGGAAAACCGCGGATCGCACGACGGCCGACACGGTGATTGCGTTCACGTCGCTGACGCCTCCGGCTCCGACGGACTCGACGCTGCGAATCCTCGTGAGCAGCGATGCGAGAGCGTACGCGGACGGGCGAGCCATCACCCTCCGCGCGCTGGACTCACTCCTCACCGCCCTCAAGCTGACCAATGGGGAAGTGTGGTATTACCGCGCG
Organism: uncultured Gemmatimonadales bacterium; assembly: GCA_963821385.1. Taxonomy (GTDB): domain Bacteria; phylum Gemmatimonadota; class Gemmatimonadetes; order Gemmatimonadales; family GWC2-71-9; genus DASTHG01. Next base: position 148,537 of record CAWGDK010000002.1, read on the forward strand.
CCGCGCGAGCCGCCGTTGGCCGACCAGCAGGATTCGCTCGCCGAGTCCATCCTCACGGCGATCACGCGCCATGACCTTCCGGTTCGTATCGCCAAGCGGGCCGACTTCTCGGATCAGGAAGGCAAGCACCGCCGCATCGGCGAGCCGGGCCGCCCATAGTCCCCGCGCCCGTCGCACTGCAACGGCTGCGAGAAGGGAACCTGCGGTTCGCGTCAAACGTCCGCGGCTCCGATGCGTTCGTGAGCCATACCCGCCGCATCGAGCTGACCGCAGGACAACAGCCGTTTGCGATCATCCTGGGGTGTTCCGATTCGCGCGTGCCGGCGGAAATCGTGTTCGACCAGGGCCTGGGCGATCTGTTCGTGATCCGGGTGGCGGGCAACATCGTCGCGCCGTCCCAGGTCGGCAGCGTGGAGTTCGCGGCCGCCCGTTACGACACGCGGTTAGTGGTCGTGCTGGGGCATTCCCAGTGCGGCGCCATCCTCGCCACCATCGAAGCGCTTCAGGTGCCGACGGAGAACCAGTCCCGCAACTTGAGCGCCATCGTCGATCGGGTGCGCCCGTCGGTCGAAGGGCTGGTGTCGGCCGGCCACACGCAGGAGGAGGACTTGGTAGAGCGGGCCGTCCGGGCCAACATCCAGGCCTCCGTGGATCATCTCCGACACGGCTCACCGGTGCTGGAGCGGTTGATCCGCGAGGAAGGGTTGCTGGTCGTCGGCGCCGAGTATTCTCTCGAAACCGGCATCGTGGATTTCTTCGCCACATGATCCGGCGCCTGCTCCTCGCCATTGCAGTGTTGTGCCTCCTGTTCCTCGGCTGGAACGGCCTCGTCGGTGGCGTGCATCAACTCCCCCAAGCCCAAACGACCGGTCAAACAATTCAGACGTTCGCACAGCTCGGGTATGGCCTCCTGAGCCTCTTCGGCATCGTCACCACGTTCGTCGGACACCGGTGGAGCTCGGCGGTGTTGGCGGGCTGGGCCGTGTGCCTGACTGCGGCTGCCGGGATTGCCACCGTTGCCTGGGGCGGGGCAGGGGTAATGACGGGCATGGCTGCGGCGGGGGCCGCGTTCCTCGTCGCCGCGGCGATCATCTGGATGCTCCGCGTAGGGACCCGCGGCCACACCAGCGCCTGACGATGCGCATCCACCTCGTGGACGGCACCTACGAGCTGTTCCGCGCGCACTTCGGCGCGCCCGAAGCGGTCGCCCCCAACGGGGGAGTCGTGGGAGCAACGCTGGGGCTGATGCGGTCACTGTTGTCGTTGTTGCGCGAAGACGGGGTCACCCACGTCGCCTGCGCCTTCGATCACGTCATTGAGTCGTTTCGCAACGATCTGTTTCCAGAGTACAAGACCAGCGAAGGGGTGCCCGAGGAATTGTTGGCCCAGTTCCCGCTCGCCGAGCGGGCCACACGAGCCCTGGGGGTAGTGACATGGCCGATGGTCGAGTTCGAGGCCGACGACGCCCTCGCCACCGCGGCCGCGCAGGCCGCCGCTCTCGCCGACGTAGAACAGGTCGTCATCTGTTCACCGGACAAGGACCTGGCGCAGTGTGTGCGCGGCGCCCGAGTGGTCTGCCTGGATCGAAGCCGTCGCCGGTTGTATGACGAAGCGGCGGTGATCGAGAAATTTGGCGTCCCGCCCGCCTCGATCCCGGACTGGCTCGCCCTGGTGGGGGACGATGCGGACGGATATCCGGGCGTGCCCCGGTGGGGCGCGCGATCCGCCGCGACGTTACTGGCTCGCTACGGCCACCTGGAAACGATCCCAGATCAGGAATCGCAATGGGATGTCCCGGTGCGCGGCGCCGCAGCCCTCGCGCACAGCTTGCGGCAGCATCGGACGGAGGTGGCGCTGTACCGCCTGCTGGCGACGTTGCGCGTCGACGTGCCGCTCCAAGAAGCACCTCAGGCGCTGCACTGGAAGGGAGCGCGGCGTGCGGAGCTCGAGGCCCTGTGTGGCGAGCTTGGGGATACGGAGCTCGTGGGACGGGTGCATCGCTGGCTGTCTTGATTGCTGTCGCCATGAGTCGCACCTTGGCCTCGGCAACACTTTCGATGAGAGGGACGTCGATGTCTACGAGATGGCTTCTGCTCATGACCGGGCTCGCCTGCTGGGCCGCCGCCACCCCTTTGGGGGGCCAGGCGGTGGAGTATCGCTCGCCCGCGGGCGTGGAGTACCGCTCCCAGCGCGACACCGGGGCGATCGCGCGCGCCGAGAGTGCGCTGGCCGCGGATCCTCGCAACGTGGCGCTGATCATTCAGCTCGGCGTGGCGCAATCCGGCGTGCGCCAGTACCGCGAAGCGATCGAGACGTTCACCAAGGGGCTCGCGCTCGAGCCCAACAATGCGCTGCTGTATCGCTGGCGCGGGCATCGGTACCTGTCCACTCGGCAGCTCGATCGGGCCCTGGAGGACCTCACGCATGGCAGTCAGCTCGACAGCACTATCTACGGCATCTGGTACCACCTCGGCATCGTCCGATTCGCACGCGGTGAGTTCGCGGCGGCCGCGGAGGCATTTGCCCGCGCGCAACCGCGTGCCCCGGACGGCGCCGAGCTGGCCGGCGCGACCGATTGGCTGTGGATGTCGCTGTCCCGAGCGGGGCGGAAGGCTGATGCCCAGGCGATGCTGGACCGGCACCCGGATTCGCTGCCCGCGACCAATGCGTATGCCCGGCGGCTGCGGCTGTACCGTGGACAAATTCCCGCCGACTCGGTGGTGACGCCGGCCGACACCGGAGACATCGACGTCGCCACCCTGAGCTACGGACTGGGCAACTGGTGGCTGGTGCAGGGGGACACGGCGCGGGCCCGCGCCTGCTTCGAGCGCTCGGTCGCCTCCGGTGGCTGGCCGGCGTTCGGATTCATCGTGTCGGAAATCGAATTGCGGCGCCTGCAGCAGTGACCACCGGCGGCCGGCACGTCGCTCTGCTACGCGGCATCAACGTGGGAAAGGCCAAGCGGGTCGCGATGGCAGACCTGCGAGGCCTGGTCGAAGGCCTGGGCTACAAAGATGTCCGCACGCTGCTCAACAGTGGTAATGTCGTCTTCACCCTCCCCTCGAGTGTTCGGGGCGATCCTGCGACCCGGATTGAAAAGGGGATTGCCGCCAGGCTGGGCGTCGTGTCCCGGGTCACGGTGTTGTCGGCTGTGGAGCTGGCGACCGTGGTGCGCAACAACCCGCTCGCCAAGGTCGCTAACAACCCGAGCCGCCTGCTCGTTACCGTGCTCACCAACCCGGCGGATCGGGCCCGACTGAAGCCCTTGGCCCGCGAGGACTGGAAGGTGGAGGCGTTTGCGGTCGGGGCCCGGGTGGGCTACTTGTGGTGCCCCCGCGGTCAGCTGGACAGCCCTCTGGCCGCGGCGGTCAGCCGGGCGCTGGGGGATGGCGCCACGACGCGCAACTGGGCCACTATCACCAAGCTGCATGCCTTGGCCGGTGGCGGGGTGTGAACGCTCCAATGCCTCACGATGGAACAGATCGCGCGTCCCTGCATTCAACTATTTCCGGGACGTGTGAGGAAACCCGACCGCATACCCAACCTGTCCACCGGTGGTTAGAATCGGGGGGCAAGGAAACAGGAGGCTCCGTTCTATGAAGCGATCATTCATCCTGGCCATCCTCGCGATTTTCGCAGCCTGGACGACCGCGGCCACCGCGCAGCAGTCGGGCACAAGCGCCGTTGCCGCCTCCGCGGCGCCGATCCGATCCGACACGGGCCATGCGGGCTACACGGCTGAGGACGTGGCCTTCATGTCCGGCATGATTCACCACCACGCCCAGGCCATCTTGATGGCCGGCTGGGCCCCGAGTCACGGAGCGAGTCCGTCGGTGCGGACGTTGTGCGAGCGCATCGTCGTCGCCCAACGGGACGAGATCGCGCTGATGTCGCGCTGGCTCGATGACCGCCATGAGGACGTCCCCGATCCCGCGCACGACATGATGCCGGGCATGGGGCCGATGGTGATGATGCCCGGCATGTTGAGCGCCGAGCAGTTGACGCAGCTGGATCAGGCACGCGGCCCGGAGTTCGACCGCCTGTTTCTGCGCTTCATGATCCAGCATCATCAGGGGGCCATCACGATGGTCAACCAGCTGTTCGGATCGCCTGGTGGCGGCGAGCAGGAGAACGTCTACAAGTTTGCGTCCGACGTGTACGCCGATCAGTCCACCGAAATCGATCGCATGCAGAAGATGCTCGCGTCCATCCTGTTCGATGTGCACGGGCAATGATCCAGTCGACGTCGCCGGTTCACCCCGTTGTCTTCCTTCCCTCACAGGAATCAGCCATGGAATTCGCAGTCAAGGCTCCCGCCACCCTTCGGTCGTTGATCGTGGCCGTGGGCGTGGCCGCCATCGCCGCGTGCGCTTCCTCGGGCAGCGGCAGCATGCAGAGTGTGGCGCCCAATCGCGACCCGCGCGTCGGTCTCCGGGCTGGACTCATGGATGCCGAGGAGGCGTCATGGAATCTCCGCGTGGTGTCGAAAACGCCGCCCTCGGAGAAGTTCAAGGGCATCACGAACTCCGATCTCTCGTTCTCCGGGATCTATGCGATCCAGGGGAACTACAACGGCTTTCAGGTCTGGGACATCTCGAACCCGGCGCAGCCGACGCTGAAGATCGGCTATCTCTGCCCGGCCTCGCAGAGCGACGTCTCGGTTTTCAAGAATCTGCTGTTTGTCTCCGGTGAGGGCATGGGTGGGCGTCTCGACTGTGCGGCCGGTGGCGTGCATGACTCGGTCAGTGCGGAGCGCCTGCGCGGCATCCGGATCTTCGACATCACGGACATCGCCAATCCGCGCTACATCGCGAACGTCCAGACGTGCCGCGGCTCGCACACGCACACCGTGGTGATCGACCCGAACGACGCGGACAACGTGTACGTCTACGTGTCCGGGTCGGCCGGCGTTCGTTCGCCCAACGAGCTGGCGGGGTGCGTGAAGCTGGCGCCGGCGCAGGATTCGAACTCCGCGTTGTTCCGCATCGAAGTGATCAAGGTGCCGCTGGCGCACCCGGAGTCATCCGCGATCGTGAGCTCGCCGCGCATTTTCAACGGCCTCACCGCGCCGCCAGTACACGGCGAGATGCCGGAGGACATCGCGGCCGCCGCCAGAGTCGCGGCCGAGGCGCGGGCACATGGCGGCTTCACGGCAAAGTTCAACGGACAGGAATTCGTCCTCGGACCCGGATTCACCACGCCGATGCTGGACAGCATCGTGAAGAGCCACCAGCGGACCGGCCCGCCGACGGGCGCGGACAGCGCGGAACTGCGCTCCGGAATCCAAGGCCTGGTGGATGCGATGGTCGGTGCACCGCCTCCGGGCACGTTGAATGGCGTTCGCCCCGGCCCCACCCAATGCCACGATATCACGGTGTACCCGGCGATCGGGCTGGCGGGCGGGGCGTGCGGAGGGTACGGCTTGCTGCTGGACATTCACGACGTCGCCCACCCGCGACGGATTGCTGCTGTTTCCGATTCCAACTTTTCCTATTGGCACTCGGCGACGTTCAACAACGACGGCACCAAGCTGCTCTTCTCCGATGAGTGGGGCGGCGGCGGCGGGCCCAAGTGCCGCGCCACCGACAAACACGAGTGGGGCGCGGACGCGATCTTCACGCTCGTCGGCGACAGCCTGCAGTTCCAGAGCTACTACAAGATGGTGGCGCCACAGACGCAGTTCGAGAACTGTGTGGCGCACAATGGCTCGCTGATTCCGATCCCGGGACGGGACATCATGGTGCAATCCTGGTATCAGGGCGGCATCTCGGTCTTTGATTGGAGCGACCCGGCCCACCCCAAGGAGATCGGCTTCTTCGACCGCGGTCCGGTCGATTCCACCAGAATGGCCAGCGGTGGGTCGTGGTCCGCCTATTGGTACAACGGCGTGATCGTCAGCTCCGAGATCTCCCGCGGACTCGACATCTTCGAGCTGACGCCCAGCGCGTTCATCTCGCAGAACGAGATCGACGCCGCCAAGCTGGTGCACCTGGACTATTTCAATACCCAGGACCAGCCGAAGATCGTCTGGCCGGCGAGCTTCGTCGTCGCGCGCGCGTACTTGGATCAGCTCGCGCGCACGAACGGCCTGGCGGCCGATCGCGTGGCAGCCGCGAGGACCGCATTGGCCTCCGCCGAGGGACTGTCGGGGCAGGGGCGGAAGGATGCGTTGATGCAGCTCTCGACGCAGCTCACCGGAGATGCCGCCACGGCCGCCGATCAGGCGAGAGTGAGAAAGTTGGTCACTGCCGTCACGGACCTGGCGAACCAGTCCTGATCGTCGAGTGGGGCGTCCCCCCGTGTCTGGGGTGACGCCCCACACCCGTCGCCAACTCCCCGTCTGGGTATTTGTTTCCGCGGCCTGGTTCGCTCCGGCGATCCTGGCGGCCCTGAAGGAGTACGCCCAACCACTGCTGGGCGGCGGCGAGCCACCCACCTGGCGCGACCTGTTGTGGGCAGCAGGCGACTGGCTCATCTACGCCTTGCTCACGCCCGCGGTGTTCTGGCTCGCCCGGCGCTATCCCCTCACCAAAGGCGCGATCGCACGACGCCTGCCCGTCCATCTTGGCGCGTCCATCGTGCTATGCGCGGTCTGGGCGACCGGGGGTGTGCTGCTCAGCGTGTCGCTGTTTGGCCACTCGCCGTACGGGGGGGGATTGGTGAACTGGTTCTTCACCTCGCTGCCGTTCGGGGTCGCCGTGTACTTCGCGGTGCTCGGCGTGGAGCACGCGGTGTTCTATTTTCTCCAGGCGCGCGATCGGGAGACGCAGGCGGCCCGACTCTCGGCGCAGCTCGCCGAGGCGCGCATGGGCGCCCTGCGCATGCAGCTGCAGCCGCACTTCCTGCTCAACAGCCTCAACGCCATCACCGTGATCGTGCGCGACCGCGACACCGCGACGGCCACCCGCATGCTCGAGCAGCTGGGCGAGATGCTGCGCCGCGTGCTGCGGGCGCCTCCCGATCGACCGCAGGAGGTGACGCTCGCCGATGGAGCTGGACTTCGTGCGCCAGTATCTGGCGATCGAGGAGGTGCGCTTCTCGGATCGCCTGCGTCCGGTGATCGACGTCGACCCGGCGCTGTTCCCCGCTGCAGTGCCCGAGTTCCTGCTGCAACCGCTGGTCGAGAATGCGCTGCGACATGGCCTCGCCAAACGGGTGACCGCGACCCTGTTGCGCATCGAGGCGCGACGCGAAGCGAACGAGCTGGTCTTGTCCGTGACCGACGATGGCCCGGGACCCGGCGGCACCGTTCCGGAACCGGGGGAAGGCGTGGGGCTGAGCAACACCCGCGAACGACTCGCCACCCTGTACGGGGACCGCGCCAGTCTCGATCTCGTGCGCACTCCCGAAGGCGGGGCGCGCGTCGACTGTTCGTTTGCCCTATCACGAGCTGGAGCCTTCGGGTGGCTGATATCCGCGCGGTGATCGTGGACGACGAGCCGCTGGCGCGCCGTGGGATTCGCCAGCTGCTGGCGCCGTATCCCGACGTCGCCGTCGTCGCCGAGTGCCGCGATGGCCGCGAGGCGCTGCGGGTGCTGGCCACGCGAGCAGCCGGACCTCGTGTTTCTCGACGTGCAGATGCCCGGGCTGGACGGCATGGGCGTGACGCGGATCCACGGCGTGGAGCGGATGCCCGTGATCGTGTTCGTGACGGCCCACGAGGAATTCGCCGTCCAGGCGTTCGAAGCGCAGGCGCTCGACTATCTCGTCAAACCCCTCTCCGAAGCACGATTTCGGACGACCATGGCACGGGTGCTGGATCGCCTCCGAAGCCGCGGGGGCACCCGGATTGCGGTCCCGACCAGCGACGGCGAGCTGTTGCTGGACGACGGCGAGATCGACTGGATCGAAGCGCAGGACGATCATGCGGCGATTCACGCCGGCACCAAGCGCTACCGCGTCCGGCAGTCGCTGATCGCGTTCGAGTCCCAGCTCGACCCGGCGCGGTTCGCGCGGGTCCATCGCTCGGCGATCGTGCGTCTGGACCGCGTGCGGGAGTTGAGAACCACCGATGCCGGGCGCGAGGCGGTCGTCCTGTTGCGCGACGGGACCACGCTCCCCGTCAGCCGGCGCCGGCTGGCCCACCTTCGGTCTCGGCTCCGGCCCATCGACCGTTAGCCGCACAATCCGAACCGCTCCCTGCGCCCGGTTTGACGAGCCGCGGGGGCGGGTCCAGGTTCGAAGGCGATGAGCGTCCGTCCCGACCTCGACGCTGCGGCACCGGCCGCGCCTCAGCGCGTCCCGCCTCGCGTCGATCGACCTGATTCGCGGCGCGGTCATGGTGCTGATGGCCATCGACCACGTGCGGGTCTACTCGGGACTCCCGGCCGGTGGTCCAACCCCCGGCATCTTTTTCACTCGCTGGATCACCCACTTCTGCGCGCCCGGCGTTCGTGTTCCTGGCGGGAACCAGCGTCTTCTTCTACGGCCGCAAGCACGCGGACCTGTCGCGCTTTCTGTTCACGCGCGGCGCCTGGCTGGTGTTGCTCGAGCTCACGGTCTTGCGGGTCGCGTGGACCTTCAATTTCGATTTCGCCCACTACGAGATGGCGGGCGTCATCTGGGTCATCGGCTGGTGCATGATCCTGATGGCGGGGCTGGTGAAGCTGCCCGTGCGGGTCGTGGGTGTGATCGGCATCGCGATTATCGCCTTGCACAATGCGATCGTACCGCGCCTCATCGCGACGGGCGCGGATGGCAGCGTGGGGTGGCTGTGGAAGATCCTGTACGTCGGTTTCTTCAACGGCCCGATCCAGCTGGGAGCCGATGGTCCCAGCTCTGACCGTGCTCTACTCCATCGATTCCGTGGATCGGGGTCATGGCGGCTGGATACGCGTTCGGCACCGTCCTGGCCCTGGAGCCGGCGCGGCGCAACCGGCTCTGCCTGCAGATCGGCCTCGGGGCCATCGCGCTGTTCCTGGTGTTGCGCGGGTTCAATCTGTACGGCGATCCCCGCCCGTGGAACGCGGGAGGGCAGGGACCGAACGGGCCACCGCCGATGCCGGCGCTGCTCGCGTTCCTCAATACCAACAAGTATCCGGCGTCGCTGCTGTTCCTGCTGATGACGCTGGGTCCCACGATCGCCCTGATCCCACTGTTGGAAACCGCGCGCGGCCCGGTGGCCGAGTGGCTCACCGTGTTCGGCCGCGTGCCGTTCTTCTTCTATCTCCTCCACATCCCGCTGATTCACACGCTCGCGCTCGTCGTGTCCCAGATCCGGCTGGGCGCGGTGAGTCCCTGGCTGTTTACGAACCATCCGATGGGCAATCCGCCGCCGCCCGACGGCTACACCTGGAGCCTCGGGCTGCTGTACCTCGTCTGGGCGGTCGCGATCGTGCTGCTGTACTTCGCGTGCCGGTGGTTCGCCGACCTCAAACGCAGGAGGAACGACTGGTGGCTTCGCTATCTCTGATCAGGCCGTGCCTGGTCGCGATCGTCGCGGCGATCGCCCTGCCGTTGTCCGCCCAAACCACGGCCCAACAGAGCGCCGATCAGCTGCGCGCCCGCTACGAAGCGCACAGCGGTGATTTCGACTATCTGCTGGGTGAATGGCAGTTCACCGCCGTGAGCCGCCAGTACGGGAACATGCGCGGGTTCTGGACCGCCGCGCGCCTCGGTGAGGGAGCGGAAATCTTCGATGAGTATCGGGTGGTGGGAGACAGTGGCGAGACGTACTACGTGACCAACACGCTCCGCGCCTACAATGCCAATCTCGACCAATGGGAACTGGTCTCGACGGAGCGGGGCACCGGGCTGCAGAACCTGGGCACGGCGCACCGGGTGGGAAACGAAATGCACATCGAGCAGAAGTTCGGCGTGGGCACACCAGACGCGGCGCTCATGCGCATCCGGTACTACGACATCGGCCCGGAGCATTTTTCCTGGGTCGGCGACCGCTCCACGGACGGTGGCCGCACCTGGATCAGTGGTTCGCTGCGCATCGAAGCCACGCGCATCGGGCCGGCCCGCACGATGGAACCGCTCGCCCCCGCGAGGAAACCGGCGAACGCCGGGCCGTAGCCTGGTGGCGGACACCGCACCCATGAACGCCTCGAACGATCCGCGCGTGGCCTTTCTCGAGGCCGCAACCTGGCACGGAACGCTCGAGGAAGCCAATGCGATCCTGGCCAAGCACCCCGGGCTCGCGACGAGCGACATTCACACCGCCGCCGTCCTGGGTGACGAGGCGGCCGTGCGCCGAATTCATCGCGCAGGGAATCCCGGGCAGTGTCACCGCGAAGAGCCCTCCCTATGGCGGCGACGCGCTCAACTACTTGTGCCTGTCCAAGTATCTCCGCCTCGACCCCACGCGCAGCGCCGCGTTTCTGCGGGCGGCCGCGGCGCTGCTCGACGCCGGAGCGGACCCCAATACCGGGTTCTGGATGACAGCCATCAGCCCGAGCGGAGTTCGAGAGTGCGCTCTACGGCGCCGCGGGAGTCGCGCACCACGCGGCGATCACCCGCCTCCTGCTCGAGCGCGGTGCCGATCCCAACGACAACGAGGTTCCGTATCACAGCCCGGAAGGCTACGACAACGAAGCCCTGCGGGTACTGGTGGAGAGCGGGAGGATGTCAGGCGACCAGTCTCGCTACCATGCTGGTGCGCAAGCACGACTGGCATGACTACGAGGGCATCCGCTGGCTGCTCGAACACGGGGCCGATCCCAACGTCATGACGCATTGGGGCTTGGCAGCCGCTCCATCAGGCGGTCGGCGCGACAACGCGCTCCAGATCATCGAGCTGTTGCTCGACCACGGCGCCGACCCGACCGCCAAAGTGAACGGGGGTCCGGTGGCGATGGCGGCCGGCGGGGCCGGGCGACCTGCTCGCGCTGTTCGAGCGGCGCGGGATCGCGATCGCGCTCACGGGGTCGATCGGCTGATCGCCGCGTGCGCCCGCGACGACGGACGGCGGTCCGGAGCATCGCGAGCGGCGAGCCGCAACTGGTGGACGAGCTGCCGGCCGAAGGGAGCAAACTGCTGGCCGGGTTCGCGGGCACCGGCAACATCGAGGGGGTGCGCACCTGCTCGACCTCGGCGTCCCAGTCGCGGTGCGGTACGAGGACGATGGCTATTTCGGTATCGCCAAGAACAGTACGGCGCTGCACGTGGCGGCGTGGAAGCTGCGGGCTGATCTGGTGAAGCTGCTTATCGGACGCGGTGCGCCGGTCAACGCGAAGGACGGCAGGGACGCACGCCGTTGAGCTCGCCGTGCGAGCCTGTGTCGATTCCTACTGGACCGAGCGGCGCACGCCGGAGCCCGCGCGTCTCCTGCTCGAGGCGGGAGCGTCGATGGAGGGCATCCGACTACCGACAGGGTACGATGCGGTGGACGCGCTACTCCGACCACGCGGCCGGTAGCCGGCCGGCGTCACTCCGCTCGCAGCGCGACGTTGGGGTCCACCCGCGCCGCGCGCCAGGCCGGCAGTGCACTCGCCGCGCCCGCGACGGCCACGAGCGTCAGGCCGATCACCCCAAAGACGCGCGGATCGGTGGCGTCGGTCGGAACAGCAGGGGCGCGATGAATCGTCCAACCAGAAGCGCCACGACCGTCCCGATCGCGATTCCGGCGACGGCCACAGCACGCCATCCCACACGATCAGGCGAACGAGGTTGGAAGTCCGGGCTCCCAGGGCCATGCGGATCCCGATCTCCTGGGTGCGTTGAGCCACGGCGTACGCCAGCACTCCGTACAGGCCGACGGCGGCGAGGCCCAGCGCCAATACGCCGAAGGCGCTGAACATGGTGGCGCCGAGCAGCCACGGCCGCATCTCCCGGTCCAGCAGGTCCTGAAGCGGTTTGACCTCAGCCAGGACGACCGCGTCCGTGAACGACTGCAGCAGTCGCTGCACCGGACGCGCCATGGCATCCGCATCCGCCGTCCGAATCAGCAATCCCCAGATTTCCGGCATGTCGTTCGCAAACGGCGAGGCCGGCAATTGACCAAACGGGATGTAGTACTGCATGCGCGCTTGTCCAGCTTCTTCACGGATGGAGCGCGGCCGCGCATTGTTGACCACGCCGACCACTTCGCGACACGGCAACGCGGGCGACGCGTGGATGCCGCTCGGCATCTCGCCCGGCACGAAACCAATCCGAATGCACTTGCCGAGCGCCGTCTCGCCTGGCCACAAGCCGTCGGCCATCGCCTGATTGATGATGATCACGAACGGGGAGCCCATCCGGTCTGCTGCCGTGAAATTCCGCCCCCGTTGGATGGTCATGTCGAGCACGCGGAAGTAGCTCGGGGTCGCGGCATTGAGAAACGGTGCCTGCTGTCGTTCATCGGGAAAATCTTCTCGCCCCGGTACCGAGATCGGCGGCACATGATGGTTGGAGAAGGGAACCACGTGCGCGATGGTCGCCAGGTCCACGCCGGGGAGCTGGCCGACCCGTTCCTCGGCGTCACGATACAGGGCGTCCTGAGCCGGTCCATTCCTCGATCCAGCGAACCGCAGGTTGGCCACCAGCACGCCCTCGCTCCGAAATCCGAAATCCTGAGTGCGGACGCGGTGCAGGCTGAGCACGAACAGGCCCGCGCCGACCAGCAGCACCATGCACAGGCCGGCTTGGGCGACCAACAGGCCACGTTGAAGCCGCGACTGAGCCCGGCCGTGGCCGCCACGGCCGGTCTTTGAGATCGTCGACCAGCGACGGACGGATGGTTCGGAGGGCAGGGACCAGACCGGAGAGCAACCCGGCCACCACCGTGCCGCCGGCCGCGATGCCGATCAACCGCAGCGACACCAGCCGATCCGCTCCGGCAAGGTTGGGCAGCAGGGTGGCCCGAATCGTTTCGCTCCCCCAGGCCGCAACGAACACAGCCGCTACCCCTCCCAGCGTGGCGAGCAGCAGACTCTCGACCGTCAGGGAGCGGACGAGGTCGCGTCGGGAAGCCCCGAGGGCCAGGCGCACAGCGACCTCCCGTCGCCGCCCCGCGGCTCGCAGCAGCATCAGGTTCGCCACGTTGACCACGGCAATCAGCAGGACCACAAGAGACATCGCCGCAACCCACAGGGCGACACGACCCTGCACCGAGGCTTGGGTGAGCTGCCCCCACCCGGGCGCAAGGGAATTCACCTGAACGCGCGCCGAGGGATCCGCGTCGCGCACGATGGCGGAGCCTTCAGCCGCGGCGGCGGACATCGACACGCCGGCGTTCAGGCGACCGAGAATCCGTACCAGGTTCATGCCGCGCGCGTCCCGCCAGGGTCCAGGCCCCATCCCGGCATTGAGGGGCACCCAGACGTCGACTGGTTGAGTCTCGTCACCGGTGAAATCCGGAGGCGTCACGCCGATCACCACGTATGGCGCACCGTCGAGAGTGATCTCCCGCCGGAGGGCCGCCGGGCTGGCGGCGAACTCGCGCCGCCACAACGCGTGACTGATGACCGCCACATGTTCGCCGGATGGCGGCTGATCTTCCGATGCTCCGAGAAGCGGCCCAGGGCAGGGTGAGGGCCAAGCAGCGAGAAGTACGAGCCGGACACCTGCTCGGCCCGGAGCGCGCTGGCTTCCGATCCACCACCGAGCACCATCTCCCGCGAAGACACCGCGGCGAGTGTGGCGAACGAACGGGCAGCGCGCCGCAGGTCCTGGAACACGGGATACGACGTTGTCGACATGCTGAACCTGCCGCCGCCGCGGTCGGTGAATTCCAGCGACAGCCGAGCCACGTGGCGCGGGTCCGTGATGTGTGGTGGCGGGCGAACGAGCAGGCGGTCTACCAGCGCGAACATGGTCGCGTTGGCCCCGATCCCCGTGGCCAAGGTGATCACGGCGGCCGCGGCCCAGCCGGGTCGGAGACGAATGCTCCGCAGCGCGTACCGTACGTCGGCGCCAAATGTCATGCGTCGTCCTCTCGTGAGTCCGGTCCCATCAGGGAGGGGATGACCAAGGCTGGCAAAGGGTCGCGACCCCGGCTAGCGTTAGCGGTGCGTCACAGGGCGCACCCCGTCCGCGGGAAGGGCCGAGCCCACCTGCACAGCCTGGCAGCGACAATTCCGATCTTCTTTCAACCCGTCGAGCGGACGCGGGTGGCAATGAAAGGAGATCGTGTGTCCGAGGCTCCCTCCCGCTCTGCCCGCGCGCCCGTCGCTGGAGCAGCTCCGCAAGCAAGCCAAAGAACGCCTCACGGCCATGCGCAGCGGCGACCCCGGAGCCACGCTCGCCGGAGCCCAGGTCGCCCTCGCGCGCGAGTATGGCTTCGACAGTTGGCCGAAACTGGTGCACCACATCGAGTCGTTGCAGGCAGCCGAGCGGCTCGACCTGTTCGAGCGGCTGGCGAACGACATGCTGGCCGGCTACTCCGGTGATGCCGCTGCTCTCGAGCGGCTGGGCGCGTACTTCGGGGATTCCTACAACAACGCCCAACGCCAGGAACGCATTCGCGATCGCATCAACGCCCTGCGCGATCGCGCCGATGCGCCCACCCTCGCCGACACGCGGCTGGTGGTCGCCCGCCACTTCGGCTTCGACAGCTGGGCGCTGCTGGCCCTGAGCCTGACGCAGTCCTCCCCAGGCGCCCCGGCTTCCGCGGGGCCACCGTTCTATCACATCGACGTCGAGCACAATACCATCGAGCCACGCGCCCCGCTCACCAACCGCGATTGGGACGCGATCCTCGGCGTGATGGAGGAGCGGGGGATCACCGGGATCGCAACGCCGGCCATGACGGATCGCGTCCTGGAGCGCCTGTCCCGGTTGGCTTTCGTCACGACCATTCGTATGGATGGGGCGCGGCAGGTGAGCGACGACGGGCTGCAGCATCTGGCGCGAATGCCGCAGCTCGAAGAGCTGGAGCTCGGTGGGTGGTATTGCCCGCATACCGATCGAGGCCTGGAAGTGCTGCGACACTTGAAGGCGCTGCGGCGGTTTCAGATGTGCTGGGCGCAGCAGGTGTCGGATGCCGGCGTCGCGAACCTCACGTTCTGTGACGACCTCGAACGCGTCAATGTGATGGGCACGCCCACCGGTGACGGCGTCATCAACGCGCTGCGTGGCAAGCGCCGGTTGAGCGGCTTCCATACCGGCAAGCTCGTCACCGACCGTGGCATCCCCTTGCTGCATGACTTCCCGGTGTTCACGAGGGCAGCGCAACCAGAGTTCACCTACGACTTGATGAGCTTCAGTGCCGGAGCCAACGACTTACTTCTCGACGGTCCGTTCACCGACGCCGGTCTGGCTCGACTGGTCGGGCTCGATGGGCTCTTTGGGCTGAGCTTTTTCTGGCACAGTCCGGCCTTTACTGGAGCCGGGCTCGCTCCGCTCGCCGGGCTGGCCAATCTCATTTTCCTCGGGTGCCAGGGCGACCGGTGTGACGACTCGGCTATGCGCAGCATCGCGGCGCTGCCGAAACTCCGCATGCTGATGGGGCAGGGGGCCGTCGCCACTGACGACGGCTTCGCCGCTTTGAGTCGCTCGCAGACGATCGAGTTTCTCTGGGGGCGCGAGTGTCCCAACCTCCACGGCCGGGGGTTTGCCGCACTTTCGACCATGCCCGCCCTCCGCGGCCTGGCGGTGAGTTGCCGGTTAGTGGAAGATGCCTCCCTGGCGACCTTGCCCCGGTTCCCCGCGTTGCGGCAGCTCATGCCGATGGATGTGCCGGACGAGGGATTTCGTCACGTCGGGGCCTGCACGCACCTGGAAAACCTGTGGTGCATGTATTGCCGCGATACCGGCGACGTCGCCACCGGACACATCGCGGGGCTGAAACTCAAATCGTACTACGCCGGCAAGACCAGGATCACGGATCGGAGCCTCGAGATTCTGGGGCGCATGCAGTCGCTTGAGAAGCTCGAGTTCTGGGAGACGGCCGGCATCACCGACGCCGGGATCGCGGCATTGGCCGGACTGCCGCGGCTCCGGGAAATCGCGGTCGGAGGATCCCCCAACGTGACCCGCGCCGGGATGGCGGTCTTTCTACCGACGGTGCGGGTGAATTACCCCTGATGGAGAAGGAGCCATGATCACTGCCCCCGTAAGCCGGTTTCTTTCGGTCGCGAACGTCGGTCGGAGCATCGCGTTCTACCGCGACATGCTCGGGTTTGAGGCCACCGGGCAGGCGGTCGAATCGGGTCCGGCGCGCATCGAGCTCGTCACCACCGACACCGCTCCTGACAGCACCGGCATCCCGCGGCCCCGAGGCTCGGCGATCCTTTTTTTCGAGACCGATGACGTGGCCGCGTTGCGCGCGGCCGTGCTGGCGCGCGGCGGAAAACCGAGCGAACTGGAGAAGGCGAACTGGATCAAGATGAGGATGTTCGAGATCGACGATCCGGACGGGCACGTCCTCTGGTTCGCCCAGTCGTTCCAGGAGCCCGACCGCGCGAAAGACCCGCTGCGCCAGCTGGAGCAGGCGCTCCCCGAGTTGCCGCTGAGCGACGTCGGCGCCGGCGTGGCCTACTATCAGAAGGTGCTGGGGTTCAAGATCAATTACGCGCAGGAGGATCTGGGCGTGATGTTTCGAGATGATGTGACCGTCCTGTTGATCGCCCGGACGGCCATGCACACCGGGATTGGGTCGTGCGGAGCGTACGTACGGGATGCCGACGCGCTGTATGCGGATCTGGTGGCGCGCGGGGCCAACGTGCAGGGCGAACCCGTGAGCCGTCCCTGGGGGCTCCGGGACTTCCGCATCCTGGATCTCGAAGGGAACCGGATCACGTTCGCCCAGCCGTTCGAATGACGTCCATCATCACCAACCGGCTCGAGCTCGTCCCGGCTACGCCCGATACGACTCGCGCCGCCTTGGCGGGGGCGGACGCCCTCGGCGCGGGTCTTGATGCCGTCGTGCCATCCACCTGGCCACCGGAGTATCTGGATGCCCCGGCACTCGAGTTCACACTCAAGCGCCTGAGCCAAGGAGCCCAGCAGGAAGGATGGTGGCTCCACTTCGTCATCTTGCCCAATGCATCGACGGGGCGGACCCTGATCGGGAGCGCCGGATACAAGGGACCACCGCAGAACGGGACGGTCGAGGTCGGCTACGGGATCGTGAGCGATCACCGGCGTCGAGGCTACGCCACAGAGCTCACGCACGGTCTCGTCGCGCATGCCTTCCAGCGTGAGGACCTCCAGCGGGTGATCGCGGAAACACTACCCGAATTGACCCCTTCCATCGGCGTGCTGACCAAATGCGGTTTCCGGCTCATCGGGGCGGGGTCGGAGCCCGGCGTGATTCGCTACGAGCTCACCCGCAATGAGTATGAGCGCCTCACTCTCCTCTTCGAAGGCTCACCATGACGACGCATCTCGTGTCTCCATTCGACGTGACTCGCTGGGACTCGACTCCGTACGAGGAGGAGGTCGCCGGTCCGCGGCTGTTCCGCGTGAAGCTCCAGAAGACATTCCGCGGTCCGCTCGAAGCGGAAAGCACGGGGGAGTTGCTGATGTGCGTGGCCGATCCGGCGAACATCCCCGCCGGCGCCGGATACGTGGTGTCGGAGCGGGTAGTGGGACGATTGGCCGGTCGCACCGGATCGTTCATGCTGCAACACTGGGGTGTGAGTGGCGGCGGCGGTCCGCAACGGGCGCTCGGGCACGTCGTTCCCGGCTCGGGAACCGGGGAGCTCACCGGGCTTTCGGGGACAATCGAGATTTCTCCTGAACACGCGCTCACGATGGACTACACGCTGCCCTAGCCGAGTCGATTGTCCTCTGGACCGGTCACCACGATGTGAAGTCCTGTCTCATATCGTGAGACAACCCGGACTTCGTGTTGACTTGACGGGGAGCATGCGGGACGGAAGCTTAGCGAACAATGCGCTCCCGGTTGGTCGTTTCGCTGTGCTGCACGCTCACCGCAATCAGCTGGCCCGCATCGGCCGCGCAACGGCCGAGGGGGCACCTGTTCATCGTCGGTGGAGGAGAAAGCCCGCCCGAGCTGGTGCAACGCTTCGTGGAGCTCGCAGGCGGTGCGACGCGAGCCCAGCTGGTGGTCGTCCCGATGGCGAGCAGCGAGCCGGAGGCTTCGGGGCGGGACAAAGTCGAAGAGCTGACCGCCCTCGGCGCTCACGCGTCCGTATTGCTGCTGACCCGTGCCGAAGCGCTCGACACCGCGCGTGCCGCCGCCTTGGACTCCGCGACTGGCATCTGGTTCACCGGCGGTGATCAGGCCCGTCTTACAGCCGTCCTGGGCGGCACGCCGATGCTCGCCACAATGGTCCGTCGCTACCGCGCCGGGGCTGTCATCGGCGGCACCTCGGCCGGGGCCGCCATCATGAGCGATTCGATGCTCACCGGCAATCAACGTCGCCCCGACAGCCTTGGCTACTACGGCGACGAATACCCGGCCATCGCGCGGGGGACGATCGAGGTCGTGCCGGGACTCGGGTTCCTGCCGGGGGCGATCGTGGATCAACACTTCCTCCAGCGCGAGCGGCACAACCGCCTGTTGAGCGCGGTGCTGGAGCGGCCGACTTTGATCGGGCTCGGCATCGACGAGGGGACGGCGGTTGAAGTGGAGCCGGACGGCACGTGGCACGTGCTGGGCCGGAGCAGTGTGCTGATCGTCGACGCCCGGCACGCGCGCATCACCCGCGTCGACGCCGCGGTGCTGGGCGCCACCGGACTCACGCTTCAATTGTTGCCGGCGGGTGGTGTGTACGATCCGCGGCAGGGACGGGCGGCGCTGCCGCCGCCATAGTGATCCCGGACGGCGGTCTCGGCCGATCCGCCGCCCGTATTTCCCAGGCTCGATGAGGGAGGGAGGGCTTCTTCATGCTTCGTGTTCGATCTGCCATGTGTGCTGCCGCTGTGTTGCTTGCACTTGCGGCACTCCCGGCGTCCCCGCTGGCCGCCCAAACCGCGGTCATCCGAGGCACCGTGACCGATTCAGCCTCGCGCCGCCCCCTGCAGGGCGCGCTCGTGATCCTGATCGAAACCAATCAACGGGCTTCCACCAGTGCGACGGGCGAGTACCGGTTCGAGAATGTGGCACCCGGGACCTACCTGGTCCGGGTCCAGATGATCGGCTTCAGCCCGAGCGAGCGCCGCGTGGCGGTCGCCGCTGGCGACGACGTCAGCGTGGACTTCGGTCTCCGACTGCAGGCGATCAACCTGCAGGACGTCGTGGTCGTCGGGTACGGCACCCAGAGTCGAGAAAATCTCACGACGGCCGTCTCGTCGATCGGTCCGCAGGAATTGACCGGTCAAGCGACGGCCAGTGCGGACGCCGCCCTCCAAGGGAAGGCGCCCGGCGTGTTCGTGTCGCAGAACGCCGGCAACCCGGGGAACGCCATCACCGTCCGAGTTCGCGGCGCGGCCTCGCTCAATAGCAACAGCCAGCCGCTCTATGTCGTGGATGGCGTGCCGATCGTGTCCGAAGACCAATCGCAGATCGGCAAAGGCGGGCAGGGCATCCGCGCCGCCTCCGGCATCAACCCGGAGGACATCGCGTCGATCGACGTGCTCAAGGACGCGGCGTCCGCGTCCATCTATGGCACGCGCGGGTCGAATGGCGTCGTGCTCATCACCACCAAGCGCGGTCGCTCCGGCCGGCCGGTGGTGACGTTCGACGGCTACGCGGGAACGCAGGACGTCCCCAATCGGCTCAGTCTGTTCACCGCGACGGATTACATCACCTATTTCAACGAGGCCGCGGAAAATGACGGCTACGGCGCCGATTACTTCGGGCCGGTCGGCGTCGCGGACAGCATCCATACGGATTGGCAGGATCTCATCTTCCGCCGTGCCCCGGTCGCAGGCGGTGAAATGGCGGTTTCCGGGGGCACCGATCAGGTCCGTTACCGGGTGTCCGGCAATTACTTCGAGCAGCGGGGCGTGGTGTTGTCCTCGAACTACCGCCGCATGAGCGGCCGCGTCAACCTGGATTTCAGCGCCAGCGATCGCCTCAGCTTCTCCACCAACCTCGGCATCACCGGGGAGGACTTCCTTCGGGTGGAGAGCGACAACAGCCTGGACGGCGTCGTCGGCAACGCCATCGCCAACCAACCCTACCTGCCGGCTCAGTTTTCCAACGGGACGTTCAGCAGCACGGCGGACGGGTTGAGTTACACCAACAGCCTTGCCCTCGCGGCGTTCAACGACACGCGCGCTCGCGCCAGCACGATCCTGGGCAGCGTCGAGGCGCGCTGGCAGCCCGCGACCGATCTGACGGCGACCGCCCGAGTCGGGGTGAACCTCTACAACATTCGAGAGACCGAATACCAGTCGCCCAAGGTCGTAGGCCAGTACGCGGCTGGGGTCCGGGGCGTCGCGATTCGCGGCTTCTCCCTGGCCAACAAGTACATCTTCGACGGCTACCTCACCTGGAACCGCAATCTGAGCGATCGGCACACGCTGCAGGTCACGGGTGGGACCAGCATCGAGCACAACCCCAGTGAAGCCGAATTCATCCGGGGCGAGACGCTGAGTGACGAGACGTTGCACGAGGTGACCAACGCCACCAACATCACTTCGTTCAGCGGTGCGCCGTCGCTCAACAACCTGGTGTCGTACTTCGGCCGGGCCAACTACACGCTGGACGACAAGTACCTGTTCGGCGCATCGTTCCGGACCGATGGCGCCTCGTTCTTCGCGCCCAATCACAAGTACGCCAACTTTCCAGGATTTTCCGCGGCCTGGGTCTTGAGCCGCGAGCCATTCCTGGCCTCCAATGGAACCGTGGACTTCCTGAAGCTACGCGCCAGCTACGGGTATACCGGCAACACCGCAAACCAGGACTACCCGTTCCAGAGCAAGAACTCGACGGCGAACTATGGGAACGAACCGGGCTACTACTCATCGACCATCGGCAACCCGAACCTGCGGTGGGAACGCACCCGGCAGATCGATGCCGGAGTGGACCTCGAGCTGTTTCACAGCCGCGTGACCCTGAGCGCCGATTGGTATCACAAGAAGACGACCGACCTGCTGGTCGATCTCCCCATCGCCGGCAACAGCGGCTATACCGTGTTTCCGACCAACATCGGTAATATGGAGAACAAGGGCCTGGAGTTCTCACTCAACACCGTGAATCTGCAGCCGGTGCAGGCGGACGGCTTCCGCTGGGTGACGAGCCTCAATATCTCCGCCAACAAGAACCGGGTCACCAAACTGTACAACGGCCAACCGTTCTCGACCGGGATCCGGCTGATCAATCGGGTGCAGGAGGGCCAGCCGATCGGCGCGTTCTACGCCTTCAAGTTCCTGGGCGTAGACCCCGCGACGGGTGATGCGATTTACGATGACATCGACCACGATGGGTTCATCACGAACGCGGATCAGACGATCGTCGGCAGCCCCTGGCCGGATTTCTCAGGGGGGTTCACCAATACCGTAACCTGGCACGGGTTCGACCTGAACGCGTTTTTCCAGTTCAGTCAAGGCAACCAGATCTTCAACGGCATGAAGATCTTCAGCCTATCCGGGGGCTACTACTACGACAACGAGTTCACGGAAGCACTCAACCGGTGGCAGCAGCCCGGAGATCAAACCAACGAACCGCGGGCGAGCTTCGACGGTGTGTCTGGAGCCCGCGTGGTCTCCAGCCGCTTCATCGAAGATGGCTCCTACATCCGTCTGCAGGAACTCACGGTCGGCTATCAGCTGCCCAACACGATGGCCAAATCCCTGGGCTTCGCCAATGCCCGCGTCTACCTCCGGGGGCTCAACCTGTTCACGATCACGAAGTACACCGGCTACAACCCGGATGTGAACAGCAACGGGTCCACCGCCAGGATTTCGCTGGGCACCGACTTCTACGCTTATCCACTGGCGCGCACTTTCTCCTTCGGCATTCAGGCGGGGTGGTAACCATGCGCACAATGACCGAATTCTCGCGGACCGCGCTAACCCTCGCTGCGGCCCTGCTCGTGGGCGGGTGCAAAGACTTCCTCAACCAGCAGCCGCCCGCCGATCTTCCCAATGACCGCGCCATCACCAGCGCCGCGGGCGCGCGTGCCGCCCTGGCGGGCGCGTACGCGGCCATGCAGAGCGGCAGCTACTACGGCGGCGACTATCTGAACTACAACGATCTCTACGCCGACAATGCGCTCCACACCGGCACCTTCACGGACTACGGGGATGCCGGCGCCAACAATCTCCAGGCCGACAATGAAGCGATTCTGGGGATCTGGGACGCGATCTACGACTGCATCAAACGGGATAACCTGCTGATTCAAAAAGTGCCCGCAGTGCCGGATCTTGACCCGGTGGAACGGGATCAGATTCTGGGTGAAGCCCACCTGTTGCGCGCGCTGCATTACCACAATCTGGTCCGGGTGTTCGGCGGGGTACCGCTCCGCTTGATCCCGGTCACCGATCCCAACGAAGCCGCGAACATCACGCGGTCCACGTCGGCGGAGGTCTACGTGCAGGTCGTGAGCGATCTGCAGCAGGCCGAAGCGCTCATGACGAACAGCGGTGGCGGCAACCATGCCTCGCTCGACGCCGCGAAAGCCCTCCTGGCCCGCGTCTACCTCTACCAGGGGGATTTTGCCAACGCGCTCGCGAAGGCCGATGAGGTGGTTGCCGTTGGGTATGCCCTCACCCCGGTGTATGGGGATTTGTTCGACGCCGAGGGGATCTCTACCTCCGAGGACATTTTCAAACTGTCGTTCACGGCGGTGCAGTTCACCCTCATCGGGTACTACTGGCTGTCGTTCGACGTCGGTGGGCGGCACGAGTTGGCGCCGGAGCCGAACCTGGTCGCGGCCTACGATCCGACGGATGTCCGCTTCGTTCACGACATCACCATCGTGGGGGCGGATACGTCGGGCACCAAATGGCCCACACCAATCGGCGCCGAGGACTTTCACGTGATCCGGTTTGCGGAAGTGCTGTTGACCAAAGCCGAGGCGTTGGCGCAGCTGGGCAGCCTCGACAGCGCGGTCGCGACCTACAACCTCATCCGGGAGCGGGCGGGGTTGGCGGACCACGTGCTGGGGGTGGACGTCACGACCCAACAACAGGTCCTGGATGCCATCGACCTGGAGCGCCGGCTCGAGTTCGCCGAAGAAGGCGACCGATTCCCGGATCTGGTGCGGACGGGCCGGGCGATCACGGTGCTGGGGATTCCGGCGTTCCGGGCGGTGTGGCCGATCCCGGCCGCCGAGATCGACGTGGCCCCGCTGATCCTCCAGAACCCGGGCTATTAGCCCGAGTCAGGGTCGCAGGTGCTCGTCATACCAGGCGAGCGAGCGCTCTAGACGGTCGCGCCGGAAACTGGGGCGTCCGAGCTCGTGATACTCGCCCGGGTAGATGATCAGCCGGGTGTCGACGCCCAGGCTGCGGAGCGCCTGATACATCTGCTCTGAATTGAGCAGCGGAACGTTGAAGTCCTTGTCACCGCATTGGAACATCGTGGGCGTCACGATGCGGTCGGCATGGAGAAACGGAAACGAGAGGCGGAGCCAGGTGTCCGTAGTGCGCCAGG
Organism: uncultured Gemmatimonadales bacterium; assembly: GCA_963821385.1. GTDB lineage: Bacteria > Gemmatimonadota > Gemmatimonadetes > Gemmatimonadales > GWC2-71-9 > DASTHG01. The sequence continues at coordinate 171,914 of CAWGDK010000002.1, forward strand.
GGACACCGAGCTCCGCCTCGTATTCCCGGACGTACTGATCGGTGCCGTAGCCGGCGAGGATGTTCGATGCTCCGGCACCGCTCACCGCCGCTTTGAAGCGCCGATCCTGCGCGATCACATAGTTGGTGAGAATCCCGCCGTAGCTCCAGCCGCCGACGCCCAGCCGATCCGGATCCGCCACCCCTGTGGCCACCGCCTGATCCACGGCGGCTAATACGTCTTGGGCATCCTTGTTGCCCCAGTCGGCGTAGATCGCCCGGGACCATTGCTCGCCCCGGCCGGAGCTGCCACGCGGATTGGCCGCGATCACCGCATAGCCGCGGGACGCGAACAGCTGCCAGCTGAAATCGAACTCGTTGGAGAACTGGTACACGGGTCCGCCGTGGATCTGCAGGATCGCCGGGACGCGCCCCGCCGGCGCCTCAGGAGGACGGGTGATGAATCCGTGCACAACGGTGCCGTCCTTGCTGCGAGCACTCGTCTCCTCAACGGACGCGAGACGCAGCTGACCCAGCCACGCGTCATTCTGCCGGGATCGGGGAAGCAGGGAGTCGGCGTTCAGCGCAAACACTTCGGCTGGGGCCTGTGGGGTGCTCGCCAGGACGGCGACGCGGCCGTTCGGACCGCCGATGGTAAACCCACTGAGGAACCGGCGTCCCCCGGTGAGCGAATCGATCGCTCCGCCCGCCAGCGGCACGCGCGCCAGCTGCGTCGAGCGGTCATCCTCCAGGAGGAAGAGGACCGAGGCACCATCCGGCGACCAGGCTGGGTACGCCACCGAGCGATCGAGATTCCCAGTCAGCAGGCGCGGGGGACCTCCGGCAGCCGGTACCACCGCCAAGTGCTGGACCGCGTAATAGATGAGCTGGAGCGGTCCGCCCTGGAGGTAGGCGATCCAACGGCCATCGGGGCTCCAGGCGGGGCGGCTGTAGAAGTCCGGATCGTTGTCCGGCCCCGCGAACGTCGTCAACGCGCGCGGAACGGCCCCCGGAACGGCGTCGATCAGATAGAGATCCCAGTTGTTGTCCCGATCGAAGTCGGGGCGCCGCTTGCTCACAAACACGATCGTCCGGCCGTCGGGGGACCAGGCCGGCAGCAGCTCGTCGAAATCGCCAGTCGTGAGCCGGAGGCTCTGATGGGTCTGGAGATCGAAGAGATAGAGATGCTGGCGCTCTTTGCCGCGATACCCGACTTCATCCTGTTTGAACTGGAACCGATCGACGACGATGGGCCGCGGCTTTGCTTTCGCGCCGGAGTCTGTTGCCGCTGCACTGTCCGCATCCTCCACCACCAACACCACGCGTCGTCCGTCCGGAGACCATGCGTAGTCGGAGACGCCGCCCGGTACTGTCGTCACGCGCTCGGCCTCGCCTCCCGATCGATTGATGAGCCAGAGCTGGTCCGCCTCGTCTCCTTCGCCCCGGGCGGACAGGAAACTGAGGTACCGCCCGTCGGGACTCCAACCCGGGGCATGCTCGTTCTGGGTAGAGGTGGTGACGCGCAGGTTCGTGCTCCCGTCCCAGGTCACCATCCAGATGTCGCTGTCGGTGCGATCGGCCGTGGTGTCCGTGGTCGTGACGGTGTAGGCGATCCAGGCACCGTCCGGCGACAGCTGAGGATCGCCGACGTCGCGCATCCGATAGAGATCGTCCAGAGTCAGCAATCGCCGCGCCGAGGTCTGTGCCTGGAGCGTCGCGACCAGCAGGCAGCCGCAGAGCAGGGAAAGGGTCGCACGTCGCGCGAGCATGCGGCGTCTCCGGTTTGTGGTCAGCGGACGGGGGCAGGGGCGGTGACGACCACGCCACCCTTCATTACGAAGGGCACGTGCATCAGCCGCGACAGATCCGACAGCGGATCGCCCTGGATGGCGATGAGATCGGCGTATTTGCCAGTGGTGATGGACCCCACGCGGTCGTCCCAGCGCAGCAACCGCGCCGCCTCGATCGTGGCGGACTGCAGCGCGCCCATGGGCGTCATGCCATAGCGCACCATGTACGGCAGTTGCCGCGCGTTCATCCCGTGCGGGTACACCCCGGCGTCGGTGCCGAAGGCGATTCGAACACCCGCTGCCACCGCTTTACGGAACGCCGTGCGCTGGGTCTCCGTGGTTTCGTCGTTCTTGCGGAGGATCTCCGGCGACCACCCCTGTCGCCGGCCTTCGGCGGCGATGTAGTCGCCGTCGTAGATATCCGCCACCAGCCAGGTGTGATGCTCTTGCATCAATGCGATGCCTTCGTCGTCCAGCAGGGACCCGTGCTCGATCGATCGCACGCCGGCCCGCACGGCCTTCTTTATTCCGTCCGCGCCGTGGGCGTGGGCCGCGACGTAGCTGCCATAGCGTGTGGCTTCATCCACCGCCGCCCGCATCTCGTCTTCACTGAACTCCGCCACTCCCGGATTCGTCCCGGGCGTGAGCACTGCGCCGGTGGCGATGATCTTGATGAAGTCGGCGCCCCCGTTGAGCAGCTCCCGGACGCGCTGTCGCACTTCGTCCGGGGAATTGGCGACGCCAAAGCGCAGATCCCGTGGCAGCACGATGTCCGGCGCCAATCCCGTGATCTCGCCGCCGCCGCTGGAGACGGTCACGTAGGCGCCGGCCACCGCCATGCGCGGTCCGGGCACGGTCCCGTCGTTGATCGCGTCGCGCAGCGCCACATCCGCAAAGGCCCGATAGGTGCCAACGTCCCGGACGGTCGTGAATCCGGCGAGCAGCGTCGCGCGGGCATGCCGCACACCGGCCAGGACCTCCTCGGCGCCCGAATGCTCGAGCGGCGCCGTCGCGCTCGCCGATTGGATGTCCCCGATCAAGTGCGTGTGACAATCGATGAGACCGGGGAGGACGGTGTATCCCGAGAGGTCGATCACCCGGGCGCCGCGCGGCACCGGCGCCGAGGCCGGTTGAACGGCCTCGATCCGCTCACCGCGAATCACGATCGACTGGTCGATCAGCACTTCGCCCCGCAGGACGTCCACCAGCCGGCCGGCCCGGATCACGGTGACATCCTGCCCCGGCAGACGCAGCGGCAGCCCCAGGAGCGCCAGGGAAACGGCCGCACACAACGAGCGATGAGTCATCGATCGGCCTGACAAGGGGATTGAGCGCGGAAGACCGGACCCGGCAGAGTGTATCCCGGCCGTTTTGCGGTGGCAAGCTTGCCGTCGCCCGGCTCCGACCGCACTTTGTCCCGCCTCCCTCACTGGAGCCGTCCGATGAAACTGACCAAGAACCTCGGCATGCTGCTGCTGGGCATCTGGCTCATCCTGACCGGGCTCATTCCGATCCTCAGTCTGAGTTTCTCCGGGCTGTGGATGCTGATGGCGATCCTGGCGATCGCCGCCGGTGCGCTGATTCTCGTTGGGAGGTAGGATCGCGACAAAGCGACGCGCCGCTCAGAGCCCGCTCCCGCGTCTGCGCAAGCTGTGCCTCGCCCTCCCGCAGGCGCATGAAGTCCGCGCCTGGGGTGAGCCGACGTTTCGCGTGCGCAACAAGCTGTTCGCCATGTACGCCGACGCCAGGAATCACCATGGCGACGGCCGCCACGCCGTGTGGTGCAAGGCGGCTCCCGGAAACCAGGAATGGATGATCCAGGCCAATCCCCGTCGCTTCTTCCGTCCACCGTATGTGGGTCCCAGCGGGTGGGTCGGGGTGTGGCTGGACGGCCGGGTCAGCTGGACGGCCGTGGCGGAGGTCCTGCGCGACGGCTATCGGCTGGTCGCCCCGAAGCGGCTCTTGGCCCTCCTCGACGGGTAGTGTCGATTTGGGCCCTCCCAGAACGACTATCTGGTGTCCACAGCCTGTATCACCACGATTGGGAGGTAGCGATGCGGTATCTCTGCATGATCTACGATGAGGAAAAAAAGATGGGCAGCATGGCGAAGAGCGAATCGGATGCGTTCATGGGTGAGTATTTCGCCTTCACCGAGGGCATCAAGAAGAGCGGTCACTTCATCGGGGGTGAGGCCCTGCAGCCGGTTCAAACGGCCACCACGGTGCGGGTGCGCAACGGCAAGCTGTCCGCCACCGATGGTCCCTTCGCCGAGACGAAGGAGCAGCTGGGCGGATACTACCTCATCAACGCCAAGGATCTGAACGACGCGATCCAGGTGGCCGCGAAGATCCCATCGGCGCGCCTGGGCAGCGTCGAGGTGCGGCCGATTCAGGAATTCGACCAGGCTTAGATCGGGATCCGTGTGGCAAACGAGAATGCGGCCGACCCGGTGCGGGCGATGGTCGATACTGTGTACCGCGCCGAGTCGCGCCGCGTTCTCGCGACCCTGATCCGCCTGCTCGGCGACTTCGAGTTGGCCGAAGAAGCGCTGCACGATGCCTTCATGGCGGCCGTCGAGCGATGGCCGCAGGAGGGCCTCCCGGCGAACCCCCGCGCATGGCTCGTCTCGACGGGGCGATTCAAAGCAATCGACGCGCTGCGTCGCCGGGCGCGCTTCGACGCGTCGCTCCCGGAGCTCGCCCACCGGCTCGAGACCGAGGCCGGGGAGGACGCCGAGGCCGTCGAGGATGACCGGCTGCGGCTGATCTTCACCTGCTGCCATCCCGCGCTGCCGCCGGATGCGCAGCTTGCCCTCACGCTGCGAGAAGTGTGCGGGCTCACGACCGAAGAGATCGCGCACGCGTTTCTGTCGACGCCCCCGACCGTCGCGCAGCGGATCGTGCGCGCCAAGGCCAAGATTCGCGATGCCCGCATCCCGTACCAGGTCCCGGACGTTCCCGATCTCCCGGACCGGCTCGATACCGTGTTGCACGTGGTCTACCTCGTATTCAACGAGGGGTACTCCGCCAGCTCCGGCCCCGCGCTCGTCCGCCACGATCTGTCGGGCGAAGCGATTCGCCTGGGCCGGCTTCTACTCCAATTGCTGCCGGAGCCGGAAGCGATGGGCTTGCTCGCGCTCATGCTGCTGCATGAGTCCCGCCGTGCCGCGCGGACCACGCCGGGCGGCGAGCTGGTCCTGCTGGATGACCAGGATCGGACCCGGTGGGACGGGGAGTTGATCGCGGAAGGCCAGGCCCTGGTGGAGCGGTCGCTGACCTCGCGCCGGTTCGGTCCTTACACACTGCAGGCCGCCATCGCGGCCGTGCACGCCGAGGCCGCGACGGCCGCCGAAACCGATTGGGCGCAAATCGTGGGGCTGTACGACGTCCTGTTGCGGGCCGACCACTCTCCCGTGGTCGAGTTGAACCGGGCGGCGGCTGTAGCGATGCGGGATGGGCCATTGGCGGGGCTGACCCTGATCGACGCCATCCTGTCTCGTGGCGATCTCCAGGACTATCACCTGGCGCACTCCGCCCGGGCCGATCTCTGCCGCCGGCTGGGGCGATCAGCGGACGCGCGCGCCGCCTATCGGCGCGCCCTCAGCCTCGTCCGGCAGGAGCCGGAGCGGCGCTTTCTCGAACACCGGCTCGGGGAATTGCCTGACTGAGTCCTGGCTTGTCCGGAACCAGCTTCCCAAGCAGCTTGTTGCTATCTCAAAGCCCGCCGTTCCGCAGGGCCTCATACCACAGTGATGAAGGAGACGGACCATGGCGATTCGCATCGGTGACGACGCCCCCGATTTCTCGGCCGAGACGACCGAGGGCACGATCCGGTTCCACGAGTGGGTCGGCGACAAATGGGCGATTCTGTTTTCTCACCCCAAGGACTTCACCCCGGTGTGCACCACCGAGCTGGGCTACATGGCCAGCTTGAAGCCGGAATTCGACAAGCGCAACACCAAGATCATCGGGTTGAGCCCGGACCCGGTGGCCGACCATCAGCGGTGGATGGGAGATATCCAGGAGACCCAGGGCCACGCGGTGAACTATCCCCTGATCGGCGACCCCGAGCTGATCGTGGCCAAGTTGTACGACATGCTTCACGCCGATGCCAAGGGCGGTAAGCGGTCCGCGGCGGAGAACTCCACCGTCCGCTCCGTGTTCATCGTTGGGCCGGACAAGAAGGTGAAGGCGATGATCGTCTATCCCATGAGCACGGGACGCAACTTCGATGAGGTGCTGCGGTTGTTGGACTCGCTGCAGCTCACCGCCAAACACACGGTGGCGACTCCGGTCAATTGGAAACCCGGCCAGGACGTCGTCATCCCGGCGTCGGTGTCGGACGAAGATGCGAAAAAGAAGTACCCGCAGGGCTTCAAGACTCACAAACCGTATCTGCGCACGGTGCAACAGCCCAAGTAGCGGGGGCTGGAGCCTGGACCAATGTTCCGACGGCAGGCGTGCCTGGTCTTCCACCTCATCCTGGTGGCCGCCATACACGCCGCCGCCCAGGCCCCGATTACGGGGGCCCTCACCGAACACATGGTCTTTGATTCATCCTACCATCGCTCCCGCCGGATTTGGGTTTACACGCCGCCGGGGTACGACGCGCATCGGGCGGCTTCGTACCCGATGATCCTGGCGTTCGATGGGCCAGAGTATCAAGACACGATGCCGCTGCCGATGGTCCTCGACACGCTGCTCGCGACCGGACGTGCCCCGGCGTTCGTCGCGATCCTGATCGACGACTCGTCGAGCAGCGTTCGCATCGCCGATCTCGGCAATGCGGCGCGCATGGTGTCATTCCTGGACACCCAGCTGATGCCGTGGATACGACACGGGTGGCACGTCACCTCAGACCCGCACCGGGTGATCGTCACCGGATCGAGCGCCGGTGGCCTGGCCGCGTCCTACGTCGCCTTTACCCGACCCGATCTGTTTGGGAATGTGTGGTCGCAAAGCGGCGCGTTCTGGCGCGGCGCCGAAGCGTCGAACGGAGCGCCGTGGGAGTGGCTGACGTCCCAGATCCAGACGGCCGCCCGAAGGGATGTCCGGTTCATGCTCGATGTCGGTGCCCTGGAAGATCATCCAACCCTCGGTGGGGCAGGGCCCAATTTCCTGGAGGCGAACCGGCGCTTCCGTGATGCCCTCAAGTCGAAGGGATACGAGGTGGTCTACACGGAGGTCCCCGGTGGAAACCATGCGCCCCAATGGTGGCGTCCGCGTCTCGCCGAAGGGATCGTGGCGCTCAGCACGGGCTGGGAACGAGAGTGGGCTCCACGCGGGCCATGAACGCCCCGCGCCTCGCCCTGATGCTGGCCGTCGCCGCCATCGTCTGTGGATCCGTCTTTGTCGCCGCGCAGACCCGCGCCCGGCGCTCGCGGGCGGCGCGTACCCGGTTACTCGCCGTGGGCGGTGTCATTGCGACGCTCGGTCTCGTTGCCGCGCTGTGGCTGCCACACCGCGTTCCCGACACCGGCTCGGCGGCCACCCTCGTGGCCATCGCGCTGCTGTGGGTGGTGGGCGGCGGTCTCGCGCTCGTCGGCACCGTCACGTTTGTCGGCGCTCTGGCGACCCGACCACCGTCGTGAGCATTCTTATCGAGGCGCCGTGGCTCGCCCTGATTCCTGCCGCGCTGTATGCGTTGCTCTATCGACGATCGCGGCGGACGCTCGTCGCGAGTGTAGCGGTGATGTGGTTGGGGTACGCGCTGTACGAGTACGCGATGCGCCGGCGCTGGCTGTGCAGTGGAGAGTGCAATATCCGCGTCGACTTGCTGCTCCTGTACCCGGTGTTGTTCCTCGCCTCCGTGGCGGCGTTGATCGTCGCCGTGCGCACCGGACCACGCCCAGACAGACCGGAGTAGGTGTCCAGATGACCGATTCCAGCCCGAGCCCGCTGGGCCAGGTGGAAGGGCACGAAGGGATCCTCGTGATTCGTTCCGGCACGAACGTCCGCAGCTGGAACGGGATCCAGTACAAAGCGGGGTTGTCGGGCAAGAACGTGGGAGCCAAACAGCTTTCGATGAACGTCGCCACGATTCCGCCCGGCGGCGTCGCCTTCGCCCATGTCCACGTCGGCTTCGAGGTGATGCTGTACATCCTCGAGGGCCAGGTCCGCCACGAGTACGGCGACCATCTCAGACAATCGGTCGACAATGCGGCCGGAGATCTGATTTTCATCGAGCCCGGTGTGCCGCACGAGGTCTTCAACCTCAGCACGAGCGAGCCGGTGGTCGCCGTCGTGGCACGGTCCGATCCCAGCGAATGGGAACACATCGTCTCTTACGACCGGGCCACGGGATCGATCGTCCCAGCCCGGGATCGCTGAGTGCCGAATGCTCGGGTCACCCTGGCGGTGGTGCGCCGGCTGGCCCTCGGCTTTCCGGGCGTCGAGGAAGGGACATCCTACGGCACGCCGGGATTCCGGGTGCGCGGCAAGTTTCTCGCCCGGATGTGGGAAGACGGCGAGGTGCTGGTCGTGAAGTGTGGCGATGATGAACGCGACTTCCGGATGCAGGCCGACCCGGACACTTTCTTCAGCACCGACCACTACCGCGGCTACCCGACCGTGCTCGTGCGGCTGGCACGGGTCCGCGTGGCTGACCTGCGCGAGGTGCTCGAGCAAGCATGGCGGCGCAATGCGCCCAAGCGGCTGGCGACCGAGTTTGATCGGCGGAAGCGCATCGCGACCGCGTGAGCTTTCCGGAGAGTTTTGTCACGGCCCGGCTCCGCGCCGAGCGCTTGTCGCCCGAGCACTTCGCCGCGGTGGGCGACATGGATCGCAACCCTGAATACATGGCCCTGCTCGGGGGCGTGCGGGAGGCGGCACAGACCAAGGCCTACCTCGAGCGCAACCTGAAGCATTGGGCGGACTACGGCTTTGGGCTGTGGATCCTCCGCGTGGTCGAAGGGAACCGGATCGCGGGTCGCGCCGTCTTGCGCCACCTTCTAGTTGAAGGAGTGGACGAGGTCGAGGTGGGGTATGGTTTCTATCCGGAGTATTGGGGTCGCGGACTCGCAGCCGAAATCGCGACCACCTGTCTGGGATTCGCGCGCGACACGCTCCACTTGTCGTCCGTCGTCGCGATCACGTTGCCGACCAACCTGCGCTCGCAGCGGGTCATGACGAAAGTCGGACTCGTGTACGAGCGCGATATCGATCATGAAGGGATCCGGCACGTGTTGTTTCGCAGCAGCGAGAGGACCCCCTGATGGAGGCGCGGATGGACAAACCCAGTCGAGTCCGGCAGTGGTACGGATACATGGTGTGTCTGGTCGCCGTCGTCAGTGGGCTCATCTTTCTGGCCGGCGCGCTCAACCAGGCATTCGATCTATCGGATCCGCTTTCCGCGGAGGGGCGGTCCGACCAGTCGTTGCGATCGTTCGAATCGTACCAGGCGACGCAGGGACGGATGGCGGCGCCGGATGACCGCCAGGTGAAGGACACGGCTTCCGAAGCGACGCTGCGCGCGCGGTTCACTGTCCTTCGGGCCGACCGCATCGCGCAACGCACGTTTCAGGCCCGCAAGGGACTCATTATCGACCTCGTCATGCTACTCGCGGCGGTCACGTTGTTCATCACCCATTGGCGCTGGCTGCGGCGCCTCCCCGAGCCGGATTCGGCCTGACCGGAGGACGCATGCCGGACATCCTCAACGACTTCCCGATCAAGGCGCCGATCGACGACGTGTTCCGGGCCGTCACGCTCCCCAAGGGACTGGACGAGTGGTGGACCAAGCAGTCCAAGGGGATACCCATCCTGGGAAGCGCGTACGAGCTGTGGTTCGGGCCGGAGTATGACTGGCGTGCGCGTGTCACCAAGTGCTCCCCGCCGAAGGCGTTCGAGCTCGAGATGGTGGGCGCCGGAACGGATTGGGTCGGCACCCGCATCGGGTTCGAGCTCGAAGCCGCCGACGGGGGGACGCAAGTCCGGTTCTATCACGTCGGCTGGCCGGAGTCGAACGCGCACTATCGCATCTCCTGCCACTGCTGGCCGATGTATCTCCGCATCCTCCGCCGTCACCTCGAGCATGGGGAATCGGTTCCGTACGAACTGCGATTGGATGTCTGACCCCATGAGGCACATCTGAACCGGCTCATCGCGTTTCTCGGCGCGACCGTGGGCGGAGCGGTCGGGTGGTGGCTGGGTGACTACTTTGGCATCATGACGGCCTTCATCCTGAGCATGGTGGGGACTGGGCTCGGCATCTATGGGGCGACCCGCTTTACCCGCACCTACCTGGGCTAATTACGCGCCGGGGCACGAAATTCGCTTCGGGGTGATTATACTGAAGTCGTCGAAATCGTTGCCGCCCAGGACCCCGGCCCCCTCACGAAGGAGCATGCGAGCATGTCGTCGAAGAGCGACGAAGAAAAGCTGGCAGCGCTGATCAAGAAGAATGTCGCGAAAGCCGCGGCCGCCAAACAGAAGGTCAAGCGCAACTACGACAGTACCCTCAAGTCCGAGACCACCGATCAGGACCTGGAGCGGCGCGACTTCTTTTCAGAAATGAAGAAGCGCGAGTTTTGATGCGGGCGACGAGTGTGACGAGCATGTACGTCCCGTCGATGGACGTCTTCCTCAATCGCTGGTTCGTCACGTATGAGGAAGCACAGGCGGCGCGCGAGGCCGAAGGGGGATATTTGTTCCCCTACCGCCATCATTTTTTTGTGGCGCCGAGTGGCGCCATTCGAGAGCTGGGACTGGATCCCGCGGACCCTGATTGGGAGCGCATCGGATGGGACTGGGTACGTCCCCTGGATCGGGCCGCATGGGAGCGCCTCGCGGAGCTGCGGGAAATCGCCGCCTGACCGCGGCGCCCACCATCATCGTCGTGACCGGGGCGTGGTGCGCGCGCTCGAGTCGCAGCACCTGCCCGGACTGCACTGCTACTACTACGACTCCGTCGGCGTACCGTCACCGGCCCGCATGGTGGCCGAGTATGGCTCGGCCGAGGCATCGAGCGTATCCGAGCCTGGCACCTGTGATCCACCCCACCGTTGCCGGGGAATGGAGAGGGTAATGTGTCGGCAGAGACACCTTCCCGGGGGGATCCTATGACGGACGAGAACGGAGGGAGGCTGCGAGCCCTCCTCCAGGCCTACGCGGAGCGCAAGGCAAAGCCGGAGCCCATGCCGAAAGCCTCCCACGATGAGGGAGAGCGGAAGCGGCGGGCGTGCGGGGAGATGCTCCGCACGGTGGTGGCGCCGGTGTTAGAGACATTTCAGACAGAGCTGCGCAACGCGGGGCATGAATCGGCGACCCGCGATCAAACCGGCCGGGAGGACGCCTACCCGAGCGTGGCGCTCTCGTTCACGCCGCCGGGCGCGCTCTCCTCCGCGCTCATTTTCCGCTACGACCCACGCCATGGCATCGCGGTGCAGCGCGACGTCAAGGCGTCACCGCGGAGTCGTCGCGTCGTGACCGCGGGCGGGGACCGCGGGGGAACGAGCCGGGTGGATGCTGTATCCGCCGCGTGGGTCGAAACCAAGACGCTGAATTTCATCGAGGCGGTTCTCAAGGCGAATTAATGCTGTATCTCGTCGTCGAACGATTCCACAACGCGGACGCGCTGCCCGTGTATCGCCGGTTCCGGGAGCGCGGTCGTCTCGCACCCGACGGGGTGCGCTATGTCGGCAGCTGGGTCACCACCGATCTGGGCTGCTGCTACCAGATCATGGAATGCGACCACCGCCACCTCCTCGACCAGTGGATGTCCCAATGGAAGGACCTGGTCGACTTCGAGGTGATCCCGGTCGTGTCGTCCACCGAGGCCGCCACCTTGGTTCTGGGGAAGGAACCAGCACCCTGAACCAGCTTGTGGGTCGCCGCGGCCCGCTTCAGCTTTGAGCATGCCGCGAACCACCGCGACCACCGTGAGCGCCTACCTGGCGGCGCAATCGCCCGGCGTGCGTGCGACCCTCTCGCGGGTACGTCGACTGGTGAAGCGCCACCTGCCGGCGGGATATCGGGAAGCCATGAATTGGGGCGCCATCACCTACGAAGTGCCGTTGCGGCGGTACCCCGACACCTACAACGGCCAGCCGCTGTGCTACGCCGCCCTCGCCGCACAAAAGAACTACGCGAGCCTGTACTTGATGGGAGCGTACGGGGACTCGGCCCTGAAACGCCGCCTTCAGGAGGGATTCCGCACGGCCGGCAAGCGCCTCAACATGGGAAAGTCCTGCATCAGGTTTCGCAGCGTCGATGATCTGGCCCTGGATGTGATCGGTGAGGTTGTCGCGGCGATCCCGGTGGACCGGTACGTCGCCATCGCCGAGGCCGCCCGGACCCGCCGCACGAAATAGTCACCATGAGCGACGCAAAGAACCGAGCCACGATCGACGCCCTGGTCGCCGCGATCAATCGCCGGGACCTCGCCGCGCTCGATCGCGTCTTCACTGAAGACGTGATCATGGAGTGGCCGCAATCGGGCGAGCGTATCAACGGCGGCGAGAACCGCCGGGCGATCTACAGCCGCTTCCCGTCACTGCCGACGGTCACCCCACATCGCATGACCGGGAGCGGCGACGTCTGGGTCCTCGAGGCCAGCCTCGACTACGGCGACGGCGACCCGTTTCAATGCGTGTTCCTGTTCCAGATGCGGGACGGCCTCATCGCCAGGGAGATCGCCTACTGGGCGAAACCGTTCCCGGCGCCCGAGTGGCGTGCGCCCTGGGTGGAGCGGATGTCGTGAACCAATCCCGAGCCCTGGAGACGATCGCGTCCTGAGTGAGGGTTCGGAGTCCACGCTTCCGGAGGCCGCGTGGCCCGCGGCCCTGCCAGCGGATCACCGGTCGCTGCTCACATCCATCCGGGATGGCCTGCGAGCGATCCCGGACATCGTCGGGCTCGCCGCCGGCGGGTCGTTCATCGACGGTACCCTCGATCAATACTCGGATCTCGATCTCGTGGTGCTGGTGGCCGCTCCCGCCTGGCCGGCCATCCTCGCTCGTCGCAAGACCATCGCCGCGACCCTCGGCCCGCTGCTGGCAGCGTTCTCGGGCGAGCATGTCGGAGAGCCACGCCTGTTGATTTGCCTCTACGGCCCACCGCTGGTCCACGTCGACCTGAAGTTCCTTCCCTCTGACGCGATAGACGAGCGCGTGGAGGATCCCGTCGTCTTGTGGGAACGCGCCCAATCCGTGTCTGCGCTGTTGCGCGCAACCACTGCCCGGTATCCAGCGCCCGATCCGCAATGGATCGAGGATCGCTTCTGGGTCTGGGTGCACTATGCCGCGACCAAACTCGCGCGTGGCGAGCTGTTCGAGGTCCTGAATTTTCTCGGCTACCTCCGGTCCCAGGTGTTGGGCCCGCTGGCGCTCGCCGAAGCGGGGGCGCAGCCCAACGGGGTGCGTCGTCTGGAGCAGCGTGCGGCGTCTCGGGCCGATCAACTCCGCGCCACGGTCGCCCGCTACGACCGGCATGACGCCGGGCGCGCGCTCCAGGCCGCGATCGCGGTGTACCGTGAGTTGCGAGGAGACGTTCAACGCTCCGCCGCCGAACAGCCGGCGGTTCGTTTCGCCGCCGCCGTCATCGGTGCCGTGGGCGGTTGAGGGCTGGTGCGCGGAGCCGGTGTCCCGCATTATCCCAGCGCCTCGCGGGAGGGGACGGTGGGATGAGCAGTCAATCGACGAAAGGGCGGAATGCGCTGCTCCAGGCGGCCCTGAACGGAGCGCGGCGGCGTGAAGAACATCCGGCGCTTCCGCTGACATCGTCCGATCTCGCGGACGCCGCGGCGAAGGCGGTGGCGGCCGGTGCCGTGTCGATCCACTTTCACGTGCGCGATACTCGCGGCCTCGAAAGCCTGGCCGCGGAAGACATGACGCGCGCGTTGAGGGCGATGCGGGCCACCATCCCGGGGATCCCGATCGGCGTCAGTACCGGCGCGTGGATCCTGCCGCACACGGAACAGCGGCACCAGACCGTGGCTTCCTGGAGCACGGTACCGGATTTTGCGTCCGTCAATTTCGACGAACCCGGCGCGGAGCTGCTCGCATCGCTGTTGCTGTCGAAAGGGATCGGCATCGAAGCCGGCATTGCCAACGTCACCGCGGCGGACCGGCTCGTCCGCAGTGGCCTGGCCCCCCGGTGCCTGCGCGCCTTGGTCGAGCCACAAGCCCAGGAGCTGGCCACGGCGCTGGAGACGATTCGGGACATCGAAGCGACCCTGACCAAGGCCGGCGTCGCGCTCCCCTGGCTGCTGCACGGCGTGGACCGCACCGCCTGGCCTCTGATCGCCGAGGCCGCCACCCGCGGGCACGGCACCCGCGTTGGTTTCGAGGACACGCTGACACTCCCAGATGGCGCGATGGCCGAGAGCAACGCGGTGCTGGTCCAGGAAGCCCGTCGCGTGTTCGAGACCGCGTGAGTCAGGACCGGACGGCCGAGTTTCTCCAGGCCGCGATCGAAGAGGCAACGGAGGGGCTCGCCGAAGGGGGCATTCCGATCGGGGCGGTGCTGGTCCACGCCGGGGCCATCGTGGGGCGGGGACACAACCGACGGGTCCAGCGGGGCAGTGTGGTGTTGCACGCCGAAATGGATGCCCTGGAGCGCGCTGGACGGCAGACTGCCGCGTTCTATCGGGCCACCACGCTGTACACGACCCTCTCGCCCTGCGCGATGTGTACCGGAGCGGTGCTCCTGTACGGCATTCCGCGGGTGGTCGTGGGCGAGAATCGGACGTTTCTAGGCGAGGAAGCGCTGCTCCGCAGTCGCGGCGTGACAGTCCAGGTGCTCGATGACACGCGGTGTCGAGATCTGATGCTGGCCTTCATCGCCGCCCATCCGGGCCTGTGGAAGGAAGACATCGGCGCATAGACCGTTGCGCCGGCGCAAGCCTTTCGGGAGACCGACCGACGATACAATTTTCGGCAGTCCGCTGTGCCACCCAACGAGCTGAGGGTCGATGACTTCCCGCATCCCTCCCATCACCCGGCGCGAGCTTCTGGCCGTTTCGGCCGGCGCCATCGGTCTCGCGGCGGTTCCCGCCGCTCGATCCACGCCAGAGCCGACGGCGTCCACGTCCCGGCCGGGGCGCGTGAACCAATCCGTGTGTCGATGGACCCATGGCCGGATGCCGCTCCCGGAGCTGTGCCGGGCGGCGAAGGCGATGGGCCTCGTGGCCATCGACCTGCTGCAGCCCGAGGAATGGCCCGTCGCCCGCGAAGCAGGGCTCGTACCGTCGCTGGGCTACCCCGCCGCCCGAGAAGATTTCATCGCGACCGGCTTCAATGACCGCGCCAATCACCCGCTCCTGCTGCGCGAGCTTTCCCAGGCGATTCCGCTCGCGGCCCAGGGTGGGGTACCGAACCTGATTGCGATGTTCGGCAACCGGCGCGGCCGATCCGAGGCCGACGGGATCGCCGCGTGCATCGAAGGTCTCCGGGCGATCGCGCCGCTCGCCGAACACCATGGGGTGACGGTGGTGGTGGAGCTGTTGAACAGCAAAGTCGACCACGCCGACTATCAGGGTGATCACACGGCGTTCGGAGCGGCCGTCATCGACGGCGTCGGCTCGCCGCGCGTCAAACTGCTGTACGACATCTACCACATGCAGATCATGGAAGGCGACGTGATCCGGACCATCCGCGATCACATCGGCCGCATCGGGCATTTTCACACGGGTGGCGTACCGGGCCGGCATGAGATCGACGACACGCAGGAGCTCAACTACCGGATGATCGCCCGGGCCATCGCCGATACCGGCTACACCGGATTCGTGGCGCACGAATTCGTGCCCGTCCACGATCCGCTGCGGTCGCTGCGGGATGCCGTGGCGATCTGCGACGTGTGACCCTCAGCATCACCTTCCGGCAGCCCGCGTTCGCCGCTTCCGAGGCGGAGGACATTGCCGCCCGCCGCTTCGGCAAACGGGGCACCGTCCGGCCACTCCCGAGCGAGCGGGACCAGAACTATCTGGTGCGTTTTGCCGATGGCAGCCGCGGCGTGCTCAAGATTTCGCACGCGGGCGAGGAGCGCGACGTCCTCGAGCTCCAAAACCTGGCCCTGCGCCGCCTGGCCGAGCGGGCCCCCAGCGTCGCGCTGCCCCGCGTCATCCCCGCCGTCGATGGCACGGAGTTGATCGATCTCGCCGGCGCCGATGGTGAAACACACTACGCCCGCCTCCTGAGCTGGGTCCCGGGCATGGTGCTGGCGGAAGTGCGGCCCCATACGCCGGAGCTGCTCGAGAGTCTGGGGCGGGTGATCGCGCAGCTCGACGCCGGACTGGAAGGCCTCGAGCATCCGGCCGCCCGGCGCGAGTTGAAGTGGGATCTCGCCCGGGCCGGATGGATCCGGGACCACCTGGGACGGGTGACCGACCCGCGGCGGCGCGCGCTCGTCGAGCGGGTGCTGGAGCGGTTCGAGCACGACGTCGTGCCGCTCCTGAGCGAGCTTCGGGCCAGCACCATCTACAACGACGCCAATGACTACAACCTGTTGGTGCGCGGAGACGATGCGTGGTCCCGCCGCGTAACGGGCGCGATCGACTTCGGGGATATGGTGCACAGTGCCCAGGTGTGCGACCTCGCCATCGCCGCCGCGTACGCCTCCCTTGGCAAACCCGATCCCGCCGCGGCCGCCGCGCGGGTCGCCGCGGGCTATCACGCGGTCCGGCCCCTCACCGAGCTGGAGCTCGACCTGCTCGACACCCTCATCGCGACGCGGCTGGCGGTCAGCGTCGTAAACGCCGCCGTACAGCGGGCCGCCGTGCCGGACAATGCCTACCTCACCGTCAGCGAGGCGCCGGCGTGGGATGCGTTGGAGCGCCTCGATGCCTTGTCGCCGCGCCTGGCCGGCTATCTGATGCGTGAAGCGTGCGGCTACCCGGCGGTACCCAACAGCATCGCCGTGGCGCACTGGCTGCGGGACCACCCCGACGAGCTCGGGCCGCTGGTCGCGCCAGATCTGCTGCAGGATGCGGCCGCCCTGGACCTCTCCGTCGCGAGTCCCCTCATGGGAGACCTCCGCACCCTCGCCGACCCCGCGCGTTGGGGCCGGGCGATCGCGACGGCGATCGAGGACGCGGGCGCCCGCATGGGCGTGGGGCGCTACGACGAGGCTCGGCTCCTCTACACCAGCGAGGCCTTCCGGCATGAGGGGAATGACGGCCCCGAATGGCGCACCGTCCACCTCGGGCTGGACCTGTTTCTCCCGCCCGGGACACCCGTACTGGCCCCGCTCGGGGGCATCGTGCATTCGTTCCGCGACAACGCGGCCGCGTTGGACTACGGCCCCACGGTGGTGCTGCGCCACACCGTGGACGGGGGGCAACTCACGTTTTTCACCCTCTACGGCCATCTCGATCGCGATGCCCTGGCGTGGCTGCGACCGGGACAACCGATCGCCAGCGGCAGCGAAGTCGGCCGCGTCGGCGATATCGCCGTCAATGGCGGGTGGCCGCCGCACCTGCATTTCCAGATCGTCATCGACCTGCTGGAGCGTCAGGGAGAATTCCCCGGAGTGGCGCGGGCGAGCCAGCACGACGTCTGGACCAGTCTCAGCCCAGATCCCAACCTGATTGCGCGCATCCCGCAGCCCGTGTCAGCCGCCGGGGGACCGACCACGGACCAGATTCTGGCCACGCGCCGGCGGCAGCTTGGTCCGTCATTGAGCATCGCCTACCGCCGCCCGCTCGAGATCGTGCGCGGGTGGATGCAGTTCCTGTATGACCAGGATGGTCGTCGCTATCTGGACGCCGTCAACAACGTGCCGCACGTCGGACACTCCCATCCCCGGGTGGTGCAGGCAGGGCAGCGGCAAATGGCGGTCCTCAACACCAACACGCGCTACCTGCACGACCTGTTGGGGCGCTACGCCGAGCGTCTGACCGCGACCCTGCCGGCCCCGCTTTCGGTGTGCTACTTCGTGAATTCCGGCAGCGAGGCGAACGAGCTGGCGCTCCGCCTCGCGCGCGCCTACACGAATCGTCGCGATACCGTCGTAGTCGATGGTGGATATCACGGGAACACCACGACCTTGATCGATGTGAGCCCCTATAAGCACGATGGTCCTGGGGGCGCGGGCCCCGCCCCGTGGGTGCACAAGGTCCCGATGCCGGACGTATACCGCGGGCGCCATCGGCGCGATGACCCCCGGGCGGCGGAACGCTACGCCACCTTCGTGGCCGATGCGGTGACCCGCATCCGGTCCCGCGGGACGCAGCCGGCCGCGTTTCTGTGCGAGTCGGTGTTGTCGGCCGGCGGACAAATCGTGTTGCCTCCCGGCTTTCTGACGGCCGCGTACGCTCACGTGCGACGCGCCGGGGGAGTCTGCATCGCCGATGAGGTCCAGGTGGGGTTGGGCCGGGTGGGGACGCACTTCTGGGGATTCGAAACGCAGGGCGTGGTGCCCGATATCGTCACGCTCGGCAAGCCGATGGGAAATGGTCATCCGATGGGCGCGGTGATCACCAGTCCGGAAATCGCGGCCGCCTTCGCCAACGGCATGGAGTATTTCAGCACCTTCGGCGGCAATCCAGTGTCATGCGCCATCGGGCTGGCCGTCTTGGATGTCCTCGCCGAGGAAGGGCTTCAGGCCAACGCGCTCGAGGTCGGCGGATACCTGCAGGCGGGGTTGGCGGACGTCTCCACGCGACGGCCGCTCATTGGCGACGTGCGCGGGCTAGGGCTGTTCCTCGGGGTCGAGCTGGTGCGCGATCGCACCACGCTCGAGCCGGCGGGTGAAGAGGCCGAGCGCGTCGCGAGCCGCATGCGGGAACGCGGCGTGCTCGTCAGCACCGACGGTCCGTTCCACAATGTGCTCAAGATCAAACCACCTATGGTGTTCAACACCACGGACGCCGATCAGCTGGTGGCCGCGCTCGATCACGTGCTCGGTGAGACGATCGGGCACCGGCGTCCCGAGGACGAGGGGTGAGCGCATCTTCCGCGTCGCTCAAGGAAACCGCACCTTATCCCTCACACGCCTACTCCATCACCTGATCGCTGGAGGAACCATGGCCGGGAAAGGTCGCCGCACCACCCACCGCAGCGCGTCCGGGAAGAAACTCTACGCCGTACGCGACGCCAAAGGCCGCTTCAAGGATATTCAGAGCTATCAGCGGGCCCACGGCTCCGACATGAAGCGCAAGAGCAAGAAAGAGCGTTGATCGCCGCTCGGACGCTCCAGGGCTTCACCCTCGCGCTGCTGGCGTGCTCCAGCGATACGAGCCAGCTGACACCCCAGCAGCAAGCGAGATTCTCCACGGAAGGCATCGCGCGTCGCGCCGACAACGTGTGGTTCCGCTACACCCACGATGTCGGGACGCGCGCCGCCGGCTGGGAGGATCGCCTGGGCTCGATCATCGTGACGAAGCACACGGTGTTCGTCCACAAGAATCAGAAAGTCGGGATTGAAATCACGCCGGCGAGCCGACGCGCGTACGACGTGGAGCGCGATGGGAGCCGGATCCGGATCGGTGCCGGGTCCGGGAAGTCACACGAAGTCTGGTCGTTCCTTCCGCCCGATGACCCGGAGGGCTGGGCCCGGGACATCCGCAGCGTGATCCGCGGCGCTAGAACTCGCGGTACGCCGTGAGACTCATGCTGCGCGGAGCCCCCGGGTTCTTCTCCATAACGTCGACGTAGAATGTCTGGAACAGATTGCTGACCTTGGCCTGGAGCGCCACGCCGGCCACGCGATACCCCAGGCGGAGGTCCACCAGGGTCACCGCCCCACGCTGGTCCAGCGGATACACGAGCACCTGCTCCACCCGGCTCCGGAAGCGCACATCCACATCGACCAGGCCCCGTAGCGCCGAGACCGTTCCCGTAAAGTTGTGCCGCGACCGGTACGGCAAGGGCAGGCGGGTATCGAGGTCCAGGGTCTGGAGGTGCAGGTAGCTCGCCTCGAGATCCACGAGGTCCCGCAGCACCCGTGTCCGCACGCTCAGGTCGAGTCCCCGTACCCGCGCACGATTCACGTTGCGGAACTGAAAGATGAAGAACTGGCCCGGTTGTGGGGCCGGGCCGATGAGGTCCCGATACTCACTCTGAAACAGCGAGCCGTCCACGCGGAGCCGGGCCCAGGGTGACGCGCTGACGCCGATCTCCGCCGACCAGGCCCGCTCGCCCTTCAAGTCCGGATTCGGAATCACCCGCACGCCGAACTGTGTGGTGTTGACGAATTGCTCGATGGCACTGGGAGATCGGTACCCATGCCCGAGGGACATGCGGGCCCCAAGCCGGTTCGTGGGATGGAACGTGATCCCGACCTTGGGCGACGGCGACCATTCGTCACGCCCACCGGTCGCCCGGTGATAGTCGAGGCGACCACCTACGGACGCGCTCCACTGTTCCGAGAGCGTGACCTGGTCCTGCGCGAACAGGGCATCGTCGTTGATGCGATGGGGGCCCAGAAAGTTCGACGCGACTACGGTGTGGGCGACATCCGCGCCGACGTCGAGCGCGTGGCGACCGCCCGGGCGAACCGACAAGGTGCTATTCGCGCCCAATCGGGTGGCGTGATGGTGGTCGCTGTTGTCGTGGAAATAGTTCTGCACGCTGTTGTAGTTGATGTGCGGGCTGATGCGCCACAACGTGGTCGCACCCGCGATGGGCGTGAAGGTGGCCCCGGTCAGCAGCTTATAGTCGATTTCATGATCGAACCGCGAAGAATCGTCCACCTGGAACGGCTCGCTGTCCGAGCGCCAGGTGAAGAACTCACCGGCCTGCTCGCGCGACCACAACGCGTAGGCGTCCCACGGATGCGCGGTGCCGGCCGCCGAGGAGAGCTTGGCTCGCGCCAACCAGCGCTCGTTCAGGTCGTCCTGACGGAACCCATCCGACAGCTCTCGGCCAAAGAACAATCGGGCGCCCACACCGCCCAGGCGGCGCGAGTGCTGCACGCCGAATCCCTTTTCGTCCAGTTGATCGCTCGTGTATCGATAGCGGTCGGGGATCTGCCACGCCCCATAGTGGACGCGCAGGACGCTCTGAGGGGACGAATCGACCGGGGTGGTCAGCACATTCACCACGCCGCCGAGTGCGTTGCTGCCATAGAGCGAGGAGTATGCGCCTTTGACGATTTCCACTCGGTCGACGTCGAGCAGGGGCAAGCCTTCGAAATCGATCTCGCCACCGTCCCCGCTCAGGATCGGATGGCCGTCGAGCAGCAGCAGTACCCGGCTCCCAACCCCGCGCGCCAGCCCGGTGGACCCGCGAATATCCATTTGCCCGGCGTTGAATGTCACACCGGGTTCGTAGCGCAGCGCCTGGTCCAGCGTCGTCACGTTCCGGGCTACCAACTCCTGGCGCGCCAGGACGCTGACGCTCGCCCCGGATTCTTCGCCTCGCTCCGGGTTCCGGCTGGCGGTCACGACGATATCGGCGAGCCCCACCGGCGCGCGGCGCAGCGTGAGGATCAGATCGCGCTGCTCCCCGTCCGTCAGCGTCAGGGCGGGCAGGGAATCGGCCGCGAAGCCAATGGCCAGGATCTGCAGCGTGTAGTGCCCGGCGGGGACCTGGGAGAGTCGGAAGCGGCCCTGCGCGTCACTGCGCGCCGAGAGCAGCGTTCCGTGCAATAACACGACGGCGCCGTCGACGACGGCGCCGGATGCTGCATCGGTGATGGCCCCGGTGACGACGGCGGTGCCCTGGCCGGCCAGGCGGGAGGAAAGGACGGGCAGCAGGAGCAGCCCGAAAGACACCGCGCCCGCGCCCGAAACACGGCGGCTCACCCCTGGCTGCGGGCCGGCCCCGGCCGCCTCACTGCTTGTGCCAAATGGTCCCGAGCTGGCCCAACGGTGTGAAGAGGTTCAAGGCAAGGGTATCGCTCGTCGCCCCGGAAACCGCGAACGTGCCGGCGATGGTGCCCAACGGCACCCCCAGCACCAGGTAGATCGAATCCCCCCCCGAGGTGTGCTTGGCTGTATACGTCCCGGCCAGCACCAGGGTGGTATCGTGGACAATCGAGGTATCGGGGGATACCAGCTGGATCGTGGCATTGAAGGCACTGCTGGTAAACGCCAGCGTCCCGGTACTGCCGGTCGCCGGCAAGATGCCCCCCAAAATCAGGGTGACGAGGTCGTAGTTGCCGGTCAGGGTCACGTTGCCGCCCGTCCCGGTGCTGTCTTTCCCGCAGGCGGCCCACCCGCCGATCGAGGCGGCGGTCGCCAGGGCGACGATGGTCTTCCGTGTGTGTCGCATTCACTCCTCCGGTTGGGTGCGCCAGATCAGGCTAACCACGGACGCAGGACGCGTCCAGCCCGCTTACGACCGCGCCATGTCGTCCGGCCGCGTGGGGCGATACATTCGCGCCCTATGATCGCCATTCGTCGCGCCGTCGTGGAAGATGTGGATCGGCTCGCGCCGCTGTTCGACGCGTATCGCCAGTTCTACCACCAACCAGTCGATCTTTCGCTCGCCCGGCAATTCTTGGCCGACCGTCTGGCGCACAACGGCTCCGTGGTCTTCCTGGCGGAGACCGCCGGCACCTCCGCCCCCGAGATCTGCGGGTTCACCCAGCTGTATCCGCTCTTTTCCTCGGTTGCCTGCCGGCCGACATGGCTCTTGTCCGATCTGTTCGTGGCCCGCGCGTTTCGTCGCGGCGGCGTGGGCCGGCGCCTGATGGAAGCGGCGCACGCGTTCGCGCGGGAACAGGGGTCGGCTACGGTCGAACTCGACACCGCGCATACCAACACGACCGCCCAGGCCCTGTACGAGTCACTCGGCTACCAGCCGGATCTGGAGTTCCGCCACTACGTGCTGAGACTGTAATCTCGGAGGAGAGACCCCATGCTGTGGACCATCGTGATCGGGCTCGTCGTTGGCGCCTTCGCCAAACTGTTGATGCCGGGGAAGGACCCCGGCGGGATCATCATCACCATCCTGTTGGGCATCGCCGGATCCGTGGTGGCTCACTTTCTCGGCGGCATGCTCGGGTTGTACCGCCAGGGAGAGCCTGCTGGGCTCATCGCGTCGGTGCTCGGCGCCATGTTGTTACTCCTGTTGTACCGTCTGATGAGGAAGCGCGCGTAAGTCAGGAACTCTCACAACTGGAGGATTTCGCCATGTCTGTCGCCAAAATCACAGAAATCACTTCTACGTCAACCAAGAGCTTCGATGACGCTGTCTCCGCCGGCATCGCCCGGGCCAGCAAGACGCTGCAGAACATCAAAGGTGCCTGGGTCAAGGGCATGAAAGTGGACGTCGAGAACGGCAAGATTACGGACTACCGCGTCGACATGAAGATCACGTTCATACTCAAGGATTGAACACGCTCGCGCTGCCGCGCGGTTTTCCCAGCCGCTACGGCGTGCCGATCCTGCATGCCGTCGATCCCGGGATCTTCCGCCGTCGCTTTTTCACCCAGTGCCTGGACTGCACGTTCTGCCACGACTGGTGCTGTCAGTTCGGCGTCGATGTCGATCGCTACCACCGCGATCGCATCCTGGCCCATGCGGACGCGATCGAGGCCTACGTCGGCGTGCCTCGCAACCGGTGGTTCACGGACGAGGTCGAAGCGGACGTCGAGTCGCCGGGAGGCGAGGTGTGGCGGACGGCCGTGGTGGACGGCGCCTGCGTCTTTCTCAATCGCCGCGGCCGTGGCTGCCTGCTGCATTCCTTTTGCCTCGAGCAAGGCCTGGATCACCACGAGCTGAAGTCCCTGGTGGACGGCCTGTTTCCACTCACGTTCGAGGACGGCGTGTTGTGTCCGGCGGATGAAGCCGCCAGCGGGGAATTGGTGTGCCTCGATACCGGGCCCACGCTATATCGAGGCATGCGCGAGGAGCTGCGCTACTATTTCGGGGACGCGCTCGTAGACGTGCTGGATGAATTCGAGCCGCGGGGGTAGGGGGACCGATGTTGTTCGTACTCGACAACTACGATTCGTTCACCTACAACCTCGTGCAGTATCTGGGGGAGCTGGGTGAAGAACCCGTCGTGTACCGCAACGATGCCCTGAGCGTCGCCGACGTGCTCGCGTTGAAGCCGAGTGCCGCCGTCCTCTCCCCTGGCCCCGGCATTCCGGCCAAAGCCGGAATTCTGGTGCCGCTGGTTCAAGCGCTGGCGGGCCGGGTCCCGCTGCTCGGTGTGTGCCTGGGTCATCAGGCCATTGGCGCTGCCTTCGGGGGTCGCGTCATTCGCGCCGAACGACTGATGCACGGCAAGACTTGTCCGGTGGTGCACCAGGCGGATGAATTGTTCGACGGGATCCCGTCGCCGTTTACGGCGATGCGGTACCACTCCTTGATCGTGGATTGGGCCGGCCTTCCGCACGACCTCGTGGTGACGGCCTGGTCCGGGGAGCGGGGCAAGGACGGCGAAATCATGGCGATGAAACACCGCCAGTTTCCCGTGTACGGGGTCCAGTTTCACCCGGAGTCGATCGGCACCGAGCACGGAAAACGCCTGCTCGAGAATTTCCTGAAAGTGGCTCACGCCGTGACGTAGAGCCTGCCAGGCTGGCCCGATATCTGCTCTAGACTCCACGGCACGAGTTTTGTATCTTCACCTGTGCCCGTCCTTGGTGTCATTCCAGCTCGGCTGGGCTCCAGCCGACTCCCACGCAAGCCGCTTCGCCTGCTGGCCGGAGAACCCCTCGTTCTCTGGGTCGTCCGGCGTGTGGCCGAGTTCGACGGTTGCGACCGCATCGTGGTGGCCACGGACGCCGACGAGATTGCTCAGATCGTCACGCGCGCCGGCTTTGAAGCCGTCCTGACGTCACCCCGCCATGCGTCTGGTACTGAGCGCATCGCTGAAGTGGTTGATATGAAGGCGTTTAGTAGCTACGACCTCATCCTGAACGTGCAGGGCGATGAGCCGTTCGTCGCTGCGGCGGCACTGCGTGGCACCCTGGCTCGGCTGCAGTTGGGCGACCCTATCGGCACCGCAGCCGGCAGTCTCGAGCCCCGCCTCGCCACCGATCCCAATCGCGTCAAGGTCGTGGTCGGCCCAGGCGGACGCGCCATGTATTTCTCCCGGGCGCCGATCCCGTACGATCGCGATGCGACGGGCACTGTCGTCTACCATCAACATGTGGGCGTCTACGGCTACACCCGTGAGGCGCTGGCCCGCTGGGTACGCCTGCCCCCGACCCCCGAGGAGCAGTGGGAGTCGCTCGAGCAGCTGCGACCGCTGCTGCACGGCATGCCCATCGGCGTCGCGTTGTTCGACGAAGCCCCGGCACCCGGCATCGACACGCTCGAGGACTTACAAATGGCCGAAGCCCGGCTGTCGCGATCCCGTGAGGAGGTGAGCCCGTGAGCTCGACGAAGTACATCTTCGTGACCGGTGGGGTGGTGAGCTCGCTCGGAAAGGGGATCGCCGCAGCGTCCCTGGGCCGGCTGCTCGCGGAACGCGGGCTCAAGGTCACGATTCAGAAGTTCGACCCGTACATCAACGTCGATCCCGGCACGATGTCGCCGTTCCAGCACGGCGAGGTGTACGTGACCGACGACGGCGCCGAAACCGATCTCGACCTCGGACACTACGAGCGGTTCATCGATCGCTCGTTGTCGCAGGTGAACAACGTCACGACCGGGCGCGTGTACCTCTCCGTCATCACCAAGGAGCGCCGCGGCGAATACCTCGGCTCGACGGTGCAGGTCATTCCGCACATCACCGACGAAATCAAATCGGCCATCCGGCGCCTGGCCCCGGACCACGACGTGGTGATTACCGAAATCGGCGGCACGGTGGGCGATATCGAGTCGCTGCCGTTCCTTGAGGCGATCCGCCAGTTCCGCCAGGACGTGGGACGCGAGAATACGCTGTTCATCCATTTGACGCTGGTCCCGTTCATCGCCGCCACGTCCGAGCTCAAGACCAAGCCCACGCAGCACTCGGTGCGAGAGCTGATGCAGATCGGAATCCAGCCGGACATCCTCGTGTGCCGCACGGAACGGCCGTTGTCCGAGGACCTGAAGCGCAAGATCGCGCAGTTCTGCAACGTCGATTTCGGCTGCGTGGTGGAGAGCCCCGACGTGCGGACCATTTACGAGATCCCGCTCAAGCTGCACGAGCAGGGGCTCGACAAGGAGGTCTGCACCCGGCTGCACCTGGACACGAAAGAACCCGATCTGCGCGCCTGGGCCTTGATGGTCGACCGGATCCTCCGGCCGGAGCGGCGCGTGCGCATTGCGGTGGTAGGGAAGTACACCGAGCTCGCCGACAGCTACAAGAGCATCAACGAGGCCCTGATCCACGGCGGCATCGCCCATCACGCCGGCGTCGACGTCCAGTGGATCGCGTCCGATCGGTTTACCGACCAGGAAACCGCCGCCGAGCTGCTGACGCCATACGACGCGCTGCTCGTCCCCGGTGGGTTCGGCGTCCGCGGCGTCGAGGGGATGGTGGAAGCCATCCGCTGGGCGCGCGAACACCAGACACCGTTTTTCGGCATCTGCCTCGGCCTCCAGGTGGCGATCATCGAATTCGCCCGCGACGTGTGCCGCCTGACCGACACCAACTCGAGCGAGTTCGCCCCCGAATGCGCGAATCCAGTGATTGCCCTGATGTCCTCGCAGCAGGGCATTCAGGAAATGGGCGGCACCATGCGCCTCGGCGCTTACCCCTGCCGGTTGCGGCCGGGGTCCCGCGTGGCGCAGATCTATAGCGCCGCCGAAGTGAGCGAGCGGCACCGCCATCGCTACGAGGTCTCCAACGCCTATCGCGACGTGCTCGCCGAGTACGGGCTGCGTTGCTCCGGCCTGTCGCCCGACGGCTCGCTGGTCGAGATGATCGAGCTGCCCGACCATCCCTGGTTCATCGGATGCCAGTTCCACCCCGAGCTCAAGTCACGGCCGATGCACCCTCACCCGCTGTTCGCCGGCTTCATCGGGGCCGCACTGGAACATCGCGCCGCCCGCCCCGGCGAAGCCACGGCGGACATCCCGGCCTCGCTGGCCCGCACCTCCGGCTAGCCATGCCTCAGTTCGGAGACGGCTCGGCCCCGTTCCTCATTGCGGGGCCCTGTGTGATCGAGTCCGATGCCCTGAACCTTCAGGTCGCCGAGGCCCTGGTCGCGCTGGGGGCCCGCACAGGGCTGCACGTCATCTACAAGGCGTCGTTCGACAAGGCGAACCGATCCCGCCTCGCCGCCGCTCGCGGGCCGGGGCTGGATGAAGGTTTGCGGGCGCTCGAGCGCGTGCGCGAAGCAACCGGCCTCCCCTTGCTCACCGACGTCCACGAGGTGGCCCAGGTCGCCGCGGCCGCGGAAATCGCGGACGTGCTGCAAATCCCGGCCTTTCTGTGCCGCCAGACCGACCTGCTCATTGCCGCGGGCAAGGCCGGCCGCCCAGTGAACGTCAAGAAAGGCCAATGGATGGCGCCCGAGCAGATGGCGGGCGCGGTGGAGAAGATCCGCAGCGGCGGTGCTCCCGAGATCGCCGTCACCGAGCGGGGCACGTTTTACGGCTACGGCGATCTCGTCGTGGACATGCGCAGCTTCGCCCGCGTACGGGCCGCCTGCGCGACGCCGGTCATCTTCGATGCGACGCATTCGGTGCAGCAGCCGGGGCAGGGCCTGGAAGGCGCGAGCGGCGGGCTGCGCCAGTTCATTCCGCCGCTGCTCTACGCCGCCGCCGCCGCGGGAGCCGACGGCTTCTTTCTCGAAACGCACCCCGATCCCGAGCATGCGCCGAGTGACGGACCCAACATGTTGCCGCTGGATGGACTCTCAGAGGTCGTGAGCACGGCGTTCGATATCTGGCAACGGGCGCGGGCTCGTCAGACGGTACCCTCGTGATCGACTCGGCCCTGGCTCGGCGCCTCCGGTTGGTGGGCTTCGACGTGGACGGCGTATTCACCGACGGCGGGGTGTACATCGGCCGCGTGGGCGATCATCCCGTGGAGTTGAAGCGGTTCGACATCCAGGACGGCCTCGCGGTGATGCTACTGCGGAATGCCGGGATCACCGTGGTGCTCGTGAGCGGACGGCAATCCGAAGCCACCGCCATGCGGGCGCGCGAGATCGGCGTCGACGAGGTAGTCCAGGATGATGCCGCCGCGAAACTGCCGGCATTCGAGGCGCTGCTGGCCCGGCGCCAGATCCGGTTCGACGAATGTGCCTTCGCCGGCGATGACCTCGCCGACGTCCCGGTGCTGACCCGGGTCGCACTTCCCATCGCGGTGGCCAACGCCGTGGCGGAGGTGAAAGCGGTGGCCGGATTGGTGACCGGCGCGCGTGGCGGGCACGGCGCCGTACGAGAAATCGCCGAGACCATTCTCAAGGCGCGCGGTGAGTGGGACGGGTTGGTCCAGCAATATCTCCAGGAGCGGGGGGATGCCGCCACGCGAAGCGCCGGATCTCGCTGAGCGCGGCCGCCGCGTGCTCGCGTTGGAAGCCGGCGCGATTCAGCAGGTCGCCGACGGCGTGGGCGATGCGTTCACCCGCGCCGTCCAGCTGCTGTCCGCGGCCCGCGGCCGCTTGATCGTGTCCGGGGTAGGGAAGTCGGGCCTCATCGCGCGAAAGATCGCGGCGACGTTCACGTCCACCGGAACCCCGGCCGCGTTTCTTCACCCCGTGGATTCGCTGCATGGCGACCTGGGCATCGTGGGCCGGGACGATGTAGCGATTCTGCTCTCCAAGAGTGGAGAATCCGATGACCTGTTCGGCCTGATGGAGCAGCTGCAGCGGCTCGGGGTGCCGATCATCGCAATCACGGGCGCGCCGGAATCGGCCCTGGGCCGGACCGCGACGGTCGTGCTCGACGCGGGGCGCGCCGAAGAAGCCTGCGCCGAGACGCTCGCCCCCACGACCAGCACCACCGTCGCGCTCGCCATGGGCGATGCGCTGGCGGTGACGCTGCTCGAGGTGAAGGGCTTTCGGCGTGAAGACTTCGCGGCGCTGCACCCGGGCGGCACGCTGGGCCGTCGACTGCTGCTGCGCGTCGGCGACGTCATGTTGACGCAGGATCTGCCGGTGCTCAAGCCGGATCGCCCGATGCGCGAATGCATCGTGCTGCTGGCGCAAAAGCGCGGCACGGTGGCGATTGTAAATGGCCGGGGAGAGTTGGCCGGCGTCGTCACGGGAGGAGACTTGACCCGTCTCATGGAGCGATCGGACGGCGTGCTCGACGTGCCCGTGGCCGACGTGATGACCAAAGCGCCGCGGACCATCACCGCCGACGCCCTCGCGTCGGCCGCCGTAGAGCTGATGGAGCGGCACGGCATCATGGCGCTCCCGGTTCTGGATGGCGGCCGCAAAGTCGTCGGCATAGTGCACCTGCATGATCTCATGAAAGCTGGCGCCGTATGAACAGTTCTCCTCGACGCCTCTTCTTGACGCTGCTCCTCGACGCCGTTGTCTTGACGTCGGTGGCCTGCAATAACGGTGTGCGCCCCACCGCGACCATCACCGCCGCCGATACCGCTGATCAAGTGCTCATCGACATGAGCCACTATATCACGGGCGACGGCGTAGTCCGGGCACGGGTGCGGGCCGACACGGCCTTTTTCTACCAGGCCTCGCAGACCGCCGAGATGCGCAACGTGCACATCACGTTCTACGATCTCGAGGGGCGCGAAACCTCGACGTTGACCGCGCACGAGGGCACCTACTTCTGGTCCTCGGGCGATATGGTGGGACGCGGCAACGTCGTCGTCGTCGGTGCGGGCGACGGCCGTACGCTGCGCAGCGAAGTGATGCGGTACCACCAGGCGAACAATCAGGTCTCCTCCGACCAGGCATTTGTGTTCAATGCCCCGGGCCGTCACGTCGAGGGCGACGGATTCACCTCGGATCCCGAGTTCCGCAACGTCACCGCGCTGCATCCGCGCGGCACTGGCGGACACTTCACACTGCCCAACCAGTGATCCTGGCTCCGTTGCTCCTCGCCCTGCAGCAGCCGGTAGTCGCGGCGGATACGGCCTCGGGACGCCCCTGTGTCCTCGTGGTCGATACCATCGGCCATCAGGCCAATCAACGGGATCTGGGGGGCGGGGTGCAGGACATCTTCGCCGGCGGCGGCGTGTTCGCCCATTGCCGCGGCACCGCGACCACCTTGTACGCCGACAGTACGATCTGGTCGGGGAGCGCTAACCGACTCGATCTGTTGGGCAACGTGCACATCCGCGATACGTCGCTCACCCTGGATGCCAATTTCGTGAACTACTATCGCTTGGAAGAGCGCCTGGAGGCCCATAACAACGTCGTCGCCGTGAACCGCAACAATGGCTCCGTGTTGCGCGGTCCCAACCTCACCTATTGGCGTTCGGCGAACGGCATTCGCGACACGGTCGAGATGTACGCCACGCAACGGCCCACGATCCAGTATCGCGGGGCCGGCACTGCCGATTCCGTCGAACCCTACGTCATTGTGGCGGACCGGGTCCGCTTCAAGGGCAATGACCGCATGTGGACGGGCGGACATTCGCAGATCGATCGCAGCGACTTCGCCGCCCGGGGCGATTCGATGTTGCTCGACCAGACGAGCGGAGTTGGAGTCCTGATCGGCACCCCACGCGTGGAGGGCAAGGGCACCCAGGGGTACGTCCTCACCGGCACGCGGATCGAGCTCGGTCTTCAGACGCGCGAGATCCGACTGGTGAAGGCCCTCGGGAACGGCAAAGCCACCAGCGCCGATTGGGTGCTCACGGCCGACACGATTCATCTGGCCCTGGAGCGCCGCAAGCTGCAGCAGGCGTTCGCGTGGGGGAAAACGTCCCGGGCGCATGCCGTGTCGACGATGCAGGACATCAAAGCCGATTCGCTCGCACTCGATGTGCCGGAGCAGGTGCTGACCGAAGCCCGCGGATTCGGCGACGCGATCACCCATTCGCGCCGGGATACGACGCGCACGGTGGCCGACACCGACTGGATCGCGGGCGACACGATCACCGCCCGCTGGGGGCAGGAGCGGGACTCGACCGGCGCGCAACGCAGTCGTATTCGCCGAATCCTGGCGCGCGGGTCCGCGCGCGCGTTCACGCACCTGTATGGCCGCGACACCACCACCGGGCCGTCCCTCAACTATTCCCGCGGGAAAAGCATCGACATCACGCTCAAGCAGGCGCGCATCGATCGGGTTACGGTGGGCGGACGCGCGGATGGCGTGCAGCTCGAGCCACAGCCCCCGGCTCCTCCGGACACGACGGCGAAACGAGACTCGACGTGAGCGCTCCACTCTCCCATGGAGGCGCTCGACGCCCTGTTCGCCTTCCGCGACTCGTCGTTGCCGCTCGCGGCGGCGGCGGTGGTGCAGACGGCCGACGCACTCGGCCGGGCACCGTTCGGCCCTCTGGCGGTCACGTATCGTGAGGATTTCCTGCGGGTGCGGGCCCAGGTGCGCGGCACGAGCCTCCCCGAGTCCGGAAGCCTCTCGGTCGACGATGCGCGCGAGAACCTGCGCAAGTCAGTCCTGCCACGTCTCGCGCTCGCCCACATCGTGGTGGTGCCCACCGACTGGCAGGACGAGGCCGCGGTGACGGTTGCCCCGGCGGTGTGGGACCAGGTGGCCCAGGATCGGGAGCGCGTCGTCGCGCGCCTGTTGGAATCGGCCGCCACAGGCGCTGGAGCGCGCCGAGACGGCCGGCGCGGTCCCCGCCGCGCCTGTGACCGGTGGCAGCCAGATCGAAAGCCACGGCCTCGTGAAGGCGTACAAGGGGCGCCGGGTCGTGAACGACGTCAGCGTCGCCTTGCAGCAGGGCGAGATCGTCGGACTCCTGGGCCCCAATGGGGCCGGGAAGACGACCACGTTCTACATGTTCACCGGGTTGGTGCGGCCCGATGCGGGGACGATTCAGCTCGACGGGCAGGATATCACGCTCGAGCCCATGTACCGTCGCGCCCGGGCCGGCCTCGGCTACCTCGCGCAGGAACCCTCGGTGTTCCGGAAATTGAGCGTCGAGGATAACGTGGCCGCCATTCTCGAGACGCTTCCCCTGACGGCCGCCGAGCGGTCCACTCGGCTCGAGCGCCTGCTGGACGAGCTGGGGATCAAGTACCTGCGCCGCCAGAAGGCGTACCAACTGTCGGGCGGGGAGCGGCGCCGTCTCGAAATCACCCGGGCCCTGGTGACCGAGCCCAAGTTCCTGCTGCTCGACGAGCCGTTTGCCGGGGTGGACCCCATCGCCGTCCACGACATTCAGACTATCGTCGCCGGGCTGCGGCAACGCGGCATCGGGGTGCTCATCACCGATCACAACGTCGAGCAGACGCTCGACATCGTGGACCGCGCCTACATCATGTTCGAAGGGCAGGTCCAGGTGGCGGGCTCCGTGCGGGAGCTGGTGTTCGACGACCGCGTCGCCGACCGCTACCTCGGGCCGACGCTCACCGCCCGATTGCGCGCCCGGCTGGGGCAAGCGGCATGAAGCAAGGGCTCCAGCAGCACATCGGCATGCGGCAGGACCTGCGCATCAATCCCCGCCTGTTTCAGGCGATGGATCTGCTGTACATGCCGTTGCTGGACCTGCAGCAACACTTGAAGCAGGAATTGCTCGGGAATCCCTTCCTGGAGATGGTGGAAACCGAAGAAGACCCCGAGCCGCCCCAGAGCACCGCGGGTGAGAAAGTACAGATCGAGCAGGAGAAACAGAACGAGGACGAGCCCAACTGGGAAAGCATTCTCCTCGACGATGGGGCTGAAGCGATGACGGCCAACCGTGACCTCTCCGAGGCGCGGGAGTACACGGAGCCCGTATCGGTCGAATCGCGGGACCTGTCGGATCACCTGAAGGACCAGGTCCAGATGCTGGATCTCACCTCCCGCCAGCGCCTGCTCGCCGAGGAGTTTCTCGGCAACATCGCGGAGGACGGCTACCTCGGGGCCACGCTGGAGGAGATCGTCGAGGGCGCCAACAAGCTGCTCCAAGGCTACGCCGACCAACGCGAGTCAGACATACCGGTGCCGCACTATTCCGTCGCGGAGGCCGAAGCGATGCTAAGCATCATCCAGGCCCTCGATCCCCCTGGGGTCGGGGCTCGGGATTTGCGAGAGTGCCTGTTGCTGCAGTTGGTGGAGAAGAAACAGACCGACTCCCTGGCCTATCGGCTGGTCAAGGAAGCCTGGGAGGATCTCAAGAACCACCGTTGGTCCGACCTCGGCAAGCGATTCGGCATCGAGCCGACCGAAGTGCAGCGGGTCGCGGACATGTTGTCCAAGCTCGATCCCAAACCCGGCCTCCAGTACTCCGCGCCCACGGACACCTACATCATCCCCGATCTCACGGTCGAGAAGATCGGCGAGACCTATCACGTGACGCTCAATGACGGCGGCCTGCCGCGGCTGCGCATTTCCAAGACGTACCAGGACATCGCCCGGGACCGCAAGAAATTCCAGGGCGAGAACAAGGAGTTCATCAACCAGCGGCTCAACAGCGCCAACTGGATGATCCAGGCAATCGAGCAGCGCCGGCAGACCATGTTGAAGGTCATGAACTTCATCGTGGACCGGCAACGGGAGTTTTTCGAAAAAGGCGTCGAGTATCTGCGGCCCCTCACGCTGCGAGAGGTCGCGGACGTCATCAACATGCACGAGAGCACCGTCAGCCGGGTGACCAACGAGAAGTACGTCCAGACGCCGCGCGGGTTGCTGCCCCTGAAGTTCTTTTTCTCGAGCGGCCTGCAGACGTCGACCGGCGAAGACGCGAGCGCGCGCTCGATCAAAGCGCAGATTCAGAAAATGGTGGGTGATGAAGAGCCCAAGACCCCCTCACCGATCAACAGATCGTGGAGATGTTCGGGATGCGCGGGGTCCGAATCGCGCGTCGCACCGTGGCCAAGTACCGGGATCAGCTCAACATTCTGCCGGCGCGCATGCGCAAGCGCCTGTGAGTCTCGCCGCGAACGGCGCCCGGCCGGAGGTCAGCGTGCTCGTCCCCGCCAAGGACGAAGCCGAGAATCTGCCGGAGCTGGTGCGCCTGATGCGCGAGGCGTTACTACCGCTGCCGTACGCGTGCGAGCTGGTGGTGATCGACGACGGCAGCCGCGACGGCACCGGTGACCTCCTGGGCCGGCTCGCCGCGCAGCACCCGTTTCTCCGCGTCGTCACGCACCGGAGCCAACGCGGCATCGCCGATGCTCTGCGCAGCGGCACCGAAGCGGCCGCGGGCCGGGTGTTGGTCTTCTGGCCCGCAGATCTGCAGTATCTGCCGGAGGACATTCCGAAGCTGCTCGCGCCGATTGACGCCGGTGAGGCGGACATCGTGACCGGGACAAAGCAGGGTCACTACGACAAGCGCTTTGTGTCCTGGGTCTACAACGGACTGTGCCGGTGGCTGTTCGGCGTGCGGGTCAGCGACATGAATTCCGTGAAGGCCTATCGGCGCGAAGTCATGGACGTGATCCCGCTGCGCCCCGACTGGCACCGCTTCATGGTGGTCATCGCGGCGGGGCAGGGGTACCGACTCACCGAGCGACCGGTTCCGTTGCACCCGCGCCGCGCCGGCCGGTCCAAGTTCGGCGTGGGCCGCATCCCCATCGGGGTCCTCGACCTGCTCGCCGTCTGGCTGCAGCTCCGGTTCGGCCGCAAGCCGATGGTCGTGTTCGGCGTCACCGGGGCCGTGCTGGTGTTGCTCGGCTTCGTGGTGGGCGTGTACGAGATCATCCAGCGCTATGCGTATCAACAGGGCAACCGGGCGTTCCTGTACCTGGTGCTGCTGCTCGTCATCGCCGGTTTGATGCTGTTCGGCTTTGGATTCGTGGGCGAGCTGGTGGCCGGCCAACGGGAGGAGCTCCGGGCGCTGCAACGAGAGCTCGACCGGTTGCGCAAGTCCGACGCACCCTCGCGCTAGCTGCCCGCGTCGCATTCCCGCAGAAACCGTCCGTCCAATGGCGCAAAACCGCCCTATCGGCGGTCCCGCCGGACGGCGATCATCGATAGATGCTGGGCCCGCGCGCACTGATCATCGCCATACCATGGTTGCTGGTCCTCGGCTGCCGCTCCCCCGAGGGAACCGTCCGGGGTGAAGCGAGCTATTTTGACGTTTCCCCCTTGGCCGTCCAACTGGTCCGTCATGACACCATTCGCCTGCACACCACGGTTCTCAATGACAACATGGAGGTGCTGACCGGCGTCCCCGTCACCTACACTTCGCACAATACTGCGGTCGCGACCGTGGACGTGTTCGGATTGGTGCGCTCGCCGGGCCTCCTGGGGAGCACCACCATCACCGTCGCCGTTCCGGGCGTCACGTTCCAGCGCGACGTAGCCGTAACGATCGTGGGTGTGCCGGCGCAGTTCAGCCTGGCACCCACCGATACCTCCCTGCAGCAGGGTGACAGCGTCCAGCTTCGTACCACGTTGCTCGACACCGCCGGGATTCCCATTCCCGGTGCCTCGATCGCTTTTTCCTCGACCGGACCGATCGGCGTAACCCAGTCCGGTTTGGTGATCTCGAGTGGACCCGGGGACGGCACCGTCACGGCGACTTATCAGAGTCTTTTCGCCACGGCCTACGTCCACGTGATCGATTCGGCGTTGGCTGGGCGCGTCACCGCGTTCGGCCGGCCGCTCGCTGTGGCGGTGAGCCGAACCGGGACCGCCCTCGTGACGCGCACCCTGGCGGTGTTCCTGACACGCATCAACCTCCCCGCCATCGCCGCGAGCCAGATTCGTGTCCCGGTCGGCCTCACGGATGTGACCTTCGATACGACAGGCGGACGGGCGTACGCCCTCGATCCGGCCGGGAAAGTGGACATCGTCGACGTCGGACTCAGTCAGCTCGTCGACTCCTTTTCGGTCGCGGGAGTCCCGGAAGCGGTGGCGGTATCCGCCGACAACCAGTTCTTGTTTGTCGCCACCGACGTCGACACCCTGTATCGCTACACCCGCTCGACGGCAACCCGGGTAGGGGCCTTTCCACTGCCTGGGCGTGTGGCGTCATTGATCCGCCACCCGAGCAACGGCAACCTCCTCTACATCGCGCTGCCCGACTCCAGCATGGTGGTGGAGTACGACATCCCGGGCGATAGTGTCCGCCGCCGGTTGCTGCTGGGTGGGTCCCCATCGCGCCTCGCCATCGCCCCGGATGGAACGGAATTGTTCGCGGGGGATGCCGCGGCTAAGGCCGTCCACGTATGGGATCTGCCGGCGAACACCGATCTCACCAGCATTCCACTCGGGGCGGCCCCGTCGGGCGTGGGCATCACGCCGGACGGGACGCATCTCTGGGTGAGCCTGCAAACCCTCGGCCTGCTACTCGAATTGGATCGCGCCAGCCGAACCGTCCTCCGGACCATCAATGTCAGGGGCGCCCCGCGCGGGCTCGGAGTCTCTCCGGTAGACGGCAGCGTCGTCGTCTCGAACGATTCGGGGTGGGTCGATGTCGCCAAATGACCTGATGAAGCGCGCTGCGATCGGCGCTCTATTGTCGTGTTTGGCGTGCTCGTCGACCGAGGCACCGCCCACTCCGGCGCTCATCGAGGTCACGCCGACGTTCGTCTTGCTCGATCAAGGCGATACGCTCACGCTGACCGCCACGGTGAAAGACGCCAACGGCAATGTGATGCCCGGCGCCACCATCTCCTTCACCATCGACAAACCGGCGATCGCGTCCGTTACACCAGCCGGTCTCGTCTCCGGCCTCGGCGCCGGCGGAGCCATCATCACCGCCGCCATCGGCGCCATTCAGAAAACGGTAACGGTGACGATCGCCGGGCCCGCCGATAGTCTCGTGATCCTTCCGGCGAGGCTCGATCTGCCCGTGGGGAGCACGCGTCAGCTGACCGTCCTCGTCTACGACTCCCTCGGTGACCCCCTCAGCCATCCGATCGTGACCTACGTGACGTCCGACAGCACCGTGGCCACCGTCGACTCCGCCGGGGTCGTTCACGGTATGGCCATCGGGGCAGGGGTGATCACCGCCCAGGCCGGGTCCGGCCGGGACTCCACGGACCTCGCGGTGGTGACCCACCCGGCGGGAACGACCGCGGCATCGTCGCCGGTCGCGTCCCGGCCGTTCGCCGTTGCCATCTCACGGCAAGGCCTCGCGTACACCGGTCGCCAGGACGTTCCGTATCTCCAGGCCACCCAGCTGCCCGATACCACCTTTGGCGATTCGGTCCTCGTCGGGTCCGATCCCACCGATATCGCGTTCAGCTCCACCGGCGCCATCGCCTACGTGACCAATCAGTTCAGTCTCAATGTGGGTGTGATCGATGTGGCCTCCGCCGTGTCAGTGGACAGTATCCCGGTCGCCAACGGCAACCCGTTCCGTATCGTGGTGGCCGCAGACGATCGGTTCATCTACGTCTCAACCAGTACCGGAATCGTGTATGAGATCGATCCGGTGACGAAGCTGTCCCCGCGCCAGTGGGGTTTGTCGTCATCGGCTGTGAACGGACTCACCATCGCCGCGGCTGGGGCGTTTCTCTATGCCACCAGCACCGGCGGCAGCGTGTTCGAGATCGACCTCGGGTCGGGAGCGGTGCGAGCCGTGTCCCCGGGCGGGACGCTGCAGGATATCGCCATCGCGCCGGATCGCAGCGAGATCTATGTCGCCGACGAGGCCGGTCCCCTGGACATCCGGAACGGCGCGACGGGGATGCGGATCACCACGGTGCCGGCGGTGACCGGGGCGTTTGGACTCAAGCTCAGCCCCGATGGCACGCAGCTGTACGCGACCCTTTCATCGGCCGGTGAAATCAAGATCATCGACGTGGCCTCGCGCACCGTCCTGCTGACGCTGCCCGTCGGCGGGCAGCCGCGTCGCATCGCGTTCGATCGGTTTGGGACGACGGCGTTGATCCCCAACGAAAACGGCTTCGTCTCGATTATCCGTTGAACGCCCTCGTCTGAGGGTTGCGCGCTTATATTCACGCGCGATGCGCGTTCTGGTGGTCACCCACAACTATCCACGTTTTCCAGGGGATCCCGCCGGCGCCTACATCGCGCGGCTCGCCGCGGCTGCCACCAGCGGAGGGGTCACCGTTCAGGTCCTGGCCCCGCATGCCCAGGGAACCGCCGTTCAGGAAACCATGGCCGGCGTCCGAACCGACCGATTTCGGTACGGTCCCGCGGCCCTGGAGCGCGTCGGCTATCGCGGCGACGCCACCGGCCGCGTGCTGCGCGACCCGCTGGCCCTCGCCATGGCACCCTGGTACCTGGCACGATTTCGTCGTTGGGCACGGCATGCCGTCGCAGAGTTCGCGCCGACCGTCGTGCACGCTCATTGGTGGTTCCCAGCCGGTTGGGTCGTCTCGAGCCTCGGCATCCCCTATGTGGTGACCTCCCACGGCAGCGACGTCCGCCTGTTCGACCGAGGCTGGTGGTGGCGCCGCGCGGGACGTCGCATCCTGAGCCGGGCCGGAGCGGTCACGACGGTTTCCAGGTTCCTGGCCGGGGACGTGGAGCGTCAGGTGGGACCCTTGCGTCATCCCGTCGAGGTGACACCCATGCCGGTGGACGTGGACCGGTTCACCACCGGGCGGGCGACGCCCAAGAGCGTGCCGGCCCGGATCCTGTTTGCGGGGAATCTGGTTCCCGCCAAGGGAGTCGACGTATTGTTGCGCGCCTTCGCCATGCTGCGGCAACGCGGCGTGGCGTGCCGGTTGAAGCTGCTGGGTGAAGGGCCGGCACGGCACGCACTGGAGCGCCTGGCGCAAACCCTGGGAATCGCGGCCGACGTCGATTGGTCGAGCTTCGTGTCGCAGGACCAGATGCCCGCCGAGTACGGTGCCAGCACCGTGACGGTGCTGCCCTCGCGGGGGCAGGCAGAGGGCCTTGGCCTCACGCTCGTCGAAGCGCTGCTGGCCGGAAGCGCCGTCGTCGCCACGCCGGCCGGTGGGATCCCCGAGGTCGTCACCGATGGGGAGACCGGCTTGCTGGCGCGGGACGGAGACCCAGAGGACCTCGCGCGACAAATCGGTCGACTGCTGGAGGACCCCGCGTTGCGTCATCGACTCACTGCCAACGGCAG
Source organism: uncultured Gemmatimonadales bacterium (assembly GCA_963821385.1). GTDB lineage: Bacteria > Gemmatimonadota > Gemmatimonadetes > Gemmatimonadales > GWC2-71-9 > DASTHG01. The sequence continues at coordinate 210,488 of CAWGDK010000002.1, forward strand.
CACGCGCGTCAAGGAAACGTATTCCCCGGCCGCCGCCGCCGCGCGGTTTCTCACTCTCTACGATGCCATCGCCAGTCGCCCGGCACGCTGACGTCCCGCCTGGTTGGGATGCGCTGGTGCATCAGCACGGCACGTTCTATCACGACCGGCGCTGGCTCGAAGCGGTCGCGCGCTGCTTTGGGTATCGAGCTCCATGTGCTGAGCACGAGTGCTCCGGACGGTTCGCTCACCGGCGGACTGGCCCTCGCCGAAGTCCCGAAACTTTTCGGGGGACGCCGGTTGGTGAGCTTTCCCTTCAGTTTCATCGCCGGGCCGGTGGCCACCGACGCCGCGACTTACGTGGCCCTGGCGCACGAGGCGCGGGCGCTCGCGGCGGAGCTGGGGGTGCGTCGCCTCGAGCTGAAGCAGCTCGATACCCGCATGCCCGTCGCCCCCGCATTCGAGCGCAGCACGCGTTACACCACCTTCCGCGTCTCCACGCAGGGCGGGGAACAGGCCGTATGGAAACGGCTGCACGTCACCAGCACGCAGCAGCGCATTCGCAAAGGGCAGAAGGCGGGGGTCACGGTTCACGACGGCCACTCCGAGGACGACTGGCTGGCCATGGCGCGCCTCGAGGAGCAGGTCCAACATGGGCACGGAGTGCCCGCGCCGCCAAGACCGTTTTTTGTCGGCTCGTTGCGTGGTCTGCAACAGGCGGGGTTGGTCGATCTCTATCTCGCCCGGGTCCCGGACGGCCGCATTGCCGCGGGCTTCGTCATGTTCAAGGGGACCCGCGAGTGGATCTATGCGTTCAGTGCCTCCGATCCGGCGCTGGTTCGCGACTACCGGCCCACGCACGTGCTGTTGTGGGCCGGATTGCAACGGGCGGCGGCGGCCGGCGTCACGCTCGATCTGGGTCGCACGGCGCCGGAACAAGCCTCCCTCGCGGAATTCAAGCAGCGCTGGGGTGCGGAGGCCGTACCACTCGCGTATGATTACTGGCCCGGTGCCGGCGGCCTCGCCCAGGCTCGGCGGGACCGCGGTCCTCTGGCACTTGCCGCTCGCGTCTGGGCCGCGCTGCCCGCACCGCTGGCACGCCTGGGCTCGGTGCTATACCGCTACCTCGGGTGATCGATGGGACGCTTCCTGTGGCGGCTCCGCAAGAAAGTCTTCAAACGGTGGGCGCGGAACTCCTTCTTTCCCGGGTGGCGCGTCCGGTTGCTGCGTTGGTGCGGTTACCAGATCGGCCGCGACGTCTATATCGCCGACGACATCCTGATCGCTGAAGAGCTGGAAGACCATGACAATCTCACCCTGGGCGATCGGGTCAGTATCGCGCCGCGGGTGACGCTCGTGCTGTCGTCCCACCCCAACGAGTCGCGCATCCGCTCCTTCGCTCCGGTGAAGCGGGCGCCCATCATCATCGAGCCGGACGTGTGGCTCGGCGCCGGCGTGGTGGTCCTGCCCGGTGTCCGGATCGGCCGTGGCGCCATCGTCGGGGCCAACAGCGTCGTGACCCGGGACGTCCCGCCGCTGCACGTCGTCGCGGGGCAGCCGGCTAAGACCGTTCGAGTCCTGACACCCCCGTCTGACTGGTCGTGATCCGGCTGGAGCTGCCGCCGGATCTCACCGCCCGCGAGCGCTACGGCCTCGAGGTCCTGGTTGATCTGTCCCGCCTCCTCATCGTGCTGGATCCCCAGGCCGATGTGGTACGCCTGTCGGTGGTCGACGGGTTGCCACGCCCCCTCGACCAGGCGATCAAGGAAGCGGCGCAATTCGACGGCGCGCCCGGGATCGTCCGGTTGCCGAGAGCCGTCCTCGGCGATGTGACCGACGTGGCGGGCGCGGCAATCGAGCAGGCGGTGACAGCCAGTGATCGACACGATCGCGTACCGTCAACTGAGAATCCCCTGGTCCGGAATGGGCGTGAACGGGACCCGGTCGTACAGCGCTGGGCGATGGCACTCCGCGCGGCAGTCGTTGCCAATGCCGCCGGTCGATCGGTGCGCCTCTTGGCTCCCTGGCCGGATGGCCGGCGCTGGGCGGCCGCGATCACGCACGATCTCGACGTCGTCAACGGCTGGCCGGCGTTCACGCTGCTGCGACTGGCCGAGCTGGCCCGCCACGGCGAAGCGAAGCGCGCGGGGCAGGGGTTGATCTCGGCGCTGGCGACGCTCGGGCGCGACCCAGTCGTTCCGGGCGTCCGCACTCTGCTCGATGCCGAACGGGCCGCCGGTATCTCCTCCACCTGGTTCGTGTTGAGTGGAACGCCTTCACTCGCCACATGGGCGCGGGGAGACGTGACGTACCGCCTCGAGTCCAGGAAAACCTCACGCCTCGTGGACGCGATTGCGCGCGGCGGCCACGAGATCGGACTGCATGGAAGTTTCGCGACGGCGGCTGGCGCTGCCCGCTTCACGGAGGAGCGTGAGCGTCTCGGGCGTCGCTTGGGGACTCTCCCCGACGGCGTGCGACAGCATTTTCTGCGCATGCGGCCGGGACGTACACATGCGGCCATGCAGGAAGCGGGCTTCGCCTACGACGCGACCTACGGCTACCCCGATCGGAACGGATTCCGCCTCGGCGTGGCGGATGTGGTGCCGGCCTGGCTGAGTGAAGCACCTGCGCGCTTGTCGACCGTACCACTCGTGTGGATGGACCGGGCGTTGTCCAAGTATCGGGGCATCGAGGACCCCGACCTCTGGGTTACGGACGCCCTCGAGCTGGCGGCTACGTGCCGCGCCGTGGAGGGCCTCTGGGTTGGATTGTGGCACCCGAACCTCGTTCCGGCCCTGGGCTTTGCCGGCGCACCGGTTGCCTTTGAGCGGTTGCTTCACGGCTTGATGGCCGAGAGCCCGTATGTCGCGCCGCTGAGCCGGATCACCGCGTGGCGCCGGGCACGCCGTGCCACGCGCGCGCGCCGCGCCACTCCAGACGGCCGGGTGGAGCTCGTGACTTCCGAACAGAGTGACTGGGTCGTCGCACTGGAGGACGAGCAGGGCAGGGTGGTCAATGGCTGAGCGTCGCTGGTGGTGGCGGGCGCTGCAGGCTGCCCTCGCCGTGCTCGTCATCGGCCTCGCGGTCCGCAAACTGGCCGCCAACTGGTCCGCGCTCCAGGCGCAGTCCATCGTTTGGGACCTGCATGTCGGCTGGCTTCTGGCGGCGGTCGCGATCGTTTGGGCGGCCTACGCACTGTTGGTCGAAGGATGGCGCCGCGTGGTCGTGTCGATGGAACAGCGGCTGGGCTTTTGGGATGCCGCGCGCATCTGTATGGTCTCGAATCTCGGCAAGTACATCCCGGGGAAGGTCTGGGCCATTGCCGGGAACGCCATGCTGGCCCAACAAGCGGGCGTCCAGGCACCAGCCGCCGTCGCGGGCGCGCTCGTGCTCCAGGCGCTGGCGCTCGCGAGTGGTGTCGCTCTGGTGGCGGTGCTGGGGCCGGCGACACTCCGGAGCGTGGGAACCTGGTCCATCGCGGCCACGATCACCCTCGGCGTCTTGGCCGTCGCCGGCGTCGCGCTGCTTTCCTCACCCCGCGGGCTGAATGTGCTGCGGCGCTGGTGGCCGCCGTCGCTGCCCATGATTCCGGCCATCCCGGGTCGCATTATGCTCGCGGCATTCGCCGCCAACGTAGTCGCGTGGGGTGCCTACGGTCTGGCATTCTTGTGCCTGATGCGCGGCCTGACGCCGGAGGCGAGCTTGAGCTGGAGCCAGGCGACGACGGTATTCGCGATTTCGTATCTTGTAGGCCTCATAGCCGTGTTCGCACCAGCCGGCGTCGGGCCACGGGAATCCCTGTTTTATCTTCTGCTGGCGGGACCCTTGGGACCGAAGCTGGCCATCGCCCTGGCCCTCGCGACTCGTGTCCTCCTGACGGTGACGGAATTGGGATCCGCGGTTCCGTTCCTGGTCGTTCGAAAGGAAAATCGCCGGTGAGTCAAGCGCAGCGCGCCGCAACCGCCCCCTATACGCCGGCGCACCCGAACCTCCTCGCCTTCGCGTTTCTCAGCCTGTGGATCGTGATCTTGTCGCTGCCGATGTGGAGCGGCCGGTTTCTGGCCGGCCCGTACAGCGATCAGTTCACCGACGGCTACGCGATCCGGTGGTGGAGCGCCATGCAGATGCGAACCACCGGCCATCTCCCGCAGTGGAATCCGTTTCTGTTCGGCGGCCATCCAGTATTTACCGGCTTTGGCGACTTGTTCTACCCGTCGGCCTGGCTCCGCCTAGTGCTGCCGACCGCGGTGGCGATGAATGTGGCGTTCGTGGTGCACTACGTCCTGGCGGGGTTGTTCCTCTACTGGTTGCTGCGATTACTGGACATCTCCTGGCTTGGCTCTGTCACCGGCGCGACCGCCTATCAGCTCAGTGGCGTGGTGGTCTCCCTCATGAGTCCCGGCCACGATGGTAAGCTGTTCGTGACGGCGTTGCTGCCGCTGATGCTGATCGGCCTGGTGTTGGCGATTCGGCGGCGCCGACCCGAAGGCTACGCGCTGCTCGGGCTGGCGGTCGGTCTGGCCCTGCTGTCCCCCCAGTACCAGATGACGCAATACGCACTGGTCGCGAGCGGGGTGATGACCCTGTATCTCGCCTTCGGAGAACCGGTGGGGCTCACGCCGCGCGATCGGTGGCTCGCCCTGGCTGGCGCCGCGGGCGGGGTCGCCCTGGGCTTCGGCATCTCGATGATCCAGGTGCTGCCGTTCTTTCATTCTATTCCGTATGGCACGCGGGCCGAGTCTGCCGGATATGCGTGGTCGACGACCTACGCGATCCCCTGGAGCCACGTGCCCGAGCTGTTTGTCTCCGGGTTCACCGGGCACTACGAAACGTATTGGGGACCAAACTCGATCAAGCTCCACAGTGAGTACCTCGGGCTGCCGGTCCTCGCGCTGGCCGCAGTCGGCGTTGGAAGCTCGCGTCGGCGGTTGGTGTGGTGGCTGGGCGGTATCGGCGTTCTGTTCCTGCTCGTAAGTCTGGGTGGCGCGACGCCGTTCTATCACCTCTGGTACGCCCTGGTGCCGTACGTCAAGAAGACACGCGCGGCGGGGATGGCCTTGTATTGCGTGGCGTTTGCCGTCTCGTCCCTCGCCGCCCTGGGTGTGGAGCGTCTTGAGCGTGGGGAAGGGAAGCGCGCCATGCAGATCGCCCTGGCGGCGGCGGGCTTCATCGCCCTCCTGGCCGCGGCGGGCATCTTTGGCTCCATCGCCTCGGCCCTGGCCCGGGCCGGTGGGCGCGACGCCTCGGCGGCCCAGACGGGCATCACCATCGGTGCCTTGGGCAGTGCCATCGGCCTAGGAATCGTGGCCGCCGTCGCCTTGGCATTCCTGAAAGGACGCCTGCAGCCGGCCGCCTTCGCGACGCTGCTCGTACTGGCCGTGGGCGCAGACCTGTATCGCGCCGGCCGGGGGTTCTGGGTGTGGAGCAGGCCTGAGCAGGAGGCGTTCCGCAGCGATCCTCTCGTCCAGCGTCTGCAAGCGACGCCGCCGCCGTTCCGGGTCCTGGACACCGGGGTCTATCCCGGAGACCTGCTGGTGCGCCATCAGGTGCCGCAGGTCCTGGGCTACTCGGGCGTGGAGCTGGGTGACTATGACGATCTCCTGGGTGGGCGCGGGGAGTGGCGGCACCTCCGGTCCAGTCTCCACTTCTGGAACCTGCTGGCGGCCCGTTACGCGGTGTTTTCCGATTCGGTCCACCTCCCCGGGTATCATCTGGTGCTGGGCCCGGTGACTACCGGAATGGGGCGTACCGGATTTCTCTATGAGGCGGACACTGCACCTCCTTACGCCCGCGTGGTACCGGCAGCAGTCAAGGGTGACACCGGGGAGGTAATCCCGACGCTGATCGACCCGCGGCTCGACTACAACCTCCTGGTGATCTTCGATCGCTTCGAGTCGGTCAACCCGCTGCCGCTCGCCGACCAGCACATGCCGGCGCCGAGCCCGTCTCACGCGACCTTTACGCATTGGTCACCGGGTCGAATGAGCATTCAACTCGATCCACCACCGCCCGCGCCGAGCTACCTGCTCGTCGCCGAGAACTGGTATCCCGATTGGCGCGCCACCGTCGATGGCCAAGACGCGCAGACCCTGCGCGGCGACCAGACGTTTCTCACCGTCCCGGTATCGGCGGGGGCCCGCCAGGTTGAGCTGGTGTTCGCGTCTAAGGATTATGCGCGCGGTCGCCTGATTTCCTGGGCCGCGCTGGTGCTGCTCGCCGGATGGGCGGGAGCGGGGGTGGTCGTCGGAAAGCGGGCGCGCCAGCGTGGCTGAGCGGGCCCTGGTCGTCATCCCGACCTACAACGAAGCCGTCAATGTGCCGCACCTCGTGCCGCAGATCCTGGCGCAGGATCCGCAGCTCGACGTCCTGGTGGTCGACGATGCCTCGCCGGACGGCACCGGTCGCCTGATCGACGAGCTGGCGAGCAGGAACCCGCGTGTGCACGCGCTGCATCGCGAGGCGAAGCTCGGGTTGGGCACGGCATACATTGCCGGGTTCCGATGGGCCCTGGAACGCGGGTACGACCTGGTGTTCGAGATGGATGCCGATTTCTCCCATGATCCCGCGCATCTGCCGGAATTCCTCCGCGCCGCGGCCACGGCCGATCTGGTGCTCGGCTCCCGCTATCTCGGCGGCAAAGTCACGGTGGTGAATTGGCCGATCGGGCGGCTCATGTTATCCTACTGGGCGAATGTGTATGCCCGCTGGGTCACGGGGTTGCGGATCTGGGACCTGACTGGCGGGTTCAAGTGTTTTCGCCGACGAGTGCTGGAAACGATTGACCTGTCGAAGGTTCGCTCGAACGGCTACGCCTTCCAGATTGAGATGAGCGTCCGCGCATGGCGAAAAGGGTTCAAGCTGGCCGAAGTGCCGATCGTGTTCGTCGATCGCACCGAGGGGCAAAGCAAGATGAACCGCAAGATCGTCCGCGAAGCGATCTGGGTCGTGCCGCGCCTGCGGCTCATGGCCTGGTTCAGGCGCATCTAGCGGGGCTGGTCGTCTACAAGATGACGGGGTCGGGCAACGACTTCGTCATGGTGGACGGCCGAGCCACCACCCCTGCCGATTGGTCCACAGAAGACATGCAGCGCGTCTGCGCGCGGGGCACCGGTGTCGGGGCCGACGGGCTCGTCTTTGTCGGTCCTGGGGAGGCGCCCGGGGCGGTCCGGATGATCTACTTCAACAGCGACGGATCGCGCGCCGCGATGTGCGGCAATGCCGCCCTGTGCAGCACCCGGATGGCCGCGCTGCTTGGTTTGGGAAACCCGTCCGGCATGCGGTTGGAAACCGATGCGGGGGTCTACGAGAGCCGGTGCCCGTCGAGTGACGATCGCGCCGAGCTGCACCTGGCGCCCGTCGAGCCTCCATCGGAGCCGGCGGTGCGGCTCGGTCCCGGTGAGCTGCGATCGGCCTTTGCCACCGTCGGGGTGCCGCACCTGGTAGTCCATGTCGAGGATCTGGCCGAGATCGATCTGATGGGCCGCGGGCGGGCACTACGGTTCGATCCAGGGCTCGAGCCGGCCGGGGCCAACATCAATTTCGTCGCCGCCACCGACCAACCGGCCACGTGGGCGATGCGGACCTATGAACGAGGGGTGGAGGGCGAAACGCTCGCCTGTGGGACCGGCGCGGTGGCCGCTGCGTGCATCCTGCGGGAATGGGGCCAGGCCGAGCTACCGGTCACCCTCATGACGCGAACCGGTCTACCGTTGGCCATCCAGGCTTCCAGAGGCCGTACTGGGCGTTACGAGGACGTATGGCTCGCCGGGCAGGCACTATTGGTGTTCAGGGGAGTGTTGAGTGCGTAGCGGATTATCCACACATACCCACATCGCAACTTAACATAACATCTATTATACGAAGTTAATCTACCTCTAGTTACTGCCTTTCGTCAGTTCCCCTAGCCGCGCCTTGGCTTCGAATGCCGAGGCCGTAGAGTCCAGCTTCGACACGATCTCCTGATACGTCGCACGGGCGTGCACCGTGTCCCCAGCCGCCAACCATGCCCGTCCTGCATCCGACAGGTATCCGGCCTTCAGAAACGGCAACCGCGCGTACTGCGCGGCCTGCTGATACGCCTCCGCAGCCTCCTTGGGATGGGCCACGTTCTCATAGGCCGCCCCCAATAGCCCATAGGCCTGCGCCTGGTAGTCAGGAGCCGCCCCCGGCGCGAACTCCTTCAGCAGTTGGATCGCCTGCTGACTTTGCCCCTGGGCCAGGCGGACCTGGGCCAGGAGCAGCGATGCCTCATTCGCCGATCGCGTGCCCGAGTAGTTCTCGCTGATGCGGGAGAGCTCGCTCGCCGCGAGCGCGTAGTTCTTGGCATCGAGGGCGAAGCGCGCCGAATTCAGCTGCTGGCTCGCCACGCGTTCGCTTTGCCGGGTGGACAGGATCTTCCAGCCGAACAGTCCAACCGCCACGAGCAGAATCGTGGCCCCCCACGAAGCCGTCTGCTTGTGTCGGCGGAGCCACTCCAGGAGCACCTCATGGCGCTCCAGGCCGGCCGTCCCTTGAGTCGTCGGAACCGTTGTCGCCACGTCCGTACCGCGCCTTCCGTTCAACGAAGAAAAAAAGTTTGGCGCCGCCGTGCGAGAGGCCACCATGCCCCTGGGGCGACTCGAACGCCCGGCCAACGGTTTAGGAAACCGCTGCTCTATCCATGCTGAGCTACAGGGGCGTAAGCTGCGAAATGTAATGGGGTTATGCGGCAGCTATCAAGGTCTTCCTCAATAGCGGATCAAGGCTTCAACACGGTGTGAACCAAGGCGCTTGCGGCCCTCCAGGAATCCGAGCTCGATCAAGAAACTGAACCCGGCAATGTGCGCCCCGCGGCCCAGCACCAACCGACTGGCCGCCTCCGCCGTTCCGCCCGTGGCGAGCACGTCATCCACGATCAGCACCCGGTCTCCGACCCCGATTGCATCGGCGTGCATTTCCAAGGCATCGGTGCCGTACTCCAGGGCGTACTCTACCCGCTGCCGAGCGGCCGGCAGCTTCCCGGGTTTCCGGACCGGCACCAGGCCCGCCTGCAGCTGCAGGGCGATTGGCGCCCCGAACATGAACCCCCGGGATTCGATGGCCACTACGCGGGAAATCCCTGCGTCGCGGAACGGGTCAGTCATCCCCCGAGTCGCCAGGGCGAACAACCTGGGATCGAGCAACACAGGCGTGATGTCCTTGAAGATGATTCCCGGTTTGGGGAAATCCGGTACGTCGCGGACAGCAAGCTGGATGGGTGATGAATCAATCATTGGGCCCCAAATGGTTTAACGATCTTGATATCATGTGGAACATCAGTCTTTTCAACACTATCCACTCGAGCCCCTCGTGGACCATGGGCTAGTGCCTGCTCCAATTGCCCCAGCGCGAAGTCCGGTCCACTGGCCACCACTTCGACCGAGCCATCCGGCAGATTCTGCACGAAGCCCCCGAGATCGAGCCCCGCAGCCTCCTGCAGCACAAACCAGCGGAATCCGACGCCCTGCACCCGCCCTCGCACCACAAAGCGCGCGTCCGGCACGGCCCAGGGTCACCCTTGCGCCCGCCGGGACGACCGGCGGCGGTACCACCACACGTAGATCACCACGACCAGGGCCAGCGTGGGAAGCACAATCAGGACGGCCTTGCCGGCGTAACGCTGGATCTCATCCGCCGAGGGCAACGCGTCCTCGTGCTGCCCCAGAAACCACCCCACCCAGGTAAGGATGCTGCACCAAATGAGCGCTCCCAGACCCGTGTAGGTGATGAAACGTGATAGCGACATCCGGGCGATGCCGGCGGGGATCGAAATCAGATGGCGCACCACGGGGATCATCCGGCCGATGAGGGTACTGATCTCTCCGTGGGCCGCAAAGAACCGCTCCGATCGCTCCAGCGAACGCTCCGTGAGCAGAACATACTTCCCGAAACGCTGGATGAACGGCCGTCCGAGCGCGTGCGCCGCCCAATAGTTGGCCAATGCCCCGATGATGCTCCCGATCACGCCGCACAGCACCACCAGCACGGCGTTCATTTCACCCTTGGCCACCCAGTAGCCGGCGGGAGACATGACGAGCTCGCTCGGCACCGGCAGGATCGAAGACTCCATCGCCATCAGCGCCACGATGCCGGGATAGCCCAGGTCGAGCAGGCCGTGCAGCAAACCGTGAATCAGCTTGTCAAGCATCGAAGCCGTGCTCCCCCACCAGTGGGACGAACAATGCTGCCCCGAGTGCCGTCTGCCGCGTGCCTTCGGCGATGCGCTCGATCAGGGTCAAGGTCTGAGCCCCGCGATCCCCGATCGGGATCAGGAGCCGCCCGCCAAGAGTGAGCTGATCAATGAGCGGCGCGGGAATCTCCGGTCCGCCTGCCGCCACCAGAATCGCATCGTAGGGCGCGTACGCGCTCCATCCCAGTGTGCCGTCCCCCAACAGCACCGACGCATTGCGCACGTCCGCCGCCCGCAACGCCCGCTGGGCGCTCTCGGCGAGGCTGCGCACGCGCTCGACGCTGAACACCTGAGCGGCAAGGTGACTGAGCAACGCGGTCTGGTAGCCCGACCCGGTCCCGATCTCCAGCACCCGCTCCGGCCCGCGCAGCCGCAACGCTTCGAGGTAGCGCGCCTGGGTGAACGGCTGGGAAATGGTCTGCCCTGCCCCGATCGGGAGCGCCCCGTCCTCGTACGCTCGATGCCGCACCGCCTCGGGGACAAAGAGGTGACGCGGCGTCTCGGCGAACGCCCGCAGCACGGCCAGTTCCTGGATCCCCTGGTCCCGCAGTCGCTCCACCAACCGGGCGCGATAGCCGCCGAAGGTGTCGGCGCTGCCTCCTACGTGCCCAGGTTCCATCCGCGCACGGCTTCCAGCAGCTTGTAATTGGTCATGTCGACATGCAACGGCGTGACCGAGATGAAGCCGTCCCGCACCGCGTGGAAATCGGACTCCTCGCCGCCGGACCAGGTCACGTGTCCTCCGCCGATCCAGTAGATCTCGCGACCCCACGGATCCTTCATGCGCGCGATCTCCTCGTGGAAGACCCGACTACCGAGACTCGTCACCTTGACCCCGCGCACCTGGTCTCCCGGGATCGGCGGCAGGTTGACGTTCAACAGCGTGTCACGCGGGAACTGGTCGACCGTCACGACACGACTGATCAGCTGTTTGAGACCGGCCCGATGGCTCTCCAGGTGCTCCAGATCGAAACTGCCATAGGAGAACGCGACGCTCGGAATCCCCGCCGCCAGCCCTTCCATCGCCGCGGCCACAGTGCCGGAATACAGCACGTCCTCGCCCATGTTGGGTCCGTGGTTGACGCCCGACAGCACGAAATCCGGCTTTCCGGGCAAGAGCGCTCCCAGCCCGAGTAACACGCAATCGGTCGGGGTGCCGTCGACCTGATAGGCCCCGTCGCTGCGCCGCGTCGCCCGGATCGGCCGATGCAGCGTGAGCGAATGCGACGTGGCGCTCTGTTCTCGATCGGGGGCAATGACCGTGACTTGTCCCAGGTCCGCACACGCCTCGGCCAGCACCGCCAGCCCGCGCGCCAGAATGCCATCGTCGTTGCTCAGCAGAATATTCATGCCGCTCCCCGCAGATAGCGGGCGAAGACGCGTGCCACTTTCCATCCGTCGCCCCAGTGCCGGAAGTGGCTGGGTGCGCCGGCGTAGATCGTCGGCACATCGATCGAGATCACACGAAATCCGGCGCGCAATGTCGCCAACAAAAAGCCGGCTTCATAGTCGTAGCCACGGTAGCCGGCAATCAGCGGCTGCAGCGTGATCGCCACTTTCCGCGTGAACGCCCGGAATCCGGTCTGGGCATCGGGAATCCGGACACCCGCCACCCGCGAGGCCACCGAGGCCGACAGCCAATTCGTCGCCCGCCGGGTCAGCGGCATCGCTCCGCCGCGGTGCCGAGCGCCGAGCACCAGATCCGCCGCCCCATGGTGGATTGGGGCGGTCAGGCGTGGCAACAGCTCCGGAGGATGTTGACCGTCGGCATCGAGGGTCGCCAGGACGAGCGCCCCATCGGCGACCGCCCGCGCGACGCCCGTGGCCAGTGCGGCCCCCTTCCCCTGATTCCGCTCGTGAACGAGGACCGTCACCCCAGGGCCCGTCGCGGCCGCCCCGGTGCCGTCAGTCGAACCGTCGTCAACGACATACAGGGTCGCGCCGGGGAGTACGCGGCGCACCCCGGACACCACGGCGCCCACCGTCTGCGCCGCCTGATAGGACGGCACGATCACCGCGACGGACCGGGTCGGGTCAGCGTCCGCCATGCGGCGGCGCGCCACCGTCCAGCAGCGCCAGGACGGCCTTGAGCTCCGCACGCAGGTCCTTCACCGTCTCCGCCGCCAGCGCGCGTCGTGCCTCGGGCTTCAAGTCGCCGGAACGGCGGTACTGCTCGATCTTGGCTCGGGCCCCTTCGATCGTGTACTTCTCGGTGTACAAGAGATGCTTCACCAGCATGATCAGCTCGATCTCGCGCCGCTGATACACGCGGTTACCAGATCGATTCTTGGCCGGGTTCAGGAATCGGAACTGGCTCTCCCAATAGCGCAGCACGTGGGGCTTGAGATCGGTGAGCTGGCACACCTCACCGATCGAAAAGAATTCCTGGACTGGATGGGGAGCGCTCACTGCCACTGCTCCGGCTTGGGCGAACGCTCCATCAGGTCGGTCATGGCTTGGCGCGGCGCTTTGCCCTGAAACAGGATCTCGCTCACCTGGCGCGCGATCGGCAACTCCACCCCGTGTCGTTCAGCCAAGGCCACGGCGGTCCGCGCCGTCGTCACGCCCTCGGCCACTGTCTTTCTGGCCGCCAGCAGATCCTCGAGCCGCCGGCCCTGTCCCAGCTCGACCCCGAGAGACCGATTGCGGGACAAGGCACCGGTCGCCGTGAGCACCAGGTCGCCGAGGCCCGCCAGGCCGGCAAACGTGAGAGGATCGGCGCCCAGCGCGCGGCCCAATCGCGTCAGTTCGGCCAGCCCACGCGTGATCAGGGCCGCGCGCGGATTGTGACCGAGCCCCAACCCCTCCGCGATCCCGGCGGCCAGCGCAATCACGTTCTTGAGTGCTCCGCCCAGCTCGACGCCGATGACATCGGTGTGAGAGTACACGCGGAGCGTCTGCGTGGAAAACACCTCCTGCGCCCGGCAGGCGATCTCGTGCTCGCTGGCTGCCGCGACCACCGCGGTCGGCTGCCGCTGGTAGACCTCCTGGGCAAACGAGGGCCCGGACAGCACGGCGACCGCCGCTCCCACACCGAAGACTTCCTGCAGGACCGTCGACAAACGCTCCTGGCTCTCCGGTTCGAGGCCCTTCGAGACGCTGACGATGAGCGGATGCCCCGACGCAGCGTTAGCCGCCTCAGTCATCACCGAGCGGACCGCGTGCGACGGCGCCGCGCTGACGATCACTTCCGCGTCGCGGACGGCCGCCGCGAGATCTCCCGTCGCTCGCAGCGTCGCAGCCAATGGGGCCCCCGGCAGAAATACCTCGTTGACGTGCTCGCGGTTAATCCCGTCCACCACCTCCGGCTCTCGGGCCCACAGGGTCACCGCCAGCCATTTGCGCGCCAGCAGGTCGGCGAGAGTCGTGCCCCAGGCCCCTGCCCCAATAACGGCGACCCGCGGCCCGCTCACGCGAGCTCCTTGCGCGTGCGAAACCGGCTCTCCGTCCCCTTGAGGAGACGCGCGATGTTGGCGCGGTGCGAAAAGACGATCAACGCGGCGAGCGCGATGCTCGCCCATAGCGTGGCGGTCGCCGCGGGATGGGTCAGGTGCACCAGCAGCGGGAACGCTGCCGCGGCGAGGATCGACGACAGTGATACGTATCCCGTCGCCCAGAGACACACGCCCCACAGGGGTAGCGCGATGGCCACCGCCAGGGGCGCGAGGGCCAGAAACATCCCGGCGGCCGTGGCGACGCCCTTGCCTCCCCGGAAGCCGACGTAGGGTGAAAAGATGTGCCCTAGCACGGCCGCCATCCCGAGTGCCACTGGTACCCATGGCCCGTTTCCCGCTCGAGGCGCAAACAGGGCGACCGGGAGCGCGCCTTTGGCGATGTCGACCAATGCGACGGGAATCGCCCAACCCCAGCCCAGCACCCGATAGACGTTCGTGGCCCCGAGGTTCTTGCTGCCGTGCTCGCGCAAATCGATGCCGCGGGCCATCCGGCCCGCGAGGTAGGCGGTGGGCGTCGCGCCAAGCGCGTACGCTGCCAGCAGCCACAGAGCCAGCGTCACCGGCGGTCCTTTCGCTTACGCCGGAACCGCAGATTCACGGGGGCCCCGGTGAACGCCCACGCTTCGCGAAACCCGTTCACCAGATAGCGGGAATACGACTCTGGAATTTCGTCCGGTCGATTGGCGATGATGGCGAACCGCGGCGGCGCGGTTCCGATCTGTGTGGCGTAGAAGAGCCGCACCGATTCCCCCACCGGTTGCGGCGGCTGTTGGCGCCGCACCAGCGCCTCGAGCACCCGATTCACCTCCGCGGTGGGTACGCGCTTCTGCCGCTCACCCGCGACGGTTTGGATCAGGTCGAAGAGTTTCGTCACCCGCTGGCCGGTCTTAGCGGAGACGTAGAGAAACGGGATGAAGCTCAGGAACGGCGCCTTGGCGGCGAGATCCTTCTCCCCGCGGATCGCCGTGTTCGGGTCCTTCTCCTCGATCAAGTCCCACTTGTTGACGGCAACGATCACCCCCGCGCCACGCTCCCAGGCGTCGCCGATGATCTTGAGATCCTGTGCATGCATCCCGTCCTTCGCATCCACGACCAGCACGCACACATCGGCGCGCTCCATCGCGCGAGCGGTCCGCAACGTGGAGTAGAACTCGATGTCGTCTTTCTCTTTGGAGCGCTTGCGAAGGCCGGCGGTATCGATGAACACCAGACGGGTCTCGCCATGCTGGACCGGCGTATCGATCGAGTCACGCGTCGTTCCCGGCTCTTCCGCCACGACCATGCGATCGGTGCCCAGCAGCCGGTTCAAGATGCTGGACTTCCCGACATTCGGACGCCCCACGATCGCGACGTGGACGGCGGTCGCGTCTTCGTCCCCGGTCCCCGCCGGGAGCATGTCGACCAGGCGATCCAGTAGATCTCCCGTGTTCTTGCCGATCGCGGCCGAAACCGGAAACGGATCGCCGAGGCCGAGCTCGTAGAATGCCAATGGGCGTTGATCGTCAGGCAGGTGATCCGCTTTGTTGGCGACCAGGAGCACCGGGCGCCCGGCTGTCCGCAACATCTGCGCGATCTCTCGCTCGGCGGGATGCACGCCGACCTCGACGTCCACCACAAACAGCACCACGTCGCATTCGGCCAGCGCGGCCTCGACCTGCGCGCGAATGGCGCGGCTCAGCGCGTCGGACGCCCCCAGCACTAGGCCGCCGGTATCGACCAGCCAGAACTTCCTCCCGTTCCAGTCCGCCGGGGCAAAGTTCCGATCCCGGGTAACTCCGGGGCTCGCGTCGACGATCGCTTCGCGCCGTCCGATGAGCCGGTTGAACAGCGTGGATTTGCCCACGTTGGGCCGGCCGATTATCGCGACCGTCGGCGCCCCGCTCACGTCCCCTCCCCCGCGGCCAGACGGAATGGTCGCTGGACCGCCGACGGTTCGCTCAACGCATCCGCGAAATCGTGTGAGAACCGGATTTCCATCGATGCGCGGGCGGCGAGGTCGTGCGCTTCCATGTCGTCGATGAATCGCAGATCGTCGTTGACCGATTCCGCGGGCAGGAGCGCCAGGTCCACGCCGGATCGCGCCGCGAGCGCCTGCTCGATCGCCGCGCCGGGCAGCAGTCCGGCCGTCGTCACTGACGACCCGAACAAGGAATTCTCTACGGGGAGGATTTCGAAGGACCCGCCGGTCTCAATTTCGAGGCCGGTGAGCACCTGCGGCAGCAGTGGCGCCATCGCGGTTCCCGTCGCCACCAGGATTCGTTTGCCCCGCCAGTCGCCCAGCGTACCCTGGGCGGCGGCGATACGCGTCTGGAGATACCGGACGGCCCCTACGCCGTTCTCCCGCTGCTCGAAGTCCCCATACCACGCCGCGGCCGGCAATGGGACATCCGCCTGGAAGTAGAGATCGTCCGCCCCGAAGCACCACGGGTGGCCGCGTTCAGCCACAGACCGCGTGGCCCACTGATCCACGCTGGCGAGCGCCGAGCGACACTCGTCCGGGCGCGGCGAGCGCACCAAACGGTGCTTGCTGAACTCCGTCAGCGCCACTGGGACGACGGATACGGAAAGAATTGGGTCGCCCAATCCGTACAGGTCCCGCAACGTGCGCTCCAGGTGAACGCCGTCATTCACCTCCGGCACCAGCACGACCTGGGCATGAAACCGAATGCCCCGCTCGCCGAACTGACGCAGCTGGGGCACGATCTCCGGCGCTTCCGGGTTGCGCAGCAGCCAGCGGCGCACGACCGGATCGGTAGCGTGGACCGAGACATAGAGTGGCGAGAGGCGATACTCGATGATGCGCGCCTCGTCCCAGGGCTTGAGATTGGTGAGCGTCGCGAAATTCCCGTACCGGAATGACAGACGATAATCGTCGTCCCGGATGTACAGGGCCTGCCGCAGACCAGTGGGGTTGCCGTCGACGAAGCAAAAATCGCAGTGATTGGCACAGCGGCGGATCCGGGGGGGCTCCAACACGACGCCGAGCGGCATGCCCTCCGGGCGCTCGATGTCGAATTCCACCTCCTGGCCGGTGGGGAGGCGAGCGCGTAGCACAAACACGTCGTCCGCGGTGAGAAACTCCCAGTCGAGGAAGTCCTCCAGCGCACGCTCATTCACGCTCAGCAGCTCCGTTCCGGCCTGGAGCCCTAGTTCAGCGCCGATGGTGTTCGGCGCCACGTCTTGTACGCGCAGCACGCGGTTGCCCGGTAGTTAAAGCGATTTCTCATGCCGAGCGTCGCAAACCCAACCCCGGCAGAAGCTTGGACAACCGCTAATATCACCTAGGAACGGCGATAACGCCAGCCGATGATCCCTGGCCCGCTCCCCTTCACTTGAAATTGTTGGGTGCCTTCCGGCGGCAATGCGGGGATATCGACCGCCTGGGATGCCTTCACAGTTCCCTGAACGTCCAACAGCTCGACCGTGATGGCGGACGGCTTCGAGGCCACGCTTCCCAGGTTTGAGGCGACGCCGGTCACGGTGGTGCCACTGCTGTCGGCGACAAGACTGGCGATCGAGATATCGAGCGACAGCGTGTCGGCCAGGGTGCTGTAGCGCTGAGCCGAATCCTGTTGCCCCCGTAGCTCATACGCCTGACCGACCAGGCGCAGGGATGCTTTGTTCAACGGGTCGATCGCCAGGAGGCGTCGGGCGGAGGTGAGGGCGTTGGCGCTGTCCTTGGCGAGCAGGGAGGCATTCGTGATCTCGACCAGCGCATCTCGAAAATAGGGGTTCTGTTGCAAGGCCAGCCCGTAGGCCTTGATGCCGGGCCCATACAACTTCGAAAGCACGAGCCGTTGTCCGAGATCGTAGAGCTCGGTTCGAGACAACTCGGCACCGTGCGCCAAGAGCGCGTCGAACGCGGCGGCCGCTTCGGTCCGTCGCCCCGCCTGCGAATAAATCGAAGCCAGGCTGGTTGAAGCCTCCGCCATGCCGGGATACGCCTCGACCACCAACCGATAGGCGGCGATGGCCGGTTCGTAGGCCGCCTGAACGGCGACACTGTCGGTCGCGGCCCGCTGTCGGATCGCCTCCAGAGCCGCACGATCTCGGCCGAGCGCGTCAGCCCGGGAGGTCGAATCGCGGGAAAAGGTCTGCTGATCGGCCGGTGACAGCCGCGCCCCTCGGGCTCGCCGGGATGCCGAGGAGGCCTGCATGCGCCCCAGCGTCATGGAGTCCGCGGCGAGCGTGGGGCCGATCGAATCACGGCTGAACCGGATACGTTGCCACTGCTGCACCGCGGGATCGCCCTGGGAGCGACGGAGCGCCAGACGAGCCACGGTCTGCAGGGCATCGCGCTTGGCGCTCGCATAAGCCGTATCGGTGCCGGCCGCCTCGGCGGCCTGTCGCAGTACCATCGTGGCGGAATCGAACTCGTTGCGCTCGACGTAGAGCGACCCGAGCTGAAACAACGGTTTGGGATTCGCGGGGGCCACCGCGAATGCGCCCCGGAGCAGCTTCGCAGCGGAATCCGCATTGCCGGCCTGCCACAGTGTAAGCCCTTGATTCGTAAGCGCTTCAGCCAACCCCGCTCGATACCGTCCGATATCCTCATGACATTGTGGGGCAAGCGCTTCCGCATGGTCAAAGGCGGTATCGGCGCCGGCGGCGTCCCCCGCTTCCACGTAGTAGCGCCCCAGGTAGTACCAGGCCCCCGGGTTCTTATCCTGCTTGTCGTCGCGGATGGAGCGCGTCAGGACATCCAGCGCCTGACGCAGCATTCGATCGCG
Source organism: uncultured Gemmatimonadales bacterium (assembly GCA_963821385.1). Classification (GTDB taxonomy): domain Bacteria; phylum Gemmatimonadota; class Gemmatimonadetes; order Gemmatimonadales; family GWC2-71-9; genus DASTHG01. The sequence continues at coordinate 228,859 of CAWGDK010000002.1, forward strand.
CTGCGGCGGCTGTTCGGCAGCGATCTTGAGGTCGACCACTGCACTGTTGACCCGGAAGTGCCCCGCCTGGATGTTACACGGCGGTTTCGGGGTGACCCACCCTTGCTGCGCCGGCAAGGCGGGCGTGGAGGCCAATAGGAGGCCGGCGACGACGGCGGTCGTGCGCATGGAATGCTCCGACGGGACAGGGACTGACGAATCTGCCCAGGGGCGAGGCCCTGTCAATGCGCCGTGAGGCCGAGGATCCGGTGCGCCTCCTCCACCGCCGTAAACAGTTGATCGAAGGACTCGATCACGAACAATACCTTCTGCAGGCGGTCGATCTCGAACGGCTGAGCCAGAACTGCTTCGAGGGCGAATGGCCGCCGATCGCATTGCCCCCCTAGCGCGTTGGCGACGTCTCCATGGGAGGAGATCAAGCCGCTGCCGTAGACCTTGATCCCAGCCGACTCTCCCTCCCCGTGCTCCGCAACGCCGCCATGCGACGCGCATACAGCAGGGCCCACACCGTGTGTTGCTCGACGGTGTAGGCCGCCCAGTCCTGCTCGATGAACCGGGGGATGGCAACGGTGGCCTGTGACGATGCGTCCTGCATGGGGCTTCCCTTCCGCAACTGGGTAAAGAAAAAACGGCCCGTGGGTGCACGGGCCGCGGTGGCTGCTCGGGGGTGACGATCGTGCTAGCTGCGGACACGCCCCCGGCGCCGGCCCGTGTTTCGGGACGGACGATCAGCGTAGGCGATATACAACACTCGCGTCACCATCAGAGCGGGCGATGGGATTCGAACCCACGACGTCCAGCTTGGGAAGCTGGCATTCTACCACTGAATTACGCCCGCGTGTCTCCTAAGATGTTTGGTGAGTGATATCGAGTCAACGCCTCTCACTCTCTGTGATAGCGCCACGCCACGACGCCGCTGCCGATCGCCTGGAGCTGAAACGGGTGTGTGCCGGCGGCATCCACGGCCGGGACGTCCAGCGTCTGGGTCGCGACCACGGTCCCACCCGCGTTCAAGAGCTCGAACACGACCTTCATCGGCGTACTGGCCTTGTCGTGAAAATTGGTCACCAGCCCACCAATCGACACGTTCTGATCCCCCGGAGCGAAACTGCTGATCGTGATCTCTACCGGCAGCAGCGAATCGGCGATGGTGACCCAGTGCAGGGCGGAGTCCGACCGACTCTTGAGCTGCCACGCCTGCGCCACGAGCCGCAGCGCGCTGCGGTTCATCGGGTCCACTTGGACGAGCCGTTGAGCCGTGGCGAGCATCTTGTCCGGCTGGCGCAACGCCAGATACGTGTTCGAGAGGTTGTACAACCCGTCCCGGCTTTGTGGCGAGCGCAGCAGTCCGGCCTCGAAGGCCTGAGCCGCCAGCACGTAGTTGCCTTGGGCGGCGGCGTTGCGATCCTTCATGGCCTGGCCGGCCACGGAGTCGCATGCGACCCCAATCGCGCGACGCTGCACCGCCGTCAACGTCCGGCCGCCTCGACGTTCGGTACGGCAGCTCGTGCTCAGCGCGGCGGTATCGGGCCATGGGGGCGCCGCGTTGTAGATGGATACGCCAGTATTGATGATCGTGATCGGATCGATCGCGTCCCCACGGGCCAGGATCTGGCGATAGATGGCCATCGCGGAATCTTTTTTTCCGCCAGCGGCCAGCACGTCCCCGAGCCGAGCCAGCGCCTGTGGATCGTTCGGGGCGATGGCCAGGTACTCGGTGTACGCAGTGGCGGCGGAATCATACTGTTTCGCCATGTAGAACGCGTTGCCAAAATTGAAGATGGCGTCCCTCTTGACGAGCGAGTCTTTGGGGGCGGTCGCGGCCTGCGCTGTAAGGTGGAAGTACCTCGCCGCGGAGTCGTATTGCCCTGAGTTGAAATACGCCGTCGCCAGCGTGCTGTAGGTTTGCGGTTCGCCGTCGTACACGGAGATCGCCCGCCGGAACAGCGCGATCGCTGAATCGTACTGCTGCGCGTTGAGCGCCGTCACACCGGCGTTGAACGAGGGGACCCACAGCGAATTGCGCCGCCAGAATGCGATGTCGTCGTGGCAGGCCGGGAGCAGCGCCTCCGCCTTTCGGAACGACGAATCCGCTCCCGCCACATCGTTGCGGATCACATAGTAGCGCGCCAGGTAATACCAGGCGCCCGGGTTCTTCTCCTGCCCGCCGGTGGTGACCGCCTGCATGAGCGTGCGCTCCGCGTCACGCAGGTCCTTCTCACGCTGATCGTCGAACCGGGTCTCGGCGGCGTTCTTGAGATACAGGAAGCCGCTATTGACCAGGAAATGCCCCGCTTTGAGGTCGCACTTGGGCGGCACCCAGCGTCCCTGACCCGCCATGACAACGGGCGCGACCACCAGGGTGGCCAGAATCCTCGACACGAGCTGCCGGCGCATATGGTCTTACTCCTTCACGTTCGCGATCAGTGCCTCGGCACTCCGCTGCGCGGCACGCGCCACTTCCAGTGGTGCCTGCCCCAGCGCGAGAGCCGCTGCCAGGACGTCATCATACTCCGGTTTGACCCGGGGCGGCGCCCCGGACGGCGTTTCCAGCACCTTCACCCGCACCTGCACTTTCCCCCCGAGCTGGACCGTCACCTGACGGCGCGGCAGCGTCACCCGCTCCACGCGCGTCCGTCGTACCCCGGCGGTCGTGCTGTGGCGAAACACTGCCGCCGTCACAGCATCGACCAGCGGCTCTTCAACCACGATCTCGCATCGGAACCCGGTGCGGCCTTTCTTCATTTGCACCGGCCACGTCTGCACGTCGAGCGCCCCGGCCGCCAAGACCGCCTGGCGCAGCGGTTCTACGTACTCCGGACTCAAGTCGTCGACATCCGTTGCCACGACGACGACTTGCCCCGCCTCGGCCGCTACCTCTGCCACCAGAATCCGGAGCGCATTGGGATACTGACGGGGGTCGCGCGATCCCGCACCCCAGCCGCTCGACACGAGCCGCCAGCGAGTTGGTGGCGGCCCATCCGACAGCACTCGGAGCAAGGCGGCTCCGGTGGGCGTCGTAGCCTCACCCTCCACCGGACCGGCGACGGTGACCTCGAGGCCTTCGAGCAGCAGCGCGGTCGCCGGTGCCGGGACTGGAAGCCGCCCATGGGCGGTCTCGACCCACCCATTCCCCACTGCCACGGGTCGATGGTACACCGCATCCACGCCCAGCAGCTCAAACCCTTCGATCGACCCAACGATGTCGAGCACGGCATCCACGGCACCGACCTCATGGAGATGCACCCGGTCGGCGGACACCCCATGCACCTTGCCTTCGGCCTCCCCGATCAGGTGGAACGCGTGAATCGCTCGTTCCTTCACCCAGGCGGAGACTGGGGCACGGTCGACCAGCTGCACCAGCTCACCAACGTGGCGGCCGTGCGGTTGCTCCGGGATCGCGAAGGCAACCTGACGGCAACCCACGGAGGCGCGCTTCACATCGTGCACCGTCACCTGCACGCCCGCCAGACCAAGTCGCTGGGGCAACTGCTCGAGCCAGGTAGCCGGGACGCCCAAGGAAAGTAGGGCGCCCAGCGTCATATCGCCGCTGATGCCGGCGCTGGGATCGATGATTGCGATGGACATGGCCGAAGTGGCCAAATATAAATGGCTTAGCCCCGGTAGAGCCACCCGGCGCCGGTATTGAACAACACGACGCGCTCCGAGGCCTGGAGCGCACCCTGCTGCAGGAGTGCACGTGCCCCGGCCAACGTGGCCCCACCCTCCGGGGCCGCATCGATGCCTTCGATCCGCATCATCTGCTCGGCTCCTTCCATCAACTCCGCATCCGAGACCGCAACGACACCGCCTCCGCTGTCCCGCAGCGCAGTCAGGATCAGGCGATCCCCAAAGGGGCTGGGCACACGTAATCCCGCAGCGACGGTCTGCGGATCCGGCCACGCCGTGCAGCGATCAGCGTTCTGCTCGAACGCCTGCACGACCGGCGCGCAGCCGCTCGCCTGCACCGCATACATTCGTGGGAGGTGCCCGTCGATCCAACCCCCATCGCGTAGCTCGTTGAACGCTTTCCACATGCCGATCAATCCGGTGCCGCCTCCCGTCGGGTACACGATCGCATCGGGAAGGGTCCAGCCGAGCTGCTCGGCTAACTCCAACCCCAACGTCTTCTTCCCTTCGATGCGATAGGGCTCCCGCAGCGTCGACACGTCGACGGCACCGCTCTCGGTCGCCCAGGCTCGCGCCGCGCGGCCGCAATCTCCGATGTGTCCATCGATCAACATCAACTCCGCGCCATAGGCGCGAATCTGCGTCAGGATAGTGGCCGGCGTCGTCCGCGGCGCGTAGACCCGTGCGGTCAGGCCGGACCGAGCCGCGTAGGCAGCCAACGCGACCCCGGCGTTCCCCGCCGTGGGGACCACGAACGTGGTCGCACCCGCCGCTTTCGCGCGCGTCACCGCGACGGCCAGGCCGCGTGCCTTGAATGAGCCGGTCGGATTGACAGATTCGTCTTTGACCAGCAACCGCTCAAATCCCGTGCGGTGGCCCAGCCGCAGCGCCGCCAGCAGCGGCGTGCCACCTTCACCCAGGCTGACCGGTTGCTCGTGCACGTCGAGCGGGAGCCACTCACGGTACCGCCACATCGTCCACGGCCGATCCGCGAGAGCCTGTTTCATCGACGCGGCCGGGGTATGCGACAGTCGGACGAGATAGGGCGCCCCGCAGGCCGCACACGCGCCAGGCAGCCCGTCGGACCCTCGGAGCGCGTGACACGCCGAACATTCGAGGGTCCAGCGCCCCGTGCTCACCGCGGCACCAAACGATCGATAATCCGCTCCGCCAGTCCGCGGGAGAAGCCTGGCAATGCCGCGATCTCCTCCAGGGTGGCGGTCCGCACCCCGGCCACGGACCCGAATCGCTCGAGCAACAACCGGCGTCGTTGTGGTCCAACTCCCGGAACGGTGAGCAGCTCAGAGGTGATCGTCCGTTTGGCGCGTCGACTCCGGCTGTAGCTGATGGCAAACCGATGGGCTTCGTCCCGGGCGCGCTGCAACAGCTTGAGCGACGGACTGCGCCGTGCCAGGCGCAGCGGCTCGGCCCGATCGGTCAGATAGACCTCCTCCTCACGCTTCGCCAGGCTTGCCAGCGGAACGGCGGCGGCCCCGTTTCCAATTTCGGCGGCAGCCGTCTGTGCCGCCGACAGCTGTCCCCTGCCACCATCGATCACCATCAGATCAGGCAACGGCTTGTTCTCCTCAACGCGCCGTCGCAAGAACCGCGAGACCACCTCGTGCACCGCTGCGAAATCATCCTGCTGCGCACCCCGGATCCGGAACCGTCGATACTCGGATTTCTTCGGTCGCCCCGCTTCGAACCATACCAACGACCCCACTGTATCGCGGCCCTGATTGGTCGAGATATCGATGCAGACGAAAGATCGGGGGACACTCGCGAGTCCGAGGTCTCGCCCCAAGGCGTAGACAGGATCGGCCGCGCGTTCTTCGACGTCGAACGATTCCAACAACAGACTCTCGAGCAGGTGACGGGCGTTCTGTTCGGCCAACTCGACCAGCTTCGCGTTCGTTCCGCGCTGTGGCAGCGCCCACTCCACGGTGGGAGCCAGGGCACGCACGCTCTCCATGTCTTCCGCCACAAATGGAAGCAACACTCGGGTCGCCCGCGCCTCGAGCGGCAGGTAGAAACGCACCAACAACGCCGCCAATGCGGCGGCCTCCGACTCCGTTCCGGCGCGTTCGAGAAAGCGGTGCTCCCGCGCGATCAGGCGCCCGCCCCGGATCCGCAGGATCACGCCACACGCGTCGTCGCCATCGCGGGCCAGTCCGATAGCGTCCACGTCGCCACCCCCAACGACCTCCACTGTCTGTGGCCGCTCCAATTGATCCAGCCACTGCAGCGCGTCCCGCAACTGCGCCGCGCGCTCGAAATCCAGCTCGGTGCTGGCGATCTGCATGCGATCGCGCAGCTGTCCCCGGACATCGAGCGTCTTGCCTTCGAGAAACAGCAGCACATCATCGATCATGCGCCGGTAGCTTGCCTGGTCCTGATAACCGACGCACGGGGCACGGCACCGCTCGATGTGATAGTCGAGACACGGGCGATTGGGCGCATCGTCCGGGAGGGCGTAATGACAGCTGCGCACCGTGAACAGCCGGCGGATGATGCCAAGCGTCTGCCGTAGCGTGCCGACGTCGGTATAGGGCCCAAAGTAACGGGCGCCCTCGAGCTGGATGCGCCGCACCACCAGCACGCGTGGAAACGGCTCGGCGACGGTGACCGCAATCTGCGGATAGCTCTTGTCATCCCGCAGCCGGATGTTGAATCGCGGCTGGTGTTCCTTGATGAGGTTGTTCTCGAGCAGCAGCGCCTGCGCCTCGTTCGGGACGATGATGGTCTCGAGGTCGGCGATCTGCGCGGCCAGCGCCGCCCGCTCCGGAGTATCCTGGTGATCAGGAGCGAAGTACGCCGGAACCCGCGCGCGCAGGTTTTTCGCTTTGCCCACGTACAGGACATCACCCGCATCGTTTTTCCAGAGATAGACGCCCGGCCGGTCGGGGAGCGCGGCGACCTTACGGGCAATCAGCGCAGGGACGTCCATAGTCGGGCGGCATCAGGGTGTTTCAGTGCGAGTGTCAGGACGGCGTAAGTCACCCCAAAGGTACCCAGGGCGCCCAGGGCCCTCGGAATCGGGCCCCACCCACCACCCAGATGCATGACCCCAAGGCTGGCCGCGCCGGCCAGCAACGCCGCGATCACGCTGGTGCCGAACGCCCACCAATCCAGACGCCCGAGCACTCGGCCGATGCGGCGGTCGAGATCGCGCAGGTGCAGCACCACGTTCAGGGTCGCGCCGAGTGAGGAACCGAACGCGATCCCCGCGGGACCGTACCGTCGCATGAAGACGTAGGCGAGGCAGCCCGACACCAGCAGCGACAACGACGCGATCTTCACTGGCGTCTTCGTATCGCGGAGGGCGTAAAACCCGGACGCGAACAGCTTGACGGTGGCCTGCCCCAACAGGCCCACGCCGTAAGCCGCCAGCACCCCTCCCACGATCTCGGTATCGGAGTCTCCAAATCGACCTGTCTGAAAGAGCGCACCCACGATCAGCGGCCCGAGCGTCGCAAATGCGACCGACGAGGGCATCACGAAAAACGTGATCCGCCGGAACCCGGTGGCGATGCGCGTCCGCAGCTGATCGTTGGGCGTCGCGGTGACCGCATCCCGGGACAGGTCCGGCAGGGAGACGGCGGCCACCGACGTCCCGAACAGGCTGACCGGCAACACCTGGATCAGCTGGGCATAGGCAAGACTCGATACGCCCCCCGTCCCGGCCAAAGAGCCCAGGAAGGTATCGACCAATGACGACAGCTGAGCCACCCCGGCTCCGAGCACCAGGGGAGCCCACGCGATCAGCACCGGGCGCACGCCCTCCGGGGCGAGGCTGAGCCGCAGAGCGATCCCACCGAGCAGGCGCCAACACGACGGGACCTGGATCGCCAGCTGCAGCACGCTGCCCGCGACAGTTCCCCAGGCAAGCGCCAGGGCGAGCCGATACAACTGCTCGTCCAATGGGAGCGACGGACTGACGAGCCAGGTCGCCGCCACCACCAGGGCCACGATCCCGGCCACGTTCCACATTGCCGGGGCCGCATACGGCAGGAAAAAGCGGCGGTGCGTATTAAGAATCCCGAGGCACCAGGCCGAACACACCATCAGCCCCGACATCGGGAACAGGAGGCGCATCAACGTCACCGCCACCGCGCGCGTGCCGGGCGCGAGCCCGGCGCCAGCAGGCTCGTCACTTGTGGCGCAAACACGACTCCGATCAGCGCCAGGATCCCCGAGGCCAGGAGCAGCAATCCCGCGACCGCACCGGCGAGGGCCCGGGCGGCAGACCGGTCCTCGCGCTCGTTCAGCGCCGCGTACGCGGGGATGAAGGACGCCGAGAGCGTTCCTTCTCCGAGCAGATTGCGAATGGCGTTGGGAATCCGCAGCGCGATCCGGAACGCGTCGGCGATCGCGCCGTTGCCGAGGTAGTGCGCCGTGACCCGCTCGCGTACATAGCCGAGCACCCGCGTGACGAGGATTCCACCGGCCACCTGTGCGGCGTGCCGGCCGCCGCTCGTGGTGGGGCCTGGTCCTGGCACGTCCTAGCGGCCGCTGGGCCCGGATTCTTCGGCTTTTCGAGCAGGCGCTGCACGAACTGCAACTCGTCCTTCATGCCGCTCATCGACCGGTGCAGCTCCTCCACTTCGCCCTCCAGTAGCTCGACCTTCTTGTTCAGATCCTGCAGCTCCGCCCCGCCGGCTGCTGGGAGGCCCGCCTTCGAGGCGATGGGCGATGGAGCGGCCGAGCGGAGAGTCGACCAGGATTGCGACGATGGGAATCATCAAGGCGACGAAGACGAGTGCAACGATTGCGATGCCGAACATGCCGACAACCTACGAAGCCGCTGCCCACCGCGCCACTTCATCGTCCAGCGCGGTGAGTAACGGTGGTCCATACCGAATGGCCATCGAAGCGTAGGTCAACACGCGCTCCTGCGGTGAGCCATCCGGGTACAAGGACGTCCGCGCCCGTGTGAGCTGCCCGAGGAGCGCCTCGTTTGAGCGTTTCAATGCGGCGATAAGTTTCTTCTCGATGTCGTGGGTGCCCCCGAGCGCGGCGTTGCGGGCCGAATCCACGGTGCGTTCCAGCGTGGCGTCGAGTCGGGCCACACCGGCTGCCAGCTTGTCGTACGATGTCCTGACGTCCCGGCGCAGCGCTTCGAGCGCTTCCACGACGTCTGGCGGCAGCTGCTCGCGCACGACGCGTGCCTCCAGCGCGCCCGGAGGCCCGGCGAAGTCCTGCGTCTGGAGCTGATGTTTGCCGGACACCCGATCCACCCGCCCTTCCACGAGCAGTCCCGACCAGCGGGGCACCGGGGTCTGGGGCGTCACCTGGAGGGCCTCATACAGGGGTGTCGCCGCCGGCAGGTATTGCAGCTCTCCCGGTCCCGCCAGATACGCCACTGTTGGCAACAGCGCCGCCTCGACGACCGGTCGCAACAGCACGTTGGGTGACAAACGATCCGGCGATTCGGCGGCGATTCGTTCCAAGGTGGTCCGGTCGAAGCGCTCTCCACTGCGGCGGGTGACGAACCCGGTGCCGTCGCGGCGCAGACGATCCCGTCCCAGCGATGCTTCGAGCAGCACCGGAGTGAGGTCATCCTCCAGAGTGATATCGAGACCGCGCAGCAACCACGGGGACATCTCCCGCTTCACGGCCGACTCGTAAGGCCGCAGCACGGCCAGGCCGTGCCCCCCAAGGAGCGCGTGTAATGCGGCGGCACAGGCATCCGCCAGACTGGTCTCGGGTCGGTAGCTGGCCTGCAGCCACGCGAGGACCTCGTCTTTGAACTCGGTATCGGGAGCGGCCGCGCGCAGTCGCTCCAATGCCGCCACGATCTCAGGGCCGCACGGCTCGCGCATCAATGGTCGTGCGGCATCGTCCGCCGGGCGCTCGCGCAGCACGATACGGACGGGATCGCCGGCGGCGTTGAGCACCGTCGTAGCGTTCGCTTCGTGGAAGTCATGATCATCCCCGGCCACCCAGAAGATCGGGACCACCGGGACCTTCCGATCCCGCTCGAGCCGGCGCGCCAGGGCGATGGCCGACAAGGCCTTGTAGATCGTGTACAGCGGCCCGGTGAAGAGGCCCGGCTGCTGCCCCGTCGTCACGACCAGCGTCTCCCCGGCCGCCAGGCGGTCGCGTCCCTGGCCGGGCAGCGTCGCGTCGAGCACTGCCTGGGACACGCGGCGCGGTGTACCAGCACGGGGAGCAACGGGCGCGGCAATCGGTGTCGGCAGGATGCGCGGAATCACGCGCGTACCCCCAGAACGATCGCGCGGGGGCTCTCCTCGACGAACGGGCGGCCATCGTAGTCTCCGAATCGCGCCACGACGCGGAACCCGTTCTGTTCCAGCAGGGTGCTCAAGTCCTCGATCGTGAACAACCGGACCCGTTCCTGGAAGCTGCGGCCTTCGTCGCGCATCTCGATCTCCTTCACCACGTAGCGCCCCTCCTCGCTGAACCGCCGCCGCACCCGCACCGTGGTCGGAGACTCGGCGATTTCCTCGGTGTCCCGTCGCAGCGTTCTCCGCACCTGATGCGCGTTCAGGTAGTCGAGCAAAAACCGTCCACCCGGCTCCAGCGCTTCGGCGACCTGACGCACCACCAGTCCGTGCTCACTGTCGTCGCGGAAGTACCCGAACGAAGTAAACAGATTGACGGCGACCTCGAAGCTAGCCGGTCGGAACGGGAGGTGCCGCATATCTCCTCGAACCAGCGGCACCTGGGTGCGCGAGCGGGCGCGGTGCAACATCGCCGGGGAGAGATCGAGTCCGACGACCCGCGCGCCGGCCTGCTCCAGCTCCGCCGCGTGGCGGCCGGCCCCGCACGCGAGGTCCAGCACCCAACCGCCGGCGTGCCACTGGGCGACGCGCTGTGCCAGGGCCACGGCACGACGGGCATCTTCCGAGTCCCGATGGGGGTAGAGCGTGTGGTATTCCTCGCCGAACCACTGCTCGAACCATTCGGTCATTCTCCGAAGGCCTCCACTTGGAAGACATAGAGCTCGGTGTCCGGTTCCCGCCATTCCTCGGGTTCGAGGCCGGCCTTGTGGCAGACGCCGGCGAGGAGTTGCTCCGCAGTCCACCCCATCTCGGTCGCGACTTGCGGCAGCAGCAGCCCCTGGCGCCACGCGCGCCGGACCAGCACGCCATCCTGCCCGGGCCGAATCCGGGCTGGATCCGGATCCCGCAGCAGCTCCGGCTCCGACAGGACCGAGATTTCGATGCGCAGCTCGGGCAACTCTTCCAGCCCCACCGGGTCGAAGCGCGGGTCGTCGAGCGCGGCCGAAGCCGCCATCCGGGCGACGACTTCCACCAGCGGCTGGTCGGCCAGGATGTGACCGATACAGCCCCGCAGGTCAGGACCGCGCCGCAGCGTGACGAATGCGCCATGGCATTGGCGCAATACCGGGCCTTCCGGTGCCGACGCCGGGGGCATGCCCCGAACGGACGCTTCGAGGGCGGCGCGCGCCACCGCGAGCAAGAGGGTGCGGGAAGCCGCGTCGAGCTCAGCGCGCGCGATGGTATGGCTCTCCACGGCGGATGGTGAAGGCGCGATACAGCTGCTCCAGCACGATGACCCGAGCGAGCTCATGCGGGAACGTCAGGGCCGAGAGACTCCACACGCGCTCGGCAGTGCTGAGCAGCGGCGCCGGCAACCCGTCCGCACCGCCGATCGCGAACGCCACGTCGCGGCCTTCCTGATCCCACACGGCGGTCCACTGTGCCAGCTCCGCCGAGTTCCACGCTTCGCCCGTGCGCGACAGCGCGACGAGGCGCGCCCGCTGGGGGATGGCCCCGGACAGTCGCGCCTCGTCCTTCACTTCCCGTTCCTCGATATGGGTATAGCGTCCCAGCCGCTTTACGTATTCATCCGCCGTCGCCCGGAGTGCCGCCTCCCGCAGGCGGCCAACGGCGACGACGTGATAGCGCATCAGGCATACATCCCGCGCAGCCGATGCGTCGTGGCGACGCGGTCGATTCCGAGCATGTACGCCGCGATCCGGGTGTTGACCTTGTGCCGGTCCGCGAGTGTCGCCACTTCGTGAAAGGACCGGACGATGATCTGCTCCAACCGCTTGTTCACCGTCTCCTCGTCCCAAAAATACCCGCCCCGGTCCTGCACCCACTCGAAGTAGCTCACCGTCACCCCGCCCGCGTTGGCGAGGATGTCCGGCACGATGAACACGCCGTTTTCCTCGAGGATCTTGTCGGCGGCCGCGGTGGTCGGGCCGTTGGCCCCTTCACAAATGATTTTGGCTTTGATCTTCTTGGCGTTCTTGCTGGTGATCACGTTCTCGAGCGCCGCCGGCAGTAGCACGTCGCAGTCGACCGTAATGACTTGCTCGTGCGAAATCGCCTCGGCCCGTGGATAGCCGGCCAGCTGGCGGTGCTCGCGGACCCAGGCGATGAGGTCGGCGACGTCCAACCCTTTCGGATTGATCAGCCCGCCGGACTTGTCCGAAACGGCGACGATCGTCGCCCCCGCCTTGGAAAGGAAGTCCGCCGCCAGCGACCCGACGTTGCCAAATCCCTGAACGGCCACGCGGGCCTGCTGCATCGGGAACCCGATTTTCGTGAGCGCCTCCCGGGTGACGAACATGCACCCCCGGCCAGTCGCCTCGCGCCGGCCCAGCGAGCCGCCCATTTCTATCGGCTTCCCGGTCACGACCGCCGTCACCGTGTGTCGCTTATGCATCGAGTAGGTGTCCATGATCCAGGCCATCACCCGCTCGTTCGTATTCACATCCGGCGCGGGCACGTCGGAATCGGGACCCAGCGTATCGATGATGTTCGAGGTATAGCGACGCGTCACGCGCTCCAACTCCGCCATCGACATCGTCGCCGGGTCGCACACCACGCCGCCTTTGGCGCCGCCGAACGGAATGTTGACCACGGCGCATTTCCACGTCATCCACGCCGCCAGCGCCTTCACTTCTTCGAGCGTGACATTCAGATCGAATCGGATGCCGCCCTTGGCGGGCCCCCGGGACGTGTTGTAGAGCACGCGATACCCGGTGTAGACCTCGACTTCCCCGTTATCCCGCAGTACCGGGACCGAGACGATGATCTGTTTCTCCGGGTTCCGCAGCACTTTGTACAGTCCGGGATCGAGATTGAGCAGTTTGGCGGCATGATCGAACCGCTCCATCATCGATTCAAACGGATTCTCTTCCGACAGGAAGCGGTCTTTGTCCGGGCGAATCAGCATGCCCGGTTCAGGGCTGGCGACGGTATCGGTCATGAGGAGTGATTGGTGAGTTCCATAGTGGTGGGAAGCGGGATCGCCAGGACTCGCTGCAACGCGTGGACGACGGCTTCCCCATTCCGTTCCCAGGTCCAGGCCATGAGGGCCACGAGTGGCTCGGGGGCGTCGGCCGGCCACACGGAGCGGAGTTTCACCGCATCCTTTTCGGTAACCACAAGATAACCGGCGCCGGCGCCGGCCTGCACGAGGCGGGCGACATCGTCGGCTTCGTACTCGTGATGGTCTTGGTATGCCGCGAGTTGCACCGTGGCGCCGGAAGCCCGCACCTGCACGGCGAAGCTCTCCGGATCCGCAATCCCCGCCGCCGCTACAATCCGTTGGCCGCGCAGCGCCGCAAGTGGCACCGGCGCCCCCGACCGCATCCCCACGAGGCCGGTCAGGGCCAGCCGGGCGATCGCCACCGGCGTGCGGGGCCAGCGAGCGGCGAGACGATCGGCGAGGGCGTCCGCGGCTTCGGCGTCGGCGCGTTTGCGCGTCACCACGAGCAGGTCCGCCCGCGAGAGGGCGCCCGAACCCTCGCGCCACGGTCCGGCCGGCAGCGTCCATCGCGGCAACCGGGCCTGCTCCGCGGCAAGAATCGCAATGTTCAGGTCCCGCGCCGTATCCAACAACTGAAACGCGTCGTCCAGCACCAGGACGGTGGCGCCCTGCGCCTTGGCCGTCCGGGCGCCCGCGACGCGGTCGGGATTGGCCACGACAATCGCGTCGGCGACGAGGCGGCGATGCACCAGGACTTCGTCCCGGCCGTAGCCGCGCAACAAGATCCCCGGCCGCCTCCCGACGTCCACGCAATAGGACGCGATCCATGACGCCAGCGGCGTCTTTCCGGTGCCCCCGACCGACAGATTGCCCACCGCGATGGCGGGCAATGGAAGCCGCCGTGACGCACCTAGCCCGATCCGATACCAGGCCGTGCGGGCGGCCATGATGCCCGCATAGAGCCCGGACAGCGGCAGGAGGGTCATCCGCGCCGTGCGCGCTTTCCAGCTGCGGCGTCGCCACAGCCGGCGGACGAAACGGGCCTGCCACCGGCTCGAGGTCACAGCGAACCCGTGTGCACGGCCTGCAGTCCCTGCTGCACGGCTTCGATCCCGGCCCGCAGCCCTGGTTTTCCCGGGCCAACATGGATCGGTGCCCCATAGACCACTTCGATGGCGGTGAACGGCTTGGGAATGCACATCCGGTCCCAGGTTCCCAGCATCCAGGCGCGCGCGGGCCGCGCCGCCGCGGGAACGATCGGCACATCCGCGTGCTGGGCGGCCGCCACGATGCCCGGCTTGACCTGCTCCGCTGGGCCTCGTGGTCCGTCCGGCGTCACCGCCACCACCGCACCACCCTTCAAAGCGCGGACGATGCCCAGCAGTCCCACCTCCCCACCGCGTTGTGTCGACCCGCGGACGAACCGGTACCCCCACCGTTCCGCGAGCGACGCCAAGTGTCCGCCATCCCGATGCCGGCTGATTAACAGCACCATCGCTTCCTGACGGTGCAGGTACAGCAGCGGCAGGATCCGGCTGTGCCACAGCGCAAAGATGAACGGACGATTGGCACCGTAGAGCAAGTTTGGATGTTCCCACCCATGCCGACGATAGCGCCAGGTCCGGGCCAGCAGCCCCACCAGTGGCAGCCCGACCCCAGCCAGCAGCGGCTCGGCCCACCGCAGTCTCATGACGCCAGTTCGAGCGCGAGCGTGGCCACCCGGTCGGCCGCGCCCGGGGGACCCAGTCGCTCGCGGACTCGGGCCAGCCCTTCGCGCTGCCGGCGCGTGGCGGCATGGTCGGGATCCAGCAGGGGCAACAACGCCTCGGCGAGGGCGTGGGGCTTGGCGGCCCCCTGGATCAGCTCCGGGCAGAGCAGCTCGTCGGCGACGAGATTGACGAGGCCAACCCAGGGCACGCGCAGCAAGCGAAAGGCGATGAAGTTGGATAGGGGGTGCAGGCGGTAGGTGATGACCATCGGCAGGTCCGCGAGGGCCGCTTCGAGCGTCGTCGTCCCTGATTTGCAAAACCCGGCATCTGCGGCCGCGAAGACGAGTCGCGGATCGTCCATCACCACTCGGACGCCCTCGGCTCCCGGATAGTGCGCCACGCTCGTCCCGGCGACCACGACCTGCAGGTCGGAGCGCGCGGTTCGCATCAGACGGGACGTCTCACGGGCGATCGGCCAGATGCGTCGCACTTCCTGCGCCCGGCTCCCGGGAAACACGCCGAGCACGGGGCGCTGCGGGTCGAGCCCGAGCGCCCGACGGGCGTCCGCCCGGCTCGGCAGGGCCGGGCCGTCCTTCAGGGGATGACCGACGAACGTGGCGGGCACGCCGCGCGCCCGGAAGAACGGCTCTTCGAACGGCAGGATCACCGCCAGTTTTCGAACCGCGGCACCGAGCCGGCCGACGCGCCACGCGCCCCAGGCCCACAGCTGCGGGGCGATATAGTAGAGCACGGGCACCCCCGCCGCCGTGGCAGCTGCCGCGGCGCGCAGGTGGTATCCGGGATAGTCGACGAAGATGGCGACGTCGTAGCGGTGAGCCTGAAAGGCGTCGCGCGTCCGGCGCAGCAGCCGGTAATGGCGGGGGATGCCCTCGACCGCCTCAACGAACCCGACGACGGAAAAGGCTTCCATCCGGTCCAGCACGTCGGCGCCCGCCGCCGCCATCCGTGGGCCACCGAAGGCCTCGATCGTCGCCCCAGGAGCCAGGCGGCGCAGCGCCGCGATGACCGGCGCGGCGTGGGCGTCGCCGGAGGGTTCCCCGGCGGAGATGTAGATGCGCGGCGCGCCGCTCACGGTCGAATGGCGCCGAGCGGCGAAGCCTGAATCGCTTCGGCGACGCGCCAGGCCAGCGCGAGCGCCTGCGCGCCCGCCGCCCCCGACACGACGACCTCGCCTTCTCCCCGCACCGCGTGCAGAAAACTCTCGAGCTCGAGCTTGAGCGGTTCCGCCTCCGGTGCTTCCAGTGGAATCGTCTCGACGATTTCTTCGATCTTGGCCGCTCCCATCGACTGCCACCCGGGCCGGAGCCGATGAAACAGGCCATCGCCTTTGGCCAGGTCGAGCGAGAAATAGCCGGTGGGTTGGAACACGCGCATCCGCCGGGTGCGGTCCCGCGAGATCCGGCTCGCCGTCACCAAGGCGACGGCACCATTGGCGAATTCGACGCGGGCATTCGCGATGTCGATATGGGGCGTCAGCACGGACATCCCGGTCGCCCGGACTTCCCGCACATCAGAGCCGACCAGCTCGAGAATCAAGTCCAGGTCGTGAATCATGAGATCGAGAATCACCGCCACGTCGGTGCCGCGTGGCTGGAACGGCGCCAACCGCTCGGTCTGCAGGAAGCGCGGGCCTTCGAGATACGGCATCGCGGCCCGTACGGCGCGGTTGAATCGCTCCACGTGCCCGACCGCCAGGACGGCGCCGGCCGCGCGCGCCTGCTGCACCAGCTGCTCGGCGCCTTCCAGAGAGTCCGCCAGCGGCTTTTCGATCAGGGCAGCGATTCCACGGGACAACACGGCGAGACCGACTTCGGTGTGGGCGGGCGTGGGTACCGCCACGCTGACGGCATCGACCCGATCGAGCAAGGCATCGAGCGTGGGATGTGCCGTGATCTCCAGCTCCCGGGCGACCTGCGCGGCGCGCGCCGGGTCGATGTCGTAGATCCCGGAAAATTCCGTCCCTTCGGTTCGTCGCAGCAGCCGCGCGTGATGGAAGCCAAGCGCGCCGGTGCCGATCACCCCGACGCGCAAGGGCCGGTGGGTCACACCAGGACTCCTCGCTGCGAGGCCTCGATGAAGCGAAGGAACGTCTCCACTTCGGCCACCGCGGGCAGCTCGATGCGCGCCCTGGCGATGCCCTGACTGACCGTCAGGTGGGAGTTAAACACCAGCCGATAGGCTTTCTTGAGGGCCAGTTTGACGTCGGCGTTGAACCCGGCCCGCTGCAACCCGACCGAGTTCAGACCGTATAGATGGACCGGGTTCCCCACTGCCTTGGTAAACGGCGGCACGTCCTGATTGACCCGCGAGCCACCCCCAACGAAGGCGTACGTCCCCACCCTGACGAACTGATGGATCGGCACCAGCCCGCTGATAATCGCGCGGTCGTCCACCGTGACGTGCCCGGCCATTTGGATGGAATTGGCGAGGATGACATCGCTGCCCACGACGCAGTCATGGGCGATGTGGACATAGGTCATGATGAAGCAGCGCTCGCCGACGGTCGTCTTTCCGGTCGCCGGGGTGCCGCGGTTGATGGTGCAGTATTCGCGGATGATGGTGCCCGCGCCGATCTCCACCCAGGTCTCTTCGCCGCGATATTTCAGATCCTGCGGGTCCGCACCGAGCACGCTGCCGTAACCGATGCGCACGTGCGCGCCGAGCCGGGTATTCCGTTCGATCACGACGTGGGCCGCGATCTGGGCGTGATCGCCGACCTGGACGTTCGGCCCGATGATCGCGAACGGGCCCACGGTGACATCCTGACCGAGGTGCGCCGACGAATCGACCAGGGCGGTGCGATGGATCACTTGTCCACCACCACGGCCATCATTTCGGCTTCCGCCACGACCTGCCCGTCCACGTACCCTACCCCCTTCATGCGACAGGTCTTGCCACGAAACGCGATCATCTCCAGCTCGAAACGAATCTGATCACCGGGCAACACCGGCCGCCGGAACTTCACGTTATCGAGCGACATGAAGTAGACGACCTTGTCCTCGACGTTCTGGGCTTCGAAATGGGTCAGCAGCAGCATGCCGCCGACCTGCGCCATGGCTTCGATGATCAGGACCCCCGGCATAATCGGATGCCCGGGGAAATGTCCCTGAAAGAACGGCTCGTTGATGGTGACGTTCTTGATGCCGACGATGCGTTTGTCGCCCTCGATCTCGACGATGCGGTCCACCAGCAGGAACGGGTACCGGTGCGGCAGCACGTCCATGATGCGACCGATATCCATGGCCGGGACGCCGCTGCGCGCGGCGGCCCGCGCCAGGGCCCGGGCCAGCGCCACGTTGCCGCTATGGCTGGGCCGGGTGGCGATGATGTGCGCGCGGATGCGGCCGCCCGTGAGGGCCAGATCGCCCACGATGTCTGCCGCCTTGTGCCGCACGAACTCGTCGGGCCACCGCAGTTTCCCGCCGTTCACCACTCCCCGTTCGTCCAGTACAATGGCGCTCGCGGTCGACGCCCCCTTGATCAGCCCCTTGGCCTGCAGCGCCGCGACCTCGGACGTAAAGCCGAAGGTGCGGGCCGGCGCGAGCTCGCTGGCGAACGCGTCGGCCGACACCTCGTAGCTCCCGACCTGCCGGCCGATGAGCGGATGGGGAAACTCGATGGTGACCGTAAGCTGAAATCGTTTGCTGGGCGCGACCACATAGGTCGCGTCCCCGTCGGTGACGGTGAACGGTGCCTGCACGGTCAGCAGCACCGCCTCGCCGTCCACGTCCACCGGTCCCGCCTCCTTCAGGGCGGCGAAATACGGCGCCACACTGCCATCGAGGATCGGCGGTTCGGGACCGGACAACTCGACCAGCAGGTCGTCGATCTCGTGCGCCGCGACGGCGGCCAGCAGATGCTCGACCGTATGGATGGTGGCCGTCCCGTGCCCGATCGCCGTCCGGCGCTCGAGGGCCTCGACTTCCGACAACCGGGCGGGAACCTCCGGACGACCGTCGAGATCGGTGCGGCGGAAGATCACCCCGCTCCCTGAGGCGCCCGGCAAGAACACGGCGCGCGTCGAGGCCCCGGTATGCAGCCCGGTGCCTGCCAACGCGGTCTCGCGCTGAATCGAGCGTCGTTTAGGAGGCGTCGCCATCCTTGGACCGAATCATGCGATACAGCGCCGCATTGGCCCGCAACACGTCCCGGTGCGGCCGGGCCGGGGTTCCCCACACAGTGGTCCCTGGCGGAATGTCTCCGATCACGCCGGCCTGCACCAGCACCCGGGCCCCGCGCCCGATCGTCACGTGGTCAGACACGCCCACTTCACCGGCGATAATGACGTCGTCCTCGACGCGACTCGACCCGGCGATGCCCGCCAGAGCGAGGATGAGGCACCGCTTCCCCACCTGCACATTGTGGGCGATGTGCACCAGGTTGTCGAGTTTTGTGCCATCGCCGATGATCGTGTCATCCACGCTGCCCCGATCGATGCAACAGTTCGCCCCGATTTCCACGTCGTCGCCAATGACGCACCGGCCCACATGCGGAATCTTTCGATGCAGCCCGCCGTCGCGCCCGGGGATGTACCCGAAGCCGTCGCTGCCGAGCCGGACGCCCGCCTGGATCACCACCCGCCGGCCGATCGCTGTCCCCGTGTAGCACGTCACGTGCGGCTGCAGCTCCGTGTCTTCGCCGATGGTCACGCCATCGCCCACCACGCAGTGGGCCCCCACCCGCACGTTGCGCCCGAGGACCACATCGCGGCCCAGCACCACGTGGGGGCCAATCGCCACCGGATCGTCCCACTGCGTCCCCGGTCCAATCACCGCCGTCGGGTGCACCCCCGGCGTCCAGACCGGTGGCGGATACAACACCGCGAGGACCGCGAGCAGGGCCGCGTGCGGATCCGGGACGATGATGCGCGTGGCGGGACCGCCCGGGGCGGCGGCAAACGATTCTGCGCACAGCACGATGCTGGCGCGCGACGGCTGAAGGTAGGGGAGGTAGCGGGCACTGGCAAGAAACGAGAGGTCGCCGGGGCCGGCCCGCTCCAGCGGGGCGACCGCGACGACCGAAACGTCCGTGGGGCCCACCAGCCGTCCGCGGGTGAGAGCGGCGACCTCTATGGCCGGCAGCGCGCGCGGCGGCTCGACGCTCACCGCGGGCCGCTCAGGGGTTGGACTGCCGTAACCGCTCGATCACCTTCGCGGTGAGATTCAACGCGGGATCAGCCGCGACGATGCCATTTCCCTGCGCATCGGCGTCGAAGATGACCGCGTAGTTCCCTTCCGCCCGGATCCCTTGAATGATCGTGTTGATCCGCGCCTGGAACGGCCCCAGTAGCTCCTGATTGCGCGCCCGGGCTCGACTGTCGAGCTCGCTCGATCGCTGCGTCATTCGCTCCTGCATCCCTTGCAGCTCGGTCCGCTTGGCGGCCTTGGTGGCGGGCGACATCGCGATCGACGCCTGGTCGAATACCTGCACCGCGGAATCCAGCGTCTGTTGCAGCTTCTGGACTTCGTCGCGCATCGCCTGGAATTCACGCACGAAGGTCGACTCCGCGGCCGCGTACCCGGGCGTGCTGTCGAGGATCGTGCGCGAGCTGATGTACGCCAACCGCTGTCCCGTCGCCGACGGACGCGCCGCGGCCGTGGGGGTCTGCGCCGCCGCCGCCGCCGCGAAGGCCGCGCCGAGACACACGAGGACTACCTGCCGCATAACCGCTCCATTGGAAGAGGGCATCAGAAGAAGTTGCCGAGTTTGAAGTGCAGTTTCCAGCCCGGGGCCGGACGGCCCGCAATGTCGGTCCGATCGAAGCCGTAGGCCAGATCGAGCCCGAGTGGGCCGAGGGGAGAAATCACGTCCAGCCCGATTCCGGCACCCCGGAACAGCCGGGTCGGATTCCAGTCGACGGCCCGGGCCCACAGGTTTCCGGCGTCGTAGAAAGCGTTCAGGTAGAACATCTGCGACACCCGCAGGCCCAGCTCCCCGGTCATCAGGAAGAAGGACTTACCGAAGGCGTTCGGGGACGCTCCGCGCGAGCTCGCCTGGGGATCGAAACCTTGCGGCGTGATCGAGAACTCGTCGTAGCCGCGCAGCGGGATGCCGAACTGTGTCCCGCCCAGGCTGAACAGCTGATCGAAAAACGGCGAATTGCCGAACACGAACCCCGACCGGCTGCTCAAGCCCAGCACGACGCGCATGCCCCCGCCGCCGCCACTCCCGCCCAGCTGGGCCAGCGGCGCATACCAGTGCGCCTCGAGATCCACGCGCTGGAAGTCGCCGGTGCCGCCCAGTGCCCCGCCGCTCTGCGACACGCCGACCGATACCATGGTCCCGGCGGTAGCGAACGGCAGGTCGATCCGATTGTCGCGCAGCGCGGAGACGCCGATGGTCGACCGCAGACAGTTGCGACAATTGAACACGGAGTTGAACGCCGTGTTGCTCGCCGACCCGGTATAGGTCTGCTCATCGAGCGAGTAGGACACGAACAAGCGCGCATAGCGATCGCGAAACGCCGGGAAGCCGAGCTGCAGGCTGCCGCCGCGACGCCGCACCCGGCCCAGGTCCGCGATGTTGTAGCGCAGCCGGGTGTTGTGGACGTCGATGGTCCCCGAGATGCGCGACTCGCGGATCGCGGGATCGGTGAACGAGATGGAAAAGTCGTTGATGTTCTTCCCAAACTGCCACTGAAACTTGCCGCGCTTGCCCTGCCCGAACAGGTTCGGCTCCTCCAGGCCCAGGAAGCCGCCCAGACCCGTGCCCTGCCCCACCGAGGCCCCGAAGTTGACGTTGCCGGTGTGCTTTTCGCTGACGTGAAACACCACGTCGATATCGCCCTGATCGTTGGCCTGGGGGGTCTCGGGGAACGGCAACGGCTGATTGAAAAAGCCGAGGTTCGAGATGTTCTGGTAGGATCGTAACAGCGCGTCCTGCCGGAATACGTCCCCCGGCAACAGCACGATGGCGTCGCGAATCACGCGTTCGTGCGTGACGTCGTTGCCCACGATTTCGATCTTGTTCACGATCGCGGGCTGCCCCTCGTTGATCACCCAGCGCAGGTCCACCACCGGTTTGCCGTCGGCCGCCGTCCGCCGGATAATGTCGGGCCGGACCTGCGCGTAGATGTAGCCTTGATTGTGGTATAGCGTGTAGACCGCGCTGGTCGCATCGTCCCACCGCGACTGGCTGAACACGGCGGGCCCCTTGGCGACGCCGCCCAAGCCCAGCATGCCGGTGCGCCGCTCGCTCCGGAACGGAAACACCTGCTCCAGCTCATCGGTCGAGAAACGGCGATTGCCGACGATCTCGAACGTTCCGACGTGATACGGTTCGCCCTCCGACACGCGCAGTACGAGCGCGGCCTTGCCCGTGGAATCGTTGACGATCAGCGTGTCGTCGAGCACCTGGAAGTCGACGTAGCCCCGCTCGCCGTAGAACTTGGGCAACCGCTCCTGCATGTCCGCGCGCAACTTCTCGTCGTCGTAGTCTCCCTTGCGCCACCACCAGAATCCTTCGGGCCGCGTGTTCATCTGGGCGACGATCGCGCCGTCGGCGAAGTGGGTGTTGCCCTCCACCCCGACCCGGGCGATGGCGACGCGGCGCCCCTCGGTGACGTCGAATACCAGGCGAACGCGCGAGGAATCGGCTTCGTACACGTTCAACGTCCGGACCTCGGCCAGGTAGTAGCCGCGCGCCCGGTAGAGCGAGTCGATGCGCCCGCGCGACCGGGCTACAGCCGCCGGGTCGATGGCCCGTCCTTCGGAGAGAGTGACCTTGGAGCGGACCGACCCTTCGCTCAGGCGCGACACGCCGCGCACCGTCCAATGGGTCAGGATCGGGCGCTCGCGCACCCGGATGATGAGCACCTGCACGCCGCCGGTGGTGTCCTGATCGATCCGCACATCATCGTACTGGCCGGTCGCGTACAACGCGCGCACGGCCCGCTGGATGTCGCGGTAGGTGGTGAAGCGCTGCGGCACGAGTCCGGCCGTCTGGAGCACCACGGCCCGGGACACGCGTTTCATGCCGACCGCGAGGACCGAATCGGGACGACCACCCGGAACGGTCTCCTGGCCCCACGCACAGCGCGGGGCCAGGGAGAACAGCGCGACGGTCAGCGAGAGGGCGGCGAGCCGGCGGATCACGCCTTCGTGCCGGAGAGGGCGCGGAACGCCAGTCGCTCCTTGTCGGGCGCCACGTCGACTTCGATTTCGTCGCCCTTGGCGAACTCGCCCACGAGAATTTTCTCGGACAGCGGGTCTTCGACGTACTTCTGGATGGCGCGCTTGAGCGGCCGAGCACCGTAGTGCTCGTCGTACCCGTGATCGACCAGGAAGTCGTTGGCCGCCTGCGTGAGTTTGAGCGTCAGCTCCTCATCGCTGAGGCGTTTCTGGACGTCGCGCAAGATGATGCCCACGATCTGGGCGATGTGGTCGCGCGAGAGCGGATGGAAGACGATGACGTCGTCCAGGCGGTTGAGGAATTCGGGATTGAACACCTTCCCGATCTCCTCCTTCACCTTCTCCGCCATGCGCTCGAAGCTGCCGCGGGCATCTCCCTGGGCAAACCCGAGCGTCTTGCCCTTCAGCATGTCGCGCGCGCCCACGTTCGACGTCATGATCACGACCGTGTTCTTGAAATCGATCACGCGGCCGTAATTGTCCGTGAGGTGCCCCTCATCCAGGACCTGCAACAGGATATTGAACACGTCCGGGTGCGCCTTCTCGATCTCATCGAGCAACACGACGGCGTAGGGTTTCCGCCGCACGGCCTTGGTGAGGGCGCCCGAATCCTCGTACCCGACATATCCCGGCGGCGCGCCGATCAGCCGGCTCACCGAGAACTTCTCCATGTATTCCGACATGTCGACCCGAATCAACGCGGTCGCGTCGGCAAACAGGAATTTGGCGAGCGCCCGGGCCAGCTCCGTCTTGCCGACGCCCGTGGGGCCGCTGAACACAAACGAGCCGATGGGACGCTTGGGATCCTTGAGCCCGGCGCGGCTGCGGCGGATCGCCCGCGAAATCACGGTGATCGCCTCATCCTGGCCCACCACGCTCAGATGCAGCTCCTCTTCCATCCGTAACAGCCGCGCGGTCTCGGCCTCCTGCAACCGGGTCACCGGGATCCCGGTCCAGCGCGAGACGATGAACGCCACCTGCTCTTCGCCGATCGTCGGCCGGCGGGTCTGGCGCTCGCGCTCCCATTCGTCTTGCTTGCGGCGAATCTCGCTCTGCAGCTCCCGCTCCGAGTCGCGCAGCGCGGCGGCGCGTTCGAAATTCTGGTCGCGAACGGCGTTTTCCTTGTCGCGGCTGATGCCCTCCAGCTTGCTCTTCAGCTCGGCGACTTCCGGAGGCGGCACCTGGGTGGCGAGCCGCTCCCGCGCGCCGGCTTCGTCGATGACGTCGATCGCCTTGTCGGGCAGGAACCGGTCGGTGATGTAGCGTTCCGACAGCTTGGCCGCCGCATCGAGGGTCAGATCGGGAATCACCACGCGGTGGTGATCCTCATACCGCTTGCGCAGCCCCTTGAGGATCTCGATCGTCTCCTCGACGGTCGGCGGATCCACGATGACCGTCTGAAAGCGACGCTCCAGGGCGCCGTCCTTCTCGATGTACTTGCGGTACTCGTTCAAAGTGGAAGCACCGACACACTGCAGCTCCCCGCGCGCCAGCGCGGGCTTCAGCATGTTGGAGGCGTCGACCGCCCCTTCGGCCGCCCCGGCTCCGACGAGCGTGTGCAGCTCGTCGATGAACAGGATGATGTTGCGGTTCTGGGCGATTTCATTGATGACCGCCTTGAGCCGCTCCTCGAACTGTCCGCGGTATTTCGTGCCGGCGATGACCGCCGCCATGTCGAGCGACAGGACCCGGTGGTCTTTCAACGCGTCAGGGCACTGCCCGCCGGCGATCAGCTGGGCCAGGCCTTCGACGATCGCGGTCTTCCCGACGCCGGGCTCTCCGATCAGCACCGGGTTGTTCTTCTTCCGGCGCGACAGGATTTCCATCACCCGCTCGATCTCCTTCTGACGCCCGATCGTGGGATCGAGGGCGCCATCGGCGGCCAGCTGGGTGAGATCACGGCAGAAGTGGTCGAGCGCGGGCGTCTTGGATTTCTTCTCGCTCTTGGGCGTAGGGGGCTGCGTGCCGGGACCGGCGGCCGGAGCCGCGGACGGCATCTCGCTGCCCAGCAAGCGGAGCGTTTCGGCGCGCGCCTGCTCCAGATTCACGCCGGCATCGGTCAGGACCTGCGCGGCGATGCCCTTCTCCTCGCGCAGCAACCCGAGCAGCAGGTGCTCGGTCCCGACGTAGGAGTGATTCAGCTCGCGCGCCTCGCTCATCGCGAGCTCCAGTACCTTCTTGGCGCGCGATGTGTACGGCAGATCGGGCCCGGCGGCCGCGGCCGCTTTGCCCTTCTTCACCGTCTCTTCAATTTTCTGCTGGATCTCTTCGAGATCGACGTTGAGGTTGGTCAGGACCGCGGCCGCGACCCCTTCCCCCTCACGGATCAGACCGAGCAGGATATGCTCCGTCCCCACGTATTCGTGGTGCAGACGCGCGGCTTCCTCCCGCGCCATCTGAAGGACTTTGCGAACGCGATCCGTGAAGTTGTAGCCGTTCATCTCGATGCCTACCTCAGGTGGTCTCGCCGCGCAGCAAGTGCCGCACGTACGACGCCCGAATCGTGGGCAGCTCGGGGTCGCCGACCTGCCGCCCCTCCATCGCCGCCAGGTGCGCGGGTTGCGTGTGGATGAGCAGCTTGTTGAGCGTGTATACACTCAGGCCGGAGATCAGATTCAACCCGACGCCCAGCCGGACGCCGCTCAACAAATTCATCGTCTCCTCAAAGGTGAGCGCGCGCGCGTACCGCAACAGCCCGTAAGCCCGCCACACCTTGTCTTCCACCGTTCCCGCAGCCGTCTTGAGCAGCACGTCTCGTGCCTGTTCTTCGTACTCAATCACTTGCCGCACAATCCGGCCCAGATGGTCGAGGAGCTCGCTTTCCGCCTTGCCGAGCGTCGTCTGATTGGACAACTGAAAGAAATTCCCGACGACCTCGCTGCCCTCCCCGTACAACCCCCGAAACGTCAGGCCCACTTGCGTGAGCCCCTGCAACACCTTGTTGATCTCCTTCGTTAACACCAAGCCCGGCAAGTGGATAAGCACGCTCGCGCGGAGGCCGGTGCCGGCATTGGTGGGGCAGGAGGTAAGATAGCCAAACTCTGAATGGAACGCGAACGGAAGCAGCCGACCGAGTTCGCTATCTACTGAATCCAGCGCGGCATACGCACCCTCCAACGCGAACCCCGACACCATCGCCTGGAGTCGCAGGTGATCCTCTTCATTCACCATCACGCCGATCGGCGTTTCGATCAGCACGGCGGCCCCGGGGCGCGGCCGCGACGGCTCCCGGTCCAACGCCGCCAGCTCTTTGCTGACCAAGTGGCGCTCGTGCAGCAGTTGCCGATCGGCTCGCTCGAGCTCGTGCAGCGCGAACGTGATGGCGCGCCCCAGATGCTCGCTCGCCCCCGCCGCGTCGTTGACCCGCAGCAACACCGCGCGCCGATCGGCGTCGGTCGCCCGCAGGCTGAACGGGTAGCCGGTGAGGTTGCGGGCCAACCGGATCCGGGTCGACAACACGATCGGCGCATTCGGGCCGGAGGCATCCAGCCATCCCATCCCGCCGTCCGGCAGCAGCGAGAGGTCGATCATTCGAGCACCCGGATGCGATCGCGCAGCTCGGCCGCGAGCTCGAAGTCTTCACTGTCGATGGCCCGCCGCAGTTTGTCGCGCAAATCGAGCAGTCGCCCCGTCGCGTCCGTCTCCCCGGCCGCACCCGGTGGCACGTAACGTTCTCCCATGTGTTGGCTCGAGCCGTGCAGGCGGCGCAACAAATCGCGGAGATGGGGCTCGAACAGCTGATAGCATTGCGCACAGCCCAGGCGTCCACTGTCGCGCACGGCCTTCAACGTGGCGCCACAGCTCGCGCACCGCAGGCCGTCCGCCGGCACCGGCAGCGTCGCTTCCTTTCCCAGCGCGGAGAGGAACGTGCCCAGCGGCGTCTTGAGCGCGGCGGTCCCCGTATCGATGCCTTTCTCCTGGGCGCACTGCTCGCACAGGTGCAGCGTGACCTTCGTGTCGTGCTCCACCTGCGTCAGCTCGATCACGTGCTCGCGTTTCTTGCAGTTGTCGCAGCGCATCTATGGTATCGCGTCCACGGAGCCGACGACGGTGAGGCGGCCGTCTTCGAGCCACAGAATCCGGTCGGCCCGCGCCGCCAGCTGGCGATTGTGCGTCACGATGACCACCGCGGTCTCATACTCTCGCGCCAGGCGAAATAGCATTTCATGCAACCGCTCGCTCGCCGCATGGTCCAGGTTCCCGGACGGCTCGTCCGCCAGGACCAGGCTGGGGTCATGCACGAGCGCGCGCGCCACGGCACAGCGCTGCTGTTCTCCCCCCGACAGCTCCGCCGGCCGATGGCTCATGCGACCGGCCAACCCGACCGCCGAGAGCTTTTCCTCGGCCCGGGAACGGGCTTCGCGCATCGGGACGTCGCCGATCAAGAGCGGCATCATCACGTTCTCCAGGGCGGAGAACTCGCGCAAGAGATGATGAAACTGGAACACGAATCCCAGCTTCCGATTGCGCAGCTCCGCCAGACTGGACGGCGCCAGGTCCGCAAACCGAGAGCCCTCGAGCCACACGTCGCCCGCGCTGGGCCGATCGAGCGCCCCCATGATGTGCAACAAGGTGCTCTTCCCCGCCCCAGACGCCCCCACGACAGCGATCAATTCCCCGCGATGCACATCGAGGTCGACCCCGCGGAGGATCTCGAGTGGCTGGCCGTCCCCGCCGGCGTAGACCTTGCGAATCCCTCGCGCTTCCAGCAGGGCGGTCATTCGTTCCGGATCGCGGGCACGGGGTCCAGGCGCGCGGCGACCAGCGCGGGGTAGAGCGGCGCCAGTGTCGCCACGAGCAGGCTCGCCGCGACGACCAGCAGGGCATCGAGCGGCTGGGTGTGCACCGGCAGATGATCGATGAAGTAGATCGAGGGATCGATGTGAATCCACTCACCGCGGTTGATCACCCCACCGGCGGCCAGGCCGAGACCGGCCCCCAGCACGGTGCCCACCAGGCCGATCAACACACCTTGGAGCAGGAATACACGCCGCACGGAGGATCGCTGCAACCCCATGGCAAGGAGAATCCCGATCTCCCGGGTCTTGTCGCGCACCACCATCGTCAACGTGCCGACCACGTTGAACGCCGCCACGACACAAATGAGAAACACCACGAGCCCCATCGCGAGTTTCTCGAGTTTCAGTGCCGAGAAGAGCGAGGCGTTCTGGGATTGCCAATCCACGACCCGATACGGGTAGCCGAGGCGGCTCTCGAGCTCGGTGCCCACCTGGTGGGCCTCCCACGGATTGGCGAGCCGGACCTCCAACCCGGTGACCGCGCTGTCCAGCGCGGCAAAGCGCTGGGCGACCCGCCGGTCCAGCACCACGTAGGCGTTGTCGTACTCGAACATGCCTGTATCGAATAGGCCGGTGACCTCGAAGCGATGAAACCGCGGGACGTAAGCGCCCAGGCTGGGATTGAATCGCGTCCCGGCAAACGCCACCAGGGTGACGACATCTCCCGGAAACGCCGACAGCTTGCTCGAGAGTCGGCTGCCCAACGCGATCCCGGCCTCGACATCGGGCCGCGTGGTGCGAAACTGGAGATCGCCGCGCGTGAAGTGTCGCGCCAGCGTAGTGACCGGTCGCGTGCCGGTGTCGGCATCGATCCCCAGCACGACGACGCCCTCGGCGTAGTCGTGCCCGGCGGAGATGCCGCCCTGCGTGATGACAAACGGGGCGGCCGAGATCACCCCGGGCGCTCGGCGGACCCGCTGCAGCACGTTGTGCCAGTCGTCGAGCCGCAATCCTTCGCCATAGGTCAGCACGCGCAGGTGCGGGCTCGCGACCAGAATCTTGTCGCGCAGATCGGCCTGCAGGCCGTTCATCACCCCCAACACGATGACGAGCGCCATCACCCCCACCGTCACGCCACCCACCGCGATGACGGTGATGAGAGACAACAAGCGCGACATTCGGCGACCGCGCAGATACCGCAGGGCGATGCGCGCCTCGAGTCGGGACGGCCAATTGGCGCGCACGAACAGGAACAGCGTGGCCAGCACCAGGACGCCCCCGGCCACCAGCAGGGAGTCGCGGAGGTTCATACGGACTGGGGACGCAGCATGGGAAACAAGATCACATCCCGGATCGACGGCTGGTCGGTCAGGATCATGAGCAGACGGTCGATGCCCAGGCCGACCCCGCCGGTTGGGGGCATGCCGTACTCCAGGGCGCGCAGGAAATCTTCGTCGAGTTGATGCGCCTCGGCATCGCCGGCGGCGCGGAAGCGCCCCTGCTGCTCGAACCGGCGCCGCTGCTCCTCGGGATCGTTCAGCTCGCTGAAGGCATTCGCGATCTCCCGGCCGACCACGAACAACTCCCACCGCTCGACCTTGGTGGGATCGTCCGGCTTCGTCTTGGCTAACGGCGACAGCGCGATGGGATAATCGGTCACGAATGTCGGCTGGATCAGCGTCGGCTCCACGTAGTGCTTGAACACCTCGTCCAACAGTTTGGCGCCGCTCACGGCATCCACGTCCGCGACCTGTTTGCGCCGCAGGGCGGCGCGCAGCTCGGGATCCCCCGCCTTCGCCAGGTCCACGCCGGCGGTCGCGTGCATCAGGTCCGCGAAGTCCTTGCGCGCGAAGGGCGTCGCGAAGGACAAGGTGACGCCGTGGCGATCGATCGCCGTACTGCCGAACAGCTCGGTGACGACTTCGGCCACCATCGTTTCCGTGCCCTCGGCCATCACCCGGTAGTCGGCGTAGGCCTCGTACCACTCCGCCATGGTGAACTCCGGGTTATGCCAGCGGTCGAGTCCTTCATTGCGGAAATCGTGTCCGATTTCATACACTTTTTCCAGACCGCCGACGATGCAGCGCTTGAGATAGAGCTCGTCGGCGATGCGGAGGTAGACGGTTGCATCGAGGGCTTCGTATCGGGTCGTAAATGGCCGGGCCGCCGCGCCCCCGTACACCGGCTGCAGTACCGGGGTCTCCACCTCCAGATACCCGTGCCGGTCGAGGAAGCGCCGGATCGTCTGGACGGCCCGGGCGCGCACCCGGAACACTTCGCGCACCTCCGGGTGCACGGCGAGATCGGCGTAGCGCTCCCGGTACCGCAGCTCCGGATCGGTCAGGGCACCGTGCAGCACGCCGTGCTCGTCCTCCTTGCCGCGCGGCAGCGGACGCAGCGACTTGGTGAGCAGCGTCAGCCGCTCCACCCGCAGCGTCACTTCGCCGGTGCGGGTGCGAAACAACGGGCCTTCCACGCCGACCACGTCGTCCTGGTCGAGCAGCTGGACCACCTCGTAGCCCTCGTCCCCCAGCACATCGCGCTTGAAATACAGCTGGATCTTGCCCGCGGCATCTTCCAGATGCGCGAACATCGTCTTGCCGTGCGACCGCAGGGCGCCCAACCGGCCGGCAAGCCGATGCACGGCCGTGTCGCCCTCTCCCTGAAAACGCAGCAGCGCCTCCTGGATAGGGCTCGTGCGGTCGAAGCGATGCGCGAACGGGACGACGCCACGGCGTACCAGCTCGGCCAGCTTGTCGCGCCGCGCGGCTTGCACGAAAATTGTCACGCCGCCTTACTCCCGCCGAATCGCTTCAAGAAGGCCTCGATGAAGGGATCGAGGTCGCCATCCATGACCTTCTGTACGTCGCCGACCTTGAGCTCGGTGCGATGGTCGTTCACCATCGTGTAGGGCTGGAAGACGTACGACCGGATCTGATTGCCCCACGCAATGTCGGTCTTCTGTTTGTCGACCTCGGCCTTTTTCGCCGCCTGCTCCTCGAGGGCGCGCTCGTACAGGCGCGCCTTGAGCATCTTCATGGCAGTGGCCTTGTTCTTGAACTGGCTGCGCTCGTTCTGGCAGGCGACCACGATGTTGGTGGGCAGATGCGTGATCCGCACCGCGGACGAGGTCTTGTTGACATGTTGCCCGCCCTTCCCGGAGGCGCGAAAGACGTCGATCCGGAGGTCGTCTTCCTTGATATCGATTTCGATGTCTTCGTCCACGACCGGATACACGAATACCGAGGCGAACGACGTATGGCGGCGCGACTGAGCGTCGAACGGTGAAATGCGCACCAGACGATGCACGCCGATCTCGGCTCGGAGCAGCCCGTAGGCGTACTGCCCCCGGATCTCGAGCTCGGCCCGCTTGATCCCCGCTTCTTCCCCCGGCTCCAGATCGAGCACTTCGACGGCGAAGCCGCGACGCTCGGCCCAGCGCGTGTACATCCGCACCAGCATCTCGGCCCAGTCCTGGGATTCGGTGCCGCCCGCCCCCGGATGGATGTGGAGCAGCGCGTCACGCCGGTCGTCGGGACTCTGTAACATGGTCTGCAGCTCGAGCCCATTCAGCTGCGACTCGACGGCGTCGCTTTCCTCTTCGAGCTGTCGCTGCATGGCCAAGTCGACGTGGGAGTCGGCTTCCACCAGCGTCGCCAGCTCCAGCCCATCATCCACGCGCCGGCGCATGTCGTGATACGGCTCCAGCAGCCGTTTCAACCCTTTCATTTCTTCCACGACGCGCCTGGCGCGCTCCTGGTCGGTCCAGATCGAGCCTTCCGCCATCTGCTGCTCCAGCTCCGTCAGGCGACGCGCCTTCCCCTCCACGTCAAAGGAAACCCCGGAGTTCCTGGAGCCGGCGGTCGAACTGGGCAAAACGGTCGCTTAGCGGCACGGGAGATCCTGGGTGCGGGCGATTACGATATGAGCCGCCCCCCGACGCGCGAGGAGCGGCTCTAACTCACAGCAAGTATAGGGGGTTAGCCCCGTTTTCACCACCTCTAGAACAGCTTCTTCCCGCCTGAAAGAATCTCATTCAACGCATCGGTCCAGAATGGCGTGCTTTCCGCCATGTCCTTGCCCACCTGCTCGACGTACTCGAGCCAGCTCTTTTCGATCTCGTCCTTGAACAGTTGGGGCAAGGTGCCGTCACGAACCCCCTGCTGCCGCTTCTCGGGATGGTACACCAGCATGTCCGAAATCAGCGCCCGCGCCAGGCGCCGAGCCTTCTGCTTCGGATCCTGGACCAGGAACGGGTTCACCGGGCGCAGCGGCCCCGTCTTGCGCGGCTCGGGACTGACCGGAGCCGCGGGGGGCGGCTGGGGTGGCGGCGGCGCCGGCGCCACCGGTCTGGGTGCCGTCGGCTGAGAGATTGACGGCAGCGCCGGTTCGAACGTCGGCGACACGGGCCGGACGGGTGACGGCGCCTGGAGCGGTGGCGCAAACGCCGGAGGCCGTGGCATGGTCGGGCTCAGCGCCGGTAGCGCCGGAGCCGTCACCGGCTCTGGAGGTGCCGCTGGTGGTGTCGCCACGGGAGGCCGGGCAATGGGCGGTGTCAGCGGCGGCGCCGGGGCAAACGGTCGGACCGGCGCGACCGGCGCGACGGGAGCCGACATCGGGGACGGAAAACTTGGCGGTGGCTGCACCGGTCGCGATGGTGCAACGGGCGGCGGCGCCGGGACGGAAGAAAAGGATGGCCGCGCGAACGGTGCCGTCACGGGTGCCGGTGCCGCCGGAGCAGGCGGTGGGGGGGGGGAGCCGCCGCGCGGGGCCGGCGTAAACACCGGGGCCGCCGGCTGGCGCAGCGCCGCCGGTACGCCGTCTGCATGAACGGGGAATACGTTCCCGCACACGGCGCAGCGCGCCCGGACGCCGGACGCCGGCACCTTCGCCGGGTCCACTCGATAGACGGTTTCGCATGAGGTGCAGGTAACGTTCACTGCGACGACCTCGCACTCAATCTGGCATTGGGCTCCGCCGCGCCCGGGTCGGGGTCGTGGCGACGATCGACGACGAAGACCGATCCCGGCTGCGTCTTCGCGTAGCTCTTCATCTCCGTCGCGAGCTCACTCACCTGCGCCGGGTGGGCAAAGCGCCGGTATTCGTTGGTGACGATCCCGATCGAGAGCGTCATCAACGGCACTCGGTGCAGCTGCCCGCGCCGGTCCTTCCCGAAATAGTAGCCTGCCCGGCGGTCCTGCTCATTGTACTGAAACGGAATCAGGGTGTCGAATACCGAGAGAATCTCGGTGCACACTTTGGAGATCTCGGTGACGGGAATATTGAAAATGAAATCGTCCCCACCGATGTGCCCGACGAACCCCTGTCGCTCGGCCATCCCCTTGACGACGTCGTGCAGAATCCGCGACACCAGGTAGATGACCCGATCGCCGTCATAGTAGCTGTAGCGATCGTTGTATTCCTTGAAGTGATCCAGGTCCGCGTAGCATACGGCGAACCGCTCGGCGTTCTCCATCCGGCGCCGGATGTCACGCTCGATCTCGGTTGTTCCCGGGAGCCGGGTGGAGGGGTTGACCGCCACATCCCGCGCGGTGCGCGTGAGGAGCGCATCCAACCGCCCCGTCTGTTCGCTGGGTTCGAAGTGCGGCGTGACGACCTCGTCCGCCCCCGCCCCAAACCACTCCATCACCCGTTCCGTTACGTGTCGGGCGGTCACCGCCACCAGCGGGGCGATCGCCGTATACGGGTCGGCTTTCAGTCGCCGGCATAGTTCGAGGCCCTGGGCGCCGGTCGTATCGGCATCCACCAGGACTAGTGAAGGCAGCGCCCGTAACACCATCTGCTCCAGCTCCGCGGGATCATGCACCGGGAGCAGAGTCTTGTCTTTGCCCTCCATCCAGCGTGTCACAAAGTCCGGAACCGGACGACCAGCCGCCGAATAGAAGAGAATGGTGGGGCGCGTCCGCAACCGGCACCTCGCGTAAGGGTCTAGCCCACCGAAACTTACGCCACCTGCTCCCGCGTGTCAAACAAACCACGCCGCAATAGCCAAGATGGCATACACTGCCAGAAGTTGCGCCCCCTCAAACCAGTGCGACTCCCCGTCGAGTGCGATCACCGTCACAATCAGCGCGGCCAAACCAAGCGCGACGATTTCGAATGGCGTGAACACCAGACTCATGGGTTGTCCGACGAGCACGCCCGCCAGGACCAGGACCGGCGCCACGAACAGCGCGACCTGCGTGCTCGATCCCAGGGCGATCGTCAACGCGAGATCCGTGTCTCCCTTGCGGGCGACGACCACGGCGGTGGCGTGTTCGGCTGCGTTGCCAATCAGGGGAATCACGATCAACCCAAGAAACGTCTCCGTGATGCCCGTGCCAGCCACGACCTGCTCCGTGGCGTGGACGAGGATCTCACTCTGCACCGCCACCAGCACCGTGCTTCCCGCCAACACGGCGATCGCCCGACCGGCCAACCCCGAATGCTTGCCCCGGGCAACGACCGGCCGTTCGGGGCTGAACAATTCACGGTGCGTCACCAACGAGAACACGAGGCTGGCCACGTACGTCGCCCCGAGTACCACCGCGACGCCCTCGGAGAGATGGATCGTGGTGTTCTGCGTCGCGCCCGGGTGGCTGGACACGAACAGAGCCGGTATCGCGAGCCCGACGACCGCGAGCAGCAGCATCGCGCCGCTCATTCCCGCGGCCGTCCGGTTGAACGTGAGCTTCGACCGTTTCAGCCCACCCGCCAGCAGCGACAAACCGAGGATCAACAGCAGATTGCCGAGGATCGATCCCGTGAGAGAGGCTTTCACGAGATCGAGCAGGCCGGCCCGCAACGCCACGATCGCGATGATCAGCTCGGCGGCATTGCCGAACGTCGCATTCAGCAGGCCGCCGACCGCCGGCCCCGAGCGGGCGGCCAGAACTTCCGTCGCGGACCCCATCTCGGCCGCGAGCGGGATGACGGCCAACCCGGTCACGAGAAACACGGCGAGCGGCGGCGCATGGAGTGCCGCCACGGCCCAGGAAACGGGCACCGCGAGGAGCAGCCACCGCATCCAGGTCAGGTACGCCCCAATGCGGCTCGCTGTGCCGCGAAGATGCGAGCGGTGCCCTGCAGTGCGAGATCCAGCATGTGATCCAGCTCGGCGCGGCTGTAGGTGCCGCGCTCCGCCGTTCCCTGCACCTCTACGAGCCGGTCCGGATCGGCCACCACGACGTTGGCGTCCACGTCGGCGTCCCGATCCTCGGCGTAACAGAGGTCCAAACGGGCTTCGCCCGCCGCCAACCCGACGCTCACGGCCGCGACCAGCCGAGCAAATGGGCTCACCACGCCGGTGGTGCGCGCCAACCAGGCACAGGCGTCGGCCAGCGCGACCGTCGCGCCGGTGATCGCCGCGGTGCGGGTCCCGCCGTCGGCCTGGAGCACGTCGCAATCGACGCGGATGGTATGCTCACCGAAATCGAATCCCCGCAGCGCCGCCCGCACGCTGCGACCGATCAACCGCTGGATCTCGTGGGTTCGTCCCCCAGCACCGCTGCGCTCGCGCGGGGTCCGCTCCAACGTCGCTCGCGGCAGCATCGCGTACTCGGCCGTGACCCATCCGAGGCCGGTTCCTTTGCGCCACGCGGGCACGCCCGCCTCGACGCTGGCCGCGCACAGGACCACGGTCCCCCCCATGCGCACGAGGCACGAGCCTTCGGCGTGGGGAGTCGCGCCGCGCTCCAGTGTGAGCGGGCGCAAGGCATCTGTGGCGCGACCGTCGGGACGTGGAGTGGACATGGGTCTAGAACCCGATCCGAACCCCGACCTGCGTCCACCGCCCGCCCAGCCAGGTGGTGTGGACCGTGGTCGGGCGGTGCAGACCCGCGGTCAACCGGCTCGAAATCAGCGCATCGATGGCGCTGACGAGATGGTTCGCCAGCAGCATCCCGAGCTGACTCTGCGCGCGCCGGAAGGCATTGTCGCTCGACCGGATGGTGGCGCGGAACTCCTCCTGTTCCAGCGACGCGTCGTGCCAGGACCACCGAAAATCCGGACCTACGGCATGCCCGCGATAGAACTGCAATGCCAGCTGGTACTCGGGAGAAGTCGGCGGCGGGGGGATATCGGGATCGGACCAGAACGTGCGGCGCGCCAGCAGCCAGACCGACCCATTGTACGTGGTGGGGTCGGTTTCCGGCGCCACGCCGGGTCCGGGATCAGAGTCGAACTCACCCGACGACGTAAACCGCTCCATGGTCTCGTAGTACTCGAACACCGTGTCGCGGCGCGTGGCGGTAAACCCCCGCCGCGCGACGGCGAAGGCCAATTCCCGGTACCGGCTGGCGCCGCGATGCGCGTCGTGGCTGAGCTGGAGATAGCGTGACAACACGAGTGCTTCGGTCGCCAGGTAGATCAGGCCCCGGTCCTGCTTGGCCCACACCTGCCCGGCTCCCGGCAGAATCAGGGAGGCCACCGGGCGCACCCACAACCGCGCCCGTGCGGCAGCCCCCGCGGAATCGAGGGCCTGCCCCGACAGGGTTCCCACCAGCGCCACCAACGGACCGATGCAATACCCGATGGTGGGCGCGATTCTCAAAACTCGACTCGAAAAGACAGGAAGGTCGGATTCGGCACCACGAGATCCGAGCCGGTCAGGAAGGTGCGGGCCAGATCCACACCGATCGAGCCCGTCGCCAGGCCAACCCCGACACTCGGTCCGGAGAGCCCCTCGTGTACGAACGCGTACCCACCGCGCAAACGGAGCGCGTCGCGGTAGCCCACATCGACGCCGACCCGCACGTCCGGCGATCCCGTTTCTCGCCACGGGCTCTCGACATCGGCGGCCACTTTGAGATCGAATCGATCGAGGGCTTCTCCCATCGGCATGGGGCGCAGCAACACCCGATAGGCCGCACCGACGACGAGGCGCGTCGGCAATGGATCAGCCTGGTCGCGATTCTTCACCTGCAGAGGAAATCCAAGATTGCGCAGAGCAACGCCGACGCGCAGGGCACGCTCTGGCCCCACGGCAAACTGGCCACCCAGGTCGAGCGCATGGGTGACGCCCTGTCCGGTGAGGACGGGGCACTGTCCACTGCAGACGACGCTGAACTCGATCAGTTTGTAGCTCACGCCCAGCGCCACCGCATTGGTGAGCTGCGTGCCGAAGGTGGCGAGGACTTCAAAATTGCGGGACGCGATGACGCCCAGCGTGGTCTGGTTGGAGTCCACTACCGGTTGGTCGCCGTAGTCCACCAGGTAGAACCCGATCCCGAACACCCCCACGCCGTGACGCGGGAACAGGGCGGTGAGGGCCGTGGTGGGTCCGGCCGCGAGCTTGGCGCTGTGCAGCGCAAATTCGCTGGAGTTGAGTGAGCTGACGCCGGCCGGGTTGTAGAACATCGCCTCGCCCGTTCCTTCGAACGTCGCCGCTGTCTGTCCTGTCCCCACCGACGCCCCGCCCACAGGGAACAGCAGGAACAGCGCGCCGGCGTTCTGCGGTTCGGCCTGGCCGGAGAGGTGGGCGACCGAAGAGGCGGAGAGCACGGCGAGAGCGACGGCGATCCGCCCACCCATCAGAAGCTCTTCGCCTCGTCGATGAGCATGATGGGAATGTCGTCTTCCACGGCGTAGATCAACCGGCACGCCTGGCAGACCAGCTGCTCGGGGTCGCGTCGGTATTCGAGCGGCCCTTTGCATTTCGGACACACCAACATGGTGAGCAATTCGGCGGCCAGGCTCACGGTGCGTACCCCAGGCGCTTGAGGGATGGATCGTGCGTCCGCCAGCGCGGCAGGACTTTCACGTGAAGATCGAGATAGACGGGGCGCCCGACCAGCGCTTCGATGCGCGCCCGGGCGGTTTGGCCGATGGCCTTGATGGTGCGGCCGCCCTCGCCGATCACGATCCCCTTCTGGCTGTCTCGTTCGACATACACCACAGCGCGAATATACGTCGGTGTTTCATGCTCGCGGAATTCATCGATCTCGCAGGCCACGCTATAGGGGAGTTCCTCTTGCAGCAAGGCAAAGGCGGCCTCGCGCACGTACTCGGCGGCGAAGAACCGCAGCGGCTGGGTCGCGAGCTCGTCGGCGGGATAGTGAAATGGGCTCTCGGGCAAGCGCTCTCCCAACGTTTCGAGCAGCCCATCCATCCCTTCCCCGGTCGCCGCCGACACGGCCACCGTGCCCGCCGGCAACTCCGGGCGCCGCTCGACCGGCATGAGATCCGCCTTCGTGTACACGGTCACCACCGGCGCGGCGGGCGCCCGCTCGAGCGCGGCCGCGCTCGTGAGCGCCGGGGCCGGATACTCCGTATACGGGTGCAGGTAGGCGATCAGCTCGGCGTCCGCCAGCCCACGCAGGGCCACCTGCCGCATCAATTCCTGCAGCCGATATTGGGGATCGAGCAGTCCCGGTGAATCGGTGAAGATGAACTGGGCATCGCCGCGGGTCAGCAGCCCCACCACCGGCGTGCGGGTGGATTGCGGCTTGGGAGAGACAATGGAAAGGCGCTCGCCCACCAGCGCGTTCAGCAACGTCGATTTGCCGACATTCGGCCGACCGGCCAGGACGACCGTGCCGCATTTCGTCATGATCGAGAAACTATCAGCCCACACCCGTCGGCCGTCAGTAGGCGCAACCGATGGTGCGCGCTATCGGGGCGTCCATTGGGGGTGGGAGGTAAACAATCCTTCCACCACGCCGATATGGTAGGCCAGAAACAGCCCGAACCCCAGACTGATGAGACCGGAGGCCAGTCGCAGGCCACGATTGAGGCTGGCGAGGCGTTGGCCGGAATAGGCCACCGGCAGGGCGATCAATGCGGTAATGAGCATCATGCCCACAATGGTGCCGACACCGAAAATGAGCAGATAGAGGATCGCCCATTTCGGATCCCGGATGGTCGTGAGGACGAGCAGTGCCACCGCCGCCGATCCGGCCAAGCCGTGCACGATTCCAACGACGAGCGGACGTGCCAGCTGGTAGAACCCTAACGCTCCGAAGTGGCGATCGAGCCATCCGACCGGCGTCTGTTCTGGGGCATGCGGATGCGCTTCGGGGTCGTGGCCGTGCACGTGGGAATGGACGTAGTCGCCGTGTTGATGCGGGTGCGCGTGCAGGTGCCCGGCGCTCTTCCCGGACGACAGCGCTTCGGTGATGCGACTCAGGACCCCGGTGAGGTTCATGAGGCCCAGCACGATCAGCATCGCCCCTACCGCCAGCTCCAACGACAGGCCGACGCGCGGGGGAATGACCCAGCCGAGCAGAATGATTCCGCCGCCCACGATGAGGATCGTGAGCGTGTGCCCGACGCCCCAGACGGCCCCGATCAGGGCCGCGCTTCGCGCCGCCCGCGCGCGCGTGACGATGGTCGCCACGGCGATGACGTGGTCGGGATCGGTCGCGTGCCGCATGCCGAGGAAGAATCCCAACGCCGCAATGGCCCAGACGCCGGTCATCGCGACAACCTATCCGGCGATGGGGGCCGAATCCAGCATGCCACCATGAAGGAGTCGTCTTGCGATGGACGCTGACACGTCCGCGATGACTATCATTTTTCGGTGCATCGCATCTTGCGGATCACGCGGGAGCGGCACGGCCTGTACACGAGGTTTCGCATCGAGTATCAGGACGTCGACGCGGTGACGCCACTGGTGTTTCGATTTGTCCCTGCCCCATACCCCCTGATCCACATCGAGCATCTCTCGGGGGTGTGGCGGCGGGAGTCGTCGCGGTAGGGGAGAAAACGACGAAGCCCGCACCAAATGGGTGCGGGCTTCGAGGGGACGCTGGCGGCGGCCTACTCTCCCACGGCCTCACGACCGCAGTACCATCGGCGCTGACAGGCTTAACGACCGTGTTCGGGATGGGAACGGGTGTGGCCCTGTCGCGCGAGTCGCCAGCAAAACTGGAAACTGTCGTCCGGAGATGTGTGATGCGTTGGAAGCACACGATCAACTAACAAAGGAGAGATCAAGCCTCACGGGCAATTAGTACGGCTCGGCTGAAGCGCTTGCGCGCCTTGCACCTGCCGCCTATCAACGTGGTAGTCTCCCACGGCCCTTTAGGGGTCTTGCGACCCGGGAGTGTTCATCTTGGGAAGGGTTTCCCACTTAGATGCATTCAGCGGTTATCCCCGCGCGACATCGCTAACCGGCGTTGCGCCTGGCGGCACAGCCGGGACACGAGAGGTCGCTTCGTCCCGGTCCTCTCGTACTAGGGACGACATCCCTCAACACTCCACCGCCCGCACCGGATACAGACCGAACTGTCTCACGACGTTCTGAACCCAGCTCATGTGCCACTTTAACCGGCGAACAGCCGGACCCTTGGGACCTTCTCCAGCCCCAGGATGTGACAAGCCGACATCGAGGTGCCAAACCGCGCCGTCGATGTGAACTCTCGGGCGCGATAAGCCTGTTATCCCCAGCGTACCTTTTATCCGTTGAGCGATGACCCGTCCACACGGTATCACCGGATCACTAACGCCGACTTTCGTCCCAGCTCGCGCCGTCGCGCTCGCTGTCAGGCGCCCTTTTGCGTTTGCGCTCGTCGTGCGATTACCGACCGCACTGAGGGCACCATCGCGCGCCTCCGTTACCATTTCGGAGGCGACCGCCCCAGTCAAACTACCCACCAGCCACGGTCCGCGCTGCGGTAAGCAGCGGCGTGAGATCGTCAACAAAACAAGGGTGGTATTTCACTGTTGGCTCCCCCAAGGCCGAAACCCTGGGATCAACGCCTCCCACCTATGCTACGCAGGTTTAGCCGACGATCAATGACAGGTTGTAGTAAAGGTGCACGGGGTCTTTTTGTCCTGATGCGGGAAATCGGAATCCTCACCGATACTGCAATTTCGCCGAGCTTACGGAGGAGACAGCCGTCAAGTCGTTACGCCATTCATGCAGGTCGGAACTTACCCGACAAGGAATTTCGCTACCTTAGGACCGTTATAGTTACGGCCGCCGTTTACCGGGGCTTCGGCGACGAGCTTCGCCTTGCGGCTGACCAATCGCTTTAACCTTCCGGCACCGGGCAGGCGTCAGTGTGTATACGTCGGCTTGGAAAATGCCTTAGCACACACCTGTGTTTTTGCTAAACAGTCGCTTGACGCGATTCTCTGCGGCCAGTTTGGGCTTGGATTGTACATCCTCACCTACTTCTGGCACCCCTTCTCCCGAAGTTACGGGGTAATTTTGCCGAGTTCCTTCTCCGTAAATCACTCGAGCACCTGAGGCTACTCGCCTCGCCCACCTGTGTCGGATTACGGTACGGTCACACACGCCTCTCGAACACGGGGCTTTTCTCGGCAGTCGGCTCACGAATCCCTTTACGGGGTCTTGCGACCCCTTCGGCATCGGCTCTCGACTATCCGGGTGTTTTATCCCCCGGAAACGTCTACGACCTTGCATCGGCACAACCACCCGCCGACGGATTGCTCGCTCCTGCGTCCCCCCTTGCTCTCAAACGAGACAT
The DNA here is from genome assembly GCA_963821385.1 of uncultured Gemmatimonadales bacterium. Classification (GTDB taxonomy): domain Bacteria; phylum Gemmatimonadota; class Gemmatimonadetes; order Gemmatimonadales; family GWC2-71-9; genus DASTHG01. Next base: position 269,730 of record CAWGDK010000002.1, read on the forward strand.
GTGTGGTACGGGAATATTGACCCGTTTCCCATCGACTACGCCTCTCGGCCTCATCTTAGGGACCGACTAACCCTGAGCTGATCGACATGGCTCAGGAACCCTTAGGCTTACGGTGACAGGGGTTTTCACCCTGTTTCGCGCGTACTCATCGCAGCATCCTCACTTCCGGTCGCTCCACGGGAAGGCTTCCGCCCCCGCTTCAGCGCTCCCGGAACGCTCCCCTACCAGACACGACCGTCCGAAGACGATCGTGAATCCGATGCTTCGGCGGGCGGCTTAGTCCCGACCATTCTCGGCGCGACCTCGCTGGACTGGTGAGCTATTACGCACTCTTTAAAGGAATGGCTGCTTCTAAGCCAACCTCCCAGTTGTCTCAGCAAGATCACATCCTTCGCTACACTCAGCCGCCACTCTGGGGCCTTAGCAGTCGATCTGGGTTCTTTCCCTCTCGCCGCTGGACATTATCGCTCAGCGACTGTCTCCCGGGCAGCATCGCACAGGAATTCGGAGTTTGGTTGGGGGAGGTCTGGCTATTCGCCAGCCGGACCCATCCAGTGCTCTACCTCCTGCGGACTCATTTCCCGAGGCCATACCACAATATGTTTCGGGGAGAACCAGCTATCTCCGAGCTTGATTGGCCTTTCACCCCTACCCTGAAGTCATCCGAGCGGTTTTCAACCCACAACGGTTCGGTCCTCCACCGCCTGTTACGGCGGCTTCAACCTGCTCCAGGGTAGATCGCCACGGCTTCGGGTCTACGCCCACGTACCTCGTCGCCCTATTCAGACTCGCTTTCGCTCTGCCTCCGGCCCTGAGGGCCTTAAGCTGCACGTGAGCAGTAACTCGCTGCGTCATAATGCAAAAGGCACGCCGTCAGCAGACAACGAGCCGAAGCCCGCCGCTGCCTTCGACCGCTTGTAGGCACACGGTTTCAGGATCTATTTCACTCGCCACCTGGCGTCCTTTTCACCTTTCCCTCACGGTACTGGTGCACTATCGGTCACAGGGGAGTGTTTAGCCTTGGAGGGTGGTCCCCCCGGTTTCACGCAGGATTACACGTGTCCCGCGCTACTCGGGATACCGCTAGGGGTCGTACGACGTACGCCTACCGGGCTATCACCGTCTCTGGCAGACCATTCCAGGTCGCTTCGGCTTGGCGTCGTACTCCCATGTCGCGGTCCCACAACCCCGGCGGTGCAAGCACCTCCGGTTTGGGCTGGCCCCCGATTTCGCTCGCCGCTACTTAGCGGGATCGCGGTTGCTTTCTCTTCCTCCGGGTACTGAGATGTTTCAGTTCCCCGGGTTCGCTTCTCGCTTGCGCGAGATGACGCGACCTCGCGGCCGGCCGGGTTGCCCCATTCGGAAATCCTGGGATCACAGCTTGTGTGCAGCTCCCCCAGGCTTATCGCAGCTTAGCACGTCCTTCATCGCCTCCCTGTGCCAAGGCATCCACCGTGCGCCCTTACGCGCTTGATCTCGTAGTTCTCGGTGTGATTCCTCGAACACCACATCATCTCACGAACGTCAGTTGTCAAAGAGCAAACTGCTTGCTATCAGCTTTCAGCGATCAGCCATCAGCTTGTTGAAAGCTGAGAGCTGACGGCTGAAAGCGCAGTTAACAGTCGAGCGTGGAAAGTGCGGGCGACTTCCGGGGCCTTTCGATCACCAACTGATCTACTCGGCATTCCAGAAAGGAGGTGATCCAGCCGCAGGTTCCCCTACGGCTACCTTGTTACGACTTCGCCCCAGTCACTGAATTGACCTTAGACGGCTGCCCCCTTGCGGTTGGCCCACCGGTTTCGGGTCCCTCCAGCTTCCATGGCGTGACGGGCGGTGTGTACAAGGCCCGGGAACGTATTCACCGCGGCGTGGCTGATCCGCGATTACTAGCGATTCCGGCTTCATGGAGTCGAGTTGCAGACTCCAATCCGAACTTAGCCCGGCTTTTAGCGATTGGCTCCCCCTCGCGGGTTCGCGACGCGTTGTACCGGGCATTGTAGCACGTGTGTCGCCCTGGACGTAAGGGCCATGATGACTTGACGTCGTCCCCACCTTCCTCCGGCTTAACGCCGGCAGTCCCCCCAGAGTCCCCGGCCGAACCGCTGGCAACTGGGAGCGAGAGTTGCGCTCGTTGCGGGACTTAACCCAACATCTCACGACACGAGCTGACGACAGCCATGCAGCACCTGTGCTGGCGCTCCGAAGAGGGGCCGATGTTTCCACCGGCTTTCACCAGCATGTCAAGCCCAGGTAAGGTTCTTCGCGTTGCTTCGAATTAAACCACATGCTCCACCGCTTGTGCGGGCCCCCGTCAATTCCTTTGAGTTTCAGCCTTGCGGCCGTACTCCCCAGGCGGGACACTTACTGCGTTAGCGACGGCACCGGGAGGGTCGCTCCCCCCGACGCCTAGTGTCCATCGTTTACGGCGTGGACTACCAGGGTATCTAATCCTGTTTGCTCCCCACGCTGTCGCGCCTCAGCGTCAGCAACGGCCCAGCAGAACGCCTTCGCCACTGGTATTCTTCCCGATCTCTACGCATTCCACCGCTACACCGGGAATTCCATCTGCCCCTACCGTGCTCAAGGCCAGCAGTCTTGCCGGCAGCCCCGGAGTTGAGCCCCGGGATTTCACCAGCAACTTACTGAACCGCCTACGCGCCCTTTACGCCCAGTGATTCCGGACAACGCTCGCACCCTCCGTATTACCGCGGCTGCTGGCACGGAGTTAGCCGGTGCTTCCTTTGGAGGTACCGTCACCCCAGGTCGCCTATTCGACGCCTGGTATTCGTTCCCCCTGACAGTGGTTTACAATCCGAAGACCGTCATCCCACACGCGGCGTCGCTGCGTCAGCCTTGCGGCCATTGCGCAATATTCCCCACTGCTGCCTCCCGTAGGAGTCTGGGCCGTGTCTCAGTCCCAATGTGGCTGATCATCCTCTCAGACCAGCTACCCGTCGTAGCCTTGGTGGGCCGTGACCCCGCCAACAAGCTGATAGGCCGCGAGACTCTCCACCGGCGCAACCTTGCGGCTGCTTTCCTCGTCCAGGGATGCCCCCAAACGAGCGTAAGCGGTATTACCCGGCCGTTGGGCCGGCTATCCCCCACCGTTGGACAAGTTCCTCACGTGTTACGCACCCGTCTGCCACTGAACTCAAGAGTTGCCCCTCGAGTCCCGTACGACTTGCATGTGTTAGGCACGCCGCCAGCGTTCGTCCTGAGCCAGGATCAAACTCTCCAATAGAGAATTCGAACAGCTCAAATCGAACGACTGCGTACTACTTAAGTCGTCCGAATCACATTCAGAGTCAAACCCCTGACGACACGCGTCTGACCGCGTATCGCTCATATCGGGGCCGCACTCCACACGCTCGACCATCAGTTCTCAAAGAGCCACTGCAAAAAAACTCATCTTGAGACTCACATTCTAGCCAACCCTCCACCGCGAGTCAATGGGGCCCCCCACTTGGACATAGACCCCCTTGGCACCCCGCTCCACAGCACCAACTCCCTTTGCCCGAGCCTCCCCTGGGAATGTAGATTCGCCTACTGCCCCGTACGCATCGATGACCGAACCGACCAGCTGCACTCGCTGCGGCACGCCTCTCGCCCCCGGCGCGCATTTCTGCTCGCGCTGCGGCTTTGACGTGTCCGGCGTCCAGGGCGGGCTCGCCACGGCAAAAATGGCGGCGCCTCCAGAGGAAGATCCCCAGGCGGGGCTGATCGAGGAACTGCGCCGCGCCACCCTGGGCGACTACGACATCGCGGGCGAACTGGGACGCGGCGGCATGGCCACGGTGTACCTCGCCCACGAAATCGCGCTCGACCGCAAAGTCGCCATCAAAGTGATGTCGCCCTCGCTGACGTCGAGTGGCGGCGGCATGGCGGATCGCTTCAAACGCGAGGCCCGCACGGCCGCCGCGCTCAGCCATCCGCACATCATCCCGATTTACGGCGTGCGTGTGTCGGGTCGCCTGCTCTACTTCATCATGAAGTTCGTGCAGGGGCGCTCGCTCGATGCGATCGTGAAAGAACACGGCGCCCTGCCGATCAAAATGGTGCAGGCGGTTCTCGCCCAGTCGGGCGGCGCGCTCGACTATGCCCATCGCCACGGCATTATCCATCGCGACATCAAGCCCGCCAACATCATGCTCGATGTCGACGGGTGGGCGGTGGTGACCGATTTCGGCATCGCCAAGGTGACCGAGTCGCAGGGACTCACCATGACCGGCGCCACCATCGGGACGCCGACCTACATGAGTCCCGAGCAGTGCGCGGCGCGCGACATCACCGGCGCCACCGACCAGTATTCGCTCGGCATCGCCGCCTACGAGATGCTCACCGGCAAGGTGCCGTTCGAAGCCGATTCGATGATGTCGCTCATGTGGATGCACTTCCACGAGCCGCCGCCCCCGATTCTCGAGCGACGCCCCGATTGCCCGCCCGAGCTGGCGCATGCGATCGAGCGGATGCTGGCCAAAGCCCCCGCCGATCGCTGGCCCACCCTCGAGGAAGCGGTCGAAGCGATTGGGACACCCGCGCACAACGATCCGATCCGGCAACAGATGCGCGCGTTCGCGCGCGGCAAAGACGCGTCGCACATCAGCACCGAGCATCACACGCCGATGAGCCCGGTGCCGAAGTCGCTGACGCCTCCGGCCGGCGGCACCGCCGCGCCACCACCGGCACCTGCGCCGCCGAGGAAGAAACCGGCCGCTCCGCCGCCACCACGCAACGTCACCGCGGCCCCGACGACGCCGATTCCCGCCACGCCCACGGCCCCGGAGGTCCAACATTCTCTCCCGGTGACACCGGTCGAGCCGATCTCGCCACCCGTGACGCACGAGTTCGCCGAGTCGCCCACGTCGGTGATCGAGACCCCCGTCCCGAAGCAGCGGACGCCGCCACCACCGCCGCCGGCGCCGCCGCCACCCGCACCGCCCAAGCAACCGGTGCGGCGTCCCCCGTCCCAGACCGGATCGATGCCGGGGGGTCGGAGCTCCCGCGCCGAACCGGCGCCGGTGATCCCTGCTCCCTACGCGACGCGCCGGAGCCTATCACGGTTCCTCGGACCGGCGGCCGTGCTGATCGCGGTGGGCGTCGTCGGTTGGATGCTGTTTGGCCGCAAGTCGGCCGCCCCGCCCCCGGCACCCGCGACGCCCGTAGCGGTGGCGGTGTCTTCCGTGACTGTCACGCCGTCGCCGGCCGCCGTGGCCGTCGGTCGCAGCGCCCAGCTCGCCGCCGTACTAAAGGATGGGAGCGGAAAGCTGCTGAGCGGCCGGACGGTCACGTGGACCTCGACCGACAGCAGCATGGCGCGGGTTTCACCGACCGGTCTCGTCACGGCCGTGAGTCCCGGCTATGTGACGGTCACCGCCACGAGCGAGGGGCATGCCGGCACGGGGACCGTCATGATCACCGCCACAGCCGCCGTGGTGGCCACCGTTACCCTCACGCGGCCGACGGCAGCGATCGAGCAGGGTGATACCGCCGCCTTCAGCGCCGCCCCGAAGGACGACAAGGGCAATACGCTGGCCGGACACGCCATGACCTGGAGCACGAGCGATCGCCGCATCGCGACCGTGTCCTCCACCGGTACAGTCACCGGTCTGCGCCTCGGCACGGTCACGGTGGTCGTGGCTGTCGGCGGAAAGCGGGACAGTGCCCGCGTCACGATCGTCCCACCGGCCGTCGCCATGGTGGTCATCTCCCCACCGGCTGTCGCGCTGCAGGTGGGCGGGCGGACGCAGCTTTCCGCCTCCGCTCGCGACGCCCACGATCGGCCCATCGCGGGACGCCCGGTCGAATGGCGGTCCAGCAATCCCGCGGTGGCGACGGTTTCCAATGGAGCGGTCACCGCCGTGCGCGAGGGGCAGGTGTCGATCACGGCCCTGATCGAATCGCGCAGCGCCTCCGCCTCGGTGACGATTAATGCCGTGCCCGTCGCGACACTCGCGGTGACCCCGGGCGCGCTCACGTTGGCCATCGGCAAGACGCAACAATTGAACGCGACGACGCGGGACGTGCGCGGCGGCGCGCTGCGAGACCGCCAGATCTCCTGGACGTCGAGCAACGCCTCGGTGGCCAGCGTCTCCCCCACCGGCGCGGTAACGGCCGCCGGCGGCGGGACCACGACGATCACGGCGACGAGCGAAGGCGTGTCCGGGTCCAGCACGGTGACCGTGCCTGCGCCGGTCACCCCGGTGGTTGTCACGCCACCGCCGACGCCGCCAGCGGGCAGGACTGATACCCAACCAACGAACGTCCAGCCGCCGCAACCGCCACCGACTCCGGTCACCGGCGGGACGGACGATGCCGCGGCCCGGGCGATTCCCCGGCGTGGCGTCGCCGCGGGAGCTTCCCACAGTTGCGGCATCACTCAGAGTGGAGCGGTCTCGTGCTGGGGCGGCAACGCCAACGGTCAACTGGGCGCCCTCGATGCCGGGGCGCAGGTGTCCCGGCCGGTGCTCGTCGCCCAGACCAGCGGTTTCACCTCCCTGGTGGCCGGTGTCGACTTCACCTGCGGATTGACCGGTGGCACCGCCATCTGTTGGGGAGTGAACCTGCGCGGGCAGCTCGGAATCGGACGTGTCGGGAAATCCGCCGAGCCCACGCCGGTCGCCGGGAACCACTCTTTCTCGTCGATCATCGCGGGGTCCCGTCACGCCTGCGGCTTGGGCGGCGATGGCACGGCCTGGTGCTGGGGCGACAATAGCGACGGGCAGCTGGGCACGGGCAACACGCGCGGTTTGAATACGCCGCAGCGGGTCAGCGGCGGCGTGAAGTTCAAAGCCCTGGCTGCCGGCGACAAGCACACGTGCGGACTCACGGACGCGGGCAAGGTGTACTGCTGGGGCGATGGATTCTCTGGTCAGCTGGGGCGTGGCGGGCGGGAAACGTTGAGCGAACCAGGCCCCGTGGACCTCACCGCGCGCATTGTGGCAATCGCGGCGGGAAGCGAGCATACTTGCGCGCTGGCCTTGGGCGGCAAGATCTATTGCTGGGGCGCCAATGTCGCCGGCGAGATTGGCGACGGCAGCAAGACCGAGCGGGACAGTCCCGTCCCCGTCAGCCGTGCCGGGGTTTTCAGCGCGATCGCGGCGGGTACGGGGTTTACCTGCGCCATCTCCGACGCCGGCGAGGCGCTGTGTTGGGGACGCAATCGGGAAGGCCAGTTGGGCGACGGATCGCACACGGACCGGCAGACACCGGTGAAGGTCGCCCTGGACCAACCAGTTCAGTTTGTCAGTGCCGGCGCCGGCCACGCGTGCGGCGTCACACGGGATCAGCGCGTACTCTGCTGGGGCGGGAACGCGCGTGGCCAGCTGGGCGACGGCACCCAGGCCGGGCGGCCTACGCCGGCTCCAGTCCCCTGAGGATCATCACCGTCCATCTACCACGGGAGAGAATGTGTCCATGATCAAGCGGATCGGGCGAGTACTTGGAGCGGGTGTCGCGGTGGTCGGTGCCAGCCTGCTGGCCCCGCGCGCGGCCGAGGCACAGGCAAAAGCCGAGTTCACGCCGTTCTTGGGCAGTTACTACGCGCTGGCGAACATGTGCACGGATTGCAACAACAACAACGACGGCACCAATTTCACCGGCCGTCAGGTCAACTCAGCGGTGTTCGGAGGCCGTTTCAGTTACTGGGTCTCGCGCACGGTCGGTGTTGAATTGGCGGCGGCCTACACCCCGAGTCGTCTGGAAGAACGCGAAGCCGATTCGACAGGCCTGGCGACCGCCTTCTCCGCGACAGGAAACATCATTATGGCCAACGCTCGCGTGCTGCTGCGGCCGGCGCGCACCAACCTCCACTTCATTCTCGGTGGCGGTATGGTCAAGCGCGGTGGCGACCTCTGGAAAGCCTTGAAGACCAACAACGGCACGAAGCTCACCTCGATTGGCGCGGTCGTCGGGATGGGTGTGCGCGCGTCCGTCACGCCGAAATTCGCCCTCAACGTCTCGGCGGAGGGGAACTTCTACTCCTTCGATCCCACCTTCGGGGTTGGCGCGACCTCCGAAAACGGCAAGAAGTTGCAGGCCGACCTGATCGTCTCGGTCGGGGTGCCGATCACGCTGAGCCACTAGCCCGCGCGCAGTCGCATCGCAGGCCACGAACGGCCCCGCCGGTTCAACGGCGGGGCCGTTCTCGGTGCGGCAACGGCGCCACACCTCAGCACCTCGTCGCTCGATGGGTAGTCAGGGAATGAGTCTTGCCGTCAACAATGAGAATGGCGAATGGCTGGTCGCCAGCATCGCCAACGAGTGACACACGGAAATTCCCGATCGCCCTAGCGCCCGGTACGGGCCGGGGCTAACTCAAGGGCGACTCGACGCGCTCAAGGCTCTCCCCACCCTGTGACTGACACACCGCCGACCGATCGCTGGACCCTGCGCGTCGTCCACCCGGACACCCGCGAGCCCGCGCCCGGCGTGCCCGTCAGTCTGCTCGACGACGCCGGCAATGCAGCGGGCTACTGGGTGACGGACGCCGAGGGGATGGTCGGCATCCCCCGGATCGACGCGCGACACGTGCGCGTGCGCGTCGGGCTGCGCAGCGAAGAGCCCACCGAATTGGATGTGACGCTGCTGAACGCCGGCACCGCCGAAGTCACCGCTCCGCCCAATCTCCTCCCAGCGACCAGTGGTGAGCGACTGCCCGCCGAGCGGAATCGAACGCCAGCCAGCGAGGTCGCGGCCGGAACGTTGACGCTGCGCTTCTCGCGGCTGGCCGTACTGCCGATCGATGCCGATCCATCACCCGAAGGGCCCGCGGCGCAGGTCGATTTCTTCCAGCCCCCGATGCCGTCCGCCTCCGGGATCCGATACGGCGCCTTGCTCGAAATGGAGCTGTACTGGCAATCCCTCGGCTACGCCGCCGGCGACCTGCTCTATACCGGCACGTTGTCGCCCGGTGAAGAGATGGGCTTCGACGTGTTCGACGCCCGCTGGCGTTGGACCTGGGGCCCCTCGCGCTCCGCATCACGTCCGGCGCGGCCGGTCGAGCTCATCGCCCGGCTGATCGCCGGGACCACGCTGGCCAACGCGCTGGCGGGAGAAGATGGCGCGCTCCCGCTGGATCCGGTGAATCTGCCCGAGGGCGGACGCGCGATCCCGGCCGCGGCGGCAGAATCGGTGCGCGAGCTGGTGGAGCGCGCCGGTTACGCCGCCAGCTCGCTGCGCCGCCGAGCGTTGCGCATCATGGAGGCCACGGGCGACCAGCCGGCGCAGGATTGCCAGCGCCGAGTGGTGCGCAACCCCGACTCCCGTCCGTTGGCATTCCACTACTTCGAGCCGGTGGAGCGGTTCCGGGTCGGCGCCCGGGCCGCGCGAGTCCGGCCGGCCGTGTTGATTCCGTTTCAACTGCCGAACCTCGCCACCCGCGCGCAGGTGCAGCGGTTCGGGTCGACCTTGCGTCGCGTGTTACTCGAGCGCAGCCTGTTGTCGGATCTCGACTGGGTCATCGGCATCGGCCGCCGGCCGCTCGACCCGGCGGTGGCGCCGCCCGTGTCGGAGCTGCGCCTGCTCGTGCAAACCGACCCCGGCACTCCTCCGATCGATCTGCGCCAGGTGTGGTGCTTCCTGCACGCCGACAATGCGCGCTACGCCGTGCACTTTTTCCCGGCTGATCCGCCGGCGGCGCCCGGCTCGGGCCTCGCCCCGCCGCTGCCCCGGCGGTGGATCGGCGCGATCCGCCTGGCCGACTTCCACCAGCAACCGCTGCGATTCCCGGGTCACTTGACGCTCGAGAACGGCTCGCGCGCGGTGCTCTCGTTCGCCGCGCTCCACGTGGAGGGCCGAGCCGGCGACGTGTGGAAGCGGTTGCTGTCGATCCGCGACTTTGTCCTCAACCGGGAATCGCAGGCGCATCTGGCGAGCCTCGTCTCCCTGGCGGAGGCTCCGGGTCTGGACCCGCGTGAGAGCCGGCTGCTCGGGCACATCGCCGCCAATCTGCCCTACTACGCCGCGGCGCTGATCGCCGTGGGCGATTCGACGCTGCGCTACCTGGCGTTGTCCAAGGTGCGCGATGCCGAAGGGCGGTCGCTGGTGGACCTGATCGAGAACCGCGTGGTGGGCATCGTGGGCAACTACATCGCCTGCCCGCTCCGCACGATCGATGCACTCCCCGAGGAGCTGCGGGCGGTGTTCCGGGCGTCCGCGCCGGCGCGGACGCTGGAAGAGACAGTGGTCACGATTCCCATCCCCGGGTTGTGGCTCAGTCAGCAGGCGGCGCAACCGGCAGCGGGTGAGGACGCGACGCCGGTGACGGAGGTGATTCCGGGTGAAGAGGGTCGCGACCGGCGGGTCGGGAGCCGCTGGCGTGGGGGTGGGAACCGAGCGGATAGCGCCTAATAAGGAACAATGCGCCCGGCAGGATTCGAACCTGCGACCCTCGGCTTAGAAGGCCGATGCTCTGTCCAACTGAGCTACGGGCGCGCGTTACGACTCAACAACTTAGAACGCGAAGGCCCGCGGTCAATCCCATCACGGCTCGCCTTGCAGCACCCGCAGCGCGGCTGTCTCCGCATCCGACGGACCCAATTCGGGGCCCCCGCGATCAGCTTCATAACAGACCGCGCAGGCGGCTTGAATCGCGGCTCCAACTCGTGGCGCGAGATATTCGGGCAAGGTGAGCGATGACGGGCCATCGAGCCGGTCCGTGAATCGCTGAATGAGACCCGCAATCGTATTCGCGCACTGCGACTCGAACTCCGTCACGACGTCCTCATTGGTTGGGATCAGCACACAACCTGCCAGCGCGCGCGACCAGCGGAAATCCCCCGGCTGGATGACCCACGACTTAGCTCCGTTGGTGCAGACGAGGCGAGGAGGTATGCTCTACTCTCATGGCTTCCACCAAACACGTGTTCCTGACCGGTGGCACCGGTTATCTCGGTCGTGCACTCGCGATCGAGTTGATTCGGCGCGGGCACGAGGTCACGGCACTGGTCCGGCAGGGATCGGAGACGAAGGTCCCCACCAGAGGACAAGCGGTCCTGGGGAACGCGCTGGACCATACGACCTACGCCTCCGCCGTCGCGCCGGCGGACACCTTCGTTCACCTGGTCGGCGTCCCGCACCCGAGCCCCGCAAAGGCCGCGCAGTTCCGCACGGTGGACCTCGCCTCGGCCCGCGAGGCGGTGAAGGCGGCTACGATCGCTAAGGTCACGCATTTCATCTACGTCTCCGTCGCCCACCCCGCCCCAGTAATGAAGGCCTACTGGACTGCGCGGGTCGAAGCTGAGTCCCTCATCGCGCAAGCGGGGTTGAACGCCACGATCCTGCGACCCTGGTACGTGCTGGGGCCCGGCCATCGCTGGCCGCTCGTCCTCGTGCCGTTCTACTGGATCGCGGAACACATTCCGGCGACACGCGAGAGCGCGCGGCGGCTCGGCCTCGTCTCCCATCGTCAGATGATTGATGCGTTGGTGTGGTCGGTGGAGCATCCGGCGCGGGGAACGCGGGTCCTCTCCGTACCGGACATCAGGGACGGGCGTCCAGGATCTCTCTGACCTTGCTCGCCAGAATCTTCGGGCTGAACGGCTTCTGCAGATATCCCGAGCCGGTGCCCACGCCGTACCGGGTTAGCGCGTCGGCCGTATAGCCGGAGGCGAACACCACTTTCAGCCCCGGCTGCTTCGCCGTCAAGGTGTCGGCCAACTCGCGCCCGTTCATCCCCGGCATGATGACGTCGGTCAACAACAGATCGATGTGGGTCCCGGGCTGCGTCGCGACTTCCAATGCAGCCCGACCGGTGGAGGCGTCGAGCACCCGGTAGCCGTGCATCTCCAACACCTCGCGCATCAGGCTGCGCAATTGCGGAGAGTCCTCCACTACGAGAATCGCTTCGGTGCCTTGGAGTGACGTGGGCTCGACAGCCACCACCGGCGCGTCGGCCTTTTGATCGACCTGGGGCAGATAGACCTTGAACGTCGTCCCCGTCCCCACTTCGCTGTACACCCAGATGAATCCCTCGCTCTGCTTCACGATGCCGTAGACGGTGGCCAGCCCGAGTCCCGAGCCCTCCCCGACCTCTTTGGTGGTGAAGAACGGCTCGAAAATGTGCGCCTGCGTCTGCGCATCCATGCCGATCCCGGTATCCGTGACCGCCAGCATGACATACTTCCCGGGTCGCTCCGCCGGGTGGTCGCGCCCGTAGCTCTCGTCCAGCTCCACCGCGTCCGTCTCGATCAACAAGCGTCCACCGGTGGGCATCGCGTCCCGCGCATTCACCACCAGGTTCAACAGGACCTGCTCCATCTGGCCCGCGTCGGCGCGGATGGAGGGCAGCTGCGGCGCGAAGTGGGTGGCCAGCTCGATGTCCTCACCCGTGATGCGTTTGAGCATGCGCTCCATCTTGGCCACCACATCGTTGAGATCCAGCACGCGCGGCTCGACCACTTGCCGCCGGCTGAAGGCCAGCAATTGCCGCGTCAGCGAGCTGGCGCCATCTGCCGCGTTCCGAATTTCTTCGATGTCGGCCCGTTCGTCACCCTCCGGCGCCATCTTGCGCAGCAGCAGGTCGCAATACCCGGTGATCACGGCCAGCAGGTTATTGAAGTCGTGCGCGACGCCACCGGCCAGCCGCCCGACGGCCTCCATTTTTTGTGATTGGCGCAATTGATCTTCGAGGCGCCGCCGCTCACTCAGGTCGTGCACCAGGGCAAGCAGGCAGGGCCGCCCGCCGAGCTCGATCTGCTCGAACGACGCCATGGCCAGGCGCGTTTCGCCGTGCTTGGTTCGCAGCTCGAGATCCCGATCGCGGACGGTACCGTTCTGACGCAACTCCTCCAGGACGCCTGCGGGCGCGGACGGGTCCTGCCACACGCCGACTTCCGTGACCGTCCGCCCGAGGACGTCGTCGCGGTCGCGCTCGATCATCGCCAGAAACGCATCGTTGACGTCGAGGTAGCGATCCTCGCCGATGGAGCTGATGGCAATGCCGATGGGGCTGGCCCGGAAGACCTTCGAAAAACGCTCCTGCGATTGCCGCAGCTCATCTTCAGCGCGCCGCCGCTCGATGCCGAGCGCCAGCTGATCCGCGACGGCGCCCAGCGCCTCCCGTACGAAGTCCGCCAGCGGCCGCTGCGAGAACGCCGCCAGGATTCCGACGACCCGCTCCTCGACGAACAGCGGATACGCCGCGAGCGCGGTGATGCCGTCCCGCTCCCCCCAGGCGGCGGGGGTCAGGCCCAGGTCCGCGGCGTTGTTGGCATAGAACGGCTCGGATTGCCGGGTGATGTCGCCGATCGGGGATTGATCGAGGGGGACTCGCGCGAACGCCCTGGTGACCGCCTCCGGCACGCCGGCGCTCGCGAGCAGCTCGAGTCGGTTGGCGCCCTCGTTCACGGTCCAGATGCACGCGGCGGCCGCATCGAGGTGCCGCGCGACCGCGCGCGCGCATCGGGTCAACGTTTCCGGCAACGTGGCCGCCTGCGTCAGGGCCACGGCGATATCGGCGCTGAGCTCGGCCAGTCGCGTCCGCTCGATGACGGCTTCCTGTGCCCGCCGATGCTCGCGCCGGGCTTCGACTTCGCGCAGCTCCCGCTCGATCGCCGGGGCCAGGCGCTTCAGCCGCTCCTTCATCACGTAGTCGGAGGCGCCGGCCTTCATCGCCGCGACCGCGACATCTTCCCCGATAGAGCCGGAAACGAAAATAAACGGAACATCGAGTCCGCGCGCCCGCACGACACCGAGGGCGGCGGTGCCGCTGAAGTGCGGCATGTTGTAATCGCTGATGATGAGATCCCATTCCTGCCGGTCGAGCGCCGCGGCCATCGCCGCCTCAGTGTCGACGCGCTCATACTGAGGGTCGTAGCCGGCGGCGCGGAGCTGACGCACCACCAGCAGGGCGTCGCTCTCCGAGTCTTCGACGAGCAGCAACCGCAGGGGAATGCTCACGAATCGGGGCGCCGGGATTTGAACCCGGGACCTTCTGGTCCCAAACCAGACGCGCTACCAGACTGCGCTACGCCCCGAGGGGCCACCAAAATAGTAAATCCGGGCCGGAATCCTATACGCTGCGGCGCAACAGGACCTCGATCAGGGCTCGAAACGCCCGGCCGCGGTGGGAAACCCGGTGTTTGGTGGCCTGCGGCACCTCGCCAAACCCCCGCTGGAGGTCATCGGACAGGAACAGCGGATCGTAGCCGAACCCGCCCGTGCCGCGTGGCACCTCGAGCACCCGCCCTTCACACGTCGCCTCAACAATCTCCGGTGCCGCCGCTGGCGTCTCGAGGTAGGCCACGACACAGCGATAGCGCGCCGTGCGCTGGTCCGGCGAACAGCCGGCGAGCCGTTGCAGCAGCAGCGCGTTGTTCGCCGGGTCGACCGCCGCCCCGCTCTGGCTGACACCGGCGAGGATCGCAAACCGCGCCGAATGCACGCCGGGCGCGCCGCCCAGCGCGTCCACCTCGAGCCCCGAGTCGTCCCCCACGGTCGGCAATCCACTGCGTTGCGCAAAATGGCGCGCCTTAGCGACAGCGTTCCCGGCGTAGCTCGACGACTGCTCGAGCTCGTCCTCCTCGGGCAACCGCTCGAGGCCTGCGTCGTCGGGAAAGAGCACCTGGATCGGTAAGCCAGCGAACAACTCCCGGATCTCGATCGTTTTGCCGGGGCTGCGCGTGGCGACGAGGAGTTTCATGAGAGAATCGCGATCAGCTATCAGCTATCAGCTATCGGCTATCAGCTGAAGCGTTAACCATGCTGGTCACCTCGGAGGCGTCGGACGAGATCGCTGGTCGAATGATTCGGGACGAGCGGGACGCGCACCACTCGGCCACCCCACCCCTCCACCTCCGCCGCGCCGACGATCTGGGACGTTTCGTAGTCGGCGCCCTTGACCAGCACGTCGGGCTTGAGCGCGCGAATCAGGTCGAGCGGCGTATCCTCGTCGAACACCACGACGCAATCGACGCTGGCCAGCGCGGCGACCACTCGCGCGCGATCAGGCGCCGGTACGAGCGGCCGCTCCACTCCTTTGTTGAGCCGGCGGACGGAGGCATCGCTGTTGAGGCCCACGACGAGCGCGCTGCCCAGGGCACGCGCCTGCTCGAGCAGCGTCACGTGTCCGACGTGCAACAGATCGAAGACCCCATTGGTGAAGACGACGGAACCGGACTGGGACCCGCGCCACCGGATCGCATCCTGCAACGAGCGGACGCTCAGAGTGGCTCGGTGGCCTTGGGATGGAGCCGGAACGTATGATTGAACAGCGGCAGGTGGACGGACTCCCTGTAGTCGCTCTCGATCGTGATCTGCCGCGGCGACGCCGAGCGCGTGATCTGGAGATTGGTCGCCGCGTCCTCGGGGACCCCGATCTCCTGAATCGCCGCCGCGAGCCGCCGCTGGATCGTCCCGTTGTCGAGCGCAGCCGCCAGCCGCGACTGCGACTTCATTTCGTCGACCAGCCGGTAGTAGCGGAAGTACACTTCCCCGATGTTGACGCCGTAGTACAGCACGGCCACGAGCACGAGCAGCGACACGAGGCACCCGGTGGTGCTCGCCCCGCGCCGGCCGTTCCGACTCCCGCTTACCATTGTGACTGCGCTCCGTCCACGATTTCGGTCACGAGCTTGTCGAGGGCGATCTTGCGACCGTCCGTTTCCGCCGGCGGCTGATATTCACCGGTGACGGTGAGTCCCTGCCGCTGCCACAGCGTCTTGTTCTCCCGCTGATCCACGATCGTGACGTCCACGGTAATCTGGATCTGGCGACGGGTCACGTTGACCTGCCCCGTCCCGGTCTGCACCGTCAGCGGAAGGTCGGCGTCATAGCGAGCGATGCGCCCGCGCACCACGGCGTCGGCACTGCCCTCGCCGGCCGCGCGCAGGCCAAGCCGGCCTTCGATCGCCTGCTGAACGGCGGCGGCCACTTCCTGGGTCAGAGCGGGCTCCGGCGTGTCGTTGTCGAAGGGGAGAATCGCCACGGTCTTGATGTTGGGCAGGCCGCCGCCGGCGAACCCGTACAGACAGCCGGCCAGCCAGAGGCTGGCGACGCTAGCGGCGACTGCGCCACAGCGCGGGAGGGAAGATCGCCGTCGTATCCACAGCCATAATGGTGAGCTCAAAGCGCGCCGGCCTCTCCGGAACGTCGACTCGGACACTCTGGGGCAACCCCTCCGGCCCCAGCACGGTGCGGCTGCGGGCCATCACGCGTCGATCGCGACGCCATTCCGATTCGAGCGTCCGCGGTCCGGACGCCTGCAGCCGGAAATCGATCGTGTCGCGCCCCCCCCCGTCCACATACCGCCACACCGTCCGTGTCGAATCGCGTCCACCGTACACGGCCATGGCCGCGGCGGGCGGTCGCATCACACCGAGCGCTGTCCAGATCAGCTGCACCGCGGGCGGCGGCGATTCCGGAAAATCCTGTTTCGGATCCGCCCATACCAGCGAGTCGCCAATCAGTACGGCCGCGCCGGTCTTGATGTTGAATGTCGTCGCCCAGTCGACGCGGACGGTGTCCGGTGGCGCGACCCGCGCCGTTCCCCGCCCGGCGCCCGACACTCGCTCGTCGCGGTAGCGCCACTTGAACCGCAGTATGGTCGGCCGACTCGGACCGTTCAATCCTACCCACCCCGCGACGCTGTCGGCCGTCACGGCCGGGATCGGCTCAGGCACCAGGGGCGCCGGTCGCCCGCCACACGCGGTCAACCACACCCCCGCGGCAATGTAGGAAGCGACACGGGGTGGGTCAAGCAAGTGACGACCGCTCAATAGTTAAACCCGAAGAAGAAATCGACGAAGCGGCCGCCGCGGTCGCGCGACGGCAGCCCATACGACGCGAGATCGCCACGGTGGTAGCGGTAGCCAAGGTCGAGTCGCAGCACGAGCGGCGGGGCGATCGGCATCCGCAACCCGAGTCCCCAGCTGCCCAGCGTGCCCCGCTGCGTGAGCGTGGGCGTCCAGGCGCGCCCCAGATCGGTGAACACCGCGCCTTGCACACCGGGAAACTGCGCGGCGCCGAACGGAAACCCGAAGGTGAGATAGTCGGCGATCGGAAACCGCCACTCCGCCGACAAGAGCCAGGCCCGCGTTCCCGAGACGTAGCCGAAATAGGGATAGCCCCGCAGGCCCCAGGAGCCCCCGATGTTGATGAGGCGCGGCCGCTCCCCGCCGGTCCAGTACCCCAGCGCCCGGACCGCCACCGCGCTGCGGCGCGAGGTGCGGAAGTAGCGCCGCGCGTCTCCCGAGAACACAAAGGCGTCGAACCGGCCGTGGTTCACATCGTTCACCAGACCGGCAGTGAGGCTGTAGCGCACCCCATCGATCGGCCCGGTCTCCAGCCACAGGCTGTTGTCCATCACATATGTGAGGTAGTTCGCGGCCAGCCACGCCTTGCGGCGCGGCTCACTCGAGATGACGTCGCTCGCAAAGTCGAAGCGATCCGAATGCTCCAGGCGGAACTCGGCTTCGACGCGGCGAAACCGGGACAGCGGATACCGCAGCTGTCCCAGCACGCCGTAGGCCGTTTCCTGGAACAGGCTCGTGAAGTCCCCTTCGTAGAACAGACCGCGTTGCCGGTATGCGCCCACGCCCCAATTGACGCGATGCGTCTGATTCAGATAGAAGACGGAGCCGCTGATGTTCTTGAACAGATTGCCGAACCCGCTCCCGGAATACGAGAACGACGACAGCGTGGTGATAAATGCGTGGTCGTTCAACAGGTCGCTGAACAGGGCGACCGCGCCCTGCTGCGACCCCAGCCCCGGCGCGACGGCCGCCTCCCCCGCCGCGAAATCCAGTCCGTACTGCCGCTTGTAGGGAACCGGGGAGGTGCGCGCGACCGCCGGAGCGCTGAGCTCGGGCCACTCCCACCCCGGCGCGGCCGGGTGCTCGGGCAGCGCGATCGTCGGTGCCGTGGAATCCGCGCTGACCGACTCGAAATACAAATTGAAGCTGAGATCCGCGAACCCGCCGAACACGAACCCATCCCGCCCCGGGACGAATTGGGGATCGAACGCGCCATCCAGCGTCGCCGTTTCGCGTCGACCGACGCCGGTCGAATCGACGGAGTAGATCTGCAGCGTGCCGTCGCGATCGCTCGTGAACCAGATGCGCCCCGTCTCCGACGACCAGCGCGGTCCCTCGTCCTGCCAGTCCCCGTACGTGAGATAGCGAATCGCGCCGGTCGCGAGATCCAGCAGAAAGAGATTGTGCCCTCCCTGTGCGCCGAACGCCGTCCGATCCGAGGCGAACACCACCGTGCGGCCATCGGGGCTCACGCTCGGATCCCCGTCCTGGTACCGGTCGTTGGTGAGCCGCTCGAGCCGGCCGTCCGGCAGCCAGAGGCGGTACAGGTCGGCGTAGCCGGTGACGGCCAGACCGCTGAACACGACGCTCTTCCCGTCCGGGGCCCAGGCGGGGGACAGGATCGATACCAGGGAGGGAAACTGGTACCGCCCCACCAATCGCTCCCGCTGCAAGTCCCAAAAGATCAGCGCATCACGCGATTCGAAGCGGCTGCCGAACACGGCGACGCCGGCCGCATTCACATCGATGCGGGATTCGAAGAAGTGAAAGGACTCGAACTCGGGCGAGCGCTCCCCCCGCACCACCGGCCGCGCGTCATCCCGATCGAGCGATCGGCTGTAGATGCTGACATACCCGTCGGCCGGTGAGAAGTAGACCAGGCGCACCCCGGTGTCGCCCGGCGGCCGGTAGGCGGTCGGTTTGATGGCGAGGCGCGTGAGCTGCCGCGCGGAGAGCGACAGCGGTCGCGTGCTGTCGACCTCGGGGTAGTAGCGTCGCCGCAACCAGAACCGCCATTCATCCGAGAGCTGTGTCAGCGTCCGGCCGTACAGCTCTTTCGTCGCGTCGTCCAGCGTGGGGTATTTCCAGAGGTCGTGATACAGCGCGGCCAGTCGCCAGTCGCCGTAGGTCGACCCGAGGTACCGCACGATGCTCCCGCCGATCGGATAGATGATCCCGCCGCCGGCATAGGTGAGCTGCACCAAGGTCGGCAGCCGCCCGCTCACGGTGAGATCGCGCAAGATCATCTCATCGCGGGAGTCTTCTCCGGCCGAGAGGTATTCCGCCAACCCTTCCGTGAACCACAGCGGCAACGCGGCGTGCTGGCCGCGCGGAAACCGCAGGAACCCCTCCGTCAGCAGACTCAGCTGAAACACGTGCACGAGCTCGTGGCGCAGCGTGTGACGGAACTCGGCGTAGTTCCCTGTGAACGGCAACGTGACCCGGCGCTTCAGGAAATCGGTGACCCCCAGCAGCTCTTCGGGCGGCGCGTACGGCAGCACGTTGGTCTGTTCGAAATCGGCATGGGACGCGTACAGAATCAGCGGGATGCGCTTGGTGACCGTGTGTCCGAACGTCCGCTCGAGCACGCCATAACTCTCCTCGGCGTACTCGAGCGCCGCATGGGCCAGCTCGGTTTCGTCGGGATAGAAATACAGATCCACGTGCGGACCGCGCAGCACCTGCCACGAAAAACTCTGGTATTGGATCTTGTTCTGCCCGAAGTAGCCGATTTGCCCCGTCAGGCCGGCGGGGACGACGATACACAGCAGGGCCAGCCCGATCGCACAGCGCCTCACCGGTGGATACTCCGGATGCCTTCGCCCTGCGCGATCTGCCGCAACGCCCGAATGTCGCTCGTCACGCGGGCGAAGATGGTATACGTGCCGTCCAGGTGTGGCTGCGCGGAGTGGGTGATGAAGAACTGGCTCCCGCCGGTGTCCGGGCCCGACAGGGCGATGCCGACGCTGCCGGGCGCGTAGCGCACCGGGTTGACCTCGTCGCGCATGACCGTCCCCGGTCCGCCCCACCCGTCGCCGCGCGGATCGCCGGCCTGCGCGACGAAGTTCGGCACCACCCGATGCCAGCGCTGACCGTCGAAGTAGTGACGATCCACGAGCGCCAGGAATGCCGCCACGGTGAGGGGCGCCTGGCTCGCCAACAACTCTAGCGTGAGCGCCCCGCGCTCCATCTCGATCGTGACGGTCGGGTTGGGCTGCCCGCGTAGCGCCGGCAGCAGATACCGCCGGACGATCTCCCGGTAGTCCGCGTCGGTCTTTCCGGTGGCAATCGGCCCATCGCTCGTTCCCCACGCTTCCGCCGCCTCCGCGATCTTCTCGACCGCCAATCGGCGCACCAGATAGTCGTCGGGGCGCGGCGATCCGGCCACGAATGCGCTCGCCACGCGCAACCGCCCGGTCGTGCCGGCGGCAGCGATTGCGGCGAGGGCGCTGACCGCCGAGAGCCGGGCGTCGTTGAACGGATCGTTCGCGCCACGGCGATAGGCCGCCACCAGGCGATCGACGTCGGCGGCATCCGGGTGACGGGCGAGCAGATCGGCCGCGACGCTGCGCACGGCGGGATCCTGATGGTCGAGCAGCGCCCGAGCCCGGGCCAGCACTGCGGCGTCACTGTCCGCCGCCAATCGGCCCACACCCTGGAGCGCCTGGGCTACCACCCGGCCATCCGGATCCGCCAGCATCAGCTCGAGCCGGGGACGATTGCGGGCGGTCGTGAGTGCCTCCGCGGCCACCAGGCGCCAGTGCCAGTCTGGATCCGTGGCCGCCGGGATCGCCGCGGCCGTCCCGGCCGCCGTATCGGCCTCAGCCTGAGCGATGATCGCCTGCCGCCGAACGGCGAACAGCGCGCTGCCCGCTTCGCGTTGCAGTCCCGCGAGGGCGAGGCTCCCGCCCAGCACGCCGAGTGTCGTTTCGGCCTGCACGACGACGCCGACATCCGGGTCGGCGAGCGCGGACTGCGCCGCCGGCGACAAGGTCGAATCACCACGGAACGACGCCAGGGAGCGCAGGGCATTGATGCGGACCGAGACATTCTCGTCGTTCACGAGCGGGCGCAGCCGCGCCGAGACCGCGCCGCGGCCCAGGGTGGTCGAGTCCGCCAGCGCCGCCGACAACCCTCGGGCGGCGATGGCCCGCACGTCGGCGGACTGCGATCCGAGGGCCCGGAGCAGCAGCGGCTGCCCGGCCACACTGCGCAGTCGTGCCAGTGAGAACAGCGCTCGCCCCTGGACGACCGGATCCGCGTTATCGGCGTAGGCCAGCAGCTGGGCCACGGGTGCGCGAGACCCGAGGCGCCACGATTCGAGCAGCGCCACCGAAACCGCCGCCGTCGGAGGTCGCCCGAGCGGCACGGCGTCGATGACTTGTTGAATTGCGCGCGCCCCCGCCTCTCCCCCGATCTTCGCCAGGGCGGTCACGGCCTCCATTTCCCGCGGGCCCTGTGCCTCCGGCGCCACGCTGCGGACGACACCCAGCAGCGGATCCACGGCGGCCGGGTCGCGCAGCATGCCCAGCGCGAAGGCGGCGGCCGCCTGGACGGCGGCATTCGAATCGGTGAGCGCCGGGACGAGTAGCTCGACGGCGCGGGCGTCGCCGATTCGTCCCGCGGCGAGCGCCGCCTGAACGCGGATCGTGAAGTTGTCGGAGAGCAATCCGGCCCGGAGCGCGGCGCCGTCGAACTGGCGCGCGTCCGCGACCGCGAGCAGCCGGGCCAGCACCCCCACGGTCGCTTCATCGGGCTGGACGTCCTGCGCCCGTACCGTTGCGCCGACGATGGTCAGCGCGAACGCCAGGCTACAGGCGAACGGGGTCCGGCATCGCATGCAAACGCTCCACCACGTGATCGGGAATGCGACTCAAGGTGTGTGTTCGGTCCAGGGCGATGAGCGACGTCTCGGCGGTGGCCAACAACTCGTCGGTCGCCGCGCGCTCCACGGCATATCCAAATATGACGCGACGAGAGGCCAACTCCCGCACCCAGCACCGGATGCGAACCAGGTCATCGTATCGGGCCGGCCGGCGATATCGGATGTGGACTTCAGTAACCGCCAGGAAGACGCCTTGGTCTTCCATGTCCTTGTAGGTGACCCCGGTGTGCCGGAGGTGTTCCGTGCGGGCCATGTCCAGCCACACGACGTAATTCGCGTGGTAGACGAACCCCATCTGGTCGGTTTCAGAGTAATTGACGCGATGCTCGATCGCGCTGGCCGCGGCCGGCGCGGGGGTCGGCACGCTCACTCCCCGTAGGGGATCCAGATGTTCTTCACCTGCGTCGCATGGCGCAGAAACTCGCGCCCTTCCGACTGACGGGCGTCGAACCAGTCCCGCGCCCCCGGCAGCCAGGTCTGTTTCATGTTGCCCGCCGACGCGGCTTCGACCGCCTTGCCGCCGGCCGCGCCGCCGCAATACCACACGGCGTCCACATCCAGATGCTCGGCCAGGAGCGTGGCCAGCGGATCCTGGTCCCCGGTCACGATGTTGACCACGCCCGCGGGCAGATCCGACGTCTCCAGGACGCCATAGAAGTCCGTCGCCGACAGCGGGTGCGCGGTGGACGGCAGCGCCACCACGGTGTTGCCGACCGCGATCGCCGGTGCG
Organism: uncultured Gemmatimonadales bacterium; assembly: GCA_963821385.1. Taxonomy (GTDB): domain Bacteria; phylum Gemmatimonadota; class Gemmatimonadetes; order Gemmatimonadales; family GWC2-71-9; genus DASTHG01. The sequence continues at coordinate 292,093 of CAWGDK010000002.1, forward strand.
ACGAGCGACAGGAACCCCAGCAGCGGCTGCCGCGCGGGGGCCGCGACCCCAATCACGCCGATCGGCTCGTTCATGGCCAGCGTCACGCCTCGGATTGGGACCTGGTGCACGGCACCGTCGTACTTGTCCGCCCACGCGGCGTAGGTAAACAGGCGGGCGATGGCGGCGTCGACTTCGCGGCGGCCGGACGCCTCGTTGCCGCCAGTCATCGCGACGATCCGGGCGGCGAACTCGGGGCCACGGGCGGAGAGATTCTCGGCGATGTAATAGAGGATCTGGGCGCGGCTGTGCCCCGCCCCGCGACCCCAATCCGCCGCCGCGTGAGCAGCTTCCACCGCATCACGCACGTCCTTGCGGTTGCCCTCGCCCACCTCGCCCACCGCTTCGCCGTTGGGCCCACGGATCTGGCGCGTGTAGCCTTGATCGGGGCGGACCTGGCGGCCACCTATGAACAGTTTGGGAGTCCTGTCAATTGCGGGAAGTGGGGAGTCGGGAGTGGTTCGATCTAGTGCACGGGAAGCGCCGGTCTCGGCTGGCGCCGTCGCGTCCCACTCCCCACTCCCCACCCCCAGCTGTTTCAGATACGCCCACATCCCTTCCCGTCCGCCTTCGCGACCGAACCCGGATTCGCGGTAGCCGCCGAATCCGGATGCCGCGTCGAACAGGTTCGTCGAATTGATCCACACGACGCCGGCCTTGATCTTCGGGGCGACATCGAGCGCCAGGTTGATGTTCTCCGTCCAGACGCTCGCCGCCAGGCCGTAGGGCGTGTTGTTCGCCAGCGCGACTGCTTCGCTGGGCGTGCGGAACGTCATCGTGACGAGCACCGGGCCGAAGATCTCGACCTGGGCGATGGTGGCGGCGGGCGATACGCCGGTGAACAACGTGGGTGGATAGAAATAGCCGTCGGTGGGACACGCCCAGGACGGCTGCCACACGGTGGCACCCTCGGCCACGCCCTGGTCGACCAGGGCGCGGATGCGCTCGAGCTGCACCGGCGCCACGATCGCTCCCATGTCGATCGCCTTATCGAGCGATGGGCCGACGCGCAGCTTTTCCATCCGCGCGCGCAGCTTCTTGACCAGGCGCTCGGCGACACCTTCCTGCACCAGCAAGCGCGAGCCCGCGCAGCATACCTGACCCTGGTTGAACCAGATCGCGTCGACGACGCCTTCGACCACACTGTCCTGATCGGCGTCCTCGAACACGATGAACGGACTCTTGCCGCCGAGCTCCAGGGTCAGCTTCTTGCCCGTACCGGCGGTCTTGCGACGGATGATGCGCCCCACTTCCGTCGAGCCGGTGAACGCGATCTTGTCGACCTGAGGATGCTCGACGAGCTCGGCGCCCGGCCGGCCGTCTCCGGTGAGCACATTGAGCACGCCGGGCGGCAACCCGGTGTTGTGCGCGAGCTCGGCGAAACACAGCGCCGTGAGCGGCGTGAACTCCGCCGGCTTCAACACCACCGTGTTTCCCGCGGCCAACGCGGGCGCGATCTTCCACGCCAGCATCAGCAGCGGGAAGTTCCACGGGATGATCTGCCCCACCACGCCGACCGGTCCGTACCCCGGAAATTCGCTCTCCAGCAGCTGGGCCCAGCCGGCATGATGGTAGAAGTGGCGCGCCACGAGCGGGATATCGAGGTCCCGGGTCTCGCGGATCGACTTGCCGTTGTCGAGACTCTCGAGCACCGCGAGCAGCCGCGAGTGTTTCTGGACCGCCCGGGCCAGCGCGTACAGATGACGCGCCCGGGCATGACCGGGAAGCGCCGACCAGGCAGGGAATGCGTCGCGCGCGGCGCGGACGGCGGCCTCGACGTCCTCGGCGCCCGCCTGCGCGACGCGCGCCAGCACACCCCGGGTAGCCGGATTGATCGTTTCGAAGCCTTCGCCTGCCTTGGGGCGGACCCACTTCCCTCCGATGAAGAGACCGAAGTCGCCCCCGTGCGACTTGATCCACTCGAGTGCCGGCCCGCTCGCCTCGGGCGCCGGCCCCCATTCCATCGTCTCGAACAGTCGGGCAACGGTCGTGGTCACGTCACACCATTGGATGGCGGTGGGCGGCGCTATAGCTCCCGCTCACGAAGTGCTCCAGCTGACGCTCGATGTCGGTCAGCAGCGTGCTGGCGCCGATGCGAAACCGATCGGCGTGAAGCCAGGGATCGCCGAGCTCTTCTTTCATGAGGATCAGCCAATCGAGCGCCGTTTTGGCGCTGCGAATGCCGCCGGCCGGCTTGAACCCGACCGCCGCGCCCGTGCGTTCCAGGTATTCGCGGATCATGCGCGTCATCACGAGACCGACCGGCAAGGTCGCGTTCACCGGCTCTTTGCCGGTGGACGTCTTGATGAAGTCGGCGCCGGCCATCATCGCCACCAGGCTGGCCCGCGCCACGTTGGTGAGCGTCGCCAGCTCACCCGTCGCCAGAATCACTTTGATATGGGCCGGACCGCAGGCGTCGCGGAACGCGCGTACCTCCTCGTACAGCGCGGACCAGTCGCCCGTCAGGACGTGCGCGCGCGTGATGACGACGTCGATCTCATCCGCCCCGGCCTCGACCGAAGCCCGGACCTCCGCCAACCGCTGCGGAAATGGATTCAGCCCCGCCGGAAAGCCGGTCGAGACGGCGGCGACCGGAATACCGGACCCTGCAAGCGCCTCGACCGCGGTCGGCACGAGGGCGTGATAGACGCACACGGCCCCCACGGTGATGCCGAGGTGTTCGACGCCCAACGCCTCCACCAGATCGCGCCGCAACGGGGCCCGTGCCTTGGCACAGAGCCGCAGCACGTTCCCGGGCGTATCGTCACCCTGGAGCGTGGTGAGATCGATGCAGGTAATCGCCCGAAGCAGCCAGGCCGCCTGCCACTCTCTCTTTACGGTGCGGCGCTTGGGGAGGGTCGCGGCGCGTCGTTCCACGGCGCTGCGATTGACGCGGATCGCCCGCACCAGGTCGAGATCGAGCGGGATGCCCGGATTCCGTTCCGCGCCGGCCGGCGGCCGCTCTTCGGGCCGTTCAGGCGCCCTGGGGCGTCGGAATCGTGGCTCGCCGCGTGTCACGGTCATGATTCGGGAGAATGCGCGGGACGATAGGAAAAGTCAAATGGGACAGCGGCTTGCGACCCCTCGGAGCGGTTTCTAGCTTGGGGCCGTGACCGCCCAGACCGCCCGCTGTTTCGTCATCGCCGATGCGCACCTGGGCCAGGTGCCCCCGGCGGTCGAGGCCGCGTTTCACACGTTCATCGACCGGGTGCTGCAACCCGGCGACGAGCTGTTGATCAACGGCGACTTGTTCGACTTCTGGTTCGAGTATGCCACCACCATCCCCCGCCGGCATGTCGTCACCGCCATGAAGCTCGGGGAGGTGGTGCGCCGCGGCATCCCCGTCACGTTTGTCGGCGGCAATCACGATCGCTGGGGCGGCGATTTCCTGCGCCGCGACCTGGGCATCCGCTACTCCACCGGCCCGGTCGAGCTCGATCTGGCGGGACGCCGCGCCCGCGTCGTTCACGGCGATGGACTCACCGAACAGCATTGGGGCGGCACGTTGACGCATTGGCTGCTCGGCCAGCGGGCGACGGTAGCGGTGTTCCGCATGTTTCATCCGACGGTGGGAGATTGGATTGCCCACAAGCTCTCCGGCACGCTCGCCGACAGCACGAAGGACAAAGCCGTGCTCGACCGCGCTGAGGCGGCCCAGGCAACCTATGCGAAGGAGCTGCTACAGCGTCGCACGGATCTGTCGGTGGTCGTGATGGCCCATACGCATCGCGCCCGCGTGGAGCGTCTGTCCGACGGCCGTGCCTATGTGAATCCGGGTGCGTTCCTGGACGGAGGGCGCTACGCGGTGATCACGCGCGACGCCGTCGAGCTGAAGACCTTCTCACCCTAGCGGGACCACCTCGACCTGCTGCAGGCGTTCGCCGAGAAACCGGGCCCCCACGCTGCGGAAGTGCGGCTCATCGTCCGAAATGACGAAGGTGTGGGTCGGCGGCCGCGTCCCGTCTGCGAGCAGGCCGCTCGCTTCGAGCTCGCGCTGGGCCGCCGCCGCGGTTTCCTCCGCGCTGTCGATCAACCGGACCGAATCGCCCAACACTCGACTCAACAGCGGCTTGAGCAACGGATAGTGCGTGCAGCCGAGCACCAGCACATCGATCTTCGCCTCGACCAGCGGTCGCAGGTACTCACGCGCCACCAGCTCGGTGGCGGGGTGATCGAACCAGCCTTCCTCCACAAGCGGTACGAAGAGCGGACACGCCTGGGAGATGACGTGTGAATCGGGGCGCAGCGCCTTGATGGCCCGGTCATAGGCGCCACTGGCGATGGTGCCCGCGGTCCCAATGACGCCGATCGCCCCGCCCCGCGAGGCAGCGACCGCGGCCCTGGCCCCCGGCTCGATCACCCCCAGCACCGGTACCGGTGATCGCTCACGCAACGATTCCAGTGCGTGGGCCGTGCTGGTGTTGCAGGCAACCACGACGGCCTTGACCCCTCGATGCAGCAGATACGCGAGGATCTCCGCGCTGTAGCGGCGCACCGTCTCCGGCGACTTGGGCCCGTACGGCACCCGCGCGGTGTCGCCGAAGTAGATGACGGATTCGCGCGGCAGCCGTTCGAACAACGCGTGGGCGACGGTGAGCCCACCGATCCCCGAATCGAACACGCCGAGCGGTGCGGCGTTCACGGATGCGGCAGCGGGTAGCTCACTCCGACCCCACCGGGGAACGCGCGCACTTTGAGATCACGAGGAAAATCTCGCAGGTGGGCGGCGACGTACGCCTCCGCTCCCGCGAACAGGTGGTTGAATCCCCACAGCACCATCCAGTCCTGGACTTCCTGCCGCTTGGCGTGCGCGTTCGGCAACCCGGCCTCGTCGAAGTAGTGGGCTTCCTGACGCGCTTTCAACGTCATGTACATCGTCGTGCCTTCCCAAATCACGAACAGCGCACCAGTGACCTGTCGGCCGGTGGCCGCCTGTCCCCAACCCGGCAAGAGCAGGGACCGCCACAGGGCGCCCACCGGTCCGATCTGATGGAGCGTGTCCTGAGAAGCAGGTGCGGCGACACTCGGCGGCGATTGGGCGACGACCTGGGCGGACAGGCCGATGGGCGGTAGGGCGGTCAAAACAACAACGCCGCAGCTGGTCACCACTCGCCCGACCGCGCGACCGCCCAGACGCTTCACTGAGCGACCAGCACGTTGAGACATCCCCGCTTCACGGTCACGGTGCATTCCTGTACCCCGGGCTCACGAAGTTCTCCATCCAGGTGCAGCAATAGCGGCTCTTCGGAGGAGCGGATCCGGAGGCGCGTCGTGGCAATCATCGCGACTTCCCGCATCCGGCCGTGCGTGCCTTTCATGACTCGTGGCAACGCGAGCAAGAACCGCAACAACCCGACGCGCCGGATCACACAGACGTCGATCCGGCCGTCCGTGGGATCGGCGTCCGGCGCGAAGCGATAGGATCCGCCGGCCGTCGTCCCGTTGCACACTTCGACCATCATCATCCGCCCGCGCTCGCTGAACCCGTCGGCCTCGACTTCGAACAGCGGCGGTTGAAAACTCGCGAATGTCCGGACCACCGGCACGAGGTAAGACAGGAACCCCTTCAATCCGGGCATCGCGTTGCGGGTCCGAACCACGGCGGGCCCGAACCCGAATCCTAACGAATTGACGAAAAATTCATCCAGGACGTAACCCGCATCGAAGCGCCGCTCGCGGGCCGTGGCGATACGCGCCACGGCGCGGGGGATATCGTGGCCGTAGACTCCGACCAGCTTGGCAAAATCGTTCCCGGAGCCAATCGGCACCACGCCGAGCGCCGCCGTGGACCGTGCGCGCAGGAGACCGTTGGCCACCTCGTGCACCGCCCCATCGCCGCCGACGGCGATGACGTGTCGCGCACCGCCCTGGACCGCACTCGCGGCCAGATCGCTGCCGTGCCCGGGATGCTCGGTTTCCGCGACCTCAACGGTCCATCCCTGAACGCGAAAAGCGCGCGCGACGGGGTCCTTCGCCCGGCGTGCCGCTCCCCGACCCGCGGCCGGATTCAGAATGACGTGGGCGTGCGGCACGTGGCCGGCGTCAGGAAATCGTACCGCTCACTGCAAGTAGTGCTCGCTCCAGGCGACCTCGAATTCCCATTTGCAGGACGGGCACGGCATGCGCTTGGTCCCGGCCGAGAGGGGGGCCCGCTCCGTGCAGCTGGGGCAGACCGCGTATTCGCTGGTGAATCCCGTCGGCGGCTTCTGGATCCAGCTGGCGCGCTGCTGCACGACCGTCCACTTGGCGGGCGGCCGCTTTACGAATTCGAGCAACGCCTTGGCCACCGGCATCGGCCGCTTGTTGACTTCCAGGGTCGCGTGCAGGTCTTCGACCTTCAGGACCCGATACCAGGCGCCGCGGCGGATGTGGAGATTCACGTTCTCACACAGCCGGGCGTAGAGCGGTTCACTCATGTGAGGTAGGCCTCGTCCCAGGCAATTTCAAACTCCCACTTGCAGTAGGTGCACCGCAACCGCGCCAGCTTGCGCGGCAACGGCGCCCGCTCCCCGCAGCTTGGACACACCGCGTAGCGGGCGGCCAGCGACGGTGGAGCTTTCCTGGCCCCGGCCACCGAGGGGATCACGACGGTCCACCGTGGCGGCGGGCGTTTGACGATCTCGAGCAGCGCGGCCGCCACCTTCACCGGGCGCCCGCTCACCTCCAGGATCGCCTTCAGGTCCTGCAACTTGAGTACCCGGTACCACGCCCCACGGCGCAGCCGGACGTTCACGTCCTCCCGCAGTCGGGCGTAGAGCTGTTCAGCCATTTCCCCTCATGTCGCCCCAATGAATGTCATGAGCCGAATCGTGTCAAACCGGGCGCTGGCGGGAGCGGGTAGGAATCGAACCTACCAAGGCCCTTGCGAGCCCCAGCTGGTTTTGAAGACCAGTCGGACCACCAGACCCGATCCGCCCCCCCTAAAACCGTCCCCGATATTAGCAGCCTCGTTGTGCTGCGCTGACCCATCGCCGGGTTGTGGCATTCCTGCAACGGTCGAACTCCCAGTCGACATGCTGACGCATGATGTGAGACGGTGATCATCATCCCAAGATGGCCCAATTGTTGCAGTTAGGGCGTCAGAATCGATTCCGCAAACAACTCGGAGATTTCAAGCATGCACCGTGACACGGTCCGCTGGGTGCGCCAGTCCGTCGTTCTGACGTTGGCTTTGGCCTTCGCGTCCTGCACCAATGACAATAGCCCGATGCAGCCAACGCTCACAGCGTCCTATGTCACGCCAACCGGACTCGTGAGCCCGAACCCGCCACAAATATTCATCGGCGCCGGCGACATCTCGAGCTGCAGCAACACCGGTGACGAGGCGACGGCAAAGCTACTCGACGCCAATCTCGAAGGCACCGTCTTCAACATCGGTGACGACGCCTACGATAACGGCACCACCGCGGAATTCGCGTGCTACAACTCGACGTGGGGACGCCACAAGGCGCGGACCAGACCCGGCACGGGTAACCACGAATACAACTCTTCGGGGGCCGCCGGATACTACCAGTACTTCGGTGCGGCCGCCCATCCGTCGAGTGTGGCGGATTCCGCCGGGTTCTACAGTTTCGATCTTGGCGCCTGGCACATTATCTCGCTCAACAGCAGCGTCGCGAGATCGGTGAATTCCAAGCAGGACAAGTTTCTCGCGGCCGACCTCGCGGCGCATCCGAACCAGTGCACGCTGGCCTATTTTCATCACCCGCTGTACTCCTCCGGCAGTTCCGGCGGCGGGCAGAGCATCTCCTCGATGCGCCCCTACTGGGACCGCCTCTACGCGGCGCATGCCGACCTGGTGCTCAACGGGCACCGCCATTTCTACGAGCGCATGGCGCCGATGAAGCCGGACGGCAGTGCGGACCCGACCAATGGTATCCGCACGCTCATCGTCGGGAGCGGCGGCATCGGCGGCGGCAACGTGTCGGGCGCGTTCCCCACCAGTCAGGTCCGGAACGGCGACACGTTCGGTGTGATCAAATTGTACCTGTACGATGACAGCTACGCCTGGAAGTTCATCCCCGTCGCCGGCAAGACGTTCACGGATTCGGGGAGCACCGCTTGCCACTCCTCCGGCGGTGGCGGTGGTGGCGGCGTCTCGTCCTCCAACTCCTCGCTCTCGGCAAATCCGGGGTCCTTCACCCAGGGCAGCGGTTCGTCGACGATCACCGCAACGGTGCGTGACGGCAACAACAACGCCATGAGCGGTGTGAACGTCGTGTTCAGCTCCACCGGGTCCGGCAACACCTTCACCCCGCCCTCGGCCACCACCAACGGCAGCGGCGTGGCTACGAGCACATTCACGTCCTCGGTGGCGGAAGCGAAGACCGTCTCCGCGACGGGAGATGGCACGCCCATCAATCAGACCGCGCCGGTCACCGTCAATTCGTCCGGGGTGGCGGTGGCGGCACCATCTCGCAGACCCTGCTCACATCGGGCGGCGATGCGACCAATTGAAAGTCTACACTACCGGGTCGATCTCGCCAGCTTCAACATGCTCGTGCACGGTCGCGGTACGGGTCGACACAGCAGCGGAGCATTCACTCCCACCGTGCCGGTGGCGGTATGAGCGCTTGGATCCAGGTGGCCAGCGTGGATTCGACCCGATCTCCGGGTCCCTAGCGCGCTAGTCGTGTTCCGGGCCATGAGTGCATCACCGAGCAGCGGCCCCATCACCATCACCTATCAAGGGCACGATGAAGGACGCCGAGTGGATTGTGTCGCAGTGGTCTGGCGTCGATCAGAGCGGCACGAACGGCTCAGGCGCGATCGGGCAGACAGGCCCCGCTCGGGGAATCGGTCACGTCGCTGACCGTCCCACTCGCCGCGTTCGCGAACGCAACAACGTGGGCTTCGGGCTGGTCGGCTCCGCCACAACGGTGTCGCCGGGCAGCGGATTTACGGAGATCGTTGAGGCCACGTCTGGGGAGACGGGCTCCACCCTGATCGAAGGCGAATGGGGGGCCAACAAGAACACGATCCAGGCCAGCTGGGCCAGTTCCAACGCAGGCATGCTGGGTCTCGAGATCAAGGCCGGTACGCCGAGCGGCCCGGTCGTATCCGCTTCGCAGTCGACCGTCGCGGCAACCTCGCCGATCACCGCCGGCGGCGCCGCGTCCACCATCACGGTGACCGCGAAAGACGGCAGCGGTAACCCGATCAGCGGCGCGACGGTCGTCTTAGCGGCGACAGGGAGCAACAACTCCCTGACCCAGCCGGTCGGCACGACGGCAGTCGATGGCACCATCACCGGATCGCTGAGCTCGACCACCGCCGAGGACAAACAGGTTTCGGCGACGATCAATGGCGTCGCGATCACCCAGAAGCCGAATGTGACGGTGACCCCGGGAGTGCCGGCGACGCTGGCCTACACCACCCAGCCCAGCAACACGGCCGCGAATGCGCCGATCACCCCCGCCGTGGTCGTGGAGATTCGCGACGTGTGGAGCAACAAGGTCAATTCCAGCGCCACCGTGACCATGGACTTTCAGAACAACCCTGGATCCGGCACGCTGGCCGGGACGCTTTCGAAAGCCGCGGTCAACGGCGTCGCGACCTTCAGTGACCTGGCCATCAACAACATCGCGAACGGCTACATGCTGAAGGCCAGCTCGACCGCGCTGACGGATGCGCTCTCGAACAGCTTCAACATCACACCGCCCGTCCCGTCGGCTGCGTTGTCGACCGTCGTCGCCGTCACTCCGAGCTTCACGGCCGGGGGCAATTCCGACATCACGGTGACGGTGAAGGATGGTCTGGGCAACGCCATGAGTGGGGTGACGGTCACGCTGTCATCGAGCGTGGTCGGTGACGTCGTCACGCAGCCCGCCGGCACGACCGACGGGAGTGGCGTCGCGACCGGCAACGTCGCTGCTACCGGCGCCGGCTCGCACACCATCACGGCGGTGGCGGGCGGAATCACCATCACCCAGAAGCCGGCGTTGACGGTCACCGCCGCTGCGGCGGACGCCGGTCAATCCACCCTGACGGCCCTGCCCAGCACCATCACGCAGACGTCCGGGACCTCCACCATCACGGTGACGGTCCGCGATCAGTACAGCAATCTTGTGAGTGGGTCGAATGTGGTGCTGTTCGCGTCCGGCACGGGGAACACGCTCGCGGGCGGCGGGCTGACCAATTCGAGCGGCGTGGCGACCGGGACCCTGAGCTCGTCCGTGGCCGAAGTCAAAAACGTCTCGGCCACCGCCGATGGCACCCCGATCACGCAGACCGCGAACGTGACGGTGACGCCGCCGTCCTCCGGCATCACGCACACGCTGCTCACGGCCGGGAGCAACGTGGCGAACCAGGCAGTCTACACGACCGCCTCGATCGCCCCGACAGCAAATGCGCTGGTCACGATCGCGGTCCTCGGTCACCAGTCGTCGGCCGCGTCTGCCAGCCCCACGGTCACGGGAGGCGGTATGTCGGCGTGGGTCGAGGTGGCGACCATCACGTTCAACACTGTGGGCACGCCGCTGAAGCGGATGTCGATCTTCCGGGCCATGAGCACTTCGCCGGGGAGTGGTCCGATCACCATCACCTTCCCCACTACTGAATCGAACGGCACGTGGATCGTGTCGCAGTGGACGGGCGTGAATACCACCGGCACCAACGGCTCCGGCGCGATCGGACAGATCGCGACGCCGAATCGTCTTGACGCCGTGACGAGCATTAGCGCCACGCTCGCCGCCCTGGGTGGTCCGAACAACGTCGCCTATGGAGTCGTGGGAACGAACGGGAGCGCTGTGGGAATCAACCCGGGCGGGAGCTTCACCGAGATCTCCGAGCAGAAGCCGGCCGAAGGAACGAACGCCATTCTCGAGTCGCTGTTCGCGGCCAACCAGACTGTCCCATCCGCGAGCTGGACCGGCGCCTTCTCCGCCGCGATCCTCGCCGTCGAAATCAAGGTCGGACCCTGAACTAGCTCGACTCCGCCAGGGCCGGCTGCGCAACGGGAGTGGGGAAAGCTCTTCCCCACTCCCGTTGTGTTTCCGTCAGCCGCCTCGCGTCAGCGAATCGCGATCGCGTCGATCTCCACCCGGGCGCCCTTGGGCAGCCCGCCCGCCTGGACGGTCGAGCGCGCCGGCCGATGCCCGCCGAAGTGCTTCGCATACACCTCGTTCATCGCCGCGAAATCGGCCATATCCGCGAGGAACACGGTGGTCTTGACCACCTGTCCGAGCGAGGAGCCCGATGCCGCAAGCACCGCGGTGATGTTCTTGAGGACCTGATCCGTCTGCTCGGCCACGGTCTTCCCCACCAGCTCGCCGCTCGCGGGATCGAGCGCCACCTGCCCGGCCGTATACACGACGTTGTCGGCAACGATGGCCTGGCTGTACGGCCCGATCGCTTTCGGCGCCTTGTCGGTGGCCACCGGATTGAGCGTTTTCACTAGAACAGTCCTTCGATCGTGCCGTCCGGGTGGAGTCGAATCCGTTCGGCCGCCGGGCTCTTGCCGAGTCCCGGCATGGTCATGATGTCACCGGCGAGCGCCACGACGAACCCCGCGCCCGCGGACGGGAGAATGTCCCGCACCTGCAGCGTGTACCCCGACGGGGCGCCCAGCTTCGCGGGATCGTCGCTGAACGAGTATTGCGTCTTCGCCATGCACACCGGCGTCTCTCCCAATCCCAGCTTGGGCAGGAGCTCAAGGGCACGTTCGGCCGGGGGGGCATAGGCCACGCTGCCCGCGCCGTAGATCTCCTTCGCGATGGTCTCGATTTTCTCCTTGATCGGGCGTCGCTCGTCGTAGATCGGCTTGAACGCGGCCTTGCCTCCCTCCAGCAGCTTCAGCACGGCCTTCCCGACCTCGACCCCGCCCTCCCCACCCTTCTCCCACACCTCGCAGCGCACCGCCTCCACGCCTTCCGCGGCACACGCCTCGCGCACGGCATCGATCTCTTCATCGGTATCGGTGATGAATCGATTGAGCGCCACCACGCAGGGCACGCCGAACTTCTTCACGTTGCGGACATGCCGTGTCAGGTTTTCGGCGCCGCGCCGCACTGCCGCGACGTCAGGCGTGCCCAGTTGATCCTTCTTGACGCCGCCGTGCATCTTGAGCGCGCGCACCGTGCCCACGACGACGGCGGCCTCGGGCTTCAAACCCGCCATGCGGCACTTGATATCGAAGAACTTTTCGGCGCCCAGATCGGCCCCGAATCCCGCTTCGGTGAGCACAACGTCGGCCAGCCGCAGGCCCAGCTGCGTGGCCATCACGGAGTTGCAGCCGTGCGCGATATTGCCGAACGGCCCGCAGTGGACCAGCGCCGGCCCCCCTTCGAGCGTTTGCACCAGGTTCGGCTTGAGGGCGTCTTTCAGCAGCAGCGTCATCGCGCCTTCGGCCTTGAGATCCTTGGCGCGGATCCCCGCCTTGGCCTGGGTCAACCCGACGATGATGCGTGCCAGCCGCGCCTCCAGATCCTCGATGCTCGTGGCCAGCGCCATGATCGCCATGACTTCCGAACCGGGAATGATGACGAAGCGCTCCTCGCGGGTGGGACCGCCGTTGGTGCCGCCCAGGCCCACGATGACCTGCCGCAACGCGCGATCGTTCATGTCGATCGTTCGCGGCCAGGTGATCCGCCGGGTGTCGATCGCCAGCGCGTTGCCATGGTGCAAATGCGCGTCGAGCATCGCCGACAACAGGTTGTGCGCGGCCGCAATGGCGTGGAAGTCGCCCGTGAAATGGAGGTTGATGTCTTCCATCGGCACCACCTGCGCGTAGCCACCCCCCGCCGCACCCCCTTTGACGCCGAACACCGGCCCGAGCGAAGGCTCCCGGATGCAGAGCATGGCCTTCTTGCCGAGTTTGCGAAGCGCCTGGGTCACCCCGACCGTGACGGTGGATTTGCCTTCGCCCGCGGGCGTCGGATTGATGCCGGTCACCAGCACGAGCCGGCCCGTCGCCTTGCGGCGGGCCAGCGCGTCGAGCGAGATCTTGGCCTTGTAGCGGCCGTAGAACTCGATCTCGTCATCCGCCAATCCCAGCTCGGCGGCGATGTCGGCGATGGGGCGCATTTTTGCCGCCTGGGCGATGGCAATGTCGCTCGGCACCTTCACGGCGGTCGTCACGCGGTGACCTCTCTCGTGGCCAGGGTGGTGGTGATCCGGTTGCCAAAAATGCGGTGCGCGTTCTCAGTGGTGTGACGAGCGAGCTCGTCAAACGACTCGCCGCGCGCGTGCGCCAACTGCTCGGCGACCTCGCGTACAAAAGCCGGTTCATTGCGTCGGCCGCGGTAGGGTACCGGCGCCAGATAGGGTGCGTCGGTTTCGACGAGCAACCGGTCCGCGGGGCACCCCGTCAGGGCGGCATGGTCCGTCCAGTTCTTGAACGTGATCATGCCGCTGAACGAGAAGTACGCCCCGACATCCATCCCGGCCGCGAACACGGATGGCCCGGCGCTGAACGAATGCAGCACCACAGCAGGCACGCGCGAGCCCCAGGCGCGCAGCAGTCGCGCGGTGTCCTCGTCCGCCTCGCGGGCATGGACCACGACCGGTTTCGCGACGTCGGCCGCGAGCGCCAATTGCGCTTCGAAGGCACGCCGCTGGGCGTCCCGCGAGGAATGGTCGTAGTGGTAGTCGAGTCCGGTTTCCCCCACCGCAACGACCTCTCCCGCGGCCAGATGCGCCCGCAGCGCGCGTTCCGTCTCCGGTCCCCACGTGGCGGCCTCATGGGGGTGCACCCCCGCGGTCGCCGACAGGCCCGGGGTATCGACCGCCAACGCCCTGGCCCGCTCAGTCGCTTCCAGCGACTCGCCGATCACCACGATATGCCTGACGGCCGCGAGTGCGGCGCGGGACAGCACCGCCGGTCGATCTCCGTCGAACGCCCCGTCCCCCAGGTGACAGTGGGCGTCGACCAGCACGTCAGACGGCGGCCTTGGAGCGACGGCCCGGCGTCGGGGGGGCGGGCTCCGGAGGCGGCGGCGTCCTGGGTGAGGAGGCGACGTAGGTTCGCGCGCCGCGGACGTCCTCGCCCGGCCAGCGCTTTTCGATGTACATCAGAATCGGCGCCGCGATGTAGATCGACGAGAACGTGCCGGTGAAAATCGCGAACGTCATGACGAGGGCAAACGGCCGGATCACCTCGCCCGCGAGCAGCACCAGAGCCAGCGTCGTGGCCATCGTCGTGCCGTGCGTCAGGATCGAGCGCGGCAGCGTCTCATTGATCGACAGGTTGAGGATCTCATACAGGTTCTGGCGCCGGAACTTGCGCAGGTTTTCGCGCACCCGGTCGAAGATGATGATGGTGTCGTTGAGCGAGTAGCCGACCATGGTCAGCACCGCGCCCACCACCACCAGGCTCACCTCGAGGTTCAGGTAGCGAATGAAGGCGATGGTGGCCACGATATCGTGCGCCGTCGCGAGCACCGCCGCGAGTCCAAACCGCCACTCGAACCGGATCGCCAGATAGATCAGGACGACCACAAAGGATAGGAGGATGGCCATGAGCGCCTTGCCCTGGAGCTCTTTTCCCACTTTCGCTTCCGCCGCCTCGGTGCGCACGATCCGGAACTGGCCGGATCCAAGCTTGGCTTCGAGCGCGTGGTTCACCGCGTCCGCCGTCGCCTCGGTGGTGCCAACCGCGCTCGGGCCGAGCCGGGCGCGAATGATGAACGCGGTGTCCGCACCGAACGTCTGGATCTCGGCGCCGTGAATCCCGGCCTGCTCCAGATCGGCGCGCAGCTCGGCCGTGGAGACGAGCCGACTCGTTTCCACCTGCAGCAACGTGCCGCCGGTGAACTCGATGCTGTAGTTGAGTCCCCGGATCGCCAGCTCGACCAGGCCCGGAATGATGATCAGCGCGGTGAGGAAATACGCCCACTTGCGCCACTTGATGAAATCGTAGTTTGCGTTCGCGAGGAGTCGGATCATCAGACGCTCAGGGTTTGCATGTCAGGCCGGCGACGGATCCACACCAGGAACAGGGTGCGGACCACATACACCGCGGTGACCATCGAAGCGGCGATCCCGATGATGAGCGTGATCGCGAAGCCCTGCACCGGGCCCGTCCCCACGAGATAGAGAATGAACGCGGTCAGGGCGGTGGCGACGTTGGAGTCGACGATCGCGGTCATCGCGTGCTTGAAGCCTTCGTCCATCGCCAGCCGCACGGTTTTCCCGTGCTGCAGCTCTTCCCGGATGCGCTCGAAGATCAGCACGTTGGCATCGACCGCGATGCCCACCGACAGCACCATCCCGGCGAGCCCTGGCAGGGTCAGCGTGAAGCCGAATAACGACAGGCCGGCCAACATGAGCAGCACGTACAGGCTCAGCGCCCCCACCGCCAGGACACCCGACGTCCGGTAATAGATCACCATGATCAGAATCACGATGATCACACCGACCACGCCCGCCCGAATGCCGTCGTGGATCGAATCCTTGCCCAGGGACGGCCCGACGCTGCTCTCCTCGACGATCTTCAGCGGCGCCGGCAACGCGCCCGCCCGCAACACGAGGGCCAGGTCCTGCGCTTCGGTGAGTGGTTTGCTCTGCAGGTCGATTTGGCCCGTGCCGCAGATCTGATCGTTGATGATGGGGGGTTGCCCCTGCACGCGACTGTCGAGCAGGATCGCCATGTAGTGGTGGACATGCCGGCCGGTCTCGTCGCAGAACTTGCGCGAGCCGCGACGGGTCAGGTCGAAGGTGACCACGGAATGGTTGTTCATCTGGTCGCGCCGGGCTGACGCCTTGGTGAGCTCGTCGCCGGTGATGATGGACCGGTCCTCGAGCGCGTACAACGCGCGATAGGGGCGCGCGCCGCGCGACTCGACGTCCGTGCCCCAGCGCAGCTCGACGCCGCGCGGCACGGCCGCTTTCACCTCGGGCCGGGCCAACAGGCTCTCCGCCCGCAGGACTTGCTCGACCGGGACCAGGAATTCACCCGGCATCTGACCCTGGAACAGCAGGGCCGAGAGTGCGCCTGGGGCATTGGCGTTGGAGGTCGTGTCGGTCGTGCCCTTCTTGGTCGAGTCCTGGCCGAACAGCTGGGACACGGCGCTCACGGTGCCGGCGCCGGCCCCCTTGACCCCCGCTTTCCGCAGCTCGCCGTCGATGGTGGGCAACGCATCCCGGAACAGGTTTTTCATGTCGGTGATGCGGAACTCGAGAAACGCGGAGCGCTGGACGATCTGCTTGGCCCGGGCGGGATCCTTCTCTCCCGCCAGCTCGACCAACAGCCGGCAATTCCCGACCACCTGCACTACGGGCTCGGTGGTCCCGAACTCGTCCACGCGCCGCCGCACCACGGTCTCGGCGCGGCGAATGGCATCGGCGCAGTCCGCCACCGGTCCCTTGGATTCATCGACCTCGAGCGCGAGGTGAATCCCGCCCTGCAAATCGAGTCCGAGGTTGATCGGCACGCGACGCACGCTCGTGTCCTTCATGGTCCCGGTGACCGGATCGCGGGTCCGTTGCGTGACGTTCTTGGGCAGCAACTGGAGCACCGACAGCACCAGCAGCAGCACGATGAAACCGATTCGGTATCGAAGGTCGCTCATCCCACACCCGCCAGATTGAGACTTGTGCGCGCCGCGGCGCGATCATTCGCCAGCTGCTCGATCAACGCTTCCCGCGACGCAAACGTGCGCACGTCCCGCAAGCGCTGGACCCATTCCACCCACACCGTCTCACCGTACAGCTCTGCACTGAAATCAAACAAGTGCACCTCGAGGCCACGCTCGGCCACGCCGAACGTCGGCCGGGGCCCCTGATTCATCATGCCCCCGTACGGCCCCTGTCCCTCAACCGTCACCCACACGGCATACACGCCATCGGGCGGCAACAGTTTCCGCGCGTCCGGCAGCGGCAGGTTGATCGTCGGCACACCGATCGTCCGGCCCCTTCCGGCGCCGCGCGCCACCACGCCCAGCGCCCCGTAGCGCCGTCCCAACCAGCGACCCGCCAGCGGCAGGTCGCCATGGGCGATCGCGGCGCGAATCGCGGTGGACGAAATCGGGCGCCCGTCGTCGCGCACCGGCTCCACCACATCCACCGCGAAGCCGTCCGCGGCGCCGATCCGCCGCACCGTGTCCACGTCGCCCGAGCGACCGCGCCCAAACCCGTGATCGTGGCCCAGCACCAGCTCGCGCAACCCGATCTGCCCCTGCAGCACCTCGTGCACGAACGCGTCCGGCGTGAGGCGCGACAGCTCTGGCGTGAACGGCAACGTCACCACCCGGCTCACGCCCGCCTCGGCCAGCAGTCGCTCTCGTTCCGCCGGCAGCGTCAGCAGGCGCGGGGCCGCGGCGGGATTCACGACCTCGAGCGGATGGGGGTCGAACGTCACCACCACGCTCTCCGTCCCGGCCTCGCGGGCCCGCCGGATAATCTCCGCCAGCACCGCCTGGTGCCCGCGATGCACGCCGTCGAACGTGCCGACGGTAACGACCGCCCCTCCGCCCGCCATCAGTCGGCGACGACAACCCGCGGTCGCAGCAGATCGCCCTCCCGCTCTCCCACGGCCACGAGCTCGCCGTCCGCCGCGAACAGCGCCACCCGGTCGTCGGCGCCGAGCGCCGGAAGCGACCGTCCATGTACCACGGCATCCCGCTCGTCCCCGGCGAGGGCGCGGCTCGGCAGATCGGCCACCAGGAGCCCCGCCGGTCGCAGGTCGGCAGCGGTCACGTCCGCCGGGGGTTTCGCCTCCGACAGGTGAAACGGCCCCACCGCGGTCCGTCTCAACATCGCCAGGTGCGCACCGCAGCCCAACGCTTCCCCCACGTCGCGCGCCAGGCTTCGCACGTACGTCCCGCCGCTCACCGTCGCGCGGAAGCCCACGTCGGGGCCGGCGAGCGATGCCAGCTCGAGCTCCACGATCTCGACCGTGCGCGCGGCCGGCATCACCGACTCTCCGCGCCGCGCCCGCCGGTACGCCCGCTCCCCGTCCACGTGGACCGCCGAATGGGCCGGCGGCCGTTGCGTGATCGTGCCGCGAAATCGTTCGAACGCCGCGCCGATCGCCGTCCGGTCCAACTGTCGCCACGCATCGGATTCCTGCACCGCCGCCCCGGTGCGATCGTCCGTAGTGGTGACGGTTCCGAGCCGGATCGTCCCGTGGTAGGTCTTGCGCCACCCGGTGGCGAACGCCGTCAGGCGCGTCGCGCGACCCACCACGATGACCAGCAGCCCCTCGGCAAACGGGTCGAGCGTCCCCAGGTGCCCGACACGGCTGGTCCCCAGCGCCCGCCGCACGATATCCACCGCGTCGTGCGAGGTGGGCCCGGCGGGTTTGGCCACCAGCAGCACTCCCCCCGTCAGCCGCCACCCTCCTTCAGGTCCTTCAGCACCTGATTGATCCGTTGCGCATGCTCGAGGCCCCGATCGAGTTGAAAGTGAATCTCGGGGCTGGTCCGCAAGCGCAGCTCGCGGGCGAGCCGGCTGCGCAGAAACCGGGCAGCACTGGCGAGCCCTTCGAGACTCCGGTCCTTCTCCTCCTCGGTGCCCATCACGCTCACCTGCACCGTGGCATGCCCCAGATCGGCCGACACGTGGACACCCGTCACCGTGACGAACCCGATGCGCGGGTCGCGCACGTTGGTGGTGAGAAACTCCGCCACCGTTTCCCGAATCAGCTCGCCCACCCGCTCCGGGCGATGGCTCCGCGTCCGCATGTCAGAGATAGCTCGTGCTGGTGTCGATGATCCGCGCGCCGGGGGCGCTCTCCACCAGGCGGTCCGCCTCGCGCAGGACCTGCTCGGCGTGGTGCCGCTCGGTGCTCACCACCGCCGCGGTCAACTCCGCCCGCTGCCACAGGTCGTGGTGATCCGTCTCCGCGGCGGACAGGTTGTAGCGCTGGTGCAGGCGATCCTTGAGACTCTTCACGATCTGCCGCTTCTCCTTCAGCGAGTGACAAGCTTCGAGGTGGAGCTCCCACGTGATCAGGCCGACGATCACGCCTCAACCGCCCCGCGCGCTTCCTCCGGCGCTGGGCGCGCCCGCATCCAGCGACCGGGCGACTTCCTCGATGCGATACGCCTCGATCAAGTCGCCAACCTTGATGTCGTTGAAATTCTCGACCCCGATGCCGCACTCGAACCCTTCGCGCACCTCGCGCACATCGTCCTTGAACCGCTTCAGGGAGCCCAGGGTGCCGTCGTACACCTCGACCCCGCTGCGGACGACGCGGACGCGCCCGGTGCGCGGAATGATGCCGCTGCGCACGAAGCAGCCGGCAATCGTCCCGACCTTGGCGACCTTGAACAGCTGACGCACTTCGGCCTCGCCCAACACGACTTCCTTCTTCTCCGGGGCGAGCAGGCCTTCCATCGCGAGTTTCACCTCGTCGACCGCTTCGTAGATGATGCGGTAGGTACGGATTTCCACCCGCTCGCGCTCGGCAGAGGTGCGCGCGTTCGAATCGGGCCGGACGTGGAAGCCGATGATGATCGCGCCGGAGGCTTTGGCGAGCAGTACGTCGGAATCGGTGATCGAGCCGACGCCGCGATGCACCACCTCGACCTTGACCTCGGCGGTGGACAGCTGGCCCAGCGCATCGGCCAAGGCCTCCGCCGGACCGCCCTGGTCGGCCTTGATGATGACCCGCAGCGCGGCCGCGCCGCCGGCGGCCCGCTCCGCCATGAAGTCTTCCAGCGTTTTGACCCGGCTGGTGCGGCGATGCTGGGCCTCGCGCTCGAGGCGTTGCCGCTTCTGCGCGATATCCCGCGCCACGGCCGCGTCCTTCACCGACTGGAAGCTGTCCCCGGCCTCGGGCACACCCTCGAACCCGAGGATCTGCACCGGAATCGACGGACCCGCCGCCGGCACGGTCTGGCCGCGCTCGTCGAACATGGCGCGCACCCGCCCCGAGAACTGGCCGCAGATGAAGTCTTCCCCGACCTTCAGCGTCCCGTTTTGAACGATGATGGTGGCCACCGGGCCCTTGCCCGGATCGAGCGTCGCCTCGAGCACCGTTCCCACCGCCAGGCGGTCGGGATTGGCTTTCAAGTCGAGCAGCTCCGCCTGCAGCAGGATCTGGTCGAGCAGCACTTCGATCCCGGTCCCCTTCTTGGCGGAGATCGGGGTGGCGAGCGTGGTCCCGCCAAACTCCTCGAGCACCACCCCGTGGGCGAGCAGGTCCTGCTTGACCTTCTGCACGTTGGCGGACGGCAGGTCGATCTTGTTGATGGCGACGACCAGCGGGACACCCGCATTCTTGGCGTGCGAAATCGCTTCGACGGTTTGCGGCATGATCGCATCATCGGCCGCGACGACCAGCACCACGAGATCGGTCACCTGCGCGCCACGGGCGCGCATCGCCGTGAAGGCCTCGTGGCCCGGGGTGTCGAGGAACGAGATGGACCGGCCGTCCTTCAGCGTGACATGATACGCGCCGATATGCTGCGTGATGCCGCCGGCTTCGCCGGCCACGACGTTCGCCTTGCGGATGTAGTCGAGCAGCGACGTCTTGCCGTGGTCCACGTGACCCATGACGGTGACGATCGGCGGCCGCGGCCGCAGCGTGTCGGCCTGGTCCGCTGGCTGCTCGGGGGCGGCGACCGCGTACTCCTCTTCCTTGGTCGCCTGGAAGCCGAACGCGGAGGCGATCAGCTCGATGAGGTCGAAGTCGAGCCGCTGGTTGATCGTGACCATCTGCCCCAGCTCCTTGAAGGCAAAGGTGACGATCTGCGTGGGCGGGACCTTGAGAATGTTCGCGAGCTCGCTGACCGTGATGAACTCGGTCACCCGCACGAGAGTTTTCTCGCGCTCTTTTTCCGCGGCGCGTTTTTCTTCCTGCAGATCGCGGAAGCTGGGGCCTTCTTCTCGCTGGCGCACGCCTTTGCGGGCCACCGGACCCTTGATCGACGCGAGCGTGCGGGAAATGTTCTGCGCCACCGCTTCTTGATCCACCAGCGACTTGCGGCCCTTCTTCCGTTTCTTCCCCGCCTTGTCGCGGCGCCGCTCCTCGAGCGCGCCGGCCCCCGGTGCCGCCGAGGCGACGGGGCGCGGCGGCACCGCGCCGCCGGGCACGCCACTGGCGACGGGTTTGGGCCGCACTGGCGTCGGGATCATCTGGCGTGGCGGCGCGCCTGACGGCGCCGTAAACGGCGACGCCGCGGCCGGCGGGGGCGGCGAGGCTGCGGTCGTCGACGACGCCACGGGCTCCGGCGCGCTCTCGACGGCGGGGAGATCGCGGAACAGCGCCGCAGCGCGTTCCTCGAGCGAAATCGTGGGCTTTTCTTCTTCCTGGACCCGGCTGGCTTCCAGCGCCGCGCGAGCGCGCAGATCCTCTTCCTCGGCGACCTTCGCCGCTTCCGCCTGGGCTTCCGCCTCGGCGGCGGCAACTTCCGCCGCGGTCCGGCGCCGCCGCTTGGGGCGCCCTTCCTCCTCCACCGGAGCGACCGGCTCGACCACCTTCACGGCGCGCCGCCGCTTGGGGGCGGTGGCCGTCGGCTCCTTCTGCCGCCGTTTCTCGCGCTCCCAGCGCGCGCGCATCATCGACACCTGCTCTTCCTTGAGCGGGGTGAGATGACTGCGCACGAAGATGTCCATCTCCTTGAGCATGGTCATTACCTGCTCGCTGGAGATGCCGAATTCCGCCGCCAGATCATGAATCCGTGTCGCCACGCAACTCCTCCGAAAGCCGCATCATGCCGCGCGCCAGCGCGCGATCCTGTACTCCCACCGCCTGTACCGGCGCCCGTCCCAACCGCCGGCCCAGCTCGGCCGCCACCGGTCCCACCAGCACCGGTACGCCGCGTCCCACCGCCAACCGCTCCACCTTTTCCCGCGTGCGCGGGCTCGCATCCGACGCGAGCACCACCGCCGAGACTTTGCCGTGCTGCAGCCGCGCCCGCACGCCGGATACGCCGATCACCAACTTCCGCCCGCGAGCCCCCAGCCCGAGCAGACCCGCCAGCGCGTCGGTCACGACGGCGGCGCGGGCGGAGCCTCTGGGGCAGGGCTCGGTTCCTCCCCGCCATCCTCCGTCAGCTCATTGAGAAACCCGATGAGCCGGTCGGCCATCTCCGGGGTCATCCCTTCGAGCTTGTCCACGTCCTCTCGCTCGAGATCGATGACGTCCTTCAACGTCTTCTTCCCGTTCTTCTCCAGCACCGCCATCAAATCCGGGGCCAGGCCCTGGAGCTCGGCCAGGGAAACCTTGACCGCCTGTTCCTCTTCGGGCGGCAGCGGGGCGAACAGCGGCCCTTCGCCGCCGCGCTCCAGCCACTCGCGGCTCGAGTACAGATCGATCTTCCAGCCGGTGAGCTCGGAGGCCAGGCGCACGTTCTGGCCGTTGCGGCCGATGGCCAGCGACAGCTGGTCCTCGTCCACAATCGCCTGGATAGTGCGGCTCTCGGGATCCGAGAACACGCGCGCCACCCGGGCCGGCGCCAGCGCCAGTTTGGCGAACCGCTCCGGGTCCGGTGACCAGGGGACAATGTCGATCCGCTCGCCGTTGAGCTCGTTGACGACCGCCTGCACGCGCGAGCCCTTGAGCCCCACGCACGCGCCCACCGGATCGATGGCGTCGTCGCGGGAAATGACCGCGATCTTGGTGCGGCTCCCCGCCTCACGGGCGGTGGCCCGGATTTCCACGATCTGCTGCTGAATTTCGGGGACCTCGATCCGGAACAGTGCCTTGACGAAGAGCGGGTCGGCGCGCGACAGGATCAGCCGGGGTCCCTTGGGTGTTTCCTCGATGCGCTTCAGGACCGCTCGGATCGTATCGCCCTGATGAAAGTGCTCGCGGTGGTTCTGGTCGCGGTAGGGGATGATGGCCTCCGCCTCGCGGAACCGTTGCAACATCACGACGATCTTCCCCCGCTCGATCTGCTGCACTTCGCCCGGCAGCAGCTCACCCACTTTTCCCGAGAACTCCTCGCGGATGCGGGAGCGCTCGCCTTCACGCACGCGCTGAATGATGCGCTGCTTGGCGGCCTGGACCGCGGTGCGTCCGAATTCCCCGAACGGCACCTCCTCTTCCAGCACGTCGCCCACCTGAAAATCCGGATCCTCGAAGCGTGCTTCTTCCAGGGTGACCTGCGTCCCGGGATCCTCGATCGCCTCGACCACCGTCTTCAGCACCACGATGCGGATGGTTCCCTTCAGCTCGTCGATCGAGATTTCCGACCGGACGTTGGGCCCGTAGCGCTTCACGAGGGCGGCGTGCATCCCGTCCTTTAATAGGTCGATCATTTCCCCGCGGTCGAGCTGCTTTGAGGTCGTCAGCTCGCGGATCGCAGAGACTACGTCAGGGGCATTCGCCATCAGTTGGTTCCCGTCGTCAGTTCTGTCGGCTATCAGCTATCAGCTATCAGCTCAGGGTTACCAATCCACCGCGAGTCTGGCTTCACGAGCCGTCGAAAGTGGCACCGTGACCGGTTCGCGCCCTTCGGGGTGTAGCACCACCGTCTGCTCGTCCGGGACCGCCACGATCCGGGCGCGCACCCGGCCCAAGCCCTCCAACCGTACCGACACGTCCCGGCCCACAAAGCGCACCCAGTGGCGGTGCCAGCGGAGCGGCCGATCCATCCCGGGACTCGAGACCTCGAGCTGGTAGCGGGGTCCCAGGGGTCCCGCCTCGTCCAGCCAGGACTCCAAGGCGCGGCTGGCCCGGGCGCAATCCTCCACCGTCACGCGCCGTTCCGGGTCCGCCGGAGGCCAATCGATGCGTACTTGAACGAGCGGCCGTTGCGGCGTGCCGCCGAGGCGAAGGTCGGCCAGGTCGAGCCCCAGTGTTTCCAGTCGGGCCCGAACAGCCTCTACCATGCTGTCGGTGAGCATAAAAAAAAGCGCGGGCCGAACTTCGCCCGCTCGCCGGTGAATGTATCCGGGGGGGGGTGCCGTGTCAAGCCAAGGGCGTGCCCAAGTACGCGACCATGCGCCCATCCTTTCCACCCGATTTCCGATGCGAAAAGAACCGGTCATTGTGATGGGCCGTGCAAAAGGCGGAGATCGTGATGTCGGACAGCCCCAGGGTGCGGCCACGACCGGCGAGAATGGAGCGAAGGTCGACGGTGGTCTGGCCCGTCGCTGGACGGCCAGTCAGCCGCTCCGAGACTTCAGAACCTACTTGATAGCAGCTACCGCAAATGCCTACACCACAATGCATTACGATATCGCGAAAGCGGACCTTGGCGGTTCGAGTGATTTCTCCGAGCACATGCTCCAGAATGTTGTCGGCCACCCCGCGCCAGCCAGCATGGACCAGGGCGACGAGGCCATGGGCAGGTGCCGCGAGGTACACCGGGATGCAGTCGGCCGCGGTGACCGTGAGGAGCACTCCCCGTTCCCGCGTCACGTGAGCGTCCATCCCGTCGAGCTGCAGCCATCCCGCGGGGACGGCCTCATGCCACTTCAGTTCCGTGCCGTGAACCTGGTGGCCTAGCACCACGGTCGGGAACTGGGGGGAGAAGGCCCGACGGAACGCGCGCCAGCGCGTCATGACCTGTTCGGTCGGTTCGTCGTTCCAGAGACCAAGGGAGAAGCCATCTTGCCGGGTCGTGATCCCAGCAACGATACCGAACCGGGTCGCCCAATCGACCAACTCGAGTCTTGGAACGCTGCCGTCCCCTGCCGGGACCTCGAGGCTAACCTCCATCCTCCCGCCGCTCGATCTGCGCCCCCAGGCCCCGCAGCCGCTCGTCGATCCGCTCATAGCCGCGTTCGATCTGACCCACATTGTGGATCACCGAGTCCCCCTCGGCCGCGAGGGCGGCGAGCAGCACGGCCATCCCGGCGCGGATATCGGGACTCTCCACTTCCCCGCCCCGCAATGGGGAAGGCCCGGCGATCACCGCCCGGTGCGGATCGCACAACACGATGCGCGCGCCCATGCCGATCAGCTTGTCGACGAAAAACAACCGTGACTCGAACATCTTCTCGAAGACCAGCAGCGCCCCATCGCATTGGGTGGCCACCACGATCGCGATCGACATGAGATCGGCTGGAAACGCCGGCCACGGTCCGTCTTCGAGCTTGGGGATGTGACCGCCCAGATCGGAGCGGATGCGGCGCTCCTGGTTGTGGGCGACCACGAGCGTATCCCCGTCCAGCCGCGGGCGGACGCCCAGCCGGTCGAACGCGAACAACGTGGCCCGCAAGTCCGCCGGCCGCACGCCTTCGATGCGGATCGACCCGTTGGTCACCGCCGCTAACCCCAGAAACGACCCGATTTCGATGTGATCCGGACCGATCGTGAACGGCCCATTCGGACTGCCGAGCCGCTCGCCGCCGACGATCGAAAGGGTATTGGTCCCAATCCCTTCGATCTGCGCGCCCAGGCTGACCAGGAAGCGCGCGAGATCCTGCACGTGGGGCTCGCTGGCTGCATTGCGGAGCACCGTCCGTCCCTTGGCCGCCACGGCAGCCATCAGGGCGTTCTCCGTGCCTGTGACGCTCGGTTCATCGAGGAATACGTCGGCCGCCGTCAGGGCCTTGGCCTCGAGCCGGTACTGCTTCCCCACCTCCACCACGGCGCCGAGGGCTTCCAGCGCCAGGAAGTGCGTGTCCACCCGGCGCCGCCCGATCACGTCGCCCCCCGGCGGCGGCAGGGCGACGCGCCCGAAGCGCGCCAACATCGGTCCCGCCAGCAGGATCGACGCGCGAATGCGGGCGCACAGCGCCGGGTCCAGCTCGCGCGGCTCGGCGGGCCGCGAATCCACCACCACGGAGTTCGGTCCGACCCACTCGACGCCGGCCCCGAGGTGCGACAACAGGGCCAGCATGGTTTCGACGTCGCGGATTTTGGGAACGTTGTCGATGCGGCACGGACCGTCGGCGAGCAGCGTCGCCGCGAGAATCGGCAGGGCCGCGTTCTTGTTGCCGGCGGGGCGGATCGTGCCCTCGAGCGCGCGACCGCCGGAGACGCAGAACGTCGGGGCCATGGGTGTCCCAACCTACGGATGTGCTTGCGCACGCGTCAAGCGCGGGCGAACGTATGCGCGCGTGTTTTCCCTCTCACCGATTGTCGCCGCCGGTCTGCTGGGCCTTGCCGCCCTCCTGGCCCTGCACCTTCCCCGACCCGCCGCCATCCGGTCGCTGTGGCAATGGATGGCCACCGTCTCGCCGCTGGGCTGGTATCTCCTCGGGGTGACGCTGGGACCCGGCGTGGGGATCCTGGATCGCGCGCTGTTCGACCTCATCGCCCCGATCCTCGCCGTGGCGGTCGGCTGGGTGGCCGCGCGCGCCGCCGCCGAGCTCGCGACCCCGGACCCCGATCCCGCACCATGGTCGGCGACGGGTGTGTTGGAGGCGACCGGGGCGCTGCTGATCCCCGCCGCCCTGCTCGTGGCGGGGGTGCGCTGGCTGATGACGCCGTCGCTCCAGGAATGGAGAGTCATCGGTCCGGTCATCGCCACCGTGGCGGCGGCCCTGGCGCTCGCGGGAACCAGGAATCCGCGTCGAGTGACGATCGGTGCGTTCGCGTTCGTGGCGGTGGCGCTGATCGCCCTGCTGGTGCCGCACAACACGGTCGCCGATTTGAAGCGTGGCGCCCTTTCGATCGGATATGGGATTGGCGGGGCGGCGGTCTGTGCCATGCTCGCGGCCCGGATCTCCCGCCGCACGCCGTTCCTGCCGGGGACCATCGCCGCCGTGTGCCTCGCCGCGGGCATCGGATACGCCAGCGGCCTGTCGCCGCTGATCGTGTGTGGCCTGATGGGATACGCCCTGGCGCGGTGGTCGATTCCGCATGCTCGGCTCGCGCTCGAGCTGCGGATCTACGAGCCCTCCATCGCGATCCTGCTGTGGATCCTGGCCGGGGCCGCCATCGGCGGACCACTCATTCCGGTCGCAGCCGGGGCGGCGCTCGTGATCGTGTGGGCGCTGGGGCGTCGCCTGATTGCGGGAGCGGCCCCCGTCGACGCCACCCTGGGCATCGCCATCGCGAACGGCTTCGCGTTGACCGCCAGCCCGGCGTTGGGCGAATGGGAACGGGCTGTTCCGACGATTGCCGCCGTGGGACTGCTGCTGTTGCGCATGATACCGAACACGGACGCGACGGAGCGGTTGACTTCCGCCGCCCGAGGCATCGAGGTTTCGGTATGATCCCCACGTGGGCCGCGGTGCTCGGCTCGCTGAGCCTCGCCGTGATCGCCCTCGCCGCGATTACCTCCGCCGTCGCCGTGCTCGCCGTCGCCCTCGGGATCCGGTCCTTTCTGAGCGGCATCAAGGATTCCGTCCTGCCCGTCGTCGGCGACGTGCGGCAAATGGTCTCGAGCATCCGGGCGGAAGTCGACGGCATCGCGGAGACGTCACGGGACATTCGCCACCGTCTCACCCACGCCGCCGAAACCGCGGAGGCGCGTCTCGGCGACATTGCCGCCGCGGTGCGCACCGTGCAGTCGGGGGTGGCGCTCTGGAAGTCCGTTCGTCCGGCGAAGCCGGATCGGCCCGCTCCAAAACGACGCCGCAAGCGGAGAAAATCCTGAAGCGCGTCCTCGCGCTGACGATCGTCGCCCTCGTGGCGCTCGTGATCTTCCCGGGAGTGGCCCACGCCTGGACGCCGGCGACGCACATCTACCTCGGCGAATCCGTGTTGACGAATTTGTCGGCGTTGCCGGGCAGCGTAGCGGACCTGTTGCGGGCCTATCCCTACGATTTTCTCTACGGCAACATCGCGGCCGACACGTCGATGGCCAAGAAATACGCGCCCGTGGGGCGGCATTGCCACGCCTGGCACGTGGGGCGCGAGATCTACGAGCTCGCGCATAGCGACGGGCTCCGGGCGTTCGGCCTGGGATATCTGTCGCACCTCGCGGCGGATACGGTCGCGCATAACTTCTACGTCCCGCGACAGCTCGTGCTCACCAGCAGCACCACGGCCCTGGGGCATAGTTACTGGGAGAGCCGCCTCGAAACCCATCTCGGCGATCGGTACGCCCGCACCGCGAAGACCGTGATCCAGCAGGATCACGGCCACAGCGACGCGCACCTCGACGCGATTCTCTCCCCGACCATTTTCAGCATTCGGACCAACCGCCGCCTGTTCCGCGGCATGGTGCATCTCACCGAGAGCCAGAGCTGGCAGTGGGCGTTTCAGCTCATCGCCGAGAACAGCCGGTGGGATCTGCCGGACGATGACGTGGAACGGCATATGGCGGTCGCGTTCGACTACGTCATGGCAGGCCTGGCCGAGTCCAACGCGCCGCCGCATCGTCTCGATCCGGCCGGCGAGCAGGCGCTGGGACTGGCCAAACAGATGCGGCGCCGGGCCCTGCAGGAAGGCGGGCGCCAGGACCCCGGCCGGGTGCACGCCACGGCCGAGGAGCATTTTGGCCTCCCGGCGTCGACGCTGGAATTCTGGCGCAGTGCCCGAGCGGCCAAGCCGTGGCGCGAGCCTCGACGGGCGGCGTCGGCGTGAGGTTGTGCCCCAAATGCGGCACGCGTTGTGATGACAGCTGGCGCTACTGTCCCAAAGATGGAGTCGACCTCGCCGTCGCGTTGAAGTCGACGACGCCGATCGCCTTCGCGAAGGTGTGCCCCACCTGCGGCAAGAAATACGATTCGCGCGTGAAGTTTTGCCTGCAGGACGGTGTGGAGCTGGTCAGCGCGACCCGCGGCTAGGATCCGAGCCGCTGTTTCACTAGGTCCGGGACCAGTTTGGGATCGGCCTTCCCCTTCGACAGCTTCATCACCTGCCCCACGAAAAACGACAGCAGCTTGGTTTCGCCACCCCGGTACCGCGTCACCTCGCCCGGTTGCGCCGCCAGCACCTGGTCCACCCACACCGACAACGCCCCGGCATCGGCCACCTGGACCAATCCCAGCGAGTCCGCCACACTGCGCGGATCGCCACCCTGCGCGGCCATCGTCTCGAACACGCGCTTGGCCGCCTGGGTCGAGACGGCGCCGCCCTTCACCAACGCGATCAATTCGGCGAGCGCCGCCGGCTTGACCCGCAGCACCCCGTCGTGCTGATTCGCGTCCCCCAGCACTTCGCCCATGACCCAATTGGCTGCCGGCTTCGACTCGGCTCCGGCCGCGACCACCGCCTCGAAATAGTCCGCCACGCCCGGCACCTGCGTCAGGACGCCCGCGTCCTGAGCCGGAATGCCGTAGCGCGCGGCGAGACGCTCCCGTTTGGCGGCCGGAAGTTCCGGAATCGCGGCCTGCTCCTCTCGCAGCCAAGGCTCGGGGACCACCAGGGGCGGCACATCGGGCTCGGGGAAGTAACGGTAGTCCTTGCTCTCTTCTTTGGTGCGTTGCGGCCGCACGGTGTTGGCCCGCGCATCGAACAACATCGTCTGCTGCACGATGGTCCCACCCGACTCGAGCACGCCGACCTGACGCTCGCGTTCGACCGTGAGGGCTTTCTCGACGAACGCAAACGAGTTGATGTTTTTCACCTCTGTTTTGGTCCCGAGGGCAGTCGCCCCGGGCCGGCGCACCGACACGTTCGCGTCCACCCGCAGGCTCCCTTTTTCCATGTCGCAATCGGAGACGCCGGCGTATTGCAGCACCTCCTTCAGCGCCAGCAGGTACGCCCGCGCCTCCTGCGGAGAACGGAAGTCGGGTCCAGTGACGATCTCGGCGAGCGGGACACCGGAGCGGTTCAAGTCCACCGCGGTGGCACGGGGAACGCGATCGTGCAGTGACTTGCCGGCGTCTTCTTCGACATGCAGTCGTACGATCGTGGCCCGGACCGATCCGCGCTCCGGGCTCCCGAACGTGAGGCCGCCGTCGGTGGCCAGCGGCTCCTCGTACTGGGAGATCTGATAACCCTTGGGCAGGTCGGGGTAGAAATAGTTCTTGCGGGCGAAGATGCTGCGCGCGTGCACGCGACACTCGAGTGCGATCGCCGCCCGAACCGCCAGCCGGATCGCCTGGCCATTGACGACCGGGAGCGCGCCGGGCAGCCCGAGACAGACCGGGCAGACATTGGTGTTCGGTGGAGCGCCGAACACACTGGAGCAGCCGCAGAACATCTTGGAGCGCGTGCGCAGCTGCACGTGCGTCTCGAGCCCGATGACGGTCTCCCACCCTGCCACGGCCATCAGGCCTCCTCCTCGCCCGGGACGACCAGCTCCAAGGCCAGCGCCGCGGCGAGCATGCGTTCCTCGGCGAATGCCGGGGCGATCAGCTGACCACCGACCGGGAGACCCTGCACTCGCCCGATGGGCTGGGTCATCGCGGGCAGACCGGCGAGGTTCGCGGTCACCGTGAAGATGTCCGCCAGGTACATCGCCACGGGATCCGCCAGGTGCTCTCCGGCGCGGAACGCCGTGGTAGGTGTCGCCGGCGTGAAGATGAGGTCGACCCCGTGCTCGAACACGCGACGAAAATCCTGGGCGATCAGCCCGCGCATGCGCTGCGCGCGGCCGTAGTACGCGTCGTAGTAGCCGGACGACAACACGTACGTGCCGATGAGAATGCGCCGTCGCACCTCGGGGCCGAACCCCTGGCCGCGGGTGCTGCGATACAGCGCCTGCACGTCCGCCGCGTCCCCGAACCGTGGGCCGTAGCGGACGCCATCGTAGCGTGCCAGGTTCGACGAGGCCTCCGCGGGCGCGACGATGTAGTAGGTCGGAATAGCATATTGCGTGTGCGGCAGCGAGATGTCGCGCAGCTCCGCGCCCAGCTGTTTCAGTCGTTCCATTGCCCGCAGACAGGCGCGGCGCACACCGGCATCGAGATCGGCCGGGAAGTATTCGCCGGGAATGCCGATCACCGTTCCCTTGAGATGCTGCGGCGCGGCCGGGACGGTGATGGGATCGCGGTCCGCGCAGGTGGAGTCCAGTGGATCGCGACCGCTGATGACCGCCAGCACCTGCCCCGCCTGCGCGACGCTGGTCGCGCAAATGCCGATCTGATCGAGCGAACTGCCGAAGGCCACGAGCCCGTAGCGCGACACCCGGCCGTACGAGGGCTTGACCCCGACGATGCCACAGAACGCCGCCGGTTGGCGCACGGATCCCCCGGTCTCGGACCCCAGCGCCACGGGCACGGCGCCGGCCGCGACCAGGGCCGCGGAACCGCCCGAGGAGCCCCCGGGCACCCGGGCCGGGTCGATCGGATGGTGCGTGCGTCCGTACGCCGAGTGCTCCGTGGAAGAGCCCATGGCGAATTCGTCGCAATTCGTTTTCCCGGCGATCAGCGCGCCGGCGGCCTTGAGCCGGGTGATCGCGGTCGCTTCGAACGGGGACCGGTAGCCGGCGAGAATCTTCGAGCTACAAGTGGTCGTGAACTCGAGGGTACAAATGTTGTCTTTCGCCACCACCGGCACTCCGGCCAGTGCACCCTGCTTCGGCGAACCCTCGGCCTGGGCGGCGAGCGACGCCCGCACATCCGCCAGTGGAGTGAGCAGCGCGTGCAGCGACTCGGCCTTGGCCAGCCGGTCGGCGATGGCGGAGATCGTCACTCGTCGTCCATTGTCTCATCGGGCGCGCTTTCAAACGCCCCCAGGCGCGGCACCAGGAAGAACCCGTCCCGAAACGCCGGCGCCATCTCTGCCGGCCCGAACGACAGCGGCGCCGGCCGGACTTCATCGGCGCGCAGCGGAGCCGCCTCGGGACCGGGGACGAACGGCTGCGCCGTCTCGATTCCTTTGACCGTGGCGATCTGCGCCACGTAGTCGAGAATCCGGGACATCTGCTCCACCAGGGCGGGCAACGCTGCATCATCGACGTGCAGCTCGGCCAGGCGCGCGATTTTCAGGACTTCATCCTTGGACACACTCATGCGCTGTCCCCCTCCCACTCCCGTTCCAGCCCCGCGTACGCCACCAGCAGCTGCTTGGTGCCGATGTCGGAGTCGTCGAACTCGACCGTCACCTTGAGGGTGCGGCCCACGCCCGAGACCTCGCGCACGACGCCGCCGCCGAATTTGCGGTGCCGCACCCGCTCGCCCCGAGCGTAGCGCGGGGCGTCCTGTGAGGTGTCGTCCTCGAATACCGGTTCGGGCTCTTCCACCCGGCGCCAGCGCTGGGGGGCACGCCCGGCCGCACCGGCGCCCGACCCGCGCCCGGAGAAGCTCCCCGCACGGCTCCAGCTGGGCGTCGTGCTGCGCTCATCCACCACCGCCTTCGGCACGGCATCCAGGAAGCGCGAGGGCTCGGCCATCTCGAGCCGTCCGTTGCGATAGCGCGTCCGGGCCCACGAGAGATACAGGCGCTCGCGCGCGCGGGTGAGGCCCACGTAGCACAGCCGCCGTTCTTCCTCGAGTCCGCCCGGCTCGCTGGCGGTCCGTGACATCGGGAACAGTCCGTCCTCGAGCCCCGCCAACGCGACCACCGGCCACTCGAGTCCCTTCGCCATATGGACCGTCAGCAACGTGATGCCAGAGGCGTTGCTGCCGCCGAATTCGTCCGTCGGGGTCACAAGCGTCGATTGCGTGAGATACCGCTCGAGCATCGTGCCTTCCGGCTCGCCATCATCTCCCGTCACCTCGTCGACCTCAGCCCACGCCGCCGCTCCCGCCACCAGCTCGCGCACATTGTCGAGCCGTTCAACGCCCTCGACCCCTTCCTCGGCCAGCCATGGCTCGTAGCCGCTCGTGGCGATCACTAACTCGAGCGCGGTCGCCGGATCGGCTTCACCGACGGCCGACCGCAGGCGATCGATCATGTCCGCGAAGCGCCGGAATCCGTCCCGCAGCCCGGGACGCAGGCCCTCGATCCCGACGGCGCGGCGCGCCGCCTCGAGCAGCGGCACGCTCCACCGTCGTGCCGCCTCGGCCAACAAGGTGACCGATACATCGCCGATGCCGCGCCGAGGGACATTGACGACCCGCGCGAACGCCTGGTCGTCGGCGGGATTCGCCAGGAGGCGGAGGTACGCGAGCAGATCCTTGACCTCGCGCCGCTCGTAGAAGCTCACCGCCCCTACCAGCCGGTAGGGCACGCCCTTCATCCGTAACGCTTCCTCCAACGGACGCGACTGCGAATTGGTGCGATACAACACCGCCATCGATTCGTACGGCAGGTCGGTGTCCGCGGCCAGCCTGGAGAACTCGGCTACCAGCCACTCGGCTTCGTCCCGTTCGTCCGCGGCGGCGAGCTGAACGACCGGGGTGCCGCCCTGCACCGCCGTGAACAGGGTCTTGCCGAGGCGGTCCCGGTTCTCGGCGATCACGCCGTTCGCGGCGTCGAGAATCACCTGGGTCGAGCGGTAGTTCTGCTCCAGCTTGACCACCGTGGTTGCGGCAAAGTCGTCCTGAAAGGCGAGCATGTGCCGCACATCGGCCCCGCGCCAGCCGTAGATGGCCTGATCGTCATCACCCACGGCACAGAGGTTCCCGTGTCCCTGCGCGAGCGATCGCACCAGGTGGTATTGCGCCGCATTCGTGTCCTGGAATTCATCGACCAGGACATGATCGAACCGCCGTTGCCACCAGACCAGCCGTTCCGGATGCTCGCGGAACAGGCGCAGCGGTGACAGGAGGAGATCGTCGAAATCCAGCGCGTTGGCGCGCAGCAGGGCGCCGCCCAGCTCCCGGTAACACTCGGCGGCGATGCGGGCCAAGGGCGAGTCCGCGGCCTGTGCGAAGTCGTCGGGATCGATCATCCGGTTCTTCGCGCCGGAGATCATGTTGTGGAGGGCGCGCGGCGGATACGCCTTGGGCGACAGCTGCCGCTGCTCCAGCATCTGCTTGATCAACGCTTGCGAGTCGTCTTCATCGTAGATCGTGAAGTTGGGTCCGAAGCCCAACAGCGGGGCCTCCCGGCGCAACAACCGGGCGGAGAGCGAATGAAAGGTGCCGATCCACAGACCACGCGGGTCGGCGCCCAGCAGCGCGGCGACCCGCTCCCGCATCTCCCCGGCGGCCTTATTCGTGAACGTCACGGCGAAAATGCGATCGGCGCGCACGCCACGTACCTGAATCAGATGCGCGATGCGCGCGGTCAGCACGCGGGTCTTCCCCGATCCCGCGCCCGCGAGCACCAGCATCGGGCCGTCGCCGTGCTCTACCGCGCGGCGTTGTGCCGGGTTCAAGGCGAGGGTCATCCGCTCGCTCCCGCCTCGTGTGGAAACTCGAGCACGAACGTGCTGCCGGGACTGCCCGGCTGGTATTGCAGGCGGCCGCGATGTTGCTGCTCCACGATGCGGCGCGCCAACGGCAGTCCGAGGCCCCACCCACCCGGCTTGCTCGACTCTCCCGGCTCGAACATGCGGCTGCGCCGTCCCGGGGCGATCCCCGGACCATCATCGCGCACCTGCACCCGTGCCACCGCGCCGGCGGCTTCGACCAGCACGTCAACGCGGCCCCCACGACCCGAGAGCGCGTCGATCGCGTTCTTGATGATGGCTTCCAACGCCCACTCAATCAGCACCGGGTCGCCGAGGATCGTCGGACCGGGACCGGCGGCCACGAGTGTCAGCGTGACCGCATTGGCGCGGGTCGGCAACCGCGGACGGTAATAAGTAACGACGCGCTCGGCCGCCGCCCCGAGGCCCACCGGCTCCCGCCGCGGGGGCCGTCCGATCCGCTCGAACCGCCGCGCCACGCGCTCCAGGCGCTCGACGTCAGCCTGGAGGTGGTCCACGATTTCGGTGCCGGGCGTTTCCGGACGCTCGCGCAGCCGCGCCACCCATCCGGTGAGGCTCATCAACGGCGTGCCGAGCTGGTGCGCCGATTCGCGGGCCATCGCGACCCACAGCCGGTCGCGCACGGCCCCGACCCGGTCGCGATACGCCCAGACGGCGAGTACGCCGAGGCCGATCAATACCAGGGCTTCCAGCACTGCGAGCGTCGTGAGTCGGCGCGAGATGGGGAGGGTGCCGAAGTGCACCGTGCCGATGCCCGGCTCCACCAGGGGCGGATTGATGGCGTCCAGGTCGGCGATCCACGCACGCAGATGGGCGCTGTCGCGTGCCGCCCCGGGGGGTGCATTCTCCATTGCGGTCACGCGGCCGCCGCTGTCGGTGACGGCAATCGGAATTCTAAACGCCCGTACTTGCGCGGCGACGTCGAACAGGGCGGCGGTGGCGGCATCCGGACTGGGATCGTTGAGTCCGCCGAACACGCGTCCGAACAGCCGGCTCGTTTCACGCGCGTCCTCGCGCAGGTGACGGGCGACGACCCAAGCCGACGCGACCGACAGCGCGCCGAACACGAAGGCCACCACGACCACCACCGCCGGCCCCGATCGGCGCAGCGCGTCGCTACGCACCGGCGGGGCCGAGCCGGTCAGTGCCCATGTAGGGCACAAGGGCGCCCGGCAGCGTCACACTGCCATCCGGCTCCAGCCGGGTTTCGAGCAAGGCGGCAATCGTCCGCGGCAGGGCGACTCCGGAGGCGTTGAGGGTGTGCACGAACTCCGGCTTTTCGCCGCGCGTGCGGCGGAAGCGAATGTTGGCGCGACGCGCCTGAAAATCGGTGCAGCTGGACGCGCTCGACACTTCGAGCCATGACCCGACACCCGGCGCCCAGGCCTCGAGGTCATACGTCTTGGCGGCCGCGAATCCCGTGTCGCCCGCCGCGAGCAGCACCACCCGGTAGGGCAGCTCCAGACGCTGCAAGACCGCTTCCGCATGTTCGGTGAGGCGCTCGAGCTCCGCGGCCGACTCGGCCGGCGCCGTGAAGCGGACCAGCTCGACCTTATCGAATTGATGCACCCGCAACAGGCCGCGGGTGTCCTTGCCGGCCGCGCCCGCTTCGCGGCGGAAACACGGTGTGTAGGCCGTGTGCGCGACCGGGAGTCGCGCGCCATCCAGGATTTCGTCGCGATACAAGTTTGTGAGCGGCACCTCGGCCGTCGGCACGAGGAACAGGTCGTCCGTGGCCAGGCGATACACATCGTCTTCGAACTTGGGCAACTGCCCGGTACCCTGCAGCACGTCCCGTCGCACGAGGATCGGCGGCTCGACTTCGACGTATCCATGCTGTTGCACGTGCAAGTCGAGCATGAACTGAATCAAGGCCCGCACCAACCGGGCGCCGGCTCCGATGAACACCGGGAATCCCGATCCCGCCAGCTTGGCTCCACGGGGCAGGTCCAGGAGCCCCAGGCGCTCGGCGATCTCCCAGTGGGGCGTCGCGGGGCCATTCGCGCGTGGTGTGCCCCAACTCCGGATCACCCGGTTCGCGCTCGCACCGCCCTCCGGGACATCGGGCAATGGAGCATTCGGCACATAGAGCGCCTTCGCCTCGAGCACGCTCTCCAGGGTTCGTAGTGCCGCTTCGCTTTCGGTGATGCGGGCTCCCAACGCCCGGCGCTCGGCGGCAATCTCCGGCGGCAGCGCGCCCTGCTGTTTCACCAGCTTGGCGTCGGCTTGGGCCGCCTCGTTCCGCTGCGCCTTGAGCTGGTCCAGCTCCCCCGTGCGCTTGCGCCGCTGCTCGTCCAGGGTCTGGATCTCGTCCAGCAACGCGCCGAGGTTGGGATCGCCACGACGCGCCAGCGCGGCCCGCATCTCGTCGGGCGCGCTGCGCAACAACCGCAAATCGATCATGGGGGGACTACCGGCGCGGAACGCCGGGCTCGAGACCGCGATAGCCGCAGTTCTGGTCGACCAGGACCTGGAGGTCGATGCGCCGGGCGACCGTGTCGATCGCCAGCACTTCGATCTTGCCATAGTAGAACACGATCGCCCCGAACGAGCACTGCGCCGCACGGGAATGCAGGACGGCGACGGTGCTGCTATCGATCGGGACGGCGGTCGTGTCGACGTAGGTGCCGGTCGGCGCGTCCGTCACGGCGTCGAATCCGACGCTCTGGACCTGAATGCCGGACGACTGTCCCAGACCCAGCGCCCCCGTCGGCAGCAGTACGGCCTGCCCCGCGGGCGTGATGTTGAAGGCGAAGTCGAAGCTGGTGAAGCGATCGGTGCGCACGACCGTGTTGCTCTGCAAGTTGTAGCCGGACGGAGACGGCAGGGGCGTCCCGTCCAGGGCAAAGAGCGACACGGTGTCCACCGCGTTGGGGGTCGTGGCGACAGGAAGTCCACTCGTATTGTCGCAGGCGGCGACGACGAACACCGCCGCGAGGGCGGCGAGTGCAGAGCCGCGAACCGTGTGCATGATGGCGCTGAAGATACCCCGGCGTTGGGAAATGGGTCAACCCTTAACCGCTGATCGCTGCTTGACTTCCCTCGTGTGGCGTCCTAGCTTCGCCCCCGAATGCCGACGATCCGAGAGCTCGTCCAAGCGCTCGCGCGCCGTGACGGCGTCGATGCGGTCGTCGTGGTGGGACGCGACGGCTTGCCGATCGACGCCGCAAGTGCCGACGGCATCGACCCGGACAGTGTGGCGGCGATGCTTCCCACGGCGATCCGGGGCGTGAGCGAGCTGGGCTCGGTCGGCGCGCGCGGAGAATTCGCCACCGGTGTGCTTGAGTACGCGGGGGGGCTCGCGGTCGTCGCGGTGCTGCATGCCGATGCCATGCTCGTGATTCTCGTCCGCCCCGACACCAACATCGGCACGCTGCTGTTCGATCTCCGACGCCATCGCACGGCCATCGCCGGCCTGCTCTAGCGTCGAGCCGGTGGCCGCGCCTCCCCTCCCCCCGCGCGCCCGGCGAGTGCTCGTCGTGGACGACGAGCCGCACATCGGTCTCCTCCTCCGCTTGCAACTCGAAGCGCGCGGCTATGAGCTGCTGCTCGCGCGCACGCTGTTCGAGGCCCGTGGCGTGCTGGCCGACCCCGACCGCCCCGACGCCATGTTGTTGGACCTGCACCTGCCCGACGGATCGGGCGTCGATCTGTTGCGAGAAGTCCGCGGGCGCCCGGCCACGGCGTCGATGCCCGTCCTGGTGCTCACCGCCGAGGGCGAAGAGCGCGTGCTCGCCGAGGCCCGCAGCCTGGGGGCCACGACCATCACGAAGCCCTTCAGCCCGTCGAAACTGACCGCCCAGGTCGCCGCTCTGCTGGGCGACGCGCCCTCCGACCCGTCATGACCGTCTGGGCCGTGATCCTGGCCGGAGGCTCCGGCACGCGGTTCTGGCCCCTGTCGACCCCCGAACGCCCCAAGCAGCTGTTACCGCTCGCCGGGGATCGACCCCTCTTGGCGCAGGCGGTGCGGCGACTCGACGGCCTGGTCCCGCCCAATCGGATTCTGATCCTCACCGGGCCATTCCTGGTGGAGCGCGTCACGGCGCTCGTGCCCGAGGTGCCGGCCGCGCAAGTGCTGGCCGAGCCGCGGGCCGCCTCCACGGCTCCCGCCCTGGTGTGGGGCGCGCAGTGGATCGCCAAGCGCGATCCCGGGGCGCAGATGCTGTCGATGCACGCCGATTGGGCGGTCGGTGACGATGCCGCGTTTCGGTCGGCCGCGGAAAAGGCGCTGAACGTCGCGCGCGAGCACGACGTGCTGGTCACCGTGGGCGTAAAACCGACGCGCGCCGAGCCAGGATATGGCTACATCATTCCGGGTCGCGCGCTGGGCAAGGGCGCGCGACGGGTCCAGCGCTTTGTCGAAAAACCGACGCCGAAACGCGCCGTCGTGCTGCGCCGCCGCGGTGCGCTGTGGAATACCGGGTTGTTCGCCTGGGGCGTCGAACGGTTTCTGGCCGAGAGCGCGGCGCACGCGCGCGAACTGAAGAGCGGCCTCCCCGCCCTGGCGAACGGCGATGTGGCCGGGTTCTTTGCCGCCGTCACTCCGGCCGCCGTGGACGTCGCCGTGCTCGAGCGCACCAAACGCCTCGCCGTGGTGGCCGGCACATTTCGCTGGGACGACATTGGCTCCTGGGACGCGCTGTTTCGCATTCGCACACCTGACTCACACGGCAACATCGCCGTCGGCAACATCACCATCGGCGATGACGTGCGTCGCTGCGTGCTGTGGTCGGAGAGCGAGCACATGGCCGTCAGCGGCATCACCGATCTCGTGGTGGTGCGGGCCAACGGGCATACGCTCGTGCTCCCCACCGGGCGGGCGGATCGCTTGAAGCAACTCGTACAGCGGATGTGACGATGGCGCTCTTCCTGCTCGATCCCGAATTCGCCCCGGTGTGGGCCCCCTTTGCGGGCGTCCGCCCGTTGTGCGAGCTGCGGGCCGGTGCCTACCTGATCCGCGAGCGGTGGGAGAATTTCGTCGGCGCAGAAGTCGCGGAAGTGTTCGCGGCGCCGCACCTGGCGGGATTCGAAGAGCCGGGCATGCCGCCGGTTGTCCCGCGGCGCCGGGTCACCGGCCCAGCCGTCATCGGCTCGTCGACGTTCGCCCCGCTTGGCTTCGCGCCCGAGGTGCCGGAGGTCCCGGCCCGGTTCGTCTCGCGTGGCGTCACCGTCGGCTGGTCGGTGCCCGCCGGTGCCACCTGGGACGGCCCGCTCGCGGATGCCCAGCCGGTCGAAGTCCCGGGCATCGTGCTGCACGGCGTGTTCGATCTCATCCCGGCCTTGCAGAAGCTGCTCCCCGACGATGTGCGCGGGATGCTCGGAGATTCAGACCCGGTCCCCGCCGGATCCACGCTGATCGGCGATCCGGGAGCGCTCGCCCTGCACGAGGCGCTGGTCGAGCCGGGCGTCGTGTTCGACGTCTCACACGGCCCGGTCGTGGTGGAGAGCGGCGTCGAAATCCGGGCCGGCTCGCGACTCGAGGGGCCCCTGTGGATCGGCGCGAATGCGCGCGTGGTGGGCGGCGAGCTCCGTGGCTCGGCGATCGGGCCGCGCTGCACCATCCGCGGCGAAATGGCGAGCTCGGTGTTCCTGGGCTATGCCAACAAGGCGCATGACGGGTTTCTCGGCCACAGCGTCATCGGCCGCTGGGTCAACCTCGGCGCCGGCACGATCACCTCGAACCTCAAGAACACTTACGGTCCGGTCCGGCTCGATCTCGCCGGCACGCCGATCGAAACCGGCCAGCAGTTCCTCGGGACGCTGGCCGGCGACCATGCCAAGACGGCGATCGGCACGCTGCTGGGGACCGGCACGGTTCTGGGCGCCGGGGCGAACCTGTTCGATACGGTCCGCTCGCCGAAATACGTCGCGCCCTTCGCCTGGGGTGGCTCCGGCAGCGCGCGCATGAGCCGGGACGGGTTTCTCAAAGTTGTGGAGCGGGTGATGCCGCGGCGGGATATCGAGGTGAGCGAGGCGATGCGGGGGGTGCTGGGACGCGTGTACGACTGGGCAACAAAGTAGAGTCTACCAGGCCCTCGCGGTTGCGGGGGGCGGGTCCGGCACCTGCAGCGTGTCCGGTCGAGCGGTCGCGGGTCCCACCCGGCGCAAGGTCACCGGTTTTTCGAGATCGCCACCGGAGATGGTCAGTTTGTCGGCGGTCATCTTCAGTCCGTACACATTCCACACGCCGTCGCCCAGCGTGAACCAGACGCTGTCCCCCACCACACGCCAGCGCGCCACCTGATCACCGAACTGCGCGGAGCTGTCGCCGCGGACCATGATCAGCCGCGGCCCGTCGTCGGTCCTGGCCTCCCATTTCCCTTCGAGCCGCGGCTGCGCCGGGCGGCTCTGTGCCGCCACCGCCTGCGCTGCCAGGCTGAGGGCCATCCCCAAGACGACGCCCTTCACGGCTGCTCCACGATACGAGGCATGTCAGCAATCTAATCGGTGCGGGTGGGGACGACCGATCCCTGAGGTCCGGGAGTGAGGACCGGCGCCTCGCTGGCCGGCAGCGGAGCCCGTTCGTCGTCCATCACCGCCACCTGGGTTTCCCATTTCCGCATCATGGTAATGAACCCATGGACGTAGATGGGGTCGAACTCCAACCCCGCACGCCCCTCCAGGTACGGCAGCACGCGGTCGACCGGCCACGCTTCCCGATAGGGCCGTGTGGTCCGCAGCGCATCGTACACGTCGCACACGTGCACCAGGTTGCTCGCTTCGTGACACTTGCGCCGGAACCGCACCTGGGGATACCCCAGCCCGTTCAACATGATGTGATGCTCGTAGGCCACCACCGCCGCCAGATCGAGCTCCTGCTCGCTCTCGAGGATGAGCCGGGCCCCCTCCACCGGATGGCGATTCATGATCACGCGCTCATCGGGGGTGAGCTTCCCGGCTTTGGTGAGCACTTCGATGGGGATACGCACCTTCCCGAGGTCGTGCAGCAGACCGGCGATGCCGAACGCGCGCACGTCGCCGGCCCCCATCCCCATGTATTCGGCCAGGGCCATGCTCAAGACCGCGACGTTGAGCGAGTGGGTGGTCGTGTATTGATCGAACTGCTTCAGCTGCAGCAGGGGGAGCATCATCTGCCGGTCGCCGTGCATCGCGACCGACAGGGACCGGACCACGGCCTCCGCCTCGGCGAGCGGCAGCAGATCGCGCTGTTTCACTTCATCGTGCAGCCAGCGGATCGTTTCGACCTCCTCCCCCAGCGAGAACGTGATCGTCGCGGTGGGCAGCATCTCACCCGCCGACATTTCCCCACCGCCCCGGACCCCGACGGCGCCGAACCTGATATTGGCGGGTCCAAGCTGCCGCGCTTCCGAGGTGTCGACCTCGGCGAAGGTGATGCGCGCCAGCATTTGATCGAGGAACACCTCGAACTCCTCGCGCGACACCCGATCCTCCACCTCCAGCCGCTGAATGCCGGCCTCCGCGAAGCGGGCGGACCAATCCCAGTTGCGGAGATCGCGCAGCGGCAGCCGGCCGAAGATCACCTCGTCGCCCAAGAAGGTGAACGAGGGCTTCGGGTACTCCGTCTGCAGATCGACCAGCTCCAGGTAGGCGGCGTCGATGCCCCGTCCCCGGGCGGGATGCCCCTCGGCGTAGAGGGACATGCCGGCCAGCGCCTGGGCCAGACTCCCGAGAAAACGGGCGGGATCGCTCACACGACGCTCTCGGGGTCCGTCGCCGCCCGGATTTCGGCGTCGGGCGACAGGGCGGCCCGCGCCAACACGGCGGTCGCGCGGGGCTCGCGTCCCCATCCGTTCGCCAGGGC
The DNA here is from genome assembly GCA_963821385.1 of uncultured Gemmatimonadales bacterium. GTDB lineage: Bacteria > Gemmatimonadota > Gemmatimonadetes > Gemmatimonadales > GWC2-71-9 > DASTHG01. The sequence goes on from CAWGDK010000002.1 coordinate 333,850, forward strand.
CGCCAGCGCGGCCAGCAACTCCCGCGATTTGGGCAACAGCCGCTGCCGGCCGAACATGGAACGCCCGCCGTCGGAGAGGCTGAGCAGGACATCGAGCGCGTGCGGCGATTGTGCCGCACCCAGCACCCGGATGGCCTGGAGCCGGACGTCCGGCGGTAGCTGTCGATTCTGGGCCAGCGCAATCACGCGCGGCACGGCCTCCGCGGGCACGCCGCCGATGGCGGACAGCAGCGCGAGCCGCACCAATCGGCCCTCGGGATCGGCGAGGGCCTGGGTGATCACGTGGTCCCGTTCCGTCGCCGACTTGAGACCGATCTTGAACGCCTCGAGCCGGACGCGGGCATCGGGGTGGTTGAGCCACTCCAGCGCGCTGAACCCGACCGGCAGCTCGGGCAACTCCTCCAGCAGCGAAAGCAGATTGCGTTTCACATACCAGCGTTCGTCGGCCAGACGGAGCGTAATGGCGGACCCGAGCACCGGTCCGAGCCGCATCAACCGGTCGCGGATGGCGCGCCGCGTGGCGCGGACTTCCGCTTCCGCCAGCGCGTCGAGCAATGGCTCGGCGGCGCGCGCTCCGAGCCGCGGCAGCAGACGGTCGATGGTGGCGAAGTCCACCGGCTCGTTCGACAGCAGCCACGCGAGCGTCTCGACGCTGACGGCGCGATCCCACAGCTCGGGAGCAGCACTGGTGCCGGGCGGCGCCTCCTCCAGCAGCCCCACGAGGTCCGCCAGACGCCCCTGATCCACGAGCGCGGCGCAGGCCTTATACACGTTAGGTCCGACCGCATCGACCTCGAGGCTCATCTTCACGATGCGGTCGGGCTCGGGCATGTGGAGCCGCTCCGACGGCGCCGCGAACAACGGGGCCGCCTGGGACAGCCGCTGCAGCGCCAGGCCGTAGCCGGCGGGGTTGGGGTCGTTCAACTCCCACCCGGTGAGCAACGAGCGCACCTGATCGCGCAGCGCCGTGTCGGCCATCGGGCGGGCGGCGGGCGCCCCCTGCTCGGCGTGGGCGGCGAGCTTGGAGAGCATTCGCATCAAGGAGGCGGACACGGTCTGCTTCGACGCGTCCGCCGCGGCGCGGACCACCTCGAGCACGGCTTCGACAGCCATGCCGTGGGAAGCATCGAGCACGAACTTGCGCCGCTGAGCTGCATCCCCCCCCATCTCGATCAGGCGGCGCAACGTCTCGGGCTGCATCTCGCCGATGAGTTTCGAGGTGCGCCGGCGCAGCTCCACCGCCTCCTGTCCCCCGGCGCGCTTGAGCTCGTCGGCGATCTGCAGCAGATACCCGACGATGACCTGGTCGTACGCTTCGCTCTGGACGTGATTGTCGATGGCCTTGGCGATCACCGCGGGCTTGGTGGGTGGCGCTTCATCCTCCCCCAGTTGGCCGACCAATGCGGCCCGCGCGAGCCCGATCCACAGCTGCGCCCCACGCACGCGCGCGTCGCGCGTGAACTCCTCGTCGGCCGACGAGGCGTCCGAGGCCAGATCCGTCGGCAGCGCCGGCGCCTGGTCCAGCAGCTCCAGCCGTTCGTAGGTCATGGGATGCAGTCGGATATGTTTCCAAGCCGACAGTCTGGCGGGATCGCCGAGCCCCAGCGGTTGGCCGGTCCGGTCCGCTTCGACTCCGAGGGTCCGGAGCATGTCCTGCACTTCCAGCGGCTCGAGCCCGCGGCTGAACGTGATCGCGCCCAGGTGATGGCGGTGCAGCCGGCCAGCGAGCTCGGCGAGGACCGGATGCTTCGGGTCGGTGGCCACGCCTTCGATCACCAACTGGTTGCGGGCGACGCCCAGCGCGATCGACGAGCGGTCCTGCAGCAGCGACTCGCCGCGCCGCACCACCCCGGCCGCGGCCGGGGCGAGCGACGGATGCCCTTCGGGATACATGGCGTGCTTGTGCAGCGAGATCGAGAGCTCGATCAGAAACTCGGACAGCTCACGGGACAGCGCCGCTCGCTCCTTGGGCGAGGCGGCGGGCGATGAATCGGGTGTGGAGGAAGGGCTAGCTGGCCCAGTCACGGCCCTAAGATAGCGAACCGCAACGGGTTCGACCTAGTGAAAAGGCCCCCCGAACCAGCCGGGGAGCCTTTTCTGTACAGCTGAGCGCCTAAACGCCTGAACGTCTAGTCGTTTAGTACATCCCGCCCATGCCGCCGCCACCAGGCATCGGTGGAGCCTTGTCCTTCTCCTTCTTCTCCACCACGACACACTCGGTCGTGAGGAGCAGGCCCGCGATGGACGCGGCGTTCTGGAGCGCGGTGCGCGTGACCTTGGTCGGGTCGATGACGCCGGCCGCCACCAGATCTTCGTACTCGTCGGTCTGGGCGTTGTAGCCATAGTTCAGCTTCCCCGCCTCCTTGACCTTCCCGACGATGATCGCGCCTTCCGCTCCGGCGTTTTGGACGATGGCACGGATCGGCTCTTCCAGCGAGCGCCGGACGATATCGACGCCGATTCTCTGGTCGTCGTCGGTGCCTTTGAGTTTATCCAGCACCTTGCAGCACCACAGCAGCGCGACGCCGCCGCCCGGCACGATGCCCTCTTCGACCGCCGCGCGGGTCGCATGCAGCGCGTCCTCCACGCGAGCCTTCTTCTCCTTCATCTCGGTCTCCGTGGCCGCGCCGACGTTGATCACCGCGACGCCACCCGCCAGCTTGGCGAGCCGCTCCTGCAGTTTTTCCTTGTCGTAATCCGACGTGGATTTCTCGATCGCGGCCTTGATCTGGGCGATGCGGCCCTGGATGTCGACCTGCTTGCCCTTGCCGCCGATGATGGTGGTGTTGTCCTTGTCGATCACGATGCGCTTGGCCGACCCGAGATCCGCCAACACCGTGTTCTCGAGCTTGAAGCCCAGCTCCTCGGAGATCACCTTGGCGGAGACCAGCACCGAGATGTCCGTCAGCATCTCTTTGCGACGATCACCGAAGCCCGGGGCTTTGACGCCGCAGACCTTGAGCGTGCCGCGCAGCTTGTTCACGACCAGCGTCGCCAGCGCTTCACCCTCGATGTCCTCGGAGATCAGCAGCAACGGCTTCCCCGACTGCGCCACCTTCTCCAGCAGCGGCAGCAGGTCCTTCATCGCCGCGATCTTCTTGTCGTGCACCAGGATGTAGGCATCCTCGAGCACGGCTTCCATCTTCTCGGGATCGGTAATGAAATAGGGCGAGAGGTAGCCGCGATCGAACTGCATCCCGTCCACCGTCTCGAGCGTGGTCTCGAGGCCCTTCGCCTCCTCGACCGTGATGACGCCGTCCTTGCCGACCTTGTCCATGGCGTCGGCGATCTTGTCACCGATTTCCTTATCGCCGTTGGCCGAGATGGCGCCGACCTGGGCGATTTCCTTGCGGCCCTTGGTGGGCACGGAAATCCGCTTCAGCTCCTCCACCACCGCTTCGACCGCCTTGTCGATGCCGCGCTTCAGCGACATCGGGTTCACGCCCGCGGTGACCGACTTCAGGCCTTCGCGGAAGATCGCCTGGGCGAGCACCGTCGCCGTGGTCGTGCCGTCGCCGGCGAGGTCGGAGGTCTTGGTCGCCACTTCCTTCACCATCTGGGCGCCCATGTTCTCGATCTCGTCTTCCAGCTCGATTTCCTTCGCCACCGTGACGCCGTCCTTGGTCACGGTCGGGTTTCCGAATTTCTTGTCGATGACGACATTGCGGCCCTTGGGACCGAGCGTGACCTTCACCGCTTCGGCCAGCTGATCGACGCCCCGTTTGAGGCGCGACCGGGCTTCCGTATTGAACTCGAGATGCTTCGCAGCCATTCTATTCCTCCCGCTCAGCCGTTGAGCTTGGCGATGACGTCAGCTTCCTTGATCAGAATGATCTCTTCGCCTTCCAACTCGACCTGCGTGCCGCTGTACTTCCCGTAGATGACCCGGTCCCCAACCCGCAACTCCATCGGGACCTTCTCGCCCTTTTCGATCCGACCCGGCCCGACGGCGATGATTTCTCCCTGAATCGGCTTTTCCTTCGCCGTGTCCGGGATGTAGAGTCCACCCTTCATCGTCTCGGTCTCCTCCATCGGCCGGATCGCCACGCGATCGGCGAGCGGGAAGACCTTCACCCTCGTCTTCGTCGCAGTTGCCATGACCTTCTGCCTCCAGCTGAAGTAGAACTATGTAACTCATTGTGAGATATGACTATTAGCACTCTACTGCAATGAGTGCCAGAATGAGTTACAGGGAATCTCTCCCTGCGACCACGCCAAGTCAAGGGGACGCCGCGCGGCACAACTGCAAGCACGGCTTATGGTTCTGAGCGAGCTGCCGGACGGAGACCGAGTGAATCGAGAATCGCTTCGACCGCGGGGCCGTCCCGCGGCAGCGAATCGAGCGCGAACACCGCCACGGCCACCACCGCCCCGGTGCGAGTGTCGGCCATCTGAATATGCAACGTGCGGCCGGATGCCGGCGTCAACTCACGCGCCGTGAAGTGCAACACGGCCGCGGTCGGCCCACCCCCGCCCCGTAGCCGGTCCAGCACCGCGACGCCGCGCCGTCGAAACGCCTGGGCCAACTCGAGGCTCAGGCTGTCGCGGCCGGGCACAAACACCGCATAGCCACGCACTGACTCCGGCATGTGATAGCGGGTCGCCGGCGCGCAGGCGAGCGCCAGGCACCATGCGACGGCCGCCCTCAGGGCAGGATGCGACGCGCGCCGACCCATTTGGGAATCCAGTACTGGCCATCGGGGTCGTCCCGCTGCAGCCGCGACGTCCGCACGCCGGTGGTCGAGCTGTGAATGAATTTCCCGTCGCCGATGTACAAGCCGACATGGGTCACGGCCCCACCCGGCCGGGCGGCGAACGCGAGAATGTCACCGGGAAGCAGCGAATCGAGCACCGGGGGAATCGCTGTCCCCGTCAGCGCCTGATCGCGACTCATGCGCGGCAACCGGATACCGTGGCGGCCGTAGGCGTACTGAATCAGTCCGGAACAATCGAACCCGTTCTGTGCGGTGCCGCCCCACTGATAGGGGCTGCCTACCACGTCCAAGGCCGTCTGGACGACGTCTCCCGTACGCCCGAGCAGCATCAGCGGTGGACGCACCGGGTCCGCCACTGGAGGGGACGGCAGATTGGTGGCGGGAGCGCTCGCGCGGGGAGCCGCCGTCGGACTCCGACTACCCTCGCTCCTGCGGTTGCCGCCCAGGGCGATAGAAACCCCGACCGTCGTGCTCCACCACTGGTGCGGACTCCCGGGGCTCCAAAACCCATGCGGCCCGCGATCACTCACCCGGTAGCGCTCCTCGGCATCGATCGCGAAGAACCGGAACGGCCGCCACTCCAATCCCACCCCGGTGCTCCACAGCGCGGCGAGTCGCTGCCCGGACGTGTCGGACTCGGCACCCAACGCGCCGCTGACCACGCCATACGGCCCGATCACCGTTCGGCCCCGCAGCAGCGTGAGCTCGTAACCCACACCATAGAAGGCGCGACCTGCAACGTCGCGCTCGTTCGCGACCTGCAGCACCAGACCATGGCGGAACACGCGTCCCCCCCCAACCCCCACGGTCGATCAAGCCGCGCTTCATAGGTGACGGTCCGCCCGGCCTGCCAGCTCCCGAACATCAAGCCCAGCTCTCGTTGACCGACGAGGAGCGAAGGCCAGGCGAGCCAGAGCCCCAGGGTCGCGGACAGCGAACGACTACCGATCACCATCGGAGGGAGGCTCGGTGGACAGGCGAGACGCCATATGGTGCGCCAGGAGATGCGGCACGCGTCGCATGAAGCGGACCCAGATCCATAAGACACTGAATCCCCCCAGCGCCGCGCCGACGAGCGCGGGGGCGAGCATGGCGATCGGTCCCGTGGCCCCCGTTCCAAAGTGGGCGCCAAACCAGAGCCCGAAAAACGAGGCTCCCCAAGCCAGCAGCGGCGTGAGGAGCCAACCGATCACCACCAACGCGTGTGCCAGCCAGCGGGGCACTCAGGCCTTGCGCACCAGGGAGAGCACAGCCAGCACGCTGAGGGACACGGTGTAACCACCACCGATCAACACCGGCAGCGCAACGGGCCACCCGATCAGCTTGACCACTCCGGCCAGCACGATGGCACCGACCACCGGCGGGAGCGCGATCTGGGGCAGACTCGTGGATTCCCTCGCGTTGCGGGCCGCCGTCACCAGACCGCCCATCCAAGCCAGGAAGGTGCCCAACATCCACCAGATCGGCAGGTACCACCAGGTACTGCCGCCGCCGATCGCATCCCAGGTCCAGGGATAGGCGCGCACATTGCGGAGCAGCACGATGTCGATCGCCATGAACGTCACCGTGCCCCACAAGCCGATCGCCGCCGCCCCGGCGACACCCTCGGTGGTGCGCGACACGGCCCAGTGTCCGGGGAGCAGGCTGACGAGCACCCCGGTCCCGAGCACGACGAGCGAAAAAAGGAGATCGCGGGGTAGCCCGGCCGGCATCAGACGTGTCAGCAGCACGGAGAGGATGACTCCGACGCCCGTCACGATCCCGACTTTGGTGCCACTCGCGAGGATGTGCTTGAAGTTGGATCGGTCCGTCGTTGCCACGGCGCTGGTGGTCATTCCGTCCCCATCGGTATCCGGTTGGTGGGGCTTAATCTAGCGTCCCGGCCCTACCAGGAAAGTCCCAATGCCTCGGCGGCGAGCCGGAGTCCCATCAACGTGAGATCCGGCTGGACCGATTCGATCTCACGCGTCAGCGGGGCCACGAGCGTGGCCAGCCCGCCGGTGGCCACCACGAGCGGCCGGTCCTTCCCCCGCGTCGGCCACTCATCGCGAATGCGCCGGATCAGGCCGTCCACGGCGTCCGCCGTCCCCCACAGGACACCCGCGCGAATACAGTCCTCGGTGCGCCGGCCGATCACGTGATCGGGCGCGGTGAGCTCGGTGGCGGGCAGTTTGGCCGTTCGCCGCACCAGCTCGTCGGCGGCGGTCCGAATCCCCGGCATGATGACGCCGCCGATGAAGCGACCATCCGCGGTGATGCAGTCGAAGGTGGTGGCGGTCCCGAAATCCACGATGATCGTGTCCCGCTCGAACAGCTTGACCGCCGCGAGCGTGTTGACGATGCGATCCGCCCCGACGGTGAGCGGCTCGTCCACATCGAGCTGGATCGGCAGCGCCGAGTGCCCGTCCACCTGCACCGGCTCCACGCCGGTGGCCGCGGTCACTCCCTCGCACAGGCTCTGGGTGACGAGCGGCGCCACCGACGCCACGATGGCCGCCTTGATGCCGGACGGCGAATAGCCCGCGTTGGTCAGATACGCGGACACGAGCGCCGCCCACTCATCCGGGGTGCGCGCCAGGGTCGTGGTCAGCCGCCAATGACCCGCCAGGCGATCGGTCGTAAACAACCCGACCGTCGTTTCGGTATTGCCGACATCCAGAGCGAGGAGCATGAGAAGAAACTAGACGCGAAGACGCCGAGACGCTAAGACGTCCGGCACAAACTAGGCGGCCTCGACATGGCCTTCCCGGACGGCGGTGGTGCCGCCCGTCCCCAACACCAGCAGCGCACCATCGGGTCCCAGCCCCACGGCCCGTCCGGCCACCGGCCGTCGCAGGGTGCGGCCACGGAGCCAGTCCCGCGCCGCGAACGCCGAGCATTCGGTGTCGGTCAGCTGCACGGCGGGATCGGCGAGACGGGCAATGGGAGGGACCACGCGGTCCAGCACGTCGATTGGCTGCACTGCCGGCAGCAGCTCGGAGAGTGCGATGGCCGTGTCCCGCACCGCGACCGGAATCTCGTTGGCGACGTTCATGCCCAATCCCACGGCGAGCCATTGCAGCGCCTCTCCCTGCCAGCGCCCTTCGCACAACACGCCCGCGAGTTTGCGGTCGCGCAGCACCACATCGTTCGGCCACTTCAGGCGGGTCTCCGCCGTCCCGATCAACTCGTCCACCACATCGGCGGCGATCATGCCCGCCCGGATCGAAACGACGCCGAGCGTTCCACCCGCCTGGCCGGCGCGAGGGCGGAGCAGCATCCCGAGCCATACCCCGCCCTCCGGGGAGAACCAGGTGCGACCGTCGCGCCCGCGCCCTGCCGTCTGCTGCAGGGCGACCACCACGCTCCCGCTGGCACCGCCCGCCTCGCCCAGCTCGTGGACGACATCCAACGCCGATCCGACCGAAGACAGCACCCGGCAGTGTGGCACACCCCAGCGGCGCGCCAACGCCGCCGCCGAAACGCCGTCCAGGGCTATCCCCGCCATATGGCCCACGCGAGCGTCAAAACGCCCACGATCCAGCAGTAGGGCGCGAACGCATAGAAACGTCCCCGGCGCAGCAGGGCCACGAGGAACCGGATCGCGAACACGCCGCTCGCGAAGGACAGGACGAAACTGAGGATCAACGGCCCAAGACCGACGGCGGCGATGTTCACCACCGCGTGCCGGCCTTCGAGCAGCGCAGCCCCGGCAATGACCGGGACCGCCAGCAGGAAGCTGAACTCCGCCGCGGCCGCCGGCGTCAGGCCGGCCCACAAGGCGGCCGCAACCGTCGAGCCGGAGCGGGAAATCGCCGGCAGGATGGCGAATGCCTGCCCTGCGCCGATTCCCAGCGCGGCGCCCCAGCCCGGCTCGGTCTTGTTGCCGCCCATGTGGCGGGTGGACCAGAGGATGATGCCGGTGACGATGAATTCGATGCCGAGCCACGGCATCGAGTGGAATCGCTCCTCGATCGCCTTCTGGAACAGCAGGCCGACAATCGCCGCCGGGATGGACGCCACGATCAGGAGCCCGATGTAGCGAATCCGATTCGGCGACCGCTGGAACAGGCCGACGATCAGCTCCCACAGTCGCTTCCCGTACACGATCAGCACCGAGCCCAGGGTCGCCACGTGCAGCACCACTTCGACGAACACGCCGGGCGTCTTCACACCAGTCAGCGCTTCCGCCAGGACGAGGTGGCCCGAGCTCGACACGGGGAGGAACTCCGTCAATCCCTGCACCAGACCCAGCACTGCCGCCTGCCAATAGTTCACGCCACCCTCCCCAGCACGAGTGCCAACAATCCAATGACCATGGCGGTCTTGAGCAAGACACTGGCCCCCCCGAGCCGGTCACGCCGCAGCTCGCGGGCCGCCAGCGCCACTATCACCGCTGCAATGGCGGCCACGGCGTAGTAGCGCCCGGAATAGTTCGCCCACAGCGGAAGCACAAACGCCCACGGAATGAAGGCGAGGCAGATCCACCAGGCAACCCGCGCGGCCGGCGCGCGTCCGATGCGGATCGGCAGCGTGCGCCGGCCGGTCAGGCGATCCCCGGCCTCATCCTGCAAATCCTTCACCAGTTCGCGGCCAAGATGAATCCACGCCGCCAGCGCCCAGGGCACGAGCCCGGCGGCCGGCCGGCCGACGCTGAGCGCGCCGTAAAACGGCGGCAGGCCCGCCACGGCCGCGACGGCCAGGTTGCCGGGCCATCCCGCCCGCTTGAATCCTGGTGAATACGCGAGCATCACTACCAGCGCCGCGAGACCGACCAGGACCTGGGTGCCGGAGACGAGCGCGGCCGCCGCGAGCCCCGCGAGCAACCCGAGCCACACCAGCAGATGCGCGGTGTCGCGGCTGATTCGTCCCGCGGCGAGTGGCCGCTCTCCACCCGGATGATTGACGCGGTCGGTGGCAGCGTCCTGGAGATCGTTGGTCACGTTGCCGGCCAATCCCAGTCCGAGTCCCGACACGGCCGCGAAGACGAGCAGCTTCGGGATCGTGACGCGTTCGAGCGCAATCCATCCACCGGCCAGCACGCCCAGTACGGCGATCGACAGATTGGGTCCGCGGACGAGCCGCCACCCATCACCCACGCAGGACGTCCTGGTACACCTGCTCGTATTGCGGCACGACTTTATCGGCGGCGAACAGCCCCGCCCGTGCGACTGCACCCGCGCGCAGCGCCTCGAGCCGGGCCTGATCGCCCAAGACCTCGATCGCCCGCTGCGTCATCATCGCGACATCGCCCACGGGCGCCAGAAACCCCGTCTCCCCGTCGATCACCACCTCCGGGATCCCGCCGGCGTTGCTCGCTACCACGGGCACGCCGCACGCCATGGCCTCGAGGGCGGCCAACCCGAAGGATTCGGTTTCCGACGGGAGCAGGAAGAGATCCGCGCCCCGCAGCAGGTCGGCGACATCGTCTACCCGGCCGAAGAACCGCACGTCCCGTTTCACGCCCAGCTTGACCACCTCGCGCTGCGCCGCATCGCTGTCCGGTCCGTCGCCGACCAGAATCAGCTTGGCCTTGAGCGCCTTGCGCACGCCCGCGAACACCCGCACTACATCCAACAATCGTTTCACCGGCCGGAAGTTCGACACGTGGACCAGCACGCGGGTGTCGTCCGGCGCGAGCTTGCAGCGCGTGGCCGCGTCGGGCGCGGGAAAGTACTCCGCCGGGTTGATGAAGTTGGGGATGACCTGCACTTCACAGCCATCACACCCGAACGTCTTGTAGGTCTCCTCGCGGAGAAAGGTCGAAACGGCCGTGACCCGATCCGAGCGCTCGATCGAGAACTTGGTGAGCGTGAAGTAGGACGGGTCGCGCCCCACCAGCGTGATGTCGGTCCCGTGCAGCGTCGTCACGATCTTGAGGTCGTGCTCGTCGGCGAGCATCTGCTTCGCGAGCCACGCCGTGGCCGCATGCGGGATCGCATAGTGCACGTGCATGATCTGCAGCTCCTCGCGCAACGCCACCTCGTGCTGCTTCACCGCCAGCGCAAAGGCGTAGGGCGAGTGCTCGAACAGCGGATAGTCCGCCGGGATCACCTCGTGGAACGTCACCCGCTCGGTGACGCCGCGCAGGCGGAACGGGCTCGCGTACGAGATGAAATGGATTTCGTGCCCGCGCCGGGCGAGCTCGAGCCCCAGCTCGGTCGCCACCGCGCCGGAGCCGCCATAGGTCGGGTAGAGGGTGATGCCGATGCGCATACTGAAAGCTATCAGCTATCAGCTATCAGCTGTCAGCTTTTGACGGCTTGCCAGCGGGACATGATGGCATGGGCCAACTCCTCGGCGGGTTTCGTGGCGTCGAGAGTCCACACGGCCTCTGGCTGATGGCTGACGGCTGACGGCTGATAGCGCAGTTGATGTCGAAACCACGTCTCCTGCCGCTTGGCGTAGGCCCGCGTCGAGCGGACGATCGCGTCGGACAGGTCGGCGGCGGCCAGACGACCGGTGAGCATGGCCACCGTCTCGCGATACCCGACCCCGTCGAGACCGGCCGCATCCGGGGCGGTGCCGCGCGCGAGCTCGGCGCGCACTTCCTCCACCAGGCCCGCGGCGAGCATCCCCTCCACCCGCTCCGCGATCCGCCGTCGCAGCAGCTCCCGCGGCAGCGTCAGCACAATGTACCAGGGCCGCATCACACCCGTGGCACGCGCCATCCGCTGCCACAGCGACAACGGACGACCGGTCAGCAGGGCCACCTCGAGCACGCGCGCCGCCCGCTGCCGCCCGCCACCGGAGAACCGCGGATCGAGCCGAGACGCCCAGCGCGCCAACGCCGGACCGGGAACGCCGGCCGCCCACGCCTGCAGCCGCTCGCGCCGGACCGGATCGAGGGGCGGCTCCTGAAACAGGCCGTCGGCCAGGGCGCGCACGTAGAACCCGGTGCCCCCGACCACCAATGGCTGCCGCCCGGCTGCGCGGGCTTCCGTGAGCCAGGCCGCCGCGTCCCGCGCGAACCGGCCCGCACTGTAGCGCTCCCCCGGTTCGACCACATCGAGACCGCTGTGCGGCACGCGGTCGCGCGTCGCGCGATCGGGCTTGGCGGTCCCGATATCGAGCCGCTGATAGACCTGCCGCGCATCGGCGGAGATGACGGAGATCGGAAGCTGGTCGGCGAGCGCGATCGCCACTGCGGTCTTGCCGACGGCGGTCGGACCGACGAGCACCGGGACCAGCGGGCGGCCTCCACCCGGCTCAGCGGCCAAACCGACGCTCCAGCTCGCCCTTCGGCAGTTGGACGATCGAGGGCCGTCCGTGAACATCGTGCGCCGGCAGGGTGGCACTCAAGAGACGCCGCACCAGGGCCTGCGCTTCCTGCGGATCCAGATGGTGACCGGCTTTGATCGCCGCCCGGCAGGCGAACGTCGCGGCGAACCGCTCCAGGCGGTTGGCCCAGCCACCGAAGCGGCCACCGGCCAGATCGGCCACCAGCTCCTGAAGACACCGCGCCGCCTCGAACCGCGGATGTGGATTCGGAGCGGTCTGCACCACCACCGTGCGACCGGAGAACGGCTCGATCTCGTATCCCACCCGCTGCAACAGCTCACGGTGCGCATCGATCGCCTCGAGCTCTGGCGGTGTGAACTCGAGCGTCAGCGGTAACAACAAGCGCTGGGCCGGCGCGCCATCGCCCGCGAGCTGCTGCATCACACTCTCGTACAGCACGCGCTCGTGGGCGGAATGCTGATCGACGATCGCGACGCCCTCATCGGTCTGGAACAGGAGATACGTATCGAATACCTGGAGCAGCTCAGGACCCCGGGGCCGTCCGGTGAGCGGATCGGTGGCAAACAGATCCACCGGGACCCCGGCGGGGATGGTCCCCGTCCCTTCCCACGGCGCGGCCTCGAGCGTCTGCCCGGCCCCGGCGCCCAGCGGCGCCGCCGCGTCGAGCGGAGCCAGCGCGGCGCGGACCGCCGCTTCGACCGTCCGCTCCACCTCAATCCGGTCCCGAAACCGGACCTCGGCCTTGGCGGGATGGACGTTGACGTCGACCGCCTCACCGGGAAGATCGAGAAACAGGAGTAGCGTGGGGCGGTCCCCCGGCGCGATCGCCGAGCGGTACCCCGCTTCAGCCGCGCGCAGCAGAAACGGATCCTTCACCGGCCGTCCGCGCACGAACACGTATCCCTTACGGCCCGCGGGACGGGCCTGCGAGGGACGCTGCACGAAGCCCGCCACTTCGACGCCGCGCTGTTGCAGCGCCACCGGCAACAGCGTGTCCGCCAAGTCGCGCCCCCACAGGGCATGCACGCGGTCGATCGGTCGTGCCGCCGCGGGGGCGTCGAGCAGCGTGCGACCGTCGCTCGTGAGGGTGAACGCGACGTCCGGGCGCGTGAGCGCCAGCACGGTCAGGACGTCGCTCACGGCGCGCGTCTCGGTCGCCGGGGCGCGCAAGAACTTCCGGCGCGCCGGCGTATTGAAGAACAGCCCGCGCACCGTCACCGTGGTGCCGGCCTGCCGCACGGCCTCCGACTCGGCCTCGACCGTGCCGCCCGCGACCTGGAGACGGATGCCACTGCCATCGGCCGACGTCACCAGCTCGAATTGCGACACCGAGGCAATTGCGGGCAACGCCTCGCCGCGAAACCCGAAGGTGCCCACGCCGACCAGATCGGCCGCCGCCCGGATCTTGCTCGTCGCGTGGCGTTGCAGCGCGAGGCGCGCCTGGTCCGGCGCCATGCCGGTGCCATCATCGCTGACGCGGATCAAGGCCTTCCCGCCATCTTCGAGCTCCACCCGCACCACGCGCGCTCCGGCATCGAGCGCGTTCTCGACCAGCTCCTTGACGACGGACGCCGGCCGCTCGACCACCTCGCCGGCCGCAATCTGATCGGCCACCGGTCCGGGGAGGACCGCGATGCGACCATTCACAATCGCGCCACCTGGCCGGATTGGACCCAGCCGCTGATGCCATCCGTCCGGCGAACCCGCACCCAGCGCCCGCCCGCGAACCGATCCACGACCAGCACTGCCGCTCCCGGCTGGAGCACCGCGCTGGCATTGGCCCCTCCATACGGAGCGGCGCGAACCGGAGTCCCCGCATCCACCACAACGGCGACGGGGAGCGCGCGCCGGGCGCTCTCCTGTCGTCCCAACACGATGGCCACGATAGCCACCACCGTCATGGCGCCGACTACGATCTGACGCCGGAACAGCGCCCCCACGAGCCACCCGACGACCCAACACGCCGCCACGATGAGCCAGCACTCTCCCGGGGTCAGCGGGCCGACGAAGAACAGTTTCTCGCTGGCGGCATCCGGCGCCGGCAACAGCAGACGCGCGCGCCGGATCACCCCGTTGCGGGGTGCCAGACGCTCGGCGCGGATCCAGGCCGCGATCGCCTTGCCGTCCGATCCGCTGCGATACAGGGTGGCGCCGAGATTGTACCAATGGGCGGCGTTCAACGTGTCGGTCGCCGCCCGTGCGGCGAATGAATCGGCTGCCGCGCGCAGCGCGCCGGCTTGATACAACGCCTCGGCGCTGGTGCCCTGCGCGCCCGCGACCGTCACGTGTCCCAGCAACAACAGCACACCGGTCAGCCCCGCCCCCGCTCCGGCCGCAACGCGCCGCCGTCGACCAGCCCGCGGATCGAAATCCAAAGCGCGCAACACCTGCTCCACTTCGGCCGCCAGCTCGAGCGGGTCACCGGCGCGGCGCGGACCGTAGCGCGCGACGCGCAATCGCTCGCGCAGCCGGCCCACGTGGTCGGCCACCGCCTTGTCTACGCCGGCCGCGCGCAACGCGCGCGACAAGTTCGCCCCATCCCGCTGTGCCGCGTCCGGCACGTGGGCCGCGACCAGCGCCGTGAATTCCCGTTCCAGCCGACCGAGGTGGGTCGGTTCGGCCACGGGCGGCGCCGTTGGTACCGACGGCACGCGGCGACGCCGTCTCCACCACAGCATCAGCGGTGGCAGCACGGCAATGAACAGCCATCCCCACGGTGTCAACGCGCCCGTGGTGCGGTCGCCCCAGGCCGACCCCGCGGTGCCAAGCAGCTCGGGGAGCGCGCGCGCGGCGCGCGGCTCGGCGCCCGGGGCCACGATGAGCGACCGTGGAGGAACGTCGATCCGTCGATACGCACGCGCCGCCGGATCGAAGTAGGAGTAGCGAACCTCGGGAAGCAGATACGTACCCGCCGAATCCGGCACGACCAGCGATCGAAACGTCTTCGCGCCGGCTACGTGTCCACCCGGCGACTCGATGCGGACCGTGGTTTCCTCCGGGTACGACCGAAACCACGATGGCCACCCGAGCGCCGGCGCGGGCCACAGCGCCACGTTGCCGGTGCCATGAAGCGTGATCGCCGCCTCGAGCGGCTCGCCCACCCGCGCCTCGGGGGGCGTCACGGCAACCTCGACCTGGAGGTCCTGGGCAACGACCCCCTGATCGTCGGCGGGCCGGCCGGTGGTGGGCAGCGGCCATACGGTCAGGGCGGTCGAATCCGTCGTCAACGTATACCGCTCCTCGGTACTGAAGAATGAGAAGCTGACCGGCACGGCGTACTCTACGGATCCCGGGGGCACCACCAGGCGTCCCGCCGTGAGCGGAAACAGGATCTGGTGCACGGCATACAGGTCCATCCACTGCCCCCGGACCTGCCGCGACAAGGCGACGCCGCTCGGCATCGACGGCGGATATCCCCACACATCCTCGGGCGTCTGCATCGTGAGCAAGGGAGGCCGCCGCAGCCGCTCGCGTACCGAGCGCGGGAACCACGCGGCGAGCACCACGTCGAGCTGGGTCCCGACCCGCACCGAGTCGGTGGGGACAATGACGGTGGCCGTGACCACGTCCAACCGGTTTGGCGGGCGGGCCGCCTGGAGCATCGCGCGCCCGGTTGGACTCAGCGCGGTGGTCGGAAACGCGGCCGCGTTGTCCACGACGACCGTGATCGGTTTGGTGGCCGCGCTCAACTTCCCCAGCACGGCGCGGACCGGGCCGATGGTGAGGGTGCCGGCGCGCTCCGCCCGTAGCGTCAGGGAGCGCGCCACGGAGCGAGCGACACCCTGGATGCCGCCGCCCTGCAGCGTGACCTCCGTTGCTTCGCGTGTCCCCACCACCCCAAACCCCGCGAGCGAAGGCAGCTCGATGCGCGGGATATCCGAGGCTTCGGTGCGGATCTGGATCGTCAGGGTGAGCTGTTCCCCGATCGTGACGCGGGCCCGATCGACCGACGCCGTCACCTCGAGCCCTCGTCCCTGGACGCACCCCAGGACCATCAAGAGGATGGGACTCACCAGTCCTTCACTCCCGGCGGCTCGGCCCGTCGCGTCCGCCCCATCCGTTCACGCCGCGTTCGCAGCTCTTCCTGCCCGATGGAACGGAGAATTTCCTCCGCCTGCGACTGCGTCATGCCCTGCGAGGCCGATGGGGGCGGCTGCTGCGGACTTCCCTGCGGCGGCTGCGCGCTCTGGCCCGAGTTGGACGGCGGTCGCTGGGATTGGCCTCCACCCTGGGCCCGGCGGCGTTGCGCCAGCTCCAGATTCCATTTCGCGGGGACGTCGTGGGGGAGCAGCAGCAGCGCTTCACGGTAGGCTCGTTCCGCTTCTCCCAAGTGCGCATCGCGATTGAGACTGTCCACCTGCGCCATGCGCAGCGCCAGGAGTCCTTGATTGTAGAGCGCTCGAAAGCGGAGGTTCGGGTCCAGCGAAGCGGCGGCGTGTGCCAAGGCGCTGCGGGCGGTCTCGAAGTCGTGCACCGCCAGCGCGGCGGTCCCGGCGTTGAACCACGCCGTATCGTTCCCGGCGCGCGCGAGCAGCTCGGCGAGATAGGCGTCGCGTGCCGCCGTGGAGTCCCCCTGATCCCAGGCGCGCTCCGCGGAGGTGCGGCGCCGCACCGGCACGAGCTGCCTGTGCCTCCGCCCGGGTCCCGATGCCGGCGAGCAGCCACAGCAGTCCGACCAGGGCCGCCGTCCGGCGCGACCACAACTGCCACAACAACAACAGCACGGCCCCGAGCAGCGGGATCCAGCCGCGCGGACGTCCCAATTGCGTGCTGGTTTCGGTCGACCGGCTGCGTTTATACGAGGCGACGAGATCGCGCACGGCCCCGGCCTGATCGGGCAGATCGGCGGCGACGATCGTGCCCTGGCGCGGCATCGGCCACCGCGCTCAACACCTCATCGCGCCGGCGCGTTTCGATGATCAGTCCCTGATCGTCCAGCTGCATCCCCAACAACGCGCCCTTGTCGTCCCGGCGCGGGATGCGTGCGGCCTCGCGGCCCCCTTCGGCCACCAGCACGAGATGGACACCCACATCGCGCAGACGCTGCGCGGCGCGCAGGGACGCCACCATCGAGTCATGCGCTTCGCCGTCGGTGAAGACGACGAGGACGCGGTCGGACAGCGCCGCCTCCGCGTTCAATAGCTCGCCGCCCATGTCGAGCGCCGGGGCGAGCGCGGTGCCGCCTTCGGAAGCGACATCCGGATCGAGTGCATCCAGGTACAACGTCAACGCGGATCCATCCACCGAAAGCGGAGACAGGATGTAGCTCGCGCCGGCGAACGCGACGAGTCCGAGCCGGTCCCCGTCCAGGTCCTGGGCGAGGCGTCGGGCCTCGCGGAGCGCGCGGGTCAGCCGGCTCGCGCCGCTCGCATCCTCGGCGAGCATGGAGCGGGAAATGTCGATCGCGAACACCAGATTGAGCCCGCGGGTCTCGGCCTCGAGCCGCTCCTCGCCCCAGCGGGGACCGGCCATGGCGACGGTGCTCAGGAAGGCCGCGACGCTCACGGCGGTCGGACCGAGGCGGCCCGCGGCGCGGGCCCGGCGCGCCGTCTCCGCCGACCAGCGCGCGGCACTGCGCAAGCGCACGCGCCGGGCCCAGGCGGCGATGAACCACACCGCACCGCCGATGACGGGGGCGAGGAACAACACGAACGGGGCGTCAAATTGCATCAGGGGACCCGGACCACTACGGTGGCCGAGACGACAAGCTCGATGGCCAGGGCAATCAACCCGAGCGCCAGGGGCCACCGTAACGCCTCGTCGAAGCGCCGGTACACGACATGCTGCACCACGGTCTTCTCGAGATTGTTGATCTCCGAAAAAATGTGGCGCAGCGATTCGGTGTCGGTGGCCCGGAAGTACCGGCCCCCGGTCGATGTGGCGACCTCCGTGAGCAGCTGCTCATCGATCTGTACCGGCAGCATCTGGTAGCGCAGGCCTTGCCCGCCCTGCCCCGTCGGCACCGGGGCCTCCCCTTCGGTGCCCACGCCGATGGTATAGATCCGGATCCCGAACGCCGACGCGGCCCGGGCGGCGGTGCGCGGATCGACGGTCCCGCGGTTGTTCACCCCGTCGGTCAGCAGGATGATCACGCGGCTCTTCCCCTGCGCCCGCCGCAGCCGATTGGCCGCCGTGGCAATCCCGGTGCCGATCGCCGTTCCGTCCTCGAGGGACCCGATGTGCAGGTCGCGAATCGCGGCTTCGAGCACGGGGTAGTCGCTGGTCACGGGAACCTGGGTGAGCGCCTGGCCCGCGAACGCCACCAGTCCGATGCGATCCGAAGCGCGGGCCCGCACGAACTCAGTCGCCGTCTCTTTGGCGACGTCCAGGCGGTTGTTGGGACTGAAGTCTTCTGCCAGCATGCTGCTCGACAAATCGATGGCGAGGACGATGGAGATGCCCTGACTTCGCGTCTCCGCGCGCGCGGCGCCAACGCGCGGCCCCGCCGCCGCGATGATCCACGCCACGAGACACACGCTGCGCAATGCCACCGGCAACCGGGCCATCCACAGGCGTTGTGGGATTCCAGCCGCCGGACGGGCGTCGGACAGCGTTGTGCCGGCCAGCCGGGCGAGCCTGCGCGCGCGCCACCACCACCACACGGGCACAGCCAGCAGGAGCAGCAGCAACCACGGGCGCGCGAAGCTCACCGCGCCAACGCCCCCGCCAGGACCCGGGCCCGTTGCGCCAGCTGGACCACGTCGACGTTCGGACGCGTGGCGAAGGCGACCTGATCGAGCGCTCCCAGGACGATCTCCAGCTCCTGGGTACGCTTGTGGCCGCGCCTGTTGCACCGCCGCGAGACAGTCCGCGGTCGACAGTCCCAGATGCGCATCCTTCACCGCGGCGGCCAAGGCGATCCGCAGGTGGCCGGCCGCCCGTGCGGCGACCGCGCGCGCCTCACCGGCGTCGAGCCACCGGGCATCCGCGATCTCCGATTTGGCCCCGCCCGCCGGAGGCTCCGGCATGCGCCGCGGGGGGCGCCGCCGCCACCACAACGCCGCCGCCAAGGACGTCAGGGCCACGAATACCGCCAGGAGCACCGGGATGAGGTCGCGTCGTTGCGCTCGCAACGGATCGAGCGCGGGGCGCGGCGCCGGCGACGCCAGGGTGTCGGGAATGACGGACTGCAGGGCAAACGTCGCCGCACCGCCGAGGACGGAATCAGCCTGGGCGTCGGGTCCCAAACGCCACACCGGCGGGATGGCCACCGTATGGGTGCCCGGCTTCCAGGCCGTCACGGCGTAGCGGACCGCCCAACCGTCGGAGGTCCGGGTCACGACCGGGTCCCCCAACGACTCGACGTCATCCCCGCTGTCGAGCCGGCCCGGGCGCACCCGCCAGCCGGCCGGGAGCGAGAAACGGCGCTCGAGCCAGACCGTGTCACCGACGGTGGGACGCAGCGGCGACGCGCGCCATTCCTCTCCGGGATTCTGGGCCAGGATCGCCGCGATGAGAAGCCACAGCCGCGGCATGGTCAGCGCTTGAGCCGGCGGGCGCGCGCGTGAAACGCCCGCCGCAGCGCCACACCGTACGGGACGTCGGTGCGGAGAATCACACGATCGACGCCGGCCTGTTGCAGCCGCCGAGTCCGCTCCTGGTCGAATCGCTCCGCGGCGACGAGCAGACGCGTCCGCGTCCCCGGATCGCTCGTGTCCAACAGGACACGCTGGCCCGTTTCGGCGTCGGAGAAATCCACCCACCCGGCTTCCGGCAGGTGCAGCTCCCGGGGATCGTCGATGGTAATGGCCACGAGGTCGTTGTGCTCGGCGAGCTGCGCCAGTGGATCCTCCCAGCCGTCGGCGCGGAAATCCGAAACCACGACCACGATGGCCCGATGTCGCAGAAGCTTCGCCGCGTAGCGCAACGCCTCGGCGAGATTGGTGCCGCGGCCGCGTGGGGCGAAGGCGAGCAAGTCACGGATCACCCGCAGGGCGTGGCCCCGGCCTTTCGCCGGCCGCACCACGTACTCGACCCGATCCGCGAACATCAGCGCTCCGACCCGATCGTTGTGCCGGGTGGCGGCGAGCGCGAGCACCGCCGCCACTTCGACGGCGAGGGCGGCCTTGCTGAGCGGTTGGCCGAAATGCAGTGAGCCCGATTGGTCGACGATCAGGAGCAGCGTCAGCTCCCGCTCCTCGGCGAAACTCTTGACGAACGGATGACCGAACCGCGCGGACACGTTCCAATCGATGGCGCGGAAGTCGTCGCCTTCCTGATAGGCCCGCACTTCGGCGAACTCGATTCCCTGTCCGCGGAACACCGAGCGGTACTCACCGGAGAACACCGTATTGACCAGGGCCCGGGTCCGGAGCTCGATCTCCTGCACCTGCTTCAGGATTTCGGTGGAGACCGATCGGCGACGGACGCGGGTGGGCGGGGCATCCCCGCGCCGGCGATCGGGACCGGCGGGCTTCACGGCACCCGTACCGCTTCCAGGATCTTGGCGATCACGCGGTCCGCGTCCAGGTCCTCCGCTTCCGCTTCGAAGCTGAGCAGCACCCGGTGTCGCAGCACGTCGAACGCCATCGCCTGCACATCCTCGGGCAGGACATAGGCCCGCCCGCGCAGGTACGCATAGGCGCGCGACGCCTGGGCGAGGTAGATCGACGCGCGCGGGCTCGCTCCGTACGTGATCACCGGTTTGAGCTCGTTGAGTCCCACCGCCTGCGGCTCGCGCGTGGCGCGCACCACGTCGACGATGTAGTCGACCACCTTCTGATCCATGTGGAGGTCGGCGATGGTGCTGCGGGCCGCCAGAATGCCGTCGGCGTCGGCGACGCGCGTCACTTCAATCGGCTTCCCGCTCGCCATGCGCGCGACGATCTCCTTCTCGGCATCGCGCGTCGGATAGCCCACCCGCACCTTCAGCATGAACCGGTCGAGCTGGGCTTCCGGCAGCGGATAGGTGCCTTCCTGCTCGATCGGGTTCTGCGTGGCCAGGACCAGGAACGGCTCGCCCAGATAGAACGTCTCGCCGCCGATGGTGACCTGCTTCTCCTGCATCGCTTCGAGCAGGGCCGACTGCACCTTGGCCGGGGCGCGGTTGATCTCGTCGGCCAGCACCAGGTTGGCGAACAGCGGGCCTTTGCGAGGATAGAACTCCCGGTGCGCTGATCGAAAACCATGGTGCCGATCACGTCGGCCGGCAGCAGGTCCGGCGTGAACTGGATACGCGAAAGGTGATGCGGAGCGCTTCGGCGAGCGGTGCGAACCGCCAGCGTCTTGGCCAGGCCGGGCACGCCTTCGAGCAGAATGTGGCCGCCGGTGAGAAGGCCGATCAGCAGACGCTCGACCATCGTCTCCTGGCCAACCACGCGCTTCGCGACTTCCTGTGTGATCGCCGTCGCGAGGGTCGCGTCGGTCGCGGGTGCCGCGGTGCGCGTCGTCATTGCAACGCCGCCTCCGCCGCCCGCCGCACGGTCGGCTCCTTGTCCTGACTGTAGAGTTCCAGCAACGCTCGCGCCTCCGTCGAATGAATATGCCCGATGCCTTCGATCGCGGCCGCGCGCAGATGCGGCGTGCGGCGTTTGAGAAACCCGCCCGGTTCCGCGTACTTGGCCAGAACGCCCAGGGCCTCCGGGGCCGACAAGCGGCCCACCGCCGTCAGGATGCCCGCCAGTACCCCTTCATCCTCTTCCTGCTCCAGGCGGCGGACCAGGACCCCGTCGCGGTCGGGTCGCCCCCGACGCCGATCACGCGCGTGGCGGCCGCCCGCACGGCGGCGCTCTGATCCCGCAGGGCGGCGACCGCGGGCCGGGCGATTTCCTTGCCCCCAATCTCGGCCATGGCGTACAACGCCGCCTCGCGCACGGAGTCCTGGGGATGCCGCATCAGCCCGGCCAGCAGTGGAATCGCTTCCGGGCTGCCCGTCAGCCCCAGGAACTGGGTCGCGGTCGCGACGATCGCGTCGTCCTTGTCCGCCAACGCGGCTTCGAGCGGCTCCATGGCCCGATCGGCCGCGACCCGGATCGCGGCCCGGTAGGGCTCGCGCAATTCCGCCGGCGCCGTGAGATACGCCCGCAGCAGCGGACCGACGGCGGCCAGCGCGCCCACGGCCCCTACCAGGAACCCCCGCTCCGTCGGGGGGATCCGCGGCTCGCCCAGCCGGGACACCATGCGCTCCACCAACGCCGGTTGGGCCAGGGCCTCGCCCACCGCTCCGAGCTTCTCGATCGTCTCGGGGTCATCGATCCGCGACAGCGCGCGATCCAGCCCGGCGATGATTTCGGCCACGAGCGAGATATCGCGCAGCTCGAGAATCCCCGGGATCAACGCCTCCAGCCGCGCGGCGGCGTCGCGCAATCCTTCCGGACTCTCGGCGGTCGAGAGCGCGGCGATCAAGCGGCGGCATTCGACGTCGGGCGGCAGGACGTCGGGTCGAAACATGACACTGGAGCGGCGTCCTTCCGGCGCCCGGCCCTTCTGCCACCGGGGCGGCTCCGGCGTGGGGACGATCCGGTCCGACAGCGAGGGGAACAACTGGGCGCTCGTCGTGCGGGGGGCCGCGCTGCGTTTGTTCGTCTGCACGGTGACGCGCCCCAGCGTGGCGTCATCGGGCGGGGTCGTCCCGGTGGCGACGCCGTACAGGGCGAGCACGTGATCGGGCGTCGCGCCCGGGTTCAGCTGGATGCCGCGCACCCCGCGCGCGAACAGCAGCGAGGCCAGCTCGGACAACTGCGAATTGCGCGGCAGCAGATGTTGGCCGCGCCAATGCATGCCCGTGGCTCCCACTTTCCATTCCACCGTGCCGAGCGCCGCCACCCCCGGCAGCTGTGCCGCGAGGTTCCGCAGGGCTTCCTGCACGGCCGGGTGCGTGCCGGGATAGTACCGCACCAGACGAAAGGCCGTCCCCATCGCCCCCAGGCATCGCTCCAACGTCGCCATGTCCGACATATCAGCGCTTGTTGCGCTCGCCGCGATCTTCGAACCGGAACACCCAGGTGGCGAACGCCGCCGGGTCGACCGGTTGGTCCGGATCGATCGCGGTCCAGTCCACATCGCTGCCCGATTCCGCCCCCCGGTCCGGCCCCGGCCGTTCGTTCGCCTGCCGGACCATCTCCGCCGCCCGGTGCACCCATTGCCCGAAGAACGCCGGCCGGAGATCGACCCAGCCGCGTGGCGCCGCCGCCAACGGATCACCCGGCACCGGCGGCACGATCACGACGCCGCCGCGATACACGTGGGCGCCGTCCGGCGCCACGATCGGTAATCCGACCGACACGATCTGGCTGCGCAGGACTTCGTCCTCACGGATGCGCTGATGCGCGCGCTCGGCAAACGCGCCGGGCTCGACGGCCGCGAGCGCGCGGACGTTGGGCACCAGCAGGCCGCACAGGTACGCCTCGTACAACATCTTCGTGAGCCGCGGCGGACCGAGCATCTCATAGGCGATGGAGCGCGTGCCGCGCGTGCGCTCCAGCGCATCGAGCCGGGTCAGGGCCTGCGCCCGCAGGATGCCGGCCCGGTAGGTCGGACCGGCGGTCGCGCTGTCCAGCGCCGCCACGATGTCCCGGCCGGTGGGACGCCCTTCCAGCTCGAACACGACGTAGTCGGCCACTTCCTCGGGCGTGATGAATTCCATCTGGCCCAGCGCCGTCACCGTGGCGAATTCATCCCGCGCGAACAGCCCGTTTTCGCCGGTGTTGATGTACACGCCTTCCAACGGGCGCCCCAGATCCTGCCACACCATCGCGCCCTCGCAGAACGCATCCGCCAACGGGACGGGTGTGGCGCAGTCCACCTGCGGGATCGGTTTGCCCTTACGCCACACCGGACCGGCCCCGATCTCGCGCCACGCGATGGTCGCGGTCGGCTTGATCTCGATGGTGGCCGGCGCGCCGGGCGTGCGCCCCATCAGGAACAGCAGCAGCGATTGCGCCCCGGCGACCGCCGACTTCGTCATCAACGTCCGGCTCGGTCGCTCTTCCGAATGGGTGTACGGGATGTTGAATCCCATGCCCCCGGTGCCGCTGGTGCCAATCTTCACATACGCCTTGGCGCCCGCCCGGCGCAGCGACTCCAGCATGAGCTGGGTGTGGCGAATCAGCTGCGGCATCGTGAGGGTGAGCAGGTGCGCCTCGACCGCGGCTGGATCGAGCGTCCCGGTGCGCGCCGCGCCGAGCAGGTCGCGGGCGCTCTGGAAAATGTCCTGATACGCAAACGCCGTGGCGGTATTGATGCTGTCGACGACGGCGTCGGGCTGGAACCTGGTCAAGACCTGATACAGGTGACTGCGCTCGAGTACCGCTTCGGTCATGTCGCCGAGCAGGTCGCCGAGCACGAGGGCGCGATGGGCCGGATCGGCGAGCAAGGCGCTGCGTTCCAGGCGCGCCACCGGGGCCGGCAGCAACACGTTGCCCCACTCCACGTCGATCGTGGCGGCGCCGCGATAAGGCTCCAGCGCCCGCGCCGCCGCCCGCACTTCGTCTTCGAACAGCGCCACCAGCACGAGGCGCCGCGGGGCTTTCTCGAGCACCCGGCGCGCCACGGCGTGACCCACCAGGCCGCTCCCGCCCAACAAGAGCACCGTGGTGTTACGCAGCTCCATCGGCGTCCTCGATCGCCGCGATCTCGCGGCGTGTGAGCGGGCGGTACTTCCCTTCCGGCAGCGTCCCCAGGCGGACCGGGCCATAACTGGTCCGGTGCAGCCATTCGACTTTGAGTCCGAGCGCCTCGGCCATCCGCCGCACGATGCGGTTGCGCCCTTCGGCCAGGACGAGCTCGATCTCGACGCTCTTGCCCGCGGCCCGCACGCGCGAGCGCAGCACCCGCACCGGGCGCCCTTCGATCGATACCGGCCGCCCCAGCGCGCGCGTGATCTCCGCCACCGTCCGGCCGTGGACTCCGAGCTGGTAGGTGCGCTCCACGGCGAAACGCGGATGCATCAACTGGTGCGCGCCGCGCCCGTCGGTCGTGAGCAACAGCAGGCCCGAGGTCATGGCGTCCAGCCGTCCAACGTACGTGAGCCCGGGCACCCGCGGGAGGAGGTCGAAGACGGTGCGCCGGCCTTCCCGATCGCCCTTGCTCACGACCATGCCGATCGGCTTGTTCAACGCGATCCAGGTGACGGTCTTGGTGTGGTGGATCTGGGCGCCGTCGACCGTAATGCGTTGCCGGGCGGGATCGACGGACGATCCGATCGTGGCGACGACGTTATCGACGCGCACGCGGCCGGCGCGGATCAAATCCTCGGCCTTGCGACGTGAGGTGACGCCCGCACGCGCCAGCGCGCGTTGCAGGCGCATGGCGGTCATTCGGGCTCGGCCGGTGCCGGCGGGCGCAGCGCGACGGACAGCTCATCGAGCCGCGGCAGCTCATCCGTGCTTTTGAGCCCCAGAATTTCCAGGAATTGAGGCGTCGTGGCATAGAGCAGCGGTCGCCCCAGACCCTCGCCGCGACTCGTGACTTCGATCAGGCCCCGCTCCACCAGTTTGTCGATCACCGCCCCGGAATCAACGCCCCGGATTTCATCCACTTCGATGCGCGCGACCGGCTGCCGATAGGCGATGATCGCGAGCGTCTCCAGAGCCGCCGGACTGAGTCGCCGCGGCCGCAGCGCGAACTGGGCCCGCTCGATCGCCTCGGCGTATTCGGCCCGCGTGAGGAACTGCCAGCCATCCGCGATCTCCACCAACTCCACGCCGTGATCGCCGGCCGCGAACACGGCGCGCAGCTCCTGCAGCGCGGCGCGCGTGCCCGCCTCGCCCGCCTGGGGATCGAGCGTCGCCAGCTCCTCGAGGCCGAGCGGGCGCGAGGCGGCGAACAGCGCCGCTTCAAGCAGCTGCGCGAGGGGGCTCACGTCGGATGACCATGGGGGCAAACGGCTCCGGCTGGGCGATTCGCAGCGCACTGCGTTTCGCGAGCTCCAGCAGCGCGATGAACGCCGACAGCACCTCCACCACGTCGGGATGCTCCCCCACCACATCGCGCCAGCCGAATTCGGCGTGGGCGGCGAGCAAGGCTTCGATCCGGGCCATGGCGCCCTCGACATCGAGCGGGCGCGGCACCACGCGGTGCAGCGTCGGCGTGGGGATCAGCGCAATCACGTGCTCCGCGGCCGCGAGCAGGTCATTCAGGCCGATCGCCAGCGGCGCCGGCGGCAGCTCCGGGCTGGGCGGCTCGAAGCCACGGCCGAACCGCTCGGCGCGCGCCGCGGCCGTCCGCCCAAGCCAGGTCACGAGCTCGCGGATCTGTTGATATTCGAGCAGGCGCCGCACCAGCTCGGAGCGCGGATCTTCCCACTCGTCATCGCCGAGGCGCCGCGGCAGCAGCATCTGCGCCTTGATGCGCAACAGGCGAGCGGCCATTTCGAGATAGTCGGCCGCCTGGTTCAATCCCAGATCGCTGATCACCGCCAGGAACTGATCGGCGATGCGCGCGATCGGCAGGTCGGTGATGTCGAGCTCATCTTCGTGAATCAGGTGCAGCAGCAGGTCGAGCGGGCCCGTGAACTGCTCCAGCTCGACGGTGAATCCCCCGCCTGCCGTCGGCACGTCCTGCGCGGTGGGCGGCAGCGTGGTCACAGCGTCACCCCCGGCAGGGCGAACCGCCCGACGAGGATCTTCCCGACGCCCATCAACTGCCACGCCGGCCACAGGAACACGCCGAGGACCCCGGGGAGGAAGTAGGTCAGCGCCATGATGGGGAGGAACCCGAACCGCCCGAACTGGCGGTAGCGCAAGCCGGCCGCCGGGGGAAGCAGGTGATAGAAGACGTGGCTGCCGTCCAGGGGCGGAATCGGAATCAGATTGAAGAAGGCCAAGACCAGGTTGAAGATCATGCCGACGCGTGCCATGCGCTGCAGAATCGTCCACGTGTCGATCCCCGGGGCGTGCTGACCGAGCATCCCGACGAACGCGAACACGCCAGTGAATACCACGAACAGCACGAGATTGGTGGCGATCCCGGCCAACGAGACGATCACATCACCGCGCACGTAGCGCCGATAGTTGCGGGGGTTCACCGGGACGGGCTTCGCCGCACCGAACGCATAGCGCCCGCCTGAAGAGATCCACAGCAGGATCGGCAGTAGCACCGTCATGAACGGATCGATGTGTTTCAGGGGGTTCATCGTCAGCCGCCCGAGCATGTAGGCGGTGTCATCGCCCTGGCGGTAGGCCGCTTCGGCGTGGGCGTACTCGTGGGCCACCATCGAGAACAGCAGTACCGGGGCCCAGATGAGAAAGTCGAACGAGATGGAGCCGCGCTCCGAGGGCTCGGGTCAGCCTAAAATAGCCACGGCGAGGAGTCCCGGTCAACGGCGTAGCGCCTTGACCCCTCTCAACTTACCGTCTATTTTCCGCGCCTCGAACCGGAGATCTGACCAGTGCCGCGAATCAAATCCGCCAAGAAAGCGATGCGCCAGGCGCGTCGCCATGTCGTCGTCAACCGCGGCCAGCGCTCCGCGCTGCGCACGGCGCTGAAGCGCGTCCGTACCGCGGGCACCAAGCAGGAGGCGACGCAGGCCTATGCGGCCGCGGTGCGGTTGCTCGACCGGGCGGCTCGGAAAGGGTTGATTCACAAGAATAACGCGGCACGGAATAAGTCCAGATTGGCGAAATTCGTAACGACCAAAGCGTAAGGTCAACGACGTTGGGGAAAAGACGTAGGGGCGCGGCATCGACCACCGCGCCCCTACGTCTTTTTTCGTCCGTCTCGTCCCTAGAGAGCCGCTAGCTCCGCCCCACAACTCTCACAGTACCACTCCGTCGGCAGATTCATCGTGCCGCACTCCCGGCATTTCAGCGTCCGCACCGGCTCCGCATCGTCGCTCACCGGGGACGCCGCGGGAACGGGTGCCGGACGATTCCCCGCCGGCTCGGAGGGCTGGAACTGCGCTCCGCTGACACGCCGCTGGACGGGCGAAGGATTCGGGCTCCCGATTCCCCGCTTGTCATCGTCGGTCACGGATTTCAAGAACGCCAGCTCGTCGATCATCGCCGGTTTCTGATCAGGCTTCGGCGGGGGCGGAGCCGGAGCGGGAGCCGCGGTCGGTGCTGGAGCAGGTGCCGGTGCCGGGGGCGGCTGAGGCCGCGGCGGCGGCCCGACGCGCGGCATCGACGCGGTGACGGCCGGGGCGGCGATGGTTTGCGGCGGCGGCGGCGCAACGGCGACGGGAGCGGGCGCCGGTGGGGGCGCCGGCGCGGGCGGTGGAATCGGTCGAGTCTTCACCAGCCGCTCCAACTCTTCGAGCTGCGAAATGTCTTCGTCGACCGCACCCAGCTCCTCGCGCACCGACACGAGCTCCGCCAGCGATTCCTTGTGGACCTGCGTCCACTGCGATTCGTCGTATTCTCCGACGGCGTGGCGCAGCTCGGCCTCCGCGAGCCGCTCGGCGGCGTGCGTCTCTTTGCCCTGCAGGTCGCGGCGCAACTCCTTGCGCTGCGCGGCCATCAGGCGGGCGGCCTCGGCGTGCACCTTCAGCTCTTCGGTGACCGCATTGAGACGCGCTTCGTAGTCCGAGCGCACGCGGCTGCGCACCGTCGTCGGCGCGGCTCCGCCCGCGGCGTCGATCCGTGCGATCCACGCCTCGTATTGGCGGCGCTCCTCCAGCAGACGCTGGATGGCGGCCGTGCTCTTGCTCGGTGGCTTAGACATTCCGCTCCTGCAATGCGCGCGCGCGCAGCGCGTCCAGCTGCGCCACCGCGGCGGGCTCCAACTCGGTCACGCGACCGAGTAAACGGGCGCCGAACAAGATTCGTGCCCCGTGTTCGAGCGTCTCCATACGTATCCAGGCCTCGTCGAGCGTCCGTCCCATCGTCACCGCCCCGTGGTTGGCCAGCAGCAACGCGTTATGCCCCTCGAGGTAAGGCTCTACCCCATCCCCCACCGCCGGTGTCCCCGGCGTCGCATACGGCACCAGGGGGACCGAACCGACCAAGAAGATAAGCTCCGGGAGTACAAATAATGACGTAAACCCTTCTCCCGCCACGGCAAACGAGGTTGCGGCCGGTGGGTGGGCGTGCACGACCGCCCCAACGTCGCTGCGGCGCTGCAGAATCCGCAAGTGTAAGTCCAATTCACTGGTGGGCTTGCGACGACCCTTCCGGCGCCGTCCCGCGAGGTCGACCTCCACCATATGAGCGGCCGCAAGCTCGCTTTTCAGGCCACCGCTCGGGGTCACGAGGACCCGGTCGCGTCCCAAGCGCACCGACACGTTCCCGTCGCTCCCGGCATTCAGCCCGCGCTCGGCGAGTTGACGGCAGCAGTCCGCCATGCGCCGAGCCGATTCATGGCGAGTCACCGCGCCGCGCCAGCCTCCCGTTCGTGCGCGACGCGACCGGCGACCAGCGTCAACACCGCGCGTCCCACGAGCTCACGCCCGCCAAACGGCGTGTTGCGACTCTTGGAATGGAAGTCGGCCGATTTCACCGTCCACGGCGTGGTCACGTCGAGCACACACACGTCGGCAACCGTGCCCACCGCGAGCGATCCTCCGGGAATCCGGAACAAGGTTGCCGGCACGGTGCTCATGCGTTGTACCAGCTCGGGCAACGTCAGCGCCCCACCGCGTACCAGATCCGTGTGCACCACGCCAAACGCTGTCTCCAGACCGACGATGCCGAACGGGGCCTCGTCGAAGGCGGCGTCCTTCTCGTCGTACGCGTGCGGCGCGTGATCGGATGCGACGCAATCGATCGTGCCATCCTTCAAACCCTCACGCAGCGCGGCGACGTCCGCCGGCTCGCGCAAGGGCGGGTTCATCTTCGCATGGGTGTCGTAGCCCTCACAAGCCGCGTCAGTGAGGGACAGATGATGCGGCGTCACCTCGGCGGTGACCCGAACCCCACGCTCCTTGGCGCGCCGGATCAGCTCGACCGATCCGCGCGTGGACATGTGACACAGATGCACGCGCCCGCCGGTGAGCTCGGCCAGCAGCACATCGCGGGCCACCATGATTTCCTCGGCGGCCGCGGGGATGCCCTTCAACCCCAGTCGAGTGGAAACCAATCCTTCGTGCATCGCCCCGCCGGCGGCCAGGGTCGGCTCCTCACAATGGTCGGCTACGGCGATGTCGAAGGTTCGCGCGTATTCGAGCGCGGTTCGCATCAGGTGTCCGGAGACGATCGGTCGGCCGTCGTCCGACACGGCGACGGCGCCGGCCCCGACCATTTCCCCGAACTCCGCCAGCTGTTCCCCCTTCTGCCCCACCGACACGGCACCGATCGGATACACGCGCGCCAGGCCGGCGCGCACCGACTGGCGCACGATGAACCCCACCGCAGCCTGATTGTCCGTGACCGGATCGGTGTTGGGCATGGCGCACACCGCGGTGAACCCGCCGGCCACGGCCGCGCGCGCGCCACTGGCGATCGTCTCTTCGTCCTCGTTCCCCGGCTCGCGCAGATGGACGTGGATGTCCACCAGGCCGGGCGCCACCACGAGGCCGCGGACGTCGCGGGCGTCGACGTCATCGGGCGCGGTCAGCCCCGGTCCGATCGCCGCGATCTTGCCGTCGGTCACCAGGACATCGGCGACCTGATCGATGCCGCGCCCCGGGTCGATCACGCGCCCGCCACGCAGCAGCAGCGGGCGCGTCACTCGGCGCTCCCGCCCTTGGCCGCGTCCGCCAGATCGGGGCGCCCGCCGGCCAGGAGATAGAGCACCGCCATGCGGACAGCGACCCCATTGGTCACCTGATCGAGAATGACGCTATGGGGGCCGTCTGCGACGCGGCTGTCGATCTCGACGCCCCGGTTCATCGGGCCGGGATGCATGATGATCAGCGGGCGCGGCGCGTGCTCCAGACGCTCCAGCGTGACCCCGAACACCCGGTAGTACTCGCGCAGACTGGGGATGAACCCCTTCTCCATCCGTTCCAGCTGCAGGCGGAGGACGTTGAGCACGTCCGCCCACTCGATCGCTTCCTCGATCCGCCCAAACACCCGCACGCCCAGCTGTTCGATCCCGCGCGGGAGCAGCGACCGGGGCCCACACACGGCGACTTCGGCGCCGAGCTTGATCAGCCCCCAGAGGTTGGAGCGGGCCACGCGGGAATGCAGGATGTCACCCACGAGGCACACTTTCACGCCTTCGATCCGGCCCACCTTGTCACGGATCGTGAACATGTCGAGCAACCCCTGCGTGGGATGCTCGTGTTTTCCGTCGCCGGCGTTGATGACGTTGGAGCGAATGCGCTGGCCCAGGAATTGGGCCGCGCCGGAGGCGCCATGGCGGATCACGACCATGTCGATCCGCATCGCCTCGAGGTTCTTCGCCGTGTCGACCAGCGTCTCGCCCTTGGACACCGACGACCCCGACGCCGCGACGTTCACCGTATCGGCCGACAGCCGCTTCTCGGCGAATTCGAAGGAGATGCGGGTGCGGGTGGAGGCTTCGAAGAACAGGTTGACGATCGTCTTGCCGCGCAGGGCGGGAACCTTCTTGATCGGTCGCTCCGAGACTTCCTTGAACGGCTCCGCCGTATCGAGAATGAGTCGGATTTGCTCGGCACTCAGGAATTCCAGGCCGACCAGATCCTTCTCGAGGGTCGCGCTCACGGCCCCTCCACCACGATCACTTCGTCCCGGCCATCCAGCTCTTCGATCTGCACGTCGACGCGCCCGCCCGGCCCCACGTTCGCCCGCTCTCCCACGACGTCGGCCTGGATCGGCAGTTCGCGGCCGCCCCGGTCCACGAGCACCGCGAGCGAGATCCGCTTGGGGCGGCCGAAGTCGGCCAGCTCGTCCAGCGCCGCCCGCACCGTGCGGCCGGTATACAGCACGTCATCCACGATGACGACGTGTTTGCCCGACAGGTCGCCGGGCAGCCGGGTCTCGCCGATGACGGGCTTCGGTCCCACCAGCTCCAGATCGTCGCGGTACAGGGTGATATCGATCGCCCCGCGCGGGATCCTCGCCGTTTCCTTCTTCTCGATGATCGCGGCAATGCGCTCGGCCAGCTCCACGCCGCGGCGCTGGATGCCCACCAGCACCAAATCGTCGGTGCCGTGCGCCAATTCGATGATTTCCATTGCCATATGCTGAAGCGCCCGCGCGAGCGCGCGGGCGTCAAGGAGGGTCGTGCTCTTGGTCTGGGCCCGGGCCATGTCCGGGGCGGAAGGTAACTAGCCGAGCACGGGGGTCAACGGCGGCCGTCCCGCGAGCACCGCGTGCACGTTGCCGAGCGCGAGCCGGGCCATGGCCCGCCGGGTCTCGAGCGTGGCGCTGCCGATGTGCGGCAGCAACACGGTGCGCGGCGCGGCGAGCAGGCGCGGCAGGATGTGCGGCTCGTCGGCATACACATCGAGGCCCGCGGCCCCGAGGTGACCGCTCTCCAGGGCCTGGGCGAGGGCTTCTTCGCGCACCAGGTCGCCGCGCGACGTGTTGATCACGATCGCGCCGGGCCTCATGCGCGCGAGGTTCTCCTGGTTGATGACCCCTTTGAGCTCCGGCACTGCCGGAACGTGCAACGACACGACGTCGCTGTCTCGAAACAGCGGGCCCAGCTCCACGCGGGCCGCGCCGGTTTCGGCCTCGAAGTCCGGCTTCGGCATCCGCGCCGCATACAGAATCCGCATGCCGAATGCGCGCCCCCGCCGCCCCACGGCCTGGCCGATGCGACCGGCCCCGAGCAACCCCAGCGTTTTGCCCGCCAGCTCCATGCCCAGCAGCTGGGTGGGATGCCAGCCGGTCCATTGTCCTGATTTCACAACGTCCACGCCGGCCAAGAGTCGACGCGCGCAGACCAGGATCAACGCCCACGTGAGATCTGCGGTCGCCTCGGTCAACACATCCGGCGTATTGGTGACCACGATGCGCCGCATTTCCGCGGCGACCACGTCGATGTTGTTGTACCCCACGGCGACGTTGGCCACGATCTTCAGTTGGGGAAGGCGTTTGAACTCGGTGCCACCAACCCAGCGCGATAATAGAGGAACGAGGGCCACCCAATCCCCGGCCGGAGTGGCTTCGTCGGCGGGGAGCCAGGTCACCGCGAGTCCAGCCAGATCTCCCGCCTCGACCAGGTCCTGGATTTCGGCGGCCACCAGGACCGGTGCTGCTCCGTTCACGCGTCGCCCTTGCGCAGCTTGCCGCGATCGACTTTGCCCAGGTGTGTGCGCGGCAGCGTATCGAGGAACACGATGGCGCGCGGGACTTTGTATCCCTCTACTTGATCCGCCACGAACGTCCGCAGCTCTTCGGCCAGGCCGTCGTGGGCGCGGTCCTTCACCACGACAAAGGCGTGCGGCTTGGTGAGACCACCGGCCCCCGTCACGCCGACGACCGCCGCCTCCCGCACCGCAGGATGACGCAGCAGACATCCTTCCACTTCCTGCGGGCTGAGCCACTTGCCGGCGACTTTCAGCATGTCATCGGCCCGACCGTGGTAGGTGATGTAGCCATCGGCGTCGCGGGCAATGAGGTCGCCCGAGACGTACCACTCACCGCGAAACGCGGCCTGCGTCTTGTCCATCTGCTGCCAATAGGCGATGGCGCGCGAATTCCCGCGCACCCACAGATTCCCCACCTCGCCGTCCGGCAGCTCCCGGCCGTCCTCGTCGCACACGCGCACTTCGAAGCCCTCGACGACCTGCCCCAACGTTCCCGGCCGCACCGCCCCGACCCGGTTGGTGATGAAGATGTGCCACATCTCCGCCGTCCCGAGGCCATCGAGCAGCTCGACGCCGAACGTGCGCTTCCAGCGATCGTACAATTCGACCGGCAACGCCTCTCCAGCCGACGTGGCAAACCGCAGGGACGTGAGGTCCTGCTTCCCGGCCTCAGGATGCGAGACCATCTGATTCACCATGGTTGGAACGTTGACGAGAATCGTGGGCCGGTAGCGCGCGATCTTCTCGAACAAGACATCTGCCGTGCAGCGCTCTGGAAACAGCACGCTCGCGGCTCCCACGGAAAATGGAAACAGCAGGTTCGCACCCGTCGCGTAGCCGAAATACAGCTTGGGCACGGACAGGGTGATGTCGTCCGCCCGGTATCCCAGGGCCCCTTTGGCGTAACACTCCGTGGTGTTGGCGAATGCCGTATGGGTCTGCACTACGGCCTTGGGTTGACCCGTGGTGCCGCCCGAGAACAGCCAGATGGCGGCGTCGTCCCGGTGGCTCGGGAAGGTGTCGAGACTCTCGGGACCGTTGATGAGTGTCGCCGCCAGTGCCGGCTCGTCCACCACCAGCACCTGCTTGAGGAACGGCGCCGCGCGCGCCGCGGCCTGGAACGGCCCGGCCGTCTCACGCACGGCGAGGGCCACGCGCGCGCGGGTGTACGCATAGAAGTACTCGATCGCGTCCGCGGCCAGCTGCGGGTTGACCATTACCACCACCGCGCCAATCTTCAGGGTGCCGAAGAGCGCGGCGACGAAGTCCGGGCCGTCCGGCAGCGCAAGCAGCACGCGTTGTTCGGGCACGACCCCGGCCTCGAGCAGCAGCCGGCCGAACCGGTTGGCACGCGTCTGAACCTCCGCGTAGGTGAGCGCACCCTGATCCGTGATGAGCGCCGTAGCCCGCCCCAGCCCTTCGCGCACCCGCGCGTCGAGAAAGTAGTCGGCGATGTTGAATCGCTCCGGAGGCTGGAAAGGCATGCGGGGATGATGCGCTGCGCCCGCCCTCCGGGTCAACCAGCCTGATGCCGGTTCGCGAGCTCGCACGGCTGACGTGGCAGGAGGTCGGCGGCACGGACCGCGATCGCGCCGTGGCGATTCTCCCCATCGGCGCCCTCGAAGCGCACGGCCCGCACCTGCCGCTCGCCACCGACGTGCTCATCGCCGAGGCGATGGCCCGGACCGGCGGCGAAAAGCTCTCCGCGCGCGGTATGGACGTGCTGCTGCTCCCCGCCCTGACCTACGCCCCCGCGCCGTTCGCGGCCGACTTCCCAGGCACGGTCACGCTCGATCCGGCGGCCGTCACGGCGCAGATCGTGGGGATTGCCGAGAGTCTGGCCCGGCATGATTTCGAGCTGTTGGCGCTTGCCAACGCCCACCTGGATCCTGCCGCGCTCGGCGCCATTCAGGCGGCGGTCCGGCACGTTCAACAGAGCCGCGAGCTGCGCATCGCCTTCCCCGACATCACCCAGCGCCCCTGGGCCACGCGGCTCACGACCGAGTTCAGAAGCGGCGCGTGTCATGCCGGGCGTTACGAAACATCGATCGTTATGGCGCTGCAGCCCGATTTGGTGAACGAGACCCTGCGCGTCACACTGCCGCCCAACGCCCGTTCCCTGTCGAGTGCCATTGCCGCGGGACAGAAAAGCTTCGTCGAGGCCGGCGGCCCGCGCGCCTATTTCGGCTCCCCCGGAGAGGCCACGGCCGAGGAAGGCCGCAGCACCATTGCCCTGCTCGGCGCGATCCTCGAGGAGGCCGTCATGCTCGAGATGGCGCGGAGCGCCGGATGACGCTCGCCGGTCGCGGCGCGGTGATCACCGGGGGTGGTCGCGGCATCGGCGCTGCGACGGCGCGCGCGCTCGCCACCGCGGGTGCCCGGGTGCTGGTGGCATCGCGGCATGAGGCCGAAGTCGAGTC
This sequence comes from uncultured Gemmatimonadales bacterium, assembly GCA_963821385.1. Lineage (GTDB taxonomy): Bacteria > Gemmatimonadota > Gemmatimonadetes > Gemmatimonadales > GWC2-71-9 > DASTHG01. The sequence continues at coordinate 369,261 of CAWGDK010000002.1, forward strand.
GGTCGCCGCCGAGATCCGACAGTCCGGCGCGCAGGCCTGGGCCACCCGCTGCGATGTGGCCGACCCTCAGAGCATCACGACGCTCGCCCGCACTGCCGTCGAGCGGCTGGGCACCGTCGACATTCTCGTCAATAACGCGGGCACCGCCTCATCTGCCCCGCTGCATCGCATCACGCTCGAGGAATGGCAGCGGCTGCTGGCCGTGAACGCGACCGGTACCTTTCTGTGCACGCAGGCGCTGCTGCCGGGCATGGTGGAGCGCGGCTGGGGCCGCATCGTGAACGTGGCGTCGGTCGCCGGGCTCGCGGGCGCGAAGTACATCGCCGCGTACTGTGCGTCCAAACACGCCGTCGTGGGATTCACCCGGGCGCTAGCGATCGAGACCGCGGGCTCGGGCGTGACGGTCAACGCCGTGTGTCCGGGCTACGTCGACACCCCGATGACCGATACGACCCTGGGGCTCATGGCCGAACGGACACGCAAGTCCCGCGCGGAAGCGCTGCAAGCCATCCTCGACCACTCGGGCCAGCCGCGCCTGGTGACGGCCGACGAGGTCGCCGCCACCATCATCGGCCTGTGCGATGAAGCCGCTGCGGCCCTCACAGGGCAAACCGTCGTGCTCGACGCGGGAGCGCTGCGCACATGAGTTACGAGATTATCAATCCGGAATCGCTCGGCCGGCCCAGCGGCTGGAACCACGGCATGCTGGGCCCGGCCGGTGGGCGCGTGCTGTTCGTCGCCGGCCAGGCGGCCCCGAGCGCCGGCGGATTTGTGGCGCAATGGGACGCCGTGCTCGAGCGCGTGCTGACGGTGGTCAAGGCGGCCGGCGGAGGGCCCGAAAGCATCGGTCGCATGACCGTGTACGTGACGGATCGGGCCACCTACCTCGCCAACCTCCAGCCGCTCGGCGAAGTGCACCGCCGCCGCATGGGACGCCATTACCCCGCCATGGCCCTGGTCCAGGTCAGTGCCCTGGTCGACCCGACGGCGCTGGTCGAAATCGAAGCAACGGCGGTGCTATGACGATTACTCCGACAGCATTCCTGTACGCCCTGGACGACACGACTGGCGTCGCGACCATCACGCTCAATCGCCCCCAACGGCTCAATGCCCTCACGTTCCAAGTCTACGAAGAGCTGCGCGATGCGTTCCGCGCTCTGGACACGGCGCCCGGCGTCCGCGCCATCGTGATCACCGGCGCCGGCCGTGCCTTCTGCTCCGGTGGCGACGTCGAAGACATCATCGGGAAGTTGTTCGAGCGGGACGCGGACGGGCTGCTCACGTTCACGCATCTGACGTGCGACCTCATCCTGGCGATCCGCCAGTGCCGGCGGCCGGTGGTCGCAGCATTGAACGGCACCGTCGCGGGCGCGGGCGCTGTCATCGCGGCGGCGTGTGATTTCCGCATCGCCGCGGAGTCGGCGAAGATCGCGTTTCTGTTCACGCGCGTCGGCCTCTCGGGCGCCGACATGGGAGCGGCCTGGCTGCTGCCGCGCCTGGTGGGCTTGGGGCACGCGACGGAGCTGCTCATGACCGGCGACTTCTGCGACGCCCGGCGCGCGCAGGAGATCGGGTTGTACCATCGCGTCGTGCCGCAGGACCAAGCCCTTCCGGAAGCGCGCGCCCTGGCGGAGCGGCTCGCCCGCGGGCCGTCGGCCGCGCTGGCCGTCACGAAGGAGGCGTTGAACCGCGAGGCCACCATGGATCTCCGGGCGGCGCTGGAGTCCGAGGCCACGGTACAGGCAGAGCTGATGCGCCATCCCAATTTCCGTGAGTCCTACGAAGCCTTCATCACGAAACGCGAGCCGCGTTTTACGTGATCACGGACCTGCGCACGATTCGCGCATTCCTCGAGCCCCAGCACCTCGCCCTGGCGGAGCGCGTGAACGAGTTCGCCGTGCGCGAGTTGGCGCCGCTGCACGCCCCCGCGGACGACGCGGCCGCGCGCGCGCAGGCGCGCGAGCTGCTCGATCGCCTGGGCCGGGCCGGCTGGTACGCGCCGATCGCCGAGCAGCAGTGGCGGTCCTGCGCGCTGGTGCGGGAGGCGCTGGGTTGGGCCTCCCCGCTCGCCGATGCCGTCTTCGCCCTCCAGGCCCTGGGCGTGGTGCCGATCCTGCTCGGCGGCAGCGAGACGCTGCGACGCCGCTGGGTGCCGGCGGTGCTGTCGGGCGAGGCGATGGCCAGTTTCGCGATGACCGAGCCCGACGCCGGATCCGACGTGGCGGCGATCGCCACCACGGCCCGGCGCGACGGGTCGCAGTACGTGCTCGACGGCATCAAGACCTTCATCTCGAACGGCGGCCTGGCCGATTTCTACACGGTGTTCGCCTCGACCGACCGCGCCGCCGGCAACAAGGGTCTGTCCTGTTTCGTCGTGCCCGCGGACGCTCCGGGATTCCGGTTCGTGCGGCCACTGCACTTGTCCGCGCCGCACCCGTTGGGCGAAATCGCGTTCGAGTCTTGTCGCGTTCCCGCTGATCATCGCCTCGGTGCCGAGGGTGAGGGATTCAAGATCGGCATGGCGACGCTGGACCGGCTGCGCCCCACCGTCGGCGCGGCGGCGTGCGGCATGGCGCAGCGGGCCTTGAGTGAAGCGCTGCAACACGCCGTGACGCGCCGGCAGTTCGGCAAGCCGCTGGCCGACTATCAGCTGATCCAAGAAAAATTGGCGCGCATGGCCACCGACCTGGCCGCCGCCCGGCTGCTCGTGTACCGGGCCGTCTGGGAAAAGGATCAGGGCGCCGAGCGCGTGACGCTCGAGGCCGCCATGGCCAAGGCGTTCGCCACCGAAGCGGCCCAGCGCATCATCGACGACGCGGTGCAAATCCTGGGCGGCCGCGGCGTCCTGGCCGACCACCCCGTGGACCGGCTGTACCGCTCGATCCGGGCACTGCGCATCTACGAGGGTACGACCGAAATCCAACACCTCGTGATCGCCGGTCAGCTGCTCAAAGAGGTTGGGCCGCCCGCGTGAAGATCGTCTCCATTGGTGGCGGACCGGCGGGGCTGTACTTCGCGATTCTCATGAAGAAGGCCGACCCCCGTCACGACGTGCTGGTGCTGGAGCGCAACCGGCTCGACGACACGTTTGGGTTCGGCGTCGTGTTTTCGGAGGCGACGCAGGAAAACCTGCAGGCAGCCGATCCGGAGACGTTCGACGCGATGGCCCGGGGCTCGGCTCGGTGGGACGACATCGATATCCACTACAACGGGACGGTCATTCGATCGACCGGCCACGGCTTTTCGGGGCTGTCCCGCCAGGCGATGCTCGAGATTCTGGCCGAGCGCGCGACCGACCTGGGGGTCCAGGTCGAAATCGGCACCGATGTATCGGATCTGACGCCGTATCTCAGTGCTGATCTCGTGCTCGCCGCGGACGGCGCCAACAGCCTCGTGCGCGAGCGGTTCGCCAACACGTTTCGCCCGACCATCGACTGGCGCCCCAATCGCTTCGTCTGGCTCGGCACCACGCGGCCGTTCCCAGCCTTCACGTTCTACTTCAAGGCCGATCGCCACGGCCTGTGGCGCGTCCACGCCTATCAGTATGAAAAAGGGCATTCGACCTTCATTGTCGAAGCCCGTGAGGAGACCTGGCGCGCCGCGTGCCTCGACCGCGCCGAAGAGCATGAGACCATCGCCTTCTGCGAAGGATTGTTCGCCGAGGAGCTGCAGGGACACAAACTGCAGCAGAATCGATCGATCTGGCGCCAGTTCGGCACCGTCAAGAACGCGTGCTGGCATCACGAGAACGTCGTGTTGCTGGGCGACTCCGCGCACACCGCCCATTTTTCGGTGGGCTCGGGCACCAAGATGGCGATGGAGGATGCGATCGTGTTGGCGCGCGCGCTCCGTGCCGAGCCGGACGTCCCCAGAGCGCTCGAGGCATATGAGGCCGAGCGCCGGCCCCTGGTGGAGAGCCTGCAGCGAGCCGCTCAGGTGAGTCTCGAGTATTTCGAGAATACCGAGCGTTACATGCAGCTCGAGCCGGTGCAATTCGGCTTCAACCTACTCACGCGATCACTGCGGATCACGCACGGGAACCTCCAGGTGCGTGATCCCGGGTTCGTAGCAAACGTCGATCGCTGGTTTGCCGGCGAGGCCGCGCAACAGTCCGGCGCGCCCGTACCTGTAGATCCCACTCCCCCACCGCTGTTTACTCCCTTCCGCTTGCGCGAGCTACTGCTCGAGAATCGTTCGGTCGTGTCTCCCATGTGCCAGTATTCGGCCGACGATGGCACGCCCAACGATTGGCACCTGGTGCACATCGGCACGCGCGCCATTGGCGGGGCGGCGCTCGTATTCACCGAAATGACCGACGTCTCGCGCGAGGGGCGCATCTCCCCGGGCTGCACCGGGATGTACAAGCCCGAGCACGTGGAGGCGTGGAAGCGCATCGTGGATTTCGTACACACGCACAGCAGGGCCAAAATCGGGATGCAGCTGGGGCACGCGGGACGCAAGGCGGCGACGCAGGTCATGTGGGAGGGCGACAACCAACCGCTGCCCGAGGGCGGTTGGCCGATCATGGCCGCCTCGCCCATTCCCTACTTTCCCCACAGCCAGGTGCCGCGGGAAATGACGCGGGCGGACATGGAGCGCGTGCGCGACGAATTCGTCCGGGCGACCGCGATGACCGAGCAAGCCGGTTTCGACATGCTCGAGCTGCATTTCGCGCACGGGTACCTGCTCGCCAGCTTCATTTCGCCGCTCACAAATCGGCGCACCGACGGCTATGGCGGCGATCTGCCGAGCCGGATGCGCTTCCCGCTCGAGGTATTCGACGCCGTGCGCGCCGTCTGGCCCGCCGGCAAGCCGATTTCGGTCCGCATCTCGGCCGTGGATTGGGCGCCGGGTGGGATGGAATCGGCCGACGCGGTGGCGGTCGCCCGACTGCTCAAACAGCATGGCTGCGACATTATGGACGTCTCGGCCGGCCAAACCGTCGCCGACCAGCGCCCGGTGTACGGCCGCCTGTTCCAGGCGCCGTTTGCCGACCGGATCCGCCATGAGGCCGGGATGCCGGTGATGACCGTCGGCAACATCTCGAGCTATACGGACGTGAACACCATCCTCGCGGCCGGGCGCGCCGATCTCTGCGTGCTGGCCCGGGCGCATCTGTGGGACCCCTACTGGACCCGCCACGCCGCCCGCGAGCTGGGCTGGCCGGTGCACTGGCCCGACCAGTACGACACGCTCGATACCTACAAACCGCGTTTTCTCTAGGACCCATGATGGCCTCTCCTGTGACGTATGCGAGTTACCTGCACCTCGACGATCTGCTCGCCTTGCAACGACCGCGGGAGGGCGAGCTGGAGCACGACGAAACCCTGTTCGTCATCATCCACCAGGTCTACGAGCTGTGGTTCAAGGAATTGCTGCATGAGCTCGACTACCTGATGCGGCTGTTGCGGGATGCCGACACACCGCGGGCGTTGCACACGCTGAAGCGGGTCCTCACCATCCTCAAAGTGCTGGTCGCGCAGATCGATATCCTGGAAACGATGACGCCGCTCGGGTTCCTCTCATTCCGCGATCGTCTCGAAGCGGGGAGCGGCTTCCAATCGTTTCAGTTTCGCGAGCTCGAATCCGTGCTGGGGGCCAAGAACCCCGCGGCCATCGAGCGCTATCCCGTGGGCAGCGAGCACCGGCGGCGGGTCGAAATCCGCCACGGCGCCCCGACCCTGTTCGACGCCTTCCTCCAGTATCTGACCCGGAGTGGGTTCGCCGTGCCGAAGGCCTTGCTCACGCGCGACGTCACACAGCCGCCAGAACCGAGCCCGGAGCTGCAACGCGTGTTGATCGACCTGTACCGGACCAACCCGGTCGTGACCTCGGTGTGCGAGCGGCTCATCGACCTCGACGAAGGGTTCATGGAGTGGCGCTACCGCCACGTCAAGATGGTGCAGCGCACCATCGGGACGCGGCGTGGCACCGGAGGCTCGAAGGGGGCCGAGTACCTGATGACCACCATCAACCGGCCGGCATTTCCGGATCTGTGGGCGATCCGGACCGAGTTGTGACGCTCACGGTCGACGCGTTATCCGCGACGCCCAACCCGCTCGCGTCCCATTATTCGCAGTTTCGGGTCGCCGAGCGTCTGTTGCTCACCGGTCATTCCCACCAGGCCTGGCCCGATGTCGGGTTCGCGGCGCAGCAACAGGCATGGCGCGACGCGGCCGAGCTGGTGGACGACAAATGGGAGCGGGCGTTCGCCATGGCGGACCGGGTGCGCGCGGGATTCGCCCGGCTGCTGGACGACCCCGGCGGCACCATCGCGCTCGGCGCCAACACGCACGAGCTGGTAGTGCGCTTCCTTTCCGCCCTGCCGCTCGCGCAGCGCCCACGCCTCGTCACCACGGACGGCGAGTTTCACACCCTGCGACGCCAGCTCGACCGGCTCGCCGAAGAAGACATCGAGGTGATTCGGGTGCCGACCCGGCCCGCCGCCCTGGTGGCCGAGCGGCTTGCGAAGATGGTGACCGATCGCACGGCCGCGGTCATCGTGTCCGCCGTGCTGTACGAGAACGCGCACATCGTGCCAAACCTGGGCATCGTACTGGACGCCTGCCGGCGCTTCGGGGTGGAGCTGCTGGTCGATGCGTATCACGCGCTCAACGTGGTGCCCTTTTCGATCCCGGCCGAACGCCTCGAGGGCGCCTTCGTCGTGGGCGGGGGCTACAAATACTGCCAGCTGGGCGAGGGGAACGCGTTCCTCCGGACGCCGAAGGACTGCACGCTCCGACCGGTCGTCACGGGCTGGTTCAGCGAATTTCAGATGTTGTCCGCCCCGCGGGCGGGCGCCGCTGTGCCGTACGGCCCTGGGCCCGATCGATTTGCCGGCGCGACCTACGATCCCACGAGTCACTATCGGGGCGCAGCGGTATTTGAGTTCTTCGAGCAACAGGGACTCACCCCTGCCCTGCTGCGCGCCGTGAGCCAGCATCAGATTGGCGTGCTGGCCGCCGGTTTCGATGCGCTCGGCATCGATCCCAAGATCCTGGGACGGGATCGTCGCGAGGCGCTCACGAACGTGGGCGGATTTCTCTCGCTCTACAGCCCCGCGGCCGAGACGGTCTGCCGCGCCCTGCGCCAACGTGGTGTGTGGGCGGACTACCGTGGGTGAGACATTGCGCCTCGGGCCCGCCCCGTATCTATCCGACCGACAACTGGAGGAATCCGTCGAGCGGCTGAAGGAGGCGGTTTGACCGATTCCCTGCGGGTCGTCACCGCCCCCCAGCATCGCGCCGGCGTGACCGCGGCCGGCGAGCGACTGACCCAGCCGCAGCGCTACTCCTCCAAGCTCGCGCTGGTGCTCCCCGGTGGCGGCGCCCGGGCGGCCTATCAGGTCGGCGTGCTCGCGGCGCTGGCCGAGCGATTGCCGGATCTCGCCTTCCCGATTCTGACCGGCGTCTCCGCGGGTGCCATCAACACGATCTACCTCGCCGCACACCCGGGGCCCCTCCCCAAGGCCGTCGACGGGTTACGCGCGGCCTGGGGCAAACTCACCGCGGAGCAGGTGTTTCGCGTACGCCCCGGCAGCCTCCTGGGGTCGGCGCTGCGCTGGTTCCTCACCTCTCGCATTGGCCGGCGAACCGGGCCGACCCCAATGCGCGGTATCCTGGACACGCAGCCGCTGCGCGAGTTCCTGGAGGCCGCGATCGATGTCCGCGGCATCCGGGTCAACATCGACGCCGGACGACTGCGGACGGCCGCGCTGAGCGCGACGGCGATCAACTCGAACCGGTCCGTCACGTTCGTGCACGGCCGTGGCGACGAGCCGGTCTGGCACGAGCCTCAGCACATCGGCGTGCGCGGCCCGCTGGGCCTCGAGCACGTCATGGCGTCGGCGGCGATCCCGATTCTGTTTCCCGCGGTGCCCCTCGCCGGGGAATTCTATTGCGACGGGAGCGTCGGTCAGGGCGCCCCGCTCGCGCCGGCGATCCACCTCGGCGCCCGGGCGGTCTTCGTCATCGCCATGAAGACGCGGTCCCGGGACTCGACTCCGGTGGCGACCACCCGGCAGTATCCCAGCGTCGCCGAAGTGGCCGGGTTGCTGCTCGATACGATCTTCCAGGACCAGCTGGAAGCGGACGCGGATCAACTGGCGCGCGTCAATAGTCTGCTCGCAGCGTTGCCTGCGGACACGCCGGCGCCCCTGGCGCTGCGGCCGGTGGACCTGCTGATGCTGCGGCCGCGGCGTGACCTGGCCACCCTCGCCCGCGGACACACGATGTCCCTCCCGCGAGAGGTGAGACGGATCGTCGAGGGGATGGGTGGGCAGCGCGAAGGGGCGGCGGAGTTTGTGAGCTACCTGCTGTTCGAGCCTGAGTTTACCTCGCAACTGATCGAGCTCGGCTATGACGATGTAGGAGCGCAATGGCCCGAGATCGAGCGCTTCTTCGCGAAACTCGAGCGCCCGCGCGACGCGACAGACTGACGAGGACGTCGCGACTCACGGCCCCACGGCCTCCGCCGGGCGCAGCGCCGCCAGGAGTCTTTCGTAGCGCGGACTCCCGTGCAGCGGGTCGAACTCCGGTCGGTGCAACGCGCCCCAGAGGTTAGGACCCAGCGACGCGCGCTCCAAGCGGTCCAGCGCCTCCGCGGTGTCCCCCACCGCCACGAGCGCGGCCATGACAATCCAGTGGTCGTTCCGGCCCGGCCAGTGCGCGATGAGCGCCCGGGCCCGTGTCGTGTCCCCCGCATGCGCGACGATCAAAGCGAGCAGGTGCTCCATTACGAGGTCGGCCGGCTGGAGCCGGTTCGCCACCTCCGCGTCGTCTTGGGCTCCGCTGAGATCTCCCGCCCGGAGTCGGACCAGTCCACGCCACAACCGCAGGTGCGCCGAAATGGGGTCGAGGGCCACGCCGCTGTCGGCCCGAGCCAGCGCCAGCGCAGTGTCGCGAACCGGCGTCCACGCGACCAGATCGCTGTAGGAAATCGCCCGCTCCGGATCGAGCGCGAGGGCCAGGTGCAGCTCCCGCTCGGCCTCGTCATGCCGACCGAGCCAGTTGAGGATCCCGCCGTATTGGTGGTGCGCTTCAGCATTCCTAGGATCGAGCGCGAGAGCTCGCTGAAACGCTTCCACCGAGCTCTCGAGGGTTCGTGGGTGGACGAAGGCAAGCAAATAGCCACGTGCCGACCAGGCCTCAGAGGAAGTCGAATCACGACGCAGCGCCCGGTTGGCAACAGCGAGCCCGCGGGTCGCCAGGCTGTCCAGCGGCTCGCCTGGGAGGGCGATGCCGACCGCTCGCGCGATGGCGTAGGTGTACGCCTCGCGGCCGATCGCCGCCGCGAAGCCGGAGTCGAGCCGCTCGGCCGCCGTGTATTCCGTGAGCGCCCGCGCGACGCCGCCCGGCGACCGCATGGCCAGATAGAAATTGCCCCGGAGATAGTGATCGTAGGCGTCGGGATTGCGCGTTCGGAACATGGCCTGGGGTGCCCCGGTACCGATGCCGCTCGTGCCCCCGATACGCGCGGCCACTTCGCGCGCCACCAGCGACGGCAAGGCCAGCAGCTCCTCCGGGCCCCGATCGAAGATCTCACCCCACGTCGAGACCGCGGTGCCGGCAACCACGAGCCGGACCGAGATGCGGAGGCGTCCTGCGGCGCGGCGGACGTTCCCATCGACGAGGTAGCGCACACCCAGGGCGCGGGCGATGCCTGAGAGGTCTAGCGGCGCGGCGCGTTGCGCCTGGCGCACGACCCCCGGCGATTTCACCTGCACGCTGGGAACGTCGCCCAGGAGGGTAGCGACGTCCTCCGTAAGCCCGTCGGCGAGGTACCGGTCCGCCGTGTCGCGGGCCGCGAAGTACAAGACGGCGACGCTATTGGCCGCCGGCGCACGCACGATCGTCCGGCTGCACGGCGGTGGGGAGCCGTCGGGGCACTGTGCGGCAAGGCGGGCGGCGGGTACCACGCTCGCGAGGACACAGAGGAGGAGACGTCTGGTGTGCTGCATCAAAGAGTGTCCCGGGACGACGGACAGGGTGGGATTCGAACCCACGGTACCCTCACGGGCACACCGGTTTTCGAGACCGGCCGTTTCAACCGCTCACGCACCTGTCCTGACGACTAGGCGTACAGGCGTCCAGACGTTCAGACGCGTAGCCTTCTCTACCACCATCCTGAGCGCCTGGACGTCTGGACGCCTACACGTCTAGCATTCCACGGACAGGGTGGGATTCGAACCCACGAAACGGTTACCCGTTTACACGCTCTCCAGGCGTGTGCCTTCAGCCGCTCGGCCACCCGTCCGATACCGGTGCAACAACGCTGCGACCGCGATAAATAAGTACGGCGCCACCGTTGCGCCACCGCGGCCCCGAGCCGCCTGAACCCTTTCACCGGGTTTCGGCGTACCACAGCACGGGTTGCCCGACCACCGTCCTCGAGGAGAGAGTCCCATGGCTAGTGGACCGAAGCGCCGGAAGCTTGCTCGCCGTTCCAAAACCGAGACCCCGCCCGATTGGGCCAAGCTGAAGACGCGATTCAAGGCGGTCATGAAGGACGTGAAGAAGGAAGTCGGAAAGGGCTGGAAGTACGGCAGCCGCAAGGTGGAGCATGGAGTGGAAAAGAAGGTGCTCCCCTCATTGAAACGGGCCCGCAACAAACTCGAGGGGCTGATCGCCCATATCGAGAAACGCACCGCGTGAGGAGGTTGTGATGGAGAATCTACCCACTAGCCCCGAGACCTCGGCGCCGACCGAGGTCGAGGAGATCCCGACCTGGCGCGATCTGGCCGAACGGTTTCGCGACGTGATGAAGGACATCGCCGGGGACATCGGGGTCATCTGGAAGAAAGAAGGGAAAGAGCTGGAGCGTGAGCTGCAGTCGAGGCTCCTGCCGACCCTGAACCGGGCCAAGCTGGAAATCGACAAGCTGATCACGCGCCTGGAAGAGCGCAGTAAGAAGTCCTGAGGGCCTTACAGCGGCTCGAAGTGCGCGGAAAAGTGCCGCAGCCAGGGCGCCTGCTCCACGATGCGATAGCCGCGTAGGTCCGTCTTGCGGCGCGCCACCGCGGCGATCACTTCACCCACGTAGTCGATATGACTCTGGGTGTAGGTTCGCCGCGGGATCGCGAGCCGCACCAGCTCCATGGACGCCGGGGTCTCCCGGCCGTCCGCGCCCGGTTTGCCGAACATCACCGATCCGATCTCCACCCCGCGTACGCCACCGGCCCGGTACAACTCCACGGCGAGGGACTGGGCCGGGTACTGCGACGGCGGGATGTGCGGCAGGAGCGCGCGCGCGTCGAGGTACACCGCGTGTCCCCCCGGGGGCTGCACGACCGGCACCCCCACCGCTTCGGCGCGTTCGGCCAGGTAGGCCGTGGACCGCAACCGGTAACGCAGGTAGTCCTCGTCCAGCACCTCTTCCAGTCCGGTCGCCACCGCTTCCAGATCGTAACCCGCCAGCCCGCCGTAGGTCGGGAATCCCTCGGTGAGGATGAGCAAGTTGCGGCACCGGGTGGCGACGTCCGGATCCGTCACGGCGAGAAATCCCCCGATGTTGGCCAGGCCGTCCTTCTTGGCCGACATGGTGCACCCGTCGGCCAGCTGAAACATCTCCTGGGCGATGCGGCGCACCGGCCAGTCGGCGTAACCCGGCTCGCGCAGCTTGATGAAATACGCGTTCTCGGCGAAGCGGCAGGCATCGAGGTAGAGCGGGAGCCGATAGCGATCGCACACTTCCCGGACGGCCCGCAGGTTCGCGAGACTGACGGGCTGGCCGCCGCCGGAGTTGTTGGTGACGGTCACCATCACGAACGGGATCCGCCCGGGGCCGCCCTCGCGAATCGTGGCCTCGAGTGCCGCCACATCCATGTTGCCCTTGAAGGGATGGCGCGTGGCCGGCTCGCGGCCTTCGGCGATCACGAGATCGCGCGCTTCCGCGCCGCAATACTCGATGTTGGCGCGGGTCGTGTCGAAGTGCGTGTTGTTCGGGACGACCTGCCCCGCCTTGACCAGGACGGAGAACAGAATCCGCTCCGCAGCCCGGCCCTGGTGCGTTGGGATCACGGCTTTGGGTCCCGTGATCTCCTGCACGACCGACTGGAACCGGTAGAAGCTCCGGCTGCCGGCGTAAGATTCGTCCGCGTCCATCATCGCCGCCCACTGCCGGGAGGACATCGCCCCCGTCCCCGAATCGGTGAGCAGATCGATCAACACGTCATCGGCGTGCAGGAGAAAGAGGTTGTAACCCGCGGCCTGGAGCGCCGCTTCCCGTTGCTGGGCGGTGCGATGGTTGATCGCCTGGGTGGCGTGGATGCGAAACGGCTCGATGATGGTGCGGAATTCCATGGCGAGGCTACGCGCCTGAGGCGTCGCGGCGCCGTGCGAAAAACTCCTGGAGCATCTTCCCGGCGGCGCCAGCTTCGATCCCGCTCAGCACTTCCACCCGGTGATTCAGCCGGGCGTGCCGCACCAGGTCTCCCACGCTGCCGCACATGCCCGCCTTCTCGTCGTAGGCGCCGAATACGAGCCGCCCCACCTTGGCGAGCACAATCGCGCCCGCGCACTGCGTGCAGGGCTCGAGCGTCACATAGAGCGTGCAGTCGGTGAGGCGGTCGGTTTCCAGCGCGCCCAGCGCGCGCTGAATCACGAGCAGCTCGGCGTGCGCCGTCGGATCGCTGCGGACGTCGGTTTCGTTGTGCGCCTGCGCCACGACGGCCCCGCCCCGCATCACCACCGCGCCGACCGGGACCTCCCCGACGTCCTGCGCCCGCTGCGCCTGTTGCAACGCGGCCGCCATTCCCGCCGCGTCTACCGCGTCGAGCGCGGGTGCCCGCCGCGGATCAGACACGCGCCGGTTCGCGCTGGCCGCCGGCCGGCACCCGGGTGAACGCCAGGCTCGCGCCATCCTTGGAGCGGTCAACCCTCACCGTGTCGCCTTCCGCATAGGATCCTTCGAGCACCGCCATCGCCAGCGGATTCTGCAGCAGCCGTTGAATCGCCCGCTTCAGCGGGCGCGCCCCGTACACGGGGTCGTACCCATCAGTCCCAATCAGCGATTTGGCCGCCGCCGTGACCTCGAGCGTGAGTTTGCGCTCCGCCAGGAGCTTCGACACGCGGGCAAGCTGCAGATCGACGATGCGGGTGATCTCTTCCTGGCCCAGGGGGCGGAAGATGATGACGTCGTCCACCCGGTTCAAGAACTCCGGCTTGAACGACTGCCGCAACAGATCGAGCACTTTCGTCTCGACCTGTTCCCAGTTGGTAGTGCCGTGCTCGAGGATGTAGGTCGAGCCGATGTTCGACGTCATGATCAACACGGTGTTCCGGAAATCCACCGTGCGGCCCTGCGAGTCGGTCAGCCGGCCGTCGTCCAGGATCTGCAGCAACACGTTGAAGACGTCGGGGTGCGCCTTTTCGATTTCGTCGAACAGCACCACGGAATACGGCCGGCGCCGGACGGCTTCGGAGAGCTGGCCGCCTTCTTCGTAGCCGACGTAGCCCGGCGGGGCGCCGATCATGCGGGAGACCGCGTGCTTCTCCATGTACTCGGACATGTCGAGGCGCACCAGCGCCTTCTCGTCGTCGAACAGGAACTCGGCCAGGGCGCGCGCCGTCTCCGTCTTGCCGACCCCCGTGGGCCCGAGGAAAATGAAGGAGCCGGTGGGGCGGTTCGGATCCTGCAGACCCGCGCGCGCCCGGCGCACCGCGTTTGCCACGGCGGCCACCGCCTCGTGTTGCCCCACCACCCGGTGCTCCAGCTCGGCTTCGAGCTTGGTGAGCCGCTCGCGCTCGGACTCGAGCATTTTGGACACCGGGATCCCGGTCCACTTGGCCACGATTTCGGCGATGTCCTCGGAATCCACCTCCTCCTTCAGGTACTGCGCCGTCTTCTGGATCTCGGACAGCCGCTTCTCGGTGGTCGTGATTTCCTTCTCGAGCGCCGGAATGCGGCCGTAGCTGATCTCGGCGGCCTTCTGGAGATCGCCGCGCCGCGTGGCCTGATCGGCTTCCTGCCGCAGCTGCTCCAGCTCGGCTTTCTTGCCCTGGAGAGTGGTGATCGACTCCTTTTCGGCCCGCCACTGCGCCTTCATCGCGTTGGACCGCTCGCGCAGCTCGGCCAGCTCCGATTCGACCTTGGCGCGCCGCTCCTTGGAGGCCTTGTCGCGCTCCTTGGCGAGGGCCGCCAGCTCGATCTCCAGCTGGACGATCTTGCGCTCGACTTCGTCGATTTCCTGCGGCAGCGAATCGATCTCGATGCGCAGCCGGCTCGCGGCCTCGTCGACCAGGTCGATGGCTTTGTCGGGCAGGAACCGGTCGCCGATATAGCGGGCCGACAACGTCGCCGCGGCCACGAGCGCGGTATCGGTAATGCGCACGCCGTGGTGGACTTCGTACTTCTCCTTCAGGCCGCGCAGAATCGCGATCGTGTCCTCGACCGAGGGCTCGCCCACAAACACCGGCTGGAACCGGCGCTCGAGCGCCGCATCCTTCTCGATGTGCTTGCGGTATTCATCCAGCGTGGTGGCCCCCACCACATGCAGCTCGCCGCGCGCCAGGGCGGGCTTGAGCAGATTCGAGGCGTCCACTGCCCCTTCGGCCGCACCGGCCCCGACCAGGGTGTGCAGCTCGTCGATGAACACGATGAAGCGCCCCTCGCCGGTGGTGATCTCTTTGATCACCGCCTTGAGCCGCTCCTCGAACTCACCGCGGTACTTGGTGCCGGCGATCAACGAGCCGAGATCGAGAGACACGAGATGCTTGTTGCGCAGGGATTCCGGCACATCGCCGTTGACGATGCGCTGCGCCAGCCCTTCCACGATCGCCGTCTTGCCCACGCCCGGCTCGCCGATCAGGACCGGGTTGTTCTTGGTGCGGCGGGACAGGACCTGCATCACGCGCCGGATCTCTTCGTCCCGGCCGATCACCGGATCGAGCTTGCCCTTGCGGGCGATCTCGGTCAGGTCCCGGGTAAACCGCTCCAGCGCCTGATATTTCTGCTCGGGCTCCTGGTCGGTCACACGATGGGCGCCGCGCACCGACTCGAGCGCGGCCCGCAGCTCATTCTGGTCCACCCCCGCGGCGGACAGCAACTGCCGGGCGGTGGTCCCCTTTTCCTCAGCGAGGGCGAGCAACAGGTGCTCCGTCGACGCATAGGCATCGCCCAGGTCCTTGGTCAGACTGTCGGCCCGATCCAGAACGTGCGACAGCTCACGCGACAGGGTCGGCTCGACCGTTCCGGACTGTTTGGGGAAGCGCTCGATCTCGCGCTCGGTCTCGGCCTTGAGCTGCGTCGCGTTGAGCCCGGCCTTCTGCAGCAACGGCACCACGATGCCCTCCTCCTGCTCCAGCAGCGCGAGGAAGAGGTGGGCGTCGTTCACGACCGGATTGCCACGCGTGCGGGCCTGCGCCGCCGCCTGTTGCAACGCTTCAGTCGCTTTGATCGTGAGGCGTTCTGGTCGAATCATGGCATCGCGCCTTGGCAGGGAATGTGCCGCGTCAATAGTGCCGTTGTGACAGAAAATATGTCAAAAACGTATTGAAAGAGGCGTAAGGGGCAATGATGGACCGAAAAAAACGCAGGGAGAGAAAGCGATCGACGCCTCTCTCCCTACGCCTGTTACTCTACGAATCTTCAGTACGCCTATTCCCTTACGCTTCTCACTTCATGATGATCATCTTCTTCGTAAATCGCCGCCCGTCAACCACCAACTGGTAGATGTAAATCCCGGACGCCGCCTGACGGCCGGAATTCATGACGTTGCCGTCCCAGTAGGCGCTGAAGTCACAGGTCGTCGTGCTGCCGCACGACAACTGCACGTTGTCGAGTGGCTCGCCGGTGCCCTGGAGGATGGGCACGGCGACCAGTTGCGCCAACACGTTGTAGACCTTCAGCGAAACTGTCGGCCGGTGATTGCCGGAAAACAGATCCGCCCCCAGCGAAAACGGTATCGTCGTCGCCGGATTAAAGGGGTTCGGGTAGTTTTGCTTCAACTGCACCGTGGCGGGAGGAGCGCCTTGTTGACTCCACGCGGCTCTCGCCTCCACTCCGACCGCCAACACCCCGAGCCACAATACCGCCCAGGCGTGCCGCTTCATCACGACTCCTTCTTCAGACGTAAAAGTGCGTTGTGACCCTTCTCCTTGTTTTGCAGGGACTTTCTACTGTGTACGGCTCCCAGAACCTAGGTCCCCCGGTTCCGGCCTGTCAAGCGAGCGAGCACCCGGGCATCCCCCTGGCGCTCGGTGATGCCGCGCCGATCCGCCCACTCCAGCAGCGGAATCAAGTACTTGCGCGTCAATCCAAAACGGTCACGCAGGTCGGCGGGCGTCGCTGAACCCAGCTCACCCAGCGCGGCCTCGAGCGCGCCCCGAAACTCCACCAAGGCACCGGGAGCGGCGAACCGCTCCAAATCGACTTGTTCTACACCACCTTCCCGCATCAAGTGCGCCAGCAACCCCCGCACCGGCAGGGCCGGGAACTCCCGTTCCAGCTCCCCCACCGTGGGCACCTGCCATCGGGCTGCGGTGATGCGTCGGGACAGGGCGGTCTTCGCATCGCTGGCGCCCTCGTCGAGCGCCCCGGTCCAGCCCGGCCGGCGCACAACGCCCCCAGCCACTTGCAACAATTGCTTACGTACCGCGAGGTCGATCACGATGTCCATGATCGGCTCAGGCACTTTGGCCCCCCCTCCCCCTCCCCCTCCCCCTCTCATGGCAGCCCGCAACGCTTGCAGCGACATGCCCGGGTCCAGCGGGTGCCCCTCGTGGTAGGCCGCCACGAGGCCGGCCAGACGCTCACCTTCTACCACAGCTGCAGCCCGGGAAACGAGCCACCCGCTTGAGCTTAGCACACCCTTCCCAAAGGCCGCCATGATCCGGCTCACACCTTCTCCAGGGAGGATCCCCAGGCGCACGGGAAGGTCGCTTGCCTGCAGGCCGGTCAGCCCGGCTTCGGCCAGCCAGACCCCCAGACGCTCGTCCGGTGGCTGTCCTGGGTCGATTTGTCGGGCGGTCAGCGCCGGCTTCCGAGGTGGGAAAGGATCGAGCACCTCTCCGCCGCCGATCGTGGTCACTGGGGAGAAGCTGCGCAGTACGAATCGATCCCCACCTCGGGCCACGAGCGGCGACTCGAGCGCCAGCCGCACGCGTCCCCGCTCCCCCGGCGCCAGCGCCGCCGTCTGGCTCGCCCGCGCCAGCACCTCCGCCGTCCCCAGGTGCACCCTCACCCGCGACCGCGCCTGAATCGGCCGCGCGGCACCCGGGAGCAGCTCGACCGCGGTATCGAGCAGCCTGGTCGCCGCCCATCCATCCCCGGTCACCGCCACGTCGCCGCGTTTCAGCTCCGCGCGATCCACGCCGACCAGCGACAGCGCGGTGCGGCGACCCGGCACGGCCCGCTCCGCGCTCTGCCCGTGTACCTCGATCGAGCGCACGCGCACGGAACGATCAAGCGGCAACAGGTGCACCGAGTCTCCCACCGCCACCGTTCCGCTCCAGGTGGTCCCGGTGATCACGGTGCCGGCCCCGGCCACCGCGAAGACGCGGTCGATCGGCAAACGAAACACATCCGCCTCGGGTCGCGTGACGAGATCCGCCGCGACGCGGCGCAGGGCGCCCCGCAGCTCCTCCAGGCCGGCGCCGTTCGCCGCGGAGGTCGCGATCGGCGATTCCCAACGCACCCGGCTCTGGGCCAACCGTTTGGCGACTTCGGTTTCCACGAGGCTGAGCCACTCGGCATCGACGAGATCCTGCTTGGTCAGCACCGGGATGCCACGCGGGACGCCGAGCAGCTCCACGATGGCGAGATGCTCCAGGGTCTGGGGCATCAGCCCTTCGTCCGCGGCGACCACCAGCAACGCCACGTCGATACCGGTCGCCCCCGCCAGCATGTTGCGCACGAATCCTTCGTGCCCCGGCACGTCCACCACGCTGGCCTCGAGCCCCTCCCCCACAACGAGCGGGGCGAACCCGAGGTCGATCGTGATGCCACGGCGCTTTTCTTCTTCCCATCGGTCGGTGTCCACGCCCGTCAGTGCCTTCACGAGCGCGGTCTTGCCGTGGTCGATGTGGCCGGCGGTCCCGACTACGAAGCGGCGGATGGCGGCACCCACGCGCGGCGCTCCCAGAATTCGAGCGCCGGCATGGCCACGCTGCCCGAATCGTCGAGGTGATGTCGGATGAAGCGGGACGCGAGGCGCCGATGGGCGGCGGCATGCAGCCCGTCCAGGTGCGGCAGCGCCGCCTCCCGATCGAGCAGCGTGCAGAGATCCCGCCAGGCGGGGGGCGGCAACCGGGTCGAGCTGGCGGGCGGACGGGCGCTGACACACGCGTCGCACAGCACCCCACCCTCGGCCGTACTGAACAGCACCGGCGATCCGTCCGGCGCGATCGCCGTCCCGTCCCGAACACACTGGCGCAGCGCGGGCTCGAACCCGAGCACGCTGAGCAGGGTCCATAGAGCGCGCACCCCGGCGGCATTGACGTCAGTGACCGCCGCCCCCACCAGCGCATCGAGACCGGCCGTGAGCGCGTCGTACGCGGCCGGGAGTGGCGCCGGAGGCGCCATGCGGACCATCAGCTCGGCCAGGGCGGCGGCGGCCGCAAACCGGTCCAGGTCGGTGGCCAGCTCGCGCCGCAGCCGCTCCGCGTCGAACGCCGCGAGGGTTTGCAGCTCGCGATTGTCCCGATGGTACAGCTGGGCCATACCCTCGCTCAGCAACTCGAGCCCTGCCCCGAAGCGGCTCTTGGGGCGCAGCGCCCCCTTGGCGATGGCACTCTGGACCCCCAGATCGCGCGTGGCGAGCCGCACCACCTTGGACGTCTCGCTGTAGCGGTACGTGCGCAGCACGACCGCCGGGGTCATGACCAGAGTCATGCGGGGAAGATACTCGCCTCTAGAGGCTCACCTCTCCGCCGATGAGCAGCGTCCGCCGCGGCGCACGGAACCCCACCACCTCTTCGTAACGGGCATCGAACAGATTGGCCGCCCGCCCCGTCAGCCGCAGGCCGGGAAATCCGCCGTGCGGCCACAGCACCCGAACGTCGACGCTGGCGTCGACGACCGTATAGGCCGGTAGCGTCACCGGCGTCGCCGGAAAGGTGGAGAAATCCTGGTCGTCCCGCGTCCCGGTGAGCCGTGCCGTGACGTCGAAACTGCCGCGCGGCGAAAAGCGGCCCCCCAGGCGCACGCTGGCCGTGTGACCGGGCCGGCGCGGCAACCGTTGTCCCGTCGCCCGGTCGCGGGTGTGCAGCAGCGTGTAGTTGGCGGCGATCGAGAGGTCGTCGCTGATCCAGACGCTGGCCCACAGCTCCGCGCCGCGGGCCGTCGCGTCGTCTACGTTCACGTAGTTCACCGAGTCCGGGCCCACGGGTGCCGACCGGTACTGAATCAGATCCCGGAAGCGCTGATCGAAATAGGTCACGGACAGCGCGAGGCGCCCATTCGACGCCATCCGCGACAACCCCACCTCCCAGCTGGTCGATTGCTCGGGCCGGAGCGCGGGATTTCCTCGCGCGAACCCGCTCGCGAAGTTCTCGAAGAATGACGGCTCCTTGAAACCGGTCCCCGCCGCGATGTGGGCGCGGGTGCGGGAATCCGCCCGCCATGCCAACCCCGCTCGACCCGTCGCATGCCGGCCGAACTGCTGGTTGTCGTCCACGCGACCGCCGAGTGTCAGCGACAGCGATCGCCCGGCGCCCACGAGCGCCTGCGCGTACGCCGAGCCGTTGTGGCGGGCGGTGTCGAGGGTGGTGCCCCACTGACGCTGACGCTCGAGCTCCACTCCCCCGGACAGGATCGTCGCCGCAGCGACGTGGACATCGGCGCGGCCACCGAGCACCACCCGCCGGATCACGTCCCGGCTGTGCGAGCAGCAGAAGACACTCGTGTCGCCCGGACTATCCTGCCCGTCGTCATAGCGACTCACCTCACGGTGATAGGCGGCGCTCAGGTGCGCATCCACCCGGCTGGACATCGACCGGCTCAGCTCGAACGCCACCGACGGACCGCGATCGCTTGTGTTCTGATCCGAGTCGGACGGCACGCCGATGAAATCGGTGGGAAAGTGCGTCACGCCTTCGGTGTAGCGCGCGACGAAGCTCGCTTCCGTGCGCGCGTCCGGATGCAGCTGCACCCGCGCGCCGACCAGATCGCGGCGGAACTTGTTGTTGAACGCGTAGATTCCATCGGTGGTGTGCCGGGCGGCGCTGACGTTGTATTGAACCGCGCCGCTTCCCCCCGAAATGGATCCCTCGCCCCATTCGCTGCCGTAACTGCCCGCCCCGAACCCGAGGCGAACGCCGAGTCGGCCAGCGCCGGATCGGGTGATCACGTGCACCACACCGGTGACCGCGTCGGAGCCGTACAGCACGCTGACGGGGCCGCTCACGACTTCGATCCGCTCAACGTCCTCCGTCCCCAGATTCGCGAAATCGAAGAACCCGCCGGGCTGGTTCTGCGGCACACCATCCACCAGCACCTTCACGTAGTCGCTCTCCCCGCCGCGCAGGAACAGGGAGGTCTGCCCGCCGAACGAGCCGGTCGCCACCAGGGCGGCCCCGGGCACGAGTCGCAGGGCGTCGGCGACCGTGGTGATGCCCTGGGCTCGCAGCGCATCGCCCGAAATCACCGTGACCGTGGCGGACGCGGCCGCCGCGGGGAACGGAAACCGGGTCGCGGTCACCACAATGGGAGACAGCAGGACGGTGTCGGGGGATTGGGCCGACACCGTCCAAGGCGCAGGTGAAAAGAGCGCAAGGGGAAGAACCGTACGGAACGAGCGCAGGTGCATGGTCGTTAGCGATCCCGTCGGAGAGGAGTGAGTTGAGGACGATCATCAAACGAGCTGACAGCCAACGGCCAGCCGAACACGGCCTCGGCGATTTCCCGCGTCAACACGGCGGCGGGCGGCCCCGAGGCGGCGAGGGCCCCGCCCGACAGCAGCACCACCCGGTCGGCGAAGCGGGACGCCAGATTGACATCGTGGGTCACGAGCAGCGCCCCCAGGTCTTCCGTATCGACGAGGCGCCGCACCAGCTGGAACAGCTCCATCTCGTGGCGCACGTCGAGTGACGCGGTCGGCTCATCGAGCACCAGCAACCGCGGCTGCTGTGCCAGCGCGCGCGCGATGCGAACGCGCTGGTATTCCCCGCCCGACAGGGTCCACAGCCATCGGTCGGCAAACGGCGCGACGTCGCAGCGCACCAGCGCCCGCTCCACGGCCGCTCGATCCTCTTCTCGCTCGGTCGCCCAGGGACCGAGATGGGGATAGCGGCCGAGCCGTACCGTGTCCCGCACGCGTTGGGGAAACAGATTGTCTTCGCGCTGAGCCACGACGCCCACGACCCGCGCCAGCTCGCGGCGCGACCAGTCGCGGGCAGGGCGGCCGAGGATCGCGGTGGTCCCCGATTGTGGGGCGTACAGCCCCAAGGCGGCCCGCACCAACGTTGTTTTGCCGCTGCCGTTGGGACCCAGCAGGGCCACCAGCTCCCCGCTTGCCACGGCGAGCGAGACGCCACTGAGTGCGTCGCTCGTGGCTCCCGGGTAACGGAAGCGCACGTTCTGGACATCGAGAATCGGCGCGTTCACGCGGCCGCCCATCGCTTCAGCAGCAATGCGAACAGGGGCACGCCGACCAGCGCCGTGACGATGCCGACCGGCAGCTCGCGCGGCGCGACAGCGACGCGGGCGAGGGTGTCCGCCAGCACCAACAAGGCACCGCCGATCAGGAACGAGGCCGGCAGCAGCGCCCGGTGGCGCCCACCGACCAGCCCGCGACCGACGTGCGGCACGATCAAGCCGACGAACCCGATCACCCCGGAAACCGCCACGGCTGCGGCCGTCAGCAGCGCCGCAGCCAGGTAGACGCGGCGTTTGGTGGCTGCGACTTCAGTGCCCAGATACCGCGCCGCTTCGTCGCCCAATACCAGCAGATCGAGCGGCCGCGCGGCCGCCAGCAGCACGAACAACGGGATGGGGACATAGATCGCGGTCAACCGCACCGTCGTCCACGAGGCGCTCGAGAGTCCGCCCCACAGCCACAAGTACGCGTTGCGCAGCTCGCTCGCTTCGGCCAGCGACACGATGGCCGTCGTCACCGCCCCGGTGAACGCCCCCACGGCGACGCCGCCGAGCAGCAGAATGCGCGGGTCGAGCTCCGCGCCGCCCACGAGTCCCAGGCGAAACACGAGGCCGAGCGCGATCAGCGCCCCCGCGAACGCGGCCAGGGGAAGCGCCCACGGTCCACCGAGATGCAACGCGATCGCCAATACGGCGCCGAGCCCTGCCCCACCGGAGAGTCCAAGCAGAAACGGATCGGCCAGCGGATTGCGGACCAGCGATTGCAGGCTCGCGCCGGCGACCCCGAGCGATCCGCCCACCAGCAGCGCGAGCAACGCCCGCGGCACCCGCAGGTCCCACACGATAGACGAGCGGGTAAGCTCGGACAGAGGGATGTGGGACGGCCCCAGCCCCACTGCGGCCAGCAGTGCCAGAAGGAGCACGGCGCCGATGCCGAGCCACTTCATCGGTCGAGGACGCGTCGCAAGTAGGCAACGGCTTCCGGCGCCCGTGCCGAGGGCTGCCCGAACAGCTCGGCGGGCAGAATGAGAAAGCGGTGCTGGCGCGCCGCGCGCAGTACCTGCCACTCGGGTCGAGTGGCGTACGCGGGCGGCGCCGAGTCCTCCTTCTCGCGCAACACGACGATCCAATCGGGATCGCGCGCCGCGATCGTTTCGATCGACACCGTCGCCGACGGTGTGTCGATGTCGCGGAACACATCGACGGCGCCGGCCAGGTGGATGAGCTGATCCAGATAGCTCCCGCCCGCGATCACGATCGGCGGATTGTCCCACACCACCACGGCGAGACGGGCATGGAGATCGGAGGGTGGTGGCGCAGTCAATACCGAGTCGACGGTGCGCGCGATTGTCGCGCCGGCCGCTGCATGGCCGGTCGCGTCACCCAGCTGCCGCGCCGTCAGGGCAATGTCTTCGAGCCGGTCGTGATGCATCACCAGCGTGCGCACGCCCATCGCCTCGAGCTGGCGCGACGCCGCGTCGGTGTGCGGCGAGCGATACAACACCACCAGATCGGGCCGCCGGGCGACGATCGCCTCGACGTTGGGGTTGAGGCCGTCGCCCACGCTCGGGACCGCCAGGGCGGCGGGCGGATACTTGCAGTAGGTCGTCCGGCCGACGACCTGGTCGCCGGCGCCGATCGCGAACAACAGCTCGGTGATCGAGGGGGCGAGGGAAACCACACGCCGGGCGGGCCCGGACGGGGCGCGGGCGGGCGGCGTCCCGCAGGCGGCAAGGAGTGTGACGAACAGCAGCCAGCGGCGCATAAAAATCCCACCCCCGACGGAACGGAGATGGGCGAGCGACCGCGCGGAATGCGCAGCGCCACCATCCCTCCCGCGAGGGAATTGCAGGTGGCGCGAACAGGAAGGTCTCCTGGCTTCGGGCGTTTTCTTCGGGCCGAGCCTTCCCGGTTTCCCAGTGGCGTTGGCCGCTACAGCTGCCCGTTACAGTGGCGGGGCCGCGCCGGATTCACACCGGCTTCCTTAAGTCCCCGTTCGCGTATGACTGACGCTAGTGTATCACGCCTTGCGGCGCAGCGCTACCCACAACCCGGCGCCGAGGGCGCCCGCGATCAGCACGACGAGATACGGGAGCAGCCGCTCCGCCCGGAGCGGCGCCTTGGGGAAGGCGATACGCACCGGCGCGCCGGGCGCGAGCGAATCGGCGCGGAAGCGCGCGAAGAAGTGCGTCTCGATCGCCTGCACGCCGCCCGAGCGCAACCCGGGAGCCGTCGACTGCGCCAGCGTATCCTCGAGCAGCAGGTCGAGCTCCGCGGTCGGCTGGTCGATGGGCAGGGCTAACGCCTGCACGGAGCCGGGCAATGTGTAGCCATAGGACAACTGGTGGAGTCCATTGGGCTGCAGCGGGCCGAACAGCATCACGCGGTCGGCCCGGCGCACCACCGCGTCGGCGGAGAAATCCCCGGTCTGCACCGCGAACTGCATGGCCTCGGGGGGAATGGCCCCCGACCACACCGGCCGCAACGTGTCGGGCGCAATCCGGGTCGCCGTGCCCGGATTTACGATCTCCAACAGTTCCAGCACCTCGCGCGAGCCATCGGCCTTGGGCCGGGCAATGGTCACCAGGCGCCGTAGCAGCACAAGGGTTGGGCCGGTGGAGCTGGTATCGTAGACCACGAGGGGATCGGTCGTGACAGGCTTCCCCTTCGCCACCTTGACTGGCTGGGAGAAATACGCGAGCCCCGCGTACAGCGCGCTGACGACGTAGATCGCTTCGCTGTCGACCGCCGCAATCCGCAGGTGCCACCACCCGGCCGCGTCGGTGCGGACTGAATCGACCGGCCCGCCCTCCTGCATCGTGACCTGGTGCAACACCACCCAGCGCCCGGAGAGCGCAACCCCGTTCGGCCCGCCGCGCCGCAGCACGCCGGACACGAGCGTCCCCTGAGCCGCCACCGCACCCGCACCGCCGAACCCCAAGGCCAGCAGGCTCAGGACGGCGAGGGCGCTACGGCGTGAACTTGCCGAAGTCCTCAGGATCGAGATTCTGGAGGTAGTTCTTGAGGGCGTCGGCGTCGAGCGTCTGCGGACCGTTCTCGGTGCTCGTCAATTCCGACGTGTCGATGGTGGTGTTCTCGAGCAGCTCGTCGCTGGTGAAGATCGGCGCCTTGAGCCGCAGCGCCACCGCGATCGAGTCCGACGGACGCGCATCGATGTTGATCACCGCGTCGCCCCGGTAGATGTGCAGCTCGGCGTAGTAGGTGTTTTCCTTCACCTGCGTGATGATCACTTTGCGCAGGTCGGCGCCCAGACCGACGATCACCTGCTTCAACAGGTCGTGCGTGAGCGGGCGCGCGAACTTCATGCCCGCCAGCTCCATCGCGATGGCGCTCGCCTCCGCGGGGCCGATCCAGATCGGCAGCACGCGCTCACCGTTCTGCTCCTGCAGGATTACGACCGGGGTGTTGGTCGTTCGGTCCAGCCCCAGATGGGCGACCCGCACCTCGATCGTCGCCGCCATCAGGTACCCTGATCCCAGGAGGCGAGGTAGCGCTGCTGCTCGGTCGTCAACACGTCGATCCCCACGCCCATCGAGGCCAGCTTGAGGCGCGCGATCTCCTTGTCGAGCTCGACCGGAATGCGGTGCACGTCCTTGGACAGGGTCTTGGCATGCGTCACCACGTACTCGGCGGCCAGCGCCTGGTTGGCGAACGACATGTCCATCACGCTCGCCGGGTGCCCTTCCGCCGCCGCGAGGTTCACGAGCCGCCCTTCGGCCAGCACGAACAGGCGTTTCCCGCCCAGCATCCATTCCTGCACGAAGTCGCGCACCGTAGTCGGCCCCTTGGCGACGCGGCCCAGCTCGTCGAGATCGATCTCGACGTTGAAGTGCCCGGCGTTGCAGATCACCGCCCCGTCCTTCATCTGGCGCATGTGCTCCAATCGCACCACGTGCACGTTGCCGGTGAGCGTGACGAACACGTCGCCCAGCGGCGCGGCCTCCGCCATCGGAACTACCCGATAGCCGTCCATCTGTGCCTCGAGCGCGCGCATCGGGTCGATTTCGGTCACGATCACGTTGGCGCCGGCGCCGCGCGCCCGGCTCGCAAAGCCGCGCCCGCACCAGCCGTAGCCCGCCACCACCACGGTGCTCCCGGCGATCAGCAGGTTGGTGGCGCGCAAGATGCCGTCGAGCGTCGATTGGCCCGTGCCGTAGCGGTTGTCGAACAGGTGCTTGGTGTCGGAGTCGTTCACGGCGATCACCGGGAACGCTAGCACCCCGTCCTTGGCCATCGCCTTGAGCCGGATCACACCCGTCGTGGTCTCTTCCGTCGACCCAATGACGCCCTGCACGAGCGCCTGGCGCTCGGCGGACGACAGCTTCTCCACCCAGCGCCGCACCGGCGGCGCCAGATCGTCGAGCCGGTTCAAGGCGATCATGTGCAGCGCGCTCACCAGGTCGGCGCCGTCATCCATGGTGACGTCCGGCCGGTGCGCCAGCGCCGCGCGGATGTGGTCGTAATACGTCTGGTGATCCTCGCCCTTGATCGCGAACACCTTGATGCCGTAGTCCTTGACCAGGTGCGCGGCGATGTCGTCCTGGGTCGAAAGCGGATTGGACGCGCACAGCGCCACATCGGCCCCGCCCGCCTGCAGTGCGATCATGAGGTTCGCCGTCTCGCTGGTGACGTGGAGACAGGCGGACATGCGGCGGCCGGCGAGCGGTTTTTCCTTGGCGAAGCGGTCGCGCAGCTGCCGCAGCACGGGCATCGAGCGATTGGCCCACTCGGTGCGGCGGCGGCCGAGGTCGGCCTGGGAGAGGTCTTTGACGTCGGAAACGCTCTGCGGTGCCGTCGTGGTCACGCGGTAGCCTTTGCGGTCTTGTAGTGTTTGGATCGCTGGACGGCGAGCCGCAGATCCTCCACGCGGTTCGTCTGCTCCCAGCCGAACAACAGGACGTCCCGCCCGCCGACTGCTTTGGTCTGCGCCGCACGTCCGAAATGCCCGTACGTCGCGGTGGGACGGTAAATCGGTGCCCGCAGCTGCAGCGCCGCGATGATCCCGGCCGGGGTGAGATCGAACACCTCGCGCACGGCCTCCTCGAGCGCTTCCGCCGGCACGGTGCCGGTGCCGAAGGTCTCGACCATCACGGACACCGGCTGCTTCACCCCGATGGCGTAGGCCACCTGGCATTCGCAGCGCTGCGCCAGCCCTGAGGCCACGATGTTCTTCGCGACCCAGCGCATAGCGTACGCGGCGGAGCGATCGACCTTGGACGGATCCTTGCCGCTGAACGCACCGCCGCCGTGGCGGGCCATGCCGCCGTATGTGTCGACGATGATCTTGCGGCCGGTGAGCCCGGCGTCGCCCTGTGGGCCGCCCACCACGAACCGGCCGGTCGGATTGACCAGCACGTTCGCGTCGGCGACCTGAAATCCTTCCTTACTGAGCACCGGGCGCACCACGTGCTCCAGGATGCCCGCCCGCAGATCGGCGTTGTCGACCTTGTCCGAATGCTGGGATGAGACCAGCACGTTGGCGACGCTCACTGGTTTGTCGCCCTCGTAGACGACGCTCACCTGGGTCTTGCCGTCGGGCCGCAGCCAGGGCAGCACACCGCCCTTGCGCACCGCGGCGAGCTCCTCGGCCAGGCGATGCGCCAGCACGATGGGCAGCGGCATCAACGACGCCGTCTCGTTGCTCGCGTAGCCGAACATCATGCCCTGATCGCCCGCCCCGCCCGTGTCCACGCCGAGCGCGATGTCCGTCGACTGCTTGTCGATGGCAGTGAGCACGGCGCAGGTCTGGGCGTCGAAGCCGAAATTCGCGTCGGTGTAGCCGATCGACTGGATCATCCCGCGCACGATGTCCGGGATATGGACGTAGGTGCTGGTGGTGATCTCCCCTGCGATCACGGCCATGCCGGTGGTGACCAGCACCTCACAGGCCACCCGCGCCGCGGGATCGTTGGTGAGAATGGCGTCGAGCACCGCGTCCGAGATCTGGTCCGCGATCTTGTCGGGGTGCCCTTCGGTGACGGATTCGGACGTAAAAACGTGTCGCATGGGGGGCATTGGGCCTTAAGGGGCGAGGAAAACCTCAGTTTTTCAAACTAGCCCGGCGCCCCACAGCGGGCAACAGGGCCTCGGGATCGAGCTGTGCCGGATCGAGGCATTCCGCGATCGCCGTCCGCAGCGCGTCGAGCACGTCGCGCTCGCGCCGCGCCTCGAGCGCCGCCTGGGCGCCCGCCTGGGCTACACCACGGCTCAATTGGCGCACCAGCCACCGCAATAGCGGCAGCGCCGGCGGCGCCACCGACAACGTTTCGTAGCCCAACCCGATCAACAGGAACGCCGACAGCGGGTCGGAGGCCATCTCGCCGCACACGCTGGCCGGTTTGCCGGCCGCGCGGGCCGCATCGGCGACCTGCTTCAACAGGCGCAACACACTCGGATCGTGCGGCGTGAACCGCTCCGCCAGGCGCGCGTTGCCGCGATCCACCACCAGGGTGTACTGCGTGAGGTCGTTGGTGCCGACGCTCAGGAAATCGCTCACCTCGGCGAAGCGGTCGGCCATCACCGCGGCCGCCGGCGTTTCCACCATCACGCCGACCGGCACGCTCGCCGCGGCGCGCACGCCCTGTTTCGCCAAGCGCGCGCCTTCTTCGACCACCAGCTCGCGCGTGCGCTCGACTTCCGAGAGCCGCGTCACGAGCGGAATCATGAGGTGCAGGTCGGCGTCGGCGGCGGCGCGCAGCACGGCACGGATCTGGGAGCGAAACAGCTCCGGCTGGTCCAGGCAGACGCGGATCGCGCGCCAGCCGAGGAACGGGTTCGCTTCGTAGGGCGCCTGAAAGGCGGCCGGGAATTTGTCGCCGCCCAGATCGTAGCTGCGGATCACCACGGGGTGACCCGCGAACGCCTTGCC
Source organism: uncultured Gemmatimonadales bacterium (assembly GCA_963821385.1). Lineage (GTDB taxonomy): Bacteria > Gemmatimonadota > Gemmatimonadetes > Gemmatimonadales > GWC2-71-9 > DASTHG01. Next base: position 397,681 of record CAWGDK010000002.1, read on the forward strand.
CACTTTCGCGAAGTAGCGCGCCTGCTCGTCTTCGGTGGGCAGCGACGTGTGACCGGTGACGAGGAATTCGGTACGCAACAGACCGACGCCTTCGGCGCCATGCTCCTTGGCGGCGGCGATCTCTTCGGGCAGGTCGACGTTGCCGCGCAACGCGATGCGCTGGCCGTCGGTCGTGACGGCGGGCAGGCTGACGTCCCGCTCCAGCTCGACGTCGCGCTGCTTGCTGCGCGCCACGCGCGCCCTGGCCGCCGCGATTTCTTCCGGCGTGGGATCGAGCAGCACGGTGCCCAGCTTGCCGTCCAGCAACAGCATGGTGCCCGTCTCGATGCGCCCCAACACGCCGGCCAGTCCCATCACCGCCGGCATGCCCATCGAATGCGCGAGAATCGCGGCGTGCGAGGTCCGCGTCCCCTCTTCACTTGCGATGCCCACCACCTGCGTGCGGTCGAGCTGGATCGTGAGGCCCGGGGCGATCTCGCGCGCCACCACGATCGACGGCTGCGAAAACGCCTCCAGCTCGTCTTCCACCAGGTGCATGAGGTGCCGCACCACCCGCACCATGACGCCGTTCAAGTCAACGATGCGGTCCTTGAGCCGGGCGTTGCCGACGCTCATCCACTCGTCGCGCGTCTCCAGTGCCTTGAACTCGAACGCCTTCTCGGCGGTGAGATGGTTCTCGCGGATCAGGTCCTCGACGGCGCCGAGGAAATCGGCGTCCTCGAGCATCAGGAGCTGCGCATCGAAGATGCGCGCCTCGTCGACGCCGACGCGCGTCTCCGTGCGCGTACGCAGGTCCTGCACGTGGCGCTGCACGTCGCGCACGGCGGCGCGCAGCCGCCGCACCTCGCGCTCCACCTGCGAACGCGGCACGACGCGATGCGGCACATCCGGCAATGCGGTCTGCACCACGACCGCCGGACCGATGGCGATGCCCGGTGAGACCCCGACGCCCCTGATGAGCCGATCGTTCATGTGCGCGCTTCTCCCGCGTCCTCGTCGTCCCCGTCGTCATCGAAGTCCGAGTCCGAGCCGGTCAGGTGCATCTCGTTGAACCCAGCCGCCACCAGCGCGAGCAGGGCGTCCATCGCGCCCTCGGCGTCGTCGCCCTCTGCCCGGATATGCATCGAAGCACCCCGCTCCGCCACCAGCATCATCACGCCCAGGATGCTCTTGCCGTTGACGCTGAGGCCGTCCTTGCTGACCTGCACCGCGCTCTTGAAGCGGCTGGCAGTCTTGACGAACTCCGCCGCCGGGCGCGCGTGCATGCCGAGCGGATTCACGATCGTGGCGTCGCGCTCGATCAGCGCCATAGCGCCCCCACGGCCAAAGCCACCGCGAACGCCACGAGCCCCAGCCTGGGCCCCGTGAACAAACCGGGCCGCACACGCAGCGCGCCGACCCCCACGACGGCCACCGCCAGCAAGCTCAGCGCCGACTTGCCGGGCGACGGCCAGGCCAGCCACCGCGCCACGAGCGGCAGCGCGCAGCCGACCGCGAAGGCCATCGCCGGCCCCACGAAGGTGAGGGCCCCCTGCAATCCCGGGTGGCGCAGCGCGGCTGTGACCTCAGGTCCGGCGCGCCATCCCGCGCGCAGGGCCCACCAGCGCAGCGTCACGTGACCCAGATTGTAGACCCCGAGAAACGCGGCGACGGCGATCCAGTTTGCCCCCAGCGCGATCGCCGTGAGGGCGGCACCAGCGAGCAACGGCAGCCAGCCGGCCCAGACCAGACGGTCGCCCAGCGAGCCCAGCGGACCGATCAGCGCGGCGCGCAGCCGCTCGATCCGCTCCGGCGCCATGCCATCGTGCTCGGCCCGCGCCGTGGCGCCCACCGCGAGCCCGGCCAGGTACGGATGCGAATTGAAGAATCGGGCGCCGCGCGCGACCGCCGCGCGATACACCGCCCCGTCGTCCGAGCCACCGCGCAAATCGCGCAACAACGGCTCCTCGGCGACGCCCATCCCCACGCCCAGCAGGCGCTCGTAGTTCCAGGAGCTTTGCACGAAGAACAACCGCAGGAAGGCGGCGCCGAGTGGCGGCTTCACGCGAGCCAGACCAGGCTGAGGCCCGCCGCGAGACCGGCGGCGAGCCATCTGAGATTGGGTCCGCGCCCCACCAGTCGCAGCAGCCCCGTGCCACCAGTGGCGAGCGCGGCCCCGCAGATCGCGATGCTCGTGGTGGTGAGCACCGCGGCCGGCAGATCCGGGATGCCGAACCGGAGCAGGAGCCAGGCGAACCCGAGTCCGGCCGCGGTCACCAGGGCGGCGCGGGCGACGTCGCGCAGCAACCCACCGGCGTGGAGGCGGCGCAGGGCGCGGGGATCGCCCGCTTCGAGCTCGACCGAACGCGCGCGCACAGCGCGGGCATTGGCGGTGCGCAGCCAGTGCAACGACTGGCCGCCCAGGATGGACAGCATCAGCCCTACACCGGCCGCGATGCCCACCGCCGAAGCGCCGTCGGTCCCGTGGCCCAGTACCACCGCCGCCACGGTCGCGGGACCGTACTCCGGATAGCGCACCGCACCAACCGGCAGCACGTCGAACTGGAACAGCTCGAGCACCACGCCGACGCGCAATCCCATTTCCACGTCGCCTACGAGCAGGCCCGTCACCGTGCCGGCCACGAGCGGGCGCGCGATCATCATCTGCGGCACGCTCACGAGGTCGACCCCGACGAGGGTGCCCCAAACCAGCAGCAGGATCACGGTGGTGGGGCTCACAGGAACTCCGCGATCGGGACGGCCCGGGCGGTCGGCACGTCCTGCGCCGATACCACGACTCCGTTGGACGCGAGGCGGTGCAGTTTCCCGGCTTCCTCGTCGGTGAGATAGACGTAGCGCAGCCGCTCGCTGCGACCGGCGCGATGATGCACGCCGCCGATATTCACGATCTTGATCCGCCCGGTCGCCACGAGCGCCACCATGGTATCGATGTCGCCGGCCAACAGGATGCCGGGCCGGCCGTCGTCTTCCCACTCGGCCAGCTTGCGCTCGGCTTCCGCGATCGAGGCAAACACGACTTCAACGTTCGCCGGCACGCCCATGCGGTAGAGATCCTGCTCCCAGGCGCTGTTGCGCACCTCGTCGTCCACCAGCACGATGAAGCCCACGTTCAGCGGCTGACCCCAGCCCACTACGACCTGGCCGTGAATGAGCCGATCGTCGAGTCGGACCAGGGCGAGGCTCATGCCGCCGGAGCCGCGGGTGTCCGGATCGCCTGCCCGCCCGCTTGCGCGGCACGCAGCGCGGCGTCAACGGGTGACAGATCCCGGTGGAACACGAAATCGAGCAGCATCGCGAGATTGACGCCGGTCACGATCGCCACGGACGAGCGGCCGCGCGACAGCCGCAAGGCGCTCGTGAGGCACGACCCGCCCGGCAGATCCACGAACAGGACCGCGGGACCCGTGCCCAGGGCCTGGTCGATGCGGGCCGCGAGCGACTTCGGATCGCAGCCTTCGTTGCTCACGGACACGAGCGCCCCGTCCACGCCACTGATGGCGCGCGCCGCCGTGACCAGCGCTGAGGCCAGCTCGGCGTGCGACACGACGACCCCGCGCAGCGGCTCACTCATAATCTTCTTCCAGATAGTCGCGGATCTGCGCCTTCTCCCGCATGCGGCGAATCAGGTCCTCATTGAAGGATTTCGCCACGTCCACGCCGCTGTAGCGCAGCAAATGGCTCATGGCGACCACTTCGCAAATGACCGTGAGGTTCTTGCCGGGGTTGAGCGGCACCGTCACGAGCGGCAGGTCGATGTCCAGGATGTTGGTCTGCTGCATGATCAGCCCGGTCCGGTCGTACTCGCGCGACGCGTCCCAGTCCTCCAGCTGCACCACCACTTCGATGCGCTTCTGCTGGCGCACCGAGCGCACGCCGAACAGCAGCTTGATGTCGATCAAACCGATGCCGCGGATCTCCATGTGGTGTCGCGCCATTTCGTGGCCACGTCCCATCAGGATGTCCACGCCCTGCCGCGTGACCTGCACCATGTCGTCGGCAACCAGGCGGTGCCCCCGCTCCACCAGGTCGAGCACGCACTCACTCTTCCCGATCCCCGAGCGCCCGATGAACAACAAACCGACGCCGTACACGTCGGCCAGGGAGCCGTGGATCGACGTATTGGGCGCGAACGCGTCATCGAGGAACGGCTTCAACCGGCGGTAGAACTCCGCCGTCTTGAGCGAGGTGCGGATCACCGGCACGTTCTTGGCCCGCGCCAGCTCGAGCAGCTCGGCCGGCGCTTCCTGCGACTTGGTGATGATGACGCAGGGCAGATCGAAGGCGAGAAAGTTCTCGAGCGTGCGACGCCGCTCCGAGGGCTCGAGCGAAGCGAGGTAACTGATTTCGGTCTCGCCCAGGATGTGGAGCCGGTCGCCCACGAACCGCGCGGTGTAACCCGCCAGCACCAGGCCCGGGCTCGACGCCTCGGGTGACGGGATCTCGCGATCGAATCCCTGATCCCCGGTGAGCGCCTCGAGCTGCAGCGGCGCGCCTTTGCGGGCCAGCAAGTCCCGGATGAGCGGCTTCTGCGTCATTCGTTGTTGCGCCCCGCGGTGCGACGCCGGCGCGCCTGGCGCCGCTTCACGGGCCCCTTGTCGAGCTGGCGTCGCACGCGCGCTACGGCCAGGTCGAGCGCCGAGCGATGATCGTCGCCTTCGGCGTGGCCGACGAGCACCGCGCCACGCTGGATGTGCAGCTTCAGCTCCGCCGTGGCCACGCCGTGATCGTCACCGAAGATCACCTGGGCACCCTGCGCCCGCGTCGCGAATTTCGCGAGCCGCTCCACCAGCGAGCGGGCACGGGCGCGCAATTCAGGAGAGATCTCGGTGTGGCGGGCCGTGGTGGTGATGCGCATGCCGCTACCTCCCGTTGGCGATGACGCGCTCGAGATGCGCCGTCGTGGCGAGCGCCGCGCGCTCCCAGGTGAGCGGGGCCGCGAAGAAGCGGGCTGCGGCGCCGAACCGCGCCACCAGCGCCGGATCCGCGGCCAGCTCGAGCATCCGCTCCGACAGCGCGCGATCGTAGCCGTGCGGCACCAGGTACCCGGTCTCGCCGTGGCGCACGGTCTCGCGCAACCCGGGACTGTCGGAGGCGAGGGCCGGCGTACCGCACGCCGCCGCCTCGATGTTCGAGATGCCCCATCCTTCTTTGGGACTCGGGAACACGACCGCCCACGCCGTGCGCAGCAGTCGCCGCTTTTCTTCTTCCGACACGTAGCCCAGGAAGCGCACCTGAGCCGTTATCCCCAATTCCTGTGCCAACGCTTCGAGTCGCGGCCGATCGTCGCCGAGCCCCGCGATCTGGAGCACGACGTCCGGCCGCTCGGCGTGGGCTAACGCGAGCGCCCGCAAGGCGATATCCAATCCTTTATAACGCTTCAAGCGGCCGACGTACAGGAACGTCGGCACCGCGGCGCGGGCAATCGCAGGGTCGGGGCAGTACCACAACGCGTCGATGCCCGGATAGATCACTTCGATGCGGTCGCGCGGCACCCCGCGCTCGACCAGATCGTCCCGCGTGCTGTTGCTGATGACGTGAAACCACGCGCGCGCGTAGGCCCGCGGGATGCCCTGCTCCGCCGCCCACACCGTCGTGGCCACGGGCCAGCTCGCCTCGACGTAGGCCGTGGTGCCGAACAAATGCGGCACGATGGCGCAGAATGGCAGTTTGGTGATCGACGGCAGGAACAGCGGCAGCTTGTTGATGTCTTCGACGATGACATCGTAACCGTTCTCCTTCAGCGCCCGGCGCACCGCGCCGCGGGCCTGCAGCGCGAAGGTCGAGCGGTTGCCTACGCGCCGCACGTTGATGCCGTCGATCACGATCTCGCGCGGCCCGTCGGACCAGCCGCTCGCGATCAGGTCCACTTTGTGACCCGCGCCCACCAGCCGCCCGAAGATCTCGTGCAGGTGAATCTCCGCGCCGCCCGCATGGGGGTTGGCGCGATCGTTCCAGTTGACCACGAGGATCTTCACAACCGTCCCAGCTCGCGCGCGACCGCATCGAGCACGCCGTTCACGAATCCGGGCGATTTCCCGCCGCCGAACCAATGCGCCAGCTTCACGGCTTCATCGAGGATGACGCGCGGCGGCGTGGTGCCCTCGTCCAGCTCTGCCATCGCAAGACGCAGGATGTTGCGCTCGATCACGCCCACGCGCTCGAGGCGCCAGTGCTCGGCGATGCGCGTCAAACGCGCGTCGTACTCTTCCTGGCCCGCCACTGCGCGCGCCGCCAGCTCGGCGCCGCGATCGTAGCCCTCGGGCACGCGCCCGAAGGTCTTGGCGAGCCGAGTCACGACGGTATCTATGGAAGGACGGTCGGATAGCTCCCAGGCATACAGCAGCTGCAGCGCGCGGGCGCGCGCCTTGGTCTCAGGCCGTTCCACGGAGCCGCTGCAGTACGTCCGCCGTGGCGAGCGCCGCCTGTGCGGCCTCGTACCCCTTGTTGCCGGCGGCCCCACCCGCCCGCGCCAGCGCCTGCTCCTGGTTCTCCGTCGTGAGTACGCCGAATCCGACCGCGATGGAGTGCGCGAGCGCCACGTTGCCGAGTCCGCGCGCCGCTTCCCCCGCGACGTAGTCGAAGTGCGGCGTCTCGCCGCGAATCACACAGCCCAACGCGACGATGGCCCGGTAGCGGCCCGAGTTCGCCGCGGCCTCCGCGGCCACCGGCAGCTCAAACGCTCCCGGGAGCCACTCGACGTCGATCTTGGATTCCGGGATGCCCGCTTCGCGCAGCGCGTTCTGCGCGCCGTCCAGCAGGCGGCGAGTGATCAGCTCGTTGTAGCGACTCACGAGCACGGCGACGCGCGGCGGCGCGGAAGTTCCCGCCACGGCCTAACGACTGCTGAAGGAGAGTAGTGGTGCTTGCAGAGCGGCCGAGGGGAGTGGGCGTAAGGACGCCGGGCCGCGGGGGCGCACGGCCTGGACATACTCATCCGTGGCCGAACGTACTTCGATGGTTTGTCCCGGACCGAGCGCCCCCGCGGCCAACGCGTCCGACGCCCACTCCCCTCGGCTGCTCAACGCTCGCATTCTCATCCAACCGTCAGTGGGTGAGCAGATGGCCGAGTTTGTCGCGCTTGACGTCCAGGTAGGCGCGGTTCTCGTCGGAGGGCGGCGGCACGATCGGGACGCGCTCCACGATCTCGAGCCCGTAGCCTTCGAGCCCCACGAGCTTCTTCGGGTTGTTGGTGAGCACGCGCATCGACGACAGCCCGAGATCCAGCAGGATCTGCGCGCCGATACCGTAGTTGCGCAGATCGGGCTTGAAGCCGAGCCGCTCGTTGGCGGTGACCGTGTCGGCGCCGGCGTCCTGCAGCTCGTAGGCCTTGAGTTTGTTGAGCAGGCCGATGCCGCGGCCTTCCTGATCCAGGTAGACCACGACGCCGCGCCCGGCCTGGGCGATCATGCGCATCGCGCTCGTCAGTTGCCAGCCGCAATCGCAGCGGCCGGAGGCGAACACGTCACCCGTGAGACACTTGGAGTGCATCCGCACGAGCACCCCTGGCTGCGCCTTCACGTCGCCATACACCAGCGCCACGTGCTCGGCAGAGTCGATGTCGCTCTGGTAGCCCACGATGCGGAATTCGCCGAACGGCGTGGGCAGCCGAGCCGACGCCACCGCGTGCACCAGGCGCTCGTGGGAGAGCCGGTAGGCGACGATCTGCGCGATCGTAATGAAGGTGAGCTTGTGCTCGGCGGCGAACCGCTCCAGCTCGGGACGGCGCGCCATCGTGCCGTCGGGATTGAGGATCTCGCACAACACGCCGGCGGGATAGAGACCCGCGAGGCGGGCCAGGTCCACGCTGCCTTCGGTCTGGCCCACGCGCTGCAGCACCCCGCCCGGGCGCGCGCGCAACGGGAAGATGTGACCAGGCCGGCGCAGGTCCGTGGGAACCGTCGCCGGATCGATCAGCAGCCGAATCGTGGCGGCGCGATCGGCTGCGGAGATCCCGGTGGTGACGCCGAAACGACCCGCGCCGTCAACGCTGATCGTGAACGCCGTCTCGTGCGCCTCGGTATTGTGCTCCGCCATCTGCGGCAGGCCCAGCGCCTGGCAGCGCTCCGGGAGCAGCGGGACGCAGATCAGTCCCCGCCCGTGCGTGGCCATGAAATTCACCGTCGCGGGCGTCGCCAGCTCGGCGGCCCCGACCAGGTCCCCTTCGTTCTCGCGCCCCTCGTCATCGGCCACGATGACGAGTTTCCCGGCGCGGATGTCCGCGATCGCCTGCTCTATGGTTCCGAACGGCATAGTTGCCTCACGTATTTTCCGATCATATCGCCTTCCACGTGCACCCGGTCGCCCGGCTTCATCTTGCCGAGCGTGGTGTGGCTGCGGGTGAACGGGATCAGCGACACCTGCACCAGCCACGGCCCCGGCAACGCGTCCACGGTGAGGCTCACGCCGTCCACCGTGATCGACCCGCGCGGAATGCACACCTCACGCACATTGTCCGGCACCCGCAGCCCCACCACCACCGCATCGCCGCGAGTCGCCACATGGTCCACCGTGGCGACGCCGTCCACGTGCCCCTGCACCAGGTGCCCACCCAACCGGTCCGCGGCCCGCATGGCCCGCTCTAGATTCACCGACCGTCCCGAGTGGTACTCCCCGAACAACGTCCGGTCCAGGGTCGTATCCACTGCGCGGACCTCGAAGCCGCCGCGAATCACTTTTTCGACCGTGAGGCATGCACCATTGACTGCGATGCTCTCACCCCGTTTGAGACTCCGGAAGGGGGCACGAATCTGCAGTACCCTTCCCCCTTCCCTCTTCCCCCTTCCCTCTTCCCTGGCGGTCTTCACCACCCGCCCGACCGCCGTCACGATCCCGGTAAACATAGCCGCCGGTCCAAGACCAATAAGGTATCGAGCCCCAATGGGCGCCGTTCCACGGGAATCCAGCGTGGGGCCTGTTCGAGCGGCGCGTCGGCCACGCCGGGAAATGCAGGCACACCGCCCGAGCCGAGCCACACCGGGGCCTGGAGCCAGTACAGTCGATCCACCAGATGGTCGGCCAGCAGTCCCACGCCCAGTGCCCCGCCCCCTTCGCACAACACCGATTCGATCCCGCTCTCGCGCAACAGCGTCAGCCCCTGCTCGAGCGAGCGGGGACGAAACACGCGCACGCCGCGCTGCTCGAGCGCTTTGACGTTACTCACCGGTGCTTCTTCCGAGGCCACCACCCAGGTGGGCGTCTCGTTGGCGGTGTGCACCAGCTTCGAGTCGAGGGCGAGCCCGGCGCGACGATCGAACACCACGCGCACGGGAGGGCGCCGCGGCGTGATGCCGCCGCGCACCGTCAGCTGCGGATCGTCGCGACGCGCGGTTTCGGCGCCGATCGCCACCGCGTCGTATCCGGCGCGCAGCCAGTGCGCCCAGCTCTGCGCCTGGGGTCCCGAGATCCATTGCGACTTGCCGCCGGAATCGGCGATGCGGGCATCGATCGAGGTCGCGAGCTTCAACGCGAGAAACGGACGCGTCTTCTGCTCTCGAACGAATAGAAATGGCGCCATCAACGCGGCGGCGGCCTCGGCCATGACCCCGGTCTCCACCACGATGCCCGCGGAGCGCAGCACGTTGGCTCCGCCGCGCGCCAGTCGATCCGGATCGCGCACCGCGACGATCACGCGGCCCACGCCGGCGGCGCGAATCGCATCGACGCAGGGGGGCGTCTTGCCCTCATGCGCGCACGGCTCGAGCGTCACCACCATCGTTCCGCCGCGCGCGCGTTCTCCGGCCTTCTTGAGTGCTGCGATTTCTGCGTGCTGGCCCCCGAACTCGGCGTGCCACCCGTCGCCCACCACCAGCCGGTCCTGCACGATCACCGCCCCGACCATGGGATTCGGCGCCACGCGACCCCAGCCGCGCCGCGCCAGATCGATGGCGCGCTGCATCGCCGAGCGCAGCACCGGATCCTCGGCGGCGGAGGTGGGGATCGTGACGGTCGGCGCGTTGGTCACGTCAAAAGTACCTCACCCCCTGTCCCCCTCTCCCTTCGGGAGAGGAGGAACGGCGGGGAAGCTGCTGGCCCAGTGCTCTCATAGGCCGAAGCGCAGGCCCACGCCCACGAACAGGTGGCCCGCCGTGGGATCGAAGTCGGCGAAGTTGGTATTGAAGGTCTGCTGCTTCCCGCCCTGATAGCCCAGCTCGCCCGCGAGCTGAAAGCCGCCCAGGTGCGCGCTGCCGTCCGCGAAGAACACCGCGCGCGAGCCCGACACCGTAAACGTCCCGGTGTCGAAGTCGCCAAACCCGAGGCCACCGACCGTTCCGCTGGCGTGGATCCTGGAGTGGTAGTGATCGAGGCCCAGCCCCGCACCGACGTCGAACATCCCCAGGCTCCACCCGGCCTCGATGCGATAGTTGTCGGCCCGCAGTGTCGCCGAGAATTGGTAGTTGTTCGACTGGGTCGTGTCGCCCGCATAACCCAGCTCAGGCATCCAGCGCCGCATCACGCTCACAGAAACTGACGGGAACGGCAGCGCCGGCCGCAGCACGGCCACGCGGGCGCCGAAGCCCAACCCGAGGGCGATACTCCCCACATGCGCCGATGACTTGACCGACAGCCCCGAGACGAGCCCCGTCGGCATCAACAGGGCCGACCCCACGAGGTCGACGCGATTCCAGACGCCCACTCCGCCTTCGATGATCGGCGCGGGAATCAGCCCGGAGAAGCTCGAGGTGATGGTCCCCGAGGTGTTGTTGGGATCGGGCAGCGAGGCTCCGATGGCGTTGACGCGAGTGCTGATGGTGAAGTGACCCATACCGAGTGAGCCCGAAGCGCCGAGCAGCGCGTTGCCGCCCGAGATCACCATGCCGGCGAGCGGTTGGAAGGCGCGGGCCGCATCGACCGCGGTCTGGCACGCCTGCTTGGTGCTCGCCGAGAAGACGGGATCGTCACAACTGGCGTACTGCGCCGCGAGGGGGGAAGCGAGGGAAAGCAGGACAAGCATCAGCTTCGTGTACCTCACCCCTGTCCCCTCTCCCTGTCGGGAGAGGGGGACGGCGTGTGAGATCTTGCCGTTCGTTCCCCCTCTCCGGAACGGAGAGGGGGACAGGGGGTGAGGCCTATCGCTCGGCAAACCTGACTCCCGTCTTCCCCGGCACGATCTCGCCGATGATCCAGGTGGTGATCCCCGAGCGCGTGGCGGCGCGCCGCACGTCGTCCACGTCGTCGCGGGCGATCACTGCGATCATTCCTATGCCGAGATTGAACACGCGCCGCATCTCGACGATCGACACGTCGCCCGAGGTTTTCAATACCCGAAACAGATTGGGCCAGGCCCAGCTGCCCGACTGAACCACCGCTTCGCAGTTCTCCGGCAACACCCGCACCAGATTACCCGCGATGCCACCGCCCGTGATGTGCGCCAAAGCATGCACGCGCGGCAACACAGGAACAACGGCCGCGTAGTAGCTCGTGTGCACGGCGAGCAGCACCTCGGCCACGGTCGAGGTCGAATCCGGGAATCGATCCTTGACCCCGAGCTTCATCTGGTCGAATACGATGTGGCGCGCCAGCGTGTAGCCGTTGGTGTGCAGGCCGCTCGAGGCATAGCCGATCAGCGCGTCGCCCGCCTCGACCTTGTCGCCGTGCAGCGCAGCGGCTTCCTCGACGACGCCCACAATCGTGCCCGCCAGGTCGTAGTGCCCTTCCTCATACATATCGGGCAGCTCAGCGGTCTCCCCGCCCGACAGCGTCATGTCGTGTGCCACACAGCCGCGCGCGATGCCCTCCACGATGCCGGCCGCGATCTCGGGGACGAGCTTGCCGCTCGCGATGTAGTCCTGGAACGCGAGCGGCTTGGCCCCGTGTACCAGGATGTCGTTGACGCAGTGATTGACGAGGTCTTCGCCCACGGTGTCGTGCACGCCCGCCATCGCGGCGACCAGGACCTTGGTCCCCACGCCGTCGGTCGACAGGACGAGGACCGGTGTCTTGTACCCAGTCGGAACGCGCACCATGCCGCCGAAGCCGCCCAGCTTACCGGTGGCCAAGGGCGTGCGCGTCTTCGCCACGAGCTTGGCGATGCGCTGCTTGGCTTCGTCCGCCGCCGAGAGATCGACGCCGGCCGCGGCGTAGTGGTCAGTCGAGGTCAAAGTGCACCAGGTCTTTGAACGCGCGCACGCGGGCACGGACGTCGGCGGGCGTCACTTTGTCCAGACCCGTGATGCCGAAGGCTTCGACCGCGAAGCTGCCCAGCGCCGCGCCGTACACCATGGCGCGCCGCAGCGCGGCGTCCGACTGATCCTTCACGCTCGCCAGGTACGCCATGAAGCCGCCCGCGAACGCGTCGCCCGCGCCGGTGGGATCGAACACCTCTTGTAATGGATAGGCGGGCACCTTGAAGGTCGTGTTGGAATCGACCAGCAGCGCGCCGTGCTCGCCCTGCTTGATCACCACGCGCTTGGGGCCGTGCGCGATGATCCACTTGGCGGCGCGATAGATGTTCCAGTCGCCGGACAGCTCACGCGCCTCGGTGTCGTTCACCATCAGGATGTCGATGTGCCGCAGCAGCTCGAGCAGCAGGTCCTTCTTGGAGTTGATCCAGTAGTTCATCGTGTCGCAGGCGACGAGCGTCGGTTCGGTCACCTGATCGAGTACCCCGAGCTGGAGCCCGGGGTCGATGTTGCCGAGGAACACGTAGCGCGCCTGCTGGAACTTGGCGGGGATCTTGGGCCGGAAATGGGCGAACACGCCGAGGCGCGTGTCGAGCGTCTCCCGGCTGGCGAGGTCGTAGGAGTATTTCGCTTTCCAGCGGAACGACTCGCCCTCGACTTGCTCCACGCCGGCGAGATCGACGCCGCGCGCCTCGAGCTGCTTCAGCACGCCGAGCGGATAGTCCGAGCCGATCACGCCCACCACCTGCACCGGGTGCAGCAGCGACCCGGCCGCGGCAAAGAACACCGCCGAGCCGCCGGGCGCGTCGGCGGTCTGGCCGAACGGCGTGGCCACCGAGTCGAGTGCAATCGATCCGACGACGAGCAAGGTCATGGTTACATCCGGTCCGGGGCGCTGATGCCCAGGAGTGAGAGGCCGTTGGCCAGCACCTGCCGAGTGGCGCGCGCGAGCACGAGACGGGCGGCCTCTTCGGGCTCGCCCAGCACGCGGAACTTGTGGTACCAGGCGTGGGCCTGGCGGGCCAGCGCTTCGAGGTAGCCCGTGATGCGGTGCGGCTCGAGCGCGTGCGCGGCCCCTTCTACTACAGAGGGGAAGTCGGCCAGCGCTTTCATTAGATCCAGCTCGTCCGGCTCGTCCAGGACGGAAAGGTCGACGCCATCGGACGTGACGGAGTCGGGCGCCTTCCCGGCCACCCGGAAGATGCCGGTCATGCGGGCGTGGGCCATCTGCACGTAATAAACGGGGTTTTCCTCGCTCTGGCTCTTGGCGAGGTCCACGTCGAACACCAGATGCGACTCGCTCCGTCTCATCAGGAAGAAGTAGCGCAGCGCGTCCGAGCCCACTTCGTCCACCAGGTCCCGCACCGTGACGTAGCTGCCGGCCCGCTTGGAGATCTTCAGCTCTTCCCCGCCCTTCATGACAGTCACCATCTGGTGCAGCACGTACTCGGGGTAGCCGGGGCTGATGCCGCGCTCGAGGGCCTGGAGCCCGCCGCGCACGCGCGTGACGGTCGAATGGTGGTCGGCGCCCTGGACGTCGATGGCGCGATGGAAGCCGCGCTCCCACTTGTCGGCGTGGTAGGCGATATCGGGCACGAAGTAGGTGAAGTCGCCGCCCTTGGCCGCGCTCTTTTTCATCACGCGGTCCTTGTCGTCGCCGAAGTTCGTGGTGCGCAGCCACAGGGCGCCGTCTTCCTCGAACGTGTGGCCGGCGGACACGAGCCGCTGCACCGTGGCGTCCACGTTGCCCTTGGTGTACAGGGACGACTCGAGAAAATAGACGTCGAACTTCACGCCGAACGCTTGCAGGTCCTTGTCCTGCTCTTTCCTGAGTTCCTCCACGGCGAAGCGCCGGATCGCGTCCAGGTCGTCGCCCTTCGGGTCCTCACGATGGCCCACGGCGTAGGTCAGGGCGATGTCCTTGATGTACTCGCCGTGGTAGCCGCCCTTCGGGGATCTCGGCCGGCTCGCCCGACAGCTCCTTGATCCGCGCCTGCACGCTTAGGCCCAGGTTCATGATCTGCGCGCCGGTGTCGTTGTAGTAGTACTCGCGCGTGACTGTCCAGCCGGTCCACTCGAGCAGCGACGCGATGGCGTCGCCGATCGCCGCCTGGCGGCCGTGGCCCACGTGCAGGGGGCCGGTCGGGTTTGCCGAGACGAATTCCACGTTCACTTTGCGGCCGGCGCCGGTGTCGCTCTTGCCGTAGCGCGGGCCGGCGGCGAGCACCACGCTCACCCCACCCGCCACTTGTTCTTCGGCGAGGAAGAAATTGATGAACCCGGGCCCCGCGATCTCGCTCTTTTTCACGAAGCCGTTGGGCAGCTCGAGCGAGAACAGCAGCTTGGCCGCTACGTCGCGCGGTTTGGCTTTCAATTCCTTGGCGAGCGTGAGCGCCAGGTTGGTGGCGACGTCGCCGTGGGCGGGGTCTTTGGGCCGCTCCAGCTGCACGGCGGCGTTGGGCGCGCCGAGGGACGCCGCGGCCCGGGTCAGGGCCGCGCGCAGGGTGTCGTGCGCCTTCACTGTTTGGATGAGTCCTTCTTGGGCTTCGAGTCTGGTTTTCGAGTCGGACTTCGAGTCGGACTTCGAGTCAGACTTCGACTCGGATTTCGACTCGGATTTCGGTCTTGGAGTCCGACTTGGTGTCTTTCGATTCTGCCTTCGGCTCGACTTCCTTCTTCTCACCGGCGCGTTTGTAGTCGGTGATGTAGAAGCCGGAGCCTTTGAATACGAGTCCGCCGCCGCCCGAGAGCTGGCGTTCGGCCTTCCTGCCGCATGTGGGACAGGTGGCCGTCCGCTTGGAGGTGATCGTCGGGGAGAACTTCTCGAACAGGTGCCCTTTGGGGCACTTGTACTCGTATGTTGGCATTGGGAAAGAACTTAGCGTGTTCTCGCATGACGGTCAATCTGCTCGTACTCCAGCCCAAGGCAGCTCTCCGACGATCTGCCAGTGTCGCGTTTCGGTAGGTCGTCGGCGCGAAACTGCACTAAACCAGAACCCTATTGAGGGCAGGTTGGTCCTGCTTCACAATTTGGTAGGCGGCCGACGGAAAGGATGACACCACATGGGAGGCAAGAAGCGAGTGTTCATCAGTTTTGATTACGATCACGACGAAGATGCGAAGATCATGTTGGCTGGTCAGGCCAAACTCTCGGACAGCCCATGTCGACTTCACGGATGCGTCCGTGAGGAGCCGCTTTCCGGCGACTGGAAGGAAAAGGTCAAGCGCCGGATGGTCAACATTGATGTCGTGATCGGCCTCTGTGGTGAATACACGCACACGGCTAGAGGCGCTGCGGCAGAGATAGAAATCGCGCAAGAGAAGGCGGTGCCCTATTTTTTCTTGAGGGCCTATAAAGATAAGACCTGTACAATACCCACCTCTGCGAAGTCTTCGGACAAATTATACAATTGGACTTGGGACAATCTGAAACAACTCATTGCGGGCCAGAGGTAGGTGGTCATGCGGAAAGCGCTGGTCGTCGGCATCGACTACTACAAACACAGCCCGAGTCTGTACGGTTGCGTGAATGATGCGCATGGAGTGAAGAGTGTTCTTGACCGTCATAGCGATGGGACCGTCAACTTTGGAGTCAAGCTCCTGACTGGAACAGGCCCCACCGACACCATCGAGCGTCACTTCCTACGAGGGCAAATCCAAGAGTTGTTTGCCGACGACCCCGAAACCGTGTTGTTCTATTTCGCGGGGCACGGTCACATAGAAGAAACAGGCGGATATTTGCTATCCAGCGACTCCAAGTCGGGCGACGACGGAATCCCCCTCAACGATGTACTGACTTTTGCGAACAACTCGGGCGCTCAGAACAAAGTGGTCATTCTTGACAGCTGCCATTCAGGGATCGCAGGAGCCGATCCATCGACCCCTTCCACATCCGAACTCACCGAAGTGCCTACGGTGCATGCACCGCGTTCAAGGCACTTGGCGTGACCACGGTATGCGTCTCACCTGGCTGTCGACAGCCGATGCCAGCGCGCATTACGCCGCGGTCTAGGCACCCTTTGAAGCACGCTCGCGAGAAGATGCAAGAATGAAGTCGTGCCATGCGTCATCGACGCTCTTCGCACCTGAGGCACGCGACATGTGGGAGCCGCCTCGTGCAAGCGCTGTAACGGTGGGTGAACACTACCGACGTTTGGTAACGCAGGGCCGAATCTAGTCGGATGAGGAGCAAGTAGATCGCGGTGTGTCCTGATTGCGGCGGTCAGCTGCCAGCGCGCGTTCCTAGTAAGAGCGCAGATCTGTCTTGTTTGCGGCCGCCGCAGGCCGCAACTTGAGCGCGATTCGCTAGTTATAGAACCGCGCTCCCGCTAGGCCTAATCCAGATGCCGCAACAACCACACAAGCTCCTTGACCGCGAGCTATCTCGAGCGTTGGCGGCTCCGCTTCGCAACTTGGCTGGGCCGATCCTACGTGAGGTTGTAGACAATGCAATCGCAGTATTTGAGCGCTGCAGCGTTTCGGCAACTGGAGGTGACGAGAATCTCGCGTGTTATTCCCCTACTACCACGTTGTCGAGATGCTCGACGGTACTGAAGTCCTTCTCGACGCGGCGGCTGACGTCCCGGCAGGAGTACTTTGCGCGCCGCATTCGAGGCCCTTCTCGCTACGGAGTACGTAACAAAAGAGGATACAATCGCCGAGGAGCTGCCTACGTCGTAGCCGAGGTTCACCGTCGCCTTCGCGACCTGGACCGCTTTGACCCGTCGACTGAGCGAGGGCAGCAGGCGAAAGGCACTACAAGCTGATTCAGTAGGCCGCGACATCACGCTCCCCGAGATACCCGAACTCACAAACAAGCGAAACGACTTGCATCAACTCTTGGCCAAGCCGCACCTTGCCGAGGTCGCAGTTGAGTATGAGCGAACTCGGAAGAAGCGAAATAGACACCCCGAGTTCTATTCCTTGTGGAACGGGCCCAAGAGTCTCGAACTTCTGGCCGGCACTGTTGGGAGGGCCGGGCAGTATGAGTTCCTCTACCGGTTTTGGTCGAAGACAACACATGCTGTAGACCTGGCGCGGCAACTCCGGGCTGTTGACGGGCAGCCAGCCATCCAACGACTCCGGCCTGCCGATGAGCTCGGCCAGACGTACAGTTTTGCTATCTCCCTCGGGTTGGCAGCTATGCGTGTGGTTCTCTCACACTACCGACCAGCCGAGCTTGACTCGTGGTTCGGCAGCTGGTACGTCGACAGAATCAAGACCGGATACATGCAACTTGTGCAGAAGAGCTCCGATTGACCACAGCGTCTTCCCGACCTAGCGGAGTCCCGACATGCAATATTCTTTGGTCCGACCAATAATCCGAATGGGCGTTCCACTGGCGGTGATCGCATGCGGCGGCGGCCCCAGTCCAAAGGGCGTGCCGGTACCATCGTCGGCGGAGTTTCACACCGACTCTGTGGCAGTCGTTTCGTTGTCCATACCCGGAACGCCACAGGCGAACTGGAACACGGTCAACCAGGCGCTCAATGACTCGAGCTACCGCTACGCAGACGGGGACTTCAGGCGTGGTGTGATGCGCTTCCGCAGCCTAGGAGAGGGAAGACTCATTCAGGTTCGAATGAGCCCTGTTGGCCCAGACTCGGTCGACGTGCGAATAACGGGCCGGACCTATGCCGGCCGCAGCCGTACGAGAATACCTGCTGCCGACTCCGCCTGGCCAGAGACTCGTTCGACCGATCCCGCTTCGACGAATCTCCAGGCTGCCGCAACCCGCATCCGCGCGGCGTTCATTCCATCCTCACCCGTCGCCGTAACGAACGCGCCGACCGTCACTCGTCGGGTTGCTCCCACGCTCTACCAAAGCCCGGACTCGCTCCTTCGCGACCTGACAGACGGTCGAAAGGCGTTCTGCAAGGCGAACACGTTCATGCGCGAAGTCCTTCTGACGGTTGACAATGTCAATCTGAACGATTGGTGTAACCATGCCGTCGTCCGAAGCCGAGCATTGGGCATACAACACCTACGTGCTTCAGGATCCCGATAGTACTCGTGTCGGAGACGCCGTAGAGGTCTGCAGTTTCTCGTCGGTCCCCCCTGGTTTCGAGATCCTCGAGTGGTTCACCGACGCGGCGCGTTGCCCATTCGACCCTGGTGGGTGTGGAAGGCGGAGCCCAACATGATGTGGCTGAAGCGGTGGAGGTAGACAAACTGCGGTGATGCGGACCTTTAACCACGCTTGAAGCTTTCCACCCGTGGCGACCGTCTGATAGGAAACGGGTCTGTCTTGTCTGCGGCCACCGCGGGTCGCAGCTTGAACGGGATTCGTTAGGCATTTCCTTGTGAGCACTGAGCCCCACGAGTACCTCAAGCCCGCATCACGGCCACAGGAGATCTTGGCGGGCATTCCAATCCTCGGAGCCTCCGTATTCCTCGGGTATTTCGGGATCCGAGGAGCCATCATGTATCTTCACGGCTCGCGAGCAGCGCCAGCGGATCCCGTTGCCTGCGCCATCGGGATCCTCGCCGGAATTGGAGGCGGCTACCTCGGGCTCCGGCTCTTGACCGGCTGGCATGACGAAGAACCTCTCTCCCAACCGCGTTTCTGTTCTGTGCTGGCCTAGGGTCCCTGGCTGGAGGAATCTGGTTCATCACGATCACCCGCAGCCTCAACGGCTCGCCACTTGCTGATATCCAGACCGGATACTGGTTTGGTCTAGTTGGGGTGGCAACTCTGGTTCTCTGGTGGCGGCGATTTCGCAAGCGCTACAACGGACTCGTAAGGAATACCACCTAACCAGCGCTTGAAGGCTGGCGACCCGCGGCAGCAGCGTGATCCCGCCGGTTCCCCTCCCTCTGTTACATCGCCGTGACATCCCGGAAATAAATTCTTGGACGCGGTGACCACCGCACGATCCGCATTTCATCCAGAGAGGAGTGCCTTGTGCCTGACGCTGTGCCTGAACAGGATCCCGTGCGTATCGTGCTGACCCCTGAACAACGCGAGCTGGTTCGCCGTCTCTCTGGTCAGCACGTCGAGGCGATCGAGCTGGAACCGGAAGACGACACCAAGAGTGGCGGGCCGCTTCGGTTTCTCTGGCGCCTCTCGGCGGCGACCGGCATTCCACGCCAGGCTTGGATGAAGAACGACGAAAGGCCGCCCGAACCTAAGAAAAAGCCGGGCGAGTAGGGTCAGTCCGACCGAAAGACGGCGGCCGGATCGGTGCCGGCAGCCTGCCGAGCGGGGACGTAGCTGGGTGCTTGATCGCGGACGCCGCAGACCGCAGCTTAGGCGCTCACCTGCACCCCGATCTCCCATGTCGCCTCCAGAGCACGCCCGCGCCCCCATCGGGGTCGCGGTCTGGGCCATCGCTCTAGTCTCGTTCGTCTTGCATCTCTTGCCGCATCCCGGATACGGCTTCCATCGCGACGAGCTGCTCTACCTCGCGATGGGCGATCATCTGAACCTGTTCCGGATGTCCTTCCCGCCCCTGATCGCGATCCTCGCCCAGGCGGCGCGACTGCTTCCGCTCGATCTCCTCACCGCAATCCGATTGTGGCCGGCGCTGGCCGCGGCCACGCTGCCCGTCCTGATGGCGCTCATGTGTCGTGAGCTGGGCGGCAGCAGGCGGGCCCAGGTGTTCGCGGCACTCACGGTCCTCGTGGCGCCAATCTTTGTCCGCCCCGGCACGCTGTTTCAGCCAGTCGTGTTCGAGCAAGCTCTGGTGGTGCGTGGCCGCCCTGGCGTTGATCAAACTGATCGCCGGGCGGGATCGGCGCTGGTGGTTGGTGCTCGGAGCGGCGCTCGGCCTGAGCGCGTTGACCAAGTTCAGCATCGCATTCTTCGTGGTGGGACTGCTGGTCGCGGTCTTTCTCTCACCGCTGCGGGCCGACCTCCGCACCCGGTGGCCCTGGCTCGGCGCCGCCCTGGCCGTGATCGTCGGCCTGCCCAGCCTGACCGGACAGATCGCGTGGGGTTGGCCCATCCTGGCCCAGGCCCAGGCCCTCAAGGAGCACCAGCTGGGCCACTTCAACTACCTCGACTTCGTGGTCGGCCAGTTCTTGAACCTCGGAATCGCCGCCCCGCTTTGGCTCGTCGGAATGATCGCGCTGCTCGTCGCGCGCGGGCTGCGGACCTTTCGCGCGCTGGGGTGGCTGGCCCTGACCGTTTTCCTCTTGCTGCTCGTCGGCCGCGGCAAAGACTACTACTTCGGGCCCATGGATACCCTGCTCATCGCCGCCGCGGCGAGCGCACTCGGCGCCTGGCTCGCCCGCACCGCGGTGTTCGTCACGGCCGCTGCCATCCTCCTGGTCGGAGGATTAGCGCTGCTCCCGATGGGGGTGCCGATTCTCCCCGCACAGCGCATGGCGCGCTACGCCGCCGCCCTCGGTATCACGCAGGCCACGCGCACCAACTACGGGACCACGCTGCCGTTGCCGCAGGACTACGCCGACATGATCGGCTGGCCCGAGCTGGTCGATACGGTGGCGGCGGTGTATCGAGCGCTCCCTCCCGGCGAGCAGCCCGGCGCTGTCATCCTCGGCAACAACTACGGCCGCACCGGTGCCGTCGCGCTGTTTGGGCACGGGCTCGGCCTTCCCTACCCGATCAGCCGGCACGGCGACTTCTATTTGTGGGGGACGGGCGAGCGGCGCGCCGACGTGGTCATCATCATGGGCGGGACGGTCGAGCGCTGGCAGCAGTACTGGGACGAGGTGACGCTCGCCGCCCACACCAGCAACCCCTGGGGCGTCGACGAGGAGCAACGCGTCCCCATCTTCGTCTGTCGTCGGCCGCGGGTCGACCTGCCGACACTGTTCCGACTGCTCGGGCCGTACTGGGGTTAGGGTGGCGCGAGACAGCGACCCGCAGCAGCTTGGCTGAAAGGACTCCTTGAAACCCATACTGTCAGTCCGAGCGGGCGGCCTCGCCCTCATTGTCGGCGCCATTGCCTTCATGGCGGTGTTCTCGTTCCTCGCGGCCCGCTTCGACTATCCCGCTATTCTCGACGGCCCGGCGAGCACGGTGCTCCCGAAGTTGCTTGCCACGGGGAGTGCGGGTCGCGCGGTCTGGGCGCTATACGCGTTCCTGCCCCTCATCTGGCTCCCCGCCGGCGTCGGTGCGTATTACGCACTGCGCCGCTCGCATCCCGGCGCCATGCTGCTCGCCCTGCAATGCGCCGTCCTGGCCGCCATCGCGATGATGCTCGGCCTGATGCGCTGGCCCACGATCCACTGGCACCTGGCCGAGCTGCAGACCACCGCGACAGCCGAGCAGCAGCAGGTCATTGCGACCGTGTACGACGGGCTCAATACCTACCTCGGCAACTACATCGGCGAGTTCCTGGGCGAGCTCAGCTTCAGCATGTTCTTTCTGCTATCGAGCTGGGCGCTGTTGCGCTCTGGTGCGGCGCCCAAGTGGCTAGCAGCCGCTGGGCTCATTGTCGCTATCGCGGGATTTGTTGGGATGTTCCGCAACGTCACCACCGCGGTGAACCCGGTCGCGGCCGTGAACAATTACCTGCTTCCACTCTGGATGATCGTGTTTGGCGTGGTGCTGCTGCGACACCGCACACTTGAACCAACGGGAGCCATGTGACCACGCACGCTCTCAGTACCGCCATAGTGGCCGGGGCGCTGCTCGGCCTCTCTTCATGCACATCCGGGACGACCATGGATGAGACCAAACTGAAGGAGTTCGCCGCCCGGTACACCGCGGCCTGGTGCAGCCAGAATCCCGCGAGCGTGGCGACGTTCTACGCTGAGAATGGGTCACTGAAGATCAATGACGGCGCTCCGTCCGTTGGGCGCGCGGCGATCACGGCGGCGGCACAGGGTTTCATGACCGCCTTTCCGGATATGGTCGTGAAGATGGATTCGGTGAGCCTGGACGGCGGCCACGCCGAATACCACTGGACGCTGATCGGGACCAACACCGGGCCGGGTGGCACCGGCAAGGCGGTGCACATCAGCGGCTACGAGGAATGGACGTTCGGCGCCGACGGTCTGATCGCAGAGTCCAAGGGGCACTTCGACGCCGCCGAGTACCAGCGGCAACTGCAGTACGGTGCGACCCCTTGATCGGCCTACAGGTCTGCTGATTCGTTCCGCGCTAGCCCTGGCTATCCTCGCGCCCGCCCTGCTGACAGCCCAGACGACGCGGGATTCCGTCGCGGTGGTCGCCATCGAGCTCGCCGCCGACCAGGCCATCGTCGATCGAGACACGCTGGCACTCGACACGCTGTGGGCGGCCGACCTGCGCTTTGTTCACAGCGACGGAACGATCGACCACCTCGGCGATTGGATCCGCCGACTACAAACCGGTGTCCCACACTTCATGCTTCGGGAAGCCGATTCCCTGACCGTGGCGATCCACGGAGATTCTGCCGTCGTCACCGGACGGGTCCATGTGCGCAGCGCTCAGCCGGATGAGTATTGGGTGCGGTACGTACGGGTATATTCACGCCGCAGCGGCCGCTGGCAGCTCGTGGATCACGTCAGTCAATCGCTCAGTCGAACCAAGGAGCCTCGGTAGCATGTACCGCGTCCGTCAGGAAGACCTGCCATTCAAAGGCCTCTCCCACAACTTCGTCGGCGCCGACCACGGCGACGTGAACATCTCCGCGTTCCTGCTCAACGCCCCACTGGGCAGTGGGCCGGGTCCTCATCGTCATCCCTACGACGAAGTCCAGTTCGTGCGGGAGGGCCGAGCGGCCTATGTCGTCAACGGCGAGGAGTTCGAGGCCCGTGCGGGGGACATTCTCGTGATCAAAGCCGGCGAGGTCCACAGCTTTCGCGCCATCGGCGATGGGCCACTGGTCCAAGTCGACGTGCATCTCAGTCCGCGGTTTATCCAAGAGAACCTGACCGAGTAGACTGACACCATGGAACTCCTCGGGCAGCTCGCGGCCGCGGTTGGTGATCGATACCGCGTCGAGCGGGAGCTGGGCCAGGGCGGCATGGCGGTCGTCTTTCTCGCCGAAGACCTGAAGCACCACCGCCGCGTCGCCATCAAGCTGCTCAAACCCGAGCTGTCGGCCGTCCTCGGCAGCGAGCGCTTCCTCCGCGAAATCGCCATCGCCGCGACGCTCCAGCACCCGCACATCCTTCCACTGTATGACTCGGGGCAGGCCGGCGGGCTGTTCTACTACGTGATGCCGTTCGTCGAGGGCGAGTCGCTGCGGCAGCGGCTCGCGCGGGAACAGCAGCTGCCCGCTCGACGCCGCATTCCAGATCACCCGCGAGGTCGGCAGCGCCCTGCAGTACGCCCACGAGCACGGCGTCATCCATCGGGATATCAAGCCGGAGAACATCATGCTGTCCGGCGGCCAGGCCGTGGTCGCCGACTTCGGCATCGCCCGGGCCCTGGACGCCGCCGGCGCGGAGCAGCTCACGCAGAGCGGCATGGTCGTCGGCACGCCGCAGTACATGAGCCCGGAGCAGTCCGGCGGGGCGACCATGGACGGCCGCACCGATCAGTACAGCCTGGCGTGCACCCTGTACGAGATGCTGATCGGCCAGCCGCCGTTCAGCGGACCCTCCGCCCACGCGGTCATCGCGCGCCACTCGGTCGACCCCGTGCCCAGCCTGCGGGTCGTGCGCCAGACCGTGCCCCAGGCGGTCGAGGGGGCGATCATGCAGGCGATGGCGAAGGTGCCGGCCGACCGCTTTGACTCGATGCAGCGGTTCCTGGAGGCGCTGGAGTCGCCCGAACTCACGTCGGCCGCGGAGCCGAACCGGACCGCGCGTGGAGCCGCGCGACGGTTGACCGGACTCGTCGCCGCCGGCGTGCTGGTCGCGGCAGCGACGTGGTGGATCGTGGCCGGGCGTGCCGGCATCCCGGCGCAGGCATGGTCCGCGCGGTCGCGGTGCTCCCCTTCCAGGATTTCGCGGACAGCGCCGGACGGCTCCTACCTCGGCGACGGCATGACGGAAGGGCTCATCGCCGACCTGGCCCAGATCGGCTCGTTGAAGGTGATCTCGGGCTCGTCGGCGTCCGTCGCCATGGGAACGGCGCGGTCGCTGGCCGAGCTGGCGAGCGAGCTGGGCGTCGACGCGGTCGTGAACGGCTCGATTCGCAGGACGGGCGACACGGTGCGAGGTGAACGTGCGATTCCTCCACGCCCCGGACAGCACCCTGCTGTTCACGAAAGACTATCAGGGTCGTCTCGGCGAGCTGCCGGACCTGCAACGGGAGATCACCGTCGCCATCACCGGCTCGATCAACGCCGAGCTCAAGGGCACCGAGCGCAGCCGTCTCGACGCGCGCCGGGAGGTGGATCAACGGGCCTACGAGGCGTACCTTCGCGGCCGCTTCCACCTGGAGCGCGACGAGCTCGAGCGGGCGCGGGGCATGTTCGAGCAGGCGGAACGGATCGCTCCCGATTGGGCGCCGCCCTACGTCGGCCTGGCCAACTATTACACGACCCTTCCCTTCTTCAGCGACGTGGCGCCGGCCGAGGTGCTGCCCAAGGCCCGGGCGGCGCTGGTCCAGGCCCTCACGCTCGACGAGACCCTGGCGGAAGCGCACGCGGCCAACGGCTACATCCGGGCCTACTACGAATGGGACTGGCGCGCCGCCGAGCAGGAGTTCAGGCGCGCCCTCGAGCTGCGGCCCAACTACGCCGACGCGTACTTCTCGTATAGTCGCTTTCTCGCGTCACGTCGCCGGCTCGACGAGGCCATCGCGCAGCTCGACCGGGCCGTGGAGCTGGACCCGCTGTCGCCCGGGCTGCAGGCGAACCGCGCCCTGCTCGACTACTTCGCGGGCCGCTACGACGCGGCGGACAGCCGGCTGCGGGAGATCCTGAAGAGCGACTCCACCGACGTGATGGTCAGATGGGGATTGGCTCTCGTGGCCGAACAACAGGGCAGACTGGACGAGGCGATCGCGATCCTGGAGCCGATCAGTGCCGGCAGCCTCAACCGCAAGTCGTCGCTCGGCCATGTCTACGCGGTGGCCGGGAAGACCGCCAAGGCACGGAGCATCCTCAGGCGCGCTGCACGCCGCGGCGGACCGCAGCTATGTGCCGTCCTACTGGTTCGCGCTGGTGCACGCCGGCCTCGGGGAGCGCGATCAGGCGCTTCGCTATCTCGAGCGCGCCTACGAGGAGCGCTCGACCGTGCTGGCCTACCTGCTGATCGATCCGCGGCTCGCGTCGCTGCGGGACGAGCCGCGGTTTCTCGCCCTGGCACGACGGCTCGGAGGGGAGTGAACGATGGCGAGTCCCGCGGCACCCGGGCTGCAACGCGTCATCGGCATGCGGGGCCTCGCCGCCGCGATTTTCAATATCACGGTGGGCGCGGGGATCTTCGTGCTCCCCGCGCACGCGGCCGGCCGGCTCGGCGCCGCCGCCCCGCTGGCCTACGTCGTCTGCGCCGTGGCGACCGCGCTGGTGGCGCTGTGCTTCGCCGAAGCCGGCAGCCGCGTGCCCCAGAGCGGCGGACCGTATGCGTACGTCGAAACCGCCCTCGGCCCCTACGTCGGGTATCTGTGCGGGGTGCTGCTCTGGCTCGGCATCACGCTCGCCATGTCTGCCGTGGCCGGCGTATTTCGCGACGCGCTGTCGAGCCTTATTCCCGCCCTCTCGGGAGCCGTGCCACGCGCCGTGCTCGTGGTCGTCCTGGTCGCATCGCTCGCCCTCGTCAACGTGGGTGGCGCGGCCCTGGGCTCCCGCTTGAGCGGCATCTCGACCCTCGCGAAGCTCGTGCCCGTGCTCGCGTTCATCGTGCTCGGCCTGCCCCACGTGCACAGCGCCAACCTCACGATCGCGGTCATGCCGCCGCTCTACAAAGTGGGCGAAGCCGGGCTGCTTCTGATGTTCGGGTTCTTCGGCATGGAGTCGGCACTGCAGATCTCGGGCGAGGTCACGAACCCCGCGCGCTCGGTGCCGCGGGCGATCGCGCTCGCGCTGGGCGGCGTCGGCGCTGCTCTACATCCTGGTGCAGCTGGTCGCGCAGGGCGTGCTCGGCAGCGCGCTGGCCGCACCGGAGACGGCCAGGGCCCCACTTGCCGCCGCCGCCCGGACCTTCGCCGGCGACGCCGGCGCCCGGCTCATCCTGATCGGGATGATCATCTCGACGTTCGGCTTCATGACGGCGACGATGCTGTCCACGCCGCGGACGTTGTTCGCCTTGGCGGCTGACGGCTTTCTGCCACGCGTGCTGGCGCGCGTCCACCCGCAGCACCACACGCCGCACGTCGCGATCGCCGTCCAGGCCGTCATCGTCATTGCCATCGGCGCTCACCGGCGCCTATGTGCGGCTGGCCCTGGTAGCGGACGTGGCGATCCTGCTCGTGTATCTGGCCTGCTGCATCGGCGCCGGGCGGCTGCGCCGTCTCAACGCCGGCGCCGAGGGCAAGCCGTTTCTGATGCCCGCGGGTGGTGTGGTGCCGTGGGTCGCGGCCGCCCTGATCGTCGCATTGCTCACGACCGCGAAGGCCGAAGCGTGGCTCCTCACCGTCGCCGTGGCTGCCGTGGCCTCGTTACTGTTCCTGGCAAGAAAACGCCGCTGACTTCAAAGGACCATCCAATGTCCCGCATCGCGTTGATCGCCCTGGCTGTAACCGTGATCGGCTGTGGCGCTGACAAAAGCGGCCCGCCCTCAGCCGGTACTCCTGCACTCGCACATGTCAGCACGCCCCCGATCAACGTCGGAGAGCTCGATTCGCTGATCCAACGGGTCGTGGCGGAGAAACATCTGGTCGGCCTCTCGGTGGGCGTGATGCAGGACGGCAAGCTGGTGCTCGCCAAGGGGTACGGCTTCCGGTCGCTCGAGCCGCAGGAGCCGGTGACGCCATCGACCATGTTCGCGATCGGCTCGGTGACGAAGCAGTTCACCTGCAGCGCCGCGTTGCTGCTGGCCCAGGACCGCAAGTTGTCGATGAGCGATCCGGTCGCGAAGTACGTCCCGACGGCGACGCGGGCGAGCGAGGTCACGCTGCTCGACCTGGGGCAGCACGTCAGCGGGTACCGCGACTACTACCCGCTCGATTTCGTCGATCGCGAGATGCAAAAGGCCGAGACGGCCGACACCATCATCGCGCGGTACGCGACGCGCCCGCTCGATTTCGACCCCGGCACGCGCTGGTCCTACAGCAACACGAATTTCCTCATCCTGGGCAAGGCGATCGAAACCGCGTCTGGCCAGTCCTTCGGCGCATTCCTCGCCCAGCGCATTTTCACGCCGCTCGGCATGACCCGCACCGCGTTTGACCCGCCCCAGACCGACACTGGAATGGCGCGCGGCTACACGTCGTATGCGCTCGGCGCCCCGACGCCGGCGCTACCTGAGGCGAGCGGGTGGACCGGCGCCGCCGGCGCCATCTGGTCCACGCCGACTGATTTGCTCAAGTGGGATCTCGCCTTGATCGACGGCCAGGTCCTGTCGCCCGCGTCGTATGCCATGCTCACCACACCGCGCCGGCTCGCCGACGGCCGGTCCACCGGGTACGGCTGCGGCCTCGGCGTGCAATCCGGCGGCAATGCACTCGTGTTCCAGCATGGCGGCGCGGTCGCGGGATCGGTCTCGTCCAATCTGGTCATCCCGGCCACGCGCTCCGCCATCGTGGTGTTCGCCAACGCCGACTTCGCGGCCACCGGCGAGATCATCAACGCGGCGCTCGACCAGCTCACTCCACATGTCGATGTGCCGAAGATCGCCGGGCTGCCGGCACTCGATGCGGCCAAAGCGTTCCTGACGTCGTTCGAACAGGGCAAGATCGACCGGAGCCACGCTGGGCGACGACTTCAACGCGCTGCTCACGCCGCAACGCGTGGCCACCGATCGCGCGTCGCTCGCATCGCTCGGCCGAGTGACGGATATTCGAGTGGTGCGGACGGTCGAGCGCGGCGGGATGGAGGTGGCGATCGTGCAATTCACGGTTGGCACAACGCCCGCGCAGTCGCTGATGTACCGCACTCCCGACGGCAAGATTCAGCAGTTTTTGATCAACCGCCAATGAAGGTGCGCGATGCCCGGTGAAGTCCACCGCAGCGGGCGGATCGGCTGGATGCGCGCCGCGGTCCTCGGGGCCAACGACGGCCTCATCTCCACCAGCAGCTTGATCGTCGGCGTGGCTGCGGCCGGGCCGGGCCGGATGGCGGTGCTGATCGCCGCGGTCGCGGGCCTCGTCGCCGGCGCGCTGTCGATGGCGGCTGGCGAGTACGTCTCAGTCAGCTCTCAGGCCGATACGGAGCAGGCCGATCTCGTGCGAGAGCGCAGCGAGCTCGCGGCGGCGCCGGAGGCCGAGAGCGCCGAATTGGCGGGGATCTACATGAAACGAGGACTCAGCCGCGACCTCGCGGCCCAGGTGGCCGATCAACTCATGGCCCACGACGCCCTGGGCGCACACGCTCGCGATGAGCTCGGCATCCATGAGCTGACGCGGGCACGGCCGATTCAGGCCGCCGTGGCGTCGGCATGCTCCTTTGCGGTGGGAGCGGCGCCGCCGGTGCTGCTCGCGGCCTTGTTGCCGGCCGGAGCCCTGACGCTGGGCGTGGTGGGAGCAACCCTGGGCCTGCTGCTGCGTGCTCGGCGGGTGTGGCGGCCAACCTGGGCGGGGCGTCGATCCAACGCGGCGCGCTGCGCGTGGCCTTCTGGGGGGCCGTCGCCATGGCCTGCACCGCGCTCGTCGGACGACTGTTCGGCGCCGTCGTGTAACGGCATGAAGACCCCCGCGCCGACCCCGTCGGTCCTCCTAAGCGACCTCGCTTTCCCCGAGTCGCCGCGCTGGCACGATGGTCGTCTGTGGGTGTCTGACTGGGGCGCGCACGAGGTCATCGCGGTGGACGCCCAGGGAAAACACGAGGTCGTCGCTCGGGTCGATTCGTTCCCGTTGTGCTTCGACCTGCTGCCCGACGGCCGCCTGCTGCTCGTCTCGGCGCAGGACGGCCTGCTTCTAAGGAAGGAGCCCGACGGCTCGATCGTGACCCATGCCGACCTGAGCGCTCTCGCCGACCACAAGTGGAACGACATCGTGGTGGACGGTCGGGGCAACGCCTACGTCAACAACATCGGCTTTGAGTTTCCGGGCGGCGAGTTCGCCCCCGGCATCATCGCGGTGGTGACGCCCGACGGCTCGGCTCGGCAGGTTGCGGATGGCGTCGCCTTCCCCAACGGGATGGCCGTCACGCCGGACAACGGAACCCTGATCGTGGCCGAGTCCTATGGCAAGAAGCTGACCTCCTACGACATCACGAACGATGGCAGCTTGACGAACGGTCGGGTGTGGGCCGAACTGGGCGGCGACAATCCCGACGGTATTTGTCTCGACGCGGAAGGGGCCGTGTGGTACGCAGATGTCCCCCACAAGCACTGCGTGCGCGTACGCGAAGGCGGCGAAGTGTTACAGACAGTCGACCTGGACCGCGGCTGCTTCGCGTGCATGCTGGGCGGTGCGGATGGCCAGACGCTGTTCATGACGGCGAACGATTGGCGTGGTCCGGCCAGCATGGCCGATGGTGCGCGCCGGGGTCAGGTGGTGTCCGTCCAGGCACCTGCACCGCATGCCGGCTGGCCCTGACAGGTGGCAACGTCCATGGGTAGTGAGCCGCGCGATCTCTCTTCGGCACAGACCGTCCTCATGAAGACCGTCTTCCCGATCCTGTGGATCGGGGCGTTCACCGTGGCCACGATCAGCCTCTTTCTGAGTCCGGAATCCTGGCACGGCAGCGACGGACCTCCGGACAGCGGCCTGAAGTGGTTCTTCCTGATCATGACGATCGTCGGGACGGTATTCATCTGGCGCACCGGTATGCGGCTGAAGCGCGTCCGGATGGATGAGAAAGCGCTGTACCTTTCCAACTTCTCCAACGAGATCATTGTGCCGTTGGTCAATGTCGCCGAGGTCACCGAGAATCGGTGGCTCAACATGCACCCGGTGACGATCCACTTTCACTCCGAGACCGAGTTCGGCTCCCAGGTCACGTTCATGCCCAGGATCCGCTGGTTTGCGTTCTGGTCGTCACACCCGGTGGTCGAGGAGATCCGGCTCGCGGTCCGCCGGGCGACCGGCCGAGGCCAAGCCTGAGGAGGCAAATGCCCGCGTACGTCGTCGTCCAAATCGCCATCGCCGATGCCCACGCCTACGAGCAATACAAGGCCATGGCGCCCGTCTCGATCGGCCTGTACGGCGGCCGTTACGTGGTGCGCGGCGTGCCGAGCGAAATCCTCGAGGGGACCTGGGAGCCGACGCGTCTCATTATTCTCGAGTTTCCGAGCGCCGAGCGCGCCCGGGCGTGGTGGCACTCGCCCGAGTATGCGCCGGCCAAATCGCTGCGCCAGCGCAGCGCTCAGACGGAGATGCTGCTGATCGAGGGGCACGCGTGAGGGTTGTCCTGTTGGCCGGGGCCCTCCTCGCCTGCAGCGCTCCACCACGGGCCACGGTCACCCTCGGCCGTGGCGCCATCGGCGACTCGAGCGTCGTGACCGTCGTTGCCGTGGCAACGGCGCCGGCGACGTCGGACTACCAGGGAAAGGCGGTTCAAGCGGGACCGGGCTACACGTACGTGGTGCTCGACTGCCGCTTTGCCGCGGCTGTCAACGAAGTGAGCTTCGACGATTTTCAGTTAGTCAGAGACCGCGTCGCCAAACTGGGGGATGAGGTCAACCTGGGCGACAACGGCGACGCCGATGCCTTCTATTGGAGTCTCCTCGACCCATCGGGTCACGCGGTCGCCGAGCTCCCCGGCTCGACCAATCCGTTCATGGCTCGGCTGGCCTTCAAGGTCCCCGTCGACGCGCGACAGGGGTACTTGTTCTACTGGGGCCTCTATTGGGGGCCATTGGATCTGACCGCGCCCGTCGCGTCCCTAGACCTCGATTGAGAGATCTCATGCGTAACCGGTTCCTGACGCCTTTCGCGGCGCTGCTCCTGCTCCAAGCGCTGCCCTTGTCCGCGCAGACGCCGCCAATTCAAGTCATGGTGCTGGGCGTGTTCCACTTCAGCAACCCGAATGCGGACTACGCCCAGTTTCAGGGGACGGATGTGCTCACTCCCACGCGGCAGCGCGAGATCGATTCCGTGGTGTCGCAGCTCGCCCGCTTCCGGCCGACCAAGATCGCGCTCGAGCGGGTGCCTGCCGAAGCCGACTCCATCAACGCGGATTATCACCGCTACCAGGCCGGCAGCTTCACGCTGACCAGGAACGAGATTCACCAATTGGGCTTCCGGCTCGCGGCCAACCTCCACCTTGCCCAGCTCTACCCCGTCGACTTCCAGAGCGGGATGCGCATCGACTCGGTAATGACCTATGCCGCGGTCCACGACACGGCCTTCGTCGCCTGGTTCAATACGACCGTGTCGGACGTGGTGAAGCTGCTCGACCGGATGCAGCGCGAGGAGACGATCGGCGCCAACCTCCGGTTCATGAACGATCCGGCGACCATTCTCCGGGCGCACCAACCGTATGCCAACATGGCGACGGTGGGCGCCGGGGATGGCTACATCGGCGCCCACGTCGTCGCCGGTTGGTACGACCGCAATCTGCACATCTTCGCCAACCTGGCCCGCATCGCGCAGCCCGGGGACCGGATTCTGCTCATCATCGGCATGGGTCATGCGCCGATCCTGCGCGAGTTGGTTCGCTCGCATCCGGCCATGCGGCTGGTGGAGCCGCTCGACTACCTGCGTTGACTGGGTGATGGAGCTGGTGCGGCAGTAAGAGCGGTCTAGTTGGGAGCGGTCGTAATGCTCCCGAGGATGCCGGTGGACGTGCAGGCACCGTTGGCGTCACAGTAGGTCCTGGACATCGATCGTGCCCCGCCGCCCTGCTGCTGCGCCACGCCCGGACACTGCGCGAGATTGAAAATCGCCGGACCGCCTTCGTAACCGCCGATCCCGGTCGCCATGATCCAGTAGCGCGCCGGCGCGACCGGCGTCTGGCACAGCATCTCGATGTAGCTCTTCTCTCCCGCCGTGATCTGCCGCCCGTTGATGAATACGCCGGACGTGCCGCGCGACGCGTTGGGCCGGAGCGGGCCGCCGAGCGCCAGTCCGGGCATCATTTGTCCGGCGATCGGCTCTCCCTCGCGTCCCCAGGCGCCTGAGATCGCGTCATACCAATAGCGCCCGGGTGCGATCGCGACTGGGTAGATCTGTTGCAGCTGCCGCACCGTTTCCGCCGAGAGGGCCTGGCCATTGACCACGATGCCCGTGTCTTGGGCTGCGCTCACCTGCACGCCCAACACCACGAGAGCACCAATTAGTGGAAGGAATCGAGGCATGGTCTATAATATAGACGAACCCCATCCAGGCGGAATATTCATATGTCGCTTCGACGTTTGATCACTATCGCGCTCGTGATGCTTGGGGCCCCTGTCGCCGCTCGAGGCCAGACACCGCAGGATCTGACGCATCAAGTATTCGCAGCCGAAAGCACGTTTGCCCATTCCATGGCCGCCCGCGACGTCCAGACATTCGCATCAATGGTGGCCACCGAAGCCATCTTCATGGGTCGGCGCGGCGCGCTGCAGGGCAAAGACACGATCGTAGCGGTGTGGCGCCCGTTCTTTGTCGATTCGCAGCCACCGTTCTCGTGGTATCCGGAGGTGGTCGAAGTCCTTGCGTCCGGCACGCTGGCGCTCACCAGCGGCCCGGTCCACGATCCCAGCGGCAAGCAAACGGGCACGTTCACGTCGATCTGGCGCCGCGAGGCGGACGGCCATTGGCGCATCGTGTTCGACAAAGGATGCCCTGCTTGCGAATGCACGCGGACCCCATGAAGCACCTCCTCGTCGCGCTGATGGTACTGGCTCCCGCGATCGCGCGTGGTCAGACGCCGCCGGCGCCTGCGCCGCTGCCGTCCGTCACCTTGCCCGCCGAGCTCGATCGCGTGTTGCGCGACTACGAGCGCGCCTGGCAGGGCAACGATGCGGCGGCGCTCGCGGCCCTGTTCGCCGAGGACGGCTTTGTATTGTCCAACGGGGAGGCGCCGGTCCGCGGGCGAGCGGCGATTCGCTTTGCCTATCAACGGGCGGGCGGCCCACTCCACCTGCGCGCCCTGGCCTTCGCCACCGAGGACACGCTGGGCTACATCATCGGTGCCTACGGCTACGGCAGCGACAGCGCGGACGTCGGCAAGTTCGTGCTCGCCCTGCGACGTTCCCCCGGCACGCCGTGGCTCATCGCCGCTGATATCGACAACGGTAATCGCCGCCGCGAAGGTCATTAGTTAGCCATGCTAAGCACGCTCGCCATCCGCCGATTGTCCTGCCGGAGGTCCCCGCCCTAAGTTTCGGGCGATGAAGCAGATCCAGAAAACCGCCGACCGGCTGCATTCCCTCGCCATTCACCTGCTGCGCCGGCTGCGACGCGTGGACAGCGAAAGCCGCCTCAGCGGGCCGCGCTTGTCGGCCCTCTCGGTGGTGGTGTTTGGCGGCCCGATCACACTCGGGGCCCTGGCCCGAGCCGAGCAGGTGCAGCGGCCCACGATGACGCGCCTGGTGCAGGCGTTGGAGCGCGACGGCTTCCTCAAGCGCATCCCCGACCCCAATGACGGCCGCATCACCCGCGTCGCGGCGACCCGGAAGGGGCAGCAGGTCATGCGCCAGGGCCGCGCACGGCGCGTCCGAATGCTGACTGCCTTGTTGCTCGATCTGTCAGCCGCCGAGCGCAAGGCGATTCAACGAGCCCTGATCCCTTTGGAAGGCGTCGTGGCGGGACGCCGCCGCGGGCGATAGGGTTCAACGATGGGCCGGTCCGCTACCCGCATCCTCGTCCTCGTCCTCGCGGCCGCGATCCCGCTGGCGGCATTGCAGGCGCAAGTTCCGGATACGAGCGTGCACGTGGCGGTCGGTTTCGGCGTCGATACAGTTGCCGATCCGAACCACGAGATCCTCGTCCTGTGGCGCAGTTATCTCACGAGCCGCCCCAGCTGCGCGCAGCCCAGCGCGCTGTGGTCGCCCTCGGAACGAGCCCAATGGCCGGCCGCTGATCTGCTGTGCAGCTACGTCTATCAAGGGTTCTCGAAGTTCACGGTCGTCCACCTCGCTCCGGCCGTGGGGCTCGACAGCGCCTTCGTCATCCGGACGCTCGTTGCCGGGCTGTCCGATCCTGGCCAGGACGTCCAGCCCCTGGCCCTGTACCGGGTGTACGCGACCCGCGAGGGCGGACGATGGGTGCTCGCCAACGCGCTGCCTCGGCTCACACACGGCTGGAAGCACGAAACCATCGGCCGCCTCACCTTCGTGTTTCCGCCGGGGCGAGACTTTGCGCGCGTCCGCGCTCAGGCCACGGCCGCCTTCGTCGATTCCCTGGCTCACGCCTTTGCGGTCCCGCCTCCAGCGACCATCGGGTACTACTTCACTGATGACCTGATCCAGACCCTGGGCGCCGCCGGCCTCGAGTTCTTCCCCCTCGGGTCAGATACCGTAGGGGGCCGCAGCGATGCGATCGACCACCTCGTGTTCATCGGGTCGTCGAGCAACGGGGAGGGCTACCGCCACGAGCTGGCGCACGTGGTGCTGTGGCCCTTCCTGGCCCCGCTCACAGCCGCCGGTCTGGTCCAGGAAGGGTTGATGACCTGGACCGGAGGATCGGCCGGACTGGATTTCCTGCAGTTACTGCCGGGGCTCAAGCGGTATCTCGACGCCCACCGCGATCTCACGCTCCAGAGCATTCTCACGAGCCCGCCGCCCCGAACGGGACCCTGGACGTGGGGTACGACGGTCTCGCCGTCCTTTGTAAGATGGTGTACGATGTCGGCGGCCTCGGCGGTATTCGGACCCTCGCCGACGCCGGCCGTGAACCGGGCGCGGTGCTCGGCGCCGCGGCCCGGGTGCTCAATATCCCTGCGGGTGACCTCGATCGACGCTGGCGTGAGACAATCGACCAACTGGCCAAGTAAGGAGTGAGCGATGAGCGGCGTACGGGTGCTGGTCGGGACGCGCAAAGGCGGGTTCGTCCTGACCTCGGACGGCAAGCGACAACAGTGGAACGTGAGTGGACCCCACTTTGCCGGGTGGGAGATCTACCACATCAAAGGATCACCGGTCGATCCCAATCGCCTGTACGCGTCGCAATCCTCGGCCTGGTTCGGGCAGGTGATCCAGCGCTCCAACGACGCGGGGAAGACGTGGGAGCCCGTGGGCAACAAATTCACCTACGACGGCGTCCCCGGCACGCACCAGTGGTACGACGGCACGCCGCACCCCTGGGAGTTCAAACGGGTGTGGCACCTCGAGCCGTCGCTCACCGATCCGGACGCGGTGTACGCCGGAGTCGAGGACGCGGCGTTGTTCCACTCCACGGACGGCGGCCAGAACTGGCAGGAGCTTTCGGGACTGCGCGGCCATGGGTCGGGACCCCATTGGGCTCCGGGCGCCGGCGGCATGTGTCTGCACACGATCCTGCTCGACCCGAGCAACCCGAAACGGATCTACGTCGCCATCTCGGCGGCGGGCGCGTTTCGTTCCGATGACGCGGGCAAGTCCTGGCGCGCGATCAATCAGGGCCTCCGATCGGCGCAGATCCCCGACCCCACCGCCGAGGTCGGCCACTGCGTGCACCGCATCGCGATGCACCGGTCACGACCCAACGTGCTGTTCATGCAGAAGCACTGGGACGTGATGCGCAGCGACAATGCCGGCGAGTTGTGGACCGAGGTCAGCGGCAACCTGCCGACTGATTTCGGGTTCCCGATCGACGTGCATGCGCACGAGCCGGAGACCATCTACGTGGTCCCGATCAAGAGCGATTCCGAGCACTTCGTGCCCGAGGGCAAACTGCGGGTGTACCGCAGCCGCACCGGCGGCAACGAATGGGAAGCGCTCACCAAGGGCCTGCCGCAGAGCAACTGCTTCGTCAACGTGCTGCGCGACGCGATGGCCGTCGACTCGCTCGACCCCTGCGGCGTGTACTTCGGCACCTCGGGCGGCCAGGTCTACGCGTCGGCCGACGCCGGCGACAGCTGGAGTCCGGTGGTGCGCGACCTGCCCGCCGTGTTGTCGGTCGAGGTGCAGACGCTCGCATGATCCGGGTCGAGCTGCCGGTCCATTTGCGGACGCTGGCGCAGTTGGACGCCGAGGTGGCGCTCGACGTTCCCGGCCAGGCCACGGCGGGGAGGATCCTGGACGCACTGGAGGCACGGTATCCCATGCTGCGCGGCACGATTCGCGATCACGACACGCACCAGCGCCGATCGTACGTGCGTTATTTCGCCTGCGGGCAGGATCTGTCGCACCAGGGGCCGGATGCGCCGTTGCCCGAGGCCGTCGCGAACGGCGTGGAGCCGTTTCTCATTGTCGGCGCCATGTCGGGGGGTTGAAGCCCGTTAGTTGGGCTTGCGCCAATCACCGCCGCACGAATCAGGGCAGCCAATGGCCGCGATCTCACATCCGCCAGGGACCGAAGCTTCACGTGCCGGTGGGCCTCGCTGGCTTCGTGATTCATTACTTCCGAACCAGTGATGTGGTGGTCCGCATGTATGGCTCGGCGTCGGTCGTGACCGGTCTCGCACAGTGGTCCTACACGTATCAGGGGAATACCCCTCCGACCACGCGGCGCCGCTACACCGCGGTCTATGTTCGCGGCGGCCCGCTCGGATGGCACATGGTCGCCTTGCATATCGGACCGGCGCCCGACTAGGCCACTCAATTCATTTGCAGTCCCCGGGCGAGGAGGTCGCCAATAGCATCAGTCACGGCGTGGGACTGCTCGCCAGTCTCGCGGCCACGCCGTTTCTGATCGGTGCTGCCCTGCAGCGCGGTGGGATCTACGACGTCGTCGGCACGAGTGTGTTCGCGGCCACCATCGTCATCCTGTATGCCGCCTCGACCCTCTATCACGCCTTGCCGGACAACAAGGGCAAGCGCGTGTTTCGCGTCCTCGATCACAGCGCGGTCTTCCTGCTCATCGCCGGGACCTACACGCCGTTCACGGTGGGAGTGCTGCGGGGGCCATGGGGCTGGACCCTCCTGGGCCTGGTGTGGAGTCTCGCGGTGCTCGGGATCGTGCTGACCGCGCTCGCGGGATTTCGCTACCCGCGCCTGTCCACCGGCGTGTACCTCGGTATGGGGTGGCTGATGATCATCGCGATCAAGCCGCTGTGGCTCGGCGTACCCCTGGCCGGTGCGCTCTGGTTGCTCGCGGGTGGTGTCGCCTACACGACCGGCGTAGTGTTTCTTGCCGCCAAGCGAATGCCCTACAGCCATTTCGTCTGGCACCTGTTTGTGCTGGCCGGCTCGACCTGCCACTTCATCGCCGTTATGGGCTACGCGCGCGGCTCCCAGCCATGACCAATTCGGCTTACAATAGACGCCACGAGAACCTCGCACTTCAGCCGGGAGTCGGCCCCATGTCCTCCTTCGCACTGTATCTGATCGGCACGGTGGTCCTCATTGGTGGCGTCGCGTGGGCGCTCATCGTCGCCGGCATCCCCACCCTCTATGTGGTCATCGCATCCATCATCCTGCTTGGCTTGGGGATCTTGAGTGCGGTGAGCCGGACTCGCACCAAGGATCAGCCGAAGGGCCCGTGACCGTGGCGGTCCAGGTGACGCGAAGTCGGCTTCGCTGGGTATGTTCCCGAAGTTCCATGACCCGACCCACGCTGCCTCTCGCCCTGGCCTTCGGCCCGCTACTCCTCGGTGCGGCTTGCGCCGATCGCGCCGTCAGCCTCTCGGCCTGCTCCGATATCTCAGTCCAGGTGAGCGCGGGCATTCAGCCAACCTTCAGCTGGGACCCGGCGTGCCAGATCCAGGCGCTCACGGTGCACCTGCCGGGTCCAGGCGCCATTATCTGGACCACGTTCAGTCACCCTCAGCCCAACGCGATCGCCTCGTCCGTCCAGTACGGCGTCTTCCCCGACAACGCGGCCCAGACCGCGAATATTCTGCTGCCCCTGGTCGCCGGGACGACCTACCAGGTCACGCTCTCTCGAATCGATGAGCCAGGCAGCTCGCTCGTGCCGATTGGCGTGACGACGTTCGTCCCCTGAGCATCGCAGGAATCAATAAGAGTCTTCGATCCAAGTCCGCAGAACACCTAACCATCCCACTACGTACGTAACACCTCACCTCCCTACGCCTAACCCTAATGGATTAGTGCATTTGTGGGATGCGTCCGCCCCACGCCGGTAGTATGGTTACACACCACCGGTCCGCGCACCCTGCGTGTCTCGGCGCGAGCCTTGGCACCGAAGGGAACCCACAAAATGAGCACCCGCAAACCGTTGCCTGAAGCACCGGGCGCACCCGTGTCGGACAAACCGGCACGCTATGAACGCCCCGTGGCCCCCGCGCGGGATAGCGCTGGACGCACCGAGACGTTGTTGAGCACGGCGGCCCTGCAGAGAGCGATTTTCAACAGCGCCAATTTCTCGAGTATCGCCACCGACGCCAAGGGCGTCATCCAGATCTTCAACGTCGGCGCCGAGCGGATGCTGGGCTACACGGCCGCCGAGGTCATGAACAAGATCACGCCGGCCGACATTTCTGATCCACAGGAGCTGATCGCGCGCGCGACCGCGCTCAGCGACGAGCTCGGCACGCCGATCACGCCGGGCTTCGAGGCCTTGGTGTTCAAGGCCTCGCGTGGGATCGAAGACATCTACGAGCTGACCTATATCCGCAAAGATCGGAGCCGCTTCCCCGCCGTGGTCTCGGTCACGGCGCTGCGCGATGCGCAAGAAGCCATCATCGGCTATCTGCTGATCGGCACCGACAACACCGCGCGCAAGCAGGCGGAAGACATGCTGCTCAAAG
The DNA here is from genome assembly GCA_963821385.1 of uncultured Gemmatimonadales bacterium. GTDB lineage: Bacteria > Gemmatimonadota > Gemmatimonadetes > Gemmatimonadales > GWC2-71-9 > DASTHG01. The sequence continues at coordinate 436,463 of CAWGDK010000002.1, forward strand.
CGGGCGCCTTGCAACGGGCGATCTTCAACAGTGCCAACTTCTCGAGCATCGCCACCGACGCCAAGGGTGTGATCCAGATCTTCAACGTCGGCGCCGAGCGGATGCTGGGGTACACGGCCGCTGAGGTGGTGAACAAGGTCACGCCGGCCGAGCTTTCCGATCCTCAAGAACTGATCGAGCGTGCCTCCGCGTTGAGCATCGACTTCGCGACCCCGATTGCCTTCGGCTTCGAGGCCCTGGTGTTCAAGGCCGCGCGCGGCATCGAGGACATCTACGAGTTGACCAAGGTCCGCAAGGATGGGAGCCGCTTTCCCGCCGTGGTATCCGTGACGGCGCTGCGCGACCCGCAGGACGTCATCATCGGCTATCTGCTGATCGGCACCGACAACACCGCGCGCAAGCAGGTCGAGGAGGAACGGACAAAACTCGATCAGCGACTGCGCGACCAGCAGTTCTACACGCGCTCGCTCATCGAATCCAACATCGACGCCCTGATGGCCACCGATCCGCGCGGCATCATCACCGACGTCAATAGGCAGACCGAGGTGCTGACCGGGTGCACGCGGGACGAGCTGATCGGCGCGCCATTCAAGGACTACTTCACCGATGCGGCCCGCGCAGAAGCCGGTATCAACCGCGTGCTGAACGAAGGCAAGGTCACCAACTACGAACTGACCGCGCGCGCCCGGGATGGCACGCTCACCGTGGTGTCCTACAACGCGACCACCTTCTACGATCGAGACCGTCGCCTGCAAGGCGTGTTCGCGGCGGCGCGCGACGTGACGGAGCGAAAGCGCTTCGAGCAGACGCTGCAGAGGAACATCGAGTTGGAGGCCGCGAGCCGCTTGAAGTCCGAATTCCTCACCAACATGTCCCACGAGCTGCGGACGCCCCTGAATGCGATCATCGGCTTCTCCGAGGTCCTCAAGGACGGCCTGGCGGGCGATCTCACCGATCGACAGCGTGGGTTCATCGGCGACATTTTCAGCAGCGGCAAGCATCTCCTCTCGCTGATCAACGACATCCTCGATCTGTCCAAAGTGGAAGCCGGCAAGATGACGCTCGACTTGGAGCCGGTGCAGGTGCCTTCGTTGTTCTTCAACAGCCTGTCCATCGTGAAGGAGAACGCCGCAAGCCGCCACATCCGCCTGAGCATCGATGCCGCCGAAGAACTGGGATCGATTCAGGCGGACGTGCGGAAGGTCAAGCAGATCGCCTACAATCTGCTCTCCAATGCGGTCAAGTTCACCAACGAGGACGGCCAGGTGACCATGCGCATCGGCCGCGTGCCCCGCGCCGACGTCGGCCAGCTATCCGGCACCCGGGCGGGTCGAACCTTCCCATTGGCCGAGAACGAGTTCGCGGAATTTCTCAAGATCAGCGTCACCGACGACGGCATCGGCATCTCGCCGGAGGGCATGGAGCGCCTCTTCAAGCCGTTCAGCCAGATCGACAGCGGCCTGTCGCGACAATTCGAGGGGACCGGACTCGGGTTGGCCATGGTCAGACTCCTCGCCGAGTTGCATGGCGGCTCGGTAGCAGTGGAAAGCGCCGAAGGCGAGGGTTCCTGCTTCACGGTCTGGCTCCCGCTCCGGGTGGCGGAAGCCGCGCCACTGATCTCCACGCAAACGCCGGCGTCCCGTATCGAGGCGCCGGGTGGAGTGCGCACGGCGCTCGTGGTGGAAGACGACTACAAAGCCGCCGATCTGATCCGGCTGCTGCTCGAGGCGGAGGGCTTCACGGTGCTGCACGCCGCGTCCGCCGAGGCCGCGCTGGTGCTCGCCGGGCAGCAGCCATTGTCGCTAATCACCCTGGACGTCATGCTGCCCAACATGGACGGATGGGAATTCCTCGGTCGCATCAAGCAGGTGCCGAGCCTCAACCGCATCCCGGTGGTGATCATTTCGATCATGGCCGGTCGCAGCAAGGGCTTTGCGCTCGGCGCCGCGGCGGTCATGCAAAAGCCGATATCCCGGCAGGAGCTGTATGAGTCGCTCGTGGATCTGGATCTGTTTCCTCTCTCGCAGGGACGAACGCTGACCGTTCTGGTGGTGGATGACGATCCCAAAGCGCTCGACCTGGTCGCTGTCCGCATCCTGGACCTGGCTAGCACCGTCTTGCGCGCCTACGGCGGCCGCGAGGCGATCGAAATCGCCCGGCGGCGCCTGCCGGACTTGATCGTGCTCGATCTGGTGATGCCGGAGGTGAACGGCTTCGATGTCGTGGCGGCGCTCAACGACCATCCCGAAACGGCTCGCATTCCAATCCTGATCGTCACCGCGAAGGAGATCACGGCCGAGGACCGTGCCAAACTGAGTGGGTATGTGACAGCGATCATGGGAAAGGCTGAGTTCGAGGGCAACGACTTGACGGCCGAAATCCGGCGCGCGATGTCGGGGCGCCGGTTGGTCGCCTGACATGGCAAAGATCCTGATCGTCGAGGACACCCCCGCCAACATGAAGTTGGCGGTCTTCCTGCTGCAGTCGGCGGGCCATACGGCACTCAGCGCGACGGATGCGGAGGCTGGGCTGATGCTGGCTCGCACCGAACAACCCGACCTCATCCTGATGGATATCCAGCTGCCCGGCATGGACGGTCTTGCCGCCACCGCGCGGCTCAAGCAGGACGAGACCACGCGCGCCATTCCGGTGATCGCCCTCACCGCCCAAGCGATGAAAGGCGACGAACAGCGCATTCGAGCCGCGGGGTGTGACGGCTACATCGCCAAACCGCTGACATACCACGATTTCCTCGCGACGATCTCGGCCTCCCTGATGACCGTGGCGCAGTAGGGCGCCAGGCGCCGGCCCCGCATGATTCTGACCCCGGGCATCGCCGACAACGCGGCGCGCATTCTGATCGTGGACGATGAACGCCAGAACAGACAGCTCCTTGAAGCCATGCTCGCGCCGGAGGGCTATCGCTTCCTGACCGCCGCCAGTGGCGAGGAAGCGCTCACGCTGGTGGCGCAGCAACCGCCCGATCTCATCCTGCTCGACCTCATGATGCCGGCAATGGACGGGTGCCAAGTGGCGGGAAAACTCAAGGGCAACATCGCCACCAGCAGCATCCCCGTCATCTTGATCACCGCCCGGGACGATCGCGACGCCAGAATGCTCGGCCTGAGCGCCGGCGCCGAGGACTTTCTCACCAAACCCGTGGATCGGGCCGAACTGAGTGTCCGGGTGCGCAACCTGTTGCGTCTCAAAGCCTACAGCGACTTTCACGACCGGTACAGCCAGCTGCTGGAAGGCGAGATCGGCTCGCGGACGGCCGACCTCGTCGCGAGCGAGCGCCTCTATCGATCGACCTTCGATGCGGCGCCGGTCGGGATCGCACACGTGAGCCTGGACGGAGAATGGTTGCGGGTCAATCAGTGCCTGTGCGATTTGTTGGGATACTCGAGCGAAGAGTTGCAAAGCCTCGCTAGAGAGGACCTGCTGCAGTCGGAAGCAGCACCTGGCGATGCCGAGGCATTCCGGCAGATGGCCGCGGGAACGCTGAACCGCTACGTGATCGACGAAAAGCAATATCGACGGCGGGATGGCGGTTTTGTGTGGGCTCGGGTCAACATGTCGGTGCACCGCGATGCTGAGGGGCAGGCCCAGCATTTCATCAAGGTCGTCGAGGACATCACCGCCCGGCGGGAGTTAGAGGCGCGCTTTATCGAAGTGCAGAAGCTCGAAGGCATTGGCCATCTCGCCGGCGGCGTGGCCCATGACTTCAACAATATCCTCGCCATCATCATCGGCAACAACGACTTGCTCTCGGCCGACCTCGACCCGGCCAGCCCGCTGCGGGAGTACACCGAAGAGATCCGGCATGCCTCGGAGCGGGCCGTGGGGTTGACCCGGCAACTCCTCGTCTTCAGCCGTAAGCAAACGGTGCAGCCCGTGGTACTCGATCTCAATGACGTGGTGAACGACATGGATAAGCTGCTGCGACGGCTCATCGATGAGAACATCGACATCACGTTCATTCCGGGATCGTCCCTCGGTCTCGTCAAGGCCGATGTCGGATACGTCGGCCAGGTGTTGATGAACCTGGTCGTCAACGCCCGCGATGCGATGCCCAGCGGCGGCCGGCTCACCATTGCCACCACCAACAGCACGCTGGATGGCTCGAACGCACACACCGCACCCCCATCCGGTCCCGGCGAGTACGTCGTCCTGAGTGTGAGCGACACGGGCACCGGCATGACCAACGAGGTCAAAGCGCACCTGTTCAAGGCGTTTTTCACGACCAAGCCGGAGGGGAAAGGTACGGGTCTGGGACTGACCACCTGCTTGACCATCGTCCAACAGTCGGGCGGTCACATCAGCGTGACCAGCCAGGTTGGCAAGGGCACGACGTTCAAAGTGTATTTCCCGCGCGTAGCCCTGGCGCTGGACCTGGCGGCGGCCCCGGCCCAGCCTGGGCCACTGCCGCGCGGAACGGAAACCATTCTGGTGGTGGAAGATGAGCCTTCCGTTCGGCAACTGGCCCGCGGGGTATTGGAATCCCAGGGCTACACCGTCTTGGCGGCCTCGAACGGCCAGGACGCGCTAAGCTCGGCGAGCGAGCATACTGGTGCGCCGATTCGCCTGGTCGTCACCGACGTCATCATGCCGGTGATGGATGGGACGGTAATGGCCCAGCGGCTCAAGACGAGGTACCCCGACATCAGAGTTCTCTTCACCTCAGGATACACGGACGACGCCCTGGCGCATCATGGCGCACTGGACCCGGACTTCTCCTTTCTTCCCAAACCCTTCACGCCGGCCGTGCTCTGCCGCACTGTGCGTGAGATGCTCGATCGAGCGGACTGCTGATCATTTGAACTGGGCAAACCCGACCGTGTGGCCGCCCGGCTCACGGACATAGATCTCGGTGCTGCCGTAGAAGGTCTCGTGCCGCGGTTTCACCACCGGCGCTCCCGCCACCGCCCGCTCCACGCTCCCCAGATCCTCCACCGCGATGAACAGCACGATCGACCGCCCGCCAAGCTCGCCGGCTGCGGCCGGGTTGTCGGCCACGACACTCGCCTTGGTCTGATACATCACCTCGATGCCATCCTTCGCGACGCTGGCAAAGATCAGCTTGCCGTCCGGACCCGGGACCTGGTTTTCCATGGTGAATCCCAGGCGCTCGACCCAAAACGCGACGCCCGGCTCAACCGCATCCACGATCAACACGGGGGTGAGTTGTTTCAATTTCGGGGCAGCCATGCTAGAGTCCTTTTCGAGAGGTGAAACCACTTCCTGTTTACACGTTCTGTGGTCGATTCGTCCCCGCGGCCGCGCTGATCGTCGCCTGCGGCCCAGCCGCCCCCGCCGGCCCCTCGAGTTTCACCGTGCTGTATACACTCGACGTCAGCGGCCCCGTGGGAGTCGACTCGCTCCGGTACGACGACGGCCACGGGACGCTGATCAAGGTTGCCACTCCCGCGGGGAGCTGGACCACGGGACTCACGGTCATGGCGGGGGGCTCCGTCCAGGCCCAGGCGTGGGTGGACGCCTCCGGGCCTGGCTCGGCCAAGCTCAAGGTGTCCTGGACCGTTTCCGGCGTCAGCACCCAGGCGGACAGCAGCTTCGCCAATCCGGCGGCCCCGCAGCATTTCACGCTGTCGATCGCACACAGGGTCCTGTAGGGCCGTGCCCTCGGGAGTCACTCCGGCGTGATGGTGTACTCCACCAGCACGCCGGACACGAATTTCGCCAGCGTGCGTTGCCCGTCCTTGCGGTAAGTCCGGGTCATCAGGGCCAGCGCGCACTCCGTGGACTCCGCAGCCGTAACCGCCGGCCCCAGCAGACGCTCCACGTCGTCGAGCAGCAGCCCTTTGCGCAGGGTGCCGGTCCCCGCCGCGGCCACCGCGCCACTCACCGGAGTGGCGGCGCCGCTAAAGTCCACATAGCGGCTCAACGCCTGGCGTAATCCCTCGGGCGTCAGCGCATCGGCCGGGACACCGCCCTGGTAACGGATATTGAACCGGCTGCCGCCTTCCACGCGGCGCCCGCGCAGATTCGCCTGGCGCAGCTCCTCGGCCTGCGCGGCATCGGCGCGCGCGCGCGCGTTCTCCCGCTCCCGCGTCGAGCGCAATTCGTCGAGCGTGCGCTGCATGCGCCGCTTCTCGCCGGAATTGGTCGAGTGCCGGATCGAGTCCTGGAGCGCCTTTTCCGCCGGCGTCTGCCCCACCTCGGTCGCGTTGGCCGAATTGCCCATGTCGTCGAAAAACGTGCCGTATCCTCCGCCGCCCAGCTGAAACTCGATCAGATCCTCCTTCACCTTGATCTTGGTGATCATGACCGCGTCCCCGGCCCGGATCGACGTGCCGTACTTCTTGAGTTTGGTGGCGACATCGGGAAAGTCGATCGGCATGTCCCGCCCCGGGTAGATGTTGACCCCGGACGCCGTGCCCGGCATGTCGATGCGCACGACCACCGATTGGCCTTCGAACGCCCGGCGTAGCGCGGCTTCATCCTGCGCGCGCGCCTGTGACAGGGGAATGGCGAGCACGAGCAACGCCGCTCGGAAGTGCCGCATGGCTTCAGTCCTTGCTGAGGGGTCGGAGTATTCAGTAGAAGGCGCATCCGGAAACTGCCCCGCCACAACGGATTGCGCTACGACCCTCCCCTTGCACTTCTACAAGTGAGCTGCTACTCTCCTGTAGAAGCGCACAGGGACACCCATGACCACCGACCGGCTCGATCTGCCGCAGGGCACGCTGGACCTGCTGATTCTGAAAACCCTCTCGCTCGGGGCCCAGCATGGCTGGGCGATCTCCGAGCGGCTGCATCAGGTCTCCCGCGCCACACTGCAAATTCCCCAAGGCTCGCTCTACCCCGCCCTGCACCGACTCGAGCGGCAAGGGTGGATCGCCGCCACCTGGGGCGCCTCGGACAACAACCGCCGCGCGAAGTACTACGACCTGACGCGTGCCGGCCGCAAACAGCTCGATGCCGAAGCCGATGCGTGGCGCAAACTCACCCGGGCCGTCGCCCTCGTGATGGAGATGGGCTGACATGTTCGCCAAACTGCTGAGCGACATCCGCTATCGCCTGCGCGCGGTATTCCACCGCGCCGACCTGGACCAGGACCTGGAGGAAGAGCTGCGGTTTCATCTCGACCAGGAAATGGCCAAGCATGTGCGCGCCGGCGACTCGCCGGCCGAGGCGCGGCGCAAGGCCCGGGCGGCGTTCGGCGGCGTCGAGCGCATCAAGGACGACACGCGGGACGCGCGTGGGCTGGCGTTCCTCGACATCGTCACCCAGGACCTGCGCTATGCCGTGCGCGGCCTGCGGGCGGCACCCGGATTCACCTTCGCCGTCGTCGCGACCCTGGCCCTCGGCATTGGCGCCAACGCCGCCGTGTTCGGCGTGCTCGATCGCCTCATGTTTCGCCCGCCGGCCTTGCTGCGTGATCCGGGGTTGGTGCACCGGGTGAACCTGCACTCGCTGTTCCGCGGCGCGCCGTACATCTATCGCACCTTCGAGTACAAACGCTACCTCGATCTGATCGGCCGAGCGCAGTCCTTCTCGCAGGTCGCCCCCTTCACCACGTTTTCCGCGGCGGTCGGCACCGGCTCGGAAGTCACGGAGCTGACGGTGGGCACGGCCAGCGCGGGATTTTTCCGCTTCTTCGACGCGCCACCGACGCTGGGCCGCTACTACACGGACGCCGAAGATGCGACGCCCGAAGGCTCCCGGGTCGCCGTGTTGAGTTACGACTACTGGCGCCACGGTTCTCCGGCCGCCCGGACGTGCTAAACCGCCCGCTGCAGATCGGGGCGGTGACGTACACGATCATCGGCGTGGCGCCGAAAACGTTCGTGGGCATCCCGGACGGACCCGCGCCGATCGCGTGGGTGCCGATCACGACGTATGCCTGGTCGCGCAAACACACCTACTACCTGAACTACAACTGGGGCTGGCTCCAGATGATCGTGCGCACCAAGCCCGGCGTGCGCGCGGAAGTCGCGCACGGCAGAGCTGACCACCGCCTACCGGCGCAGCTGGCTCACGGAGCGTGCCGACGATTCCGGCATCGCCCCGCTGGACGTGGCCCAGCCCCACGTCACCCTCGACCCGACCCAGTTGTTGCGGGGACCGGAAGCCGGCCCCGAGGCGCGCATCGGGTTCTGGATCGGCGGCGTGGCCATCATCGTGTTGCTGGTCGCCTGTGCCAACGTCGCCAACCTGCTGCTCGCCCGCGCCTTTCGCCGCCGCCGTGAGATCGCCGTGCGGCTGGCGCTGGGCGTCACGCGTCGCCGCCTGATCGGGCACCTGCTGACCGAAAGCGTCCTGCTCTCCGCCATAAGCGGCGCGGCGGGACTGTTCGTCGCCTGGGTCGGCGGGGCGGCGCTGGCGCGCACGTTCACGCCGGATCTGCCGCCCGCGACGCTCGCCGACCCGCGCATCCTGGTGTTCTGCGCCCTCGTGACCCTCGCGGTCGGCGTCGTGACCGGTCTCATCCCGGCCGTGCCGGCGGGCCGGGGCGATCTCATCAGCGCCCTGAAATCCGGCGCGCGCGAAGGCAGCTATCAGCGCTCGCGCAGCCGGTCGCTGCTCGTCGTATTCCAAGGCGCGCTGTCTGTCGTGCTGCTCGTGGGCGCGGGGTTGTTTCTCAAGAGTTTTGCCAACGTGCGCACTTTGCGACTGGGCTACGATGTGGAGCCCGTGTTGTTGGTGCAGCGCAGCATGCGCGGCATGGATGTCCCGGACTCGCAGCAAGCATTGCTGAATCGACGCCTGCTCTCGGCTGCCGCCCAGATACCCGGCGTCGTGAGCGCGACGGAAGCCATGAGTGTGCCGTTCTACAGTTTCGAGTCGCAGGGCCTGTTCGTGGAGGGCATCGATTCCGTTTCGAAGTTGGGACGCTTCAACCTGCAGTTCGCCTCCGCGGGATTCTTCCAGACCACGGGGACGCGCATTCTAGCCGGGCGCCCCATCAGCGCCGAGGACCGCCGCGGCGCTCCACTCGTGGCGGTGGTCAGCCAGTCGATGGCGCGCCGGCTGTGGCCAGGAACGAATGCGATCGGCCAGTGCTTCCGCGTGGGCAGCGACACGATGCCGTGCACTACGGTGGTCGGGATCGCCGAGGACGTGAAACTGCACACCCTGACCGAAACCGGCGGGGCCCAGTACTACCTGGCGGCCGAGCAGCAAGACCGCGCCGCCGATGGCTTGTTCGTGCGGGTCTCGGGGCGCGCGGCCGACCAGTCGGAGCGCATTCGCCGGCAGCTGCAACAGGAGATGCCCGGGACGTCCTACGTGACGACGCTGCCGCTGGCCGAGATCCTCGGCAATGAACGGCGGCCGTGGCAGACGGGGGCCACGATGTTTCTGGTTCTCGGCGCGCTCGCCCTCGTCGTGGCGGCGATCGGCCTCTACAGCGTCATCGCGTACAACGTCGCACAGCGCACCCACGAACTGGGCATCCGCATCGCGCTGGGGGCGCGGTTGCGGGACCTGGTCCGCCTGGTGCTGGGCGACGGTCTGCGCCTGGCGCTGGCCGGGATCGTCATCGGGTGTGGTCTGGCGCTCGTGGCGGGACGCTGGGTCGGGACGCTGCTGTTCGAAGTCTCGCCGCGCGATCCCGCGGTGTTCGGCGCGGTGGCGCTGGTGCTCGTGGTCGCGGCACTCGCCGCCAGCGCCCTCCCCGGATGGCGCGCCGCCCGGGTCGACCCCAACAGCGTGCTCCGCCTGGAATAACGAAGACGGCGCCTAACAAGCCCCAGACGCACGGGGCTTGATGATCCCCGCAGCCGGCCGCAGCTTTATCCCCGCATCACATCTCTGGTCACCTTCACCAACCGAGCATACCATGAAACGTGCCCGACGCCGCCCTGCCCGCCCCGCCCGTTCCGCTCGCCCCGCCCGGCCCGTCCGTCGCCGCGGGATCAGTCGCATCGATCAGGACTCGACTCGCACCCACGGCTGGTTCGTTCGCGCCGGATTCTACGAGCGCCGCGACGGGCGGTACGTCCCACGCCACAGCAAGTATTTCGGCGACGCGTCCCATGGCGGGAAACGCCGCGCCCTGCAAGCCGCCAAGGAGTACCTCGCCATTCTCGACCGGCGCCGCCCTAAGAAGCGCGCCCGGTCGGTGCGGCGCGCCGCGTGATCGGCTGCTGATTGGGAACCCCGGAGCCGGCATCGGACCGGCCCCCGCTGCGGGCGGGGCGGGCGTTTCTGGTGCTGGCGGCCTACTTCGGGAGCCAGCTGTTCGTAGCGGCCGCCGTGACCATCGTCGTCACGGGCCTGTATGCGCCGACCATCAAGGATCCGCAGCAGCTCTCACGCCACATCGAGCGGGCCGTCACGCTCCCGGCGACGGTATTGGGGTTCGCCGTGGGCGCCTGGGTCATCGTGCGCCTCGTGCTCCGCACGTTCCCTGGATTCGCACCGGCCGAGGTATTCCGAACGCTCGGCCTGACCCGCGGGGCGTGGCGTGAGGTGATCGCTGCCGCCGGGCTGGGGTTGGTGGTCGCCCTGGTGTATGTCTTCGTGCTGCTGCCGCGGGTGGACGTCGAGCCCAGCCAGCCGTGGGGACCACTGGTCACTGCGGCATCGGAGCCCGGTTGGCAACGACACCTGTGGGCGCTGGTGGCGCTGCTGCTCGCTCCACCGGTGGAAGAGTTTCTGTTTCGCGGGGTGCTCTTCGAGGGGTTCACGCAGGCCTGGGGACAGACGCGGTCCGCGATCGCCGTCACGGGGCTGTTCACCCTGTTCCACCTGCCGGAGATTCGGGGCTACTGGCCGGCGATCCTGGGGGTGGGATTAGTGGCGACGATTACCATGGCGACCCGCATCAAGACGCGGTCGCTGGGGCCCTGTATCGCCCTGCATGCAGCCTACAACTTCGGCCTGGTGGTCTGCGTCTACGCCAATATCGGCTGACCAGACCCTGGTGCGGTCATTCTTTCTTGGAGGGAGACGCGTCATCGCCGCCGATCAAGACCCAGCGGCCAAAGATTACTATGGCAAGAAAGCCCAGCAGTGCACCCGTCAACGTCATGTCCGCCTCCGCAGAAGGACAAGCTTCCCCCGCCTGCCAACCCCGCGTGATTGAGACAGTTACATCATTGGAAGTTCCCCCTCTTGAGTCAAGAGGAAAAGGCGTCTTTCGTCCTGCTGTGGCGGGACCGTTACGCGGGAGGCACCGCTCGCGCGGCGCCCAGCCCTGCCGCGCGACCGGTGACCCATGCCCACAGGAAGTTGTAGCCGCCAATCGGGCCGAACGCGTCCAACATTTCGCCGCAGAGAAACAGTCCGTGGTGCTTCCGACTCTCCATGGTGCGGCTGTCGATCTCGGCCAGGCTCACGCCCCCACCGGTAACTTCGGCTTTCTTGTAGCCCTCGTGCCCAGTCCACGGTAACGCGCCGCGCACCAGCGTCTCCACCAGCCGCACACGCTCCTCCCGTCGCAGCTGGGCGAGGGTGCGGCTCGGTTCCACTGCCGATGCGCTCAACAGCGCCGCGGCCAGACGCTCGGGCATTCGCGTCCGGAGCGCCCCCATCACCGTGCGGGTCCCCTCCGGGCGCAACGCCTGCTCCCACTCGTCCTCGCCGAGGTCGGTCCATTGGACGCGGACCTGGGCCGGAGCGCTGGTCGCAGAGCGGACGCCGACGTGTGAGACGTCGAGCACCGCCGGACCGCTGTATCCGTGATGGGTGAAGAGAAAACCGCCGCGGGCCGTCGCCATGCGCTCGTCGTCCCGCGCTGTGATCGTCACCGGCAGGGACACGCCGGCCAGATGGCCAAAGGGCGGCGGATCCGCGGTGAGTGGGGTGAGCGCGGCATAGGTCGGGTGAATGGTGTGTCCCAGCAGCTCGACCACCTTCAATCCACGCCCGTCGCTGCCCGTCTTGGGCACCGACAACCCGCCGGTCGCGAGGATCAACGCGTCCGCCTCGAGCGGCGACCCAGACTCGAAGTCGACGCGCCATCCGCCATCGGCCGGCGCGGCGCCGACCATGGTCGCATTGGGGTGGAAGCGCACGCCCTTCCGGCCGGCCAGACGCAGCAGCCCATCGCGGACATCGCGGGCCCGGTTCGAAACGGGAAACAGTTTTCCCGACTCGACCTCTTCCACCAGCGGCAACGCGAGCTCCTGCTCGAAGAACGCGATCTGTTGGTCCAGGGGCCACGCGCGCAGGATGTGTCGCAGCGTGTGCGGAGACGAGTCGGTGACGAACCGGGTCTCGTCGAGGCGCGCCGGCAGGATGTTGCAGCGGCCCCCACCCGAAATGAGGATCTTGCGGCCACCGTCGGCCGTGGCCTCGACGAGCTCCGTCGCCGCTCCGGCCGAGGCGGCGAAAATGGCCGCCATGGCGCCCGCGGCGCCGGCCCCGACGACCACGACCCGCGTCATGCGCACGGGCTGCTTGTCGCGCGGCGGCGCAGGCCGCAGTTTGGTCCCAAAGGAGGTCATCATGACCGGCTTGGTGTCATTGTGGCTGCCGATCCTGTTGTCGGCAGTGATCGTGTTCTGTCGTCAGCTCCATCATCCACATGGCGTCGCCCTGGCACAAGAGCGACTACCCCAGGATTCCGAACGAGGACAAGGTGCGCGACGCCCTGCGTCCGCTCGCCATCCCGCCCGGGGACTACATGGTTCCCCGTCCCTCGAGTAGCCGGGACCTGCGCTCGCCGGAGTTCATCGAGCGGGTGAAACAGGGCCCGGTCATGGTAGTGACGTTTCTACCCAACGCCATCATGCCGATGGGCCGCAACCTGACCCTCTGGTTCCTGTACGCGGTCGTGATCGGCGCCTTCGCCGCATACGTGGCGGTGCGCACGCTGCCGCCCGGCGCGGCCCACGCGCAGGTGTTCTGTGTCGTCGGGGTCACGGCCTTCCTTGGCTATGCGGCCGCGCTGTGGCAGATGTCGATCTGGTACCGGCGCGCCTGGAGTACGACGTTCAAGGCCACCGTGGATGGGGTGATCTACGCGCTGGTGACGGCGGCCCTGTTCGGCTGGCTGTGGCCGGCCGCCTGACCATCACCCTGGCCTCCCTTCCAAGGAGCGGAATCGCATGCCACAACTGACGCTGGACACCGGCAACACCGGCTTCATGCTGCTGTGCTCCAGCCTCGTGATGCTGATGACGCCCGGGCTGGCGTTCTTCTACGGCGGCCTCGTCGGCCGCAAGAACGTGCTCGCGATCATGATGCAGAGCTTCGTCTCGATGGGCTGGACGACGGTGCTCTGGTGGGTCTGCGGCTTCTCGCTCTGCTTCAGCGGCGATCTCAAGAGCGGCACCGACTTCGCCGGCATCATCGGCAACTTCGACTGGGCGTTCCTGCGCGGGATCACGCTCGCCACGCCGTCGCCGACCAACGACACGATTCCGATGATCGTCTTCTGCGCGCTACCAGATGATGTTCGCCATCATCACGCCGGCGCTGATCACCGGCGCGTTCGCCAACCGCGTCACGTTCAAGGCGTACATGCTGTTTCTCACCGCCTGGCTGTTCTTCGTCTACTTCCCGTTCGTGCACATGGTCTGGGGCGGCGGGCTGCTGGCGCAAGTGGGGCGTGCTCGACTTCGCCGGCGGCATCGTCGTGCACAACATCGCCGGCATCGCGGCGCTCGCCTCGGTGCTCTACGTGGGCAAGCGCAAGGTCGCGGATCGCGGGCCGCACAGCATTCCGCTCGTCGCGCTCGGCACCGGCCTGCTCTGGTTCGGCTGGTACGGCTTCAACGCCGGCAGCGAGTTCCGGGTCGACTCGGTCACCGCGGTCGCCTTCCTGAACACCGACCTCGCCGCCAGCTTCGCCGCCATCGCCTGGCTCGCCATGGACTGGATGACCACCAAGAAGCCGAAGTTCCTCGGCCTGCTGACCGGCGCCGTCGCGGGCCTCGCCACCATCACGCCGGCCGCGGGCTACGTGTCGCCCGACAGCGGCGGTCGTCATCGGCATCGTCGCCGGCGTCGTCTGCTACTACGCCGTGGCGCTCAAGAACCGGCTGGGCTGGGACGACGCGCTCGACGTCTGGGGCGTGCACGGCGTCGGCGGCTTCCTCGGCATCGTGCTGTGCGGCGTCTTCGCCACCACCGCCTTCAATCCCGCCGGGGCCGACGGGCTGCTTCGCGGCAATCCGCATTTCCTTCGGTGCAACTCGGCGCAGTGGCCCTCTCGTCGGTCTGGGCGTTCGTCTTCACCTACGCCATGCTGTGGCTGATCGACCGGGTCGCCAAAGTGAAGGTCGATGCGGCGCAGGAGACCGCGGGACTCGACCAGGCGCTGCACGGCGAGACCGCCTACCTCGAAGGGGGCTGAACACGCGGTGGCCGCGGGGGCGCTGGCCCGTTTCAGCGCGGCTTGATGAAGGTCCCGGCCTGCAACTCCTCGTAGGCCTGCCGCAGCTGGGCCTGGGTATTCATCACGATCGGCCCATACCACGCCACCGGTTCCTCAATCGGCTTGCCGGATACGAGCAGGAACCGTAGCCCCTGCTCCCCGGCCTGGACCGTCACCTCATCCCCGCTGTCGAACAATACCAGCGAGCGATTGCCGGTTTCTTCCGTCTGGCCTTCCACTACCGGTCCCACCTGATCGGTGCGGACGGCTGCGGGTTGGGAGGCATCGCGGAAGCGCCCCACTCCGTCGAATACATAGGCAAACGCGTGCCGGGGATGCTCGACCGGCAGTGTCTTGCGGATGCCAGGGGGGACCCAGACGTCCAGGTAGCGCGGATCGGCGGCGACGCCGTCCACTGGGCCCTTCCTGCCCCAGAAGCTGCCGCAGACCACGCGCACCCTGGTCCCGTCATCGTCGGTGATCTCGGGAATGTCCTTGGCCACCACGTCCTGATAGCGCGGCGCGGTCATCTTGAGTGAAGCGGGAAGGTTGGCCCACAACTGGAACCCGTGCATGCGCCCTTGCCCGTCTCCCTTGGGCATCTCCTGATGCAAAATCCCGCTCCCGGCGGTCATCCACTGGACGTCCCCGGAGCCGAGCGTGCCCTGGTTCCCCAGGGAATCGCCGTGGTTGACGGTGCCGGCGAGCACGTAGGTGATGGTTTCGATGCCGCGGTGCGGGTGCCAGGGGAAGCCGGCGAGATAGTCCTCGGGGCGTTCGTTGCGGAAATCGTCGAACAGCAGGAACGGATCGTACTCGTCGGTATCCCCGAACCCGAACGCCCGGCGCAGCCGTACGCCGGCGCCTTCCATGGTCGGGGTCGACTGGATGATGCGCTTGACCGGCCGGATGGACATATTGGCTCCCAGATGACCTATGCCGAAGAACGCCAACCCGGCCGCTCGGGTTCCAGGCCGGTGACGGAATCTTGACAGAGCGCGTCTGATAGGATAGTTGGTCCTAATCAAACATAGCACTTCAGAGCCCACGAGACGCCATCAGGGGAACGCACCGCACAACCCGAGGAGGCCGCATGCTTGCGTGGTCCAGGAAGGACGTCGCTGGTGCGAAGTGGTCGTGGCCGAAGGTGATCTTGGTCGGCGCTGGTCTGACGATGGGGATCGTCCCCGTCGTCGTGGCGCTGGCACCAAGGGACGGCGGCGCACCCGCCGTGGCGGCGTATGTTCGATCGGTCAGCAGTGCGCAACCGACCTACCTGTTGTCCACCCGGGCGACGCATCGCTCAGCGGAAATCCCCGCCTTCGCCCGCAAGTACGGGCTCGCCTGCTCAGCTGCCACACGGTGTGGCCGGAGCTGAACGCGTTCGGCCAGCGGTTCCGGACAACGGTTACCAGCTCGGCAACGACCGCGACTCACCGATCTGGCAGGGGAACGGCTATTGGCCCATCGCGGTTCGCACCACGCCCCAGTGGCATCTCGAGAAGCACCACCAAACAAGGAGAGTCACCGACGCTGACCCCGCAGCCGTGAGAAGACCGTAACCAGAGCGGGTTCGATCTCTCCGGCATGGATCTCCTCATGCTCGGCACACTGCACAAGAACATCACGTTCGGGCTCGTGCCGACGATCGATGCCGACGGCGCCACCGGGGTCGAGGCCGCCTTCGTTCGTTTCGATAATCTGGGCAACTCCCCCTGGGCAAACCTGAAAGTCGGCAAGTTCGAGTTGGACAATCTGTTGTCCGAGAAGCGGTTCACCTGGCTCTCGAGCAACGGCGGGTCACTGTTCGCCTATCATTATCTGCCGCCCCGGGCAGCGTGAACAACTTCGGGTTGGGCGACAATCAGATCGGCGCCGAGTTTTCCGGCCATTCCATGAACGGCTACACCCGCTACAGCGTGTCCTCCTCACGATGGACGATGGCGAGCCGGGTCTCCCCGGCGGCAAGGGCATGGACGCCATGTTCACCCTGAGTCGGGCCGTGTGCGATGGGCAGCGGGTTGGGACCGCAGCGGGTCGGCGTGTTCGGCTATCTGGGCAACCGTCCGACCGCGTTCGAGACTGTTGGCGGCACTCCGATTCCCGGCACGGGCTCGGCCAACGAATCCTTCCTCCGGGTCGGGGCGACCGCGCAGGTGTGGCTTGGCAACCTGGAGCTGATCCCGCTGGTGTCGCACGCATCCGACGACGTCGCGTTAGGTGGAAGCACCCAGAAGCCGACCTGGAATTCTGCATTGCTCGAAGCCCACTACGTCGCGACACCCCGGCTCCTGGTGCAAGGGCCGTTACGAGTTGTGCGGATGTCCAAACAAGCCGATCCCGCGACTCACAAGACGTTGGGCAATGCCGACGCGATCGCGCTCGGCGTCCGGGCGTATCCATTCATGTTCAGCCGGGACGGGATGGCGCTCCACTGGGAGTTTGCCATGACGAAGACCATCGGCCTGGCGCCCCTGAGTGGCGACGGCTCCGGGCTCGATCCGGTGACGCCCGGGAGGCGGTGTGGAGCCGCAGCCTCCTGATCGCTTTCGACTTTGCCTTCTGAGAGGAGCCCACTAATGAGACCGCAAACGCGATGGATGTCGCTCGTGTCGGCCTGTGGCGCCGTGCTCCTGCTCGGTGGGGTGAAGCAGGCCCGCAGCGCAGGAGACGCACGTCGGGACGCTGACCGGGCATGCCGCGCGCCGGGAAGCCGCTCTATACCCGCTACTGCGCCGGTTGCCACGGCGACGACGGCGACGGCCTGGGCGAGAACGCCATGTGGATCGACCCCAAGCCGCGGGATTTCACGGCCGGGACGTTCAAGTGCCGCTCGACCGCGTCCGGCGCCCTGCCGACGGATCATGACCTCTACAACTCCGTGGAGCGGGGATTCGTCACCACGAACATGCCGCCGTGGATCGCGCTCACACCGCAAAACCGCGTGGACCTCGTGGCCTACATCAAGACCTTCTCCCCACGCTGGACCGGGGCACCCGCGCCGGCGGCGATCGTCATCCCCGCCGAATCACCGGCGACGATCGAGAGCATTCTCCACGGGCGTGAGGTGTTCCAGCGGCTCGAGTGCTGGAAGTGTCACGGGCCGGCGGGGCACGGCGACGGCCCCTCGGCGTCCACGCTTACCGACAGCAAGGACAATCCGATCCGGCCCTACAATTTCTCGACCGGGTCGCGCTTCAAGTGCGGCACCACCAACCAGGACCTGTACCGCATCTTCATGACCGGGCTCGACGGCACGCCGATGCCGTCGTTTGCCGACAACCTCCAGCCCAGCGAGGCGTGGGATCTGGTGCATTTCCTCCGCACCTTGCAACCGATCAACACCCCGGAAGCAGCGACCTGGCAGGGCTGG
The DNA here is from genome assembly GCA_963821385.1 of uncultured Gemmatimonadales bacterium. Taxonomy (GTDB): domain Bacteria; phylum Gemmatimonadota; class Gemmatimonadetes; order Gemmatimonadales; family GWC2-71-9; genus DASTHG01. Next base: position 454,123 of record CAWGDK010000002.1, read on the forward strand.
CTGCAGACCCATCGGGCCCAATTGAAGCCGATTGGCCCTGAAGGAGGCGCGCAATGAAGCGAATGGTGAGCCCGGCCATCGGGGCGCTCGCCCTGGTGGCGCTGGGCACCGCCGCGACGGACGCGCCGGCCGCGCGCCCCGTCGCCGCGGGCACGATCAGCGGCACCGTGACCTATACCGGGACGCCGCCCAAGATGCGGCCGATCGACATGAGCAAAGAACCGTCATGCGCGCGTCAGCACACGACGCCCGTAATGACGGAAACGGTGGTCACCGGCGCGGGCAACACGGTGCAGTACGCCGTGGTGTACATCTCGGCCGGCGACGCCGCGGGGCCGGCGTCCACCACGCCGGTGCGCTACGACCAGAAGGGCTGTCAGTACCTCCCGCACGTGGCCGTGCTGCAACCCGGGCAGCCGCTCGACATCTACAACGACGATCAGACGTCGCACAACATCCATCCGCTCGCCAAGGTGAACGCCGAGTGGAACAAGTCCCAACCGCCGGGCACACCGGCGATCCATGCGACCTACGACAAACCGGAATTCATCCCGGTGAAATGCAACGTGCATCCGTGGATGCATGGCTACTTCGCGGTGCTGGCGACCTCGCACTACGCGGTCACGGGCAACGACGGCAAATTCAGCCTGGCGGGATTGCCCCCCGGCACGTACACCGTCACGGCCTGGCATGAGCGGTTTGGAACCCAGACGCAGCAGGTGACGATCAGCGGCAACGCCGCCGCCGCGACGAATTTCGTGTTCAAAGCACTGCCCTACTGAGCCGTGGGAAGACTGTTCGCCGTCCTCGTCGCGATCGTCGCGCTCGTGTCGGCGGCCATTTTCGCAATGCGGATCTGGTGGCTGCCGCCCGACATTTCCGTCCACGGCGCGGCGATCGACCATCAGCTGTCGGAGACGATGGTGGCGGCGGGCATTCTGTTTGTCCTGTCCCAATTGGTGCTCGCGTTCTTCGTGTGGCACTACGCGGATCGCGGGACCGAACGGAAGGTCAAGACGTTCCCCGGGGGCGCGGTGCCGATGGTGGCCTTCGCCTCTGTGCTCGTGGGTATCGAGGTGCTCGTGCTCACCCTGGTCGGGTCCAAGGTGTGGGCCGGGATCTACCAATCCCCACCCGACCCGGGCTCGCTCCGCATCGACGTCCAAGCCGAGCAATTCGCATTCTATTTTCGCTACGCCGGCGTGGACGGAGCCTTCGGCGGCACGCATCCCGATATGATCGACGATGCGAACGGCAATTTCTTCGGGCTCGATCCCGCGAACGACACCACCGCGAGAGACGACATCGTGACGGCGACCTTGGCGATTCCGGTCAACAAGCCGATCCTGCTTTCGATGCACGCCAAGGACGTGGGACATGCGTTTTATGTCCCGGAGCTTCGGATCCAGCAGGACTTCGTGCCCGGCCTCGTGATCCCGCTGCATTTCACCGCCACGGACACGGGAAGGTTCGAGCTCGTGTGCACGCAGCTGTGCGGGCTGGGACACTACAACATGCGGGCGTATCTCGAAGTGATGCCGCAGGAGCAGTTTGACCAATGGCTCAAGGACCAGGCGGGCCAGTGACGACGACGTCCCCACCCCCGGCGGCCGCGCATCATCACGCCCCCCCACAGGGGTTCTTGTGGAAGTACGTGTTCAGCCTCGATCACAAGGTGATCGGCAAGCAGTATCTGGGACTGGCGCTCGTCGCCGTCTGCACCGGGATGGTGCTGTCCTGGCTCATGCGACTCCATCTCGCCTATCCAGACCTGCATATCCCCGGCTTCGCCGACGGCGTGATGACGCCCGAGCAGTACCTCTCCCTCATGACCATGCACGGCACGATCATGGTCTTCTTCGTGCTGACGACGGCGCCGTTCGCCGGCTTCGGGAACTTCGTGCTGCCGATTCAGGTGGGCGCCGCCGACATGGCCTTCCCGCGCTTCAACATGATGTCGTTCTGGGTGACCTTCCTCGCGTTCCTGGTGCTGGTCACGGCGTTCTTTGTCCCTGACGGAGCGCCGATCTCGGGTTGGACAGCCTACGCGCCGCTCAGCGCCGTCGGGAAGGACGCGGGGCCCGGGCTGGGGCTGGGGCAGACGTTGTGGGCCGTCTCGATCGCCCTGTTCTGCGTGGGCCAGCTGCTCGGCGCGCTGAACTTCATCGCCACGACGCTCGACCTGCGCACCAAAGGGATGACGCTCGCCCGGCTGCCCTACTCCACGTGGGCCTGGTTCATCACCTCGGTGATCGGGCTGATCGCCTTCTCGGTGCTGTTGCCCGCCTGCATCCTGCTCATCCTCGACCGCGTCGCCGGCACCAGCTTCTTCATTCCCGCTGGCCTGGTGATCAGCGACCGGTTGCAGCCCCATACCGGGGGATCGCCGCTGCTGTGGCAGCACCTGTTCTGGTTCTTCGGCCACCCGGAGGTGTACATCGCCATCCTGCCGGGGTTCGGCATCGTGTCCCACATCCTCTCCCCGTCCGCCCGCAAACCGTTGCTCGGGCCGCGCGTGTTCATCGGCAGCCTGGCGGCGATCGGCCTCCTGAGCTACACCGTGTGGGGCCATCACATGTTCCTGAGCGGCATGAACCCGTTCTCGGCCACCCTGTTCTCGGTGCCGACGCTCATCATCACGATTCCCGCCACCATCGTCACGCTGCTGTGGATCGGCACGTTGTACGGCGCGAAGCTGCGCTTCACCACCGCCAGCCTGTTCTGCCTCGGGTTCGTTTCGGTGTTCGTGAGCGGTGGGATCAGCGGGTTCTTCCTGGCGCAACCCTCGATCGACGTGTACCTGCACGGGACCTATTTCGTGGTCGGCCACTTCCATTTCGTGATGGGGGTGGCGGCCATGTTCGGCATCTTCGCCGGGACCTATTTCTGGTTCCCGAAGATGTTCGGCCGCATGATGAACGAAACGCTGGGGAAGGTGCATTTCATCCTGACCTTCATCGGCGTGTACTGCATCTTCATGCCGATGCACTATCTCGGCCTGCACGGCGATGTCCGCCGCTACTCGGCGTTCACCGACGAGTACATGAAGGGCTCGATCCCCCTGCACCGCTTCATTACCATCGCCGCGTTGTTCACCGGTGCCGTGCAGCTGCTGTTCTTCTACAATCTCCTTCGCAGCCGCTTGCGCGGCCCCACGGCCCCCGACAATCCCTGGCACGCCACCACGCTCGAGTGGACCACGAGCTCACCTCCGCCGTTTGACAACTTCGGTGGCCACTCCCCGACCGTATTCCGCGGCCCGAACGAGTACGCGGTCGCGAGTCCGCGCGGCGACTACGTCATGCAGCAGGACCCGCCCGGGAAGGCAGGCTGATGGCCGAGGCCACACTGCGGCACCCCGGGACGCCGGCCCGAACCGGCGTGTGGGCAGGCCTCGCCGCGATCGCGATGATGTTCGCGGCGTTCATCAGCGCCCTGCTGGTGCGTCAGGGCGAGCTGGACTGGGTGCACGTGCGCCTGCCGTTAATCCTGTACCCCAACACACTGGTCCTGCTCGTGAGCAGCGGGACGATGGAGCGCGCGCGCACGCGCGCGGGCGACCAGGGACGAGCGTGGCTGACGCTCACCCTGGCCCTGGGCCTGGTGTTCGTCGTGGGGCAGGTCCTGGGCTGGCGCAGCCTCGCCGCGCAAGGACTGTTGCTCTCCTCTAACCCCTCGAGCGCGTTCTTCTACGTCCTGAGCGCCGTGCACGGCCTGCATCTCCTGGGCGGCGTGGCGGCGTTGATCTATGTCCGGGCCCGCCTGCACCGGGACCCCGGTCCGGCGGCCACCGGCGCGCTCGACGCCCTCCGCGTGTACTGGCACTTCCTCGCTGTGCTCTGGTTGATTCTGCTCCTGATCCTCACGGTGCGCGGGTGAGGCCCCGATGAGCAGCGCCATCGGACACGAGCACGCCGTGGGGGCCGAAGCGTCGCCGTTCGGCATCCCGACCAAGAAGCTTGCCATGTGGCTGTTCATCATGGCCGACGCTGCGACCTTCGGAGCGATGCTCTTCGGCTATGGCTACCTCCGGATCGGCGCCGCGGATTGGTCCCGACCGTTCGCCTTCGTGCCCAGCATCCTGAACGCCATCATCATGACGGTGGTGTTGTTGACTAGTAGTCTCACCATGTTGGCGGCCGTCGCCGCGGCCCACGCCGGCCGGCGCTCCACCAGCGTACGCTGGCTCGTCGTGACCGCGGTGCTCGGCACGCTATTCGCGGCCCTGCATCTGCGTGAATGGTTCAGCATGTTCCATGACGGCTGGGGATTAGCGAAGAACCCGATGGGTGGATCCACCCTCTTCGGGGCCACGTTCTTCGGGATCACCGGCCTGCACCTGCTGCACGTCACCTGCGGTGTGCTCGCCATCATCGTCATCGCGCTGCTCGTGCGACGAGGGAAGCTGACGGCCGCCCACGTCGAGACGACGGGGCTGTACTGGCACTTCGTGGACCTCGTATGGATGTTCGTGTTTCCGCTGGTCTACCTCATGAACGCGCGCTGATCACCATGACGACGGAATCGCGGCCAAGTCCAACCATGAAGGTGTATGTGACGGTGTGGCTGGCGTTGATCTTCATTGTCGTCGCCGAGGTCCTCCTGGCGTATGCCCACTTGCGGACGCCGGTGTTGCTGGCCGCGCTGCTCGCCCTCGCCCTGCTCGAAGGCGGCATCGCGCTGCTCTTCTTCATGCACCTGAGGTACGAGCGCGCCAGCCTGTTCTGGAGCTTGATTCCGGCATTGCTCTTCGTGCTGATCTTGCTGGACCACCTCTGGCCGGACGCGTTGCGCCTCACCTCCTTGCGGGCGCCCTAGTCATGCAGCACGGGATGGCGAGCCTCCTGGGCGGGATGCTGCTCCTGACCGTGTTGGCGTTCTGCCTTTGTATGGGCATCATCCTATTGGCCTACCGTAAGCGCAATCAAACTGGAGACGAGTAGCCTTCACACTTTCGTCACACCTGTCGCGTTGTCCGCTGCTCGAATCGCCCCGCATATTGCTCCGATCATGGCTCCGCTGATCCCTTTCTGGCTCCGGCTGCGCGCGCGCTGGCCCCTGGCCTTGCTGCTCGCGAGCATCGGGGTGACCGCCGTGGCGGGATTGGACGCGCTCCGGGTGGGGCGTTCGAACCGCGCCGTCGCCGCTCAGGCGCTGCGCGAGTATGCCTCGTTCGCCGCCTGGTCCTACGCCCAGCACCTGGAAGACGCGCTTCGCACCATGGCGCAGGAGGCCATCGGTGCGGTGAACCACGGCGAAGGGTTGCACATGAGCCCAGGCGTGCCCACCGCCGGCGATTTGCCGCACTATCTGCCCTGGAACGAACGCTGCTATTGCCATCGCCCACTGTATGGCCCGGTGCCGGAAACGTTCTTCGGATTCGAGATCGGCCATGACGAGCTCTCGAACGCCGTGAACACCCATCCCGATCCGCGCGAGGGTTGGGAAATCGATCGTCCGCTGACCGACCCGCCGCCGGCCGGCGCGTTCACGACGTATTCGGTTATCGATCGCCTCACGCTGTTGCAAACCGTCCGGCGACAGGCTCGTGAGCAGCCCGATCACGAACACGGATACACTTATCTCGTACTCCCGCTCCCGCGCGGCCCGCGTCTGCTCGCCTACACTCTGATGCCCACCATACGCGGCGATACGATGATCTACGGCGCACAGTACACGCCGGGCGGTGTGGCCAAAGTCCTCAAGTGGATGATGGACGACAGTGAGCTCCTGCCCGAGTCGTTCCGGGCCGGCCGCGAGAACCGCGAGCTGATCGCGGTGGTGGTCACAGGACCGGCCGGCCAGTCCTTCTTCGCCTCCGATTCCGTCGCCCCGTCCGCGCCCACCGCCACGGCCCGGTTGTCTCCACGCTATGGATCTCTGGTCGTGCATGCCGCGATCCGGCCCGAGGTGGTGGGATCGCTGTTGGTGGGTGGCCTGCCCCAATCGCGCGTGCCGTTCCTCATCGGCCTCCTCGCGCTCGCAGCGGCTCTCATGGCGGTGGCAGTGTCGCAGCTGCGGCGCGAAGCGGAGCTGGCCCGAGTGCGTGCCGAGTGGATCGCCAGCGTCAGTCACGAGCTGCGGACGCCCCTCGCCCAGATCCGGCTGTATCAGGACACGATCCGGCTGGGCCGGACGAGGACGGCAGACGAACAATCGTGGGCCCTGGCGCAGGTCGATCGCGAGACCACGCGGTTGAGCCATCTGGTCGAGAAGGTGCTGAGCTTCTCCCGCTTCGGGCGCGAGGCAGGACCATCGCCGCAACCGACCGATCTCTCTGCCGAAGCGACGCGCATCGTGGAAGAATTCCGCCCCCTCGCGGCCAGCCGTCAGGTCACGATCGAGACCGGGATCGATTCGGTCGCGTCCGTGAGCCTGCAACGCGATGCGCTGCGCCACATCCTGCTCAACCTGCTCGATAACGCGGCGAAATACGGACCCATCGGGCAGACCGTGCGCGTCGAGGTTCGCGGTAATGGAAAAGACGTCCTGCTCTCCGTCAGCGACCAGGGACCGGGCGTCCCTCCCCCAGAGCGGGAAGCCGTGTGGCGTGCGTTCGCCCGGGGCCAGAGCTCGACCGATCAGGGTGGCAGCGGCATCGGGCTCACCATCGTGCGTGAAGTGGCGACCCAGCACGGCGGGCGCGCCTGGGTGGAGGAATCGCCTGGAGGAGGCGCGCGCTTCGTCGTCTCCCTGCCGGTGAACGGCCACTCCGCGTGAGCGCGCGCATTCTCGTCGTCGAAGACAACGCCGACTTGGCGCAGGGCATCGCCTACAACCTGAAGCTCGAGGGGTACGAGGTGAAGGTCGCCGCCGATGGCCGCGCCGGCCTGGCCGACGTGGCCCGCTGGGAGCCGCATCTCGTGCTGCTCGACCTGATGCTCCCCGGCATGGACGGCTTCGAGGTGTTGCGCGGGATCCGAGAACGGCCCACCCGTATCCCCGTCATCATTCTTTCCGCCCGCGCCGAGGAAGCGGACAAGGTCCGCGGCTTCAAGCTCGACGCGGACCAGTACGTGACGAAGCCGTTTGGCGTGCTCGAGCTGCTGGAGCGGGTTGCCGCCCTGCTGCGGCGCGCGGGCAAGGAAGCCGGGTCCGCGACCGAGCCGGTGACGTTCGGCGCCGTCCGGATCGACCTCGCCCGCCGGCTGGTGGCCAAGGACGGCCAGGCGGTGTCGCTGGCACCCAAGGCCTACGAGCTGCTGCTCGCCCTGGCGCGTCGCCAGGGGGCGGTGGCCTCCCGCCACGAGCTGCTGCGGGAGGTGTGGGGCTACGGGGCCTCGGTGGTGTCCCGCACCGTCGATACCCATGTCGCGGAGCTCCGGCGAAAGCTCGAGGACGATCCCGCCGACCCGCGACACATCCTCACCGTGTGGAAGATCGGCTACCGCCTGACCGCCTGACGTCCTCGCAGTTTCGACACACATCCGTCACCGCTCCACGACCACTTCCGGTCCCTGCCCTCGTATGCTCCCATCGCTCGCCCACTCCATTACCTCCTGACGAGGATGCCATGAAGCCTCTCGCCCTGTTGCTGCCGCTGTTCGCTGCTCACGGGGGCCTCGCCGTCGCGACGACTGGTATCTCCCGCACCGATGCTGGTGACCCCCGCATGGCTCGCCGCCCACCTGCACGACCGCAACCTCGTGTTGCTGCACGTCGGGGAACAGGACAAATACCAGGCCCGCCACATTCCGGGCGCCCGGTTCGCCGACTTTCACTCCGCGTTTCACTACGATTCCCCGCAGGGACTGACGCTCGAGATGCCCCCCGCCGACTCACTGCGGGCGCGGCTGGAGCGGCTCGGCATCTCCGACGATTCTCGCATCGTGGTCTACTACGGAGAGGACTGGGTGTCTCCAACCACGCGTCTGTATTTCATGCTCGACTATGCGGGGCTCGGTGCCTCGACGTCGGTCCTGGACGGCGGCATGGGCGCCTGGACCCGGGCTGGCAATACGACGACCACGGAAGTCCCCGCCGCCACCACCGGAACGCTCGCGCCGCTGCACATCCGGTCGTTCGTCGTTGACGGCGAATGGGTGCGCGCCCATTCCAGCACGCCGGGCTATGACGTCGTGGACGCCCGCTCTGCCGGTTTCTACGACGGCGTGATGGAGGGTGGACCCGACAACCACAAGCGGCGCGGCCACATTCCGGGCGCCAAAAGCGTGCCGTTCGATCAGGTCGTAGACGACAGCAACGTGTTCAAGTCAGCGACCGATCTGGCCAATCTGTTCCGCACCGCCGGGATCAAGACTGGCGACACCGTCGTCGGATACTGCCACATCGGACAACAGGCCACGGCCATGCTGTTTGCCGCGCGGGCCATCGGGTTCGAGGTGCGTCTGTACGATGGATCGTTCGAAGATTGGGCGCGGCACGATTGGCCGGTGGACGCCCCCACACCTGGTCAGAGACAATAGTGAGAACGCCCCGTCCCTACGCCGATCCGTACGTGGCCGGTGTGGCGCTCGGGCTCGTGTTGCTCGCGGCGTTCGTGGTCATGGGCCGCGGCCTGGGCGCCTCCGGGGCGTTCGCGAGCACCGCGACAGGAGTCGCGTCGCTCGTGGCGCCGGAGCGGGCCGCCAACAATCCGTACTTTGCGCGCTACCTGGCTGGAGGCGTCTCGCCGTGGCGTGATTGGCTGGTGATCGAGATCGTCGGCGTGGCATTGGGCGGCGCCCTCTCGGCCTGGTTCGCCGGCAGGTTGCGCCGCACCGTGGAGCACGGCCCCCGCATCGCCGCCGGCCCCCGGCTGGCATTCGCCTTCGCGGGCGGGGCGACCATGGCGTTGGGCGCGGTGCTCGCCCGCGGTTGCACCAGCGGGCAGGCCCTGACCGGTGGAGCGTTGCTGAGTCTGGGCAGTTGGACCTTCATGATCGGCGCCTTCGCCGGCGCGTACGCCCTGGCGCCGCTGGTACGGAGACTGTGGACGTGAGTGCTCCCTTCCCGGCCTACCGGTCGTTGGGCGAGGGCGCGAGTCTCGCCGTCGCGCTCGGGATCGGCATCGCCTTCGGGGCCACACTCGAGCAGGCGGGCCTGGGAAGCGCGAAGAAGTTGGCCGGCCAGTTCTACCTCACCGACCTCACCGTGCTGAAAGTGATGTTCAGCGCCATCGTCACCGCGATGCTGGGGTTGTTCTGGCTCGGGAGACTCGGCGTGCTGGACCTGACCCGCGTCTACGTCCCGGAGACCTTCCTGCTGCCGCAAATCGTCGGCGGTCTGGTGTTCGGGCTGGGGTTCGTACTGGCCGGACTGTGCCCGGGCACATCCTGCGTGGCGGCCGCGACGGGCCGAATGGACGGCGCGATGGTCGTGGCCGGGATGTTCTCCGGTATCCTGCTGACGGGGGTGCTGTTCGCCCCCTTGGCTCGGTTCGCCGATGCGACCTCGCTGGGGGTGCTCACGCTGCCGAACCTGCTGCACCTGTCGTACGGATTGACGGTGCTGCTCATCGCCGTGATGGCTCTGGGCGCGTTTCGGATCGCCGAGCGCCTGGAGCGTTCGCGGATCGCGCCATGACCCGGGCCCGAAAGATCCTGGCGGTCGTGGTGGTGGCACTCGCCGTCTTCGCACCATTCGCCGGCAGCCCGTTCGCGAACGCCCGCGGCATGATCGACGTGGACGAGCTATCGCGTATGGTCGCCCACGAGGAAGACCACGTCACGGCGCTCGAGCTGGCGCAATGGATCAAGGATCGTCACGCGATCCGCATTGTCGATCTGCGGCCCAAGATCCAGTACGACAGCCTGCACATTCCGGGCGCGGAGCGCGTGGCAATCGATTCGCTGGCGGGGCTCGGCCTGCGGTCGGGGGACACCATCGTCCTCTATTCCGAGGCTGGAGCCCACGCCGCCCAGGGATGGGTGTTCCTCCGGGCGCTCGGGATGCGCCACGTCTACTTCCTGCGCGGCGGCGTGTTCGAGTGGATCGACCAGGTCCTGAGCCCGACCCTTGCGGTCGGGGCGAGTGATGCGGAGCGGCTCGCGTTTGCTCGCGCGGCGCCGCTGAGCCGCTACTTCGGTGGACTGCCGCGCGCCGGCGTCCCACGGGCCGAGTTGGCGAAGACGATCGCCCAGATCCGGCGGCGTGGGTGCTGACCACAAGCTTCGCCGATCTGCGTGCCAAGGAGTTCCCCGCACTCGACCGCCAGCAGTTGGTCTACCTCGACTACACGGGCGCAGCGCTCCCCGCGCGCTCCCAGCTGCGCGCCCACGAAGCCCTGGTCCGTGGACCGGCCCTGGGCAATCCGCACGCCGACCACGCGCCGTCGCGCGCCAGCACCGCCATCATCGAGGCGGCCCGGGCACGGACGCTGCGCTTTCTCGATGCCGATCCCGAGGAGTATGCGGTCTGCTTCACCACCAACGCGTCGGCAGCCGCCAAGCTCGTGGGTGAAGGGTTTCGATTCGGGACGGGCGGCCGGTTAGCCCTGAGCGCCGATAATCACAACTCGATGAACGGACTGCGGGAATACGCGGCGCGGGCCGGGGCGACCCTGCAAACCCTGCCGCTCGACGCCGAGCTGCGGCTCGATCAGCCCGAGCGGCACCTGCAGCCGCGCGTCGGACGTGGCGGCCGGCTGCTCGCTTTCCCGGCGCAATCGAACTTCTCCGGCGTCCGGCACCCGCTGTCGCTGGTCACGGAGGCACGGCGGCTGGGCTACGCGGTGCTGCTCGATGCCGCGGCATATGTGCCCACGACATGGGTTGAGCCTGCGCACGATCAAACCGGAGTTCGTGGTGCTGTCCTTCTATAAGGTGTTTGGCTTCCCCACCGGCGTGGGCGCCCTGGTGGTGCGGCGCGACGCATTACGCCGCCTGGACCGGCCCTGGTTCTCGGGCGGCACGGTCGACTGGGTATCGATTCGCCACCGCCGCCACCAGCTGCGCCGGACGCTCGAGGCGTTCGAGGACGGCACCCCAAACTACTATGGGATCGCAGCGCTCGAAGCGGGATTCACGTTCCTGAGGCGCGTCGGCATCGAGCGGCTGGGCGCGCGGGTCGCCGACCTGACGGTGCGGTTGCTTGGCCGACTTCAGCATTCCACCCATCGCAACGGCGCACCCGTGTTTCAGATCTATGGCCCGCCCGACGGGCGCGATCGCGGTGGCACCGTTCCCTTCAACGTGCTGACCCTCCGAGGTCGGGTGATCGCCTACGAAACGGTGGAGGCCCGGGCGCGCGCGGCCGGCATCGCCGTACGCGGCGGGTGCTTCTGCAACCCTGGATCGGCGGAGGCGGCCTTTGACTTTCCCGCGGGCGCCTCGCTGCGTTGCCTCCGCTCCACAAATGAGTTCACTCCCCGCCGCTTCGCGCGTTGTCTCGGAGACGGCACCCCCGTTGGGGCGGTTCGTGCTTCAATCGGCGTCGCGACCAGTGAAAAAGACATCGACCGGGCCGTGGCGGTTCTCACCCGTATTGCCGCCTCGGCCCAGGGCAAGTAAATCAGTCCCCTGATCCGCACCCGGCCCGTAAACCAGTAGCCGTTCACCGGCATCCTACCGTCGACCCTGGTGTAGAGACTGAGCCTCGGACCTGAGAGGATCCCGATGATACGACTCGCCGCAGTACCCATCATGGCACTCTTGACCACCTTGACCACGAACGCCGGAGGCTGGGCGGTGATCACCGTGGAGGAATTGCCCAACGAAATCGTGGTGGGCCGACCAGTGACCCTGACCTATTCGGTGCGCCAGCACGGCCGTTCGCTGCTCAGCGGGCTGCAAGGGAGGATCGAGGCCCAGGCCGCGGGCCAGACGGTCCGTGAGTCCGCCTCGCCTGGCATCGATGTCGGCCAGTACAACGTGACCTTCACCCTGCCCCGACCCGGGTCGTGGACCATCACCATCCGTTCGGGCTTTGGGAATAACCAGGTGACGCTGCTGCCCATGCCGGTGGTCAACCCGGGCCGCAGCGCCCCAGCGCTGGCCGCGGCCGACCGGGGGCTGCGCCTGTTCGTTGCCAAAGGCTGCGTGACCTGTCATGTCCACCCTGAAGTGCAGAACAGCGGAGAGATCAAGATCGGCCCCGATCTCGCGGGGCGGCGCTTCGCCGCGGACTACCTGCAGCGCTTCCTTGCCGACCCGAACATCGCGACGACGCGGGGCCCGGACGGATTCGAGATGCCGGACTTGAAGCTCGATCCTCAGGAAATTGCGTCGCTGGTGGCGTTCATCAACGCCGAGCGCCCGACCGCGGCCTCCGGCCAGTAGACAGAGCCTCCGATCCAGCCATGCCAGGTATCTGGCATGGCTGGACTCCGCTCCCACTTCGCCCATCCCTCCGTTACCGTTAGCGGGCAAGTCAAACGTCGAACACAACGAGGGAGCGCACATGGGGCGGCAGGCGACGGCTGTGGGAATGGCAATGACCGTGGTGTTCGCCTGTGGCAAGGCCGACCGTCAGGCGCAGCAATCGGCCGCAACCATGCCGTCAGCGGAGTCGCGGGCCGCGCTGATGGACCCACAGTCCCCCGATATGCGGACCGAGGCGCCGGCGACCTATCGCGCCCGGTTCGAGACCAGCGCCGGCCCGTTCGTCATCGAGGTCACGCGTGCCTGGGCCCCCGGTGGCGCGGACCGGTTCTACAATCTCGTGCGCCACGGCTTTTTCGACGGCTCGCGCTTCTTCCGGGTCTTGCCCGGGTTCGTGGCGCAATTTGGCCTCAGCGCCGATCCGGCGATCTCGGCGCGGTGGCGCGATGCGACCATCCCCGATGACCCCGTGCTGCAGCACAACACGCGCGGCTCGCTCACCTTCGCCACCGCCGGACCGAACACCCGGACCACCCAGATGTTCATCAATTTCGGAGACAACCTCCGCCTCGACGCGATGGGGTTCGCCCCGCTGGGCCGGGTGGTGGAGGGGATGGACGTCGTCGACCGGCTGTACGGTGGCTACGGCGAGGGGCCGAGCCAGGACGCCATTCAGATGCGGGGCAACACGTATCTCGCTTCCCAGTTTCCGAAGCTCGACAGCATCGCGCGGGCGACGATCGTCACGCCGTAGCGGCGGACGCGTCTACCGGACGATCAGCCGGCCGCGCAGACGCAGGTCTTTGGAGGATGCACCGACCGTGACCCGGAAGGCGCCCGGCTCGACCACCCACTGACGGTCCCGGTCCAGCATCTGCAGGGCCTCGGGTCCGATGGTGAACGCGACATCCCGGGCCTCCCCCGGCTCGAGGTGCACGCGGCGGAATCCCTTCAGGGCCTGCACCGGCCGCGCCAGGGAAGCCAGTTCGTCATGGATATAGAGCTGTACGACCTCATCGCCGGCCCGATCCCCGACGTTTTGCACTCGGCAGCGCACGAACGCGCGTCCACCCGGACCGATAGTGTCCGGCTCGACGGAGAGATCCGAATAGGCAAACGTCGTGTAGGACAGGCCGAAGCCGAAGGGAAATAGAGGCTGACCGGTAAGATCGAGATAGTCGTCCCCGCGTCCGGTCGGCTTGTGATCGTAGGTCAGCGGAAGCTGGCCTTCGGCGATGGGGAACGTGATCGGGAGGCGGCCGGCCGGGTTCACGTCCCCAAACAGGACGTCCGCGACCGCCGTCCCTCCCACCTCGCCCGGATACCACGCGTCGACGATCGCACTCACCGACTCGAGCCACCCCGACATCGTGACGGCGCTGCCGCCGATCAGCACCACGACCACCGGCTTGCCGGTGGCGGCCACCGCGCGGATCAAATCGCCTTGGTGTCCCGGCAGCCCAAGGAACGCCCGATCACGGAATTCCCCTTCCTCGAGACCCGCCACGACGATGGCGACATCGCTCAGCCGAGCTGCCGCGACGGCGCTGTCGACCCGGGCCTGCCAGGCATCACCGGCCCCGGCGTCCCACACGAGCTGAACGTGCGCGTTCCCAGTGGTCTCGAAGAACTCGAGCCGGAGATCGTGGCGTGAGCCCGCGGAGAGTCGCACATCGGCCAGGGTGACCCCAGATGATCGCTTCTCCCAGGCGTCGATCAGGAGATTCCCGTCCAGGTACAGGCGATAGCCATCGCTGCCGGCCACGCCGAGGCGGCGTATGCCCGCGGGCACCGTGATGGTGCCGGTCCAGCGCACCGAATACCAGTCGCGTGCCAGCGCGGGATCGGGCGCCGCCAAGGTCCAGGCGAAATCAATGCGCGGATCGGGGCGCACGACCCGGGGAGAATCGGCGAGCGTGATGTTGTCGAAGTACGCCCCCTGCAGCAAAAGCTGCTCGGCCGGAACGACCGCGTAGGCCCGAGTGGTCCGGCCGGGGCCGCGCAGCAGGCGCAGCGTGGCGGCCGGTCCGAGCCTGGCGCGCAGCGCCGCGACGATGGAGACGACCTGGTTGCCAGGGCCGCTGTACCCGCCGAGCCGGGCGGTGTCGGCGTCCGAGCCGATCACGGCGACCGCGCGGACGGTCTTGGCGAGCGGCAGGATCCCGGTGTTCTTGAGCAACACGACGCTGGCTCGCGCCGCCTCGAGCGCCAGCGCGCGATGGGTCTGGTGGCCATTCCACAGGCTGGCGCTGTCCGCATTCACATAGGGGCGCTCGAACAGACCCAACTCGAATTTGGCCCGCAATACCCGCTCGACCGCCGCATCAATCACCGAATCGGGAATCATCCCTGAGCGAAACGCTTCCCAATACGGCTGGTACTGCTCGTAGGAGGACTGAAACACCACATCCAGCCCCGCCATCAGGGCATCGCGCGCCGCGCTCGGCGTGTCGGATTCCGTCATCTGCAAGACGGTCGGGCCGCCGGTCGCCGCCGCATCGGAAATGGCGAACCCGGTGAACCCCCAGCCGCGCTTTAGGACGTCGGTCAGGAGCCAGCGATTCTGCGTCGCCGGCGTGCCGTCCACGGCGTTGTACGCCGTCATGATCGAGCGCGCTCGCGCATCCCGCACCGCGCTCTCGAACGGCGGGAACAGCACTTCGGTGAGCTCACGCTCGCTGGTGGCGATGGGGTAGCTGTCCCGACCTCCGTCGCCCACGTTGGCGACAAAGTGCTTCGGCGTGGCAACGATCCCGCGCTGTTCGAACGGGGCAATGAACGTCCGGCCCATCGCCGCGGCGAGATGCGGGTCCTCGCCGTAGGTCTCCTCGACGCGTCCCCAGCGGACATCGCGCGCCAGGTTCAACACCGGCGATAGGACCTGCCGCACGCCGCGGCTCCGAGCCTCCCGGGCGATCGCGGCGGCGACGCGCCCCATGAGCGCCGTATCCCACGTGGCGGCCAGCGCGATCGCCTGCGGGAACGCCGTGGCCCCGGGTTGGACGAGTCCGTGCACCGCCTCGTCGAACGGAATAATCGGAATCCCCAGCCGCGTGCGCTCGACGAAATAGCGCTGAATCGCATTGATGCGCTCGGCATGCGCGCGCACGACGCCACCCGTGGAATCGGGGGCCGCGGCGATCTGCAGTCCGAAAATGCCGTGGGAATAGTCGTGCGCCGAATCGCTCAAGTCACCCGGGATCATGTACAGCTGCCAGAATTTATCTTCCAGCGTCATGCGACTCAGCAGATCGCGCACGCGCTCGGTGACCGGCAGACGGGAATCGCGATAGGGTTCGGCCTGGCTGTGCGCCGCGCGAGGCAGCAAGAGGAAGGAGAGGGCGAGGGCCGTGCGGCGATGCACCTAGCAACGCTATGACGACCGCGACCGGACGGCTAGTGACATCGATCACGTCCGCGCAACAAATCGGCGGACCCGGGGGTAGGTCTCAACGAGCGCGGGAGCGCTCCAACGGTGCGTTCGACCCGTTGTGACTGCAAGACATTCAAGGAGGATCGATGAGAACCCCAATCGCACTCATGACCGCCGTGCTGCTCGGTGTGGCGCCGCAGGTGGCGCAGGCCCAGCTCGGCATCAAGGGCGGCTTTTCCTATGGGAACGTGTCCAACCGCGGCGCCTTGCCCGGTAACCTCGACACGCGCACCGGGTTCGCCGTCGGGTTGGCCCTCGGGTCCCCCAATACCCTGCTGGGGCTGGGCCTCGAGGGACTGTATGCCCAGCGCGGCGTCACGAGCAGTACGAGTGGTGATTCACGCAACCTCGACTACATCGACGTCCCCGGGTACCTGCGGGTCTCCATCCCGGCCCCGGGGGTGGCGCCGTTCGCCTACGCGGGACCACAGGTCTCGTTTGAGCTGCATTGCAGCGCCAACGGCGGCGCGTGTCCCAGCGGCCGGCCCAAGACGTCCACCGCGGCCGTGATCGGTGGCGGGGTTCGCCTGGGTGGTATGAGCGCGATGACGATCGAGGGCCGGTACGTGTACGGCCTCACCGACCTGAAGCTCAGCACCGTCACCAGCTCGCAGAGCTACAAGACCCGTTCCTTCCTGATTCTCGCGGGGCTCACCTTCTAGGGTCGACGCCAACGCCCGTGCGGCCGCGGATCGGTTTTCGCGGTCGTGCGGCGCGTTTGCGGTCGGTCGCGACCGCCGGTACCATTGCTCCACTTGAGATTCCGTCATCCTCCCTCGGAGGCAGCACCATGACGACCAATCAATGGATCTGGTTCCTGCTGGTCGGCCTCATCGCCGGCTGGCTCGCCGGCAAGGTCATGCGGGGCGCGGGCTATGGCCTCGTCGGTGATCTCGTGGTCGGCGTGTTGGGCGCGCTGTTGGGCGGCTGGCTGTTCGGCAAGCTCGGCATCGCCGTCGGGGCCGGCCTGGTCGGCGCCATCATTACCGCATTCGTGGGTGCCATCATTCTGGTCTGGGTGCTGCGCCTGATGCACCGAGGGTGATCGGCCTTTTCGGGCTGCTGCTCGCCGCCGCTCCCGCCGCTGCGCAGCAGCGGCCGCCGGCGGCGGATTCGATCGACCGGTTCGTCATCGCCGAGATGCGCCGCCAGCGGATTCCCGGACTCGCGCTGGCGGTGATCTCGCGCGGCCGCGTGATCAAGATGCGGGGATATGGGTTCGCCAACGTTGAACTGCGCGTCCCGGTGACCGACAGCAGCATCTTTCAATCGGGATCGGTCGGCAAACAGTTCACGGCGGCGGGCATCCTGCTGCTGGTGGAAGACGGGAAACTCGGGCTCGACGACGCGATCACGAAGTACCTGCCCGAAGGGGAATCGCGGTGGCACGGCGTGACGGTGCGGCACCTCCTGACGCACACGTCCGGGATCGCCGAGTACCTGGAATCCGACAGCGCACCGGTCGACCAGCGTCACGACTACACCGAAGACAGCCTCGTCACTCTTGCGGCCCGCGCCCCGCTCGATTTCCCTCCCGGCACGCATTGGCGCTACAGCAACACGGGTTTCCTCCTGCTGGGCGCGATCATCCATCGGGTCTCGGGAATGTTCTACGGGGATCTGCTCGCGCAGCGGGTATTCCGGCCGCTCGGCATGCGAACGGCGCGGGTGATCAGCGAAGCCGACATCGTCGCCAATCGGTCGGCTGGCTATCAACTGATCGAGGGCCAGCTCAAGAACCAGGACTGGGTCGCCCCGTCGCTCAATACCACGGCCGATGGCGCGCTCTATCTCACCGTGCGCGACATGGTGCAATGGGATCGCGGCCTCACCGAAGGGCGGATCCTCACCCCCAAGAGCCGCACGGCGATGTGGACGCCCGCCAAGCTCTCGGGCGACGGCAGCGTGGATTACGGGTTTGGCTGGTCTGTGGCCCCCTACCGGGGGCGCCGCGCCATCGGCCATACCGGCTCGTGGCAGGGCTTCAAGACGATGATCCAGCGCTTCCCGGACGACAGCATCAGCGTCATCCTGCTCGCCAATCTGGCGGAGACACGGCAGCGCCCCATTGTGTACGGTGTGGCGGGGCTGGTCCGGCGCAGTCTCACGCCGCCGTGGGCACTGCCTGCCGATTCGAGCTCTACCGCTACCCAGCCGTACGTCGCCTTCCTCCACGGGTTTGGCCCGACAGCCGAAGCATCCTCGCTCACCGCCGTGCGAGGATTCTCCAGCACCCTGCTGGACGACGTGCGGCATGACTTCGTGGTGCTCGCGGATTCGAGCCACGGCACCACGTTCCATGGTTGCGACACCGTTGCCCGGCTGAACGTGGAGCGTCATGGCGAGACGATCACGCGGTCGTGCTACGTCGACTTCGCCAGTACCTACGGACCCACGCTCGCCACGTTCTGGTTGACCGACAAGGGAGCCGTGGCGGACGTCTCCCTGTTCAGCCACTGATTGGAGCGCTAGAACGGCTTCAGCACCGCCAGTACGACGATCGCAACGAGACCAGTGGTTTGGACGACATGAAAAAGTGCCAACCGACGCAGCAACGGCGGTGTGGCGTCCATCTTTCCCGCCTGTAACGCCGCCCGGAGGGCCTGCGCCGCGGGTCGCGCCACGAGCGGCCCATTGAGAACCAGAACGCCGAACAGAATCAGTTTGGTGGTGAGCCAGCCCTGGCCCCAGAACGCCCAGTGCTTTTCTGCCAGCATGCCCACCCCGGAAAGCAACAACAGCCCCGCGCCGACCTGTGCGCAGATCGCGAGCCGCATCATCATTCCGGCGATGGCCCCTGCTTCCTGCGTGGCCCCGCGACGCAGGGCCGACCGAATGGCCCCGTCGACGATGTCGCCGCCGATGGCGCCGGTAGCGACCAGGCCAAACGAGAGAATGTGGACAGCGAGAGTGATCGGCATTCGTGCGTGCTCTCCCCGGTGAAGGTCAGGACGTCCCGGCGCGCATCAAGAACTGCCGCACGAACAGGACCGTGGCGTAAAACTGGTAGTCGCGGTTGCCCTTCTTGCGGAACCCGTGGCCTTCGTCGTTGGCCATCAGGAACCAGACGGGGCTGCCATTCTGCTTCACCCGGGCGATCATCTGCTCCGCCTCGGTGTGCGGCACCCGCGGGTCGTTCAGGCCGGCCACCACGAACAAGGGCTTCGTGATCCGGCCGGCGTTGTTGAGCGGCGCCGTGCGCTCGAAGAACGCCGCCATCGCGGAGTCCCGCTCGTCCCCGTACTCGACGCGCCGCAGGTCCCGCCGGTAGCTCTCGGTATTCTTGAGGAAGGTGTTGAAGTTGGAGATGCCGACTACGTCCAGAGAGCACGTGATGCGATCGTTGTACGTCGTGGCTACGGCGAGGGTCATGAACCCGCCATAACTGCCCCCCGTGACCATCACGTGGCCGGCGTCGAGATCGGGCTGACGTCCGATCCAGTCAAGCAGGGCTCCAATGTCGGCCACGGCATCCATGCGCCGCATCCCGTTGTCCAGTTTCACGAACGTCTTGCCGTACCCCGTCGAGCCGCGGACGTTGGGTTGGATCACGACCGCCCCCAGCTCGGACAGGAAGTAATTGTCCCGGCCGAGGAATCCGGGCCGGGATTGTCCCTCCGGGCCGCCGTGAATCGAGATGATGACCGGTCGCGGACCGGTGAACCGCGCCGGCGGCCGGTACAGGAACCCGGTGATCTCCCGGGCATCGGCACCGGGCCACCGGATCAGGGTCGGGTCGGGCAACTCCGCCGCGATCAGACCGCCCAGCTCGCTCTCGGTCCAGCGCGTGAGCGCACCGGTGCGAACGTCGATCGAATAGGCGTCGCCCGGAGACTGGGCGGTGCCCAGCGTGAAACCGAGGTCGTGGTTGTTGTGGTGCCAGCGGAGTCCGCCCAGCACGCTGACGGGCAGCCCGGAGAGCGCCCGGTAGCGTCGGGTGGCCGCGTCGAGCAAATACAGCTTCGAGATCCCGGCCTCGTTGGTCACAAACGCCACCTGGCGCCCATCCGGTGACACCGTGAATTCATCCACGTCCCAACGGATCGACGCGGTCAGGGTCGTGAAGGTCTTGGTGGCGAGGTCGAGGTAGGCTAGCTGCTGGAACTCCCCTCCCCGATCAGACGTGAGATAGACACCACGCCCATCCGCAGCGAACTCCGCGCCGCCGTAGGCGACCGTATCGGCCCCCGGAGGGGTGAGCGCGGTCTTGGCGCCGCTCGCCGCATTGACGAGCCACAGGAATGACTGGTTGACCGACACGTATTGCATCACGAGCAGCTGGCGGTCGTCCGGAGACCAGTCGAGCACGGCCCACCCACCCCCGCTCACCTCGAGCACGCGATGGTCACTGGTGGGATCGATCGGGTTGATCACGTACAGGTCGCGATCGGTGCCGTTGCGCCGGGTGGAGCCGTACGCGATCCGGTCCCCGGCCCGATTCCAGGTCACGCCGCCGTTCTGAGACCGGCCGCCGTCGGTGAGCAGCGTAACGCGCCCGTTCGCGACATCGTAGCGGTAGAGCTGGCCAAATTCGTTGCCGCCCACGTCCTTGCCGAACACGAAGTAGTTGCCGTCCTTCGGATCGTAGCTGGCCCCCGCGACCGGCTCGTCGAAAAACGTGAGCTGCGTCCGCGCGCCCAGCGGCATGCGGACGACGTGCACCTGGGCGGTGTTCCCGAACCGCGTGGAGATCAGCATCTCGCGTCGCGTGGGATGCCAGTCCGAGAGGCTCGCGGCCCGGGCCTCGGTGTAGCGCCGCACGTCGGCCGGCATCCCGAAAGGGATCGCCGGGATCCCGTCGATGACCAGGTTGTCAGGTGCCGTCAGCACGGGTGCCTGCTGCGCCGGCAGCGTGCCGGCGAGGAACAACACGGCGGCGAACAGGTGGCGTGGCGTGTGGCCGATCATAGGAGACCTCATCGTGGCTGGTATTCATTCCAGACATTTCGTAACACATCGCTCATTTCCCCGATCGTCGCCCGGGCCCGAACCGCGTCGAGGATCGGTGCCATGAGCGGCGTCGCGGCGTCCTGCGCGGCCGCCTGGAGACGGCCCAGCGCGCGCGTGACGTTGCCGCCATCCCGTTTCGCCCGCACCGCGGCCAGTCGGCGGCGCTGCCCCTCCGCGAGCGCGGAGTAATCGGGCGCCGGCACCGACGGAATCGGTTGCCCGTCGGCGAAGCGGTTCACGCCGACCACCACCTCGTCCCCCGCCTCCACGCGCTGCTGCTGCTCGTAGGCGCTGCGCGCAATCGCTTCCTGGAAGTATCCCTGCTCGATGGCGCGCGCCGCGCCGCCCCGTTGGTCCACCTCGTCGAGCAGCGCCCTGGCCTCCCGCTCGAGCGTATCGGTAAGCGATTCGACGTAGTAGCTGCCCGCCAACGGATCCACGGTGTCCGGCACGCCGGTTTCGTGCGCCAGGAGCTGCTGGGTGCGCAGCGCCAGCGTCGCGCTCCGCTGCGTGGGGAGCGCGAGCGCTTCGTCGTAGGAATTGGTGTGCAGCGACTGGGTGCCTCCCAGCACCGCCGCCAGGGCCTGAATCGCCACCCGTACGACGTTGTTCATCGCCTGTTGCGCCGTGAGGGTGGCGCCGCCGGTCTGGGTGTGGAACCGCAACCGCGACGCCTCGTCGCTCGCGTTGAAGCGCTCGCGCATGAGCCGCGCCCACAGGCGCCGGGCCGCGCGGAACTTGGCCACCTCCTCGAACAGATCGGTATACCCGGCGAAGAAAAACGATAACCGGGGCGCGAACGTGTTGACGTCGAGCCCGGCGGCGACCGCCCGGCGCACGTACTCGAGGCCGTCGGCGAAGGTGAAGGCCAGCTCCTGAGCCGCGGTCGCGCCCGCCTCCCGGATGTGATAACCGGAGATCGAAATCGGATTGAATTTCATCTTTTCCGCGGCGACATAGCGGAACACGTCGACGACCAGGCGCAGCGACGGCTCGGGCGGATAGATATAGGTGCCGCGCGCGATGTACTCCTTCAGGATGTCGTTCTGGACCGTCCCCTGGAGCCGTGGAGCCGGAATGCCCTGCTCCTCGCCCACCACCACGTACATGGCCAGCAGCATGGCGGCGGTGGCATTGATCGTCATGGAGGTCGACACCTGGTCGAGCGGAATGTCGTGGAACAGGCGCTCCAGGTCGTCCACCGTATCGATCGCCACGCCGGCGCGGCCGACCTCGCCTTCCGCTTTGGGATGGTCGGAGTCGTACCCCATCTGGGTGGGGAGATCGAACGCCACCGACAGTCCTGTCTGTCCCGCGTCGAGCAGGTGACGGAACCGCGCGTTCGTCTCTTCCGCCGTTCCGAACCCGGCGTACTGCCGCATGGTCCAGAGACGGCCGCGGTACATGGTGGGATGCACACCGCGGGTGTAGGGAAACTCCCCCGGCGCCCCCAGATCCGCGCCCGCATCCCCGGACCAATCGCCGGGGCCATACAGTGGCCGGCGTTCGCTCACCGTCCCCGCGGCTCCTCCCGCATCACGCTCGTCGCGAACTCCACGTCCCGCTTGCTGCCGATCACGAGCGGAACCCGCTGATGCAGTGCCGTGGGCGCGATGTCCAGGATCGGGCCCCGCCCGTCGGTCGCCAGGCCGCCCGCCTGCTCGGCCAGCAGCGCGAGCGGGGCGGCCTCATACAGCAACCGCAGTTTGCCATTGGGAGACTTCTGGTCTGCCGGATAGAGGAAGATGCCGCCGGAGAGCAGGTTGCGATGAAAATCGGCGACGAGCGATCCCACGTAGCGAGCGTTCTTGGCCACGATCCCGTCCCCCTGGGCGCCATTCTTGAAGGCGCCGACGGCTCGTTGCACTCCCGGCGACCAGCGATTCCAGTTGCTCTCGTTCACGCTGTAGTACTTGCCGACCTCCGGCGTCCGGATGAGGGGATGCGACAGCAGGAACTCTCCGATCGATGGCTCGAGCGTGAAGCCGTGCACACCTTTCGCGGTCGAGTAGACCAGCACGGTGCTCGATCCGTACAAGATGTACCCTGCGGCGACCTGGGTTCGGCCCGACTGCAGGCAGTCCTCGAGCGTCCCCGGCCCACCCTCGGGCGTGACGCGGCGGTGGATCGAGAAAATCGTCCCGATCGGGACATTGACGTCGATGTTGCTCGATCCGTCGAGCGGATCGTAGAGCAGCACGTACTTCCCGACCGGCAGACCGGCCGGCACGGGAACCGGCTCCTCGTCCTCCTCGGAGGCCAGCACGCAGGTCCGGCCGGTGTGCTGCACGCTCGAGCGGACCGTTTCGTTGGCGAACACATCCAGCTTCTGCTGCAGCTCACCCTGGACGTTGGTGGTGCCCATCTCGCCCAGGATGTCGGAGAGGCCGGCCCGGCGCACGTTGCGCGAAATGATCTTGGCGGCGAGACAGATATCGTACAACAGGTTCGACAGCTCGCCCGTGGCTTCCGGGAACTGGCGCTCCTGCTCGATGATGAATCGCTCAATCGTGACGACGGGATTCGATTTGGGCACGGTGGCCGTCGCTGGTAAAGGTGATGGTGCCGAGCCGGTCGGTCCGCAGCGTCTCGACATGATGACGCGCGAGCCGTTCGAGCACTTCGGGCGTCGGGTGACCGTACGTATTGTGCGCCCCGACGCTGATCACCGCCTCGTGCGGCGCCAGCTCGTTGAGCCAGGCCTCCGAGGTGGCCGAGAGGCTGCCGTGGTGCCCCACCTTGAGCAGGTCCACCGGTCCCACCCGGCCGGCCAGGCGACCCTCCACTGGGACTCCGGCGTCGCCCATGAACAGGAGCCGCGTGCTGCCATAGGTCACCAGCAGGACGACGCTCTCCTCGTTGAGATCGTCCTGCTGCGCGACCCAACTGCTGTCGGGACTCAAGACCTGGAAGGTCACGCCATCGAGCTCGACGCGGTCGCCGGTCCGAGCCGGATGCCACGTCGCGCCCGTCCGCTCCACATCGGCCAGGAACTCCAGATAGGACGGCCGGCTGACCGGCTTCCCGGGTTCCAGCACGACCTTGGGCGGCAGCGCTTCGATGACTGCCGGCAGGCCCCCCAGATGATCATCGTGGCCGTGCGTCATGACCACGAGCGCCAGGGCGCCGGCCCCCAGACGGCGGAGAAACGGCAACACTACCCGCCGCCCGGCATCTCCCTGCTGCGACCGAGGCCCGCCGTCGATCAACACCCAGTGGCCGGCCGGCGTCCTCAGGACCGCCGCGTCGCCCTGCCCGACGTCGAGAAAATGTACGGTGAGAACGCCGTCTCTGTCACGGGGCGCGCGAAACAGCAGGCTGCCCCAGCTGGCGACGGCGACCACCAGCGCTATCCGCGCGGCTATGACCCAGCGTCGCCGCGGCGTGTGCCACAGCCACCACGCGACCGCGAGCACCGCGGTCCACCCGAGCCCCGCCAGCCAGCCTGGCTGCGAAACAATGTGCCCGCCGGGAACCGCCGCCGCCGCGCCGGCCACGAGGTCGAGGAGGGCGAGCGTCAATCCCGATCCGGCGGCGAGCCAGGCGCCGAGGGTGGGAATGAGCCCTGCCATCCCGAGCGCGAAGATCGCGCCCGGCACGGCGATGGCGCCGAGGGGGATGGCGATCAGGTTCGCCAGCACGCCGATCGGCGCCACGGTCCCGAACGCGAAGGCCGTGATCGGCGCCGTCACGAGCGTCGCGGCAATCGCGGGCGCCACCAGCTTGAGGATCGCCGGTCCCTGGATCGCGCGGTCGGCCCAGATGACCGCTCCGATCGCGGCCACCGACAACCATGCGCCGATCGCCTGGATCGCCCACGGGTCGACCAGCAACACCACGAGCGCCGCGAGCGCGATCGTGCCGCGCGGAGCCACGATGCGCTGGCGCCAGCGCGCCACCCCGTCCACGGCGAGCATCACGCCCGCCCGCGTCGCCGGCGCCGGGAATCCAATCAACCAGCAGTACGCCAGCACAGCGAGCGTGGACACGATGAGTCGTGGGCGCGGACTGATCCCCACAAGCCGGAGCGCCAGCGTCAGCCAGGCGGCGAAGAACCCGACGTGGAGCCCCGAGATGGAAAGAATGTGGGCCAGCCCGGAGCGCGCGTAGCGCTCGCGCAGCCCGGCGTCCAGGTCCGTGGTGCGCCCGATGACGAGCGCGTCCACCAGTGGGGCGCGCCCGCCGAACAGCGCCGCGCTGCGCTGCCCCACTCGATCGCGCAGGCCGCCGCGGCCCCGTGGCACGGCGTCGAGCTGCCGGGACGAGCGCACTCGCAGCAACCCGCGATTGGCGTCGCCCACCCAGGGACCGGCCACCAGCCAGGTGGTGCCCCCCGCTGCCGGTTTTCTCGAAGGCCAGCGCATGGTCAGGGAGCCACCGCACTTGCCACCCCGGACCTGCGCCTCGACGATGCCACCATCCGCGGATACCGGATCGAGCAAACGCACCACCGCAGCGTGCGCCCCTCGTCCCTGCTCCCACGTCCCCCGTCCCCATTGTCCCGCGCAGGTCCCGTCGCGCCGAGCCAGTGCGCCTGCTCCCCACAATAGACCCGCAACCGTCGCGAATCCCACCGCGCCGGCCACCGGAGCGCGTCGCGCGACCAACAGCGCCCCCACCAGCAGCGGTACGCCCACTCCCCACGTCCCCCAAAACGCATCGAGGCCGGCCCACAGGCCGGCCCCGAAGCCGATCGCCAACCACATCAGCGGCGGGCGCACCGCCGCTCAGCCGTCTAGGCCAGCGTCAGCGGCTTGGCTCCACAGCGCGGTGCCAGCGCCACGCGACGGAACCCCTCGATCATGATCACCGTGACTTTCGCCGTTTCCTGGTCGGTGCCCATCGTCAGGCCGGTCAGAATCTCTCCAGCGCGGGTGGACACGTAGTGCGGGGACAACCGGTTCAGCGCGTACACCAGCACGTCGCCCTTGCAGGTGTCGCAGCCGCAGAACGCGGGGTATTGCGGGCGCAGTCGCTCGTAGTCCCTCTGCGCCGCTTCCATGGTCACGTTGGTTACGCCCAGAGAGCCAACTCCTGTTCCACGGGCCACGCGGTAAACGTGGACCCCGTCGTCCCGGTGAACCGCACCCTCCGATAGGTCCCGACCCAGTCCTCGGGCCCGTCGACCAGAGCCACCTTGTTGGTCCGGGTGCGCGTCTGCAGCAGACCGCCGCGCTTGGACCGCCCTTCGACCAGTACTTCGTGCGTGGTGCCGACGAGCGCCATGTTGCGCCGCCGCGCCACGGCCCGGACCAGCGCGATGAGCCGTTCCAACCGTTCCCCCGACACATCGTCCGCCACGTGGTCGCGCAGTTTGACCGCGGGCGTCCCCTCCCGCAACGAATAGCGGAATGTGTACGCGTCGTCGAATTCGACCTGCGCCACGAGCGAGAGCGTCTCGGCAAACTCGTCCTCCGTTTCGCCCGGGAAGCCCACGATGATGTCGGTCGAGAGCGCGATCCCGGGCACGGCCGTGCGAAGCGCTTGCACCACTTCGAGGTAGCGCTCGCGGGTGTAGCGTCGCAGCATCCGCTTGAGGACCCGCGAGCTGCCGCTCTGCACCGGCAGGTGCACGTGCTCGCACACGGCTTCGGTCTCGGCCATAGCCGCAAGCACGCGATCGGTGAAGTCGGTGGGATAGGGCGAGGTGAACCGGACGCGCCGGATCCCCGGGACGGCGCCGACCGCTCGGAGCAGGTCGGCGAAGTCGTGCGTGCCGTCGTGATAGCTGTTGACCGTCTGACCAAGGAGCGTGACCTCGGAGGTACCGGTGACGGCGAGGCGACTCACCTCACCCACCACGTCCTCCAAGGTGCGACTCCGCTCCGGCCCGCGCGTCATCGGAACGATGCAGAACGTGCACCGATAATCGCAGCCCCGCTGCACCGTCACGAAGGCGGAGGCGCCGGGGGGACGGTCGGCCGGCACGTCCTCGTAGTGCTCCCATTCGCGGAACGTCACGTCCGCCGCCCGGTCTCCGGCGCGCGCGCGGGCGATCAGCTCGGGAAGGCCCCGATACCCGTCCGGCCCGATCACGAGATCCACCTGCGGCACCCGCTCCAGCAGCTTGGGACCGAGGCGCTGGGCCATGCAGCCCACCACGCCCAGGACGTCCCCCGGCCGTTTGTAGCGCTTCAACTCTCCCATCCGCCCCAGGACCCGCTGCTCGGCGTGATCCCGCACGGCGCAGGTGTTTACGAGCAGCACGTCCGCCGTGGCGGGGTCGTCGGTACGGACGTATCCCTCCCGGCCCAGGACCCCGAGCATCAGCTCGGAATCCGAGACGTTCATCTGGCAGCCGTAGGTCTCGATGTAGATGCGCGGCACGATCAGTCTACCGTCAGGTCCAATCTGGGACGGCCGTCCCACTCGTCGCTCGTAAGATAGACCGTGAGGTAATCCTGCGTGAGCGCTTCGAGCCGCCCGCCCTGGCGACCGCACACCACCGCATCCGCCCGGCCACCCTGACGGCTCGCCCGGTAGGCCGACGCCTTCGCCTCACCGAGCGCACGGAGCTCCTGGGCGCGCTCCCGCACCACGCCATCGGAGACCTGGTCCGGCAGCCGCGCCGCGGCCGCATCGGGACGGACGCTGAAGGGAAACACATGCAGGTAGGTAAACGGCAGCGACGCAATAAACGCGAGCGTCGATCGGTGCTGCTCGTCCGTTTCTCCGGGGAATCCCGCGATCACATCGGCCCCCAGCCCGAACACCGGCAGGTGCTCGGCGAGCCACTCGATGCGTTCCCGGTAACTCTCCGCCGTGTACCAGTGGCGGCCCATGCGCTTGAGCACCGGATTGGCCGCCGATTGCAGCGGGGCGTGCAGGTGGGCCGCGACGTTTCGCGGCGCGTCGATCAGCAGGCGCGCGAGACGGTCATCGACTTCGGTGGCTTCGACGGACGAGAGCCGAAACCGCACCTCCGGCACGGACTCCACCAGGCGCTCCAGAAGCTTGCCCAGTGACGACGCGTCCCCCGTCCCTCGTCCCCCGTCCCTGTCCTGTCCGTAGGTTCCAATGTGAACGCCGGTGAGTACCAGTTCGGCGTGATGCTCCGCCAGGCCGCGCGCTTCGGACACGATAGTGTCGATCGACTTGGAGCGGTTCGCCCCGCGGGCGATCGTCGTCGCGCAGAAGGTGCAGTGCTCATCACAGCCGTCCTGGATCTTGAGCCAGCCTCGGGCCCCGCCGGAGAACTTCCGCAACTCAGGCGCGATCTTGGGATCGGCGTAACCGGCGGCCCGCAGCACCCGCTCGGGGTCGGCGCCGCCCACGACGGCACGGACGCGCGGCAACGCCGCCAGCGCGCCGCGATCGAGCGCGGCGGCGCACCCCATCACCAGGGTCTCGCGACCGGCGCGCGCGTGATGCCGCACGTAGCGGCGCAGCTTCGATTCGCTTTCGTGGGTGACGGTACAGGAATTGACGACGGCGAGGTCAGCGGCGTCGGGCTCATCCACCACTGTCGCGCCGGCATCGGCGAAAGCCTGCCGCACGAGCTCGGTGTCGTACTGGTTCGCCTTGCAGCCGAAGGTGTGGAAATAAACGTTCACGGCCGCAGCGTCACCCCCACAAGCACCGTCCACCCCGTCTCGGTAAGGCCAACACTCGTACGCCGCAGGCGCTCGAGCGTCACATCGATCACACCGCGTCCCTGCGACAGGCTGAGCCCGGAGCCCACCGCCACCGCGAACTCGCGCGGCGCCTTCCCCCCGGGTCCGAACGGCAAGTCCCCACCGCGGACGCCGAATCGCACCGGCAGCCCGCCGAGCCGCACATCGGCCCCCGCCGACCAGCTGGTGGTGTTGTAGGCGTTCGAATCGGCGGCGCTCGCCCACGACCGCCGGGTCACGGCGCCGGCGAAGTTGACGTCCGGCGCCGGTTGCCAGCGAATGGCCCCGCCCACCGTCCGGGGCAGATCGTTCACCGCCACCGTTCCGCCCGCGATTTCGCTCGTCAGCTTCGTATCGCTGCGCCAGTACCCGGCAATCGATAGGTGCGGGAGCGCGAGGATCGCGCTGGCGGATACGCCGGCGCCTTTGTAGGCGATCTCGTCCGACTGCGTCACCCCGCGATAGGTCGAGGTGTCGGTGAAGGTCCGAACCGCATCGACCCGGGTCGAACCCGTGAGGATGTGGTACGCCGCGCCGAGCGCGAGCGGGCCGAACCGCCGCGCCACCATGAGACGCGCATCGGTGACGCCGCCGTCGCTCGCGAGCTCATCGGTCACCGCCTGCCCCGAGCCGCCCAGCGTGATCGTATCGGAAATCGTGACCCGGTAGGACCGATCGAGATAGGTGGTGAATCCGCCCCCGGCGACCACTCCGTGCCCCAGCGAGCCGAACACCTGGAACAGCGGGAAGCGCCCGGTGCGGCGGGAGCCGCTCACCCCATTCAGGTCGTCACTGAGGTAGGTACTCGCGCCGGCCGCCGTGGCGGTGAACCGGGTGACGGCGGCCGCGGCGGCTTCGCTCAGCGCCGACAGCGGATCGAACGCCGCGAATGCACCGCCGGTGGCGCGCGTGCGGGCGCTCTCGAATCGGCCCGGCACGCCCAGGCCATGTACGCTGAGCGGCGAATCCTGGGCGCCCGCCGAACCGGCGCCGGCCAGGGCGATGGCGAACAGCATCGCGCAGCGCATCAGTCGCATCACGGGGATCCGAACTTGACGCGCGGCACGTACGTCAGCCGAAGCTGGGGTTGGAAGGCGGGACTGCGTGACGAGAAGAATCGCAACGCAGTGAGGGTGGTCCCGCTGCCGAGGCCGCCCACTCGAGCCGAATCCGTGCGATCGAGGGCAATGAGCGAAACAAAGGCCGCCGTGACCGCCGTCGTGTCGAACTGCCAGAACCGCAACATGGTGGTGATTTCGACGCGCAGCGTGTCGTTGCCGCTGGGGAGAAACACCGGCGATTGCCCCCCGATCGTGTCCGCGACCAACGGAGACTTGGCGCCGACATCCGCGGCCAGCCGATTCAGCTGGACGAACACCGAATCCCGCGTGAGAAACGGAGCAGGCGCAGCCGCCGTCAACACCAGCGTCGCCCGGATGATCTGGGCCGAGTCCCGGATGTTGCGCGGCAGGGAAAAACGCAGCAGTGCGCGCGTCTCCGGGAGGCCGCCGATGGTGAGATTGGAGTCAAGCGTCAGCGCGGGGGCGTTGGACACGAAACTGTCGAACAGCAAACCTCGCACCTGATCCGTCTTGGCCACCAACGTGCCAGCGGAATCGGCACGGTTGAACCAGCGGATCTGCGGCCCGAACCCGGCATCGGCGGCACCCAACACGAGCGACGCATTGGAATCAGCGGTGACGCGGATGCCAAACGCGACCTTCCCGCTGTCGGCCTCTGTGTAGGGCGCCTGGGCGGAATCGAATTTGACCGAAACGACGATGGTCCGCCGCAGCGTGTCTCGGCTCAGAATGCTGTCGCCCGTGATAGAATCGTGCAGGCCGGGGAGCGCCAGCAGACTGTCGAGATTCACCACCCGAAGGGGCGTGCCGAACGACGGAGCAAGGCCCGCGAGGGTACTGGTGCTGTCGAGACCCAACGGCAGGCGATAGATCTCGAGTCGCACGTTGCGCGAGGTGACATCCCGACGCAACCACGTCAGCGTCAGCCGCGCCGAGTCGACCACGATCGGTCCCGTCGTGGTGTCCGATCCGGTGTCGATCTTGAGCCGGGTCGCGATCGGGTCGGTTTGGAAGATGGGGCGACTATCGAGCCCCGGCCCGGTGGCCGCGAACATCACGAACGCCTCTTGCGCCGTCCGGTATCCGCTGAACGACGAGTCCCGAACCACGGCGCCCGCGAGCACCGATTCCACCGTGACGATCTGCCCACCGGGACAGTAGTCGGGACAGCTCGCCGGGGAAGAAATGTTCTCCACGCAGGCCAGGGCGGCCAGCCCAACTACCCCGAGTACCACGGCGAGGCGTCGCGTCCCCCGCCTCACGTGAGCGACTCCGGCGTAAAGGCTTCGGGCAACAACTCCCGCAGCCGCCAGCGCCGCTCGGAAGTGGGACCGGCCGCGATGACCTCGAGATCGAGCCCGAATTCGGCCAGCACCTGCCGGCACGCGCCACACGGCGTGGCCGGAGGCTCGACCGCGGTCGCGACCGCCACCCGCTTCAGCTTGCGCTTCCCCGCCGCTACGGCCGCGCCCACCGCCATCCGCTCGGCGCAAATCGTCAGGCCGTAGGACGCATTCTCCACGTTGCACCCCACGTGCACACTGCCGTCGTCCGCTTCGATCGCTGCCCCGACGTGGAATTTGCTGTAGGGTGCGTATGCATTGGCCATCACCGCGCGGGCCCGGCGCACCAGCTCGGCGCTCACGCCCACACCTCGCTCAGAAACGAGCGGCCGGCCGCCAAGGGTGGTACGTCGAAGTACTCCGCCACCGTGGCGCCCATATCCGCAAAGGTGGGCCGCTCCCCCAGCGCCACCGGCCGCACTCGGCGTCCCAGCACCAGCATCGGAACGGCCTCCCGCGAATGATCGGTGGACGGCGTGGTGGGATCGTTCCCGTGGTCCGCTGAGATGATGATCAGATCGCCCTCGCGAATCCGCGCCTCCAGGCGCGGCAGCCAGCCATCAAGCTCCATCAGCCCCAGATGAAACCCCCGGATGTCGTTCCGGTGCCCCCAGGTCTGGTCGAACTCGATCACGTTCACGAACACAAACCCCGTTTCCAGCGTATCCAACGTCTGCTCGATCAGGCGGTACGCGTCCCCATTGGTGGGCGTGTGCTCGCTCGTGATGTTGCGGCCGGCGAACAGGTCGTCCACCTTGCCGATCCCCACACGCGGCACGCCCGCGGTGGCCAGCTTGTCCAGCAGCGTTTCGCCCACCGGCTCGATGGAAAAATCCTTCCGACGAGAAGTGCGCCGGTAGTCGCCCGCGGATCCCTCGAACGGGCGGGCAATCACCCGACTCACGGCGTGCTCGCCCATCAACATGTCGCGGGCGACGCCGCACGCCTGGTACAGCTCCGCGATCGGCACCGTCGCTTCGTGCGCGGCGACCTGGAATACCGAGTCGGCGGAGGTGTACACGATCCACTTGCCCGTCCGTTGATGCTCGGCGCCCAACTCGGCGATGATCCCGGTCCCGGACGCCGCCTTGTTCCCCAGCCAGCCACGCCCAGTGCGGCGCGCGAAATCATCGAGCAACGCCTTGGGAAAACCGTCCGGATAGGTCCGGAACGGCTCCTCCAGCAACACGCCACAGATCTCCCAGTGGCCGGTGGTGCTGTCTTTCCCGGGCGAGCGCGGCAGCGCGACACCATAGGCCGCCCCGGCTTGCTTCGGTCGCCCAATCCCCTTCACGGGGCGGCACAGCCCGAGGCCCAGGCGCTCCAGGTTGGGCAGATTCAGGCCACCCACCGCTTCGGCAAGGTTGCCCAGGGTATCCGAGCCGCCGTCGCCGTAGCCTTCCTGATCGGGCGCCCGGCCGATGCCGAGACCATCCAGCACGATGATCGCCGCTCGCTTCATGCGTAGATCCTCGGCAATCGCATTCCAAGACCCGTCAGCACCCCTCGCGGTTGCACGCCGCTCGCCGCGGCGAGATCGGCCAGCGTGATGCGTTCCGCTCCGTCGTCGCCCAACAGCGTGGCGACGTCTCCAGGAGCCACCGCGCCATCCCCGACATCCACCAGGATCAGATCCATCGTCACCGTGCCCACGATCGGGCAGCGCGCCCCGTGCAGCAACACGTGGCCGTGCCCGTCGGGTCCGAGCGTTGGTGGAACCCCATCGGCATAGCCGATGCCGAGTGTGGCGATGGTGGTCTCCCGCGCGGCGGTCCACCTCGCGTTGTAGCTCACGCTGTCCCCTGCCCGGACGCGCCGCACGCTCACCACACGCGCCCGGATACTGGCCACAGCCAGGCCCGGAACGATAGCCCCGCCGGGCGTGCCGCCGTACAGGTACACACCTGGTCGAACGAGGTCGAGCGCGCAACGTGGGTCGCCCAGGGCCGCGGCACTATTGGCCACGTGCCGCAATGCCGGTTTCCGCGGCAGCCGGGCCAATGCTTCGAAATACCGTTGCAGCTGGCGTGTCACCGATTCGTCGGCGTACTCGGACGAGTGCAGCTGTGTAAAGGCGCCCTCAAACCCCGGCCCATCGGTGAACGGCGCCACGCGGTCAATCTCGTCCCAGCGGACCCCGCCGCGCGCCATGCCGGTGTCGATCTCCAGATGAAACGGGCCGCCCCCGTCCGCCACCCAGACCTGCAACGCGTCCGGATGATCGAACACCGGCGTCAAACGCGCCGCGCGATACTCGCCAAAGCGCGCCGGCCACGCCGGCAGGAGCACCAGGATGGGTCGGGAGATTCCCGCCGCGCGGAGCTCGGCCCCTTCCTCCACCGTGGCGACGCCGTAGCCCCACGGCTCGACCGCTTCCAACGCTCTGACGACGGCGACGGCTCCGAGCCCGTACGCGTTCGCCTTCACGATCGGGAGGAGCCGGGTACCCGCGGTGCGCGCCACCGTGCGGGCATTTTCCACCACAGCCACGAGCCGCACCTCTACCCACGCGCGGCTATTCGGCGCGCCGATTGACACGTTCACACGAGCCGATATCATACCCCGCACGGAGGCTAAATGCAAGGCGATTCAGCGCTTGGACGCGCGCTGGCGCTCGTACGGGAATTGCGAAAACGCTCCCCGTGGAACGCCGCGCAGACCGCGTACACGTTACGTCCCTACCTCGTGGAAGAGGTGCTCGAGCTCGACCACGCCATCGCGAGCGGCGATCCGATGCAGCTGCGCGAGGAGGTGGGCGACATGCTGTTGCACCTCGCGTTTCAGATCGTGCTCGCCGAGGAGCGCAGCCAGTTCGATGCGGAAACGGTGGTGCGGTCACTGGAAGAGAAGATGCGGCGGCGCCATACGCATCTCACCAGCGGCGTGGCCGCCGTGCCCGCGGCACGGGATTCCTGGGAACGAGCGAAGCGACGGGAAAGCTCGAACGGCCGCAGCGCGTTCGCCGGCGTTCCGCCGCACTTGCCGCCCCTGTTGATGGCCCTGCGGCTGCAGGAGCGCGCGTCCGGCGTAGGATTCGACTGGCCCGACGAGCGCGGCCCCCAGGCCAAAGTGCGGGAGGAGATGGCCGAGCTGGAACAGGTGACGCCCGAGGAAGGCCAGGAGCGCGTGGCCGTGGAAGTCGGCGACCTGCTGTTCGCCGCGGTGAATCTCTCGCGCAAGCTCGGCGTCGATCCCAACCAGGCGCTGTCGCTGGCCAATGCGAAATTTCGCCATCGCTTCGAGTCCGTCGAGCGCATGGCGCGCGAGCGGGGCGTCGAAATCGGCGAGGCCACCCTGGATGAGCTGGACACGCTGTGGGAAGAGGTGAAGTCGAGTGGCTGATGGTGGTAGGAGACAGTGGGGGACGGTAGGAGTTATATCGTTTCGAATCGGCCGATCAAAGTTTCCTTTGCAGTGAGACCTTCGCAGCGGCGGTCCAGCGCCTCGTAGTCAGTCCGCCACTGTTCTTGAAACGTTGTGAACGCTGCGGCCGACGACCACCGGTCAATCGTGAAGTACGTTCGACCATCCGCTCGCCGAAGCAACTCAGTGCCCTGATAGTCTGGACTTCGTCCGAACAATTTCGCCCAGTCGCCATCACGGGAGTACGTGCGCTCGAACTCGCGCTTCTTTCCCACCTGTGGCTCGAACTCCCACACGATCACATACACGATTTCACCCCTACCGTCTTCTACCGTCCCCTACCGCCTTCTCCCGTCCCCTTCACGGCCACAACTTGTACAACGTCCTCGGAAACGCGATCGCCTCGCGGATGTGCGGCAAGCCGCAGATCCAGGCCACGGTGCGCTCGACGCCAAGGCCGAACCCCGCGTGGGTGAAGGTGCCGTACTTGCGTAGGTCGAGGTACCACCCGTAGGCCTCTTCCGGCAGCCCTTCGGCGCGAATGCGGGCCAGCAGCTTGTCGTAGTCGTCTTCGCGCTGGCTCCCCCCGATGATCTCGCCGTATCCCTCAGGGGCCAGCATGTCGTTGTTCAACACGGTGCGCGGGTCGGCCGGGTTTTCCTTCATATAGAAGGCTTTGACGGCCTTCGGATAGTTGAACACCATCACGGGACGGTCGTATTGCTTGGCCAGCAGCGTCTCCGCCTCTCCCCCCAGGTCCTCGCCCCACTCGATCGCCGCGCCCAGGCCTTTGAGCTTTTCCACGGCCTCGGTGTAGGAGAGGCGGTGAAACGGGGGGATACAGCGCTCGAGCGCGGCGGTATCGCGCTCCAGCTCCGCTAGCTCCCCCTTCCGGCGCTCGAGACAACGACCCACGATGTAGGCGACGAAGTCCTCCTGGAGCTTCATATTGTCGTTGGAGTCGTTCCAGGCGACTTCCGGCTCCACCATCCAGAACTCGGTGAGATGGCGCCGCGTCTTGGACTTCTCGGCCCGAAACGTGGGCCCGAAGCAATAGACTTTGCCGAGCGCGGCCGCGGCCGCCTCGACGTAGAGCTGGCCGGTCTGCGCCAGATATGCCTTACCGAGATCGAAATACTCGGTGGCGAACAGGGTCCCGGCGTGCTCGCCGATCGATCCGGTGAGAATCGGCGTATCCACGAGCACGAAGCCCTGGCTATGGAAGAAGTCTCGGATCGCCTGGATCACTTCGTGGCGCACCCGGGCGATGGCCACCTGGCGGCGGCTGCGCAACCAGAGGTGGCGGTGCTCGAACAGGAAAGCGGTACCATGTTCTTTAGGACTGATCGGGAAGTCGGGACTGGGCCCGAGCACGGCCAGGTCGGAGACGGCCAGCTCCACCCCACCGGGCGCGCGGGCGTCGGCGCGGACCACCCCCGTCACGGCGCAGGATGCTTCCTGGGTGAGCCGCCCGAAGGCGTCCCAGGCGGCCTCCGGCACCTCTTTCTTGGAGAGCACCGCTTGCAGATACCCGGTG
Source organism: uncultured Gemmatimonadales bacterium (assembly GCA_963821385.1). Lineage (GTDB taxonomy): Bacteria > Gemmatimonadota > Gemmatimonadetes > Gemmatimonadales > GWC2-71-9 > DASTHG01. The sequence continues at coordinate 489,704 of CAWGDK010000002.1, forward strand.
CCGTCGCGCAGGGTGACGAACGCGATTTTTCCAGACGAGCGAGTGGTCATCACCCACCCGCGCACAGTGACGGTCTCCCCGATCAGGCCGGGGAGGGCTTCGATTCGGCGCGCGTCCGACATAGGCGCGGCATACTAGTGGCGGCTCTGTGGGCTGTCAACGCAATTGCGTGCGCACCGGTCATCCGCGTTGGTCCGGACCGCGATCCCGCGGGCTGGCGCACCTATCTCGGCGGGCCCCGTCACGACGCGTCTGCCGCCGAGTCCCTCACGACCGCCCCGTTGCGCACCTGGCGCACGGGCGTGGGACGCGCGGTGCAAGGCGGCGCGGCCATCGGTGACAGCGTGATCGCGGTGGGAACCTCCGATCGCGCCGTCGTACTGCTCGAGCGCACCGGCGGCCACGTGCTGTGGCGGCGCCGGGTCGCCGGATCGGTAGCCGGCGGTCCCCTGCTCGACGGCGATCGCCTGTACGTCGCTACCCAGGCCACCCCCAATGGCCGGGTCCTGGCGCTGCGGCTCAAGACGGGCGCCACCATCTGGGAGACGCGCGGCGACGGCGTGTCCGCGCCCCTGGCGCTCACGAACTCCCTGGTCGTATCGGTGAGTGATGCTGGCGTGGTGCAGGCGTTGGACGCCGCCACCGGGATGTCGGTCTGGCGCCGTTCCCTGGGACGCGCCGGGCGGGCGACGCCCGTCCCGGTGGGCGATGCCATCGCCGTGGCGACGATCGGCGATTCCCTCTATCTGCTCGACGCCGCCACCGGGGCGGTACGGGCCCGCCTGGCTACGCCGGGGACCGTCCTCGGCACCCCGGTGACGGACGGCGGGCACCTGTTCTACGCCACCACCACGGGTCATGTCCAGTCCGTGGCCCTGCCAGCACTTACGGTCGGCTGGGACCGCTCGCTTGGTGACGCCGTCTACGGCGCCCCTGCCCTCGTTCGTGATACACTGTATGTCATGACGACCGGGGGCACACTGTGGCGTGTCCCGGTCAACGCACCGGACCAGGCCCGCTCGATCCCCCTGGGCCTGCCATCGACGGCGGGTCCGACGCCAGTGGCCGGCGGGATCCTGATCGGGGGCACGAGCGGGGAAGTTGTCCTGGTCGATGCGGCGAACGATTCCGTCCGCTGGCGCATGCACGTCCGCGGTCCCATCGAGGAGCCACCGTTGGTGCGCGCGCGGCAGTTGATTCTCGTTTCTGGAGGCGGAGCGGTGGAGGCTTTTCAATGAAGCGGGTACTCGCCCTGTGCCTGCTGGCTCAACTGGTGACCGGCGTCGCGCTGCACGGCCAGGAAGCGCCGGTCCAGCCCGCCCCACAGGGCTGGACCCGCGGCGTCGTGCACTACGGGAAGTGGGTCACGGCGGCGACCGCCGTGGGCCTGACGATCTGGGCGGCGCGCGAGCACGCGAGCGCCCAGGATGAGTGGCGGTCGTTGATCGCCCTGTGTCGCGACAACAATGCGGCGTGCCAGCTGCGATCCGACGGCCGCTACGTCGACTACAACGCGGAGCTGCTGTTTCAGCTGACGACGTATTACGACCGCCGGGCGCGCAGCCGATTGATCGGCGGGCAGGTTTCTCTGCTCGCGTCGGCGGCGTTGTTCATCATGGATTTGCGCCATCAGAAAGGAAACCCGCCGAATATTCCCTTTCACGGGCTGGAGCTGACGGCTGAGCCACTCGGATCCGGCGCTCGTGTGGGGATCCAGATGCGATTCTGAAATGCGCCATCAGCTCTAACCCACCCTGAAGAGTTCAAACCCCCGCTCGTAGCGCTGCACCACGTTGTCCCGGTAGACGGCGTGCTCCGGTCGTTCCAATGCCGGATCGCGCGCGATCATCGCCCCGGCGGTGCGCCGCGCGGCTTCGAGCAAGTCGAGATCGGTGGCGAAATTCGCGAACCGGAGCGTGACCCCGCCCGATTGCCGGGCGCCGGCCAGCTCACCCATGCCCCGGATGGCCAGGTCGAGCTCGGCGATCTTGAACCCGTCGTCGGTTTCGGTGAACTGGCGCAGCCGCGAGACCGCCCCCCGCGCATCGGACATCAGAATGCAATGGCTCGCCGCGGCGCCCCGCCCCACACGCCCGCGCAGCTGGTGCAGCTGCGCCAGGCCGAACCGCTCGGCGTGCTCGATCAGCATCACCGACGCATTCGGGACGTCGATCCCCACCTCGATCACGCTCGTCGCCACCAGCACCGACACCGCGTTGTCGCGGAACGCACGCATGACGGCATCGCGCTCCTCCGCCTTGAGGCGGCCGTGGACCAGCCCGACCCGAAACTCCTTGAACACCTTGGCGAGCTTTTCAGCCATGGTGGTCGCCGCCTTGAGATCGACCTTTTCTGATTCCTCGATCACCGGATACAGCACGTAGGCCTGCCGGCCGGCCGCGCACTCGCTGCGAATGAACTCGTAGATCTTGGCGCGCGCCGATTCGGTTCGCAGCGCGGTCTTGATGGTGCCCCGGCCCGGCGGCCGCTCCACCAGCGTCGTGACGTCCAGGTCGCCGTACAGCGTCAGGGCCATCGAGCGGGGAATCGGCGTCGCCGTCAAGAGCAGCACGTCGGGCGCATCGCCCTTGCCGGCCAGAGCCGCCCGTTGCTCCACACCGAAGCGGTGCTGCTCGTCGATGACGACGAGCCCCAGGCGATGGAACCGTACCGATTCCTGAATCAGCGCGTGCGTGCCCACCACGACCCGGGACATTCCCTTGGCGATGCGGTCCCGGATCGCCGTCTTCTCCGCCGCGGTGCCCCGCCCCACCAGGAGCTCGGGCCGGATCGCCAGCGGCGCGAGCAGCTTCGTGAGCGTCGCCTGGTGCTGCTCGGCCAGCAGCTCCGTGGGCGCCATGATCGCCGCCTGGTAGCCGTTCTCGACCGCCAGCAGCATCGCGAACAGCGCCACGACGGTCTTTCCCGTGCCGACATCACCCATCAGCAGGCGATGCATCCGCTCGGGCGAGGTCATGTCGTCGGTGATCTCGCGAATCGCCTTGCGCTGATCGGCGGTCAGCTCGAACGGCAGGTGCTCCTTGAGGGCGGACGTCAGCTCCCGTTTCAGCTCGAACCGGATGCCGGCGCGGGCCCGCTTGGCGAGAAATCGAGCGCGCGCCTGGACCAGCTGCTGGTCGAAAAACTCATCGAAGGCCAGCCGCCGGCGACCGGCTTCAGCCTCCTCGACCGACCCCGGACGGTGCACGGCGGCGAGTGCCGTCGCGAGCGCCGGGACGGCGATCGTCGTGCGCAGGCTGGCCGGGTGCGGATCGACTACCAGCGGCAGCAGCACATCGAGATGCTGGTGCACCAGGCTGCGAATCTGTTTGTGCGACAACCCTTCGGTGGCCGGATAGACGGGCAGGATCAGCCCGCGCTCCGGCGCGGCTTCACTCGCGTCCGCCAGGATGATGAACTCCCGCGGCACGAGCTGGCGGCCGTGATAGTACCGCACCGGTCCGGTCACGAGCAGCAGCTGGCCGGCCACGATGGTGCGCTCGAGGAATGGCTGGCCCGGCCAGGCGCACTCGAGTTTGCCGGAGTCGTCCTGGAGCAACGCGCGGAACACCCGCAGTCCACGACGGGTGGGTAGAATGCCGGTGGACAGCACGCGACCGACGCCGGTGATGTCCTCGCCCACCCGCGCCCGGGCGAAGGGGACCAGGGTCGTCGCGTCGATGTACCGATGCGGCGCGTGATAGAGCAGATCGCCCACGGAGCGGACGCCCAGTCTGGCCAGCGCCTCGGCGCGGCGCGGCCCGACGCCCTTGAGGAACTTGACGGGGGCGCGCAGCTCGATCGGCATTACCCGTTGACCAGCCGGCGCGCATACGCCGCAGCGTCGAACACCTCCAGGTCATCGAGTCCTTCGCCGGTTCCCACAAACCGGATCTCCACCGGCACCGCCCGGCGGACGGCCACCACGGCCCCACCGCGGGCGGTCCCGTCCAGCTTGGTGACGATGAGACCGGTGAGGGGAACCGCGCCGTGAAACTCCCGCGCCTGCTGCACCGCGTTCTGACCCACCGAGGCATCGAGCACCAGCAACGACTCGTGCGGCGCCCCCGGAAGCCGTTTCCCCACCACGCGCACGACCTTCTTCAGCTCGTCGAGCAGCCGTGAATCCGTGTGGAGCCGGCCCGCCGTATCGATCAACACGGTGTCGTATCCGCGCGCCACGGCCGCGTCGATCGCGTCGAACGCCACAGCGGCGGGATCTCCACGGCCGTCAGCGCCCGCGCCCACGCAAGGGACGCCGAGCCGATCGGCCCAGGTGGCGAGCTGCGACGCGGCACCGGCGCGAAACGTGTCCGCGGCCGCCAGCAGCACGCGCCGTCCCTCGCTTCCGAGACGCTGCGCCAGCTTGGCCACGGTCGTCGTCTTGCCGACGCCGTTGACGCCGTAGACCACGATGACGGTCGGCCCTGGGGCGGCCCGCGCGAGGGCGCCGGGATCGGGCGGCCCGGCCAACAGGGCGCTGACGGCGCGTTCGAGATATGCCGGCTGCTCAGCGGCGGGCGTCCGACGCAGACCTTCGAGCAGATCGTGTGTCGCGTCGACACCGAAGTCCGCTTCGAGCAGAATCTGCTCAGCCTCCTCGAGCGAGACCCGCTCGCCGCGGGCCCCGCCCAGCGCCTTGGCCAGGCGCTGCCACAAGCCCATCAGGGCAGCCCCTGGCGACGCCGCCACGCCCACTCCCCCACGAAGGCGGCCAACGCAATTGCGAACAGCCACCACTGATCCCGCGCCGCGATGTCGCGTCGCGCGCCGGTCATCGCCCCGGGTTGGTCGGACAGCGTGACGGGCGCGGGACGCCATTCGTCCGAATAGTGCTCCGCCACGACCACGCCGTGCTCGGACCCATCGGTTGCGCGCCAGCGGTACACGCCGGGGGGGACGCGCAGCTCCGCTCGCCCGTCCGCGTCGAAGGGCAGCGGCCGCGTGACGGATGTGGACTCGGATTGCAGGATCACCCGGACGGTTTGCGGCGCGGGCGTCGCCCGGGCGAGCCAGTGCCACTCGAGCGGCAGGCCATTCGGGGCTTCGAGCGTGACGGGCCCGAAGCGTTCCCGGCTCTCGCCCCGCTCCGCCAGCAGCCAGTCGGCAAACGCCGCCACCAGGGCCCGATAGGCTTCCGCCGGCGCCCCTCCGCGGAACCCCCAGCGCCACAATCCCGCCGCGCTCACAATCCCCTGCCGGGCTCCCGCCGAGTCCCGTACCAGCGCCAGCGGTCGAGCCGATCCCCGTCGAGCGAGGCGCGCCGTGAGCAGCACGGCGGCGTCGGAGCCGACGCTCAGTTCTGCGACCGCCGTCGCCGGGGGAAGCGAATCCCAGCTCACACCCGCCAGCGCGCCCGCCAGCACCGATGCCGGCGGTGGATCGACATACCAGTCACCGACTGACGTTGCCGTGAGCGGCCACCACAACAGCCCCGCGGATCGACGAAACGCGCCGAGGCGATCGGGCGCGCCGATCAACGCGAGCATCCTCGCCCCCGCCGCCATCCGGCGCACCTGATCGGCCGGTACCGGTACCAGAGTCGCCGCATCGCGCCACCGGTCCGGTTCAGTCTCGACGAACAGCTTGACGGGGACCCGGGCCACGTCGGCCAGCGTCTTAGTGAAGAAACGCGCCTCCCAGCCCGGCGGCGACGCGAGCACAACGGCGGTCGGCTGCGGGCTCACGTCCAACACGAACCAGCGCGCATCGTCACGCGGCTCGGAATCGGCGACGCCGGTGAGGCGAACTTCGAGCGCGTTGAGACCGGGACGGGGGACGAGGGACGAGGGAAGAGCGATCTCCGTGACCAGCACGCCGCTATCGGGGAACGAAACACGCTGAGAGAGGACGCTGCGCCCGTCCACGGACACCGCGATTGCAGAGCCCGCCGCACTCGTCCCTCGTCCCCCGTCCCTCGTCCCCGCAGTTCCGAATGCCACCCGCAACCGCACCGTATCCCCCACGGCGACGCGACGCGGGCCGTCCACCGAAGCGAGGAACGCATCGAAGAACGGCGCGCGCGGCAGCACGAGCATCCGGGCGCGACGCCGCAGATCGGGTGGCAGGTCGGCCGCATCGCTGATGGCGCCGTCCGATACGACGATGACGGGCCCACTGCGACCGGCGGCGGCGGCCAGCGCCGGCACGAGACGGCTCTCGCCCCCGGCCGGCGCGGTCGTATCGAACGCCGCGACCCCGCTGCCGAAGCGCCAAATCAACCCGCCGGCCGAGAGATGACGTGCGGAATCCAGCGCGGCCCGCCAGACGCCGTGTTCGCCCCCCATACTGAGAGAAGCGTCGAGCAAGACCAACGGAGGCGCTCCGACCTCACTCGGGCGCGACCGCGCGGGATTGACGAGCAAGAGCAGCAGGGCGCCAAGCGCGACGGCCCGTAGCAGGACGAGCTCGAGGGTCAGGCGGCGGCGCACGCCAGGGCCTCCGCCAGGGTGAAACGGCCCTCGTGCAGGGCGCGACCGACGATCGCGCCCGCCAATCCGGCGTCACGGATCGCGGCCACATCGTCGAGGCTGCCGATCCCACCGCTGGCGACGATCTCGAGACCGAGCGGCGCGAGCGCGCGGGCGCCGGCAATATCAGCGCCGGTCAACGTCCCGTCGCGGGTCACGTCGGTATAGATCGTGATCGCCGCGCCCTGCTCGCGCAGCCGTTGCGCGAAATCGATGACCGCAAGCGGCGGGCTGCCGGTGGCCCCGCGGGGAGTCACTCGGCCGTCGGTCGCATCGATCGCGACCGCCACTCGGACCGCGCCGTGCCGCTGCATGAGCCGGCCGACCAGCGCCGGATCGTTTGCCGCGGCGGCACAGCCGATCACGACACGCGTCGCGCCCTCTTTCACCATTTCGTCGATGACCGCTTCGGTACCCAGGGATCCCCCGACCTGCACTTGGAGCGGGGCGTCGGCGAGGAGAGCAAGCATCAGATCGCGATTCGACCCGGTGCCGTAGGCACGATCGAGATCGACGAGGTGGACCCAGCGCGCCCCCTCCGCCGCAAGCCGCCGGACGGCGGTCGCGGGATCGTCGCCGTACACCGACGGCCGAGTCGCGTTCCCGGTGCGGACGTGCGCGATGCGCCCGCCCCGAACGTCAACGGCGGGATAGAGCTCCACGCGTGAACCGGAAGTTAGTCGACCTTGATGACGCCGCTCGACGACCGCGGCGGCTCGAGCTCGATCGAGAGCTCGGAGCGCACGGCCTCGAACGCACTCTGCAGCGAGCGCGGGATGGGCGCCCCCACGCCGGCGTTGGTGCGCTGCGGATTGGTCCGGCGGCCGTTGATGACGAACTCGTAATGCAGGTGCGGGCCGGTGGATAAACCCGTCGAACCCACGTACGCGATCGTCTCCCCCTGCTGCACGTGCGACCCGATGTGCAGGCCGCGCGCGAATCCCGACAGATGTCCGTAGCGCGTACGGATGCCGTTGGCGTGCCGCACTTCGACCATGTTGCCGTAGCCCCCGTCCCGCCCAGCCCGCGTCACCCAGCCGTCCGCCGTGGCTCGTACGGGCGTTCCGTAGGCAGCGGAATAGTCCACTCCCTCGTGCATCCGATACGTACCGAGGATGGGGTGGACCCGTCCGCCGAAGCGGCTCGAGATGCGGCGGAACTGCAGCGGCGCGCGCAGAAACGACCGCTTCAGCGATCGCCCGTGATCGTCGAAGAAGCCGCCCTGGCCCAGCAACGTATCGGTCTCGAAAAAGAACGCATAGCTCGGAGAGCGGGCGACGTCCACCCGCGACGCCACCACCCGTCCAAAGCGCCGTTCTCCTTCCTGCGAGACGAGGCGCTCGAACAGCACCTCGAACTGATCACCGGTGCGCACGTCGCGCGTGAAGTCCACTTCCCAGTCGTACACGTCCGCGATCGCCCACGCGAGCGCCTGGCGTTCGGCGGGCGGCAGCACGCTGTCCGGGAGCGCGGCATCGAGCGACTCATACAATGAGGTCTTGATCGTGCCCTGGAGCCGCAGCCGCTGTGGCAGCCACGCGATCTGCTCTTCGCGCTCCGACCAGATGCCGGAATCGCGCGCGTACCAGAGCCGCCGCTCGGGTCCGACGCGCACCGTCATCCGGTCCACGACGGAATCCGTCAGCGGTTGGCGAAAGTGAAATACCAGGCCGGGGCGCAGCCGGCGGCTATCGAGCCGGCCCGCGGACGTGAGGAAGGCGGCATAGCGCGATCCCGTGAGGCCGGCGCGGGCGAGCACATTCGAGAGCGTCTCGCGCGGTCCCAGAGTATCGTCGAACTCCCGATAGGCCGTGGTGACCCGGATCGCGGGCGCGCGCACCGGGCCGTGCCAGAGCCATCCCCCGTGGATGGCCCACGCCAGCGCGCCCGCTGCGACCAGCAGGCCAGCCCCTGCTACTCCACGCCGTCGCATCAGTCCATCTGGCGGCGGATGAAGGTGGGGATTTCCATTTCATTCACTTCCGGAGCGGTGCCGGGCGCGGAAGGACGCCGCGGCGGCGTCGCCTCGGCCGGCTTGCCGAACCCGGGGGGCGTCGTGGGCGTGGGTCGTGCGGGCCGCTTCTCGAACGGCAGCACGCCCGCTGCCGGCCGGGCAGTCGCCGCCGGGGCTGCGGGCGCCTCGGCTGCGGCCGTCTTGTCGAACCCAGTGGCGATCACCGTGACGCGGATCTCACCCTGCATCGCCGCATCGCGCACGGCCCCGAAGATGATCTCGGCCTCGTCCCCGGCGGCGTCGTGAATCGCCTCGCTGATCTGCGTTACTTCGCCCAGCGTGTAGTCCGGACCGCCGGTGATGTTGATCAACACCCCGGTCGCGCCCGCGATCGAGATGTTGTCGAGCAGCGGTGAGCTGATGGCCTGCTGCGCCGCTTCCATCGCCCGGTTTTCGCCGCGGCCCATGCCCGTCCCCATCAGGGCGGTGCCGCCATTCTGCATCACGGTGCGCACGTCGGCAAAATCTACGTTCACTTCGCCGGTCACGCAGATGATGGAGGAAATCCCTTGCGTGGCGTGCAACAGCACCTCATCGGCCTTCTTGAGTGCATCCTGGAACGGAATGCCCTTCCCCACGACGGCGAGCAGCCGCTCGTTCGGGACCACGATCATCGTATCGACGTGCTTGCGCATTTCCGCGATGCCCATCTCGGCCTGTCGCATGCGCTTGCGGCCCTCGAACAGGAACGGCTTGGTGACGATCCCGATCGTCAGGGCCCCCAGATCGCGGGCGACCTGGGAGATGATCGGGGCGGCGCCGGTGCCGGTGCCCCCGCCCATGCCGCAGGTGACGAACACGAGGTCCGCGCCCTGCAAGCGCGTGTAACACCTCGTCGCGGTTCTCTTCGATCGCCTGGCGACCGATCTCCGGCCGCGCGCCCGCGCCGAGACCGCGCGTGAGCTTCTTGCCGATCTGCACCTTCAACGCAGAATGGTTTTTCTCGAGCGCCTGCGCATCGGTGTTGACGGCGATGAACTCCACGCCGGCCACGCCTTCCTCGATCATCCGATTGAGGGCGTTGCCGCCGCCGCCGCCGATGCCGACGACTTTCATGCGCGCGGTCTGTCCGACTGTTTCTTCCAGTTCGAAGATCATGGCTCCCTCGGCCCCTCGATCAGAAGAAGTCCTGCAGCCATCGCTTGAGCGGTCCCAGCATTCGCTCGACGCCGCCATCTCCCGCACTCGCTCCCGCCCCGCCCGCGCCCTGCACCAGGCGTCGCGCTCCGTACAACACCAGCCCGACCGGCACCGCGTAGCGCGGCGCCTGCACGCTGTCCACCAATCCGGAAATGCCCAGCTCCGGCGCACCCGCCCGGACCGGTACCGCGAAGACCTCACGCGCCAGCTCGACCAGGCCCGGCAGATGCGCCGTGCCCCCGGTCAGCACGACGCCCGCCGGCAACCGGCCACCGCCGTACCCGGCGCGCTCGAATTCCCGTCCCACCAGCATGAAGATCTCATCCAGTCGCTGATGGATGATGTGCGACAACAGCTCGCGTGATGCCTGGCGCGCGCCCTGCCCCGGCGTGGACGGCAGGTTGATCATCTCCGACGCGTCCACCAAAGGGGCGTAGGCGATGCCGTGCCGCTCTTTCAGCCGTTCGGCGTCCGCCTGGGTCACGCCCAGTCCCTGCACCAGATCGTTGGTTACATGCGCGCCAGCGTATTTCAGTGACGCGACGTGCCGGATCTTGCCTTCGTGAAAGATCGCCACCCCGGTCGAGCCGCCCCCCACTTCCACCAGGGCGACGCCCAGCTCCTTCTCGTCGTCGGTCAACACCGCGAAGGACGCCGCCAACGGCTCGAGCACCAGGTCGGCAACCCGATATCCCGCGCGCTGCACCGCCTTGCGCAGGTTCTGGGCGGCGGTCGACTGCACCGTCACGAGGTACATCTCGACCTCGAGCCGCATCCCGGTCATCCCTACCGGATCCGAGATGCCGCGCTGCTGATCGACCATGTATTCCTGCGGGATGTCGTGCAGCAGCTCCTGATCGGGCCCCAGCGAAACGGCACGGGCCACTTCGTTCACCCGGGCCACGTCGCCGGCGGTGATTTCGTCGCCATTGACGGCCACGACCCCCGAGGATCCGCGCGCCGACACGTGCTCCCCCGCGATGCCGCAGGTGACCGCGGCGACTTTGACGCCCGACATGCGCTCCGCATCGCGCATCGCGGCGGTCACGGAGCGCGTCGTCTCGTCGATGTCGCGCACCACGCCGCGGCGGACGCCGCCGTTCTTAGCCAACCCCACGCCCAGCACCTTCGCCAGCGGCGTGCGCGGCAGGTCGCCGACCACCTCCGCGATCACCGCGCAGGTCTTGGTGCTGCCGAGGTCGAGCCCGGCCACGAGGCGACGATCGCGCGTCACGATCCCGCCTTGGTCGCGCGCCGGACGACGATCTGGCCGGCATACCGCGCATCGAGCTCCGCATAGGATCGCGCCCGCGCGGTCAGGTCATGCGCCACCATCTCCACCGCGCGAATCACGTCCGGGCCCACGTCCCGCATCACCAGCAGGCGGCGCGTTCCCAGCTGCAACACGACGGTGCTGCGCTCGGCGCGCGCCGCCGTGATGGTTTCGTATAACGACGGGTCGACCGCTTGGACCAGCGCCAGCACGCCCACTAGATCCGAATCGGCGCTCGCGGCCACCGGCAGATCCGGCGCCGCACGCGACGGATCGTACGGCATCGGGCGGCCCGCCCCGTCCACCACGGTGAGGGGACCACCGGCGGAGCCCGGCACCAGCGCCACCGGCTCCTCCTCGCGCACAATCACCTTGAGGACGCCGGGCAGCCGGCGCACGATGCGCGCCTCCGCGATGCCCGGCAGGTTGCGCAGTCGCTTGGCCAGGGGATCCGGGTCGTCGAATACGCTCGCCGTGGGGCTCAGATGCAGCGCGCCGATCACCGCATCGGGCGAGAGGTATCGCACACCTACGAGCGCGACTTCGCGTACCCGGAAAAACCCGACGTGGCGTAGCAGGCGCGGTCCCAGCAGCCACAGCGCGAGCGCCGCGCCGACTCCAATCGCGATGCGTCGCGTGCGGGGCGTCACCGGCTCCGCCCCTTGGCCGTCTCGCGTCGCTGGAGCAGACCCAACAGCTCCCGACCGACCTGGGTCACGTCACCGGCCCCCATGGTCAGGACGACATCACCCGCCTGCACTTCGTCGGCCACGCGTCGCGCCAACGCCTCCCGTTCGATCGTCAGGGCTTCCTTTCCGGCCGCGTGGGCGCCGTGCGCCACCAATGCGGCCGTTACGCCGGGCAGCGGCTGCTCGCGGGCCGCATAAATCGGTGCCACGACCACCAGATCCGCCGCCGCCAGCTCGCGCCCCAGCGCGTCGCCATGCAGCGCGGTGCGCGAATACAGATGGGGCTGAAACACCGCGACCACCCGTCGCGACGGAAACGCCTGCCGGGCCGCCAAGAGCGTAGCCCGCACTTCACTCGGGTGGTGCGCGTAATCGTCGATGACGGTCACCCCCCCAATTTCGCCGACGCGTTCAAAGCGTCGCGCGACGCCTCCGAACTCCGCCAACGCGGCGGTCGCCCGTCCCAGGTCCGCATCCAAAGCGCGCACCACCGCGAGTGCCGCGACGGCATTGCGCAGGTTGTGCAGCCCCGGGACCCGCAGCCGCAACGCCACGGTCGCTACCCCCGGCAGCGCCACGTTCGCCTGCGAGCGGTCGGGTCCCTGCACCACGTCAGTGATCCGCACTTCGCTGCCGACGCCCGTTCCGAATCGCCACACCGGGACATCGAGCGCCGCCGCGATGCGCGCCGCGCCCGCGTCGTCACCGCCGACGATCACCCGCTGGGCGCCGCGGGCAAACTGGACGAACGCGGCTTCCAGCTCGGCCACACTGCCACCGTAACACTCGAGGTGATCCGCTTCGACGTTGTTGATCACCGCGATCGTCGGCGTGAGCGACAAGAACGCCTTGTCGAACTCATCCGCTTCCACCACATAGAGCGACGCGTCGCCGATGCGCGCATTGCCACCCCATGCGGCGATCCGTCCACCCACGAGACCCGTGGGATCCCGCCCGGCGGCGACGAGCGCCTGTGTCGTCATCGCGGTCGTCGTCGTCTTGCCATGCGTGCCCGCGACTGCAACCACGGTTGCGCCGGCGACCACGGCTCCGAGCGCATCCGCGCGGCGTACTACCGGCAACCCGCGCTCACGCGCCCGAGCCAGCTCGGGGTGCTCCGTCGGCACGGCCGCGGTCACCACAACGGCTCGGGCCTGGTCCAAATGGGCCGGGTCATGGCCGCGCCACACGGGCACGCCCAAGGCCTCAAGGTCAGCCGCTCCGGAAGTGTCGTTATCGCAACCACTTACAGGCACCCCGCGGTGCCTGGCCAGCAGCGCCAGGGCACTCATCCCCGCTCCGGCGATACCCATGAAATGGATGGGGCGAGAATCACCGTCGGGTGCAAACAAGGTCATCTGTGGGGGTCTAATATAGGGAATTACCGTGACTTAGAAAAGAGCTACCGTCAATCAACCGGCAGTGTCAATAATTTTGACACTATGTCGGCGGCGGCGGTCGGTCGACCCCGCGTCTTCGCCGCAGTCGCGATCGCGACGCGTCGCGATGCATCGCGCAGCAATTCATCGACCCGCGCCGCGAGTGTGCGACCCGTCAACTCGAGCTCGGTGAGAACGACGGCTGCACCCGCGGCCTCGAGGGCGCGCGCGTTGTAGAGCTGATGATCCGCCGCCGCGCTCGCGAGTGGGACGAGCACGCTCACTTTCCCCCAGGCGCACAGCTCCGCGGTCGTCATCGCGCCGGCGCGGCACACCACCACATCCGCCACGCGATAGGCGCGCGAAATCGGATCGAAGAACCCCTGCACCACCACCCGACCGTTCACTGCGTAGCGTGCAAACGTGGTCGCGTGAGCGGGGCCAGTGCCCCACAGCAGGTTCACGTCCTGCAGGCCGCGATGCTCGAGCGCACCCGCGACCGCGTAATTGATGACGCGCGCGCCCTGGCTGCCGCCGAACACGAGCACCGTAGGTCGCGAGGGGAGCAAACCGAACGCCGCCAACGCTGCGTCGCGATCGCCGCCCTCGTCGGCCGCGGGCGGGCGAATCGGATTGCCGAGATTGAACACCGCCGTGCGCGGTCCCAGCCGCAATCGCGCCGCGGCTTCCGGGAAACCGAGGTGAATCTGACGCGCGCGGTGCGCGAGCCACCGTGTGGTGAGACCCGGAATGGCGTTTTGCTCCTGCAGCGCCGTCGGAATGCCGGCGCGCTGCGCCTGCCACACGACCGGCCCCGAGGCGTATCCCCCAGTCCCGACCACGATGTCGGGCCGCTCCTCGCGCAACATTCTTCGCACCGAGCGCCAGACGCGCCAGGCGAGCAGCGGCCAGCGCAGGTTGCGCCACCACTCGCGCCGGTACAAAGGCTCGATCGGCAACAAGTAATATCGGAATGGATGACGCGGCAGAATCTCGGCTTCAATGCCGCGCTGCGCCCCGGCCAGCACAGCCTCGGCATCGGGGCGCGCGTCGCGCAGTGCTTGCGCCAGCGCGAGAGCGGGCATCAGGTGACCTCCGGTGCCGCCCCCGGCGAACAGGATCTTCACGCGCTGCGCGCTGCGCGCGCTTTACGCGAGGCGCGCGGCGGCGCCGGAGCGGGTGCGCCGCCCCGTCCCTGCCCGATGCTGACGAGAATCCCGGTGGCAATCAGCGAGACCAACAGGCTCGACCGTCCATAGGAAACGAACGGCAGCGTGATGCCGGTCGCGGGAAGCACCGCCAGGTTCACCCCGATGTGCAGCACGGCGCTCAAGCCAATCACCGCCGTCAGCCCCGCCGCCAGCAGTTGCCCGAACGGATCGCGCGCCGAGCGCGCGATGCGGAACCCGAGCCAGACGAACATGCCGAAGCCGATCGCGAGCCCCAGCACACCGATGAAGCCCCACTCTTCACCGAGCGTCGAGAAAATGAAATCGCCGTAGGCGTACGGGAGGTAGCCAAGCTTCTGTTGCCCCTGCCCGATGCCCACGCCGAACAGCTGACCCGCGCCGATACCCACCAGGGACTGATGCACCTGCCAGCTCGCCTCGCTCGGGGCGCTGCCGGAGTTCAGGAACGTCAGCACCCGGGCGATGCGGTACTGTGCAGTCGCCACCGCGCCGAACAACAACGGGGCCGACCCCACCGCGACCAGCAGGAAATGACCGATCTTGGCGCCGGCCGAGAACATCACGACCCCCGCCAGCAGCGTCACCAGCAACGCCATGGAGAGATTCGGCTCAAGAAAAATGAGACCGACGACGGGCACGACGATGACCATCACCGGCAGGACCCCGCCCTTGAAGCTGCGCATCTGCGGCCCCTTCTTGGCGGCGAGCATCGCCGTCCAGGCCACGATCACAATCTTGGCGAGCTCACCCGGCTGCACGCCCAGGGGGCCGAGATACACCCAGCGGCGGGCGCCATTGATCACCGGAGCAATCGACCGGGTAAACGGCAGCAGGGGGATGACGAGCAACACGGCCACGATGCCGAGCAGCGGCCAGGCCTGCCGTTCCCACACATGGTAGTCGAGACGCGCCACGATGGTCGCCAGCACGCCGCCCACCAGCAACCCCACCACCTGATTCATCGCGAACCCCGAGCCCACCACCCCGCCGCCTTTGGAGCGCAGCAGGCTCGAGGCGCCGTACACGGCGATGATGCCGATCATCGAGAGCGCCATTGCCACGACGGCGAGCAGTCGCGTTTCCCAGCGTCGTTCGGTCATGCCGCCAGCGCGAGCCGCCGGAACGTGGCCCCTCGCTCCTCGTAGTTCTTGAACATGTCGTAGCTGGAGCACGCCGGCGACAGCAGCACGGCCTCACCCGGACGCGCCGCCCGGCGGGCCCGGGCCATAACATCGGCGAAGTCCCCGCCACGCTCCACGGCGACGTGCCCTTTCAAGTCCTGCTCCACCAGCGGCCCCGCCTCGCCATAGGCGATCACCTTCCGGCAACGGATGGCGAGCAGCGGTCCAAGCCCGGTGTACGGCTCGCCCTTGTGCCGGCCGCCCAGCAGGATGATGAAAGGCCGATCCATCGCCTCGATGGCGACCGCGGTCGACGCGATGTTGGTCGCTTTGGAATCGTTGATCCAGCGGACACCGCGCACCTCGCCCACCGGCTCCAGCCGGTGCGGCAGCGCGCGGAAGCTGCGCAGCCCTTCCGCGATGGCCGCGGGCCCGATCCCCGCCTCGACCACCGCGAGCGCGGCGGCGAGCGCGTTGGCGACGTTGTGCATGCCGAGCAAGGGCCATGCGTCGCGCGGCAGCAACGCCGCGCCACCCAGCCGCAGCAGGCGCTGATCGGTATCGTACCATCCGTCCGCCGGCCCGCGCAGCGAGAACCGCAGCACGCGTCCCGGCACCCCGGCGACCAGGGCCAGCGCGGCCGGGTCATCGCCGTTCACCACCCATACGCTGGCGTCGGTCGCATTGCGAAACAGCAATCGCTTGTCGGCGTAATACGCCGCGACATCCGGATACCGGTCCAGGTGATCGGGCGACAGGTTGGTCAGCACGCCGATCGCGGGGGCGAAATGCGGGCTGTCGTGCAGCTGAAACGAAGACACCTCGACCGCGAGCCACCGCAGCCCCGCCGGCGCGAGCGCCACGTCAGCCAGCGGCCGGCCGATATTCCCGGCCGCTTCCGCCCGCAGTCCCGTCATCTGCAGCAGGTGGGCCACCAACGCGGTGGTTGTCGTCTTGCCGTTGGTGCCGGTGATGCCGATGCACGGGACCTGCTCGAGCGCCTGGAACCCGAGATCGAGCTCCGACAGGATCGTCACCCCGGCGGCTCGTGCGGCCGCGACCGGCGGCGCCTCGGGCGGCACCCCCGGCGACACGACGACACCCGACGCCCGCCGGATCCGGTCCACGTCGTGACGGCCCAGCTCGACCGTCACCCCGGGGAGCGCGCGCAGCGCGTCGACCGCGGCTCCGGCACCGGACGGGGCCGCCGCTGCCGCATCGCTCGCGTACACGCGCACGCCGTCCCGCGCCAGCAGTCGGGTCGCGGCGACACCGCTCTTGCCGAGGCCGATCACCGCCACTTCGCCGTCACGCCACCCAGCCGGCACGAGAGGCGTCATCGCACCTTGAGCGTGGCCAGCGCCAGCATGGCGCAGAGAAACCCGAGGATATAGAACCGCGTCACCACCTGTGGCTCCGACCAGCCGAGCTTCTCGAAATGATGGTGTAACGGCGCCATGCGAAACACCCGATGTGCCTCCGCATACTCCTTGCCCCGCCGCCGCTTGTTCCAGCGAAACACGTTGATCTGGAGAATGACCGACAGCGTTTCCGCTACAAACACGCCGCCGGCGATCAGCAACAGGAACTCCGCCTTGAGCAGGATCGCGACCGAGCCCAAGGCTCCGCCGATGGCGAGCGCCCCGGTGTCACCCATGAACACCTGGGCGGGATACGCGTTGAACCAGAGGAAGCCCAGGGCCGCGCCCATCAGGGCGCCGCAGAACACCGACAGCTCTCCCGCCCCGGTCAGGTGCATCACCCCGAGGTAGCGCGACGTGTCGGTTCGGCCGAACAGGTACGCGAACACCGCGAACGATCCGGCGACAATCGCCGTCAGGCCGGTCGCCAGTCCGTCCAACCCGTCGGTGAGGTTCACCGCGTTCGAGCTCGCGGTCACGACGAGCGTGACGAACGCGATATAGAGCGGCCACGGCAGCGCCAGGAAGATGTACTTGAACAGCGGCAGTTGAGTGAACGTGGCCCGGCTGGGGATGAACGGCCACAGCACCAGCACGATCCCCAGCGCCAGCCCGAACGAGATCTGCCCGATCAATTTCCAGCGCGCGACCAGGCCCTGCGACTTGCCGCGCACGATCTTGAGATAATCGTCGATGAAGCCGATCAGCCCCATCCACAGCGTCGCGGCCACGGCGACCAGCACGTAGCGCGTGTCGAGCCGGGCCCACAGCAGCGTCGGACCGACCGTCGCCAGAATGATGATCAAGCCTCCCATGGTGGGCGTGCCACGCTTCTCCTGATGCGTGGCCGGCCCTTCGGCCCGGATCACCTGTCCCACACCCATCGCGTGCAGCCGACGGATCACCCACGGACCCACCGCGAACGCCAGCACCAGCGCGGTCATGGTCGCCCCGGCGGCGCGGAAGGTGATGTAGTTGAAGAGATTGAAGAGGATGTGCTGCTTGGCGAGTGGAGCCAGCAGGTGGTAGAGCACGGCGCCGGTGTCCTCCTCAGCTGAGATGAGGCAGTACCCGCTCCAGGGCGACGCCCCGCGACGCCTTGAGCAGGACGACCTCGTTGCCGTGGAGCGCGGCTTTGAGCCGCGGTCCCAGCCCGTCCACGTCGGCCGAGACGAGCAGTCGCTCACCCAGCCGGTCCCGGTACGGCGCAAAGGACGCCGCGAAGTCTCCGACGGCGGCCACCAGCGCCGGCTCGCGGCGGACGATCTCCGCCGCTGCCGCCGCATGCAATCTCGCACTGTCCGGCCCCAACTCCAACATCGTGCCCACGACCACGACCAGCGGACGGTGGTGCTCGCCGGCGAGCCAGGCCGCGGACTCCACCGCCCGGCGCAGCGATGCCGGGCTCGCGTTATAGGTGTCGTCGATGATCGTCAGGTCGCCGACCTCGAGCACGTGCCCGCGGCCGCCCGGCAACCGGGCGTCGGCGAGCCCGGCGAGGGCGGCATCGGGATCGACGCCCGCCTCGCGCGCCACGGCCAGGGCGAGCATTGCGTTCTCCGCCTGGTGTAACCCGAACAGCGGTAGCGTGACTTCCCGCCCGTGCCAGCGCAGCCGGCAGTGACCGCGCGCGTCGAGTGCCACGGCCTCCGCCACGAAATCCGCCGGCCCGGCGGTGCCCGCGACCACCGTCCGCGTCCGCGCCCGAGCCTGCGTGGCCAGCTCGGGCGGCTCGATCCCCACCACGGCCACCGGGACGCCGTCCAGCAGATCCAGTTTCTCGCGCATCACGCCCTCGAGCGATCCGAATCCTGCGATGTGCGAGTACCCCACGTTGGTGATGACGCTGATGGTCGGATCGATCACGTCGCGCAGCCGCGCGATTTCCCCGGGCACGCTCGCCCCCGCCTCCACCACCAGGGCTCGGGCGTCGGCGGGCGTCGCCAGCAGCGTGAGCGGCACCCCGATTTCGTTGTTGAGATTGCCGCTCGTTGCGTGCACGGCGTAGCGCGGCGACAGCGCCGCGCGCACCAGCTCCTTGGTGCTCGTCTTGCCGGTGGAGCCGGTCACGGCCACCACCGGGCTCCCGGCCGCCAGTGCGCGGCGACGGGCACGGGCGAGGCGCCCCAGGGCCGCCTGGGGATCCTCGACCGGATAGAGCGCCAAGCCGGGCTGCGGCCTCGTCCCGCGCCGCACCACGGCCGCGGTGGCGCCGCGGGCGAGCGCCTGGGCGAGAAATTCGTGCGCGTCGAACCGTTCGCCCTTCAGGGCCACGAACAGCTCGCCGCCCGTGAGCTGCCGCGTATCCGTCGCGACGCCGCTGTAGCTCGCGGGCGCGGACGCCGGCGCCATCACCTCCAGCGCCTGGGCCACCCGCGCGCCGGTCCAGAAAGCGCCCCCCGCCGTCACGTCGCGCCCAGCTCCCGGATGATGGCCCGCTCGTCGAAGGGTTGTTTCACGTTGCCGATCACCTGATAGGTCTCGTGCCCCTTTCCGGCCAGGAGCAACGTGTCGCCCTCACGCGCCAGCGACAGCGCATGCGCGATCGCCGTGCGTCGATCCACTTCCCGCAGGTGGGGTTTGGCGACCGGTCCCCGCATGCCCGCCTCGACCTCGTTCAGGATGCGCTCGGGGTCCTCCGTGCGCGGGTTGTCCGAGGTCACAATCGCGAGATCCGCCAGGCGGGCGGCGATCTCGCCCATCGGGGCCCGCTTGCCGCGATCCCGGTCCCCGCCGGCGCCGAACACGACGATCAATCGCCGCTGCGTGATCGGGCGCAGCGCCTCGAGCGCGCGTTCGAGCGCATCTGGGGTGTGCGCGTAGTCCCGCAGCACCGTGCACGGATGCGACGCGATGCGCTCCATGCGCCCGGGAACCTGCGGCGCCTCCGCCAGGCGTTGGGCGATGGCTTCGACCGGCAGGCCCATGCCCCAGGCGGTGGCGGCCACTCCGAGTGCATTGGCGACATTGAACCGCCCCAGGAGCGGCAAGCGCACCGGCGCCGACCCGAGCGGGGTCACCAGCTCGAAGCGCGATCCACCCGGATCGATCGTGATGCGCCGCGCCGTCACGTCGCCGTCGCGTTCGCCGAACGTGATGCGCCGGTGCCCGCGCCGCATTTTCTGCCACGCGGGATCGTCGGCGTTGACGACTTCCATCCCGTTGGGCGCCACGTAATCGGCCAGCCGCGCTTTGGCGCGGAAGTACTCTTCGAATGTTTTATGGTAGTCGAGATGATCGCGGGTCAGGTTGGTGAACACCCCGACCCGAAACGCGAGCCCGTCGACCCGCCCCTGATCCAGGCTGTGGGACGACACTTCCATCGCCACGCCGCGGGCGCCCCGGCTCACCATCGCGGCGAGCGTCGCCTGAAGGTCGATCGGTCCTGGCGTCGTCAGGTTCCCGGCCTCGCTCGACACCGCGAGGCCCGTCGGGTCGAACGCACCCAGGGTCCCGATCGAGCCCATCGGCTCCACACCAGACAGCACGTGGCGCGCGAGGGTCACGGTCGTGGATTTGCCGTTCGTGCCGGTGACCCCGACGAGATCGAGCTTCGCGGCCGGCCGGCCGTACCAGGTTTCGGCCGCGACCGCCGCGGCGCGGCGTCCATCGGTCACGACGATCTGGGGTAGCGCGACCGGGATGGGCGTCTCGACCAGGGCGGCGGCCGCCCCGGCGCGCACCGCCGCCGGGAGGTAGCGATGGCCGTCCTCGACCGCGCCCTGAATGGCACAGAACAACATCCCGGCGCCGAGGCGACGGGAATCGGCGGTGAGACCGGTAATCGCGGGGATCGCGCCCACCGGGTCGGTGGCCAAGAGGCGCGCCCCGCGCAGCGCGGTGACGATCTCGGTGAGCGAGCTCACGGCGGCTCGTCGGCGAACAGCGTGATGATCGTGCCGGCGGCCGCGGCCGTCCCGGCGGCGGGCACGGTGTGGTCGGCCCTGCCCCACCCGCGCAGCGACACCCGGAAGCCGCGGCGATGCAGCGACCGCACCGCCACGCGCAACGACTGCCCGCTCACGTCGGGCACCAGCTGGCGCCCGGCGCGCCGCGCGAGGGTGTCGGGATGAAACGGCCACGGCACGACGTACGGCACCGACCCATCGTCGCCAGGATCGGCCACCGACTCGGCGACCGGCGTGGTGGCGATGCGCGCGCGGTTCAGCGTCACGGTCCGCGACGCGAGCGCCTGCTCCAGCAACGACCGCGTCACCGGCGCCGCCGTTTGCGCCGCGAAGTAGCCCTTCTTGGAGGGATCGGGATCGTCGATCTTCACGATCACGACGATCTGCGGGTCGTCGGCGGGAAACAGCGTGGCCAGGGACGCCACGTACTCTCCGGGCGCGTAGCGCCCGTTCACGGTACGCCGGGCCGTGCCGGTCTTGGCCGCCACGCCGAAGTGCGCGATCGTGACGCCCGTCGCCGTGCCCCGGTCGACCACGCCGCGCAACAGATCCTTCAATTGCCTCGCCAGCGCCGGGGTCATGACGCGCCGCACCGGTTCGGGACGATGCCGGTACAATACATCGCCATCCGCCGCGCGCACTTCCCGCACCAGCGTCGGCGCCAGCAGCACGCCATCGTTGGCGATGGCGCCGTACGCCGCCGCAATCTGCAACGGCGTCGCCGCCACCTCATAGCCAATGGCGAGGCTGACCGCGCTGGTACCGGACCACTCGTCCGGTCGCCGCAGGCGCCCGGGAGATTCGGACGGATATTCGACGCCGGTCGGCGCGCCGAAGCCGAAATCGCGCAGCATCGCGTACTGCTCGACATGATTGACGCGCGTGATGAACTTCGCCATGGCGATGTTGCTCGAGACGGCAATCGCGTCCGCCAGGGTGAATCGCGCCATCGGATGATCGTCCTGCAGCATCGGCCGGCCCGGGATCTTGTAGCGACCCCCTTCCCCGCTGACGGACTCCCGCGGTCCCACGCGCTGGTGCGCGAGCAGCGCGGCGGCCGCGAAGATCTTGGCGAGGGAGCCCGGCTCGTACGTCTCGGTAAACGCGCTGGGCGGCGCGGTGCCGTTGCGACGTTGCGAGGCGACGGCCAGCAGCTCTCCCGTCCTGGGCTCCAGGATCACCACGTCGCCCCCCGCCGCATCCAGCTGCCGCAGCGCCTCGGACAGGACCTGCTGGGCGATCTCCTGGAGCTCCGCATCCAGCGTGAGCACCAGGTCGGAGCCGGGCAGCGGCGAGGCGATGAGCCGCGACGGTGACTCGTATTCGCGGCCGGCCCGATCCTTCAACACGACCGCGGAACCCGGGACGCCGGCCAACACACTGTCGAACTGCCGCTCGAGCCCGGCCGACCCGTGCCCGTCCAGCCCGACACTCCCCACGACCGCGCGGGCGAAATCGGGCGCCGCATAGTAGCGACGCAGTACCGGCTCGAGATGCACGCCGCGTAGCTCGCGGATCCGCTGCACGTCGATGGCGCCGAACGGTCCCCCGAAGTACGCGTAGCGCTTGCGCAGGCTGGCCCGCACCTCGCCGGGCGAGAGCCGCAGCGCGCGGGCGATCACCGCGGCGTCGCGCGCCGGATCGCGCAGCTCGTTCGCCGCCACGCCGACGTGATACGTCTCCTGCGTGAGCGCAATCGCGGTGCCGTTGCGATCGTAAAGACCGCCGCGCCGCGCATCGAGGGTGATGTGTTCCGTGCGACGGGCGCGGGCCTCTTCGGCGTACCGCGTGCCCTGCAACAGCTGCACTTGCCCGGCCCGCAGCACCACGGCGCCGAGCCCCGCGAGCAGGGCCACTTCCAATGCCTGGAGACGAACCGCGGGCTTCGCCATGGCTCAGTGCGGATCCGCGCCGGAGTCCGGGGGAGCCGGGAGGCGGATGATCTCAGAATCGCGCGCCCGGCGCAGCCCGAGCCGGGCCGCCACCCGATCCATGAGTTGTTCGCGGCTGGCGGCCGACCGGACGCGGCGTTCGTACTCGGACAGTCGCCCCTCGAGCGCCGTGCGCTGCGTCCGGATGTCCCCCAGCTCGCGCGCGAGGCGAAAGCTGTCGGTCTGGCGCCAGACGACCAGCCACAGGGCCAGGCAGGCCGCGACGAGCCAGAAGAAGAAGCGGTGACGACCGCGAATCGTCATGTTCCCTGTCCGGTGGTTTCGAACGCGCGGAATCTGGCCGACCGCGAGCGCGGATTCACCGCAATTTCAAGGGCGTCTGGCATGACCGCCTTCCGGGTCAGCACCGTGCCCAGCGGTTGACCGCGGCAGGTACACACCGGCTGCCGGGGTGGACACACGCACTCGCGGGCCCATTCCCGGAACGCGTGCTTCACCGCGCGATCCTCGCCCGAGTGATACGCGATCACCGCCAGCTGGCCGCCCGGTACCAGGCGGTCGCGAAAGGCCGGGAGCGCGCGGGCCAGCTGCTCGCGCTCGTCGTTCACCGCCATGCGCACCGCCTGGAACAGGCGCGCGAAATCCCCCGGACCGGACCGCGGCCCCAGCACGGCTCGGATCGCGTTCACCAGATCGTCGCTGGTCACGAACGCCGCGTGCGCCCGCCGCCGCACGATCTCGCGGGCCAGCGCGCGCGCGCGCGGCTCGTCCGCGTCCAGGGCGAAGGCGTCCGCGAGGCGCGCCTCAGCCCATGTATTGAGGACGTCGGCGGCGGTGGGGCCGCTGCCCCGCGTCATCCGCATATCCAACGGTGCCCCGGGGCGGAAGGTGAAGCCGCGCGTCGCGTCGTCGAGCTGATGCGAGGACACACCCAGATCGATGAGAATGCGGTCGGGCCGGACCGCCGCCACCGCGGCCAGGGCCTCGGGTGCGCCGAATGGCGCGGCGAGGTAGGTGAATCCATCCGTGCCGAGCGCGTCGCGGGCCGCGGCGAGCGCCTCGGGATCGCGGTCGATGGCCAGGACCGAGGCGCCCGCCGCCCGCAGCAGGGCCGCATGGCCTCCGCCCCCCGCCGTCGCGTCCACGGCGCGATGGGCGCCCGCGGCCCACTCGCGCACGACGCGGGCGAGCACCGGGACGTGGAAGGCCGTGGCGGTCAGATCGTGGCTCCGGTTGGGAGAAAGACGACGGCCCCGCATGCCGAGGCAGGCGGGGCCGGACACTTCGTCCCGCGAGGCGGGTTCAGGGGCTGACGGGGCTGACGGGGCTCGAACCCGCGACCTCCGGTGTGACAGACCGGCACTCTAACCAAGCTGAGCTACAGCCCCCTGCATCGGAGCGCGGCAATATACCCCGGGCGCCGAGGCAATTCAACGCGTTAGAAATTCCTGCACTTGAATGCCTGCTTCACTTTGGGCATCTGATTGCCGTACTGCATCAGGATGTTGCGCATCTGAATCGCGACACTCGGCGCCACCCGGCCACCGAGATCCATCGCCTGCAGGCTGCGTTGGATACGATCGTTCACGGTTTTCGCTTGATCGCAGCTCTTAGCGTCGATCATCGATTTGTACGGGCCGCCGAGCGTCAGCGCGGAGGTCAGCCCGTACCAGAAGCCCGCCTGTACGCGGATCTGCTGGCGTGCCCCAGTCGTGTCGGCGGACGAACGCGGCGCGAGCTGCGTGAGCAGTTGATCCAGCCACGGGTAGGCGGCATCGTAGGCCTGCGCCTGCGCCAGCTTGGAGCCGCCGCCCAACGAGATCACCGCAGTCGTGAGCCGGATCGCCGAGTCGGGCGAGGCAAAGCCGGCCGCGAGATACTGTCGCGCCGGATCGACCTTGGCCACAAACGCTGTCTTCAATGGCCTCAGGGACGTCGTGTCGTTGCGCCGGATAAGCGGACCAGCCACGGTGGTATCCCAGACGGCCGCGTCGACGATCGTTTTGGCAATCAACAGGCCGGTCTGCACATCGCCGGGATTCGCCGCGACGGCCTTTTGATAGTAGAAGACCGCCGAATCCAGCTGGCCGTTGAGCGCAAACGCTTGGCCCAGCTGCTTCATGAACGAGACAGATGTCGGGTAGCGCTTGTAAGCCTGTTTGGCCCACCACAGGAACGACTGCGTATCGGTAGCCGCCTGCGCATTGGCCAGGGCGAGCTTCAGCATCGTGGTATCGGCGAGCTTGGTCGTGTCGGCAGCTGCCTCCGCCCGCAGAATCTTGAGCGTGCAAGCGTACAAGCCACCCTCGATGCACACTCGCTTGTGCAGGTCGGACATCTGTTGATCGCCGGGCGTGGACTCCGACCCCACAGCGAGCAGATGCTCGGCTCGGTCGTACTGCTTGTGCTGCAGCATCAAGGAGGCCAAGCCCTTGCGCAGGTTGAGGTCGCTCGGGTTATAGGACAACAGTGAATCGTACGCGTCGAACGCGCGCAGCGTGTCGCCCTTCACCATCCTCGAGGAGGCGATCCGATTCCAGGCTTCCGGGTTGCCCGGGTCCCCCTTCAGCGCGCGCAGAGCGGCGGCCTCAATGCTGTCAGGAGGGGCATGCTGCACTTCGCGGATCGTCGCGACGCAGAGATTGGCGGCGGCGAGGTTCGGCTCGATGGTGAACGCTTTGTTCGCTTCGGCGAGCGCGCGGTCCAGCGCGTTGCGGGCCCGCTGCTCGTTGCAGTTGCGCGCGAATTCGGCCGCGCGCACCACGGTATTCAGCCGTTGGGCGATGGCTTCTCCGAGCGCCTGGGGCGTCCCGGGGTTGCCGCCGTCCACCTGGAACGACGTCGAGAATCCCGATCCGCCCGAGATGATGCGGACCGCCGCCTTGAGGTGCCCACTCTCACGCGTGATACGACCGATGTTGAACGAATTGACGCTGAGCGCCTTGGCGAGCTGCGTGGCCTGCTGATCGGTGAGCAGCGCATTGCAGGGGAAGCCCGATTGCGTCAACGCCTCGCAAATCTTGGCCTTCGGAATCACCATCACCTTGTACCGCGCGAGCTGGGTCCAGGCGGTCGCGCATCGCGTCGATCGCAGCAACCGCCATCGCCGAATCCGTCGCCGGCTCGATTGGCACGTTGAGAATCAGGAGTTTCTCCAGATTCTGCGTTTGCGGTACGGCCAATTGCGCTGCAGCGACGCCCGCGCCCCAGAAGGTGAGGACGGCGACGAATCGAAGCACTCTGCACGCGTTAGACCTCCGTTGGCAGTCGTACCCCAGTGGGCGAAGAGGGATTCGAACCCCCGACATCCTGCGTGTAAGGCAGGCGCTCTGAACCAGCTGAGCTATTCGCCCGTTCACGCGATGCGATTAGAGGGCCAACCCGACCGGGAAGAACACACAGTAGCCGAGTACGAGCAGGATCGGTGCCGCCGTGGTCGATCCACGCGCCAGCAACCAGTAGCCTACCGTGATGCAGAACGGGCGCTGCCCAGGAGGACGAGGTTCGGGGGCCGTACCGCAGACGCGAGACGCGCGGATGCCGGGTGAGGCATAAGGCACGCATTCTAGTCCGTAATCCAGAATCCGTCAAGCAGTTAGTGACGTTCCCTCAGGGACGTGGAGGGGCTTCTCCCTGCGTCCACGAGCGCCAACGTCTCCTCACACTTGCGACCCCACGGATTGAACTTGTTCGCCGTGAAGCCCTCGTCCCACGTCCGACGCGCCTCGTCCTGCTCGCCGTTGAACCAGAACGCGCGCCCCAGCTCGTAGTACGCCTCGATCAGATTCGGGCCGAGCGCGAGCGTCTTCTGGAAGAACGTCTGCGCGTCCTCGTACATCTCGCGCTCGAGATAGACGAGCCCGAGATAGAAGTGCGCGTACAGCGTCGCCTTCTTGTCGTTGTCGAGCCGGATCGCCTTCGACAGATGCTCGATCGCTTCGCCGAAGATGCGCTTCTTGAGGCAGATGTAGCCGACGTTGATGCGCGCCAGCGAGTTCGCCGGCTCGCGCATCAGCACCTTCTGGAAGGTCGACAGCGCGTCGTCGTACTTCTCCTGCAGCATCTGCGCCCAGCCGAGCAGCGACTCCGCCTGCGGATCGTCCCGGCGAGAGCTGGAGCGCCTTCTGCAGCGCCTGCTTCGCTCCGTCGTGAGTCGCCGAGCGAGATCAGGCTCCAGCCCTTCTCGATGAAGGTCGACGCGCCGATGTGATCGGCCTTCACCGCCGGCCGCACGCCGGTGAAATCCGGGGCCGCCGCCTCGGCGGACGAGGCGGCCTGCAGCTGCTTGTACTTGTCGACCAGGACGCGGATGTCTTCCTTCAGCTGGCCCACGTCGCCGAGCAGCGTGTCGACCTGCTTGAAGAAATGGATGATCTCCGCCTTCACGGCGTCCCGCTCGCCGTGCGTCCCGGCCGCGTCGAGCCGCTGCGCGATGCCGTCGTATTCGTTGCGGAGCGCGTTGATGGGCGATTCGCGCATCACGCCGCTCCCTTCATCACGGCCGTGAGGGCGATCTTTTCCTTCGACGCCAGCAGCTTGGCCGCGTTGAGCACGATGATCGTGCGCGACTCACGCCCCACGAGACCCGTGATGTACTCGGCCGCGAGCCCCTTCACGATCGACGGTGGGGCACTCACCTCCGCGGCACTGATCTGCATCACCTCGGTGACGGTGTCCACCACGAAACCGATCTTCCCGCCGTCCCAATCCAGCACGATGATCCTCGTGTCGTCCTTGAGCGGGGCGTCCACCCCGAGTCGCTTGCGCAGGTCGATCACCGGCACCGGCCCGCCCTGGTATTGCAGGATGCCCTCCAGGAAGTCGGGCGCCTTCGGCAGCGGAGCGGGAGATTCATAGCGGAGAATCCGCTCTACCTGGAAGATGTTGAACGCGAAACTCCTGCCCGGCCACGCGGAACGTGACCAGCTGGACATCGTCGCCGGTCGCTGTGCTCGTCATGCGATACGCTCTCCCAGCGCTTCCAAGTCCAGAATCGGCACCAGACCATCCTCCCGCGGCGACACGCCCGCCGCCCACGGCAATGACGTGCCGTCGGGCAACGGCAACGGAGCGACGCGCACCACCTCGTCTGCGTCATCCACCTCGAACGCGACGAAGCGCCCGGCTCCGGCCAGCTGCACCAGCACCGCCGCGCGACCGCGTTCGACCGGGGGAGCGCGCCGGCCGAGGAACGCCGCCAAATGCACCAGCGGCACCAGGCGACCGCGCAACGGAATCAGCCCCCGCACCGCCACTTCGGCCCGCGGCACATCCAGTACCTCGCCCAGATCTGCCACCTCGACGACACGGTCGAGCGGCAAACCATACTGGCGTTGTTCCGCTCGCACCAACAGGAAGCCGATGCTCACGCGCGGCCGCCGCCGCGCCGCACCAGCTCAGCGGTCACCCGTTCCGCCATCTGCGCCAGCGGCACAATCGCGTCCACCCCGCCGGCCTGGAACGCCGCCGTGGGCATGCCGGCGATCACCGCCGAATCCCTGTCCTGGGCCAGGCCGCCGCCGCCGGCGTCATGGATGGCCCGCAACCCTTCCGCCCCATCCCGTCCCATGCCGGTGAGCACGACACCGATGGCGCGCGGTCCGAACAGCTGCGCGACCGACCGAAACAGCGGGTCCGCCGCCGGGCGCACCCCCCACACCGGCGGCCCCTGATCCAGGGCGATTACGGGGCCGTCCTCTGCCGGCGTCACTCGCATATGATAATCGCCCGGAGCCACGTACGCCGTGTCGGCCACCAGTGGTGCACCAGCATCGGCCTCCACCACCCGCACCGCGCTCATGCTCGACAATCGTTCGGCGAGACTCCGTGTAAACCGCGGCGGCATGTGCTGGACCACCAGAATCGCGGCCCGCAGGCCCGTCCGCAGCTTGGGAATCACCTCGGCGAGCGCCCGCGGCCCGCCGGTGGACGCGGCAATCGCGACGACGACCTGCGCCCGCTGACCCAGCTCGAGCGTGGGCGCGCGGGGCGCGGGTGTCGGCGGCCGGGCGAGCACCGAAACGCGCGACACATCGGCCGCGAGCGCCGCCTGCACCGCCGCGATCAGCCGCGGTGCCATGCCGAGCAGCGCTTCGCGCGTCCCGTCCACGGGCTTGGCGACGATTTCGACCGCGCCCAGCTCGAGCGCCCGGATGGCCGCCTCGGTGCCCGGTCCGGCGTGCGCGCTCACGACCACGATGGGGCACGGCGCCTCCGACATGATGTACCCGATGGCCCCGAGCCCATCGAGCTCAGGCATCTCGAGGTCCATCGTGACCACGTCCGGGTGCAGCTGGTGCACCTTGTGGACCGCGTCGAAGCCATCGCGGGCCGTCGCCACCACCCGGAAGGGGCCATCGCCCCGTTCCCCACCGCCCAGCACATCGCTCAGCACCCGGCGCATCAACGCACTGTCGTCCACCACGAGCACGGTGGGCCGCGCGCCCTCAGAAGGTGACGGCATCGCCTCCCACCGTATGGCTCTCCACCCGTCCGTCGGCGGTGTGGAACCGCACCGACCGACCCCGCGCGCCGCCTACCGATTCGCCGATGATGGGAATGGCGACCTCGCGCAGCGCCGCCCGGGACGCCGCGATGTTGCGCTCCCCCATCTGCACCGTCCCGGGTGTCATGAGCTGCGCGAACATGCTGGCGCCGCCGGCGAGCTTCGCGACCAGGCGATGCCGGTCGGCGCCGGCGGCCACGAGTCGCTGGATCAGGAACGGGACCGCCGTCTCGGGGAACTTGGCCGGCTTGTCCTGATCGTGCGACAAGCTCTTCGAGGGGAGCAGCACGTGGGCCATGCCGCCAATCGCCGCCTTGGGGTCGTGCAGCATGATCGCGACGCACGATCCGAGCCCGAGGGACGTCAGCACGCCGTCGCGCTCGATCGCCCATTCCGCGACCCGCACGAACTGCTCGCGACCGTTCACGCGGGCCTCTGGTAGATCCGCTCGCGCGCGTCGAGCAGGCGCAGCCGTTCGCGGGCGGGACCGAGGAGGGTCTCGACCTTCCCCAGGACCAGGATCCCTCCGGGCTTCAGCGCGTCGGCGAACGTCTCAAACAACCGTTCCTGCCGATCGCGGTCGAAGTAGATCACGACGTTCCGGCACACGATCAGGTCGAAGCCGTCCTGACCCTCTGGACCGCGGTCCCGCGTGAGATCGAGCCGCTGCACCTGCACCAGGGCCCGGATCGCGGCCACCGGCGCCCGCGTGCCGTCCGGCGCAGCCGGCTCGAGCCAGCGGCGCGCCAGATCGACGGGCATTTCCGAGAAGGCGCTCGCCGGAAAGCGGGCCGCCTGGGCGCGCTCGAGGCTGACGCGATCGATGTCGGTCGCAATAACGCGCGCGCGCGACAGGCGATCCGAGCTGAGCGAGCCGCGGGCCACTTCGGCCATCGCGATGGCGATGGTGTAGGGCTCTTCCCCGGAAGCGCACCCCGCCGACCAGGCAACGAGCGCGCCGTCATTCGCCCGCCAGCGCTCCAGGAGATGTGGCGCCAGCGCGGCCCAGGTTTCCGGATTGCGGAAGAATTTCGTGACATTGATGGTGAGCGCGTCGATCAGCAGGTCGTACTCGTGCGCGTCGCCGTCCAGGACGTGGCTGTAGTCCGCGAAGCTGTGCACGCCGCGCGCCCGCATCCGCACCGCGATGCGCCGTTTTAAACATCGATCTTTGTATGCATCGCAGCAGATGCCGCGGGCCCGCGTGATCTTGTCGGTCAAGGCCCGGAATGCCCGGTCCTCCGGCGACTCGGTCACTGCAGATTGCTCAAGGTCTCCAGGTTCGTCTTGGCCAGCTCGTGGCCCGGGTTCAACTCGAGCGCCCGTCGCCACAGCTGGGACGCGAGCTCCCGGTCGTTTCGCTTGTAGGCGATGTTGCCGAGCTTGAAGTAGACGTCGTCGCCCAGATCCGGGGCCAGCTCCACGGCCCGGCGATAGGCGGTCCACGCCTCGTCGTAGCGCGACGCCCGATACGCCAGATCGCCCAGGTTCTTGGAGAGCTGCGGCTGCGACGGCTCGTCCTGGATCGCCACTCGGACCAGATCCTCGGCGCCGCGCAGGTCACCGCTCAACTCGCGCAGCACGGCGAGATTGTTGCGCAGCACCGCGCTCTGCGGGTAGGCGGCGATCCCGGCCGCGCCGACCTGTTCGGCCGACTCGAAATCGCTGCCCAACCCCGCGGCCAGCGCCCGGGCCCAGAACCAGACGCCAGGGGGCTGCTGCGCCCCGTATAGCTCCTTGGCCCGATCGAGTCGTCCCCCGGCGCCGGTGTGGTCCCCGCGCTTCAACGCGACGATGCCCCACCCCAGGTAGATGCGCGGATCGGTTCGGGCCCGCGACGCCGCTTCGGCGCACGCCGCCTCGGCTTCGTCCAGCCGGCCCAGCTGCTCGTAGGCGAATCCCAGGTTGTGCAGCACCGCGGGGCGGCTGCCGCCCTTCTCCGCTGCCAGCCGCAGCGATTCCATCGCCTCCCGCCAGCGCGCCTGTTTCAACGCGACCAGGCCGAGGTAGAACAGCGCATTGGGGTCGCCGGCGCGCAGCTCGGCCACACGCCGGAATTCGCGCGCCGCTTCATCCAGCATGCCGGTCTTGTAGAACGCCACGCCCAGATTGCGATGCTCCTCCACCCGGGCGTCGCTCATCTTGACCTGCTCGGCCGACGTGGTGCGACCGGCGCGATGCAGGAACCCGGCGGTGATCAGGCCGTACAACGCCTTCCCGATTTCGAACTCGCCTAACCCCGAGTCTTCGATGATCTGGTTGACGTCGCGCGAGCCGTCGAGCAGCGGCAGGATGCGCTGCTGGGTCTCGGTGAGGGTGGCCTCGCTGATGTCGAGCCGCTCGTGATCGACGATGAAGATGATGTCGAACGACGGCACCTTCTTTTCGATCAGGCTCCATTCGTCCACCCGCCGCGCCCCCTCGAGCAGCAGCGATTCCGGATTGATCGACACCAGGAAGTCCTGGCGCTCCGGACGGACGTCGGCTTCGAAATTGAAGGTGCCCTGCGTCCAGGTGAACAGGAAATAGACCGCTTCCTCGATCTGCACCCGGATGTAGCGCTCCAGATCGGGCTGCGAGATCGCGCCCTGGTCCACCATGATCTCGCCCAGCTTCTTGTCGCGCTCGCGCGCCTGCCGGGCCACGGCGGCGTCGAGCTGCTCCTGGGTGATCTTTTCGTGCTTGACGAGGATGTCGCCGAGGCGGTCGCGGCGGTTCACGATCGAGGCGTAGCTGATGCGGCCGCGGTCGAAAAAGATGTACCCGAAGTTCGAGCGGTCGGCGATTGAGAGACAGCCGGTCTTCTGCCCCAGCGCCAGCAGCTGGAGCACGTCCGGCAGCGACGCTTCGCGCAGCGAGCCTTTGATCGCCACTAGCGGATGTCCTCGATCAGGCGGTCCGCGGGCGCGGCCCAATCCCACACGATCTTTTCCCTGCTGCGCACGCCGCCGGCGCTCGACACGACGATGCCCGACGTGCGGAACCCGACCGTGCGACGCCGCTCGGCGGCCGTGCCGCCCTCCAGCACTTCGCGCGCCAGCCCGGCACTCACCGGCACATCCTGCGCCGCGGCCGCACTCACCACGCGCTGCAACACGCCGATGAGGGCGCGCACCGAATCGGCCGGACGGTCGGCGAGGTAGTCGATCAAGGCCGGATCCTCCGGCACGTCCTGCTGCCCCAGCGCCCGGCGGATCACGGTCCGGCGCACGTCGCGATCGGGCTCGACCAGCTCCACCACCAGGCCGCCTTCCAGCCGAGAGGCGATGCGCTGCTCGATGCCCTGCAGCGTCTTGGGATGGGCCGGTGCCGTGAACACCAGCTGCCGCTCCAGGTCCTGAAACAGGTTGAACAGATTGAACAGCTCTTCCTGCGTGCGATCCTTGCCGCCGAGCAGGTGGATGTCGTCCAGCAACAGCGTCGTGGCGCGGCGGTAGCGGGCGCGCCACCATTCCATCCGGTTGCCGTCGATGGCGACGATCAGCTCGTCGATGAACGCCTGCGTGGAGAGACAGGCGACAATGGCTCCAGGGTGTTGCGCCAGCTCGAGGCCCAGCGCATTGAGCAGGTGCGACTTTCCGACGCCGCTCTTGCCGATCAGCACCAGCGGGTTGTAGCGCCGTCCCGGCTCCTCCAACACCTCTTTCGCCACGTTGACGGCCAACTGGTTGGACGCGCCCACGGCGAAGGTGCTGAACGGCAGCGCGGCGGAGGGTCCGGGGGGAGGCGCCGCACCGGCGCGCACCCGCGAGGCGGCCTCCTCGGCCTCGGCCAGGCGCTCGGGGTCGCGGAACACGCTCTGCCCCGCCGACTGCGGATCGAATTGGGATACCTCGGCCTCGAGCGCCCGCAGCCGCTCGACGTCCTTGGCGAACGCGTTGATTTCTTCGTCCGGCGCGAGCGGCGTCTCCTGCTCGAGCAGCGACTCGAGACGCCGGGTGCGGTAGCCCTCGCCCTCCCAGCGCAGAATCGCTTCCGCGATGCGCGCGCGCCACGCCTCGACGGCTTTGCCGACGGTGACCGTGACGTCGGTCAGGAAAGCGGCGAATTCGTCCGGCGACACCAGGCGATCGCTCGCCGAGGCACCGGCCTTGGCGCCGCCCACACCGGGGCGCGGCTCGAGCCCCAGCAGCTCCCGCGCCGCTTCAGCGGTCAGCGGCGACTCGTTCACCGCCTGGTACGCGACGAGCCGGTTGAGCACGCCCATCAGCTCGCGCACGTTCTGGAATTCCGCGGACGCCACCGTCTCGAGCACCCCGGGCGGGAATTCCGAGCCGCGCTCCTCAGCCTTGCGGCGCAGGATCGCCACGCGCGTTTCATAGTCCGGCGCGCCGATATCGACCACCAGGCCGCCCGAAAACCGCGAAATCAGCCGTTCGTCCAGCGCTTCGAGCTCGACCGGGGGACGGTCACTCGTGAGGACGATCTGGCGGCCGGCGGCCTGCAGCGCCTCGGACAGCCGCAGCAGCTCGGTCTGCATTTCGCGGCGGTTGGTGAGGAATTGCACGTCATCAACCAGCAGCACATCGACGGTCTGGAACCGGCGCCGGAAGGCATCGCCCTGTCCGGCCGCGATCGCGGCGTGGAACGCTTCGACCCATTCGTCCAGGGTCAGGTATTCCACGTTCAGGTCCGGGGCCAGCCGCTTGGCGTTGGCCCCGATCGCCATCAACAAATGCGTCTTGCCGAGGCCCGAGCCACTATAGATGAACAGCGGGTTGTAGGCGGAGCCCGGGCTCTCGGCAACGGTGCGCGCCGCGGTGACGGCCAGCCGGTTGGCGGCGCCCACCACGAAGGTGTCGAACGTGAACTTCGGGTTCAGCGCGCTCGTCACGCCGGCGCCCCCTGGGCCAGACGGCGCAGCACCAGCTCGGTGATCGCTTTCAATGTCTCGAACACGCCGTTGCCGTGCAGCGCATCGGCCGGAAAGCTCGGCACGCTCCGGAAATTGAGCGCGTCATCCAGCTCTACCAGCTGCAGGATCAGCTCGCGCGGCAAGTCTTGTTTGTTGTATTGCATTACCACCGGGAGCGCGCGGATGTCGATGCCGTGCTCGAGCAGATTCGCCTGGAGGTTCTGGAGGCTCTCGAGATTCTCGTCCAGCTGGCGTGCCTGGCTGTCCGCCACGAACACCACGCCATCCGCCCCCTGCAGCACGAGGCGGCGGGTGGCGTTGTAATAGACCTGGCCCGGGACGGTGTAGAGCTGAAACCGCGTGGTGAACCCCGAAATCTGCCCCAGGTCGATCGGGAGGAAATCGAAGAACAGCGTCCGGTCGGTCTGCGTCGCGAGCGACACCATGCGGCCGCGCCGGGACTCCGGCACGCGACCGTAGATGTAGTGCAGGTTCGTTGTCTTCCCGGAGCGTCCTGGACCGTAGTACACGATCTTGCAGGTGATCTCACGGGTCGTAAAGTTGACCAGGGACACGAACGCTTATCTCCCGAAGAGCGTATTCAAGCTCTCGTTGAGTTCGCGCTCGAAATCGGCCGCCAGCACTTTTCGCGTGGCTCCCGTTTTCGGGCTGGCGGCACGCAACTCCGCCACAAGCTGCTCCAAGAATAACTGCACCAAGCCGAGCGACGAAACGTCGAGCTCGTACACGACGAGCACAATGAGCGGGCCGCGATCCGTCATGAACCCGCTCAGGAAGATGCCGTGGCGCTGGCCCTGGTGGTTGAGGACCGCGAATGGCACCTGCCCCAGTTGACGCGCCAGCTCGCTGGTCGACGCCATGATCGCGGCCCCGAGCGCCGACGCCGACATCACGTCCACCGCGCGCGTGAACCCGGACTGCGCCAGCACCTGCCCCGCGGGCGTCATCAGCAGCACGAGCCGGGCACCGGCCTCCGCGACGTACGTCGTCAGCGGGTCGAGTGTCCAGGTCTCGACCGCGCGGACCGTCGTCACATCGCCGCCTCGGCGGCACGCAACAGCTCGAGCCGCACCAGGCCCACATTCACATCGGGCTCCGTCACCGCCACCATCAGCAAGGCGTCGCCCGCGGGCACCGCGAGCACCGCCCCCTCCTCGCACTGCAAGTGCCAGAACTGACTCGGCCCGAGTCCAGCGGCGACCATCGCCCGTTGCAGCCGGCCGGCCAGACTGGCCGTCAACGCGGCGACCGTGCTGCCCCGGATGCCCTCCATGAGCTGCTCGGCCACCACGAGGCCATCCGAGCGCGCCACCACCATGGCGCCGCGCACGCCCCGCACGCGCGTGATCAAATCGAGCGACCGCATGTACGGCACGCTCATTGTTGCCGCTCCAGCCAGCGCCGGGCCGCCTGTGCCGCCCGATCCGCCAGCAGGCTGAGGCGACCCAACGGCACCGAGCGATCCCGCACGACGAGCAGCATCGATTCTGCGGTGGGCTGCCCGACGTGCACGTGGCCGGCCTGTCCTTCGGCGGAGAGTCCGCGCCAGGCGCCCAATTCGAGCAGCTTGGCCGTGCGCGCGGCCTCGTGCGACACGCCCGCGAGATAGGCGGCGACCGACTCGGTGACGTCTTCGCCATCGGGCGTCTTGAGGGCACCGCCCAGGACCAGCCCGGCCCCATCCAGCAGCAGCAGGCCCTCCTGCGCTCCTTCCAGGCCCGCGAACACGCGCGTCTCCGCCAGCGGCGCGACGGCTTCGGCGGTTGCTAGCAGTTCGGTGGGCGCGTCGTCCGGGCGCATTGGCGCGAGCGTTCCCGGGGGGGCCGCTTCACCGCGGATGACGGCAAATGCCTGACCGACGTTGGGGTCGTCCGGCGCGATGCGCTGCGCTGCCTGCAGGTGCGCTTCGGCCTGGCCCAGATCGCCAACCTTGAAATAAAGGAAAGCGAGCCCCTTGAGCGCCCCGGTGTGATGCGGGGCGATGCGGAGCGTCATGTCCCATTCGTCGAACGCGTGCTCGTAGTCGTGGCGGTCCGCCAGGATCCGGGCGTAGAGGTCGTGCGCATCGGCCATGTGCTGATGCCGCTCCAACCCGTGCAGCGCGATGCTCGTGGCGGCGTCGAACTGCCGTTTTTGGCGCAGCAACTCCCCCAGCCGGAGAAACACCAGGCTCTGTGGATCGCGGGCCAGCTCGGCCGACAACGCCTTGACGTCGTCAGACACTGGTCCGCACTCCGCCCAGGAACCGGGCCGCCGCTTTGGCCGACTGCACGTCCTCACGATACGACGCTTCGATCACGTTATTGGCGGCGAGCCCGTCCCACTGGTCCCATTGCTCCACCGCCTCGGCGAACCGGCCCAGCTGCACCAGGGCGTATCCCTGGAGGCGATACGCGGAGAGGGCCCGGGGCTCGAGCCGGAGCGCGCGGCGCAGCTCCTCCACGGCATCGGCGGGCCGGCCCGCCTCGAGGTGCACGCGACCCAGCAGCAGGTGCACGGCCGGGTCGTGGGGCTGGGCGACCGCCGCCCGCTCCGCCGCGGCACGCGCGCGGTCGAGGTCACGCCGCCCAAAGGCCTCTTCCGCCTCCGCCACGAGGGACGGGCCATCGGAGGCGACGCTGCGCCCGCGCGGCGTCGTCCCCGGATCGACCAGTGCGATCAGCCCGGCGCTCTCGAGACCGAACAACGTCTTGGCGATGTCGAAATCGGAGCGCCCCAGCGTCGCAGCGATGGCCCGCAGATCGCGCCCGCCGTCGATCAAGGCCAGCACTTCCCACTCGGGCGGCAGCAAATCCAGGTCGCCGCCCTGCGTGGACGGGGTATAGGTCGGGACCACGCCCAGATGGGGCACGCGCTTCTCGATCCGGGCCCACTCGTCGATGCGACGCGCGCCTTCCATCAGAAGCGCTTCGGTCGAGATCCGGACGGTCGCCTCGGCGGTCAGGTCGGTCAGCGGTCCTTCGGTGAACGAGAAGTAGCCTTCGCGCCACCCCATGACCTCGAACACCACCTCTTCGATTTGAAACCGCACGTGGCGCTGGAGCTCCCGCGGCGTCATGGCGCCGAGCGACACGAGGATCTCGCCCAGGCGGCGCGAATCGCCCTGGCGCGTCTGCATGTCGCGCGCACGCTCGAGATCGGCTTCGGTGATCTTGCCGCTGCGCAGCAGCAACCCGCCCAACGGATGCGGGTTGCTGCGGATCTCCGCATAGATCACGCCTCCGTCGTCGAAATAGATCGTGCCGGCGTTGTGTCGCAGCTCGGACGTGACCCGCAGGACTCCCGTCTTCCGGCTGAGATCGAGCAGCTGGAAGACATCATGGATGCCGAGTTCGCGAAGCGGGCCTTCGATCGCCATGCGTCAGGCCGCGTCCGACGTGAAGATGTGCTGCAGGTCGATGGCGGTCCGGGCGTGCATCCGCGCGCGCTGCGCGAACGAACCGGAGGGATCGAGGCGCGTCACCAGCTCCCACACGTGCACGGCCTCGCGGTAGCGCCGCAGCCGGGCCAGGACCACGCCCTCGTGGAACAGCGCCGCCACGTGCTCGGGATCGAACTTCAGCACGCGCTGGAACGCCTCGAGCGCGGCCTGCGGCCGTTTGTCCTCGAGCAGGGCGCGGCCCAGCAGGATGAGCGCCTCGAGATCGAATGGATCGTCCTCCAATAGCGTGGCCAGGCGCGCGATCGCGGGCGCCAGCCGGCCCATGCGGCGCTGCAGGTCCGCGATGGCCATGGCCGCTTCATGGAAGGTCGGCAGCTCGGCCAAGGCCCGCTCGTAGGCGCGCTGGGCTTCCGCCCATTCCTCGCGCTGCTCGTGAATGCGCCCGAGCTCGACCCAGACCGCGACAAATCCCTGGTCCAGCTCCAGCGCGGCGCGATAGGCGGCCAGCGCGCCGCCCCGGTCGCCGACCTTCACCAGCACGTCGCCCTGCAGTTTATGCAGATCGGCACGGGCGGGCGCGCGGCTCTGCGCCTGCTGCAACGCGGTGAGGGCGGCCGCCGCATCGCCCTCCGCCGCGCGGGCTTTGGCCACCACCAGCAGCGATTCCACGTCGTTCGGGGCGAGGACCAGCAGCTCCTCGGCCGGGCCGATCGCCTCCGCCGCGCGGTTCATCGCCAGCAGCGCCTTGATCTCGCCCAGCCGCGCATCGGTGCGATCCGGATCCAGCGCCCGGACCTCGCGGTAGCGCTCGAGCGCCTCTCCGTGCAGGCCGCGTTTGGCGTAGAGATCGCCCACCAGGGTCGTGGCGTCTGCGCGGTCGGCGCCCCGCTGCATGGCCCGCAGCGCTTCCGCGGCGGCGAGATCGAACAGTCCCTTGCTCACGTAGTCCCGCGCCAGCGACAACTGGTCGTCGCGGGCCTTGCCGGGGGCGAGGCCGACCGGCTCGGGCGGCGCCAGCTCCTGGAAGATGTTGTCCAGCAGCCGCTGATCGAACGAGAACTCGGTGCCGAGCGAATCGGTCGTCACGTCGGCCGAGATCTCCGGCACGATGCCGATGGTGGCTTCCTCGTACTGCAGGTCGATCGTGAGCAGCGAACTTCTGCGCCACGTAGTACGGATCGAGCTCGAGCGCCCGCTTGGTCGCGCGCAGGGCGCCATCGAAGTCGCCGAGATTCGAGAGCGCGAAGCTGAGGTTGTAGTGCGCGCCCGCATGCTGCGGATCCGCCTCGACGGCGCGGGCGAACGCGTTGCGCGCATCGCCGAACCGTTTCAGCTCCACCAGCACGAGGCCCACCCCGTTCCAGGCCGAGGCATTGCGCGGATCATCGGCCAGCACCTGGCGATAGGCCTCGAGCGCGAGCTGCAGCCGCCGGATGTGAAACAGCAGCAGCGCCAGATTCAGCCGCGCGGCGGTGAACGTCGGTTCGGACTGGAGAGCCGTCCGGAACGCTTCCACCGCGTCATCGGTGGCGCCCTGATGCGCGAGCGCGACGCCGGCGTTGTTACGGGCCAGCGCGTACTTGGGATCGTGCTCCACGGCCCGGTGATACGACGCGAGCGCTTCATCTACGCGACCCGACTGATGCAGCACCACGCCGCGCTCGTTCCACAGCTTGGGCGAGTCCGGGACTTCCTGGAGCTGCGCCTCGTACAGCTCGAGTGCCGGGCTGAAGTCGCGCCGCAGCAGGTGCACTTCGGCCATGGCCTGATGAATCAGCCGGTGATCTTCGCCCCGTTCCAGCGCCAGGCGGTACTCGCGCAGCGCCTCGACGTAGTAACCCTTCTGGCGGAACGCGAGGCCCAGATTGAAATGGGCCAGCTCGCGGCCCTCGACCACCTCCATCTCCAGCGCCTCACGCACCAGAAACGGCTGGCTGCGGCGATCGGCGCTGAGCCGCTCGATCGACAGATTTGCCTGGGCGCGGGCGAGCGGCGGGTTGAGCTCGATGGCGCGCTTGGACGCCCCGCGGGCTTCCTGATGCCGGCCCATGTCGCCGAGCACGAACGCCATCAGGTAGTGGGCGTTGGCGTTGTCGGGATTGAGCTGCACGGCGCGCTGCAGGGCGGTCAAAGCCGCCTCGTTGAGCCCGCGATTGTAGAGCACCTCGCCGAGGTAGAACTGTACCACGCTCGAGGTGGGGTCGAGCGACTGCGCCTGCTCGAACCAGTCGGCCGCGATCTCCAGGCGGCCGCGCGCCTTCTCCGCCATGCCGAGCTGAATCACCGCGGCGACGTCGCGCGGATGATGGGCGAGGATCTGCTCGAACTCCGCCACCGCCTCGTCGAACTGCCCCAAGGCGGCGAAGGCCCGGCCCAGCTCCAGACGGGATTCCCGATCGTCGGGCGACTGGCGCAGCCGCTCCTGCAGCTCCGAGACGCGGCGATCGTAGTAGCCGGTGTTGTGGTAGGCGATCTCGAGGTTGCGCTGCGCGACCTGCATCTTGGGGTCGAGCTCCAAGGCGCGCGAAAACTCCGCGATCGCCTCGGCGATCATCCCCTTCTGGAAGTACAAAACGCCGAGGTTGTTGTGAGCCCCGGCGTCCGAAGGATCGATCCGGCGGGCGAAGGATCGGAGGACGGCGAGGTCGCGATCCGACAGCGCAGGCGCCGACACGGGTCAGGTCACGCGAATCGCGTCGAAGATCGCCTTGAGGGAGGCGAGGTCGGGAAGCAGCAGGAAGTGCCCGCTCAGCTCCTCCTCGGCGTCGATGCGAAATTCGGTTTCCACGCAGAAGACGAAGTCGCGATCGTGGCCGAAATTGAGGTAGGTCGTGGTGAGCACGGCCGCCGACAAATCGATCACGAGGCTCGGCACCGACGGCAGCAGCAGCATCCCCATGAAATCCGACAGGGCATTCATGTAGGCCCCGGACAAGATGTTCCCGGCTTCCTTGAGCGCCGACTGCTCCAGGGCGTCGAACGACGTCGTGGCGCCCGGCGCCCGCCGCAGCAGCATGTCGCACAGCCGCTGCCCCACCTTCTCCGGAAACAACAACAGCGTGCGGCCGGTGAGATCCCCCAGCATGTGCATCAGCACCGCCACCACCACAGCCTGCGGATCGCCCAGCAGGTCCGCGACCTCTTCCAGCCGCGCGATGTTGATCTGCGGCACGCTGATCATGATGCGCCGGTTGGTCATCTGCGAGAGCGCGGTG
Source organism: uncultured Gemmatimonadales bacterium (assembly GCA_963821385.1). GTDB lineage: Bacteria > Gemmatimonadota > Gemmatimonadetes > Gemmatimonadales > GWC2-71-9 > DASTHG01. The sequence continues at coordinate 530,179 of CAWGDK010000002.1, forward strand.
GCGGCGTGCCCGGCCCCGATGTTGGCGACCTCGCGCAGCGCGTCAATCTGCAGCTCTTTCAGATCGCGGACGTCTTCCATGCCACCCCCTGAAACGAGGCCGCCGGCGTCGAGAATCAACGCCGGAATGCCGTCGCCCATAATGGTCGCCCCGCTGAACACCGGGAGCGTCCCCTGTGGAGCATCGAATCCCTTGACCACGATCTCCTGCTGCCCCAGCATCCCGTCCACGACGACGCCCGTGCGGCGCTCGCCCATCTGCAGCACGACGACCGGGCGCCGCGGCGTGGGCGCCGGACCGCCGGCGCCGAGCAGGTCGCGCAGATGCAGCAGCGGCACCACGCGGTCGCGCAGCACCATCGCCTCGCGCCCTTCGACCGTCGTGATCGGCACCGTGCCGAACTCCACCGTCTCGGAGACATACGTGAGCGGCAGCGCATAGCGCTCGTTGCCCACCGCGGCGATCAGCGCCCGCACGATCGCCAGCGTCACCGGCAGCCGCAGCACGAACGTCGTGCCGCGCCCGAGCTCGGACTGGATTTCGATCGTGCCGCCGAGCGCCCGGATCTTCGTCATCGCGACGTCGATGCCCACACCCCGTCCCGAGACGTTGGTGACGGCGTGGGCCGTGGTGAACCCGGGGCGGGCGATAATGCGCAATAGCTGGTCGTCGCTCAGCGAATCCAGATGCGGGTCGACGAGACCGTCGTGCTTCGCCTTGTCCAGGATCCTGGCGCGATCAATGCCGCGGCCGTCGTCGGCGATGCTGATGGCCACACTGGCGCGCTCGCGCACCGCGGCGAGCACGATCTCGCCTTCGGGCCGCTTGCCGCGCCGCTTCCGTTCCGCGGGCGATTCGATGCCGTGATCCACGGCGTTGCGCAGCAGATGCACCAGCGGGTCGCCGATCTCGTCCAGGATCGTCCGGTCCAGCTCGATTTCTTTCCCTTCGACCCGCAGCGCCACCGCTTTCTCCAGCTGCTGCGCCAGGTCGCGCACGAGGCGCGGATACCGGTCGAACACCTGCCAGACCGGGGTCATGCGCGCCTGAATGATCTCGGTCTGCAGGTCGCTCGTCAGGCGCGACACCTGGATCGCGACATCGTCCACAGCTGGGTCGCGGCGCGCCGCCGCCAGGTCGTTCAGGCGTCCGCGCGCCGTCACGAGCTCCCCAATCAGATCCATCAGCGCGTCGAGTCGCCGCAAGTCGACGCGGATGTGGCGGCTGCGCTCGGCGGTGGTGGCGTCACCCTTGCCACCGCTCACTTCGAATCCGGAGACCGTCACCCGCTCCACGTCCCCGGCCCCGCTCAGCTGTCGCTCGACCTCTTCGGTGGCGACGTGGCTATCGAGCCGTAGGGAAAACCGTCCGTCGAACTCTTCCGACTCGAACGCCGCAACCGGCGGAGACACGTGCGTGACCGTGCCCAGCGCCTGCGCGCGGCGCAACACCAGCAGGGCACGTCCGCCTTTGAGCTGGGCCTCGGCGCGGAGCACGACCGACACCATCCGCCCGCCTTCCGTTCCCGTCACCTCGAACGGTGCCGGAGCCGGCCTCGCGGCTACCTTGGCGGACGCCGCGGGTGCTCCCTTGCTGCCGCGTCCCGCCGGCGCCCCGCCGGCGCGTTTCGCCGCCGCATCCAGCTCGGCGCCGAGCCCAGTCACATCCGCCTCGCCCTCGCGTCCCGTGGACGCGAGGTCGATGGTCTTTTCCAGAAGATCGGTGGCGCGGAACAGCAGCTGGAGCAGCTCCCCCGTCGGCGGCTTGGCGCCGCGACGCAACTTGTCGAGCAGGTTCTCCATCCGGTGTGCGAGATCGGCCACGCGGGCGTAGCCCATGGTGGCCGCCATCCCCTTCACCGTGTGGACCGCGCGGAAAATTCCGCCGACGGGCTCGGGGCTCGTCGGCGTGCGCTCCCACTGCAGCAGCAGGTGGTTGCAGGCGCTCAAGTGTTCCCGGCTCTCGCCGAGAAAGAGCTCGGCGTACTGGCGGACAGGTCCATCGTCTAGCCGAGCACGCGCTGCACCGCTTCGAGCACTCGGGACGGCTGGAACGGCTTGACCACGAAGTCCTTCGCGCCGGCCTGGATCGCCTCGACGACGAGGGCCTGCTGTCCCATGGCGCTGCACATGAGGATCTTGGCGTCGGGATCGCCCTTCACGATCTCCCGCACGGCATCGATGCCGCCCATGTCGGGCATCACGATGTCCATCGTCACCAGGTCCGGCTTCAGCTGCTTGTACTTCTCGACCGCCTGCGACCCCGGTTTCGGCCTCGCCGACGATCTCGAAACCCGGCCTGCGCCAGGATGTCGCTGATCATCGTCCGCATGAAGATGGCATCGTCGCAGACGAGAACAGAGTGGCTCACAGACCCTCCCTAGGAAGTCAGAATGGGGGCCAGCAAAGCCTCAGTATCGAGGACGACGAACACCTGTCCGCCGCGGCGACCGACCGCCCGTACCAGCCTCGGATCGAGCCCCGGCAGTGTCTGACGCGGCTCCAGCTGGTCGTCCGGAATCGCCAGGAGATCCAGCACTTCATCCACGGTGAATCCGAGCGCGCGCCGTTCCGCTCCCACCTCCAGCAGCACCGTGGTGCCGCCATCGGTGGCCCCCTGCGGCTGGTCCAACGCGCGCCATCCTTCCACCACGGTCACGAGACTGCCGCGAACGTTCACCAGCCCGGCGACCACCTGCGGCGCTCCAGGAATGCGGATCGTCGGAAGCCGTGGCAAGATCTCCCTCACGGCCTCCGCATGGGCAGCGCAGGCGAGCGGGCCCACCCGGAACACCAGGAGCCGAACTATCGTTGCGTCACCCATCCGAAGCAGCGAAGCCAAGATACTGCAAGGGGTTGCGTTCAGCAAGCAATTCCGGGTTGCCGGCGGCTTCCGCCAGCACCGGGAGCAGATCGGGCGGCCACTCCGAGCGGAGCTGGATTGGGGCCCCGCTGACCGGGTGGGTGAACGACAACTCCGTGGCGTGCAGCACTTGCCGCGGCGCCAGGGCCTCCAGACGCTCGGCCGCCGGGCGATCCGATCCGGTCATGCGCCGGCTGCCACCGAAGGCGTACTCCCGGTCTCCCACGACGGGGTGGCCCACGTGCGCCAGATGGACCCGGATCTGGTGCGTGCGCCCGGTCCCCAGCTGCACGCGCAGCAAGTCCACCAAGGCAAAGCGCGCCGCCACCTGCACATGGGTGACTGCGTGGCGCCCGCCGGCGCGCACCGTCATCAGCTTCCGATCTTCAGTGTGACGGGCGATGGGCGCCTCGATTTCCACCGGACTCTTGGCGAAGTGTCCCCAGGCGAGCGCGGCGTAGACCCGGCGGACGTCGCGCCGCTCGATCGCCCGCGCGAGGCGCCGGTGCGCGAGATCGGTCTTGGCCACGATGAGCAGCCCCGAGGTGTCCCGGTCCAGGCGGTGCACGATGCCGGGCCGGCCCTCGGGTGCGCCGTGCGCGAGCGGCGTGCCCCGCCCCACGAGCACGTTGACCAGCGTGTCGTCCCAATGCCCCGGGCCCGGGTGCACCACGAGCCCGGCCGGCTTGTCCAGGACGGCCAGATGCTCGTCCTCGTATACGAAGTGCAGCTCGCTGGTGCTCGGGCTGTAGGTGCGCGGCGGTGCTTCGGGAGGGAATTCGACGCTGACGGTGACGCCGCGCTCGAGCTGTGCGGAGGCGCGCAACGGCACGTCACCGGCGCGAACGCGCTTGTCGGCGATGAGACGAGCGGCTTGGGTGCGAGACAGGGCGAGCTGATCGGCTAGGAATCGGTCGAGCCGCTCAGTGAGGGGCACCACGATGCAGAATGTGGTGCCGCCGGGAGTCACGACGTGGCGGTCCCGGCCTCCTTCGCCGGTCCCCCACCGTGGGCCCGCCCCTCGAGCCAGAGCGAAACGGCGAGTGCGACCGCCCCGACGGTGATGGCGGAATCCGCGACGTTGAACGTGGGCCAGCGGTAGCTGCGGATGCCGACTTCGATGAAGTCCACGACGCCCTGCGCGCTGCGCACGCGGTCGATAACGTTGCCGACCGCGCCGGCCACCAGCAGGCCCAGCACGAACAGCCGTCCGTGATCCCCGTCGCGCGTGTGGCGCACCATCGAACCGAGCACGGCGAGGGCGAGCAACGCCAGGCCGAGGAAGATCCAGCGCGAGTATTCCGGCGACCCCAGGCAGATGCCGAAGGCGGCGCACTGGTTATACACGAGGCGCAACACGACGTAATCCCCGATGACCGGAATCGGACGGCGCGCCAGGATGCCCTCGGCGAGCAGCTTGGTCACGACGTCGAGCGCCAGCACGCCGATCACCGTCCCCCAGAAGACGCGGCGGCTAGCGGCGCTTTCCATCCTCCTCCTTCGCCTTGCAGTTGATGCAGAGGCGGGCGTGGGGCAGCGCGTCGAGCCGGTCGAAGCCGATCTCCTCGCCGCACTGCTCGCACTTGCCGAATTTTTCGGGCGCCTGGTACAGCCGGCGCAGCGCCTGATTGACGTGCCAGAGGTAGCGGCCCTCCTGCGAGGCGAACAGGAACGCCTTCTCCCGTTCCATCGCGTCGGTTCCCTGGTCCGCCATGTGGAACGAATAGCTGGACAGATCGCCGTCGGAGGCCTGGAGGCTCGAGTTGAAGGACTCGTCGTAGTGCCCGAGTTCCTTCATCACGCGGGCCCGCTCCTCGAGCAATCGCTTCTCGAGGTGCGCCAGCTGTTTCTTGTTCAGGCCCTTGGTCTTCGTCTTCATTTCGGCGTTCCGCCCTTTCGTCCGTCGTGCCGTCGCAGCGCGAGCGTCACCGCCCGCCCTTCGATGTCGACGTCCCGGGTGATGTCCACGTCGTCGAGGCTCGCGCCGAGCACGATGCGCCGTGCCAGCGTTTCCCCCGCGACATATCCCTGATAGGCCTCCACCGCGGCCAGGACCTCGGCCCCGCCGGAGACGCTGACTTCAATGCGCGTGGTGTATTCGTAGTCAGCTTCCTTGCGAAGCCGCTGCACGCGGTTCACCACTTCCCGCGCCAGCCCTTCCTGCTCGAGATCCGGGGTGACCACGGGATCGAGCGCGACGACAAAGGGGCCATCAGCGACCACGACCCAGTCACTCGCGACCGCGCGCGTGATCGTCACGTCTTCGGGCAGCAGCTCCCACTCTCCACTGCGCACGGTCTCGCCCCGCTCCAATGCGTGCAGCGCGGCGGGATCCAACTGCGCGACGGCGGCCGCGACCTGCGGCGTCGCTTTGCCATAGCGCTTCCCGAGACTGCGAAAATTGGCTTTGCCGACGAGCGACACGAGCTCGTCGTCCGACTCGACCACTTGATACGTCTTCACATTGACTTCGGCGACCAAGATATCTAACAGGTCTGCCAAGACCGGCCCCCGCACCGCGGCTGGGACGGCCAGCTGCATCCGGGCCAGCGGTTGCCGGACCCGGAGGTTGCGCAATTCCCGCGCCGCCCGGGCCAGCGAGGCGAGCCGTCGCACCGCCGCCATAGCGTCCAGCAAGACGGGCTCGCGCCGCCCTTGGTCGGCCGGATACCGCTCCAGGTGCACGGGAGTTCCCACCAGTGCGCGGTGCAGCCAATCCGAGAAAAAGGGCGCCGCGGGCGCCAGCAGCCGGCCGACGGTCACCAGCGCCTCGTACAGGGTCGCCAGGGCCGCGTCATCGGCCGAGCGGTCGGGGGCCCAGAAGCGCGGCTTGTTGAGCCGCACGTACCAGTTCGACAAGTCTTCGGTCACGAACTCGATGATGGCGCGCACGCCGGTGGTCACGTCGTAGTCGTTCCAGGCGGCGCGCATCCCGGCAACCGTCTGGTCGAGACGCGCCAGGAGCCAGCGGTCCATATCGGGACGTTCCGCCACCGGCACTGCCGTGGCCGGGGGACGCCAATCCTCGGCGTACTTCTGGAAAAAGTCATAGGTCGAGCGCAGCGTATTGAAAAACCCGCCGGCGAACTTCGCCACCTCTTCCGGATCGAACCGCTTGGGTAGACCGACCTGGCTTTGTCCCACGAGGTACACCCGCACCGCGTCCGCGCCGTGCTGCTCGATCACCTGCCAGGGGTTCACCACGTTGCCGCGGCTCTTCGACATTTTCTGGCCGTGCGCGTCGAGCACCAGCTCGTTCACGATCACGTTGCGATAGGCCGGGGCGTCGAAGCAGCCGACCGCGATGGCCAGCAACGAATAGAACCAGCCCCGGGTTTGATCCACGCCTTCGCAGATGTAGTCCGCCGGAAAGTGCGCATGGAATTCTGCTTCGTGCTCGAACGGATAGTGCCACTGCGCCGCCGGCATGGCTCCCGAATCGAACCAGGCGTCGATCACCTCCGGGACGCGCTTCATGGTGCCGGCGCATTGCCGGCAGGTCCACGTGTACCCGTCGATGAATGGTTTGTGCGGGTCAAAATCCTGGGGCACCGGCTTCCCCCACCGCTTTCCCAGCTCCTCGTAGGAGCCGATCACCTCGCGATGCTCCCGCTCCCGATCGCACTCCCACACGTTCAACGGCGTGCCCCAATAACGGTCGCGCGAGATCGCCCAGTCCACGTTGTTGCTGAGCCATTCGCCAAAGCGGCCGCTCCCGATTTCGGCCGGATGCCACTGGACCTCCGCGTTCACTTCCAGCATGCGCTGCTTCACCGCGGTGGTGCGCACGAACCAGGAGCTGCGGGCGTAGTAGATCAAGGGCGAATCGCAGCGCCAGCAGAACGGATAGGTGTGCGTAAGCGGCCGCGTCTCGAGCCAGTGGCCCTCGCGCTTCAACCGGTCGATGATCAACGCGTTGGTCGCCTTGTCGGTGACCAGCTTGCCTTCGATCTCGGGCCAGGTGGTGCCCTGAAATGTGCCGTCCCCCGCCACGGGGTTGACGAACGTCAGCCCGTGTTGCTGGCCGACCGCGTAGTCGTCGGCCCCGAACGCAGGCGCCATGTGCACCAGGCCCGATCCGTCCTCCGCGCTGACGAACTCCGCCCCCACCACCAGTTCGCGTTTCCCTTCGGGCGGCAACGGCACGACATCGATCGGCCGCCGGTATTGCTGCCCCACCAATTCGCGCCCCTGAAACGTGCGCACCAGCTCCCCCTCGGCGAGCCGGCGTCCTCCGATGTGGATGTCGGCCGCGCGTTCGGTAGCGACGATGTAGCGGCGCACCTCGCCGTCCGGCGGGTGCGTCGGCAGCGCGTATTCGCCGTAGGTCAGGTCGGGATGCACCGCGACGGCGACATTGGCGAGCAGCGTCCACGGCGTCGTGGTCCACACGACCAGATGGCCCTTGGGATCGTCGGCGAGCGGGAACGCGACGTACACCGAGTTGGTCTGCGTCTGGTCGTAGCCCAGCGCCAGCTCGTGCGAAGACAGGGCCGTGCCGCAGCGCGGACAGTACGGCAGGACTTTGTGCCCGCGATACAGCAGCCCCCGATCGTGCAGGCGCCGCAGCAGCCACCACACGGTTTCGATGTAGGAGCTGTTGTAAGTGATGTAGGCATGCTCGTAATCGAGCCAGTAGCCGATGCGGTCCGAGAGCGCCTCCCAGTCCGTCTTGTAGGTGAACACGCTCTCCCGGCACATGCGGTTGAATTTTTCGACCCCGAACGCCTCGATCTGCTTCTTGCCGCTGATCTGCAGCTGCTTTTCGACTTCGATCTCGACCGGCAGCCCGTGCGTATCCCACCCCGCGATCCGGGTCACGCCCTGCCCCAGCATCGAGTGATAGCGGCAGACCATGTCCTTGATGGTGCGGGAGAAAACGTGATGGATACCCGGGCGTCCGTTGGCGGTCGGCGGCCCCTCGAAGAACACGAACGGCGGTCCATAGCGCGTGGCTTCCTGCACGCGGTCGAACAGCCGCTCGAACTTCCAGGTGGCGAGCAGTTCTTTCTCCAGCGCGTCGGCGCGGGTTTCCCGAGGCAGCGGCGTGTAGGCCATCAGTTCAACCGGGCGACGATGCCCTGCACCAGCGCGGTGAAGCGCGGCTCCGCAGCAGCGGCGACCGCCAGGATCTTTCCCACCGAGGCGGGCTCGAGCGCGTCCGGCAGGCACAAGTCCGTGATGATCGAGAGCCCCAGCACGCGCATGCCGAGCTGCCGGGCGACGATCACTTCCGGCACCGTGCTCATGCCCACGACATCCCCCCCCAACGCGCGCAGCAACCGGTACTCGGCCCGCGTTTCCAGGTTGGGCCCCTGCACGGCGATATAGACGCCTTCCCGCAGCGTGACGCCCTGCTCGAGGGCGACGTCGCGGGCCAGGTTCCTCAAGTCGGCGTCGTACGCCTCGGAGAGGTCGGGGAAACGGGGACCCAGCGTGTCGTCGTGGGGACCGGCCAGCGGATTGTCGCCCAGGAGGTTGATGTGATCGGACAGCAACACGAGATCGCCGGCGGACCAGAGCGGGTGCATCCCGCCGCTCACGTTCGAGACGATCAGGGTACGCGCGCCGAGCGCGTGCAGCACGCGGACCGGGTACGCCACGGCGTCGAGCGGATATCCCTCATAGGAATGGAAGCGACCCTGCAATGCGGCGACGCGCCGCCCGGCGAGCGTGCCGACGAGCAGCCGGCCCGCGTGGCTTTCGACCGTGGGCACCAGAAACCCCGGAATGTCGGCGTACGGAATCATCGCGTCGACCTGGATCTCCCGCGCCAACCCGCCGAGACCGGTGCCCAGGATCACCGCCGTCTCGGGTGCGACAGAGGTGCGGGCGCGTACGGCCCGCACGGCATCCGCCACCGTCACCCGCGATCGCCCTCCAGCGTCCGCAGCTCGGCCAGCTGCCGCTCGAGCAGCGCCCGGAATCCCGCCAGGTAGCCGGCAAACTGCCGCTGCACTTCCGCCAGCCGTTCGCGCGCATGGCTTTCGTCGCGCTCCGCCGCGTCCAGCCGTTGCCGTCCCTCCGCCTCGGCTTCGCGCACAATGACCTGCGCCTCGCGCTCGGATGCCGAACGCGTCTCTTCGCGCAGCTGCTGCGCCGCCACGAGCGCTTCGTTCATCGCGGTTTCGCGCTCGCGGAATACGCGCAGCTGCTCGGTCAACGCCGCCACCCGCTCCTCCAGCACCGAGCGCTCCCGCACCACGCGCTCCAGCTCGTCGGCGACGCGCATGCGGAAATCCTCGACGCCGAGCGGTTCATAGCCGCGCAGGCTGCGGCGAAATTCCTGGCGCCGCACGTCGAGCGGTGTCAGGTGGAACCCGGTGTCGCTCACGCCGTCCTCGTGCCGAACAGGGCGGTACCCAATCGGATCACCGTTGCCCCCTCCTCGACCGCTGTGACGTAGTCGCCGGACATCCCCATCGAGAGCGTCGGAAGCCATAGTCCCTCCTCCTGCAACGCGTCCCGCAATTGCCGCAGGCCGCGAAAGGTGCGCCGCTGGACATCCACCTCGTCGGTGAGCGGCGCCATGGTCATCAGACCGTCGAGCGCGAGCGATGTGAGCGTCGCGACCCGACGCACGAGCGCGGGAGCGTCCGCCGGCGCGCACCCGCTTTTCTGCTCTTCTCCCGCCATGTTCACCTGCACCAGCACCCGTTGCCGGATTCCGGCCGCGGCGGCGCGGCGGTCCAGCTCTTCGGCCAGCTCGAGCGAGTCGACGGAGTGCACCAGCGTGAATCGCCCCGTCACGAGCTTCGCCTTGTTGCGCTGCAGGTGGCCGATCAGGTGCCACGCCACGCCGGCATCCGCCACCTGCGACATCTTTTCCAGCGCTTCCTGCACGCGATTCTCACCGACGTCCGGCAGACCCGCCGCGAGCGCCGCGCGCACCGCTTCGGGTCCGAACCCCTTGGTCACCGCCACGATGGTGACGGGGTGAGTCCAGCCGCCGGTCCCGAGCCGTCGCGCGATCTCGCCCCGGATGTGCGCGAGTCGCTCCGGCAAGCCGGCAAAATTCATAGCCGGGAATACTACAGAACCGCCGAACCCGAAACAACCCGAAATGACCGAAGGGCCTGCGAACTCTGGCTTTAGCCTTCCGCGGAAGCCGCCACGCCGAGGCTTTCCAGCCGCCCCACGGCGCCCGAGAGCACGTCCCGGACCTGCTCGGCCGTGAGGGGTCGATAGAGCCGGCCGTTGGAGGCGATCGAAATGGTGGACGTTTCTTCCGACACGACGAGAATGGTCGCATCGGTTTCCTCGGAGAGCCCCAGGGCGGCGCGGTGGCGCGTGCCGAGCGACTTGTCTTTGACCTTGTACTGGGTCAGTGGCAGCACGCATCCGGCCCCGATGATTTCGTCGCCGCGCACCAGCACGGCGCCGTCGTGCAGCGGGGAGTACGGCGTGAAGATCGTGGTGAGCAGCGCCGCCGAAACCTTGGCCTGCATCGGCACGCCCGACGCGATGAACTCCTCCAGCCCGATGTCGCGCTGCACCGCGATGATGGCCCCGGTGCTGCCGCGTGCCAGCCGTTCCAGCGCGGAGGCAATCTCCTCGGCGACTGACTGCCGGTCGCCACGACCGAAGGCGCGCATCATGCGGGACTGCCCCAGCCGGGCCAGCGCATTGCGCAGCTCGGGTTGGAACATGACGACCGCCGCGAACGGCGCGAACGTGAACAGCACGCCGAGCAGGTAGCTGATCATAGTGAACTTCGCGACCACCGCCGCGAAGTACGCGAGCGAGAGGATCACGAGCCCCACCACGATCTGAATCGCCCGCGTGCCGACCAGGAACAGCAGGAAGCGGTAGATCACGAACGCCACGACGAGGATCTCGACGCCATCCGGCCACAGCTCGGGGATGAGAAAGCGGTAGGCGTCGAGGTTCATGCAGGATCACTCGTCGCGCGGGACACGGCCAGGGCTTCTCGCGCCAAGGCGGCATCATGCACGCGGAACAGCCGCGCGCCGCGCTCCCAGGCGAGTGCGCACGCCACCGCGGTGGCCCGGTCGCGATCCTCCGCCGGCCGGCCCGTCACGGCGCCGAGAAACCGCTTGCGGGAAGGGCCCACGAGCACAGGATACCCCAGCGCAACGATCGTAGCCAGCTCGTCGAGCAGGCGAAAACTCTGCTCCGCCGATTTGGCGAATCCGAATCCGGGATCCAGGACGAGACGTTCCCGCGCAACCCCGGCCTCGAGCGCGCGAGCGGCCGCCGTCCCCAGCTCGGCGGCGACCTCGGCGGCGACGTGATCGTAGCGCGCCTGGTCGTCCATCGTGTCCGGTGTGCCGCGCATGTGCATCAACACGAGCCCCGCGCCGGCGCGCGCCACCGCCCCGGCCAGATCCGCGTCGAAGGCGAGCCCGGAGACATCGTTGATGACGCTTGCCCCCGCGTCGAGCGCAGCGCAGGCCACCGCCGATTTGCGGGTGTCCACGGAGACGGGACCGAGCCCGCGCCGCAGCAGGCCCTGCACCACGGGCACGACGCGCGCCAGTTCCTGCTTCGCGTCGACCAACGTGGCGCCGGGTCGCGTCGATTCGCCGCCAACGTCGATCAGCTGACAGCCGTCAGCTTTCAGCTTGGCCGCTTGATCGAGCGCGATGCCCGGATCCGTGAACTTTCCGCCATCCGAAAATGAATCAGGCGTGACGTTCAGAATCCCAACCAACACCGGAGCGTCGAGCGCGATCTCGCCTCCGGCGATCGACCAGCAGCGCGGCGGCTCGGCATAGGTACTGAAAAACCGCGCCAGCTCGGGAACCAGGGACGCCAGACCCGGGGGGACTCGGTCAGGCCGCGCAAGCGGCGCCAGCCGGCTGGCCGCCGCGGCCACGAGACCCCATCCATCGCCGGTCAGGACATCGGCGCCGGCGCGCGCACCCCACCCCACCAGGGCTTCGCGTTCGTCTTCGGTGATGTCGTCGAGCAGCAGGATCAGCGGTTGGAGCCCGGAGGCGGCGAAGCGGGAGCGGTCCGGGTCCCAGCCGCGCGCCACCAGCGCCGCGCGCACCGCCTGAGAGGGGCTGTGCGTCGCGAGCGCCGTCAATCTCACGCCCCGGCGGGCTCCGGGGGCGGGTTGCCGAGCACGCCGCGTACCGGCTGCGTGGTCGCCGCGGGTTTGCGGACGCCAGGATCGGCCGCCACGGCCGACGGGGGCGACGCGCGCGGGGGCAACGGCTTGCCTTCGATGACCAGCACCACGTCCTCGCGATCGAGCGTCTCGCGCTCGAGCAACGCGGCCGCGAGCCGGTCCAGCCCCACGCGATGCTCAGTGAGAATGACGCGGGCGTGCTCGTAGGCGGCGGTCAGGATGCGCTTCACCTCGTCGTCCACCATTTCGGCCGTGCGCTCCGACGTCTCGCGCCGCTGCACCACTTCGCGTCCGAGGAAGATCTCGGCTTCGCGATCCCCGACGGCGATGGGGCCGATGCGGTCGCTCATGCCAAATTGCGTCACCATGCGGCGCGCATAGCTGGTGGCGACCTGTATGTCCTGCGCCGCACCGGTCGTCACTTTCTCCGGACCGAACACCAACTCCTCGGCCACCCGGCCGCCGTAGGCGGTCGCGAGCCGGCTCTGGATCGACTCCTTGGTGTACTTGTGGAGCTCTTCTTCCGGCAAGTACGATGTCACGCCCAGCGCGCGCCCGCGCGGGATGATCGTGACTTTGTTCAGCGGATCGGCCGCCACCACGTTCAGGCTCACCAGCGCGTGACCGGCCTCGTGATACGCCACCAGGCGCCGCTCTTCATCGGAGAGCACGCGGCTGCGGCGCTCGAGGCCGAGCATGACCTTGTCCTTGGCGTCTTCCAGGTCCTGCCCGTCCACCACCGCCTTGTTGCGCCGCGCGGCGAGCAGCGCCGACTCGTTCACGATGTTCGACAGCTCGGCTCCCGAGAGCCCCGGCGTGCGCGCGCGCGATCCGCTCCAGGTCCACACTCTGGGCCAGCGGAATCTTGCGGGTGTGCACGCGCAGGATCTGCTCGCGCCCCTTCACGTCGGGCATATCGACGATGATCTGGCGGTCGAAGCGGCCCGGACGTAACAGCGCCGGGTCGAGTATATCGGGCCGGTTCGTGGCCGCGACGAGAATGACGCCGTCGTTCGATTCGAACCCGTCCATCTCGACCAGCAGCTGATTCAGCGTCTGCTCGCGCTCGTCGTGCCCGCCGCCCAGACCGGCGCCGCGGTGGCGCCCCACGGCGTCGATTTCGTCGATGAAGATGATGCACGGCGCGTGCGTCTTGCCCTGCTCGAACAGGTCGCGCACACGCGAGGCGCCCACCCCCACGAACATTTCGACGAAGTCGGAGCCCGACATAGAGAAGAACGGCCGCCCCGCTTCCCCGGCCACCGCCTTGGCGAGCAGCGTCTTGCCGGTGCCCGGCGGTCCCACGAGCAGCGCGCCCTTGGGCAGCCGGCCGCCCAGCCGCTGGAATTTCTGTGGGTCTTTCAGGAAGTCGATGATCTCTTCCAGCTCCTGCTTCGCCTCGTCGCAGCCCGCCACGTCGGCGAACGTGACCTTCGGCGTATCACCCGACAGCAGCTTGGCCTTCGATTTCCCGAAGGCGAACGCCCGGTTCCCGCCCTGCTGCATCTGGCGCACCATGAACAGGATCAGGCCGAGCATCAGGAGGTAGGGCAGCAGATTGACGAAGATCACGCCGAACGACGGGCGCAGGTCCTTCGCTTTCACTTCCACGCCCTTGTCCCGCAGCGTGGTGACCCAGGCGTCGCTCGACTCGAACGGCAACAGGGTCGTGACGTGCTCCACCGGCTTGCGGCCAAACTGCGCCGGGGTGCGCAAATCGGCTTTGACGCGCTGGCGCTCGGTGATTTCGACCGACTTGACGTTGCTCTGCTCGACCTGGGCAGTGAATTCGCTGTAGGAGATCTCGGCCGAGTCCTGACGCGTCCGCGCCGCGAGCTGCACCAGCACAACGGTGCCCACGATGAGGAACGCCCAGAACGAAAGCGTTCTCAGCATGCGGGTCCACTGAAATTCCCGCGGCGGGGGGGGAGTGCGGTTCGCCATATCAGGTCAGACTGGCAATATAAGGGAGGTGGCGGAAATTCTCCGCGTGGTCGAGCCCGTACCCCACCAAAAAGGCCCGTGGGGCATCAAAACCGACGAATTTTGAGTCCAAAACCAGGTCGCCCGCCACGTGTTTGTGCAGCAACGCACAGATCTCCAGGCTGCGCGGGTGTCGGGCCCGCAACAGCTCCACCAACCGGTTCAGCGTCCGCCCGGTATCGACGATGTCCTCCACCAGCAGAATATGCCGGCCGGTGAGCACCGTTTCCGGATCATAGAGCAGCCGGACGTCGCCGCTCGACACCGTGCCCGCCCCGTAGCTCGCCGCCACCAGAAAATCCACTTGCAGCGGGCGGTCGATCCGTCGCACCAGGTCACTCAGGAAGATGAAACTTCCCTTGAGGAGCCCGAGCACGATCAGATCGCCATCGGGGTAGGCGCTCGTGATGTCGCGTCCCAGCTCGGCGACGCGCTCGGCAATGGTGTCGGCAGCGTAGACGATGCGGGCCAACTTCGTCCCGCCGGTCTGCTTCTGGGGCTCAGAGCTCCGTAACATCCACGCGCACCGCCTGGGTTCCCGGCGCCGGGAGATCCGCCGCACTCCGACAGATACCTGGCACCCACAGAATGGTTTCACCTCGGACCACCACCGGGTAGGCCGGACGCTCGCCGCGCGGTACCCGCGCTTCCATAAGGAGGCGGCGGAGCGGCCGGTGCCCGACACCGCCCAGCGGCTCGATCTCGTCGCCGGGCCGGGGCCACCGCAGCTCCCAGCCGTCCGCGGGCAGCCACGTCCGCCACGCGGCCCGAGCCACACGGCGCGGAGCGACGGCCGGCTGCCAGCGAACGGCGAACCCGCCGAACGACACAGCGCCGCGCGCGTCGGCCACCACGACCGCTTCGCCCTCGACCGCGGCCGTGATGCGCCCGACGCGCAGGCGATCGAACGTGACTTCCGCCAGCCAACCAGCTCCCAGCTCGAGGCGGCGTCCCGACGGTTTGCGGGCGAGATCCGCCAGACGACGCGCGCGTCGTGGCCCGAGGACGAGCCCGACGCGCCGGGCCGCCGCGCGCAGCACGGCGACCGCCAGGCGGTCATCATAGTCTGCCAGCACAGCGCGAGCAACGTCGAAGCGCCGCGGTTGCACGTGGAGGTTCAGGCCGGGCAGTCGCTCGAGCACGGCATCCCAGGCGCGCCGATCGGCGGACGCATGGCGCGCCACACGGACCAGGTCCTCGCGCACGCCCGGGCCGAGCCGCGCCGCGAGCGCCGGCATGACGACGTGGCGCAACCAGGAGCGCAGATGACGCGGATCCGCGTTCGCCGGGTCGTCGTACGCTTCGATATGGCGGGCGGCCAGATGTCCGGCGAGGTCATCGCGCGTAAACGGCAGCAGCGGGCGCACGAGACCCGCGCGCGTGCGGACCGGGATACCGGCGAGGCCGGCCGGGCCGCTGCCGCGCAGCGCGCGGAGCAACACGGTTTCCGCTTGATCGTCCTTGTGATGGGCCGTGACCAGCCAGTCGGCGCCCACGCGGGCCCGCGTCGCCTCGAGCCACTGGTAGCGGGCGCGGCGCGCGACGGTCTCACTCGCGTCGGGCCCGAGCGCCAGCCGCCCGATCTCACATGCCAACCCATAGCGGGCGGCCACCCGGGCGACGTCCGCCGCGACCGCCGCCGCCCCTGGCGAGATGCCGTGATCGGCATGGGCCACGATCACCCGCAATCCATTGTCGCGCGCCACGCCGGCGAGCAGATCGAGCAGAGCGATCGAATCGGGACCGCCGGAAACGGCGACCAGCGCGGTCCCCCCCACGGGGCGCGCGAACAGCCGGCGACGGCGCAGGTGGGCGGCGAACCGCTCGGCAAGAGTGGGCATCAGTCTTACCTTACTATACATGGTCACGCCCGACGACACCTACCAGTTGCTGCGCCACCTCACGTCTCCGGTCGTGGCGATCACGTCCGCGCACGGCGGCAAACGCAATGGGATGATCATCGACAGCGCGATTCGCGCGTCGATCGTCCCCACGATCCCGCGGCT
Source organism: uncultured Gemmatimonadales bacterium (assembly GCA_963821385.1). Lineage (GTDB taxonomy): Bacteria > Gemmatimonadota > Gemmatimonadetes > Gemmatimonadales > GWC2-71-9 > DASTHG01. Next base: position 546,127 of record CAWGDK010000002.1, read on the forward strand.
GGCCATGTTCATCCACAAGTTCAATCTGAGCCACGGGTTGATCTTCGACAGCGGCCAGTTCGTGTTGCACCTGTTGCGGCAGGATCAATTCGACGTCATTCACCGGCTCGGCTTCTTCCACGGCACCGATCGCGACAAACTCGCGGACATCCCCTGGCATCCGGGCCGGCTGGGCCCACCTGTGCTGGATGAGTGTTTCGCGCACTTCGAGTGCCGCATCGCGAACGCGATGGATTCGGGCAGCTCCACGTGTTTTCTGGCCGATGTGGTGGAGGTGGGATACGGAGCCGATACGGGTCCGCGCGGTGAGGTGATGACGGCTCCCTACTTCCGGGCCCACATTCCCGACGCGTGGCGCGCCGAATACGTCGCGCAGCTCGCCGCGGCACAGCAATTCGCCCGCGATCGGTCGGCGGACATGCAGGCCCTCGTGTGGCGGACCCTGCCCCACTGAGGCGGGCCCGCGTCCGCTACTTCGAATCCAGCACCTCGCGCACGCGCCGCACCAGGTCGTCCGGCTCGAACGGCTTCTGCAGGAACGGCACCCCGTCATGGCGCACGCCATGGGCCACGACGGCGTCATCGGCGTAGCCGGAGGCGAACAACACGCGCAGCTCCGGACGCAGCTCGCGGAAGCGCCGCGCCAGCTCGGGTCCGCTCATGCCGGGCATCACGACGTCGGTGAGCAACAGGTCAATCTTTTCGGTTTCTGCTTCGGCCAGCCGGAGTGCCTCGCTCCCATCCGCCGCTTCGATCACCCGATAGCCGTAGCGGGATAACACATCGCGGGCTAGGTGCCGGACGCCCGGCTCGTCTTCCACCAGCAACACGGTCCCGGTCCCGGCCTTCGCCGGCTCGAGCGGAGTTTCGGTCGGGGACGACAGCACGGGCTCGGCGCTGGGGAAGTACAACCGGAACCGGGTGCCCCGCCCCGGCTCGGAATCGACCGCGATCAACCCGTCGCTCTGACGCACGATGCCGTACACGGTCGCGAGTCCCAGCCCCGTGCCTTTACCCACTTCCTTGGTGGTGAAGAACGGCTCGAACAGATGCGCCTTCACGTCGGGCGTCATGCCCTGCCCGGTGTCGCTGACGGCGAGCAGCACCTGCATGCCCGGATCGGATTCCGGATGGGCCAGCGCCAACTCAGTGTCCAGCGGCACGTTGGCGGTTTCGATCATGATGCGTCCGCCGGCCGGCATCGCGTCGCGCGCGTTGACGGCGAGGTTCATGATCACCTGCTCGAGCTGGCTGGCGTCGGCGAGGACGTAGAACAGCTCGGGCTCGAGCTTGGTGTGCAACGTGATGTGCTCGCCGATGACCCGTTGCAGGATCCGCTCCATGGCGCGCACCACCACATTCACGTCGAGCACGGTGGGCCGCAGCACCTGTTTCCGGCTGAAGGCCAGCAGCTGGTGGGTGAGGTTGCCCGCGCGCCGAGCCGCCCCGATGATCTCGTGCACTTCCTCGCGCACGTCGACCTCGGCGGGAAGCGCGCGATCGAGCAGCGTCGCATACCCGATGATGGCCGTCAGCAGGTTGTTGAAGTCGTGCGCGATCCCGCCGGCCAGCTGGCCGACCGCTTCCATCTTCATGGCCTGGCGCAGCTGCTCTTCGAGGCGCCGCCGCTCGGTGACATCCTCCACCACCGCGAGCCGCGCCGGCCGCCCCGCGAAGTCGATGTCGTCGAACGTGACCTCGACGTCGATCGGGCGGCCGTCCCGGGTGCGGTGACGCAGCCCGGTGGCCCGGGCGGTGCCGCCGCGGTATTGGGCCAGCACGTCGAGCAGCCGCTCGGCGTCTTCCTCGGGGCGGATGTCCAGCAGCGACATGGTGAGAAATTCCTCGCGCGCGTACCCGTAGCGACGCACGGCCGCCTCGTTCACGGCGAGGAAGTTCAAGGTGGCGGCGTCATAGAGGAACATGGCCTCGGGGTTGCCCTCGAACAGCCGCCGGTACTTGGTCTCGCTCGCCTGGAGGCGCTCCGCGGAGCGGGTCCGCTCAATGGCCATGGCGACCTGCGCCGAAACGAATTCCAGGATCTCGAGCTCTTCGGCGCCGAAGCGGATGCCTTCGGTGTAGCTCTGTACCGCGAGCACGCCGATTACGTCCGGCCCCACTTTGAGCGGGACGCCCAGCCAGTCGAGCGACGGCGCGCCCACCAGGTCGACTTCGCCGCGCCGCTCCAGCGCCGCCACGATGTCCGGGGTGCCCAGCAGCGGGCGCCCGCTGCGCAGCACGTATTCGGTCAGGCCGCGGAGCAGCGGCCGGGGCGCGTCCGCGGTATCGACCTGATCGACGAAGTAGGGGAACGTCAGCAGACCGGTGCTCTTGTCGTGCAGCGCCACGAAGAAGTTATCTGCCGGCATCAGGTCGCCCACGATGCCATGCACGGCGTGCAGCAGCGACTCGAGTCCCTCGCCGGCGCTCGTCGCCTGGGCGATGCTGTACACGGCCTGCTGCACGGCTTCACTGCGACGGCGCTTGGTGATGTCGTTCCACACACCAACCAGGCCCACCACGCGGCCATCGGGGTCGCGGATCTGTGAGGTCGTGAGCGAAATGGGAAACTCGGTGCCGTCCTTGCGCCGGTTCCACAGCTCGCCGCGCCAAGTGCCGGTCCGGGTCGCCTCGCGGATCTCGAGCTGCAAGCCCGGCGAATTGGTGGGCGAGTCGATCAGGGCCACGCCGCGGCCCATGACCTCGCTCTCGCCGTAGCCGTAGGTCGTCAGGAAAGACCGGTTCACGAACGTAAAGCGGCCTTCGAGATCGGTGATGCTGATGATGTCGCCGGTGCTCTGGATGGTGTGGGCCAGCAGCCGGTTCTGCTCCTCGGTGCGACGCCGTTCGCTCACGTCCCGGAAGCTCCAGACGCGCCCCACGATGCTGCCGCTGATGCGCTGCGGCTGCGAGTAGCGCTCGAACACGCGGCCGTCGCGCAGCTCCAGCATGTCGAAGCTCGACGCCTCGATGTCCATGTACAGCTCGCGCACGCGCCGCAGGAACCCGTCCGGATCCTTGAGCTGGTCGTGCACCTGCTCGAGCAGGCGCTCGTCCTGCCGGGTGGCGAGCAGGTCATCGGGCAGCCGCCACATGGTCGCGAACTTCCGGTTGTAGCTCGTGATGCGGCCCGACAGGTCCACGACGAGGATGCCGTCGGCGGTCGATTCGAGCGTGGCGGACAGCAGCGACAGGGTGCGATGCAGCTCGACCTCGGTTTCGAGCATGCGCTCGACGTCGCGCGTCACCAGCGTTTCCACGTTCTTGCGCTCGCGGGCGTCCCGCACCACGCCGAGCAGGCTGACGACGGCGCCGCTTTCGCCCTGCCCCACGAGGGTGCAGTCGCTCGTGATGTAGGTGCCGGCGCGGGTCAGCAGACGCGCCTCGAGACGCTGTTCCGGCTCACCCCCTTCGGCGCGGGAGATCACGTCCAGCATGCGCGGCAAGTCGTCGGGGTGCACGAGGGACATGAAAGAGCGGCCGACCCACTCGGCCACCGGCCAGCCGGTGAAGGTTTCGAACGCGGGATTGAGGGAGAGGATCGAGCCGTCGGTATCGAGCGCGTACACCACGTCGCCCACATGGCGCAGGGCGAGATCGCCGTCCTGCTGGTCGCGTCGCGCGCGCTCGAGTTGGAAGCGCGCGGCCGCAAACGAGGCCAGCTGCTCCAACAGCTCGAGCTCCTCGGCGGTCCAGGTGCGGGCGACGCGGTCCATGACGACGAGCGCGCCGACGATGCGTCCTTCCGCGGTCACCACCGGGTGGCCCGCGTAGGCGACGACGCCGAGCTGGGCGATGGCGCCGTGATCGCGCAGGCGCGGGTCGTGACGAGTGTCGGCGGCCGCGATGGCGGTTCCCGCTTCGAGCACGGGACCGCACAGCGGGTGGGTGAGCGGTTCGGAGACGCCGACGGCGCCGTGCACGTGGACGCGGTCGGCGTCGGTGTAGCAGCCGGCGGTCATCGGCGCCTGCAACACGCGTTGCGCGAGGCGCGTGAGGCGATCGAGCTCTGGGGTCAGGGTGGCATCGAACGCACCCGAGCGCCGCGCCGTACCGGCGCGCGCCGCTGCCCAGGTGGTGCGTTCACCTGTTTCCATGCCGCTCGAAAGGCCTGCGTTGAGGGGTGACAAACATAGCGATTTAGGGGAAAAACCAGCGTGGCGCAGGCTCCACAGTTCGGGGCCACCACGGCGGGGGTCGGGAGGTCGGGATTGGGAGGGGAAAGTAGCGGCGGTCGGACTCGAACCGACGACCCACGGATTATGATTCCGTTGCTCTAACCAGCTGAGCTACGCCGCCCCGGAAACCCGCCAATCCTAGCCATTTCTGGCACGGCGGGTCAAGCACCGATGCGGCCACGCATCACCGGCGAAATGTGGGCTGGACCCTCCTACGTTGGGCCGGATACCGGGTAGATTCTTTCCGATGCCGTGGGCAGGCCTGTCGTGAACCCATCAACTAATCGAGTCCCCGTTCCGAACCTCCTGGTGCGGGGGCTTTTGGTCGTCGCCCTGCCGCTGCTGATCGGCACGTGCCGCATCGGCGATTTGATCAAGGCGCCCGAGGGTGCGCTGTTGTGCGTCACCCCCGCTCCCGGTACGACCTTGCTCGACTCGGCGCCCGTGGGAAGCACGGCGCGTCGGGCCACCCTGATCGGCATCAATAACTGCGGTGGCAGCGAGTTGAAGTGGAACGCCGAGATCCAAGGCAGCAGCCCGTGGGTCGTCGTGCAGCCCGACTCTGGCACCGCGGGTCAGGGCCCACCCGTCAACGTCGTCTTCAATCCAACCGGTCTTGCGGTCGGGCCGCACAATGAAGTTGCGGTCGTGAACTCTCCGGCGTCGAGTGCAGCGCAAGAGGTGCCGCTGCTGTTCACCGTATATCCGTGCAAGGCTACACCGATCACGATTGACGATTCGGCGTCCAATACGTTGACCAACGCCGATTGTGGAGCGCCACATCGTCCCGGCCGGTTCGCACAGCTTTTCAGTTTTCCCGGCACCGTCAACGATTCGGTGTCGATCGAAGTGTCTGCGGGCTACGACGCCTACGTCGTACTCGACTCCTCGCCAGCCGCGAATCGACCGGCCCTGACCGAGAGCGATGACTGTCTCGGCGCTGGTAGCGATCCGTGCCTGTACTACAATCGACTGCCTCGCAACACCACGTACTTCGTCGAGGTTACGAGCGCCGACTCAGCGGACTCCGGTTCATTCACGATGCGGCTCGTGCATCCGCGGATCCCGAATCTCCCGGATTCACTCGATCAGCGATCGATCGTGGATTCGACGACTCCCGTCGATACCGGTGGAGCGGTCCCGCAGCCGAGCATCGTGCTGCGGGCGGTGGTGTCCGATCTCGATCTCGCTGACACGCTCCAGCTTGATGCCGAGGTGAAGCCGGTTGGGACCAACTTTAACGGCTCGGTAACCGCCACGAGTCAGGATGTACCCAATGGCTCGCCGGCCTACATTCTGGTAACGGGCCTGATCGACAACACGTCCTACCACTGGCGTGTCCGCGCCCGAGATCAGACCGGCCGGCCCGGCAACTGGTTGGCGTTTGGAGGAAACCCGGAGAACCAAGCGGACTTCCAGACGGATCAACCAGAGAATCCGCTCGATCCTCAGCTGCTCGTCCAGTTTGAAGGTGACAGCAGCACGGTCATCCCCACGGGCAATACTTCCCGGGCGGACACCGTGGTGCTCGTCGCCACGAATCACGATAACGATCCGGGTGACCAGCTCCGGCTACAGGTCGAAGTGAAACCGGTGGGCACAAATTTCAATGGGGTCGTGACCGACTCGAGTACGCGTGGTCCGACCGGCGTCCCTGCGGCCGTGCGCATCAAGCCGCCAACACTCCAGAACAACACGAACTACCACTGGCGCGCCCGGACGATCGATCAGACCGGACGCACCAGCAACTGGGTGTCCTTACGGTGGGAATCCGGAAAGCGTGACCGATTTCCGGATTCAGATTCCGAACCGGCCCACGATCTCGAACCTGAACCAGTACCAGAGTGACGCAGCCACCGCGATCCCTCAGGGCGGCGTCGCGAACACGCCGACGGTGGTCTTCAAGGCCCTGGTCAACGATGCCGATGGCGGTTTTATCCGCATCGAAGTCGAAGTGCAGCCAATTCGGCGACGGCCTTCACGGACGTTGCCACGGCTTCGAGCGCACAGGTAGCGAGTGGAGGTACGGCGAGCGTTACCGTCAGTTCACCCGACATCGTTGCCAACGGCAGCTATCACTGGCAAGCCCGAGCCATCGACCAGACCAGTTTCCCGAGCGGGTGGACGCCGTTCCCTGGAACGCTGCCAGATACGGGCACCGATTTCACGGTCGCGACGAGTGTTTCAGAACTGGTGATCACGACGCAACCAGTCGTCGACACCGCCGGCCGTCCGGTGAGACCAGCGGTCGTCGTGGCGGCACGAGACATCAACCACAACGTGATCACCAGCTTCAACGGCCCGATCACGATGTCCATTTCGACCAATCCGGCGGGTGGAACCCTCACCGGGAACCCGACTGTGAACGCCGTCAGTGGGATCGCGACGTTCCCGAACCTCATCATCGACAAGGCCGGTGCGGGATACCGGATCACCGCCACGACTGGGACACACCTTTCACCGGAAAGCAATCCGTTCAACGGTCGTGGCCGCCCCGGCGACCCAACTCGTGTTTACCACCAACCCGCCCGGTAGCACTCAGGCGGGCGTAGGAATGAATGTTGTCGTGACCGCGGAAGACCAGTTCTTTAACGTGGCCACGAGCTTCAACGGCACGGTCGCGCTCGCCATCGCGAACAATCCGGGCAACCCGCCCGGGACGTTGACCGGAGTCACTCCCGTCACGGCCGTGAACGGCGTGGCGACGTTCAGCGGAATGAGTATCAACAAGAGCGGGGTCGGCTACACGCTGCGGGCGAGTTCGCCCAGCCAGCCAGGGTTGACCCAGGGTACGAGCACGGCGTTCAACATCACTTCGGGCCTGGCGACTCACCTCGACTTCACCGTTGACCCGAGCAACAGCGGGGCAACCATCCCATTCAACCCGACGGTTCAGGTCTCGGGCCTGGATGCGAACGACAACATCGCCACGAGTTTCACCGGGGCCGTCACAGTGGCGATCGGGACGAATCCACCCGGCAACGGAATCCTGAACGGCACCAAGGTTGTCGCCGCCGTTGGGGGCACCGCCGCTTTCCCAGGCCTGAGCATCGACAAACCTGGGACGGGCTATACCCTCGTCGCGTCATCAGGCGTGTTGACAGGTGCGCCGAGCCAGCTGTTCAACATCACGACGGTCGGCGGCACACACCTCGTCTTCACCGCGCAGCCGACGACCGCCCAGGCTGGCGCGACGATCAGCAGTCCGGGAGGTGTCCAGGTCACTGCCCAGGACTCCATCGGAAACACGATCACGTCGTTCACCGGCAACGTGACGGTGGCCATTACGGCCGGGACGGGGACCCCCGGCGCAACGCTCGGCGGGACGTTGACCGTGGCCGCGGTGGGCGGCACCGCCACGTTCGGGAATCTCAACATCACCCGGAGCGGAACGGGATACACACTGACCGCGACCGCGCCGGGGACCAATCCTCCCGCGATTAGCCAGGCGTTCAACATCAACGCCGGACCGGCGTTCAGTCTCAATTACACGGGTCAGCCCAGCAATACCGCTGCGGGCGCCGCGATCACCCCGCAGGTGGTAGTCACCGCACAAGACCAGTTTGGTAACACCGCCACGACCTTCAACGGTTTGGTGACGAACACTTTCGCGGTCGATCCGACCGGCACCGCCACGCTCAGCAACCCATCGGTGGTCGCCAGCAGCGGCATCGCGAATTTCTCGAACCTGCGCATCAACAGGCCCGGAACCGGCTTCAAGCTGCGGGCCGCTTCGGGCGCGCTCGTCCCCGACACCAGCGTTGCGTTCAACGTCACGTCCACGGCCACTCAGCTCGCCTTCACGGTGCAGCCGACATCGCCGACGCAGGCGGGCGTCGTCTTTAGTCCCACGGTCACGGTGACTGCTCAGGATTCCCTGGGCAACACGGCGACCGGGTTCAGTAGCAACATCACAGTCGCGCTATTCACCAACCCGCATGGTGGCACACTCAACGGCACGAAGACCATCGCGGCGGTCGGAGGCATCGCGCAGTTCTCGACCATCAACGTCGACAAGGTTGACGTCGGCTACAACTTGATCGCCACCTCGGGCAGTCTGAGTCCAGCGTTCAGCAATTCGTTCGACATCATCCCGGGTCAACCCTCACTGCTGGTGTTCACCGGCCAGCCCGGCAACACTCAGGCGGGGATCGCGATCTCCCCGGCGGTCGTGGTTACGGTCAGGGACAATCAGGGGAACACGGTCACGAACTACAGCGGCAGCGTGACCGTGGCGATCACTCCCGGCACGGGGACCGGCGGAGCGACTCTTTCCGGGACGACGACACAGCCAGTCTCGGGCGGCAACGCCACATTTGGAGATCTGAATATCGATCTCTCCGGAGACGGCTATCGGCTCCGGGCAACCTCCGCCGGCGTGCCCGGAACCTTCGACAGCAACCTGTTCGCCATCACGGGAGGGATGGCGACCCAGCTTTTTTTTACAACCCAGCCCACTAGCCCTGCCGCCGGTATTCCCATCAACCCGTCCGTAGTCGTGACGGCCCGGGACGCGCAAGGGAACACGGCCAGCTTCACCGGCAACGTTACGATTTCCATCTTCAGCGGACCGCCGGGTGCCGCGCTCACGCCGAGCAGCACGCCGACGGTGGCCGCCGTGGGCGGCATCGCGACCTTCAACAACCTCCGGCTCAACAAGACCGGCGGCGGTTATGCCCTGCATGCCGCCGCGGGAGCGCTGGCCGTCAACAGCACCGGCTTCACCGTCAACCCGGGGGGCGTGTCGGCAGGCTTGTCGACCGTGGGCGTGTCGCCAGCTAGCCTGACGGCGAGCAACGGTGCCAGCCAGTCGACCATCACGGTCACAGCGCGAGACACCCTGGGGAATCTGATCCCCGGCGCGAATGTCGTGTTTTCGGCGCTGCCGAGCCCCGGCAATACGCTGACGCCCTCGGCCACCACCGACGTGAACGGTGTGGCGACCGGGACGTTGAGCTCGACCGCCAGCGGCACGAAGACCGTCTCGGCCACGATCAACGGCGTAGCGGTCACGCAGACGCAGCCGGTCACCGTGGCACCGGCCGGCGTGTCGGCGTCGACCTCGACCATGAGCCGGTTGCCGACGACGATCCAGGCCAGCGCCGGCTCGATCATGTCGACGATGACCGTGACGGCCCGGGATCAGTTCTCCAACGTGATCCCGAATGCGACGGTGGTGTTCGGCGCGACGGGCACCGGCAACACACTCAATCCGAATCCGCCAGCGGGCGTACTGACCAACGTCAGCGGCGTCGCAACCGGGACACTCAGCTCCACCGTCGCGGAGCTGAAGGTGGGATCGGCGACGATCGATGGCGTGCCGATTACGCCGACCGTGAACATCACCGTCACCCCGGCGGCCGCGAAGGTCATCTTCTGGAATGTGCAGCCGAACCTCACGGCCGCGGGGGCAATCATCCGGGCCGGAAGCGCCGTCACCGTCGAGGTGCGCGACACATTCAGCAACCGCGTGACGACTGCCTCGAATCCTGTCGCCATGTCCATCCTCTTCAACGCGGGTCCGGGTGGCGTGCTCTCCGGCACCTTGACGGCAACCAACGCCAATGGGCACCTGAGCGGCGGCATTGCGAGCTTCAACGACCTCAGCATCGACAAGGCGGGGGTCAACTACACCCTTCTCGCCTCCTCCGCCGGGCTCGTATCAGACACAAGTGCGCAATTCACTATCACGCCCGGTGGTGCAACGAAGCTCGCGTTCTTTACGCAGCCGACGAACACCACGGGCGGCACCGCCATCCCCTCCTTCCAGGTCGAGGTGCAGGACGCGAGCGGGAACCGGGTGACTACGGCCTCCACGAGCATCACGCTCACCATCGGGACCAACCCGAACAGCGGCGCGTTGTCCGGAACGACGACGGTGTCCGCCGCGTCGGGCGTGGCGACGTTCTCTGGGGTGATTATCGACAGCGCCGGCACCGGGTATACGCTCAACGCCAATGGTGGCGGCCTGACCCAGGCGACGTCGACCGGCTTCAACGTGGCGGTCGGGTCGGCGACGAAACTCGGCTTCCACGTGCAGCCGGCCAATACGACGGGCGGCGCCACGCTCGCCGCGGTCCAGGTCGAAGCGCGTGACGCCGGCGGCAATCGCGTGACGAGCTACTGGCGACAACGTCACCGTGGCCATCGGCACCAACCCGAACAACGGGACGCTGCGGCGGGACCAAGACCGTCACCACGTCGGGCGGGCTGGCGACGTTCAGCACCCTGAGCGTCGACAGCGCCGGCGACGGGCTACACGCTCAATGCAGACGTCCCGCCCGTGACTCACGCGCGCCACGTCAAGCCCGTTCAACGTCAGCGTCGGCTCGGCGACCAAGCTCGCGCTTCCGAGTCCAACCCGCGAATACGACCGGGGGCGCCATCATGGCCACCGTCCAGGTGGAGGCGCGCGATGCCGGCGGGAACCGGGTGACGGGATACTCCAGCAACGTCACCGTCGCGATCGGCACCAACCCGAGCAATGGAACGCTGGGCGGCACCAAGACCGTCGCCGCGTCGAGCGGACTCGCCAATTTCAGTACGCTGAACATCGACAGCGCCGGCACCGGATACACGCTCGGCGCCACCTCGGGATCGTTGACCGCGGCGACATCGATTGCCTTCAATGTGGCCGTCGGCTCCCCGGCCCAGCTCGTCTATGGGCAACAGCCGACCTCGACCACGGGTGGGGCCACGATCTCCCCCGCCGTCACCGTGCGGCTGCTGGATGCCGGCGGCAACCAGACGGCGTCGTCCAATAACGTGACACTCGCCATTACGTCCGGCAGCGGGACCTCCGGGGCCCACCTGTCGGGCGGGTCGAGTGTGACAGTGGCTGCTACGGGTGGGACGGCCAGCTTCAGCGGCCTGAGCATCGATAGCGCGGGGAGCGGCTATACCCTGCGGGCCACCTCGGGCGCCCTGCCGGCCGCCACCTCGACCAGCTTCACGATCAGCGTCGGTGCGGCCGACCACCTCATCTTCCTGACCCAGCCGTCCACCACCTCGGCCGGGGCTACGATCAGCCCGGCGGTCGAGGTGGCCATCGTCGATGCCGGGGGTAATACCGTCACCACCGCAAACGACGCGATCACGCTGGACATCGCCGCGGGGACCGGTACGCCTCTTGCGGCACTTTCCGGGACTACGACTGTGTCTGCCTCAGGCGGCATAGCGTCATTTGGAGACCTGAGCATCGACTTGGTTGGCAGCCAGTATAGATTGAATGCCAGCGCGAGTGGCTTCTCCGACGCGCTAAGTAGTCAATTCGACATCACTTTATGATCGGACGTAGCGTAACCGTGCGCGACGCATCACCCGCAGGCCCCTGCCGATGATCTGCCCCCGCTGCTCGGTCGGCGAGATCTCCGAAGCCACCCAGGAGTGCCTGGTGTGTGGCTTCTCGCGCACAGGTGGGGTGCTGGTCGAATCGAGCGACTGGAGCCCGCTCGACGACCCGGTGCTGCCCTCGCTCGACCGCCAATTCCAGGTCGAAGGGGTGCTGCGCCGCGGCGCCGCCTCGCGCATCTACCTCGCGCGCGATCAGGTGACCGGCCGGCTCTGCTCGCTCAAAGTCCTGCCGCTGACCGACGCCGCCCCGAGCACCGTGGACCAGTTCCGCAAGGACGCCCAGCGCGCCGCGGCCCTGGACCACCCGCACATCGTGGCCGTGCACAGCTTCGGCGCCACTGATGGCGCCGTCTGGTTCGCCATGGAGTACGTACAGGGCCGCTCGCTGGGCGATCTGCTGCGCACCGCCGACCGCATGGACCTGAAGACGTGCCTGCGCCTGGTAGAGCAGATCGCGAGCGCGCTCGAGTACGGCCATCGCCGCGGCGTCACGCACGGCAATCTCAAACCGTCCAACGTGCTGGTCGATCCGGAAGGCTGGGCCCGCGTCGCCGACTTCGGGGTGAGCGCCGCCTTCGGCACCCTGCCCCGCCGCCAACCCGAGCTGTCCTTCGAGGAGAACTTCGGGCACGTCGCCCCAGAGCGGTTCGGCTCGACCGGTGAGGTCGGCCCGGCGTCCGACCAATACTCGCTCGCGGTGCTTGCGTTCTCCTGTCTCGCCCGCCGTCCCCCCTTCGTGGGCGAGACGATGGACGAGATCGCGCGCCATCATCTGGAGGGACCGGAGCCGCGGCTGGGCGATACGCGCCCCGATCTCCCTCCCCACGTGGCCGCGACCCTGGTGCGCGCCATGAGCCGTCGTCCGGCCGATCGCTTCTCCGGGGTGCTCGATTTCGTCACCTCCCTGGCCGGCGTCCCCGTGCCGGTGGTGGCGCCGGCCGTGCCGGAAGTGACGCCTGTCGTTCCGGTGGTTGTCGGCCCGGTGCTGGTCAAGGATCCCGAGCCCGAAGCAGCTCCGGCTCCGGTTCCGGTTCCGGCTCCAGTCGTCATGGCGGCTGCGCCCGAGAAAGCGGCCGAGAAACCCATCGAGAAACCGGAAGAAAAGCCGGTCGAGAAGCCGACCGTCGTCCAGCAGCCGGTGGCCACACCCGAGCCGGAGCCGGTGACGGCGGCTGCCACGTCCGAGACCGCGAAGGCCGAGGAACCCGCTCCCGCGCATCCGCCACTGTTATTCGTCGAGCGCGGCGGCGCGAGCGGTCGCGGTCCGCAGAGCGACGACGAGGACGATGAAGACGAGATCGACCTCAAGGAAAAGGCGAAAGTCGCGCAGGCGAAGGCCAAGCTGGTGCGCGATGAAGAGGATGAAGACGACGAGGAAATCGAGAAAGAGAAAGAAGCCGCGCCCGAACCGGTATTGTTGTGGCCCGCCGCGCGCGAACCGGCGAGCGCCGCCGTCGCGCCGGAGTCCGACAGCGAGCGCCGCTCTCCGCTGTTCGCCGATAGCGCCAAGCCTCAGGCCGGCGCCGCTGTCGCGCGCGCCGCCGCGAAGGTGCGCCAGTTCGCGAGCCGGTGGCAGATGCTTCCCAAGAAGACGCGGATGGGGAGCAGCGCCGCCGCGGCTGCCGCCGTGCTGCTGCTCGCCGTGGTGTGGTGGCGCGTGGCGCGCGGCAACCAGGAGCGCCTCCCGACTCATGAGTGGAGAGGCGAGGTGCCGCCGCCGGGACTGGTCGAGACTCCGCCGAGTCCTTCCGGCACGCGCACGACGCCGCGGCAGCCGCGCAGCGGGACGACCACGCGACCCACGACGCCCAGCCAATCGGGGACGACGCCCACGGTGGTGGCGCGGGCCGATTCGGGCCGTCCCCGTCCCCAGCAGACGACGCCCACTACGTCGGCGTCCGATCCGGCGCATCTGTTCATCAACGCGACGCCATGGGGATTGTTGTTCATCGACGATCGCCCCATGGGAAACACGCCGCGCGCCGACTTGCAGATCCCGCCCGGGATGCACCGTATCCGCATCACGCGCGACGGGTATCTGCCCTACGAAACCGAAATCGCGATCGAGGCCGGCGAGACGTTGCGCCTCACCGACATCGTACTACAGGAGAAACCGCAGTGACCTACCGGATGACCGCGGCCCTGGCCGTGGTGTGGGCCGGGCTCGCGGCGGTTCCCGCTCGCGCCCAGGACTCGAGCGGCGCCATGGGCGTGCTTGCGACCGGACTGCGCCACTACCAGCAGCTGGAATACGATTCGGCCACGATTTATCTGCGACGCGCGCTGGCCGGCGTGTCGGGCGACACCGTAACCACGGCCGGACGGACCCGGGGGCTGACCTACCTCGGCGCGGCCGAATTCTTCCGCGGCCGCCGCGATTCGGCGTTCGCCGCGTTCCGGCGTCTGGTGGTCGCGAACCCGCAGGCGCGGCCCGATCCGCTCGTGTTTCCTCCCGAAGTCACGACGATCTACGATTTCGCGCGCGAGGCGACCAAGGTCGTCGCGGCGGAGCTGCCGCGCGATACCTCGATCCGGCTCGGCAACGACCGCTTCCGCGCGTTGCTGCATGCCAGCTCGTTCCACCAGATCATCGTGACGCTCGAGCGCGAGGACGGCTTCACCGTCCGCACGCTGTACGCGGGCCCCATCAGCGACACGCTCCAGGTGTTCTGGACCGGCGAGGACACGATCTTCCTCGCCAATGACTCCGGCCGCCTGGTGTTCACGGTGACATCGCTGACCAACGCGGGTCGTCAGGCCCGCGTGATGCGGCTGCCGCTCGACCTCGTGCTGGGACCCCAGGACACGCTGCCCACCCCGCCACCGTTGCCGGACTCACTGTTCCTGCCGGAGCACGAGACCGGCGCCGGCTTTCGCGGGCTCGGCCGCGGCGCGGGTGCCGGCGTGGCCGTCGCCATGCTGCCCAGTCTCGTCGCCGGCGGGACGGCTCCCTCGGGCACACGCTACGTCGTGGCGGGAGGACTGACCCTCGCGGGGCTGATCGCGTTCATCAAACACCGACCTGGACGGCGGCTACCGGACAACATCAGCGCCAATCAGGCGCTGCGGGACGGCTGGCAGGCCCAGGTGCAGATGACCACTCAGGAAAACGCGATCCGCGTGCTGCAGAAGCGACTCGACATCCACGTCGGCGCGCCGGAAATCATTGGAGGCACGCAGTGAGGCGGGGTGTTCCCGTGCTGCTGGTGGTCGGGCTCGTCGCGGTGCCAGGCGCGCTCGCCGCTCAGCGACAGTGGCAGTGGGAAGTCGCGCTGGCGGGCGTGGGCATGCGTGTGCAAAGCCAACCAGGCGCGGGGGTCCCCCAGAAACTCTCCGGCGCGGCGTTCGGCGGCCAGGGACAGCTTGTCTTCGCGAACCGGATTACGCTCGACCTCGGCTATTACCAGGGCGTGCTCGATCCCACCTCCGGCTCGGCGGCCAGCCGCGACGTCGTCGAGGGGTATGCGCAGCTCGGCGCGCGGCCGCTCAAGTGGGTCACGCTGCGCTTCGGCCCGCACGCCTGGACCTACGTGAGCAATGCCGGTACGCAACGCTGGTTCATGATGGAGGGACGCGCCCGGCTTCAGGGCGAAGTGTTCCCCGAGGTGGTCTCCTACCTCGAGCTGTGGCGGGTGTTCTCCGCCAACGTAAACGTGCCGCAGCCGTTTTCGACCGGCATGGGCGGGGAAGGCGGCATCAGCCTCCGGATCCGCAACGTGCCCATCATTCCGGAGCGCTACCCGGTGCGCATTCGCGTCGGCTATGGCATCGAGCGGGTACGGATGGAGGGCGGGAACCCGGTGACGATCCGGTCGGAGATCATGGACCGGCTGTCCTTCTCGATCGGTATCGAGCGGCGTTAACGCGCGCTCACGGATTGGGAATGATCCGGTACAGGGTCTCCCCATCCCGGATCATGCCGAACTGCTCCCTGGCCACCCGCTCCTGGGTGGCCGGATCGTTTTCGATCGCATTCACGACTTTTCGCAGGGAATCGACCGCCACCCGCAGCGCTACCACGGTATCGCGCTCCTGGGCGAGCTGGTGGCGCAGCTTGAGCCAGTCCAGCGTGCTGTACTCGCCGGCGAAGACGGCCACCAGCACGAGCACCACGCCGCCACCCAAAGCGATCGCCTGTGAGCGGGTCATCATCACAGGCCGTACAGGTCCCGGCCGGGGTAATGCCCCACATCCCCCAGCGCTTCGGCGATGCGCAGCAGTTGATTGTACTTCGCGATGCGGTCGGTGCGGCTGGCGCTGCCGGTCTTGATCTGCCCCGCCCCGCTCGACACGGCGAGGTCGGCGATGAACGTGTCTTCCGTCTCGCCCGAGCGGTGCGAAATCACGGCGCCGAAGCCATTGGCGCGCGCCAGCTCGATGCACTCGCAGCGTCTCGGTCAGCGTGCCGATCTGGTTCACCTTGATGAGGATCGCGTTCGCCACGCCTTCCTCGATGCCGCGCGCCAGCCGCTCCGTGTTGGTGCACGAACAGATCGTCGCCCACGAGCTGCACCCGGTCGCCCAGCGCCTCGGTGAGCTTCGCCCAACCGGCCCAATCGTCCTCGGCCAGGCCGTCCTCGATCGAGACGATCGGGTAGCGGTCGATCCACGCCTCGTAGCAGCTCGATCATGTCGTCGGCCGCGAGTTTCCCGCCGCCGCTCTTCTTGAAGCTGTAACTGCCGTCGGCATACAGCTCAGAGGCGGCGACGTCGAGCGCGAGGGCCACATCCTTCCCGGCCTCGTAGCCCGCTTCCTCGATCGCCGACATGATCACCTCGAGCGCCGCTTCGTCGTTCGGCAGATCGGGCGCGAAGCCGCCTTCGTCGCCCACCGCCGTCGAGAGCTTGCGCTTGCCGAGCACCTTCTTCAGGGCGTGGAACACTTCGACGCCCATCCGCAGCCCTTCGCGAAAACGACTCGGCGCCGATCGGCACGATCATGAATTCCTGGAAGTCGACCGTGTTCGACGCGTGCGCGCCGCCGTTGAGGATGTTCATCATCGGCACCGGCAGCACGTGCGCGAGCGGTCCGCCGAGGTAGCGGTACAGCGGCAACCCCACGTCTTCCGCCGCGGCCCGCGCCACCGCGAGCGACACGGCGAGGATCGCGTTGGCGCCGAGATTGGCTCTTGTTCGGCGTGCCGTCGAGCTCGATCATCGCGTAGTCGATCGCGATCTGATCGCTCAGCGGTCGAGTCCTTCGAGCCGGGGCGCGATGACTTCGTTGACGTTCTTCACCGCTTCGAGCACGCCCTTGCCGCCGTAGCGCTGCTTGTCGCCGTCGCGCAGCTCGACGGCTTCGTGCTCGCCGGTGGAGGCGCCGGACGGAACCGCGGCGCGGCCGCTGGCGCCGGTGGCGAGGGTGACGTCGGCTTCGACGGTCGGATTGCCGCGGCTGTCGAGGATTTCGCGGGCATGCACTGAAATGATCGTGCTCATGGTGGCGCGAACCTTAAGGGACGCCGGGGCGCCGTCAACGCGCGCACGCAGCGCGACGATGGCGGCGCGCGCGCGCTCCCGCAGCGACTCCCGATCGTCCAGCGTCAGCCCGGTCGTCGGGATCGGTTCCCCCACCAGCAGCCGGATCGGCACGGGCCGCAGCCGCCACCCCCCCTTGGGGAGAATGCGAAACGTGGCGTGCACGTACACGGGCACCAGCGGTACCTGGGACGCGATCGCGAGACCGAACGGCGCGTTTTTGAACGGCCCGAGCTCCCCGGTGCGGCTGCGCGTGCCCTCCGGAAACACGACCACCGAGATGCCTTTCTCCCGGATGGTGCGGGCCGCCTCCGCGTACGCCTCCATCGCGCGGGCGCGGTTGGTCCGGTCGATGGTGACGTGTCCGGCCGCGACCATCGCCTGGCCGAGTAGCGGGATCTTCGCCAGCTCCTGCTTGGCCACGAACCGGATCGAGCCGGGCATGGCCGCGGCCAGCGCCCAGATGTCGAACATGGAGGAATGATTGGAGGCGTACACAACGGGTCCGCCGACGGGGATTCGCTCGGCGCCCTCGACGATGACCGGGGTCCCCGCGCCGCGCAGCACCCACCGCGACCAGTTCGACGTGCCCCAGTCGTAGATCCCGCGGTAGCGATGCTTGATGTGGAGCAGCGCCCCGATCAGCGTGCCGGACGCGTGAATCACCGTCGCCACGAGCAGCACCACATAGTACCACAGCGTGCGCAGCATCAGGCCGCGAAGTGGTCGTATCCGGCCGGGGGCGTGACCGCGGCACCCCGTTCGGTGAAGCGCACGCCGGCCCCGACAGCGCAGCTGCCGATGCGCGTGAGCGGCAGGTTCACGAGCCCGGAGAACGCCCGCGCCTGAGTCTCCCCGAACACGGGCGGCATGGCCACGAGCAGCTCGTACTCCTCTCCACTCGCGGCCGCGACCAGCGCCGACGCCCCATTCCAGCAGGGGATTCGCTCCAGCGCGATTTCGACCGCGACGCCGGAGGCCGCGGCAATGTGCGCCGCATCGGACGCGAGCCCGTCGGACACATCGATCATCGCGCGCGCCCCCTGGCTCGCCAGCCACTGCCCCGCCGCCAACCGCGGCTCAGGACGCGTGAACCGCTGCCCCAGCTCGGGGCTCGGTTGCCGCCCGGCTTGATATTGCCGTAAGGCCAGCGCCATGCCCCCAAGCTGCCCCGTCACCCACAGGCCGTCGCCCGGCATCGCACCGGCCCGCCGCACGGGTCGCGGGGCGGTGCCGATGGCGAACACATCGATGATGATTTGCGGCGCCTGCGTCAGGTCGCCGCCCAGTACCTTCGCCCCGGCGTCACTCGCCGCCGTGCCGACCCCCGCCATGATCTCCGCTGCTTCGGACGGCGGACTCTCTTTGGGGACTCCGACCGAAACGAGCAATCCCGCCGGCCGGGCGCCCTCCGCCGCGAGATCGGAAAGGGCGGCGGCCGCCGCGCGACAGCCGATTTGCGGCAACGTCATCCAGTCGCGGCGGAAATGCACGCCCTCCACGCTGATGTCGACGCTGAGCGCGATCGTGGCCTTGTCGGCGCGCAGCAGCGCGCAATCGTCGCCCAACCCGTACCCGGCGGGACCGAGCCGCGCGAAGATGGCCCGGATGCGGTCGAATTCCGCTCCGCCGCCGAGCCACAGGTGTTCGTTCGCGGTCATCGTCCCACCACCGCGTCGCGCCGGAACCGGACGACGCCGCTGTCGCTGGCCACCCACACCCACGGCGATGCGATCACCACGTCGCGCACCGGCGCGGGCAGGTCCCCGGGAATCTGTTGCGCACGAAACTCCTTGCGACCGATCGCCCACCAGGCGAGGCCGATCGATCCGCCCAGCCACACGCCCCCGACGTCCGAGGCGGCCGCCCCGATCCGGCCCAGCAGCACGCGGGGCCGTTCCAACGTCCATCGGTCCGTCAGCGGATCGTGCCAGGCCACCTGGTCGTCGAGCACGGCGACGACTGTATCGCCGGTTCGCGCCAACGCCACGATCGGACTGCGCAATCCCGGCTCGGCGGCCACAGACGGAGGGACGATGGGCTCCTGGGATCCGGGAGGC
The DNA here is from genome assembly GCA_963821385.1 of uncultured Gemmatimonadales bacterium. Lineage (GTDB taxonomy): Bacteria > Gemmatimonadota > Gemmatimonadetes > Gemmatimonadales > GWC2-71-9 > DASTHG01. Next base: position 565,196 of record CAWGDK010000002.1, read on the forward strand.
AACAGCGCGAGACCAAACGTGGTGCCGACCCAGAGCGACTCTCGCACCACCATCAGGCTGAGGACCGACGGTGGAGCTCCGCCCAGGCGCACGACCTGATCGGCCGCGGTGATCACGGCGAGCCCGCGCGTGGTCCCGATCCACACGCCGTCGGGCGCCGGGGCGAGGGCGCGCACATCCTCGGATGGCAGGCCGTCGCCAATCGTGAACCGTCGCGTGCGGCCGTTCGCCGGATCGACCCGGAACACTCCGGCGTCGGTCGCGAGCCACATGGCGCGTCCGACCATGAGGGCGCGTCGCACCTGGGCGGTCCCGAAGCCGTTTCCCGCCGGCGGCTCGAGCAGTGTCGTCGACGACAGATCGTCGGGGAGCCACGTCAATCCGCTGCGTCCGCCGCTGCGCCCCGAGCTGACCGCCCACACGCCGTCCGACCCCGGGACGAGGGCGTCGGCGCCCGGTGCCAGCAATGAAAAGCCGAGCGGCTCCCAATCTCCCATGGTGGGATCGAGGCGCACGACCCCCATGCCGTTCGTTCCGAAAAACAGGTTGTTGTCGTCCGCCGTGCGCGCGGCGGACGTGAACTGGAACTGGCGCAGGCGTGGATCGGTGAGAATGAGGGCACGCTGCGCTTCCGCCATCGGGGTGGTCGCGAGTGCCGTGCGCACGTCGAGCGGCTGCACGCGGCGATCGGGCGGCGGCAGCGGCGTACCCGGCACGGGGATCAAGCCGCCGCGGGGCAGGAAGTTCCAACCCGCGGCAGAACGCAGGAACACTCCGCCGCCGGCATCGCCCGCGTCGAGCATCATTCCGGAAACGCCGCCGGGCGCGGTGCCGCGATCCCAACGCCGCACGTCGGCATCGTAGCGCGCCCAGCCGTCGTCGGTCCCGAGCCAGACGGCGTTGCCGGCGGGATCGGCCAGGGCGACGCGCACGCGACTGGTGGGATACCCATCGAGCGTGGTCACGGGGAGCTGCCACGCCCGCGAGCGGCGGTCATACAAGACCAATCCGTGTCGCGTGGCCGCGTACACGTTCCACGGCGACGCCGCCACGGCGTCGACCAGGGAAAAATCCGTGATGACCGCGCGATCCTCCGGCCGCCAGAAGCGAGTCTGGGCGGTCAGGCGGATGGGCGGAAGGGCGGACAGAGCAGCCGCTCCGATCACCATCCACCGCCCGACCGTCATACAGCCTCCGGTGGCTCGAGCACCGCGATGATCGGTGGTCCCTCCGAGCGCACCGCGGTCCACGCGCGCCACACCTCGGGCAGCGCGGCCAGCACATCCGCCGGGCGCAACGAGCGCGCGGTCCACTGCCGTGCCCCGAGCTCGGCGGCCCGGCCCAGCGCATGGGCGCCGAGCGCGGCGGCCTCGGCAGGGGGAAGCCCGCGCGCGAGCAAGGCGCCGATGAACCCGGCCAACACGTCGCCGGAGCCGCCGGTCGCCAGCCCGGGATTGCCGCTCGCCACGACCAGCGCGGGGCCACGCACGTCGGCGATCACCGTGGGAACGCCCTTCAGCAGCAGGCAGCCCCGCAACTTTTGCGCGGCCTTCGCCGCCGAAGCCCAGCGATCGTTGGCCGCCGCATCGGCGAGCTGGTCGCCGGCGAGCGTCCGGAACTCACCCAGGTGGGGCGTGAACACGAACGGCCGTTCGGCCTTCCCGTCGTACAACGAGAGCGCGTCGGCATCGAGCACGGTCGGACGTGCCTTGCGCGCGAGCACCGCGGAGAGAAAACGGCCGCGCACCACTTCCCGTCCCAACCCAGGGCCCACCACGAGCGCGTCCGCCCATTCGAGCGCTTCGACCACCGCCGGCTCGACGTCCGGCCCGAGCTGCGATTCGACCGTGAGGACGTCGGGCAAGCTGGCCCGCGCCGCTTCGAGCGTCTCGCGCACCGCGACGAGCTTCACGAGCCCCGCTCCGGCCGCCAAGGCCGACCGCGCGGCGTGCAGCGCCGCGCCGGTCATGCCGCTCGCGCCCCCCACCACCGTGACCCGCCCCCGATCGCCCTTGTGCATCGCCGGCGCGAGACGCGGCAGTTTCGTCCCGGCCCACCAATCGGTCACGAGCTGCGGCATCGCCGGGTCCGCCGGTGGAAACCCGATGTCGGCAATGATGACGCGGCCGCACCACTCGCGCGCCAGTAGATGCCCCCGCCGCGCGCCGCCGAACGTCACGGTCAGCCGGGCGCGCACTGGTCCGTGCGCCTCCCCGCTCGTGAGATCGAGCCCCGTCGGCCCATCGAGCGCCACAATCGGCAGCGCGGTGGCGGCCAACCGTTCCGCCAGCGCGAGCACGTCGCCGCGGGCGGGACCCGTCGCTCCGGTCCCGAGCAGTGCGTCCACGACGACGGCGCTCGCCGGCCACGTCTCCGTGCGCGCCAGCTCCGGCACGCCTTCCAGGCGCGCCAGCGCGCGATTGTCGATGGCGTCGTCGGTCTTGGGGTCCAGTCCCGCGACCCACACGGGGATGCCCACGCCGTGCAGCGCGCGCGCCAGCACCCAGCCGTCGCCGCCATTGTTGCCCGCGCCGGCCGCGATCACGGCGCCGCGCGCCACCATGTCCGGGTACTCGCGCACCACGATCGCCGCCGACGCCCGGCCGGCGCTTTCCATCAGCACCCGACTCGGCACGTGATACTGCGTCCGCGCCGCGGCATCCCAGGCCGCCGCCTCGGCGGCGGAGAGCACCGGTATCACGTTCACGGGATCACCACGCCCCCATAACCCACCACGCTCGATTCATCCCCGGTGACCCATCCCGAATGACGGTAGTCCACGACCTCGGCCGTGGTGGCGCCCAGCGCGCGCGCGGCCGCGATCACCGTCGCCGCGGCCGCCCGGCCACACATGGAAATTCCATCGGCGTCGCACCGCCGCAGCAGCTCCGCCCCGTCCAGCGCGGTGACGGCGGCCAACGCGAGGGCATCCTTGAGCTCCGAGACGGAGGCGGATTCATAATGATTGAGGTCGCTCGACGCCAGCAGCAGCACCGGCTCGGCGCTCGAGCGCACGACCAGAGCCAGCGCCTCGCCCAGCGTGCGCGCGGAATCCCAATCGTCCCAGGCCAGCACCAGGGGGACGATGGCGGCGTCGGGACGGCGCACTTGAATGAAGGGCAGCTCCACTTCGATGGCGTGTTCGTCCAGATGCGCGGTGTGATCCACCGCGACCAGCGGGCAAGCGGCGCGAATCGCTTCGGCCAACGCGGCGTCTACCGGGACAGGGCCCAGGGGGGTGGCAAACTCGCCCGCCTCCCACAGGGAGACGCCGCCCTCCGCCGTACACGCCCCGGTGTGATTCGGGGCGAGGACCACGATCAGCCGCGGCAAGTCGAGTCGCGCGAAAACGTGCGCGGCGGTCACCCCCGAGTAGACGTATCCGGCGTGCGGGGCGATGGCGGCCCGGGCCGGCGCGGCGTGAGCCAACGGCAGCACCGGGGCGAGCAACCCCAGCACTTCCCGCTGGAGCTGCTCGGCGGAGCCGGAATAGAAGCGGCCGCTGACGGCGGGGCGGCGAACGCGGGTCGATGGCGTGGGCGGACCCAAGCCTATTTCAAACTCTGCCCGATGACGCGACCGAATGAGATCTCACCATTGTCGATCCGGACGTTGAAGCCACAGTCCAGACTGGTGCACACCCACGCTTTATACATGATCGGGGCGCCGTCGCGGCCGTAGTCGGACAGCGGAATCAGAACGCCCCGTGAGCATTTCATGCAGGTCGGCCACTCCTTCGCGTCCATCATCCACCTCACTCCCCCTCTATGCCCGCTCCACACCAGGCCAGCGGTAGCCGGCCCTGAATGCCTCCCCGAACTCATACACCTGGTTGAAGTCCTCGATCTTGTCGGCGGGCTGCCGAGCCAGCATTCCCGCATCGATCAGCGAAAACACGATGGAACCAAAATCTTCCGTGCGCCGGACCCCCCAGTACCCCAGCACCGTGGACGCCAGCAGGCCGAATTGTTCCAGCGCGAAATCGCGGCACGCCCACGCCAGCTCGGCTCCAGAGAGGTGGCGCCGCGCCGGCAACCGTCCCTGAGCGTACTCCAGCGCGGCCAGCACGAACAGGTACGCCCGTTCGTTGAAGCGTCCGTCGCGAGCGCCGATTTTCTGCAGCGCGTCTTCGAGGGCCGCGTAATCGCTCACGCGCGCGCTCCCGGTGCCGCCCGGCCGCTGCGCGTCCGGGCGGGGCGCCGCGCGGTTTCCGGCTCGAGCAGGGCGGCGGCCAGCACCTGGTCGATGGAATCGACCGGACGAATCTCGAGCAGCCCGCGCACTTCCTCCGGCAGCTCCACCAGGTCGGAGCGATTGCGATCCGGCACGAGTACCGTGCGGACGCCGGCCCGCACCGCGGCGGTGAGCTTTTCGCGCAGGCCCCCCACCGGCAACACCCGGCCACGCAACGTCAGCTCGCCCGTCATGGCGAGGTCGTGGCGCACAGGTCGCCGGCACAGCAGCGAGGCCAGCGCCGTCGCGATCGTGATCCCCGCCGACGGGCCGTCCTTGGGCACCGCCCCGGCCGGCACGTGCAGGTGGACGTCGGATTCCGTGAACGACTGCGGAGGAATGCCAAGGGACCCGGCGCGCGCGCGCAGCAGGCTCCAGGCCGCCTGGGCGGATTCTTTCATGACGTCGCCCAGCTGCCCGGTAAGCTGGATCTGCCCCCGCCCCGGCATCTGGATCGCTTCCACGAACATGATGTCGCCGCCCGACGGGGTCCACGCGAGTCCGGTGGCGACGCCGACTTCGGGCGCGCGGCCGGCCACTTCGTTCAGCACCTTGGGCTGTCCGGCGAATTCTTCCAGGTTTTTCGCCGTCACCTTCACCGCCGCGCGACTGTCTTCCACCACCTGCCGCGCCACCTTGCGCAGCACGCCCTGGATCTCCCGTTCCAGCTGGCGCACGCCGGCTTCGCGCGTGTACTCACCGATCAACCGGTCGAGCGCGGGATCCCCGATCGCCGCCAGATCCTCGACCAGACCCGTCTCCTTGAGCTGGCGCGGCAGCAGAAACCGCTTGGCGATCGCGAGCTTCTCGGCCGGCGTGTAGCCCGCCAGATGGAGCACCTCCATGCGGTCGAGCAGCGCATCCGGGATCTGCGCCAGGTTGTTCGCGGTGGCGATGAACAGCACGCCGGACAGATCGAACGGAATTTCGAGATAGTGGTCGACGAAGGCCCCGTTCTGCGCCGGGTCGAGCACCTCGAGCAGCGCGGCGGTCGGATCGCCGCGCACATCGTTCCCCATCTTGTCCACTTCGTCCAGCATCAAGACGGGATTGCGGGTATCGGAGCGCTCCAGGGCGTGCAGAATGCGGCCCGGGATCGCTCCCACGTAGGTGCGCCGGTGCCCGCGCACTTCCGCTTCGTCCCGCACGCCCCCTACGGAGACCCGGATGAACTTGCGGCCCAGCGCTTCGGCGATGCTCTGACCTAACGAGGTCTTCCCGACCCCCGGGGGGCCCGCAAAGCAGAGAATGCTGCCGTGCGCGTCGGGGTTGAGCGTGCGCACGGCGAGGTGCTCGAGAATCCGATCTTTCACGGACACGAGATCGTAGTGGTCGCGATCCAGCACCTCGCGCGCGGCCTTGAGGTCGAGCCGGTCCGCGCTGACCCGGTCCCAGGGCAGCGCCGCGATCACTTCGAGATAGGTGCGGGAAACGTGATACTCGGCCGATTGCGGCGACATCTGCCGCAGCCGTTTGAGTTCGCGGTCCGCCACCTTGCGCGCTTCGGCCGACACGCCGGCGCGATCGAGCTTGGTGGCGAGGTCCTGGAGCTCATCCTCGCTCGCTTCCTCGCCCAGCTCCTGGCGGATCACGCGCAGCTGCTCGCGCAGCACGTATTCGCGTTGGTGCTCGTCCAGCTTCGCCTTGACCTTCTCCTGGATCTGGCTCCCGACCTCGAGTACCTGGAGCTCCTCGGCGAGCAGCTCGGCGAGCCGCTCGAGCCGGCGCGGGATGTCGCCCAGGGAGAGGAGCTCGGCCTTCGCGGGCAGCGCAAGATCCAGGTTGGCGGCACAGAAGTCCGCCAACTTGCCCGGATCGCTGATGCCTTCGAGCACCTCGTGCAGTTCGTCGGCCAGGTACGGCGCGAGGTCGATCACGCGGCCGAACTGGGCCACCACGTTACGTTTCAGGGCCTCGACGCGGGGGTCTTCCGCGCCCGCGGTGGGCAACAGCTCGAATCCCGCCGAGAGCCATCCCCCGGTGGGCTGCGTATCCACCAACACCGTCCGGTCGACACCCTGGATCATCACCCGCATGGTGCCGTCCATGAGCTTCAACATCCGGACCACGAGGCCGATGGTCCCCACCTCGTACAGGTCCTCAGGTGTGGCGTCCATCACCGGCCCTTCGACCGGATCGCGATTGTCGCGGGGCCGCACCACTCCCAGGAGCAGCCGCTTGTCGCCCTGCACCACCTCGTCGAGCAGCGCGACAGCGCGCGTGTCCGAAATGGCGAGCGGCAGCACCACGTGCGGGTAGACGACCAGCTTGCCCAGCGGCAGCACCGGCAGGCGCTCCACGTCAGGTCACCTTGACGGTGTGCGGGCCGGACGTCCTGGGGGGCAGCTTGGTGAGGCGGACTTCGAGGAATCCCTGGTCGTAGGTGGCGCGCAGGCTGGTGGCATCGACCGCGACGGGCAGCCGGAGGCGCCGCTCGAACGGACCCACCTGCACTTCCATGGCGTGGTAGTGTCGCTTCCCTTCGCGGCGCGGCTGGCGTTCCCCCCCGATGGTCAGGACGCCCTCGGAGTACTCTACGGAGAAGTCCTCCGCCGTGACGCCCGCCACGTCCATGTGGATGACGATGTCCTCGGCGGTCTCATAGACGTCGGTGGGGGGTTTCCATTTCGGGGAGGCGACGAAGCCTACGGGACGGCCGTGGGCGACCTCGTTGAAGTAGACCTCCAGCTCGTCCGCCAGGTGGACCGTGAAGGCACCCGAGCCGCGCGGGGGACGATGTGAACCGGAGTCCGCCATGGCAAAGAAGATAACAGTTCTTCGTCATCCTCATCCTGCTCATCGTCTTCCTCTTCTTCTTCGTCTTCCTCGTCTTCGTCCTCCTCGTCCTCGTCGTCTTCTTCTTCATCCGGATCGAGGGGACCGACCAGTCTGGCCAAGTCCATTAGGGTGCTCCTGGAAAAGTGACCAACCGCCTCAGGGAGGGCCGTTTCACCCAGGGACCGCGGCGCGGAACCCGGCGCGGCCTGAGGGGTCCCATACGGTGCAGTACACAGGCTCCTCTCAGGGAGCGACCGGAACGGGTGGGGCACGGCCCCACCAGTGGACGGTGCAACGGCCGACTCGAACGAGTCGCCTGCGCACCGTCCATTTTTTTGTCCGACCGAGGAGGTCACCATGCGCGGAGCACGGCTCGCAGGTGCGCTGCTGGTGGCGTTTGGCATCGTGGTACTGGCATTCGGCCTCCAATATGCGCATGCCCGTCGAATTCTCGACGTCGGCGACGTGAAGGCCACCGTGGTCGAGCACCCCCGCGTACCGAATTGGATCGGCGCCGTATCCATCGTGGGCGGGGTCCTGATGATCGGCGCCGCGGGGAACCGCCGGCGGTACTCGTGATTCAAGGCCGACGCATCACGTAGCATTTCGCCCCCGCGTTCGTGCTGCACGGGCGTGGTCCTGACCACACCCGACACGACGTGAGGGCGATCCGCAGTATCTCTCCTGCCAGAACCGCCCGGGGGACAGCGCGTCCATTCGCGCTCCCTCGGGCCCTTCCTTTCCCCACTCAGTGCGACGTGGCCATGCTGGCCGCGCGCTCGGCATAGAGGGGGAACGCGCCGGCCAGCGCCCGGACTTCGCCCTTCACGCGGGTCAGCGTCGCCTCGTCCTTGCCCGTCAACACCGTATCGATCAGCTCCGCCACACGGTGCATTTCGGCCTCGGCGAAGCCGCGCGTGGTCACGGCCGGCGTGCCGAGGCGGATGCCGCTGGTCACGAACGGCGACTGCGGATCGCCGGGAATGGTGTTCTTGTTCACGGTGATGCCGGCGCGATCGAGCAGCTGCTCGGCCTCTTTCCCCGTGAGGCCCTTCGGTCGCAGGTCGACGAGCATGAGATGGGTGTCGGTGCCGCCCGACACGATCGCGTAGCCGCGCTCCACCAGGGCGGCGGCCAGGACGTGCGCATTCTTCACGACCTGCGCCGCGTAGGCCTTGAAATCCGGTGTCGCCGCTTCGAGCAGGCCCACCGCCTTGGCCGCGATGATGTGCTCCAGCGGACCACCCTGCGTCCCTGGAAACACCTGTTTGTCCACCGCTTTGGCGAGATCGGCGCGGCACAGAATCATGCCGCCGCGCGGACCGCGCAGCGTCTTGTGCGTCGTGGTGGTGACGATCTGGGCGTGCGGCACCGGCGACGGGTGGACGCCGCCCGCCACCAATCCGGCGAAGTGCGACATGTCCACCAGAAACGTCGCCCCGATGTCGTCGGCGATGGAACGCATCGCGGCGAAGTCGAACACGCGCGCGTACGCGCTGCCCCCGGCGATCAGCAGCCGCGGCCGCTCGGCCAAGGCGACCGCCCGGACGTCGTCGTAGTCGATGCGTCCCGTGTCTTCCCGTACGCCGTACGGCACGGCTCGGAACAGCGTCCCGGAGAAATTCACCGGCGACCCGTGCGTCAGGTGGCCGCCGTGCGGCAGCGCCAGCCCCATCAGCGTCTCGCCCGGTTTGAGCACGGCGAGGTAGGCGGCCATGTTGGCCTGCGCCCCGGAGTGCGGCTGCACGTTGGCGTGCTCGGCGCCGAACAGGGCCTTGGCCCGGTCGATGGCCAGCTGCTCCACTTCGTCCACCACTTCACAGCCGCCGTAGTAACGCTTCCTGGGCAGGCCTTCGGCGTACTTGTTGGTGAGCGCCGTCCCCATGGCCTCGAGCACCGCAATGGAAACGAAATTCTCGCTGGCGATCAGCTCGAGGCCGTGCTCCTGGCGCTCGACCTCGCGGCGGATCAGGGCGTGAATCGCGGGATCGGTGCGGGCAAGCGACGCGCGGCGGTCGGTCACTGGTCGATCTTCTCCACGCGGCGCTGATGGCGGCCGCCTTCGAACGGCGTATCGAGGAAGCGATGCAGGATGTCGAGGCTCTCGTCGTCGCTCATGAACCGCGACGGCAGCACCAGGATGTTGGCGTCGTTGTGCTTGCGCGACAACTCGGCGATTTCGGGGCTCCAGACCATGGCGGCCCGCACCCGCGGGTAGCGATTGGCGACGTAGGACATGCCCAGGCCGGTGCCGCAGGTGAGAATGCCGCGCCGCGCCGTGCCGTTGCTGACCGCTTCGGCGACGGGCTTCCCGTAGTCGGGAAAATCGTCCGACGGATCGAGGGTCTTGGGGCCGACGTCCACCGGCTCGTAGCCCAGCCGCTTCAGCTCGGCCACGAGCTTCTGCTTCAGGTCGAACCCGGCGTGGTCGGCGCCGACGAAGATTTTCTCAGACAAAGTTCTGCCGCACCTTGGCCACGGTCGCGATCCGCTGCTCCGCCAGCCGGTCGGCGGCCTTGAAGCTCGGGATCTTCTCTTCTTTCGCGATGTCGAACACGCGCAGGATCGTGTCGTAGATCTCCCCCGCCTTGTTGCGCGCGCGTTCCAGCGACCAGCCGTGCAGCTCGGCGTTCACGTTGATCAGCCCGCCGCCGTTGATGACATAGTCCGGGGCGTAGATCATGCCCTGCGCCTCGAGCTGCTGCCCGTGACGATCCTCCGCCAACTGGTTGTTGGCCCCGCCGGCGATGATCTCCACCTTGAACTGCTTCAGCGTGTCGTCGTTCACGACCGCGCCCAGGGCGCAGGGGGCGAAGATGTCCGCCTTCTGGCCGTAGATCTCGTTCGGCTTGACCGCCGTGGCCCCGAAGTCCTGCACCACCGTCTTGACGCGCTGCGGATCGATGTCGGTGATGATCAGCGTCGCGCCTTCCTCGTGCAGCAGCTTGCAGAGGAAATAGCCCACGTGCCCGCAGCCCTGCACCGCGATCGTCTTGCCGGCCAGGCTGTCGGATCCGTAGCGCGCCTGGGCGCACGCCTTCATGCCGCAATAGACGCCGTAGGCGGTGACCGGCGAGGGGTCGCCCGACTTGCCCAGGAGCCCGGTGACGTGCTCGGTTTCGGCGCGGATGAATTCCATGTCCGCGGTCGACGTCCCCACGTCCTCGGCGGTGATGTAGCGCCCGTTCATCGACTCGACGTGGCGCCCGTGCGCCCGGAAGATCGGCTCGCGGCGGGTCGTCTTGTTGTCGCCGATGATCACGCTCTTGCCGCCGCCCAGGTTCAACCCGGCCACGGCGGCCTTGTAGGTCATGCCGCGCGACAACCGCAGCGCATCGACCAGCGCCGCCCGGTCATCGGCGTACTTCAGGAATCGCGTGCCGCCGAGGGCGGGACCGAGCCGCGTATCGTGGATCGCGATGATGCCGCGATACCCGCTCGCCGCGTCGTAATACAGGCTCACCTGCTCGTGTTTGTGCTCGGCGACGAGCGCGAACAAGTCCGCCGCCGGCGCGGCGCCGTTAGTGGCCGGCGAGGCCGCGAGCGATGACGATGCGCTGGATCTCACTGGTGCCTTCATAGATCTCGGTGACCTTCGCATCCCGAAAGAGTTTCTCGACCGGAAAATCCCGCATGTACCCGTAGCCGCCGAACAACTGCACCGCCTGCGTCGTCACCCACATCGCCGACTCGGACGCGAACAGCTTGGCCATGGACGCCTGCAGCCGGATATCCTCGCCGCGATCCTTGGCCGCCGCGGCGACGTGCGTGAGTGCCCGAGCCGCGGCGACCCGCGTCGCCATGTCGGCGAGCTTGAATTGCACCGCCTGAAAATCCCGGATCGGATGCTCGAACTGGCGGCGCTCGCCCGCATACGCGATCGAATGCTCCAGCGCGCGGCGCGCAATCCCGACCGCCTGCGTCGCGATGCCGAGCCGTCCGGCGTCGAGCCCCTCGAGGGCGTACACGAGACCGCGCCCCTCGTCGCCCAGCAGCGCGTCCGCCGGCAACCGCAAATCGTCCAGGGCGATGGTCGTCGTATTGGACGCCCGCAGACCCATCTTGTCCTCGGGCTGTCCGGGGCGATAGCCCGCCGTGTTCGTGGGCACGATAAAGGTCGAAATGCCCCTCGAGCCCAGGCGATTGGCCGCGCGTGTCGGTTCGGACCATGACCATCATCAGATCGGCGGAGCCGCCATTGGTGGCCCAGGCTTTCATCCCGTTCAGCACCCAGCCGTCTCCCTCCCGCACGGCCTGTGCCCGCATCCCCGCCGGATCCGAGCCCGCATCCGGCTCCGAGAGCGCGAACCCCACCAGCAGCTCGCCCCGCGCCAGCGGCTTCAGCCACCGTTGCTTCTGCGCCTCGGTGCCGTGGCGCGACAGCATGGTGACGGGGATCGCGTTCTGAATGCTGATCGAGACCGAGACGCTCGCGTCGGCGGCGGCGATTTCCTCGAGCGCCAGCAGGTAGGTCACCGTGTCGAGCCCCATGCCGTCGTACGTCTCGGACACGGTCATGCCGAGAAACCCGAGTTTACCGAGGGCATCGATCAGGCTGCGCGGCAGCTGCTTGGCCCGATCCCACTCCGCCGCCTTGGGCTCGATGTGCTCGCGCGCGAACTCCCGCGCCAGCTCGACGATCTGGCGCTGCGTATCGCTCAGGCCGCCGGTGGGCAGGTCAGCGACGGTAGTCATAGAATCCGCGGCCGCTCTTTCGGCCCAGCCGGCCGGCCGCCACCATTTTGCGCAGCAACGGACAGGGCCGGTATTTGTCCTCGCCCAGATCGCGCTGCAGCACTTCGAGAATGGCGAGGCAGACGTCGAGGCCGATCAGGTCGGCGAGCGCCAGCGGCCCCAGGGGATGGTTCATCCCGAGCTTCATCACGGTGTCCACGGCGTCGGGCGTCGCCACGCCGTCTTGCACGCAGAACACCGCCTCGTTGATCATCGGCATCAACACCCGATTCGACACGAACCCCGGCGCGTCATTCACTTCCACCGGCGTCTTGTCGAGTCCCCGGGCGATGTCGAGCACGCGGGTCGTCGTCTCGTCCGACGTCTCCAGACCCCGGATCACTTCCACCAGCGGCATCACGGGGACCGGGTTCATGAAGTGCATCCCGATCACCTGGGCGGGGCGTTTGGTGTTCGCCGCGATGGTGGTGATGGGAATCGAGGAGGTATTGCTGGCGAGAATCGCGCCGGCCGGCGCCGCGGCATCGAGATCGCGGAAAATGCCGAACTTCGTATCGGGGTTTTCGGTCGCGGCTTCGATGACGAGCTCCGCCTGTCCCGTGCCGTCGAGCGCATTGGCCGTCTTGACCCGCCCCAGCGTCGCGTCCTTCTGCTCCGCGGTGAGTGTGCCCTTCTTCACCTGACGGTCGAGATTGCCCGAAATGGATTGACGCGCCTTTTCGAGCGCCGTGCTCGAGACATCGACCAGCAGCGTGTCCCAGCCGTGCTGCGCGAACACGTGGGCGATCCCGTTGCCCATCGTCCCCGCGCCCACGACCGTCACGCGGCTCATGCGGCCTCGACCGGAGCGAGCCAGCGGCTCGGCTGCTTCAATCGCGGACCCAGCAGCACGGCGGTCCCGACCAGCAGCGCCAGCGTTCCGACGATACCGCCTTCGGGCCCAAAGGCACCCCCGCCCACCCAGACGTGGTGCCCCACGAAGTAATCCACGCCGGGGACATCGAAGCGCCAGCCGCTCACCGGCGCGTCGAACACGAGGCTCAACGCCACATTCCAGCCGGCATGCAGACCCCACGCGAGACCCATGCCGCCGGTAAAGAACGCCACGGCGAGCCAGACGCCCGCCAGCGCGATGTTCACGACGCCGATCGCACTGATGTTGGGGTTGTGCAGGTGCGCGAGGGCGAACCCGACCGCCAGGAGGACGGTCGCCGCGCCCGGGCCGATCGCGTCCGCGAGCCGCCGCAGCGGGTAGCCGCGAAACATCAGCTCTTCGGACAAGGCGGCGGCAAAGAGCCCCACGGCGAACGCGCCGGCCACTGGGAGGTACGCCCCCCCGAGGCTCGTGAGCTCGACCCGGGCGCCGTCGACCAGCGTGATGGCGATGGCGACAGCCGCCAGCGCCACGCCCAGCGCCACGCCGAGGCCAAAACGGCGCCACAGCCGGCGCGGCTCGCTCCATCCCAGCGCCCGCCACTCGTGACGATTGAGCCAGCGACCCACGATGAGGGTCGCGAGTCCGAACCCGATGGCCTGCGCGAGCCCGTTGCGGGCCATCCACCAGCGGCCGCCCATCGGCAGCCCCACGGCGGCGAAGGCTTTGGACAGGCCCGCCCCGATGAAAGTGAACACGACGAGCCACAGCAGCGCGACGGCGATGCGCCGCAGGCCCGCAAACGAAACGCGCGCCATTAGAGGCGCGCGCGAACCGGGCGAATCGTGAGCCGCAGGACCAGCACGGCGAGGACCAGTTTCAGGAGATCGCCGAGCAGAAACGGCACGGTACCGAATCGGGCGGCGGTGGAGAAATCCCGCGTGAGGATCACGAGCTGCGCGAGTCCGCCAAGGTGGATCAGCACCAGGCCGGCCAGGGTGGCGAGCGCCAGCCGGGCGACGCTCGCGCCGTTCGACGCCAGCCGGCCGACCGCCGCCGCGGCGACGGGATAGGCGAGCAGGTAACCACCCGTGGGACCGATCAAGCGAGCGATGCCGGGGAGGCCGACGGGCGTGAACACCGGAATTCCGGCGGCGCCGAGGGCGAGATACAACACCAGGCTCACGGCTCCGAGTCCCGGCCCGAGCAAGCCGCCCACGATCAGGACCGCCAGCGGTTGCAGGGTGAGCGGCACCGGCGTTCCGGGCAGGGGCACCGCCACCTGCGACGCCGCCGCGACGAGGGCCGTGCCGAGGACCACGGCGATGGCCCGTCGCCCCACGAGAGACGAATTCCCCAGAACGAGCGTCTGTTCCATTACATCGCCTCCACACTGAGGGCCACGGCGTTGCCACCGCCAAGACAGAGCGTCGCGAGACCAGTGCGCTTGCCCCGGTCCTTCATCGCATACAGCAGCGTCGTCAACACGCGGGCGCCGGACGCGCCGATCGGATGCCCCAGCGCAATCGCCCCGCCGTTCACGTTGACGCGATCCCAGTCCCACCCGAGTGCCCGTCCGTCGGCGAGGGCCTGGACCGCGAACGCTTCATTGGCTTCGATCAGGTCGTAGTCGCCGATGGTCGTGCCCGCTTTGGCCATCAGGTTTTGCACCGCGACGATGGGTGCAAAGAACAGATCCTTAGGCTCGCCACCGCCGGTGGCGTATGCCGTGATGCGGGCCAGCGGCGTCAGCCCGTGCGCTTTTGCGAAGGCCAGCGACGAGACGACCAGCGCCGACGCGCCGTCGTTCAACCCCGGCGCGTTGCCGGCGGTGACCGACCCGTCCTTTTCGAACGACGGCTTGAGCGCGGCCAGCGCCTCGAGCGTGGTGTCGGCCCGGGGGCCTTCATCTTTCTCGACGACGGTGGGACCCTTCTTGCCCGGAATCTCGACCGCGAGCGTCTCGGCCTTGAAGTGGCAGGCCTCCATCGCGGCCACCGCTTTGCGATGGCTGGCGAGGGCGAACGCATCCTGATCGGCCCGCGACACGCCCGCTTTCTTCGCGGTGTACTCGGCGAGATTCCCCATGTGCTGGTTCGAGAAGGAATCCCACAGACCATCGTGGATCATCCCGTCCACCAGCTGCTGGTTTCCCGCCTTGATGCCGCCGCGCATGCCGTAGACGTAATGGGGCGCGTTGGACATCGATTCCATGCCGCCCGCCACCACGAGCTGCGCATCTCCCGCCTTCACCGCCTGCGCCGCCAGCATCACCGCCTTGAGCCCCGAGCCGCACACTTTGTTGACGGTGAGACTGGGAATCGTGCCCGGGAGCCCGGCATGAATCGCGGCCTGGCGAGCCGGGGCCTGACCCACGCCGCCCTGCAGCACGTTGCCGAGAATCACTTCTTCCACGGCGCCGGCCTCGACACCGGCTCGTCGCACCGCCTCGCGCACCACGAGCGCGCCCAGTTTGGGCGCGGAGAGCGGGGATAACCCGCCCAGGAACCGGCCGATCGGGGTGCGAACGGCGCTGAGGATGACGGGTGTCGTGGTATCGGTGCTCATGACGTTCAAACTAAGGGGGTCAGCGACCGGGTGCGAACCTCCTCCTGCATCCGCTGCACGAACTCCGACAGTGGCAGGATATCCTGCTTCTTCCCCGCCCCGCGCGCCCGCACCGCGACCGTCCCGGCCTCCGCTTCCCGCTGCCCCACCACCGCGAGGTAGGGCACCTTCAGCATCTCACCGTCGCGAATCTTGTAGTTCAAGGTCTCGGAGCGGTCGTCGAGATGCACGCGCAGGCCCGCCGCCCGCAGCGCGTCGGCCGCCCGGCGCGCCGCCTCGATCTGCGTGTCGGCGATCGGCAGCACGCGCACCTGCTCCGGGGACAGCCACAGCGGGAACGCGCCCGCGAAGTGCTCGATCAGCAGGCCCAGCAGTCGCTCGAACGAGCCGCTCACGGCGCGATGAATCACCACCAGGCGGTGCTCGGTGTTGTCTTCGCCCACGTACTTCAGATCGAAGCGCTCGGGCGCCTGGTAGTCCAACTGGATCGTCCCCAGCTGCCAGGTCCGGCCGATCGAATCCGCGACGTGGAAATCGATCTTCGGTCCGTAGAACGCACCGTCGCCCGGGTTGACCTCGTAGGCCTCGCCCGTCGCGTCGAGGGCGGCCTTGAGTCCCGCCTCGGCGCGATCCCACAGGGCATCCTCGCCGATGCGCACGCTGGGCCGCGTGCAGAACTTGAGCTGCGGCACCAGCCCGAAGGTGCGGTAATAGTCGAGGATGAAGGTCGTCAGGCGCTTCACCTCGGCGGCGATCTGGCTCTCCATCAGGAAGATGTGGCAGTCGTCCTGGTGGAATTGGCGCACGCGCACCAGTCCCGACAACGCGCCCGAGACCTCGTTGCGATGCAGCACATCGAACGTGGCCAGCCGCAAAGGCAGCTCGCGGTAGGAGTGCTTCCCCGCGTTGAACATCAGGTAGTGCGACGGGCAGTTCATCGGCTTGAGCGAGAAGTCGGGCTCCCCCGTCTCCTTGTCCAGCACCAGGAACATGTTTTCGCGGTACTTGCCCCAATGCCCCGACTGCTCCCACAGCGCCTTGTTGTACATCAGGGGCGTCATCACTTCCTGATAGCCGTCGCGGTGCAGCTCGCGCATGTAGGCCTGGATCTCGTTCACGATCGTGGTGCCGCGGCTGGTGAAGAACACCGCGCCCGGCGCCCAGTGATGGAGCATGAACAGGTCCAGCTCGCGGCCCAGCTTGCGGTGGTCGCGCTTCTTCGCTTCCTCGAGCCGGTGGAGGTACGCCTCCAGGTCTTCCTTCTTGAACCACGCGGTGCCGTAGATCCGCTGCAGCATCTGGCGCCGCTCGTCGCCGCGCCAATACGCCCCGGCCCCGTGCAGCAGCTTGAAGTGCTTGATTGCGCCCGTCCCCGGCAGGTGGGGCCCGCGGCACAGGTCGACGAACGGCCCATCGGTATAAACCGAGATGACCTCGTTCTCCCCCAGGTCGTCGATGCGCTCCAGCTTCAGCGGATCGTCGACGAACCGCCGCTTGGCCTCGGCGCGGTCCACTTCCTCCCGGACGAACGGGTAGTTCGCCGCGGCGACCTCGCGCATCCTGGCCTCGATGCGCTCCAGGTCCTCCGGCGTGAACGGGGTCGGCACCTCGAAGTCGTAGTAGAAGCCGTCCTCGATCGGCGGGCCGAACCCGATTCCGGCCTGCGGAAACAGCTGGCGCACGGCGGTGGCGAGCACGTGTGCGGAAGAATGGCGCAGCACGTCGAGCGCCTGCGGATCGCGGTCGGTGAGGATGGAGACGGAAGCGCCGTCGGGCAGCGGCCGGGCGAGGTCGCGCACTTCCCCGTTGACGCGCGCCGCCAGCGCCGCCTTGGCCAGCCCGGGGCCGATGGCGGCCGCGAGATCGCGGCTGTTGGCCCCCGCGGGCAGGACCTTGGTACTCCCGTCTGGGAGCGTGATGCGGATGTCGGCGTCAGCCATGATCAGCGGGTGGAGTCGGCGGCGGCCGACGAGCCGCTGCCGAACGCCGGAAGCTGGGTGCCGTGACGAAAGAACAGGACGATCCCGCCGGCGAGGAGCATCGCCAGCAGCACCCAACGCAGAAATCGACTCGGCGGGATGACGTTCGTTTCTTCCGGCATGGTGGGGAAACCTACCAAGACCGTGGAGGAGTCCGCCAGTTATTATAAGGAATGGCGCCGCGCGAGTTCGAGCTGCCCCCGCAATACGACCCCCAGGATGTCGAGGCCCCGTTGTACCAGGCCTGGATGGCGCGCGGGGCGTTCACGCCGCAGGCCGGCCCGGGGCGCGCGCCGTATGTGATCGTCATCCCGCCGCCCAACGTCACCGGCGTGCTGCACCTGGGGCACGGCCTGAACAACACCATCCAGGACGTGCTGATCCGCTTCGAGCGCATGCGGGGGCGCGAAACCCTGTGGCTGCCGGGCACCGATCACGCCGGCATCGCGACCCAGAACGTGGTGGAGCGGCTGGTGGCCGCCGAGGGCAAGACCCGATTCGACCTGGGGCGCGAGGCGTTCGTCGAGCGGGTGTGGCAGTTCGTCAAGACGACCGGGCCCACGATCCTGGAGCAGCTCAAGCGCATCGGGGCGTCGTGCGACTGGACCCGCACCCGGTTCACGCTCGACCCGTCCTACGTACGTGCCGTGCGCGAGGTGTTCGTCCGGCTGTGGGAGGAAGGACTCATCTATCGCGGGCACCGCGTGATTCACTGGTGCCCGCGCTGCCTCACCGCGCTCTCCGACGAGGAGGCCGAGTTCGGGGAGACCGGGGGCACCCTCTACTATATCCGCTATCCGGTGGTGGGCGGCCCGAGGGTGGCCACGTGACCGTCGCGACCACCCGGCCGGAGACCCTGCTGGGCGACACGGCCGTGGTGGTGCACCCCGAGGATCCCCGCGGCGCGCCCTTCATCGGCAAACGCGTGCGCCTGCCGCTCACCAGCCTCGACATCCCGGTGCTCGGCGACGCGAGCGTGGACAAGGAATTCGGCACCGGGTTCGTGAAGGTGACGCCGGCGCACGACGCGAACGATTTCGAGATCGGCCTGCGGCACGGACTCGCCATGCCCCTGGTGATGCGCGAGAACGGCACCATGGGCGACGACGGCGGCGACCGGAAAGGCGACGAGACCCCGCGCGTGCCGCCCGAGCTGGTGGGCGTGGACCGGTTCACCGCACGCAAGCAGGTGGTGCGGATGCTCGAGGCCGAGGGTCTGCTCGCCAAGACCGAGCCGCATCAGCACGCCGTGCGCCGCTGCTATCGCTGCGATTCGATCGTCGAGCCGCGCCTGTCCGACCAGTGGTTCGTCAAAATGAAGCCGCTGGCCGAGCCCGTGCTCGCCGCCTACCACGCGGGCGAGATTCGATTCGTGCCGGAGCGCTGGCAGGCGACCTTCGAGCACTGGATGGAGAACATCCGCGACTGGAACATCTCGCGGCAGCTGTGGTGGGGGCACCGCATTCCGGTGTTCACCTGCACGGCGTGCGCCCATCAGTGGGCCGATCGGCAACGATCCGCCCGCGTGCCCCAAGTGCGGGGGTACGGTCGAGCAGGATCCAGATGTCCTCGATACGTGGTTCTCCTCCTGGCTGTGGCCGTTCGCCACGCTGGGTTGGCCCGACGAAACGCCCGATCTGGCGCGCTACTATCCAGGCCACACGCTCGTGACCGCGCCCGAGATCCTGTTTTTCTGGGTGGCGCGCATGCTGATGTCCGGATTCCACTTCCGGGGGCAGAAGCCGTTCACGACCGTGTATCTCACCGGGACGGCGCGCGACACGCAGCACCGCCGCATGTCCAAGTCGCTGGGCAACGGCATCGATCCGCTGGACGTGGTCGAGAAATACGGCGCCGACGCGCTGCGGTGGACGCTGGTCGCCGGCAGCGCGGTGGGCGCCGACCTGATTCTCGATCCGAACGATCTCGAGACGACGTTCGCGCCCGGGCGGAACTTCGCCAACAAACTGTGGAACATCGCCCGCTTCATCCTCGCCCAGCTCCCGGAGCGCGTGACGCCGCTGGCGCAGGTCGATCGCGCTACGCTGACGTTGTCGGATCGCTGGATCCTGGCGCGCACGCAACGCGCGGTGGCCGAGGCGACGGCCTCGTTGGAGCAATTCCGGCTCGACGAAGCTGCCAAGCGCTGCTTCGAGTTTACCTGGGGCGAGCTGGCCGACTGGTACGTCGAAGCGGTGAAGCCGCGCCTCGCCGCGGATGACGCCGGCGCCGCGGCGGCGCAGGCGGTGCTGGCGCACTGCTTCGATACGGCGTTACGGCTGCTCCATCCGGTGGTGCCGTTCATTACTGAGGCGCTGTGGCAGAAACTCCCCGGGCGTAAGCCGGACGAGCTGCTCATCACCGCCAAGTGGCCCGCAGCGGACCCCGCCTGGGCCGATGACGCCGCCGAGCGGGAATTCCGGCTGCTGCAGGAGACGGTGTCGGCCGTCCGCAACATCCGCGCCGAGTATCGCGTGTCCCCCAAGGCGAGTGTCGGACTCACGATTACGGCGAGCAGCGACGCGGTGCGCGCACTCGAGCAGCAACAGGAGACGATCCAGCGCCTTGCCAACGCCCGCGTCAACGGCGCAACCTCCCGTGCCGGCGCGCATGCGGTGCTGTCGGATGGGTCGGAGCTATTCGTGGACCTGGGCGGGACCATCGACGTGGTGCAGGAGTGCCGCCGGTTGTCCGACGAGCTGACGCGACTCGAGAAGCAGCTGGCCGGGTTGTCGGCGAAACTGGCCAACGACCAGTTCGTGTCCCGCGCCCCCGCCGACGTCGTGGCGCGCGAACGGGACAAGGAGCAGGCGTGGCGCGCGCAGCGTGACGTGCTGGCCAGCAAACTGTCCACGTTGGGCTGCGCCTGAGCACCGCGACGAGGCGCTGGGCCAGTGTGGCGGTGATGGCGCTGCTGGCTCTTGCTTTCGCATGCGCCAACACCGGCGACCCCCCCGGTGGCCCACCCGATGAGAAGCCGCCGATCGTGCTGGGGGTCTATCCGGAATCCGGCGCCGTGATCCCCGATCCCCGCGGGGACGCCGTGATTCAATACGATGGCGTGATCGACGAGCTCTCGGGCGGCGGATCCGGCACCACCGGCGGACTCGCCTCCCGCATCCTGCTGTCCCCGACGCGGGGACCAGTGAAAGTGTCCTGGCACCGCAGCTCGATCCACGCGAAGCCGGCGGAAGGTTGGAAGCCCGGCCGCGTGTATCGCCTGGAAGTGCTGCCGGGCATCGCGGATCTGCAGCGCAACATCACGAAAGAACGCCGCGTCATCGTATTCAGTACCGGGCCCCCCATCCCGCAGGCCACCCTCTCCGGCGCGGCGGTGCAGTGGGTGGAGCAAAGGCCGCTCACGGGCGGGTTGATTCGCGCCGTGCCGCTCCCCGATACGATCGGGTATCTCACGGTGACGGACTCGAGCGGCACGTTCCAGTTCGATCACCTGCCGCGCGGACGCTATGCGGTGTACGCGGTGGTGGACCAGAACGGCAACCGGTTGCGCGATCGCCGCGAAGCGTACGACTCCACCCTGGTCACCCTGGATACGAGCGCCGCGGTCGTCTTATGGTCGTTCATTCACGACACCACGGGCCCCCGGCTGCGGCAAATCGATCCAGTCGATTCGAACACGATGCGGCTCACGTTTTCCCAGCCGCTCGATCCGGCGGCGCGGCTCGATTCATTGCGCGTCCGCGTGCTCATCCTGCCCGACTCGACGCCGGTGCGCGTGCAGGGGGTGTTCACTCCGGCCGCGTTCGACTCATTGGCGACGCGCGAACGGGCGCGCGCGGACTCGGCCCGGCAAGCGGCGGACACCACCGCGCGCAAGCTGCCATCGGACACGGCCCGACGGGACACGACGCCCGCTCGTCCAGCGCCCTCCCCCCGCGACCGCAAGCCCGGCGCTCCGGCCGCTCCGCCGCCCGACACGTCGGCCGTCCGTCTGATCCTGCAGCAGCGCCCGGTGCCACAGGACAAACTCGTGCTCCGCATCGACACCACCCTCACGCCCGGTGGCCGGTATTTCGTGGAGGTGCGCGGCGCCCGCAACTTGAGCGGAGCACGCGCCGATGGTCATTCGGTGCTCGTCGTGCCGAAGCCCAAGCCGCTGCCCGTGGCGCGCCCCGACACCACGCGCACGCCGCGCGACACGACGCACCAGTGACCGATCCGCGCCGTCAGCTTCCGTCGGTCGATGCCCTGCTCGCCGATCCGCACATTCGGGCGTTAGGATCGACGCATCCCCGCGGCGTGTTGGTGCGCGCGGTGCGGGCCGCGGTCGATGCGGCGCGCTCGGGCGGCGGTGCCGCCCCGGCGACGGGCTGGGCCGAAGCCGTCACCGCGCAGCTGGCCCGCGTCGTGACGCCGTCGCTCGTGCCGGTGATCAATGCCACGGGCGTCGTGCTGCACACCAACCTCGGGCGCGCCCTGCTCGCGCGCGCGAGCGTCGAGGCGATGACCCGCGTCGCCCAGTCCTATGCGAGTGTCGAGTACGATTTGGGCCGCGGGGCCCGCGGGTCGCGCCATGCCATCTGTCGCGACCTGCTGGTGGAGCTGACGGGGGCCGAAGACGGCCTGGTGGTGAACAACGCCGCCGCGGGACTGGTGCTCGCCCTGTCCGCCCTGGCGCGCGACGGCGAGGCGATCGTATCGCGCGGGGAGCTGGTGGAGATCGGCGGGGCGTTCCGCGTGCCGGACATCCTGGCGCGCTCCGGCGCCCGCTTGGTCGAGGTGGGGACGACCAACCGCACGCACGTCGACGACTATGTGAAGGCGATGACGCCGAAGACCAAGGCGTTGCTGAAGGTGCACCGGTCGAATTTCCGCGTGACCGGCTTCACGGCGGAGGTCGATGCCGCCGAGCTGGCCCAGCTGGGACACGCCGGCGGCGCCGTCAGCCTGTACGACCTGGGCAGCGGGCTGCTGCTCGATCTCTCGCCCTGGGGACTCACGGGCGAGCCACTGGTGCGCGACGCGGTGGCGAGCGGCGTGGATCTCGTGGTGTTCAGCGGCGATAAATTACTGGGCGGTCCCCAGGCGGGAATCGTGGTCGGCGGGAAGCACGCGCTCGACGCCTGCCGCGCCGATCCCCTGGCCCGTGCGGTACGCGCGGACAAGTACACGCTCGCCGCACTGGAAGCGACGCTGGCACTGTATCGGGACCCGGAACGGGCGCGGAAGGAAATTCCGACGTTGAGGATGTTGACGGAGGATGTTGCCGCGATCAAGGATAGAGGAGAGGCGGTGATGAAAGGCGTCGGCGCAAAGGCGTCGGTGGAGTTAGTCGACGGATTCTCCGAGGTCGGTGGTGGTTCCTTCCCTGAAGCGAAACTCCCCACCTGGCTGATTCAGCTGAACGCTGACACGCTGTCAGCTGACAGCTTAGTTGAGCGTCTCCGAGCTTCGGATCCTCCAATCATCGCGCGCATCGAAAACGATCACGTCGTGCTCGACCCCCGTACCATCCTGCCCGATCAAGTCGCGGTCGTGGCGCAGGCCGTCGTCGGAGCCCTCGGTGGTTGAAGGGGGGGGCGGTCGCGGTGCGGTCTTCCTGGACCGCGACGGGACGATCGTCCAGGATCCCGGCTACCTGCACCTACCCGAGGGGGTGCGCCTGCTGCCGGGCGTGCCCCGTGCCATCCGGCGGCTCAACCGGGCGGGCTGGCCCGTGGTGACCGTCACCAACCAATCCGGCATCGCGCGCGGGATGTACCCGGAATCCGATTATCACCGCGTGCAACAACGCATCGCCGAGCTGCTCGCGACGGCCCATGCGCGAATCGATGCCTCCTACTTTTGTCCGCATCTCCCGGAGTTCACGGGCCCCTGCGAGTGTCGCAAGCCGGGTACCAAGTTGTTTCGGGACGCGGCGGCCGCGCTCGGCATCGACCTCGCGCGCTCCTGGTACGTGGGCGACCGGTCGATTGATGTGGCTCCGGCGCACGAGCTGGGAGGGCACGGGGTCCTCGTGCTGACCGGCCAAGGAGCCACCCATCGTGTGGCGGCGCAGGCGCTCGGTGCTCGGGTGGTGCCGGACCTCGCGGCCGCGGTGGATCTCATCGGAATTCGTGAGGGACCGGAGCATTGATGATTGTGTCGTCACGCCCCGATCGCCAGATTTATCCAGTCCCGGCCCCACGCCACCGCTTCACGAGGAGTCACCCTGTGCGTACGCCGCGTTGCTTCGCTTTGACGGCATTTGTTGCCGCCCCACTCTTCGCCCAGCAGTCACCGACCTCCGCGAGCGCTACCCAGTCGCTCGAGACGATTCGCAAGGCCGTGGTCACCATCCACGCCCTCGACGCCGACGGCCAGACTTCCGCCTCCGGCACCGGCTTTTTCATCGGCCCCGAAGGCATGGTCGTCACCGCGGCCCACGTGCTCTCGGACGCCGCGGGATGCTCGATCGAGATGTCCGACGGCGAGACGCTGCGCTGCACCGTGGCGGCCTCCGATACCTCGAAGGACGTGATGTTCCTGATGGTGTCCGGCACGGCGCCCGCGATGCTGCGCTGGGGCTCGAGCGGACGCGCGCAGGACGGCGATGAAATCACCGTGGTGTCCAACCCGCTGGGCCAGCTGCCGGGGACGTTGTCAAAAGGCATCATCTCGGCGTCGCGGGTCGTGAACGGCACCCGCCTGCTCCAGATTTCGGCTGCGATTTCCCACGGCTCGAGCGGCGCGCCGCTGCTGAACGCCCAGGGACAGGTGATCGGCGTCATCCGCAGCACCATCGAGCGCGGGCAGTCGCTCAACTTCGCCACCGCCACCGACGCGGTCCGCAACCTCCAGATGGATCCCGCAGCGGTCGCCGAGGCGCAGAGCATGCTGCGCAAGCCCACGGTCGCCACGCGCACCGAGTCGACCACGCCGTCCACCTCCGCGGGGCGGACGTCGCACACGATCTCCGTGGGGCAATCAGCCAACGGCGAGCTGACGGGCAATGACGAGCTGTACCCGGACACGAGCTACTACCAGCGCTGGCAGCTGTCGGCCGCACGCGGACAGGGGCTGACGATCGATCTCCAGTCCAATGAATTCGACCCGGTGCTGATCGTGCGCGGCGCCGCCGACAGCTCGCTCGTCAATGACGACGGCGGCCCCGGCTGCGACTCGCGCATTGCCTTCACCGCCCCCTCGGCGGGACCGTTCACCATTCTCGTCAACACCACGGCCTCGCCGCACCGCCAGACCGGCCATTTCACGCTGTCGGTCGGCTCCGGCATGCGGACCATCGACACCGCAACGCCCAGCGATTGCCATCCGTCGGGCACCGGCGCCCCCGCGACCACCCACAACCTGACCATCGGCCAATCAGTGAACGGGCAGCTCACGGAATCGGATGAGCTGTACCCCGACACGACGTACTACCAACGGTGGCAGTTCAGCGCGCGCGTCAATCAGGACGTCACGATCGACCTCACGTCGTCCGACTTCGATCCCGTGCTGATCGTGCGCGGCACGGCCGATACGTCGCTCATCAACGACGACGGCGGCCCCGGATGCGCGTCGCGCGTGGTGTTCACGGCCCGCTCGGGCGGACCGTTCACGGTGCTCGTCAACACGACGAACTCGCCGCTGCGCCAGACCGGCCGGTTCACTCTCACGGTCTCGGATGGCCGCAAGCCGGCGGATCCGCCGGCCACGCGGGAGAGCCCGGGCGATTGCCGGCCCGGGACGTCGCAGCAGAACCTGCGCGAAATCCCCGAGCGCCCGCACGAGTAAACCCGCCGTCCGTGTCGCTGTCCTGGCATCGGGCGGCGGCACCAACCTGCAGGCGCTGATCGACGCGCTGGGGCCGGAGGCCCCGGCGCGCATTGTCCGAGTCGTGTCCAACCGGGCCGACGCCGGAGCCCTGGAACGGGCCCGGCGGGCCGCCATTCCCACCGCCATCATCCGCAATCCCCTCGACGCGGCCGAGCTGCTGGCCGCGCTGGGCGACGCCCAGCTGGTGGTGCTGGCGGGATACTTGAAGCTGATCCCCGCCCCGGTCGTCGCGCGCTTCCGGCAACGGCTGATTAATATCCACCCGGCGCTGCTCCCCGCTTTTGGCGGCCCGGGCATGTACGGACGCCGGGTGCATGAAGCCGTACTGGCCAGCGCGGCGACCGAGTCGGGCGTCACCGTTCACTATGTCGACGAGCACTACGATCGCGGGCCCATTGTCGCACAACGACGCGTGCCGGTCCGGCCGGACGACACCGTCGATACCCTCGCCGCGCGCGTCCTCGACGCCGAGCACGCGTTGCTGCCTGAAGTGGTGATCGAGCTGGCGCGGCGGATCCAAGACCAAGGAGCGAAGCAATGAAAAAGGCGGTCGGGACCCTGGTACTCAGCATCTGCTGCGCGGCACGCCTGACCTCCCAAGACCGCCTGTCCGACCTCACGCTGCGACTCTCCGCCATGACCGCCGTATCCGGCTTCGAGCGCGCAATGGCCGACTCGATCCAGGCCCTGCTCCCCGGCGCCACGCGCGACCGCCTCGGCAATGTCGTGCTCCGGATGGGCTCGGGCACGCCGGCTCGCCTGGCGTACTGTGCCCTCGATGAGTCCGGATACGTCGTCGGCAACATCACCGACGATGGATACCTGAGATTACGGCGTGTCGGCCGGATCACAAGCGCGCTGTTCGACCAGCAGATCGAAGGACAGCGCGTTACGGTGTGGGGCCGGCGCGGCGCCGTGCCGGGGGTCGTGGCGGTCCGGTCCGTCCACCTGACCCGCGGGCGCGCGGCCGCGATCGATCAGCCGTTCACCGTCGACGACGCCTGGGTCGACGTCGGCGCCGACACCCGGGCGCAGGTCGAGTCGCTCGGCGTCGCGATATTGACGCCTGTCGCGCTCACCAAGCGTCCCCTGCTCTATGGAGACGAGCTGGTCGCCGCTCCACACGTGGGCCGGCGGGCGGCGTGCGCGGCGCTCGCGACGGCTGCCGCGGGAAATCCGCACGTGACGGGAACGGTGGTCGTCGCGTTCGCGGTGCAGACGCAGCAGCAGGGACGCCCGGGCCCCGCAGCGCTCGCCGCGCTGCACGGTCCCTTTGCCTTCACCCATGAGGTCACGCTCGCGACGCGCTTCGCCGAGACGACGGTCGAGACGGTGGCGCTCGATTCGGTGCGGGCGCGCGTCGCCCAGCTGCGCGCCTGGATGGCCGGGGACTCTGCGCCCGTAACGATCCCAGCCCCAACGGCGCGGGCAACGACTCAAATAGCCGCGACACCCGGGCATCGCGGGCCCGCCGGTGTCGGGCATGTCGCGGAAGCCGAGGATGTCGTGTCGCAGCTGGTGGAAGCGTATGGCGTGTCGGGCGCCGAAGCCCCCGTGCGCGACGTCGTCACGCGGTTGCTGCCGTCCTGGGCGAAACCGGAAACGGACAGCGCGGGCAACCTGTGGCTCACCGTCGGCAGCGGCGGTCCGCAGGTCGTGATCGTCGCTCACCTGGATGAGATCGGGTATCGCGTCGACTCGATCCGCACGAACGGCGCGCTCGCCATCACGGCACGGGGCGGATTCTTCGCGTCGTTGTTCGAAGCGAAACCCGCCCTGGTGCACACGCCGAAGGGCGACGTCCCCGGTGTGTTCCTGCCCCGGGATTCTGGGGCGGCTTCGACCCACACGCCGCCGCCGCTCTCGGTGAGTCTCGGGACCTCGAGCCCTGAAGCCACGGCCGCACTCGGCGTCGCCGCGGGTCAAACCATCACGATGCCGAAGCAGTACTGGCGCCTGGCCGGTACGCGCGCCACCGGACGCTCGTTCGATGACCGCGTGGGATCCGCTTCCCTTATTCTCGCTCTGCGGCACCTCGACCGCACCAAGCTGCGCCATCAGGTCACGTTCATCTGGAGCACGCGCGAGGAGATCGGCCTCGAAGGCGCGCGGGCGGCGGCCGCCTCGCTCGCCACCGCTCCCGTGCGGGTGCACGCGGTCGACACGTTCGTCTCCGCCGACTCCCCGCTCGAGCAGCCGACCTTCGCCGTGGCACCGATCGGCCGCGGCGCCGTGGCCCGCGCCCTCGACAACTCGTCCGTGACGCCGCCGGCCGTGCTGGACACGCTGGTGCGCGTGGCGCGCGCCCGCGGCATCGCGCTGCAGGTGGGCACGACCAACGGCGGCAACGATGGCTCGATGTTCGTGCCGTACGGCGTGGTCGACGTGCCGCTGTCGTGGCCGCTGCGCTACTCGCACTCGCCGGCGGAGGTGATCGACCTGCGCGACCTGGTGAGCCTCGGCGATCTGGTACGCGCCGTGGCGGAGGATTGGTGAGGGCGCTGCTGTCGGTCTCCGACAAGCGCGGGGTGGTGCCGTTCGCGCGCGGACTCACCGCGCTGGGCTGGGAGATCGTGTCCACCGGCGGCACCGCCGAGGCGCTGCGCCGCGAAGGAGTCGCGGTGACGCCGATCGAAACGGTGACCGGATTCCCCGAAATGATGGATGGCCGCCTCAAGACGCTGCACCCCAAGGTGCACGGCGGCCTGCTGGCCCGGCGCCGGCACCCGGGCGACGTCGCCGCGATGGCCGCGCACGGCATTACCCCGATCGATCTCGTGGCCGTGAATCTGTATCCGTTCCAGGAAACGATCGCCCGCCCCGACGTGACGCTGCCCCAGGCGATCGAGCAGATCGATATCGGCGGCCCGACCATGCTGCGCTCGGCGGCGAAGAATCACGAAGCCGTGATCGTGCTGGTCGATCCCGGCGACTACGACGAGGTGCTCGCCGCCCTGCCCGCCGGCGGACCGTCGCTCGAGCGGCGGCGCGCCCTCGCTGCCAAGGTGTTCGCCCACACCGCGGCGTACGATGCCGGCATCACCGGGTACCTGTCCGCGAGCGCCGGTGAGGACATGCCCACGCGGCTCGCCCTGGTGCTCGATCGGGCGCAGGCCCTGCGCTACGGGGAGAATCCGCACCAGCGGGCCGCGCTCTACATCGCCGACGAGCCCGGGTTGCGGGATCTCCAGCAGCTGCACGGCAAGGAGTTGTCCTTCAATAATCTGCTGGACGTGGACGCGGCGGTGACGGCGGTGACCCCGTGGAGCACGCGCATCGCATGCGTCATCATCAAGCACACGACCCCGTGCGGCATCGCGCTGGGTACAACGCCCGTCGCGGCCTACCAGCGGGCGCTCGCCACCGATCGCACCTCGGCGTTCGGCTCCGTGATCGCGTTCAACACGGTGGTGGACCGGCCCACGGCGGAGGCGATGGCCGACCTGTTCGTCGAAGTCGTCGTGGCGCCGCGCTTCCACGACGAGGCCGTCGCTGTATTTCGCGAGAAGAAGAACCTGCGCGTGGTGGAGCTGCCGCGTCCCGACGGCCGCCCCACCCTGGATCTGAAGCGGGTGCGCGGCGGGCTCCTGGCGCAGGACCGGTTCGATCAGGAGCGCGCGGCGCGCGAGACGGACTGGAAGGTCGTGACCAAGCGCCCGCCCGAGGAATCGCAGTGGAACGACCTGCGCTTCGCCTGGTCGGCGGTGGGGAGCGTCAAATCCAACGCGATCTTGCTGGCCCGGGACGAGGCCGCGATCGGCATCGGCGCGGGACAGATGTCGCGCGTGGACGCCTCGTTCCTGGCGGTACACAAGGCCAAGACCCAGGGCCACGATCCGCGTGGGGCCGTGCTGGCGAGCGACGCGTTCTTTCCGTTCCGCGACGGGGTAGATGAAGCGGCGGCCGCGGGCATCGCGGCGATCATCCAGCCCGGCGGCTCGGTGCGCGACGCCGAAGTGATCGCCGCCGCCGACGAGCACGGTCTCGCCATGGTGTTCACCGGCACGCGGCAGTTTCGCCATTAACGAGCGAGCGATGACCGAATCGAACGAGACTCCGCCTCCGTACCGCTGGGCCGGCGCCGTGTTTTTGGGCACGCTGGCCCTGTACGTCGCGACCCTGGCGCCGACGACCCAGTTCTGGGATGCGTCGGAGTACATGACGGCGGCCCATTCACTCGGCATTCCCCATCCGCCCGGCAACCCACTGTTCGTGCTGCTGGCCCACGTGTGGGGCCTGTTGCCCCTCGCGCACGACTACGGCGCCCGCATCAACCTGTTCGCGGCGGTGACGAGCGCCGCCTCGGCGGGACTCTGGTTCCTGATCGGGGAGCGGTGGCTGCGACCAATCCTGCCGGGAACATTGCCGCGCCGGCTGGCGGCGGTCGCGGGCGCGCTGGTGGGCGCCACGACGTTCACGGTATGGAATCAGTCGGTGGCGAACGAGAAGGTGTACACCGTGAGCGTGTTGACCATCGCGCTCGTGATGTGGCTCGCGATCCGCTGGGCGGACCACCCGGCGGGCGAACGGCCCCATCGCTATCTCATTGTGATCGCCTACCTGCTCGTACTGACGACCGCGAATCACCAGATGGGACTGCTGGCGGCGCCGGCGGTGCTGGCCTTGATCCTCATCACGGAGCCAGCGGTATTGGTGCAACCGCGACTGATCGGGATGGTCGCGGCCGTGGCCGTGGTAGCGACGTCGATCTACGTGTTTCTCCCGGTCCGGGCCCGGCGCGATCCGTATCTCAACCAGGGCGCGGTCACGACCTGGCCCGCGCTGAAGAATCACCTCACGCGGGCCCAGTTCGGCAAACCCTCCGTGTTCGCCGACCCGCGCTATCCCGACGGTCCCGACAATCCGGGACGCTCCCCCACGCTCATGGCGCAGCAGATCGGGAACTACGCCCAGTACTTCAGCTGGCAGTGGGGGCACGACCTGAGCGACGGCCTGCAGCGCGTCCTGGCGGGACTGTTCTTCATTGTGGGAATGGTGGGCGCTCGTCGCCATTGGCGCGCGGAGCGACGACAAGCCATCGCCATGAGCGTGCTCGTGCTCACGCTCACGGCCGCTCTGGTGTTCTATCTGAACTTCAAGACGGGCTATTCCCAGGACGTCGGTCCGGCACAGGTCGCGCGTGAAGTGCGCGAGCGGGACTACTTCTTTATCGCGTCGTTCTCGGCGTGGGGCGTCTGGGTGGGGATGGGTCTGGCCGCCATCGTCGCCTGGATTGTGAGTCCCGCGACCCCCCGCTGGCGCTGGGCCCTGGCTGCCCCGGTGGCGCTGTT
Source organism: uncultured Gemmatimonadales bacterium (assembly GCA_963821385.1). Classification (GTDB taxonomy): domain Bacteria; phylum Gemmatimonadota; class Gemmatimonadetes; order Gemmatimonadales; family GWC2-71-9; genus DASTHG01. The sequence goes on from CAWGDK010000002.1 coordinate 595,390, forward strand.
CGCCTTCGTCCCGCTGTTTGCCAACCGCCAGACCGCGCCGCGCACGCATGAAACCCTGGCGCGGGCCTACGCCGAAGACGTGCTGCAATCGCTCGATCCATACGCGATCGTCGTCACGGCCGGCGACAACGACACGTTCCCACTGTGGTACGCCCAGGAAGTGGGCAACGTGCGCCGCGACGTCACGGTGCTGGTCACCTCGCTCGGCAACCTCAGCTGGTATCTGCGCCAGATGAACCAGCGCCCCGCGGTCCCGTTCGATCCGGCCGCTGCTCCACCATGGTATCGCACCGGGGCCTGGCCCAAGCCGGCGCAGCCCTGGTTCTCCGGGGTGTATCGCGGCACCGACGATACGCTGCCAGAATTCGTGGCGGTCGACTCTCCGGTCACCGGAAAGCTGGGGCCGATCAACGTCGCGCTCGATCCGGCGCAGCTCCCCGCCCCGGGGTACCTGACGCGGGTGGACCTGGCGCTGCTCCAGATCATCAAGGAGAACCTGGGACGGCGTCCCATCTATTTCTCCGGCACCACGGCCAATTACCCGGACCAGCTGGGATTGGGACCCTATCTCGTGACCGAAGGCATGGTGCGGCGGATGCTGTCCACTCCGGTCGTGCCGAGTGATTCGGTGCGGGTCAGTCAGGTCATGGGGCGATTCGTGGACGTGCCGCGCACCACCCGGCTGGCCTTTGACGTGTATCACCGGGCCGAGGCGGCGCGCACCCGCACGCACGGCTGGGTGGACCGGCCGTCCCAGAACATCCTGTTGCCTTATATCTTGACCTACGACACGATTGCCGAGCTGACGCAGCAATCCGATCCCGCCCGATCCGGCGAGGCACTGGCGCTGGCGCGTGCCATGCTGGCCAACACCACGTACCAGTTCGACCTGACGCCGCCACCTTTACGGACTCCATGACCGATACTGCCGAGCAGCGACCGCCGTATTTCTGGGCCGGGTTCGTGTTCCTGGGCACGCTGGCGCTGTACATCGCCACGCTGGCCCCCACGACGCAGTTCTGGGATACCTCCGAATACATCGCGGCCGCCCGGGTGCTGGGCATCCCGCATCCGCCCGGCAACCCGCTGTTCACGATGCTGGCGCACGTGTGGGGCATGTTGCCGCTCGCGAGTGCGTATGCCGTGCGGATCAACCTGTTCGCGGCCACGACGAGTGCCGTCGCCGCGGCGTGCTGGTTCCTGATCGGCGAGCGCTGGCTGCGCCCCATCGTCCCGACGCCGCTGCCGCGCCGGCTCGCCGCGCTGGCGGGCGCGCTGGTGGGGGCCACGGCGTTCACGGTGTGGAATCAGTCGGTGGTGAACGAGAAGGTGTACACGCTCAGCCTCTTGTCGATCGCGCTGATCCTGTGGCTGATCGTGCGTTGGGACGATCAGGAGCCGGGGGACGCGCACGACCACCATCTGTTGTTGATCGTCTATCTCCTCGCCCTCACGTCCACCAACCACATGATGGGCGTGCTGGTGGGCCCGGTGGTGGCGGTGCTGCTGTACCCGCCCTTGATGACCAACCGGGCGCAGACGGACGCCGGACGAACGACCGAGTGGACGCAATGGCTCGCCTTCTGCGCCATCTTCGCGGTGATCATGACGACGGGGATGGAAGGGACGGCGCTGCTGATCGGCGCTTGCGTCCTCTACGTCCTGGTGCTGGGCTACTCCGCCTACACCGGCAATTGGCGCTTCACGCTCGCGCTCCTGGGCGCGGCGGCGGTCGGATTGTCGGTGTATGTCTTCCTGCCGATCCGCGCGGCGCATTACCCGCCGATCAACGAGGGCGAGCCGACCACGATGAGCTCGTTGTGGGCGGTGCTCACCCGGCAGCAGTACGGCAAACCGCCGCTGGTGCCGCGCCAGGCCGACCTGGTCGCCCAGTTTCTGATGTGGGTGACCTACTTCCGCTGGCAGTGGGCGCACGACTTCAAAGACAACATCCAGTTCGGGCTGGCGGTGATCTTTGGCGGGCTGGGCGTGCTGGGCGCGTGGCGGCACTTCAAGGCCGACCGGCGTCAGGCGTGGGCGATGCTGCTGCTGATGCTGACGATGACGCTGCTGCTCATTTTCTACCTCAACTTCAAGTACGGCTATTCGCAATACCTGCCGCGCTCCCTGGCGCGGGAGGTCCGCGAGCGAGACTACTTCTTCATCGTGTCGTTCGCGTTGTGGGGTATCTGGGTCGGCATCGGGCTCGCGACCCTGATGGAATGGGTCCAGGACGGCCTGCGCGAGCGGTTCGACGACGAGGCCAAACGCTGGACCTACGCGATCCCGGTGCTGCTGCTGGCTGGGATTCCCCTGTACGGCAACCACCTCACCGCCAGCCGGGCACACGAAACGCTGGCCCGCGACTTCGCGGCGGACCTGCTCAATTCCGTCGAGCCGTACGGCGTGCTCGTCACCGCCGGCGACAACGACACCTTCCCGTTGTGGTACGCGCAGGAAGTCGAAGGCGTCCGCAAGGACGTCGTCATCATCAACCTGTCGCTCGCCAACACCGACTGGTATCTGCGCCAGATGCAGCGGCGGCCGGTGTACGAGTACGACGCGGCCGCCGGGCCGGCCATTTACCGCAACGGCCATTGGCCCAAGCCCACCGGGCCGGTACTGAATTTCACCATGGGCGCGCTGGACAGCCTGCAGCTGTACTATCCGTTCGACAAGCGGCAGGTGCTGTCGCTGGGTGGCATCCAGGTCATCCTCGATCCGCAGCAGATCCACCCGATCGGCAATGGTCAAGGCTACCTCGAAAAGGCCGACATCGTGGTGCTCGAGGCGATCAAGGATCAGCTCGGCAAGCGACCGGTGTATTTCTCGCGCACCGTCGGCACCTACGCCGACGAGTTCGGCCTCACGCCCTATCTCGAAGGACAAGGATTCGCGCGCGCCCTGCGCACCCAGGCGCTGCAGCCCTCCGACAGCGTGCAGGCCCTGGCCGGATTCGGGTGGATCAACCTGCCCCGCTCCAAGGCGCTGGCGTTCGACGTCTATCACGCCTCGAGCGCCGCGCGGCCACGACCGCGTGGCTGGGTAGATCGTCCCTCCGAGGGAATCTTGGGGCTATATGGATTGACCTATGCCGCCCTGTCGCAGTCGCTCCAGGGCAAGGACGCCGCTGGGGCGCTGCGGGCCGTGGCCATCGCCGATTCCATCAACAAGAACACGCGCGAATTTCGCGCGTCGCTGCCACCGGAGCGCCCGCAATGAAAGTCGTCACGCTGGTCTCGGTCCTGTGCGTCGGTGCAAGTCTCGCGGCGGCGCAGCGACCCACTGGAACCGTCGGCGCCTACGTGCCGCCGCGGGTATGGCCGCAGGAGCGGCTCCGCTTCGACTTGCTGCACCAGACGATGCGGCTGCGCTTCGACATGGCGCACCGCACGCTCATGGGTGAGGTGGTGACGCGAGTCGCGATCACGCTCGCCCCGACCGATACGATCCGGCTCGACGCCGAGAATCTCACCATCGATCGCGCCACGGACGCACGTGGACGCACGCTGAAGTTCACGACCGACACCACGCACGTGACGGTGCGGCTGGCGCGTCGCGCGGCGGTGGGGGACACGGTCGAGTTCACGCTCGCCTATCACGGTATCCCAGAGCGCGGGCTGTATTTCGTCCCGCGCCGCAACGTGATCTGGAGCCAGGGTGAAGCGACGGAGACGCGGGCCTGGATCCCGACCTACGACGCCCCCAACGACAAGACCACGTGGGACTTCTTCGTCACGGCCGATACCGGGATGAAAGTGCTGTCCAACGGGCGTCTGGTGGATGTCACGCCGACGGCCGGCGGACGCCAGGGGATCTGGCACTGGACCCAGGAGAAGGCGGCGTCGACCTATCTGTATTCGGTGGTCGTGGGGCCGTTCACCGTGCTGAAGGACCAGTGGCGCGGCATCCCGGTCGAGTATTGGACCTATGCCGATACGACGAATGCGGCCTGGCGGGCGTTCGGCGAAACCCCCGGCATGATCGAGGTCTACTCCCAGGTGCTGGGGGTGCCCTACCCCTGGGCCAAGTACGACCAGTCGCTCATTCCCGATTTCACCTACGGCGGCATGGAGAACGTGTCCGCCACGACTCAGACCGACCTCATCCTGCACGGCGCCGGCAGTGAGCCGCAGAGCAGCGGCCGCGGTCTGGCGGCGCACGAGCTGGCCCATCAGTGGTTCGGCGATCTCACGACCACGGCGGACTGGGCCGATGTGTGGCTCAACGAGGGCCTCACGACCTACATGGAGTCGGTGCAGAACGAGAAGACGCGCGGCTGGGATGATGCGGCGCTCGAGTGGGGCGACCAGCAGGAAGCCGCGATGGGCGCCGACCAGAACGTCGCCCGGCCCCTGGTGTGGGGCGTGTACGAAGGCACCGACCCGATCCAGCTGTTCTTCTCCGGGCACGTGTATCCCAAAGGCGCCCAGGTCGCGCACCAGCTACGGCGTCTGTTGGGCGATTCGGTCTTCTGGGCGGGGATGCACCGCTTCCTGGCGGACAACGGCTATCACGCGGTCACGACCGCGGACTACGCCGTCGCCATGGAGAAGACGTGCAGCTGCGACCTGGACTGGTTCTTCGATCAGTGGGCCTACGGCATCGGCTATCCCAAAGTCCGGTTCCTGCGGCACTGGGATGCGGCCTCCAAGACGCTGCACGTCTCGGTCGAACAGACGCAGACCGTGGATTCGACTCATCCGCTGTTTCGCTTCCCCGTGACCGTGCGCGTCATCACGCGCGATTCCGTGGTGCGGCAGCAGATCATGGTTTCCAAGGCGAGCGAGACGTTTTCCGTTTCCCTGCCCGCCGAGCCGCTGTCGTTCCGGTTCGATGAGGGTGGGTGGCTACTCGGCACCGTGAGCGGCGACCAGAGCTCGACCGAATTGGCGCAGATGGCGATGCACGACCTCGACGTGCGCGGCCGAGCATGGGCGCTGGGTCAGCTCGCGGCGGTGCGCGACACGACCGCGCAGGCGGCGCGGCGTTTCATCGTGTTGAACGAGCAGCGCTCGGAGCTCAGGGTCACGGCCGCGCTCCAGCTGGCAACCGACTCGAATGCCGCTTCTCGTGGCGTGGCGGCGAGCGCCTTGCGCGACCCCGACGGATCGGTGCGGGCGGCCGCGCTGGCGGCGCTGCGCGCGCTCGATGGCGATGCCGGCATCGCGGCGGCGACCTCCATGTGGACCTCGGATCCGAGCAACACGGTGCGCCAGGCATCGCTTGGGATCATTGCCCGGGCCAAGGGCAAGGACGCGCTCGACCTGCTCCTGGGTGCCGCCGAGGGCCACCCGCTCGGGATCCGCCTGACGGCGGTCAACTATCTGGGACGGCTGCGCGAGCCCAAGGCCGAGGATGCGCTGGAGCGCCTGACCGCGAGCAGCGAGGATCGCAACGTGCGGACCTCGGCACTCAACGCACTGGCCGCGACGGGCGACAGCGCCCGGGCGACGGCGGTGGCGTTGCGCCTCGTCGGGGACTACGACCCGTTGTTTGCCGTGGCGGCGGTGGGCGTGGTGGGTCGTGTGGGTGGGGCGGACGGCCGCGCCAAGCTGACGCAGGCGATGCGCACGGAGCAGCGGGTGTACGTGCGGTTGGCGATGCAGCAGGCGCTCGCCGCGCCTCGTTGACCGCGGTTCTACCCTTCCCTTAGGTTAGCCTCTCGGGAGGGCTGGCCGAATGGTTAAGGCACCGGTCTTGAAAACCGGCGGGCGAAAGCCCTTAGGGGTTCGAATCCTCTGCCCTCCGTTGTTTTACAGTCAGCGCGCCCCAAAGTAGACCACGTTGGGCGCATCCGACCGCGCCACCGCGATATCCAGCACACCGTCCTTGTCCAGATCGGCGATAGCGAACCCGTAGACCGCACCTTTCGCATCGCCAAACTGCACCGGGGTGTAGTGGCGCCCATCGCCAGCGTTGACGTAGATCGTCGAAGCGGCCTCGACGTGCCCGACGATGATGTCGATCCTTCCGTCGCCGTTCAGGTCGCTCACCGCAAGCGCGTACGGAGTCACGGTGCCGTCCGCGATCTCCACGCCTGACGAGAAGCCGCCGTCCCGCTGGCCGAAATAGGCGGCCACACCGCGTGCCTCATCGATCGCCACGAGATCCAGGAAGCCGTCCCGGTCGAGGTCGGCGGCGGCCACCATCCGAATCCGCGCATCCGGGGGCCCGAACGGAACGAGTCGGCTGTCCGGGAACGTGGCCTTGCCGGCGTTGAAGTAGACATGGCTCTGGCCGCCATCCCGATTGGGAACGGCGAGGTCGACGAGCCCGTCGCGATTGAAATCGGCCGGCGTAATCGTCGTAGCCGATTCGTGGGAAAACGCGAGGCAGTCGGCGTCGAACTGCCCCTTCCCTCGGTTCAGGCAGACGTAGTTGGGCCGTTGGCCGTTGTCAGACCGGTTGGCCACGATGATATCCGGCCGGCCATCGCTATCGAGATCGGCCACGCCGGCGTTTCTCGTCTCCCACTCCGGGCGTCCAAAGGTTGATCCAGCGGTGAAGTGCCCTGTCCCATCATTGAGATAGGTGCGCTTGGGATCCGGAGCGTCGTTGCTGATCACCACGTCCAGTTTGCCGTCTCCGTTGAGATCCACCAGGACCCCGGAATACGATCGGTCGGCGGCCTCGCCGAGATTGTAGGCGGCCGTGACGTGGCCTCGGCCGTCGCCCAAGAGCACGCGGTCCACCAGGGGCCAGTGACGACCTTTGGCGAGCACCAGATCGAGATTGTCGTCTCCATTCACATCGCCGATGCTCACGTTGGCCGAGGTCTCGGAAGTCGTCTCCAGCAGGAGCACGCGATCGAATCGTGGGAAGCTCGCGGCGCCCGTGTCGGCCTGCGCCGAGGCGCGTGGTCCGGCTAACAGGCACAGCATGAAACCGGCGACCGGACAGACCGCCCACGGTTTGTTATGCATGGGGAGTGCCAGCCTCTGTGCGGAGGAGCCTGCCAACCCTGTAGATCCAAACAGGGTAGCCAAAGTACAAGGCGGCGAAAAGGGTCACCATCACGCCGCTCGGCACAACACCGCGTCGGCGTCCGATCGCCCACGTCATGACGATCCAGCAACCGACCAGCAGCACCGAGGCGGAGGCCACGCCGACTTGAGCGCGGAACGACATGAGGCCCAGGAGCAGCAATGCTTGAAACACAACGACCCCGACAATCCCTGTTATCGCAACGATCGTGGAGCAGAGGCTCAACTTCGGGGCGTCACTACGAAGCACGCGATGGAGCGCGAGCACCGTCGGGAGCGCAAGGGCGTACTGGACCAAGACACAGATGTCGTTCATCGGCCCGAACAGGAGAAGCCCTTTGGCCGGCGTCAACAGTCCGATGTAGAGGAGCACCAGGCATACGACGCCGATCGCCGCGATGACGGCGCTCGCAAAAGCTGTGCGTCCGGCTATCACTGCCCGAAGATCAACAGGGGCTGGACCGAAGGCCTAGAGACGTCGGAACGTCGCATTCGCGTCCACCTGCTGGTACTCGATGAACTCTACGGGTGCGAGACAGTTGGGATACAGAATGCCGGCAAACTTCTTGACGGCAGCGGATTCGCCGTGAATGCGGTTGGCTTCCGCATCCCTCCAGACGAAGAGGTGGACGAAGCGCGTCGGTTGTTCCGCCTCCTGCCACACCTCGTAGCGCAACGCCCCGGGCTCGTTCGCACGCACGTAGGCGACAAACTCGTGGATTGCCGCCAAACACTGCTCGAGCGATTCTGGTCGCACTTCGTAGCGCGCCAGCTCATGGATTTCAGACGCATGGCCGTGAATAGCCGACACGTTCACCTCCCGGATGGCGCCGAAGCTGTGGCCTGCGGCAGCTAAGCGTCGTACTTGCCGGCCAGCTCTGCTGCCTGAGGCTTGCTCTTGTAACCTTCGTCGTGGCCAGCAGCATCATGTTCTCCTTTGTGGGGAATCGTGATCGCACCCGTGGTGAATCCTACGAGTGTTACCTATCACTTGGACCGTTTGGATCCGGGTGCTCGGCTCGCACGGCGCCAGCAGCGCACGCCGGCCCAAGCGAAAACGATGGCAAGAATGGGAAAGACCACGGCCCCGATGTACGCGCCTTGGCCCCCTGCCCTGGTGTGTTGCAGCAACTGAGTGACGGCGAGGAGGCGGACCGTGTAGAAGACAAAGAAGGCACTGAGTGCTGCCAGCCCAACTGCGAGTACGCGTAGCATAGGTCTCCGATCGGCTGCCTACCGAAACGGGCTTAAGCGGCGGCCGCAGAGACCGGTTCCCTGCAGCCACCATGGGTGGGGTCGCCCTGCAGCTCAGAGCTTCCGCATCGCACGCATGATAATGAGCAGAACCGCGGCACCGACAAACGCCTTGAAAACGTCCGGGATGAAGCCAGTTCCCACGTGCACATTCAGCTGCGTGAACAACCAGCCACCAATGAATGCGCCGAGAATTCCGATGAGGATAGCTCCGACGAGTCCCACGCGGATGTTCTTGATCATCGCATCCGCCAGCAGACCGGCAATCCCTCCAACCACAATCCAGACCACCAGGTTGTCGAGTGTCATTTCCCCCTCCTTGGAAGGCTGCGTTTTGCCCAGAGGAACGCGGGCACATGTCAGGCGGCGGCCTTTCGAAAGAGCCGCCAGGCCCAAATGGTGAGACCGGCACTCACCAGAGCAAGCAGATCAGTATGGTGCAGGTGGCCTCGGGCGATGGCCCCGTATACGTGTGCCGCTGTGATGGCCGCGAAGAGAACGCCCGTGGTCATCAGATAGGGTTTCATCAAAGGACCGCCGTGTGGGGTTTGTCGCGGTGTTTGAGGCGTATGAGGACGGCGGCCGCCAAGAAGCCTGCCGCCGCAGTAACGATCGGTTGATACAACTCATTGAAATTCAGCGGTGAGAACCAACCTACGAGACCACCGAGCACCGTACCGACCGCGAGACCGGTGAACGCGCGTCCCAGGGGGACACGGCGAAGCAGTAACCAGCCTGCCAGCGGAGCACAGATGGCGCCGAGCAGGGCGCCGATCGTCGCCGGGAGAAACAGAACGGCGAGCTCGCTGAACGTCTTCAGTCCAATGGTGAAGAGGAGGCCGATGCCGAGCGCAACAGCCCCTGCCACCCCACCAACCAGGGCTCCTGCTCCCGAGAGGCCCAGGGTAACGGCGAGCACCCGCGCTGGGCTGTAGCGAGTGATGGAGGTCATGCGCCCGATGGCCCTCGCGGCGCCACGGTCGCATCGAGCACCGTCACCACAGGGTTCACTGACGCACCCAGACTTCGGTGGACTTCCCGGCCGAGTTCCCGCCGGCCGAGGAGGAGAACTCATTGAGGACCGTCACCGTCCGGCCGTCCGCGGAGATTGTGGCCTTCGACGTGCCGAACGGTCGCCCATTCATTTTCACAGTCGTAGACAGATGGTGGTCGTCCACCCGCCTGATGGCCATGGTCTCGCCGCTGGGTTGCCCGTTCAGCAGGACCGGCACCTCCGTGCCGTCGAACGGGGACTCGACCGTGAGCACCGACTTGGTGCCCCCCATGTCGATATGATAGGTCAAACGCCGTCCACCGTGACAGCACGCCTCGACCGTCATCGTCATCGACCCCGGCATGGTGGCCGTCCCCTGCCGTACCCACGTCCCGACGCCGAGCTGCGCCTGGAGCGGCCGCGCGGAACCCAGCGCGAGTACGGCGATACTACAGGCAAGGATGTTTCTCTTGATCGTCGTCACTGTGGCCTCCAAAGGTGCGAAGGGACCGCGTGTCCCTCAGGGTGGGCAACGCTTGAATGCTTGAGTGAACGTAATAGGGAGCCAATCAGAACGATGCCAGGCATACGTATTCGGGGACCTGAGCATCAGCTCCCAGACGACTGGCGTACTGTCGGGATTGAGGGTGGTTTCGCCGCGCCGAACGACGCGTAGCGAGTGCCGCGTATGACCCAACAGAGGATAGCGGAAGATGGAATCGAGCTTCCCATCCTCCCGCAGCGTGGCATGGGGGTACGCGAGCATCAACTCGGCATGATTGGGCGTGAAGCGCACGGCCACCCAGTTGGTGTCGCAATTGCCGCGCGACCCGGATTGCGCCCACTTCCCTTCGACGGCTCGGAAGATGTCGGAGCCGTTCGGGACGTCGTAGCGGCGGGCGAGGCGGTGATACACCGCATAGCCAATCCCGCCCAACAGCAGCGGCATCACGACCATCGCGACTCGTGGCAGGATCGAGTGAATGCGCGAGGCCATCCTTAGTTCCTCGGCAGCGGATGCTCGCGAAAGAACTGCCACATCTCGCGCGTCGCGTCAATGCCGTTACTGGTACGCCCGACGAACCATTCCGGCAGCGGCTGGCCACCGGGCCAGGTGTGGCCTCCTCCCTCAATGGTGTAGAGCACCACCGCCGCGTCGTCAGCGCACTTCGTGTATTCGAGGCGCGTGACGTCCGATGCGACCACGGAATCGACCGGGTTCGTTCCGCACTGGTTTCTTCGGGCCCAACTCGCCGTAAAGGCACGGACTGCCCTGAAAACGCTGGGGGGCAACCCACGAGAACCCGCCCGTGTACGGCGCCGCCCGATCGGCGGTGCCGTGAAACGCGATCACGGGCACCGGTCGCTGGTCCGTGCACCAGCTCGAACGGTAGCAGGAGCGCCGCGCCCACCATCCCGACCGCGGCGATCCGATCGGACAGCGTGCAGGAGAGCGCGAACGACATGCCTCCGCCATTGGAAAGCCCGTTGGCGTAGATCATCCGCGGATCGATGTTGTACCGCCGCCTCCAGCGTGTCGATCAGCTCGGAGATGAATCGGACATCACGCGACGGTTCGGCTCCGCCGCCTTCGTGCCAGACCCGTGGCCCACCACCGCCCACTCCCGACGGGTACACGACGATGAAGCCGTACTCGTCCGCGACCCGGTTCCACTGACTCGTTTCCCTCTGCGCGGCACCCCACATCCCCGCGCCGTGCAGGCTGATGACGAGCGCGGTCGGCTTGCTCGCGGTCATAGCTCCTGGGGACGTAGAGCAGGTACTCCCGCTTCTGCCCGAGGACACGAAGGACCCGTTGGTCCGGTTCGCGACGCGAGAAGGACACGGCCTCGATCAGGGCCAGCACCACGGGCAGGCTGATGAGCACGAGCACCGTGGCGATGACGCTCCCCCGGCTCTTCTGGGCGGTCACCGGTGGCGATTCCAGGCGAGCGCGAGCGGCGCGGCCGACACTCGCGCGAGAGGCACCGCGAGGATCGCGATGAGTACGAGCAGGTAGCGGGCGACGAAGGGCGTGGAGAAGAACCACACGAGCACGCCATAGAGCGCGAGCACGGCGACACACCAGCACGGCCGCGCCGAGGACGAGCGCGCGGTCGCTCAGCAGCCGGCGGCGATCGAGGCGCGTCGCGATCCAGGCCGCCGCGGACATCTTCAGGACCACCAGACACGGCCAGGATCAAAGGCAGCGCATTCCATAACGCGTGCTGCACGCCCGGGCTGTCGATGATCCACTCCACGACGGGCCCGAGCAGAATGAGAAACGTCAGCGTGAGCGCCACGCTCCCCTTGATGAGCCATGCACGGCCGGTCAGGACGATGTGCAAGCTCTGCACCAGCTGCTTCCAGGTCGAGACGATGAACCCCGCGAGGATGAACAGCACCAACACCACCGCGCGCGGCGTCCCGATGGCGTCATTGAGGCGTTGCGCGCGGTCCAGCACCAGCGGCCAGGTGCCCGACCAGGCGAGCGCGAGCGGGGTGGTGACGCACACCAGCCCCCACGCGGCCAGCGTACTCCACGTCGCCACCTTCAGCTTGGCGACAATGAGCGCAGGGCTCGTCAACGGTCGCGTCGCGCTGAACGGCGACAGGCCGTAGGCATCGCTGACATGGGGATGCGGCTTGCTCGCCGTCCACCCGATGAACGCGGCCATGACGGGCGGCGTGACAGCACACGAGAAACAGCAATTCGAAGAGGAATGCCGGCGCGTCCCTGGCGAGCCACAGCAGGGCCAGCTCGAACGGCAGCAGGATGCCCACCAACACCGGCAGCGTCCAGCCATGCCGCCGCCACTCGAACCACGCCTGGGCGCGTTCGGGCGAGGCAAAGTGTCTGCGCCGCTGGCGCGGCAGGGCGTCCGCGATGCGCACCGAGCCGGGCGAACGCGCCGCGCCAATCGGGCACGTCGCCGCGACGCGCGCGCGCCACGGCGATGCGGGCGGCGACATACGCGACGGGGAATCTGCGGCGCCAGGATGGCCAGCATCACGGGCTCGGGCGCTTTGTATTGGAGCGCGACGAGCACGATGCTGTCCATCACACCCAGCCACAGCACGGCGACGATCACCCGCAGCCCGGGCAAACCGTACGGCATCCACGTCAGCGCCTGCGTCCAGGCGAGCAACGACACGGCCAGCCAGCGCCGGCCAGATCACCGGGATGTCGACTCCCGACGGCCACACGGCGAGAAACCTCGTGGCCAGCCACAGGATCGCCATGGCCGCGGCGCCGTACAGCATCGGCCACAGCACCAGCTCGGTGGTCGACACGGGCAGCGTGAACAGGCGGGCGGGATACAGCGATGGGCGCCCGGCCACGTCACCGGACAGGCCGAAGCTGAACACCGTCAGGACATACATGAACGTCGCCGTCAGCGGCACCATCACGACGACGCCAAACCGTTCGGCCGAGTCCATGTTGAAGGTCCAGCCCGGCGCGATAGCAGCTTGATCGCCGCCAGGGCGACCAGGTAACCGGCGAGCGCGATCAGTCCCCAGCGATGCCGGTGGCGAAACTCCCAGGCAATGGCCGCAGCGGGGGAACGCATGACCTTACGCGTCCGGGGTCGCCCCGACATGCGCGAGGAACGCCGCATCGAGGGAGCCGTGCGATGCCTTGATGGCGTCCAGCGGCGCGCTCAGCGCGATCGTGCCGTGGCTGATCATCGTGACATGATCGGCGACCTGCTCCACTTCCTCCAGCAGGTGCGACGAAAACAGCACCGTGCGGCCTTCATGGGCGATGGTGCGAATGATGGCGCCGAGGATGTCGCGGCGGACGATCGGGTCGAGGCCGGACGACGGTTCATCCAGCAGCAGCAGCTCGGGCCGATGGGCGAGTGCCATCAGCAGGCCGACGCGCGCTTTCTGCCCCTTGGAGAGGCTCTTGATCTTGGCACCGGCGTCGAGCGCGAACGTCTGCCGCAGCTCCTCGGCGTAGCCATCGTCCCACGACTGGATAGAACGCGCGCGAGTAGCGCATCAGCTCGTCCACCCGCATCCAGCCGGGGATGATCGTTTTCTTCGGAGAGATAGCCGATGCGCGACAGGACGCCGACCGGATCGGCGACGGGATCGAGGCCGAAGACGCGCACCGAGCCGCTCTGCGCCCGCAGCAGGCCCAGGATGTGCTTGATGAGCGTCGTCTTCCCCGCGCCGTTGGCGCCGACGAGGCCGTATACCGCCCCGCGGGGCAGAGACAAGGTCACCGAGGCCAGCGCCGTCGTGGCCCCGAAGCGGCGCGTCAGGTCCGAGACGCTGATGACCGCTTCACTCATCGATCAGTGGCGGCCCTTGCGGTGGCCCGATTCGCCCGTCTTTGTCCGCATTTCCAAGGCGATGTAGGTGACGGCGTCCCAGGCGTTGTGGATGCCGACGAAGACCAGCAGCAGGGTCACCGCCGCGACCACGGACAGGGCCGGCCCGGGTTGACGCGACAGCAGGACGCCGCCCACGAGGAGTCCGGTATAGGCCAGGAGCGGAAGCAACGCATGCCAAATCCAGTCCTCCAGCACCGGCCGGTAGGCTTGCGCCCGCCGAGCGCGCCGCACCACGATGGCGGCGTACACGACCCCGGCGGCGCCACACACCGCGAGGGCGAGGCCCGCGCCTGAGAGTGCCGACCAGGGAGCACTGAGGAGCGCGGACACGAGCAAAGCGGCGCAGAAATGGAGCACGGTCGGCGTCCCGAATGCCGCAATCTCCGGAGGGCCGCCGGCACTGGACTCGGCGGTCAAGGCGATGACCACGAATTGCAAGCCGGTGAGCGCCCCGGCGGAGGAGCCGACAATGATGTAGAAGCTTTCCCACGCCACCAGCGTCGAGTGTGCGGCCAGGTCCACGATTGCTTCCGGCATCGGCATAAGGTGCGGCCTGGGTCGCCCGCTATCAAGACAATCGGATGCGGCCTAGCGAATTGCGCGGGTATGCGCCGTCAGCCACGCCTCGTACTGTTCGCGATCGGCGGCCCGAATGCGGGCTTGCTCTTCTTCCGGCAGGCTCCAGGTGGCGCTCGTGATCTCCGTGGGATATTCCGCAAACGCCAGGACATCGCGGTAGTCATGGTGCGCCTCAGCGACCAGCTCCCGCAGCCGCTCGGGGTTCCCTTCACTCACCTTCAGGATGGCGACCTGGACTCTGAGGGGCTCGCGTTCGTGCGGCTGCTCCCCGTACTCGGCGAGGAGGCCGGCGGCGGTCTCACGCTCCTCCGGCGCGAAGAGCCGGTCGATGAGGAGCGTGATCAGCTCGGGGGTCAGTTCCATCTAGGCGGCATCCGAAACGAGAGTTTTCACGATGGCCTTCTGCCACTGCTCCAACATCGCCACGAAGGCGCCGGCGGTGAACTCTTGCAACGTCAGGTTCCCGGCGGCGGACAGGGCGGTCACCTCATAGGCCACGACGACCTCGGTTGCCTCAGGCCCCGCGCCGGCACACCGCACGGTGACGAGCGCGATGCGGGACTCCGGGACGATCCGTACGTACTGCGCCTCGAGCGCATGCACATCGTAGCGCAGCAGCATCCACAGGGTGCGCTCCCCGGTCGCCGCGGTGCGAAACACCAATCCCGGTCTGGGCGCCCCATCGGCAGGATACAGGTACTCGGGCGCCCAACCGGGCGCCCAGGCCCGCTCGCCTTCTGGACTGAAACTGGGGAACGCCCGAACGGGAGCCACCGGCAGGTGAAACGAACCGGATCGCACCACGTGCATCGCTTCCTTCCCATCCTCGACGGGAGCCGTCATGGATGGGATGCATCGCGTGGCGAAGGCGATTCGTCAAGGCCGAGCGAGCGAGTTGCCTTACGAACCCAGCTTCACACGCATTGATCGAGGACCACCGGGCCACCGCGGGTGAGGCGGAACGGGCCGAAGGACTGATTGAGGTCGGTGAGCGTGACGGTCAAGGTGAAGGAGGCGCCTTGCACGAACCCCGAGTATTGAGCGGGATGGGGTGGGTGGCCCTGCGGCGGTACCGGACCCCCTCCGACGAAGTGCTGACCCGAGGCCGTGAACTTCCCATCGGGGCTGAGGGTCCAGGTGGAGTCGATCGTCCCTGCCCCACAGGGATACGACGCGGTGCCGCCGGAGCGGGTCAAGACGAGGCTGGCCTCGGTGCCGCCCCACGTCCCCACCGCGGCCGGTGCCGTGGGCGAGGTGCAGGCGAAGACCGGTAACAGCAGGACAGCAACTAGGGCGCGCATACGAGGCCTCCTGCATGGTAGTACCCTTCGCGGCGCACTGCCGTCACCAGATCATCCGGATCGAGCACGTGGTCAGGGTACGGCCGCGAGCAGAGCGACGAGCGGCGGCCGCGCGGACCGCTCCGGCGTATGGTTGGCTTCCAGCCGGTAGACCGGCCAGCCCCGATGCGCGGCCCGATCCGCAAAGCGCTGAAATGGATCCGGCGTGACGGTGGGCTCGACCGTGAGAATGTAGGTCGCCGGCACGGTGCGCGCGGCGGGATTCACGAGGCGGAGGGTGTCCGTAAAGGTCCGCACGGGCATCGGCACGTCGCGCGGAATCGCCGTCGTGTCCGACACCCACGACGGGATGCTGAACCCGCCGCGGCGAGCGGTCCGCAGAAGACTGCCGCCGGAATCCACGAGCCCCAGCGCCGTTTCTCCCGACTCGGGGAGGAACGCGTCGATGTAGACGAGACGATGAATGCGATCGGGAATGCGGTCGGCGACCCCGGTGATCACCATCCCCCCATAGCTGTGTCCCACCAGGACCACGTCGTGGAGATTCTCCCACAGGATGGTATTGACGACGTCGTCGATGTGGGTGGTGAGGCCGATATTGGGCGACGCGAGGTGCATCCGTTCGCCCAAACCGGTCAGCGTGACGCGCAGGACACGGTGGCCCTGCAGCGTCAGGAGGGAATCCACCGCTCGCCAATCCCAGCCACCACCCCATGCCCCGTGCACGATTACGTACGTGTGCGGGGGTGAGCGCACCGGCTGGGGCGAGGGCCGCGCACTCGCGACCATGGCGGCGACCGGCAAGACGATCAACGCTAGGCGCACGCCTCTAAGCTGTGGCCTGTTCCGGTGGCAGACAAGACAGAGGCGCTTGATATTGGTGCCATGTCCGACCTCCCCCTGCAGTGCGCCGAGTGTAACCGGCCTCTGGGACCCGAGGACCTGTTTTGTGCGCGGTGTGGCGCGCCGACGCCGAGCAACGTCGATCCCAATGCCACCATGGTCAACCCGGGGGGAGACGAAGACTCGGGTCCGCGCGACCGGACGCACGAGTCCGCGGCGCTCCCCGCGGGGACCACCTACAAGGGTCAGCTGCGGCACGTCCTCGGCGCCGAGTACGACCTGCTGTCCGGCATCGGCCAGGGCGGGTTTGCGCGCGTGTACAAGGCCAAGGACAAGCGGCTCGACCGCATCGTGGCGATCAAGGTGATCCGGCCCGATCTCATCGGCCGCAAAGTGTTCGTGGACAGCTTCCGGAAGGAAGGCATCGCGCTGGCCAAGCTGCGCCACCCCGGCATCGTTCCCATTTACGACATTCGCGAGCGCGGCGGGTTGATCTACTACGTCATGCCCTTAGTGGAAGGAACGACCCTCGATGAGCGGATGTCGAAGGCACGCCTGCCGCCTTACGAGTCGCGCCGCATCCTGTTCGAGCTGGCCGATGCCCTGGCCGCCGCGCATCGGGCGAACATGGTGCATATGGACATCAAGCCGGGCAACGTGTTCCTGGAGGGTGATCTCCAGAAGGTGTTGTTGATGGACTTCGGGTTGGCCAAGTCGCTCAGCCTGAGCACCGAAGAATCGGATGGGGCGGTCGTCGGGACGCCCGAGTACATGTCGCCGGAGCAGGCGCGCGGGCTCGCGAACATCGATCACCGCTCGGACCTCTACTCGCTGGGCGCCCTGGGTTATCGCATGCTGACCGGGCGGCCCCCGTTCAGAGGCGTGACCTCCCTCGAGACCCTCAACAAACACATCACCGACGCGCCGAGGCCGCTGCGTGAGGTCAATCCGTCGATCCCGAAGGAGTTCGCGGACGTCGTCATGCGGTGCCTGGAAAAGGCACCGGAGGACCGGTTTGCGACCGCGTTGGAGGTTTGCCGAGCCCTCGACGCCGTGACCTTCTTCAGCAAGCAACCCGTGGGGACGTCTACGAGCCGGGAAAACCGGCGCACGCTCATCATCCTGCTCGCCGCCCTCACGTTCCTCGTCGGGATCGTGGTCGGGATGGCGCTGGGCTAGCGCGGGGACGGCTGCGGCGGGATCCCGGCTTCACGTACCGAAATTCGATCAGAAACACGCGGCGCCCAGGCCCGTGTTTGGCGATTTTGAGCAGTTCAACCAGACCGGTGAACCCCGAACGGCGCGCGAGGGCCGGGGTGATGTCGGCGAGCGACATCTCCATCAGCGACGTCACCACGATCTGCCCCGGCGGCATCGAGTAGCGGCCCCCGACGCGCACGTGCGGCCGCTGCCACAGCCGGACGCTGCAGGTGATCTCCCCGCGACGGATTCGCTCTCGTAACGCTTTGACGAATACCATGGCCCGCTGCCTAGCGTGGCTCGGCGCCACGATGGGGACGC
The DNA here is from genome assembly GCA_963821385.1 of uncultured Gemmatimonadales bacterium. Classification (GTDB taxonomy): domain Bacteria; phylum Gemmatimonadota; class Gemmatimonadetes; order Gemmatimonadales; family GWC2-71-9; genus DASTHG01. The sequence goes on from CAWGDK010000002.1 coordinate 613,211, forward strand.
AACGGCGACCGATCGCCGACCAGCCAGAGGTGCCCGAAGGGATCGACAAACCCGCCCTGGCGGTGGGGCCCCCACGGCATGGCGTGATTCCGGATCCGGTCCACACTGCCGTTTGCCCCTGCCTCGACCGCCCGCGCGATGAAGCTGTCCGGATCGTCGCAGAACACCTCGATGCGGGTCGTGGTGATGCCGAGGATGGCCGGGCTCTCCCATCCATTCTTTTCGGGTTGGCCGACAAAGAACGGTGCGCCGGCGACTTCCAGACCGACCACCGAGCCCAGGTTCCACAACTCGACGGCGCCCAGCGCCCGTTTGTACCACGCGACGGCCGTCGGCGCGTCGGGCACCGCCACCATGACGGAGATGAGGAGCGAAGGTCTTTTCATGAAACGGTGGTCGCAGTACGAGACAGGCCGGCCGCCGCAATCACGTAGATAACCCACGGAGCGATCGTCGTCTCACTAACCCAGGACATGGCGTCTGCCTGTGTCGCCAGCGGACGGTAGACTTGGAGCGAGACCAAGCCCGCGCGCTGGTACACGGCGTGGTAGTCCTCGTCGCTCCAGAGAATGTCCTCCACCGGCCGCCGGTCCTCGACGTCGAGCATCACGATCAGCACCCGGTCACCACTGCGGGCGGTGCGGTTCTCGGGGAAGGCCCGGGTCGAAAAGGAGGCCCATTCGTTGCGGTAGATGTCTGGGGACGACACGAGGTTGACGATGCGCCCATGGCGCTTGAGCAGCCGTCCCAATGACCGAAACAGCGTGACCTTTCTTTCCATCGTCGGGACATTGTCGAACGTGAACGCCGAAAAGACCAGGTCATAGCTGTTCGGGGTGAGCCCACCGAGGTCGCCGTCCGGCACCAGGCGATAGTCTCCATCGGGATCCCGCGCCCGGGCCTGTGCGAGCATCTGTGCCGAAATGTCCACGCCCACCACGTCGTACCCGAGGGTGCGCAAGAGCCGCGTCGAGCGCCCGGTGCCGCAGCCGAAATCCACCGCGTTCCGCCCTTGGATGTGCGTGCTCAGGATCGTGGGCACATCCCGAAAGGCGAGGTAGTAGGTCCCGGGGAACTCGAGCTTGGCGTAGGCATCGGCACGCGCGTTGTCGTCGTAAACGTTGAAGAATCCGGCCATCATTCCGTGTCCCTTCGGGTCGCCGGCTACCGGTCAGGGAGCGCGTGGGGACACATGAACCGCAACGCGGCCGGCACTCACGCTGAGTGTGCCTGGGGCGTGGACCTCGAGCGCGAACCCAGCGCCACGGATACTCAGCGCTTCAAACCGGTGGTCGCTGGCGGACGTGACCGTGAGCGGCGCGCCGTTCATCTCGATCGCCTCCACCGATGGAACGAAGAAGGCGACGCGGCGCTCTCCTCGCGGAACGAGATCGTCCAGGACGGCTCTCCGTTCCACGCTCAGGAACACCTCCTGATTGGGGCGGCGGAGCGTATACGCCAGGAATTCGCTGCTGAACACCCGACTTCCGTTGTTGACGACCCAACGCTTCGCACTGGACGAGCGGGAGCGGCTCGTGCCCGCGGCTGGAAGCTGTACCTCGATCCGCTGGCCCGGCTGCGCCTCGAAGGCGCGGATGGCAGCGTCGGCCTCGCGGACATAGACATCCACGAGCCTCTGGGTGCGCTGTTCCAGCGTTCGCAGGTCGTAGCGCCGCTCGGCCTCGGTGCGGAGCGACGCAAGCGCCGAAGGCTGAACGGGCACCGCCGACGCCAGCAGGTCGGCCAACGCCGACGAATCGGGGAGACTGGCGGCCTGGGGCTTCCACTCGACCCCGAAGAAATCCATCAGCACACCCATCGCGGCGCCCGTCGGGTAAATCCGGTTACGTGGCACGTCCGCCGGACCGAGTGCCCCATCGGTGAGACGACTCTCGAAATCCGTCTGCAGGTACCCTGGCACGGTCAGCGATCGGAACGAGGGGCAGACAGAGGGATCGGCGTACCTGCCGCTGCGACACTTGACCGCCAGGGCGGCGACGAGGCGTGTCTCAACGTACTTCGCGGTTCCCTCACTGAGCTCTTTGGCCCGTTCGTACTCCCGCACGAGGGGCGAGGTATGCTCCCAGCGGTAGCGACGCTGCGCCAGAAACCAGCCCGTCAATCGGCGGGCGCCCGCCCGATCCTGGCGTTCGACCGCTCGCATGGCGTCCTCGAGGATGTGCATCTCGAGAGCGGCTCGGGCGCTGTTCGCGGTGTCGAGAATGGGGTACA
>CAWGDK010000003.1:0-521556 GCA_963821385.1 uncultured Gemmatimonadales bacterium
GCATACCCTTCGCAATCACTGACGATCAGCGCATTTTCGTGGAGGTTCTTCTTCAGCCACGCCGGACTACAGAAGCTCTTCACACATACATCTCCTGCCTGATTCGCGGCAATCATCTCCCGGAGCACGTCGCGTGCCCACCGAGTCAGTGTCGAACGCCACGATGGAGTATGAGGAAACCAGCGTGCGAGACCTATTGTGTAATACCCAACTTGGGCACCTATGTTGATTATCTGCTTGAACGACTCCCGGAATACTTGTTCCCACCACGGATGCAACTCCGCCTCATGAGTGCCGAGCAAGCAGGGGCCAATATGAGTCTCAGATGTCATCGGGGTCAGCGTCATTCCCTTGAACGGTCCGGAGATGACCTGAGGCCCGACCCTTCATCAACTTCTTGTTGAGCTGTAGGAGGCCCCATTCCTCTAGGAGCCTGTGCGAATGCGCTCGCGCTCGCGCAGACATGGTCTGGATTACTGTCTCAGGGGCAATCGTGTAGAGAACTCGCTTGATCAACAGTTTGCACTGTTTTAGCATGTGAATTGCCGCATGGACCTAACGGATTGCGTCCGTCTCGCAGGCCTCAGCACCACGTTGCACGGGCCTGCCGTCTGTTATCCTACATACGGGTGCGTCTAAGGACAGTCTAGGGTGTAGCCGAATCCCAAGGTTCTCCCCTAAAACGATTTCTCCTTCCCGTCCGCACTACTTCAAATCACCTGCTCACTCACGATCTTGCCGCCATAATCCCTGAGATTACCCGAGGACTCAGATCGGCCCCGCCGGGCCGATGGCGAGGATCTCGAGTTCGATTGGCGTGGACGTCATTGAATGGGAATGCTAGCGACCAACTTATCAACCGACCATTACGAGACGGCCAGAAGGAATCAGAACCGCGCCCGCACGCCCGCCCCGAAATAGAACAACGAGGCCACGTGTCCGTTGACATGCGGGCTCGTCCACTCGAACTGCTGCCGATTCCCGATCGCGGAACTCGCCGACCACCTTCGGCGTGAACGTCGCATCGACACCGGCTCCACCCAGGAAGAAGAAGCTCGCATTCCAGATGCCCGTGCGCAACTGCGCTACCCGTGCGTGCCCGGTACATCCCGCCGCCGAACTCCACTACGGGCCGAATCTTGTTGTAGCGCATGAAGGCATACTGCGCCCGTAGCGACACCTCGACCAGCGACACCGCCACCGACCGCGCGACGCTGTCGGCCTTCAGTCCACCCAATCCCAAACTGGCCTACGAGCGCCCACCCTGAGGACCACTCGAGTCCGCCGTACAACTCGCCGACGAAAGCCGAGCTTGCCGGCGAACGTGGTGTCGCCCTGAAAATCGAACTTGTAGGTCAGCAGATTGACCCGCGCCCCCGCCGTCCACACGCGCCACCCGGAACCGGTGGGACCCGGCGCCTCCTGCCCCGGCGAGATCGCCAACACCGTCTCGCTCAGGTGGATCAGCACCCACTGCCGCACACCCGGATGCGCGGATCTGGATCGTCGTCTGGCCCTTCTCCCGCGGCTGGAACCGCACCTCCGCCTGGCTCGATTGCACCGACGACGACGACACCATCAACACCCGCTGGTCCCACACCCACAGCTCGAACCCCGAAATCGGGATCGTATTGCCCTGGGCATCCACGGCGCGGATCGTCAGAGTCACGGAGTCGGAAGGAGCGAGCTGAATCCAGTCGGTGATCGGCACGCCATTGTGCTCGATCACCAGGGTCTTGGCGCGCACCACCGGCTCGGCGCCCCCGGGCTGCTGCCCCGAAAGCCCCGTCGCCACCACCATCCCCATCACCAGCGCTACGCCAGCGCGCCGGAGAGCTCCGAATGCGACCATGCGGCTATTGGCTCCTGCGAGGCAAGACGTGAAGCCGCATACTGATAGCGGTTGGCCGGGGGAAATGCAAGGCTGGAGGCTGGAAAAGACGGGGATGGGGGGAGAAACGAGGGGATGTGGGGACGGGGGGTCGCGCTTACCGCCTTCCAACCACGAGCAGCACCAAGCCCACCGTCAGCCCTGCCTGCGCGATCCAGAAGGCAAACATCCACTTGATGAGATCAGCCCGCAGGTCCGCGAGTCCGGTCCGTAGCTGCGCCACCTCCTGCCGCAACTCGGCCTTCACCTCGGCCGCGCGTTGCTCCAGCTTCGCGTCGAAACGCGCGAAGTTGAGATCGTTGAGCTCCCGGAGCTCCGCCCGATAGGTCGTGTCGGTCTCGTTGAACCAGGTCACCAGTTCGTCTACCAGTTCGTGTCCGAACTTCTCGTAGAACCGCTGCGACAACTTCACCGTGTGTGGCACGCCTCACTCCTCAAGGACAGATGGCGACCACACGTTAATCCTACGCTCGGCGCGAACTGATAGCAATTGGATGCGGGAGGGGGCAAGAAAAAGGTGCCATCACGAAACCGCAGCCACACCACATGCCCCACCACGTGCCGCGCCTCGACCAGATCGTCGTCCATACCTACTCCAAATCTCGTCCACGAGGTGAGGGAATAAGGCGTGGTGAGTGGGATGTGGACGAAAAGGTGAGGTGACCTGTACGTACGGTGAGACGGGACGACCTCCACATACCACGCTTGACCGTTACCTACCACTCACCACATACCACGCCTTTTGGCCTTCAGAACGACGTATCTCACCCCTCCACCGATCACCAGCAGGTTCCCCACGTGCCCGTTCTGATGCACGCTGTTGATCTCTTCCTGGAAATTGGTCGAGACCCGCACCTCGCCGACCATCCTGGGACTGAGCCTCAGGTCTACCCCGCCGCCGAGTCCCCAGGACAGGCTCGTGTTCCAGATGCCTGAGCCGTCACCGCCGGTGCGAATGCGGTACGCGCCCCCACCGAGCGACACCACGGGCCGGATCACCTTCCCCGACAGAAAGGCATAGTCCATCCGGAAAAACAGCGTCAAGAGCTGCGCGTTGACCGGGGCGTTGAGGCTGTCGGCGCCCAGGATCCCGACGCCGAATCCGCCCACCATCGTGACGCCATACCAGTAGTCGAGCCCGGCATACAGCTCGGCCACGACGCCGCCGTTGCCCTTGATGGAGTTCTGGTTGTTGAACGTGTAGTCGTAGTGGGCGTAACTCACGCCGCGCCCCGGCCGTCGCCCGGGCGAACGGATCGCTGGCCTTGGGCGGCGGCGGCGCCACCGGCGTGACCGCCAACGCCCGCTCCGTCACCTCGACCTGGATCCACTGCTGCTGCCCCGACGCCCGCACCTCGATCGTGGTCTGGCCGCGCTGGCGCGGCACGAACCGCGTCACCGCCCGCCGCTCCCCGACGTCCGAGCCCACCGGCACGAGCACCGCGACGTCCGCCACGGGCGCTTCGTAGCCGACCAGGGGAATCGGCCGGCCGAGCGCGTCCTGCGGCGTGACGCTGAGGACCAACGTGTCGGGCAGCGCGATCACGCTGCCCCCGGCCAGCGGCCGGCCGTTGAACTCGATCGCGAGCCGCCACCCCCCCGACTGCGCCGCTCCCCGAGCGGCCGCGAGACAGACCAACGCGCACAGCAACCTTGAGGCGGTCATAGCAACCTCGTAAGGCCAATAGGGAGTTTCTTATACACCGCGATTGGGGGAAGATTTAAGCAGGTGTCGGGTGTCAGGTGCCGGGTGTCGGGGGGTGCGGGGCCTGAAACCCGACACCTGACACCCGACACCTGTTACTCACCGCCAGACCTTTGAAAACAGCGCCACCAGATCGATCACGAGCTCCGGAGCCTCGGCGGCCGGCTGCCAGACGAGGCGATCGGTGAGCACCTGTGGCGTCTCGTCCGCCGGGCCCCACCGCTCGACCCGCCGCTCCTCAGGGTCCACGATCCAGTATTCCGCCACGCCCTCTTCCTGATACAGCCGCCGCTTCTGGAGGCGATCGGTGCGCTTGCTCGTGTACGAGATCACCTCCACCGCGAGCGAGGGCGGCCCCATCAGACGCTGCGACGTCAGCCGGCTCGCCCGGTCCGCGAGGATCACCAGCACATCCGGCTGGACGGCACTGTCCTCGGTCAGCTCCACCTCGAACGGCGCCATCAACACCTCTCCCAGGCCGTTGCGCTCTATGTAGTCCTGCAGCAGGCGCGCAATCTCGAGGACCGCCCGCTGATGCTGTAACCCCGGCGCCGGGGTCACGAATAACTCGCCCCGGATGACCTCGTAGCGCACGCGGTCGTCGGGGAACGCCCGGATTTCCCGGGCGGTGTAACGCGGCACGAGCGCAGGCATGGCCATAAGATGTGTTCCTCGGCGCCGGTGAGGCAACTCGGCATGGCGCCAAGCTACGCCGCTCACGCCGGGCCCTTCGTCATCGAATCCGCGCGGATGGTAGTCGAGGATCGCCCCGTAGGCGGCGAGCATGATCAGATACGTGTACTTGTTCATGGCAGCCTCCCTATTCCTTCCGGGACTGGGTGCGGAGTGCGGAGTGCGGGGTGCGGGGGTGCGGGGGTGCGGGGGTGCGGGGGTGCGGGGTTTTATCCGGTGAATGCTGGGTTATCGGTTACGTAGGCGTCAGTTGGTGGAGGTCGGTGGAGGTTGACACCCAGGGCCGCGATGATCGGCCCCGCGTCCACGAGCTGTTTGGTGCGCGGATCCACGCGCAGGTTCAGCCCCTCGAGGGACCGCGCGCCGAGGAGCGTCATGTCCTCCGGCTCGGCGAAGACGACCTCGTCAATCGTTTCGGTGCCGCCGGCGTGCACGATCGCATAGCCGATGTCGCGAAACACGGCGCGTCCGTCCGCGGTCCGGAAGCCCAGGCGCTTCTGTCTCGCGATGCCGAGCGACTCGAGCACGGCGGTCGGCGCCCAGGTGAGCTCGGCACCGGTGTCCACCAGCGTGTCCGGCAGCTCGCGCCGCTGGCCACGCGCGAGCGGGTTCTCGATCGCGATCGTCGTTCGAAAGGTGCCCACGTCCGCCATGGTAGCCTCCTGGCGCGCTGGCAGCGTCATCAATTTCACGCGCTCCCTGGACGATACGTTGCACGCCGTCGAACGGCCAGGCGCGCAGGGTGGAGGATGGTGGAGGATAGATTATCCCATGCCCCGCGACCCCCACCGCGACCAGCCGATCCTTCTGGGCGGCGCGCCCCTCGCCGAAGCCGCCGCGGCCATGATCCTGCTCCACGGCCGCAACGGCTCGGCGCAGGATATGCTCGCACTCGGCCGCGACCTCGATCGCCCGCAATTCGCCTGGTTCGTTCCCGAGGCCCGTGACCGGCAATGGTATCCCTTCAGCCTGCTCGAGAAGGTCGAGCGCAACCGGCCGGCCCTCAACTCCGCGCTGGCGCTCGTCACCCGCATCATGGAAAAGATCGCCGCGACGCGGATCGCGCCCGCACGCGTCGTGCTGCTCGGGTTCTCGCAGGGCGCGTCGGTCGCCCTCGAGTTCGCCGCCCGGAACCCGCAGCGCTACGGCGCCCTCATCGCCCTCTCGGGCGCGCTGCTCGGCCCCGAAGGCACGCCGCGGGACTACGCGGGCGCCCTCGACGGCACCCCGCTCTTGCTCGGGTCCGGCGACGCCGACGCCCATCTGCCCAAACGGCGCGTGGACGAGACCGCCCAGGTCTTCGAGCGCCTCGGCGCCACGGTGACGCGCCGCGTCTATCCGGGATTGGGACACGCGATCCACCCCGACGAAATCGTGGCCGCGCGGGACATGGTGGATCGGGTGATGTGAGTGCGGTGTGCGGAGTGCGGGGTTCGCGGTGTTCGAGAAATATTTTGGACGCTGTCATCCCGAGGGCGCGCAGCGCCCGAGGGATCTGCTTACGGGCGGAGGAACTGCGCCAGCCCGAACACAATGACTGCGGTGGTGGCCACATTGCCCACCCAGTAGATGAACATCCAGCGCATCAGTTTGGACTCGAGTCCTCCCAAGCGCCGCTCCAGCTTTGCTTCGAACTCCGCCAAACGCTGCTCTAGCTTCGCATCGACCTGTGTCACGCGTTGCGCCAGGTTCGCCTCGACCTGGGTCACGCGCTGCTCCAGGCTTGACTCGAGCTGACTCATGCGTTGCTCCACCTTCGCATCGAACCGGGCGAAGTTGAGCTCGTTCAACTCGCGTAACTGACCGCGGTAGGTATCGTCGACCTGGTTGAACCAATTCACCATTTCGTCCACCACCTCGTGGCCGATGCTACAGGCTACCCTCGGCGCGAACCGGAAACAACAGGTGTCGGGTGCCAGGTGTTGGGTGTCAGGGGCCCGCTCGCCAAGACCCGACACCTGACACCCGGCACCTGACACCTAGGGTAACAGGCTCTCCCTCCCGAACCGCAACTCCACCCCGAGCCGTCCCACAAAACGAGTAGCCGAGACCCCGGCGACGTGCCCATCATTGCTCACCAGATGCACCGCGCCATCCCCGGTGAGCCTCACGGGCCCCTGAAACCAGGCACCTGACAACCCGAGTCTCAACGTTCGCTGCACCACGCCCTGAAACAGCGACGCCGTCGTCGGATAGTCCGCCGGCAACGGATGCGCGCAGGCGCGGATCGCCTTCGCCCTGGCGCACCAGCGTGACCTCGGGGGCGAGCAGAATGCCGCCCGGCGCGATGAAGTCCATGCGCGCGGTGACCTGGTCGTAGTCGGAGAAATTGCGCCCGGTGCCCAGGCCATGGAACAGCGGCACCTGGAAATCGTCCTCGTTGCGATAGGCGAGGTTCGACACCTGCGTGTAGAACAGCGTCCACGCCCCCGCCGCCGGCAGCGCGCCCTTGGCGCCGACCGTGAGCGCCCAGCTGGTGGGCTTCTGTCGGTGATGCGTCTTGTTGTCGACCTGGATGTCGTCCAGCATCGCCTGGAGATAGAGCGTCGCGGCGCCGCGCCGCTCGACGTCGATGCCCAGCATGCTGTTGGCGTTGGTGCCGCTGTTGACCTGCTCCAGCATCGCCAGGTTCAGGAGATTGAGATACCAGGGCTCGATGCTGCGGTCCTGCCCCGAAATCGCGGCGCCCTCCCACAACGCGAACGTCCACGATCCCGGCGGCCGGATCCACAAGCGATGCTGCACCATGTAGCGCCGCACCGGCGCACCGCTGGTATCGAAGCGCGTGTCCAGCTCGGTGACGATGCCCTGCAGCTGCACGCCCGTCGTGCCGACCGACAGCGCGAGGTGATCCAGACCATACGGATTGGGCGACAGCATCAAGCCCCTGCGTCACACTCGGGCCCCAATTCCTGTCCAGTCTTCCGAAGAACAACTCGGCGAAACCGCCCTGCACGCTGATGTAGGACGTCGCCGTGCGGCCCGCGATGGCGCGGTCCTTCTTGCCGTACCAGTCAGGATCGTACTTGAGACGCGTGTCGAACATCGGATTGGTCGCGACCACGACGGGACCGAACGCGAGCGTGAGATCGACCCCGCCCGAGGCGAAGCCGCGATTGTCGCCCTTCCCCGTGTCGTTCGCTGGTATACCACGGCCGATCTCCAGCGGATCGCGCAGCGCGTAGTTCCCGCCGGCGACGCCCACCATTCCCTCCACCCGACCCCATGGCCCGCGTTCGTGACGACGAAGCTCGTTCCGCAACGCACGAACCACGTACCACTCACCACGCCTTAGTCTCGTCGAGTCCATTGCTTCCAAGGCCCGCAACAGGTCGTCCGCCTTGAACGGCCGGGTGAGCGGCGAGGGATCGACCATGCGGCCGGCCGAGATGAAATGCTCGACGTAGGGCATCCCCCAGTAGTCCATCGGCACGTACCGGGATGCGGTTTGCCCCGCGAGCGGTGTAGCGACGATCAGGAGAAAGAGTGCGGAGTACGGTGTGCGGAGTGCGGAGTGAACGAAGGGGACTCCGTCGCTGTAAGCGACAGGATAGCCGAGTCGCGGCTCTTAGCCGCGAAAAAACAAGCGAAACACCCGCGATAGGTCTGATGGACAACGATCTCAAGCTCATGGCCTGTGATATGAGGGATGTCGGTCGATTGTTCCGTCGCTGAAGCGACGGCTCGGCGCTACGCGACGCGCCTTGAAAGGCGATAGTACCTGACACCTGACACCTGACACCCGACACCTGCTTTACGGTGTCACCCTCACCCCGACCTCGAACACCGTCAACGCCCCCACCGCCCCGTTCACGTATTTCGAGTTCGCCTCGTACAGCTGCTGGCGCTCGAGCCGCACCGTGCCCAGCAGCTTGAACCCCAGGGCGTAGTCGATGCCGGCGCCCACCAGCCAGAACATGCTGGTGTGGTACACGACGTTCTGGGGATCGGTGGATTTGATGCGATAGATCCCACCGCCGAGCGACAGCACGGGAGTGAGGTTGCTGCCCTGCGTCAGCGCGTACTCACCGCGCACCAGTCCCTGATAGAGGCCGACGGTGACGGTGCCGACCGGTGAGTCGGCGCGCAGCATGCCGACGCCCAGCCCGGCCTGGACGCGCAGCGCGGGACCGAGCAGGCGGCCGAGGGCGACCTCGCCGCGGAATCCCGGTTTGCCGGAGACGCCCGGGATCGATTTGAAGTTGTAATTGAACGCGGCGCCGCCCAGGCGGCCGTCGAAGGTCCAGCCGCTCTGCGCGGCCGGCAGCGCTACGGTGATCGGCACCGTGGTGACGAGTCCCGACGCCTGGAGCGACAGCGTGGCGGTGCCATTGTGCTTGGGCGTGAGCACCACGGTGCCGGCCGCGGTGCTGCGCGTCTCGCGCAACGCGGCCGCGCCGCCGAACATCTGCACGCGCAGGTTCGACTGCACCGCTTCGTTACCGAAGTGATCGCGCGTCACGACGCGCAGCGAGACCGTGTCGCGCGTGATGAGATCGAGCCGTCCCGCGGGCGCTCCTCCCCGCTCGACCACCAGCACCTCGGGCTGCGCCGGCATCGCGAACAGCGACACTTCCTTCTGGACGCGACCGGCACGCGCCCGGATCGTCACCGTGCCCGCGCGCTCGCCCAGCACCACGGTGGTGCGCGCCACGCCGTTGGCGTCCGTCACCGTGGACGCCGGCGACACGGTGGCGTTCTGCGCCGAGAAGGTCACGGGGTAGCCTCCCACCACCACGCCCATGGTGTCGCGCACCTGGAACACCACCGGCGCCACGAGCGCCGTCGCCACCGTGCCGCGCACCTGGACCGATCCCATGAACTGGGTGCGATCGGGATGCAGCGCCACCGCCTCGAGCAGCACCGAGAAGGTGGCGATACGCGTGCCGCCCACGAGCAGCCCCACCTGCCCGCCGCGCCGCACCGCCCCCGGCAGCAGCACGATCGACGCTTGCCCCAGGCTGTCGGTGATGGCGGGCGTGATCCCCGGCCCCAGATCCGCCGAAATGCCCTCGAGCGTGAGCTGCAGGCCCGGCACCGGCCGGCCCGCCTCGTCCGTGATGCGCAACCGCGCCACGGCGCCGACGCGCGACGCTTCGCGCACGGTGACCACGGGCGTGCGGATTTCGACTCGCACCGCGGACGCCGGCGTCGTCACTAATTCGACGTTGACCGCCACCGCGTTCACGCCCCCGGCGGGCACCACCTGCAACCGATAGGTGCCGGGCGCCATGCCGGCCAGGAATCGCAGTGTGGCCACGCCATTGGCATTGGTCGCGGCCGCGGGATCCTGCTCCGAGCCGCCGAGCAGCGCGCCGGCGCCCTTCAACACGAGCGTCACGCCCGGCTGCGGCACGTCGAAGCGCACCAGCCGCGCCGCGATCGTCACCTCGGAGCCCGTGACGGCGCGCACCCGCGCCGGCGCCACCACGCGCAGCGTGCCGGTGGGACGCGCGCACGCCGACACCGCGTTCAGCACGACGGAGTCGGCGCCCGAGGCAATCAGATCGGCGCGGTCTCTCGGACTCGGGGCGAACGTGAGACAGTTGCGGCGCACCTGGGCCGCGATGTCGCGCTTGGAGAGCGAGCCCGAGGTGAGCAGGCGGATGAGGTCGGTCTTGCGGAGCGGACGAGGGGCCTGGGCAAGGAGCGGCGAGCAGAGCAACAGCGTCGCCAGCACCAATCGGCAGCCGGGGGCCATGGTGCCAACGTAAGAGGCTAACCGGCCGTTATCAACACGCCGACGGAAACCCCAAGCAGGGTGTTGGGTGTCGGGTGTCAGGTACCTGACTTGAATCGCCGACACCTGACACCCGAAACCCGACACCTGTCTATTTGGGTACCAGCACCGTCCCCGCCACCCGATCCGGCACCCCGCGCTCCGGCACCATCACCGCGTAGATGACCCCGCCCAGCGCGATCGTGGCCAACATCACCCGTACGGCGACGGGCGTCCCGTCGGGGACGAATCGGTACACGACGAGCGGCGACCAGGCGACGAGCGAGCGGAGCCCACAGCGCCACCGCGCCGCGGGCATGCCATCCAGGCGCGCCACCCCGATGCCGAACATGTGCAGCAGCAGCGGTCCGCGCAGCAGCAGGGCCAGCACGATCGCCACCGGCGCCATCTCGCCCAGCACCTCGGACACCGACAGCAGCGCGCTACGCACACCGCTGTTCCACAGCATGCCACGCGCCATCGATATGGTGGCGATGTGTCCCGCCACCCACGCGCGCGCGCTGTCCTGCTGCGCCAGACTGGGCGAGGGATACCGCACGGCCGCGGAGTCCACGGCCGCCCGCTCCCCGGGCGGGATCTCGGCCAGCACGCGGATCCCGAGTTGCCCCGAGCGATACGCCTGGGCCAGCGCGGCGGCCAGGACGATGGACGCGGCCTCGGAGGTGCGGCGGATCGTGGCCGTGGTAGTGTCGCCCATGACCGGCGCGTCACCGCGCATCGCCTTGAGATACGCCTGCCGGTCCGTGCCCAGATCGACGAACCAGGGAGGGACGCGGGACATCATGAGCGGCAGGAGCAGCGCGAACAGCATCAGCATAGCCGGAATCACGCCGACCCCGAGCAGTGAACCGAGCCGCCGCACGCGCGTCACCCGCGCCGGCCGATGGGCGACGCCGTCGATGGCCTGCGTCAGCTCCGACAACGATGCGAACGCGGGACCGTCCCCTGCTCCGGAGAGTCGCGCGAGCAGCCGACGGGCATGCTCCGGCTGCGGTGCCGTCCACAGCCCCGTCGCCGCGACGCGCCGGAGAAAAGGCTGCCAGTGGTCCGGCGTCACGGTGTCGGTTTCCTCCGGCGCGGCCGCGACCGGAAAGTCGAGCAGCAGCGCGCGCCCGGTGCCGTCGATCCACAGGTGCTCGAGCGACAGCGATCCCGCGCTGCCCTCGCGCGTGCAGCGCCGATCCAGCTCGTGGGCCAGCGACGCAAGGATGTCGCGCATCACCTCCCAGCCCAGCCGCCCGCACGCGGCCACCAGGAGCGGGAAGCCGATCCCCGTCGGCGCCCCGTAGGCGTCCCACCAGGCACCGGCTCCGCCGCCGCGTTGCAGCCAGGGCAGGCTCCCCGCGCCGCGCGCGTGTAACCACTGCGTCGGCGGCGCCGCACGGGCGTCGGTGAAGGTGTGGATCCAAACGTCGCGGTGCAGCTCGTCGTCCGCGGCGATCACGAACGCTTCTCCCTCGCGCTGCCACACCACCCCGATGGGCCGATACGGATTGAACGACCCGCCCGGGAGGCCGGCCACCGCCGGCAAGGGGGCCGCGTTGGGGATCGGCGCGCGCCGCACCCGCTCTCGGACCACGACCACCCGTGTTCCGCTCGCCAATTCGTGCGGGCCGGCCCAGCCGTTGCTGCGGCGCATGGTGCACATCACGAGCCCGATCCCGGAGAGCAGCACCGCGCTCGTGAGCCAGCCCACCGCCTGTCCGGCGGCCACCACGCCGAGCTGAATCAGCGCCGCCAACGCGATCGCCGGCCCGTGATAGACGATGGCGAACAGCATCGAACGGAGCGCGATGCGAGCGAACCCGGGCGCTGGACCTCGGGCCGCGGTCACCCGCAGCCCCAGCAGTCGCTTCCCGATGCTGCCGCTCCAGTACCGCTCGGTGAGTGTGAAGTAGACCACCATCGGCACGGGGCCGATGATCGCCGCGAGCATCGGGTGGCGTTCGATGAAGCTGAGCCCCAGCACGGTCGGTACGCCGGCGGGGATCAGCAGCAGCAGGTCGAGTACCATGGCGCCGAAGCGGCGCACCAGCTCCGCCGGACCGAGCTGGGCGCGCGACGAGTACGGCAGCAGCGCGTCGCGCAGCGCCTGATAGCTCGCGAACCGCTTCTCCTTCGGCTTCGCGAGCAGGCGCAGCACCACGCGCTCGAGCCCGCGCGGCACCGGCGCGCCCGCGCGGGTGAGCGGCGGGGGCGGCTGCGTCAGCACCCGCGCCAGCACCTGGGACGGGTTGTCGCCCATGAACGGGGCGCGCCCGGTGAGCAGCTCGTACAGCACCGCGCCCGCCGAGTAGAGGTCGCTCCGGAAATCGAGCGGCTCGCCCCCGGCCTGCTCGGGGCTCGCGTACTGCGGTGTGCCGAGGAAGGCGCCCGTGAGGCTGAGCGAGCCCGGGGACTCGAGGCTCTTCGAGATGCCGAAGTCGCCGATCTTGGCGCGGCCCTGCTCGTCCAGAAAGACGTTGGACGGCTTGATGTCGCGATGCAGGATGCCGGCGGTCTGCGCGGCCTCGAGCCCGTCGATCATGTCGAGCGCGCAGTCCACGGCCGCCGCGATCTCCATCGGCCCCGAGCGCAGCCGCTCCTGCAGCGTGCCGCCCGGCACCAGCTCCATCGAGATGAACGGGGTGTCGCCGACGGCGCCGGCATCGAACACGTACACGCAGCGCGGGTGCGCGAGCGAGGCCGCGAGGCGGCCTTCCTGGCGGAACCGTTCCAGCCCGCGCTCGGATTCGGCGCGCAGCTCGGTGAGGATCTT
The DNA here is from genome assembly GCA_963821385.1 of uncultured Gemmatimonadales bacterium. Classification (GTDB taxonomy): domain Bacteria; phylum Gemmatimonadota; class Gemmatimonadetes; order Gemmatimonadales; family GWC2-71-9; genus DASTHG01. The sequence continues at coordinate 12,788 of CAWGDK010000003.1, forward strand.
GAGGGCGACGTGGCGCCCGGTGGTGAGACTCTCGGCTTCCCACACTTCCGCGAACCCGCCGCGACCGAGCGGACGGACCAGACGGTAGGAGCCGAAGGCGGCGCCGGACTCGAGCGTCGTTGCGTTACTCCAATGGTTCGCGGCTAAGAGCCGCGACTCGGCTATCTGTCGCTGAGAGCGACGCCGGCTGTCACTTCATGTGACAGTTCAGCCGAGCCGCGGCTATCAGCCGCGAGAACGAAACCGATGACCGACTACTGATTACGCCTTTGTCTACTCCATCAGCTCCAGATCCAGCGCATCCACCGCCTGCCCCAGCGTCGGATCCTTGGAGCGCAGCACCTTGAGCCGCTCCGCGTTGGCGGTCGCTTCGGTGAAGCGTTGGGGGCGCGGGGGGTGGGGGCGTCCACCACGACCTTCGCCGCGCCGTCCACCCACGGCGCGAGCAGCTTCGCGATCGCATCGCGCTTGTGCGTCAGCCCCTCGGCGTGGCCGGGCGAGCCGATGGTGACGGTGTCGCCCGCAACGGCGCGCACCTCCGAGTCGGCGAGGAGGCTCGCGAGCATGCCCTGGGCTTGCCCGATGATGGAGGGCCAGAGGGACGCGGAGACGGTCCGCGGTGAGGGGGCCGTGCTTGCGGGGCAGTGGGGAGTGGGGAGTGGGTACGATCGGCGCAGGCACGACATCGCGGAGCTGTGGGGGAGCACCGGCTGCTCCACTCGAACCGCCACGAACCACTCCCGACTCCCCACTCCCCGTAGTTCCCAGCGCCCGAATCACCTCTCCGATCTCCACCGTCCTGTCCATCATCGCCCATCTGAGTAGCAGAATCTCGACCACGAGTCTCGGCTGTCCGCTCGAGCGCAACTGCGGTTCCATGGCGCCGAGGACGGTGAGGAGACGCAATAGATCGGGCGCGGGGAGCAGGGCGCCGTACTTTTTCACGAGCGCGGCCATCGCGTCGGTCAGCCCCTCGGGCTCGCCGCCGAGCGATACCTGAAGCACAGCGCGCAGCGTCTCGCCGGCGCCGGCGACGAATTCGCTCAGGTCCGCGCCCGACTCCGACAGGCGGTCCACCAGCGGGAACACGGCGCGCGCGTCGCGCTCCGCCACGAGGCGCAGCAACTCGCCGTAGGCGTCGTCGGAGATCAGACCGAGCACCTCGCGCACCCGCTCGGCGGTGACGGCGCCCGCGCCGAAACTCACCACCTGGTCCAAGAGCGAGAGGCCGTCGCGCATGCCGCCGTCGGCGCTTTTGGCGATCAGCGCGAGCGCCTCGTCTTCGACTTCGAGCTTTTCCGCGCTGGCCACGGCACGCAGCCGCTCGGCGATGGCGTGCGGGCCGATGCGGCGGAAATCGAAGCGCTGCAAGCCGCGACAGCACCGGCGCCGCGCTCTGCGCGATCTTCTGCGGCTCGGTCGTGGCGAACACGAACACGACCCGTGGCGGCGGCTCTTCCAGCACCTTGAGCAGCGCGTTCCAGGCGTCGCGCGTGAGCATGTGCGCTTCGTCCACGATGTACACCTTGGAGCTGGTCTCGCTCGAGGCCGCGTACATGGCGCGCTCGCGCAGGTCGCGCGCGTCGTCCACGCCGCGGTTGGAGGCGGCGTCCAGCTCGATCACGTCGAGATTCGCCTGCCCGTTCCACACTCGTCGGCACGAGTCGCACTCACCGCACGGCTCGCCACTCGCCTGGCGCTGCTCGCAATTCAGCGCCATCGCCAGGATGCGCGCCGCGGTGGTCTTCCCTACTCCACGCGGACCCGCGAACAAATACCCATGCGCCACGCGACCACTCGCGACGGCGCCGCGCAGGGCACCGGCGACGTGGTCCTGCACGATGAGGTCAGCGAATTGTTTGGGGCGGTACTTGCGAGCGAGGGCGATCATGGGAAAGAATGTAGTCGGAAAATGCGTCATCGGTCATCAGTAAGAACGTCATCGGTTTTGAGAATTCGCGGCTAAGAGCCGCGACTCGGCTATCTGTCGCTGATAGCGACGCCCGCTGTCACTTCATGTGACAGTTCAGCCGAGCCGCGGCTATCAGCCGCGAGATCGACTGACGACCGATGACGCCTCACGCGACGTTTTTTCCACTTTCGCGTTTCGGAACTCCAGTCGAGCTTCGCATCGCCTCACCCGAGCTGCGCACGGCGGCCCCTGATTGGCGCGGCACCACTGACCCCGGGTCGACGCCCTTCCCGAATCCGATCCGCTCCAGCTTGCCCCAGCGCCTGAGGCCGCGCAGGTACTCCCAGAACGCCTGGACCTTGAACAGGGCCAGCAGCTGGCGGAAGCCGAGGTTCTCGAGCACGCCGCAGATCAGGAGCTTCCACAGGTCCTGCCACGACGGGTAGCGCCGATACGAGATCTCTTCCAGCAGGATCGCCGCGACCGAGAGGAACACGCCGAACGCGACCGCCAGGATGAAGAACAGGAAGAAGAACTGGGTGTTGAGCAGGCCCAGCACCCACGCCAGCGGCACCGAGATGTAGCCCAGCGTCTCCACGAACGGGCCCATGGTCTCGAAGATCAGGAAATACGGGATCACCACGGTCCCGATCACGCCGTAGCTGGGGCGGAACAGCATTTTGCGGTGGCGGCTGATGCTCTGCAGCATGCCGCGGTGCCAGCGGTTGCGCTGGCGGCGCAGCATGCGCCAGTTGCCCGGCACCTCCGTCCAGCAGACCGGGTCGGGCACGAACACAATGCGATAGGGCCGTTTCTTGGCGCGGTTGATCTCGTGCAACGCCATCACCAGCTCGAGATCTTCGGTGTCGGTGGAGCTGTCGTAGCCGCCCACTTCGACCACGGCCGACTTGCGGTACACGCCGAACGCGCCCGAAATGAGCAGCAGCCCGTGCAGCGCGGACCAGCCGAGCCGGCCCGAGAGAAACGCCCGCAGATACTCGACCACCTGGAACACGGGCAGGAACTTGTTGGGCAGCTCGATGTGGGTGACGCGGCCATCGGTGACGGTGCAGCCGTTGACGCAGCGCACGATGCCGCCCACCGCCACCGTCTCGTCGGGCCACTCCATGAACGGCTTCACCGCCTTGAGCAGCGCGTCGTCCTCGATCACCGAGTCCGCGTCCATGGAGCAGAACAGCGGGTATTTGGACAGGTTGATGCCGCAGTTGAGCGCGTCGGCCTTGCCGCCGCCCACCTTGTCCACCACGGTGAGGTTGGGGACGAGCGGCGAGGCGTACAGCCCCTTCACCTCGCGCGTGGCGAGGCTGCGTTTAAAGACGCGGTCGACGCGGCGCAATTGATACGCCGACAGCAGCCGCTCGAGCGTGGCGTCCTTGGAGCCGTCGTTGATGACGATGATCTCGAACTCCGGATAGTTGAGCATCTGGAGCGAGCGCACCGTGTCGACGATGGTCTTCATCTCGTTGTGCGCCGGCACGATCAGCGTGATCGGCAGCGTCATGTCCGACTTGAGGATCTGCTGGTAGTCGGAGAAGAACGTGCGCTTCAGGAAGCGCAGCACTTCGCGCAGCGAGATGAAGAACAGCAGGATGTAGGAGATGTTGAGCGCGAGGAAATACGCGAGCACGAAGGCGTTGAAGCCTTCGATCGCCCGTTCGACCCAGAGCTGCCAATTCAAGGCGAGGTCACCACGGTGTCGAGCAGGCTATTGAGCGCTTCCCGCACGCGCGGGTCTTTGTGGCGCTGCGCGATGTCGGTCAACAGATCGATCCGCTGCAACCCGACGAGCTTGCCGAGCAGCAGCCGCGCCGCGGCGCGTTCGGCCGCGGTGCCGTCCACCAGGTGACCCACGTAGTGGTCGAGCACGCCCGCCTCCTGCAGCATCCAGGCGGCCTTCTGGGCCGCGTACAGGTCCGGACCATCGAGCAGGCGCACCAGGGCGCGGTGCCCCGGCTCGCCTTTCTGCCGCAATGCGTCGGCCGCGTTGGACCGCACCCACCACTCGCGGTCGGCCAGCGCCTTTTCGAGCGCCGCGATCCCCTCGGCGCCGGCCAGCAGGCCGATCGCCTTGGCCGCCATGGCCCGCACCGGCCAGGCCGGATCCTCGAGCGCCCGCATCAGGTCCTTCGCCGCGCGCGGGTCGCCGATCACGCCGAGCGAGTTCGCGGCGCGCGCGCGCGCGTTCTCATCGGCGTCCGACAACAGCGTCACCAGCAGCGGCACCGCCTCGGGGCTGCGCAGCCGTCCCAGGATGTCGATCGCCGCCACCCGCGCCTGTGCCGGCAGGCGCGGGAATTCTTGCAGTAAGGGCTCGACCGCCGCCTGCCCCAGCCCCGCCAGAATGTCGGCGATGCGCAGCGCCGACCAGCGGTTGGTGTCGCGCAGCGCGCCGAGCAGCGATTCCACCGCCTCGAGGCCGCCGATCGCCCCCAGGGCCTTGGCGGCCCGGATGCGGACCTCGGGGACAGGGTCCTGCATCAGTCGTACCAGGTCCGCCAGCGGCTGGCGGCTCATCATGCGGCCCAGCTTCTCCGCCCCTTCTACCCGCCGGGCCCAGCGCCGGTCGCCCAGCTTGTGCCGCTCCTCCGCCACGAATCCCAGCTCCTCGAACGCGGTGCTGATCCGCTCCTGGGTGCGCCCTTTCACGAAGCGGATCTGGTCCAGCAGCGCCCACAGGATCACGCGCCGGTCCCAGGCGCCCAGCGGGCCGGGCACGTACTTGGCGAAGTGGCCGTTTTCGGCCGTGAGGTACGCCTGGATGCGGGGCAGGAACACGGCGCGCTGGCGCCGCTCGTAGCCCCAGCGGATCTGCGTGTACAGCTTGTGGCCCAGCGTGATCAGCAGAACAAGGACGAAGAGACTCCCGACGACGATGATGACCCACGTGACGAACTGAATCAGCGTCGGCGTACTCACGGGGACTCGCGCGTCAGCACTTTCCGCGCCCGAGCGACCAGCTCTCGCGCGCGAAACGGTTTCACGACGAAATCATCGGCGCCGGCGTTGAGCGCTTTGACGATGTCCTCCTCGCGGCTGTTGGAGGACAGGATGATCACGGGGACGCCCTGCGTGTCGGGATGCGCCTTCAGCTCGCGCAGCACCTCGAAGCCGTTCTTGTACGGCATCAAGAGGTCGAGGATCACGAGGTCGGGACGGATCTTGCGGGCCCGCGCCAGCCCTTCGACGCCGTCGGGCGCCCAGTCGACGATGAAGCCCTGGGCCGTGAACACGGCCTTCAGGAACTGACCCATGGCGGCGTCATCCTCGATCGACAGCACGCGCGTCGGGGGGGGCTTCTTCGGGCGGGGGCCCAAGGGCTTGGAAGCGGCTTTCTTCAGTGCTCCCTCTCGGGTAGGAAAATGCCCCAGGCACCCCGCAGCGACATCCGACATCGCTAAGCGCTGCTCCCTGCGGGGGCCTGACGCGGTTCACGAGCGGAAGCCCCGCGGACCTGGGGCACAAGCTAAGATAGCCGAATCGCTCCTCGAAACCCAGTTCCCCCCGCGAGTTAGCGCTCGATCTAACGGACGAGTGCCCTAAAGGACACCATCCCTCTTATCTGACGAGGGCGCTGAAATCCGCCCGCAGCCCCGACCCCAGGATCACGAGACTCGTCATCCCCGACTTCGTCGCGGTCACCGTCACGACGCCGCCCAGGCTGTCGGTGGTGACCTCGGTGACTTTCAAGATCCGCTCGTCGCCGCTCGTGGCGCGCAGCCCGGCGACCTGTCCCGAGTTGCCGAACCCGTCGCGGCTGAAAATGCGCAGCACCGCGGGGCGGCTCTTCGCCAGCACCACCTGCCCCGTCACCGCGTTGCCGTCCAGCAGCACGACGAGCTGGCGCGGCGTCGCGGGCGCCGGGTACAGCGTCGCCTGGCGCACGATCGGGCCCACGCCCCCGCTGACGACCGTGGGCACGCCGGCACGCTCGCCGAAAATGACCGACATGCTCACGTGCCCACTCGAGTCGGTCGCCGCCTCGGTCGGGGGCGGCGTGCCCGCCAGCCGCCCGTTGACGACGGTGAGCGCCACCTTCATGCCCACCATGGGACGGCCCGCCGAGTCGCGCACCTCGAACACGAGCGGCAACGGCGCCGGCTCGCCGACCGTGCCCCGTTGTCCCGTACCCTGTACGAACCCGGTGCGATCCGGAGCCGGGCGCAGCGCGGCCGGCGGCAACAGCGGCATCATCGTGGCCAGCTCGACCTCGGCCGACGCGCTCAACGCATCCCCCGTCAGGGTGGCGACCGAGAGCCGGGTGGTTCCCGCGGCGCTCCCCGCCGGAAACTTGAATTGCGCGATGCCGCGCTCGTCGGTGTCCGCCTCGGCGTCGGCGCCGCCGGGACCCGTGAGCCGCCCGCTGCCGTGCAACACGAGCCGCGTGCCCGGCACCGGAGCGGTGCCGCGCTTCAGGGCCACGCCGACGACGGCCGTGCCACCGACGACGGCCTGGACGTGGGTCGAGAGCGGGACGGCTTCTAACCGTGCGGGTGGCGGGGGCGTCGGCGGTAGTTGAACCGCCGGTGGTTGAGACGTCGGTGGTCTCGGCGACGCTGGGCGAGGCGTCGGACGCACGGCGGGTGTCGGCGTCACCGCCGGCGTCGTTGGGGCGGCCGTGGCGCGCGCCTTGATGCAACTGTCGATGCGCGCCAGGATCATCGTGTCCGCGCCCAGCGCGATCAGGTTCTGGCGATCGCGCGGGGTGGGCGTGAACGAGACGCAATTGCGCGCCACGAGCTGCGCGATCTGCGTCGTCGTCATGGTGCCGCCGCTCAAATAGCGGATCAGGTCGGTCTTGCGCAGCGGTTCGTTGGCCTGGGCCCGGACGGAGGGCGCTGCGAAGGCGAACAGGAGGAGCGCGAGACGACTCCCAGTGCGGAGTGCGGTGTGCGGGGTGCGGAGTCTCATGGTCTCCCTAAAGGACTCCCTCACGGTCGCTGGCACCCCGAGCGGTCGAAGTGCCGCTCCACCGAGTCGACCGACGAGTACAGCCCGGCGTCGCGCGTGGCGCGCGGGGTGTCGAGCGGCGGATGCTGGCGCTTGCCGACGTTGTAGGTGGTCCAGACGTCTTCCACGCCGACCAGCGCCTGCGACAGTCCGGTGCAGCTCAGGCTCGAACCCGAAGTCTGCGCCAGGTTGTTGTAGCCGTGCACCGCCACCGCGACGGAATCCGCGGTGTGGTCGAACGTGAGCCACGCGGTGTCCGCGGGGGCCACGGCCGGCGTGGTCGCGGGCGGCGTCGGCGTCGTCGCCGGCGTGGCACTCCCACCGGTCACGGGCTGCGGCCGGATGAAAAAGTACCAACCGGCTCCCCCGCCGGCGGCGAGCGCCAAGAGCAGCACCGCGGCGACGACGCCGGGATGCCCGTCGCTGCGCCGCGGGGCGAGCGCGGGGGCGAACGCCTTCGGCGTGTTCGTCGGCCGGCGCATCGGGGACGGCGGCGCGAGCGGCGGCACGGCGGTGTGCCGCGGCGTCATCACCATGGGATCCGATTCGCGCGATTCCACTTCGCCCACGTCGTATCCCCCGGCCGCGACGAGCGGCAGGTTGGACAGCGCGTTGGCCGGCGGCTTCATCTGCGTGTTGCGCTGGCCGGGCGTGCGCCCACCTGCCTGAGGTTTGTCGCCCAACGCCGGACGCGCCGCGGTGCTCGGCGGCGGCGGCGGTGGTGGCGGCGGCGCTTTGGGTGGAGCAACCGGCGCAGCCGACGCCGCGGGTGCGGCGGCGGGCTTCGGACTGCCGAGTCCCGGGCGCACCTGGGTCCCCGGAATGGGAGCCGGTGTCGGCGGCTTGGGCGCGGGTGGGGGCGGCGCGGCCGGCGCCGCGGACACCGCCGGCATCTTGCCGCTCACCACCTCCATGGTCCCCTTCCCGGTCGCGCGCGGCGGGGGCGGATGGGGATGCGGCGCGGCTTCGCTGTAGATCACCGAGGGGTCGTCGGTGAGCATGTTGATCCACGGCAGGATCGATTGCTTCTTGCCGCCCACGAACGCTTCGTCGGTTTCCAGCAGCTCGTAAAACGGCATCGACGAGTTGGACGCCGTCTCTCCCGGCCGCGGCCGGAACAGACCGGCCACGGGTCCTTCGTGCTCGGAGCCCAGCACGAGGGCCACGTGCCAGGGACGCTTGAAGTATTGCAGGTGCGTCTCGACGTCCCCCGGCGCCAGCTCGACCGTGAGCGGCGGATGGCTGTGATACCAGCCGATGAGATGACCCTCGGTCTTGCGCAGCTCGTCCTGGATGCGGTCCCACAACCGCGACACGATCACCAGCGTCTTGTCGCCGTACACAGCCTGGTTCAATCGAATCGTGGAATCGATCACCACGTAGCGCACGCGCGAAGTGGGACACTCGAACAGGTCGCCCACCAGGAAGCCCATCATCCCCTGCCGCCCCGCGGTGTCGTAATGCGCGTTGATGGCGGCGATCGCCTTCTGCTCGAAGAACGAAGGGTATGGACCCGAGGGCGGCCGGCGCGGGCCGGCGCCGGGCGACGTCGGATGCCACAGCACCGACTGCGCCAGCGGCAGCACGCGCTGCATGTGCAGGCCGAGGGCTTCGGAGGCGCGCTCGTCGTCGCTCATGCCAGCACCGCCAGCAGGATGTCGGCGGCGCGCCGGACGGCGCCGTCGTCCACGTCGAGGTGGGTGACGGCGCGCATGCGCCGCGCCCCAAACCGCTCGACGCGTAGTCCCGCCGCCGCGAGACGGGGGATCACGGTGTCGGCCGTATCAGTCTCCCGCACCAGATCGATCATGACGATGTTGGTCTCCGGCATCTCCGCCCGGACGGCCGGGCACCCAGCGATTCGTTGTGCGAAGTCCCGGGCCCGCCCGTGGTCCTCGGTGATGCGCGGCAGATGATGGTCCAGCGCGTACAGTCCCGCGGCGGCGAGCACCCCCGATTGCCGCATGCCGCCGCCGAGACGCTTACGTATTTCCCAGGCCCTGGCCCTCAAGGACGATGCGAACGCCAGGCACGACCCCACCGGACATCCCAACCCCTTGGAAAAACTCACCATAACGGTAGTTGCCCCACGCACGAGCCGTGCCGGGGGGATACCCTGCGCGGCGGCGGCGTTCCACAGTCGCGCCCCGTCCACATGCACCGCCAGTCGGGCCTCGTGCGCCCACGCCACAATCGCCGCCATATCTGCCGGGGGCAAGACCCGCCCCCCGGCGGCATTGTGGGTGTTCTCGACCGCCACGGCCGTCGCCCGGGCCACATGGGGCGAAGGTGCCCGCACGGCCTGCCGCGCCAGGTCGGCGGTGAGCCGGCCATCCGGGGTCTCGATGGTGCGCAGCTGTACGCCCCACAGCGCGGCGGCGCCCGCCAACTCGTAGTGCACCAGGTGGGCGTTCGCCTCGATCAACAGCTCGGTGCCCGGCTCGGTGACGAGCCCGATGCCGGTCTGATTCGCCTGCGTGCCCGAGGGGAAGAACAGCGCGTCATCCATGCCGAGCAGCTCGGCCGTGCGCTGCTCCAGGCGACGCGTCGTGGGGTCGCCGTCCAGCACGTCGTCGCCCAGCTCCGCGTCGGCCATGGCGCGGCGCATGGCGGGCGACGGCAACGTCACCGTATCGCTGCGCAGATCGATCATCCGAGCCGGACCTGCTGCGCGCGTCGCATCCGCGTCAGGTCGTAGGCCTCGGCGATCTCCCCTCCGATCAGGAATACGCAGTTCGTGTAGTAGACCCACAGGATCAGCAGCAGGAACGCGGCCGCGTTGGACGTGGTGGCGAGCTTGTCGAACGTGACGAAGTGCGCGACGTAGAGGGCGTAGGCGCGCTTGGCCAGCTCGAAGGCGAGCGCGCACACGATCGCCGCCACCAGCGCCGTGCGCCAGGCGATGCGGCGGCTCGGCATCACCTTGAACACGATGAGAAACAGCGACGTGCTGAACGCGAACGCCACCAGCTCGAGGCTCAAGCGGTACGACCACTGCAGCAGCGATCCCCCCTCGAACTGGCTCGAGGTGCTCGCCTCGAACGCCGGCAACAGCGCCGACAAGAGCAGCAGCGAACCGGTGAGCAGGACCATCAGCAGATCGAGCAGCTTGGCCCACAACCAGGGACGCCGCTCTTCGGTGTCGAACACCTCGTTCAGCGCGGCGCGCAATCCGCCGAACAGCCGCGTCGAGAAGTAGAGAAACAGCGGCACGCCGAACAGCGTCAGCTGGCCGCGGCTCGCGACCACCTGGGCCAGCATGGTTTCGACGTCGCGCACCACGTCGCCCCCCGGCATGAAGCGCTGCAGCAGCTCCGGGATATCGATCTGATGCGTCGTGATCTGATGCTGCACCAGCGTCCCAACCACGCCCAGCAGCAGGACCAGGAACGGGATGACGGTGAGGATGACGTCGAACGAGAGGGCGCTGGCGAGAAAGGGGATGTTGTCCTCATAGGCCCCTTCGAGCGTGCGCTTGGCCACGCCCCACACCGATTGATGCCAACCCCTCGCGTGGCGACTCATGATGGACGGCGAATTTAGTCGTCCGGGGAGAAACGCACGATGGGGGAATCCCGGATGTTCGGATTGTTGTTCCGCGACTGAAGTCGCGGCTCGGCGCTGACGCGACGCGCCCTGAAGGGCGAAGTGGGTGTCCTTCAGGACCTGTCGCCCGAGGGCGCCGAGCCGGGGCTTCAGCCCACGGATCAAACGTCGCTCATCCACATCGACTCTCCACGCACTACTCCCCACCCAGGTCGTTCCGCGACTGAAGTCGCGGCTCGGCGCTGACGCGACGCGCCCTGAAGGGCGTAGTGGTAGGGCGCCGAGCCGGGGCTTCAGCCCACGGATCACACGTCCCTCATCCACATCGATTCTCCACGTGCTACTCCCCACCCTGCGCTACTCCCCACCCAGGTCGACCACCAACCCGTCGAATCCCGGCGTCGATCCCCGGCGGCAGCGACGCCTCGAGCTCGGCGTGCGGCGTCTCGTGCGTGAGGTGGGTGAAGAGCGTGCGCCGTGCGCCGATCGCCTGGGCGGTGGCGATCGCCTCGGGGATCGAGAGGTGCAGCGGGTGCGGCCGCGGCAGCAGCGCGTTCAGCACCAGGATCTCGAGCCCCTGCAGCTGGGCCGCGCGCGGCATCGGGCACCGATTTGGCGTCGGTCAGATAGGCGATCGGTCCGATGCGGTAGCCGTACACCACCTGGTCGCCGTGCGGCAGCGCCAGCGGCAGCACCGAGACCCCGGCGACGTCCGCCGGCACGTCGGGCGGCAGTGGGGTGGCGGCGAGCTGCGGTTTGCTGGTCCCGGGGCGCGGCGCGATGCTGGCGTCGAACACATAGCGAAACCGCGTCGCCAGCTCGCCCAGTGACTCGGGCGGGCCATAGGCGGGGAGGATGTCCTTGCGACGGGCGGTGAGCGCGCGCAGGTCGTCGATGCCGTGGGTGTGGTCGGCGTGGTCGTGGGTGAACAGCACGGCGTCCACGTGGTCGATACCTGAGGCCGTGAGCTGGAGGCGGAGCTCGGGCGGCGTGTCGATCAGGAGCCGCCGGCCGCGCGTCTCGATCAGCGCGCCGCAGCGCGTGCGCCGGTCGCGCGGGTCCTGGGAGGTGCAGGTGCGGCAGCGACAGCCCGATCTGCGGCACACCGAACGAGGTCCCGGTGCCGAGCAGCACCAGGCGCAGCGTCAGATCTCCTCGACCTTGATCAGGTTGGTGGTGCCCGAGACGTCGAACGGGATCGCCGGCGGTCATCACGATGCGGTCGCCGGGCTTCGCGTAGCCGCGTTTCAGGATCTGCTCGCGCACGACCTCGAGCATCGCGTCGTAGCGTGGCGACGCGGTCGACGAGCACCGGGACCACACCCCACACCAGCGCCAGCTGGCGGTACGTCGCGGAATGGTCGGTCACGGCGAGGATCGGCACCTGCGGCCGGAACGCGGCGACATCGCGCGCGCGTGAACCCGCTCTTGGTGAAGCGTGACGATGAGCGGCGCGTCGAGCATGCGGGCCACCGCCGACGTGCCGCAGCGCGATGGCGTCCTCGGTCGCGACGCTCTGGCGCGGCTCGCACGCGTCGCCGCTCGAGCCCGCCGCCGGAGCCTGGCCGCTCCGATTTCGCGAATGATGCGGTCCATCGCCTGCACCGCCTCGAGCGGGATACTCGCCCACGGCCGTTTCGGCCGAGAGCATCACCGCGTCGGTGCCGTCGAGGATGGCGTTGGCGACGTCGCTGAGGCCTCGGCGCGGGTCGGGCGCGGTGCGTGCATCATCGATTCCAGCATCTGCGTCGCGGTGATCACCGGCTTGCCGTGCCGGTTGCGCCTGCCGGATGAGCCGCTTCTGCACCAGCGGCACCGTTCTCGAACGGCAGCTCGACGCCCAGGTCGCCGCGCGCGACCATCACGGCGTCGGTGCGTCGTGAGGATGCGCTCGAGGTCGTCCAGCGCGGCGTCCTTTTCGATCTTGGCGACGAGCTTCATCGTCTTCGGCACCAGCTTGCGCAGCTCTTCCAGGTCCTCGGCGCGGCGCACGAACGACAGCGCGAGGTAGTCGACGCCGTGCTTCACCGCGAACAGGACGTCCTCCCGGTCCTTGGGGGTGAGTGCCGGGGCGCTCACCGTGAGCCCGGGGAGGTTCATGCCCTTATGCGAGGTCAACGCCCCCCCGACTACCACGCGGGCTTCGACCCGCGGGGGCATCACCGTGGTGACTTCGAGGGTGAGCAGGCCGTCGTTGAGGAGGAGCTTGGCGCCGACCTTGGCGTCGCGCGCCAGGTCGTCGTAGGTGGTGGGCAGCTCGTCACCCTTGGCATCGTCCTCGGGGACCAGCACGACGAGCTGTCCCGGCTCGAGCTGCCACGGTTTCGACAGGGCGCCGACCCGGATGCGCGGGCCCTGGAGGTCGACCAGCACCGCGATGGGGAGGTCGCGCTCCTTGGCCTGCTGCCGCACCGAGGCGATCCATTCGGCACGCTGCTCCGCGCTGCCGTGGGAGGCATTGACGCGGATGACGTTCGCGCCGGCGTCCATCAAGGCGCCGATCTGATCCGGCTGGGCCGTGGCGGGTCCCAGGGTCGCGACGATTTTTGTGCGTCGAATTGTTGTATTCACGGGGCTGGAAGATACGCGGGAAGGGGTCCGGGGTCGGGGGTCAGGGGTCAGGCTTTATCCACACTCTTTCAAGGAAGGCGACATGTGGAAAAGTCCCCTTCGTGAGGCGTTGGCTCCGCTACTGACGTGTGGGGCGCCGATCTCGTGGTGCCGATGTGCTAACCCGCTGTGGAAAGGGTGGGTAGAACTGCCACCTCAAGCCGATTCTCAGCCGCCAGTCGTGCTCCGCCCCTTCCTTACTTAGTGAATAAAGATACGCACACGGGTCAGTGCACGATCTCGATCTGGCGCCCCTCGAGGCGGCGCCGGTAGTCCTCCAGCAGGTGCAATGCACGCTGAATGGCGGTCGCGGGAATCCCCTCCAAGGTGCGGGCAGCGAGGCGGCGCTCCAGCTGGCCCACGCGCAGCAGCACCTCGATGCCACGCCGCGTGAGGGTGACCCGCACGCCGCGGTCGTCTTCGGGGTCCGGGGTGGTCTCCACCAGGCCCTTGGTCTCGAGGCGCTGAATGAACGTGGTGGCGGCGGGACGGGACACGCCGAGCCGGACCGCGACTTCGCGCGGACGGGCGCCGTCGGGGCCGGCTTCATCGACTGCGGCGAGCGCCACGTGGGCGCGGTGGCCCAGGCCGTAGGAGCGGAAGGCGCGGTCCCCCGCGCGCTCCAAGGCCTGGTAGGCCGAGGCTATGGCGTCGGCGAGTTGGAGCGCCAACTCAGAACGATCACTCACACCCGTCTTTCGTTAGCATATTCACCGTTAACATACTAATCTAATCTCCCCCTCCGCAAGTGCGCCTAGATTCCAGGCCCCATGATCGAAGTCACCGGCCTCACCAAACTGTACGGCGAGCTCGTGGCGGTGGACGATCTGTCCTTCGCGGTGGCCCCAGGCGAGGTGCTGGGTCTGGTCGGCCCGAACGGGGCCGGCAAGACCACCACGCTGCGCAGCCTGGTCGGCATCGTGCGGCCCACGCGGGGCGATCCGCATCGGCGGGCACGACCTGGAGCGGGAGCCGGTGGCCGCCAAGCGCCAGCTCGCCTTCATGCCCGACGAGCCGCACCTGTTCGAGTACCTGAGCGTCGAGGAGCACCTCCGCTTCACGGCCCGGCTGTACCAGGTGCCGGACGTGGAGCGGCGCATCCCTGCCCTGCTGGCCGAGCTGGAGTTGTCCGACAAGGCCCGGGTGCTGCCGGGCGAGCTGTCGCGCGGCATGCGCCAGAAGCTGGTCATCGCGTGCGGCCTGCTGCACGACCCCACCGTGATGCTGTTCGACGAGCCGCTCACCGGGCTCGACCCGGCCGGGATCCGGCGCATGAAACAGACGATCGTGGAGCGTGCGAAGGCCGGGGCGGCGGTGCTGCTCTCGTCCCACCTGCTGCACCTGGTGGAGGAGATCTGCACCCGGGTGCTGATTCTCCAGAAGGGGCGCATGGTGGCGATCGGGACCATCGAGCAGATCCTGGTCGGCCGCCCCGAGCTCGCCGGCAAGAGCCTGGAGGACATTTTTCTGGCGCTCACCGGAGGCAGCGCGTGATCGGCGCCGCGCTCTACCTCTCGCAGCGCAGCTTCGTCAACGCGATGCGGCGGCGCATCCAGCGGCTGCGCCAGCCGAAGTACCTGGTCGGCTTTTGCGTCGGGCTGCTGTATTTCTGGTGGATCTTCGCCCGCCCGAGCGGCGGCACCCGGCCGGGCGCCGCGCTGCCGAGCAGTCTCCTCGCCGGGGAGACGATCGCCGCGGTCGGGGTGCTGGTCCTGGTGCTCTTCACCTGGGTTCTGGGCAGCGCCGAGACGCCGTTCACGTTTCAGCTGGCCGAGACCGATTTCCTGTTCACCGCCCCGCTCACGCGCCGGCAGGTGCTCCAGTTCCGCCTGGTGCGGACGCAGCTGGCCTTGCTGTTCTCGGCGGTGTTTTCGGTGCTGATCTTCTCCCGCCTGCACCTCCACGCCGGGCTCGTGCTGCGGGTGGTGGCGCTGTGGCTGCTCTACTTCACGCTGCAGCTGCACAACGCCGGCGCGGCGCTGGTCCGCGCCAGCCTGTCGCAACAGGGGATCACCGGGTTTCGGCGCAAGCTGATCTCCCTCGCCGTGCTCATCGGGCTCGCGGTCGCCCTCTGGCTCGGCCTGCGCGATACGGTGCCGGTGGTGATGGCGGCCTGGGATGAGGGGTTCGCCTCCGGCACCCGGGCGCTCTCCGCCGCGCTGCACCGGGGGGCCCTGGGCGTGGCGCTATGGCCCTTCTTCGCCGCCGTGGGACCGCTCGTGGCCTCCGGGCCAGCGCAGTTCGCCGCGCGTCTCCCAGCCGCCCTGCTGGTCGCCGGCGTCCACTACCTGTGGGTGATGCGCTCCACGCTCGGCTTCGAGGAGGCGGCGGTGGAGCACGCCAACAAGGTGGCGCGCCGCATCGAAGCGATGCGCCGCGGTCGTGGCGAAGTGCGCTCCCGCCCGGGTGGCGTCACCCGCCCGTTGCTCTCCCTGGCCGCGTCCGGCGCTCCCGCCGGGGCGATCGTGTGGAAGAACGTGACCGGCGCGCTGCGCGAATTCCGGCCCCGCACGCTCGTCTGATGCTCGCGGTCATCGTCGTGGTCATGGGCTTCAGCCTGGGCGGGCAGGCGGGCGCGGGCGGCCTCGTCGCGATGCTGTCGCTCGCGCTGGCGGGCGTGGTGCTGCTGTTCGGGCCGATGGCGCTGCGCTACGACCTGCGACGCGACCTGGAAATGCTGGACGTGCTCAAGACGTGGCCGGTGCGCGCGCGCGACCTGATCGGCGCCCAGGTGCTGGCTCCGGGGCTGCTCATCTCGACCGTCGCCGGCATCGGCCTGCTGGGCGCCTTCCTGGCCTCCCTGGGCCATCCCGCGCTGCCGCCGCTGGGCGACCGGGTCGCCTACCTGCTGGCCGCGCTCGCGGCGGCTCCCGCCGTGGTGCTGGTCCTGCTGGTGGTCCAAAACGCCGCGGTGCTGCTGTTCCCCGCCTGGACCACGATCGGGCCTGAGCGCGCCACCGGCTTCGAGGCGATGGGGCAACGCATCCTGATCTTCGTGGGGACGGTGTTCGCGTTGCTCCTCGCCGTGCTGCCGGCATCTCTTGCCGGCGGCGTGGTGGGCTTGGGGCTGCACGCGGCCGGCGCCGGCATTGCCTGGACGGCGGCGGGGTGGTCGGTGGTCGGGGCGGCAGTGCTGGTGGGTGAATGCTACTTGGCGGTGATGGTGTTGGGGCCGGTGTTCGAGAAGATGGAGCCGGCGGGGCTACGCTAGCAGGTAATCGACCAATCGACTGACGCCTCTTTGCTGCAGCGGGTGCAACGCAGCTGCGTGGGCTTCCCCGTGAACTCCTGGCGCTCGTTGCAGGAGGGGCAGACGGCGTAGGTCTGCGTGACCGGCTGCGCGTTGCCACCCAGCGTGGGGCGCATGACGCCGGTGCGGACCACGATGCTCCAGTTGTCCGGCGGGGTGAGGCGGACCTGGAGATCGGCGCGGGACATGCGGATCCGCTTCTCGTGCACGTCCAGCACGACGTGCTCCGCCGTCTCCTCGACGATCGGGTACCACGCCCCGCGCCGCAGGATGTCGGCGACCGAATCGAGGCAGCGGGCCCAGCCTTTGAGCGCCATGACACCCAAAATAGGGGGTCCGGCTAGATTACGATATGCGCCCGCTCGGCTCCCTCATCCGGCTCCAAATCCAACGCGCCACGCTGAAGACCGGGGCGAAGCCCGATCGGGTTTACGATCCGACGCCGCTGCTCGCGGTGCCGCGCCTGGCCGTTGGTCCCGACGGCGTGCTCGGCGCGGGTCCCGACGGTTCCTGGCTGGTAGATGTGCACCACCGCCTGCACCCCAGCACCAAGAACGACGAGGGCAAGAACGGCGTCTCGGTGGGGTTCACGGCACACTATCGCGCCATGCAGGCGCGCTTCGGCGACCGGCTCACCGTGGGGTGCGCGGGCGAGAACCTGATCGCCCAAGCCGACGGGACGGTCGGGATGGTGCGGCTCGAGGACATCGCGGGCGGCCTCGTGATCCTCGCCCCGGACGGAACCGAACGGGTCCGCCTCCGGGTGCAGCAAGTCGCGGCGCCCTGCCGCCCGTTTACCGGATGGGCGTTGGGCGGCGAGGTCGAGAGTCACGTGCTGAAGGAGAGCCTGCAGTTTCTGGACGGGGGAATGCGGGGGTTTTATTGCATCGCGGAGGGGGCGGGGATCGTTGAAGCGGGGGATGTTCTGTTCGCAATCTGAACAGCGCTTTCAGCCGTCAGCCTTCAGCCTTCAGCTAACCCCACCACCCAATCGAAACAAAAACCCTCAGCGTACAAGCTGAGGGCTGATAGCTGATAGCTGATAGCGTTTTTTTTCTAGCTCAGCTCATCCCACGCCAACGCCGCGCTGTTGTGGCAGCGATCGCACGCGAGGCGTCTTGGCGTCGGCGCCGAACGCCTGGCGGTGGCGGCAGGATGGACACACCGCGTAGGTGAGCGGGAAGATGCGGCCGATGCGCTCGATCAGGCGCGGCTCGCAGCGCACGATGGTCCAGCGCTCCGGCGGCTGGTAGCGGATCTCGAGCAGACGGCGGTCCACCGGCACGTTGCGCCGGTTCACGTCCAAGACCACGATGTTGCTGGCGGAAATCCGCACGACGGGATACCACGCGCCGCGGCGCAGCGTGTGCGCCCCGGCGGGCCCTACGCGGGCCCAGCCTTTGGGCTGCAGGCGGGTCGGGGTGATGGAACGCACTTCCAAGGCTGTTGCCACTCCCTCGACTCTATATGGTCTGATCGACCAGCGTCGTGACAGCTGTCACAATCGGGACGGTCGCCTCGTGCTCAGCCACACTCGCTGAAGCCACAAACATGGCACTTTACGCACCCTTCGACGAAGGCGAGCTGGGAGCCGCAGTCGGGGCACGTCCCGATGAAATCCTGTGATTGGTCGGGCGCGCGCATCCCTGCCATCCCGTCGTCGCCGGGGATCACTTCGCGCGCCCTAAAGGACTCCCGTGCGGTCGCCGGGACCGCCGGCGCGCCGCCGCCCAGCAGGTCCTGCTGCACGCCCTGCTTGTCCTGCATCCACTTTTCGATCGCGATGCCGATGGCGTCGGGCACGGACATCACCTTGTTGGGGCCGAGGCCCACGACGCGATCGGAGGAGATGCCGCGCACCTGGCGATGCACCTCGTTCAGCGGGATGCCGGACCGCAGCGCCAGGGAGACGAGGCGGCCGATGGCTTCCACGTCGGCCATGAGCGCGCCGCCGGCCTTGCCGAGCGAGCATGAAGACCTCGAACGGCTGCCCTTTGTCGTCCTCGGTGATCGTTCACGTACATGGTGCCGAGCGGCGTCTCGACGCGTCGGGTGTTGCCGCGCAATAGCTCGGGCCGCGAGCGCTTGGCGCGTCGTTGGAGATTCTCGCTCTCCACCTCGTGCAACAGATCCTTGGTGCGCGCCAGCTCGGCGTCGAGCTCGGCGATGCGCCCCAGCGCTTCGGCGAGCGCCCCCGGTGCGTCGGCGGCCGCAACCGTGCCCCCGGCCTGCTCCTGCACCTTTTTCGCGGTACTGCCGGTGGACAGCACCTGCATGTCGCGCGAGCCGTCGCGGTACACGGTGACGCCCTTGCAGCCGAGCTGGAAGGCGAGCCGTAGATCTGCTCGCACGTCCTCTTCGGTCGACTCGTGCGGGAAGTTGCAGGTCTTGGAGATGGCCGAGTCGGTGTACTCCTGGTAGGCCGCCTGCATCCGGATGTGCCACTCCGGGCGTGACGTCGTGCGCGGTGACGAACACGCGCTGCCACTGCGCCGGCACTTCGTCGAAGTGGATGTGGCCGCTCTCGGCGATGCGCTCCATCAGGGCCTCCGAGTACCAGCCTTCCCGCTTGGCGATGGCGACGAAGTCCTCGTTCACGTCGGGCATCAGCGACGCCGGCCTGGTTGCGCATGAACGCCACCGCGAACAGCGGCTCGATCCCCGACGCAGCCGGCGATGATCGAGATGGTGCCGGTGGGCGCCACCGTGGTGAGGTTGCAGTTGCGCAGCTTCCGTTCGGCCGGATGCGGTTGCCCTTGGCGTCCCGGGCGCAGGTAGCGTCCGGGCCCCAGATCGAGCGCTCCCACTCCGGGAACACGCCGCGCTCTGGCCGCCAGCTTCTCGGAGGCCCGCTTGGACTCCTCGTCCACGAACTGCATCAGCTTTTCGCCCAGCTCCACACCCGCTTCGGAGTTGTAGGGGACGCCGAGCTTCACCAGCATGTCCGCCCAGCCCATGACGCCCGAGCCCGATGCGGCGGATCCGCTTGGCGAGATCGTCGATCTCGTCCAGCGGGTACTTGTTCGCGTCGATGACGTTGTCGAGGAAGTGGGTGCACAGGTGCACCGCGGCCAGCGCTCCAGTCGACGGTCCCAGGATCGACGGCGCCGTCCTTCACGAACAGCCCGACGTTGATCGATCCCAGATTGCAGACGTCGTAGGCGAGCAGCGGCTGCTCGCCGCACGGGTTGGTGGCCTCGTACTCGCCCAGCGCCGGCACCGGGTTGTACTCGTTGGCGCGGTCGATGAAGAACACGCCCGGCTCGCCCGTCTTCCACGCCCCGTGCACGATGCGCCGGAACACGTCGCGCGCGCTCGAGCTGGCCCACCACCTGCTTGGTGCGCGGGTGGATGAGGTCGTAGGACTCGCCCCGCTCCACCGCCTGCATGAAGGCGTCGGTGATGGCGACGGAGATGTTGAAGTTGGTCACCTGCGTCAGGTCGTCTTTGCAGGTGATGAACTCGAGGATGTCGGGATGGTCGACGCGCAGGATGCCCATGTTGGCGCCGCGGCGCGTGCCGCCCTGCTTCACGACGTCGGTCGAGGCGTCGTACAGCTTCATGAACGACACGGGGCCCGAGGCGACGCCCATGGTCGAGCGCACCACGTCGTTCTGGGGACGCAGCCGCGAGAACGCGAAGCCGGTGCCGCCGCCCGATTGGTGCACCAGCGCCATGGCCCGCAGCGTGTCGTAGATGCCGCTCTTGCCGTTGGAGAGCGCGTCGTCCACCGGCAGCACGAAGCAGGCGGACAACTGGCCCAGCGGCCGGCCGGCGTTCATCAGGGTGGGCGAGTTGGGCATCCACACCCGGGTCGCCATCAGCTCGAAAAACGCCTCGGCCAGGGTTTCGACGGCCTTGTCGGACGCGCCGTACTGCCGGTCCGGGGCGGCGATGGTGCGGGCGACGCGCCAGAACAGGTCGGCGGACTGCTCGGTCGGCTTCCCCTGATCGTCCTTGATCAGGTAACGGCGTTCCAGCACGGTCAGGGCGTTGGCGCTCAGGTCGAGCGTGCCTTTGGTCCGGGAAGCAGTCATGCGAGCTCATCCCTCAGGGTAAGAGCGTTCATCGCGGCAGACGGACTGTCGTGAGTAGAGTGAGCCCCGATATACGGGCGCGGAGGGTCAAGGTAGGTACGACTGTTTTGTGGATCAAGCTTTCGTGACAATGCCCGTCTCACCGCTCATCTCGACTATCAACATCACAAACGTGGTGTCGCTGGGGGGAAGTTCCCGGCCCGGTGTCGCGCCGCTTCCGCGACGTAGTGCTGCCACGTCTCCCGGATGCGCGCACGCAGCGTGTCGTCCACCGGACGCACCACCCGCCCCGGCACGCCCATCACGAGCGACCCCGGCGGCACCACCATCCCCTCGCGCAGCACCGCGCCCGCCGCCACCACGCTGCCGGTCCCGATGACGACGCCGTTCAGGAGGATGCTCCCCATGCCGATCAGACACTCGTCCTCCACGGTGCAGCCGTGCAGGATCGCGCGGTGGCCCACCCCGACCCGCGCACCGATCAGTGCCGGCATCCCGGCGTCCACGTGCACGATGGTGCCGTCCTGCAGGTTGGTGGCTTCGCCGACCACGATGCGGTCCATGTCGCCCCGCAGCACGGTCCCATACCAGACGCTGGCGCGCGGCCCCAGGGTGACGTCGCCCATCACCCAGGCCCCGGGCGCCACGAACGCGGATGGATCGAGGTGGATCTACTGTCTCCGGGGCAGGAACTGGTACTGCACCCATGCGTCGACCGGATCGCCGTTCTTCTGCGCCGGTTGCCAGCGCAGCGTCTTCGCCATGTCGATCGCCTGGTTGGTAAACGTCGCGACGTTGGATCCGACGAACTCCCGCACATCGAGGGTGAGCCCGTCACTCGACACCTTGATGAGGAGAATCGCCGCGCGCGGTGTCTCGGTTGCATCGGCGGGGATCGGCACGAACGTCGGCTGCAGCGGAATCGGCTTCGTGTCGAAGCACATGTTGTCCTGATTGTAGTCCGGCCCGTACCGGTCACACGAGCCGGCGCCCCCGCGGGCCTGGCCCCCGGCGTCGCCGTCGCCGCCCCCACCGCCCTGCTGGGTCTTTTTCAGCTCGATCGCCACCGTGCTCGTGGCCCCCGGCGTGATCAGCACCTGCTTCTCATACAGGTTGTAGCCGGTGGCGCGCACCGCGAGCTTGTGCGTGCCGGGCGGCAGGTCGAGCTGCGTGCCGCGCACGGCCTGGCCATCCATGGTAATGCGCGCGTCGCCCGGGATCGTCCCTCCGAGCACCAATCGTCCGGGCGTGCCGGCCGGGAAGGTCACGCCGCGCGAGCTGTCGCTGCCCGCCGTCGAGTCGCCGGCGCGCAGGCTGTCGCCCGTGGCCAGGTGGGTCGAGTCGATGGTCGCGGTCGAATCGGCCGCCGTGCCGCCGTGAAAGATCAGACCCTTCTTGTAGGCGAGATATCCACCGCCCCCCAGGATGCCCACGACGGCCAGCACCCAGATCAGCAGCGCGGCCGCGGTGGAGCGCTTGGGGGCGGCCACCGGCGGCAGACCGGTCGAGAGCCGCGGCAGCGGCGTGGTGGGGGCGGTGGACACCGACACCTTGGGCATGCCGCCGAGCGACGGGATGGAGCGTGTCTGGGCGGTGCTGATGCCAGTGGCGATGAAGCCGCCGCCCACCTCGAGGATTTCCACCAGCTCGTCGGCGGTCTGGAACCGCTCCGCCGGGAGCTTGGCCATCATCTTTTTCACGACTTCGAACAGGTCGCGCTGGTCGTCGGTCTCGAGCGACGGGATCGGCAGCTCTTCCATGATGTGCTTGTAGCCGATCGAGAACGAATCCTCGCCATCGAACGGCACCACGCCGGTGAGGCACTGATACGCCACGACGCCGAGCGAGTAGATGTCGCTGCGCCCGTCGAGCTGCTGGGCGCGCGCCTGCTCCGGGCTCATGTAATGCGGCGTGCCGATCGCCATGCCGGTGCCGGTGAGCTTGCCGCCGGTGGCGGCCTTGGCGATGCCGAAATCGGTGACGAGCGCCTGGCCGTGCTCGTCGAACATGATGTTGTCGGGCTTGATGTCGCGGTGCACGATGCCCGAGCGGTGCGCGTACGCGAGGGCGCGTCCCATCTGGCCCAGCACCTGCCGGATTTCGTTGGGCGGCAACGCGCCGCGCGCGGCGAGCAGCGCGGAGAGCGGCTTGCCGCGCAGGAACTTCATGACGAAGTAAATCACGCGGCCGGATTTGCCGACGCGGTAGATCGGGATGATGTTGGGGTGCTCGAGCTTGGCGGAGGTGCGGGCTTCGCGCTGGAAGCGCTCGACGAATTCCTTGTCGAACGCGAGCGAGAACGGCAGCACTTTGATGGCGACTTCGCGATCGAGCAGCTTTTCTTTCGCCCGGAACACGATCGCCATGCCGCCCCGGCCCAGCTCTTCGAGGATTTCGTATTCCTCGTCGAGCTCGTTCCGCACCAGATCGACCTCGGACGGCTCCGCCGGCTCTTCTTTGACGGCGCTCAGCGGGAGCGTAGCCGACAAATCAGCGCCGCAGGTCTTGCAGAACTTGTACGTCTCGTCGTTCTGGACGCCGCAATGCGGACAGTACATCACATCTCCGGGGGGAACGGCGGAAACTTATGGATGCGCGCGACAGGGTGTCAACTTACGACGCGGCGACCACCTGCAGCCGGCGCTGCCGCGTGATGCGCGTTCCTGAGGCGGGATCGGAGAGAATCACCGAAAGCACGTAGTTGCCGGGCGCGACCCCGCGCAGGCTGACGCCGCGATGGATGCGGGTGGCCGGTCCGGCGGCCGTCGCGTCGAATTCCAGCAGCACGGGCGGGCGCCCGCCGCCGAACAGGCCGCCGATGCGGCTGAACACCGAGCGGCCGCCGACGCGCTCGAGCCGGACCTCGGTGTGGTAACTCACGCCCGACGCCAGACCGAACAGCTCGTAGTACAGCTCCGCCACACTCCCCGTCGGGTAGCGGTCCAGGGGATTGAGCAGCACCGTGTCCGCGACGGTGGTCCACGCGAGGCCGGCCCCCAGGCGCCCGACCACCAGGTCGCTGGCCGCGATGGAGCGGCCGTCCAGCGCCGGCACGCTCAGCGTGTCGCGCTGCACCAGCTGACCGGCGAGCCGGTCCGGCGTGTCCACCAGCAGCCGGTAGCGATAGCGGCCCGCGGGAAGCGGCACGCTGAGCCGCCCGCTCAAGAAGCTCGGCGACCGCAACGCCTGCCGGGCGCTGAACACCCGCAGCGTATCGAGCCGCGCGACGAGGCTGTCGCGCTCGTCCGTCACCAGCAGCCGGAAATGCAGCGGGTAGAGGACGCCGCCCGCGTCGCCGCCGGGTTCGGGCGCCAGCCGGTCGGCCGGAATCGCGAACACGATGTGCACCGACTGGCCGCCGGTCGCCGCTCCCGCCGCCACGAAATCGCTCACCACGACGTCGAGCGGCACGCCGAAGCGCTGCCGGTAGGTGTCGGTGGTGGTCCCGGTGCGGATCGCATGCCGGCCGGCGGAGCGCTCGTCGGCGATGGCGTTGCCCGCCAGCGCGCCGCCCCGCGCCACGCGCGCGTAGTCGCCACCGAACTGTTCGCGCGACGCGTACAGGTCGGTGACGCCCGCGTCCGGGGCGCCCGCCGCCTGCACGGCCGCGCGGAACCCGAGCGCGTCGACCAGACTCTCGACCAGCTTGTAGTCGGAGGCGTCATCGCGCGCGACGAAGTGGAAAATGAGATCGCCGCCGGGGGGACGCCGGTACAACCAGCTCAGGTTCGGCTGCACGCGCCGCAAGTCGGACGGATAGCTGGCGCGCGCATCGGGCTCGCCGTGCCGCAGATAGATGATGCCGCGATCGTCGAACTCCGCCTGCGACGACCGGTACACCTCGGTGATGTCGTAGTGGCGATGCCGGCTCACCAACCGGAAGTTGCGCCGCGCGTACAGCCAGCGGCGATTGTGCTCGGCCAGGCGCTCGCCGGCCTCGCGGCCCTCGGCCGCGTCGCGGCGATCCCAGAACCGCGCCAGCCACGCGGCCCGTTCGGCGCTACTCCCCAGCGCGTCGAAGGCGCGCACATCCGCCGAATCGGCGAGCAGCGCCAGGTCGGCGCGATACTGCTCCAAGGCCGCCGCGCTCGCGGCGTGCCGGGCGCCCGCGTAGTAGCTCGATTCCGCGGCCGCCGGATGATTGGAGAAGAATTGGGTGCGCGACAGCTCGAACAGCCCGATGCCGGAATCGCCGCCCACCGCGAGATAGGTATGGAATGCCGCGAGCGCCGAATCCGCCTCCCCGACTTCGCGCTCGACGCGGCCGCGCGCCAGCTGCACCGCGGGCACCTGGCCCGCCGACGAGTTCGCCGCGAGCCGCACCGCCTCGAGTGCCACCTGCAGCCGCGCATGGATGCGCTGGCTCAGCGCCGCGTTGGCCAGATCGATCGTCGCGAACGCGAAGCTCGGATCCGCCTGCGTAGCGCGCGCGAACGCGCGCGCGGCTTTTGAGAGATAGTCGACGCCCAGCTGCTGGCGCAGGTTTTCAATCGCGATGGCGGCGTGCTCGCCCTGCGCCAGCTCGGCGAGCCCCAGGCCGTACCACGGAAAGGGCCACTCGGGACGCAGCTCTGTGGCCCACTGAAACTCGCCCGCGGCGTCGTCGAAATGCGGCTTCGATTTTCCCATCTCGCCCAGCCGGTAGGCGATGAAGCCGAGCCGGAGATGGATCAGCGGATTGTCGCGCTCGGTCTTGGCGACTTCGATCGTGGCGGCTTCGAGACGGCGCAGGGCGAGCGAATCGACGACCGCGCCGAGCGAATCGCGCAGACGCTCGAGCGCGGACCGGTCCCCCGGCTCCTGGGCGCGGAGACCGGACGGAACGGCCAGCAGCATGCAGACGACGAGTGGCGGGCAGTGGCGCATGAACTTTCCATTATACCGCGGCGCCCCGCGGGTGATTCATTACGATTCTCTGACAATTACGGCGCCGCGGCCCGTTCCCCCAGAAACGCCTCGATTCCCTCAGCCACGCCGCGCGCGTAGCGCCACTGCCCCGCCTCGCTGGCGAGCAGCCGCTCCTGATCGGGCATCATGATGAAGACGCCTTCGGTGAGGGCGGAGGGCATCCAGGTCGGACGCACCAGGGCGTAGTCGCCCCGCCCCATGCCGAGGTCGCGCAGCCCCAGCTGCGCCACGAGGGCGCGGTCCAGGGCGCGCGCCAGGCCGGCGCTGCGCGGCTGGAAGTAGTAGACGCTGGTGCCGTTGTTGACGAACGGGTTCACCCCATCGGGGAGGGCGTTGGCGTGGATCGAGACCAGCACGTCGGCGTCATGCAGCTCCGCGAAGTGGGTGCGGGGAAAGAGATCGATCGGGGTCGCGTCGTTGCGCGTCAGCAGCACGGTGGCGCCGGCGCGCTCGAGCAGCGTGCGCGCCTTCTGCGCCACGGCGAGCGTGGCCACCGGCTCCCACAGGCCGCCCGGCCCCGTGGCGCCGACGGGCGGATGACCCGGATCGAGCACGATGAGGCGGCCACGCAGCGGATGGCGCGGGTCGATGGCCGGCGGGCGGCGGACCTCGAACAGCAGGTCGCGTCCCTGAAACCGGGTGCGATACCCCCACACCCGTTGCGCCAGATGCAGCGTGATCGTCAGCTCGTCGGACGTTTCCTGCCGGTAGCTCATCCACTGCACCAGCGGATCGGTGCCGCCGTATTGCATCCAGTTCACATCGGACGCGCCGCCATAGATGCGCAGCGTCAGCGAGCGGTCATCCTCTTCCACTTGAAACGGCAGCCGGGCCGGCAGCGGCACCCGCAACGTGACGGACGTTGGTCCGCCGGCGAGCCGGACCGATCCGACCACACCACCCGGCGGCGGCATCCCGGGGGCCAAGGGCTGCACATCGACCGCATTCACCCACGCCGCGGCCTCGCGCGACAAGGCCAGGCGGACCTGGTCGTTCCAGCGTCCCGAGACGACCGCCGTGGTTCCGGTGGGGAAGAACCAGTGATAGGTGCCGCCCCGGACGGCGCGCCCGACGGTGAGCGAATCGGTGGTGCCGGTGTGGGCCGTGTCGTCGTCCAGCACGATGACCTCGGGGTGCCCGCGGTCGAGCGTGTCGAGCCGGACGGGCCAGCGCGCCCGCACCGTGTCCGCTCCCGCCGCGACCTCGAGCGTGGCGCAGGGAGCCGGGGGCAATGCGAGCGAATCAGGACAGATCGGCTCGGCCGGCAGCCACCCGACGTAGCGATCGAGACTGGGCGGGCGGTGGTAGGCCGCGGTATCCACGCCAAAGGCGCGGATGCCCCAGTCCAGCTCGCCCGGTTGCGTGTCGGACACCAATGGGACGGCGTGGCCGCCGGGCAGGATGAGCCGGACCGCGGCACCCGGTGTGGCTCGCACGGAGAGCCGCACGCCCTCCGCGACGGGCAGACGTCCGGTGCCGCCGGGTGTGAAGCTCGTGGTATCGATCCAGAGGGCTGGGGCGGGCGGCGCGTGAAATCGCGGCGCGAGTCGTGCATGGAGCGTGGTGACCTGGGTGTCTCCCGGGACCGCCGCCACCAGCTCGAACTGGGCCACGGTGTCGTCGGGCAGCGGCACCCAGGCGATCCATGTCCCGTTCCCCAGCACCGGTACCGACGCGCCGTTCACGGTCAGGCTCGCGTCACCACGCCCCACGCTTCCGAACAGGAACGTGCTGTCGACCGGCTGCACGATATCCGTCGCGCGGGGATAGATGACGCTGACCCGGACCGGCCCGGTCCGCACCACCGAATCGACGGCCGCCGGGGAGGGTGGCCCCCCGGCCGGCGGGTGGGTCGCACAGGCCGTTGCGGCGAGGACGCAGCACCACGAAATCGGTCGCATTGAAGGCGAAGCTTAGTCGCGCCCCTTTCGACGCGTCAATTTGCGCAATAGATTGGCATGCCATAACTTCTGCGCCCTATAGGAGATGCGCCGCCCGTGACCACCTGTTCTTTCTGTGGCCGCGCCAACGACCCGGGCGCGTTGTTCTGTATGGACTGCGGGAAACCCCTGTCCAAGACCGCGGCCAAGAAGGCCGTTCCGACACCCGTACCAGCCGTGGGCGCCCCCGGGGAGGCCGACATGCCGTCCGCTCCGCCACCTCCCCATGCTGCCGGCAGCACCTGCCCGTTTTGCAGCGGGGCGATTTCGGGTCCGCTCCCCTACTGCCCCCATTGCGGCCGCCGCCTCTCGGCGCCGGGCTCGGGGCCGGCCTGCGCGCGCTGCGGCGCGCCGGTGGTGGCGGGGACCAAGTTCTGCGCCACCTGTGGCGCGCCGCTCGATACCGGCCTGTCGCGCCCGTCGACCCGGCCGGCGCCCCGCACCGAGTTCCTGGTGCGGCTGGTGCTGTTGGACGAAACCGGGAAAGAGCTGCAGCAGTATGAGACCCGGACGCAGGACACCACGATCGGCCGGGATGAAGGCGATATTCGCTTCCTCGACGATCAGTACCTCTCGCCGTTGCACACCAAGTTGTCATGGGAAGACAACCAGCTGGTGGTGCGGGACCTCGGGAGCCGCAACGGCACCTGGGTCTTCCTCGAGGAGCCGCACCGGCTGGTCGACGGCGACCTGATGCTGATCGGCTCGCAAGTCCTCCGGTTCCGGCGCCTGGGCTACCCCGGGCCGCATCCACCCGAAGCTGACGCCACCAGACGGATGGGGAGCTGGTGCCCAGCGCCGACATCGCCCAGCTGACGCAGCTGCGGGCCGACGGCAGTGTCGCGGGACGTGTTCCACCTGTCGCCGGGGCGCGACCTGCATATCGGCCGGGAACGCGGCGACTGGATCTTCCCCTACGATCCCGTCGATGAGCGCGCAGCACGCGCTGGTCCGGTCCGAGGACGCGGACTTCGTGCTGCTGGATGCCGGCAGCCGCAACGGCGTCGCGATCGCGGCGCGCGGGGCGATCGCACGTGAAGTCCGGATCGCGCCTCCTGGTCGGCGACAAGCTGTTGCGCGTCGAGATCCCGTGAAAATCTGCCCGGTCTGCTGCCGGGAATACCCGGACGAACGTCAAGCTTCTGCCCGAACGACGGCACCACGCTGCGCGGCGCCGCGCCGGCGGCGAATCTCGTCGGCCAGGTCATCGCCGACCGCTATCACGTGATCAAGAAGCTCGGCGAGGGCGGCATGGGGCAGGTGTACCTCGGCCGAGCACGTGAAGATGGGCGCAAGAGCGCCATCAAGGTGATGAGCCCGTCGATGGTGAACGATCCGGACGCGATCGCGCGGTTCAACCGCGAGGCGGCGAACGCGAGCCGCATCACCCATCCGAACGTGTGCGCCGATCTACGATTTCGGCGAGACGGCCGACGGGATGATCTACCTCGCGATGGAGTTCGTCGAGGGGGAGCCGCTGACCGAGCTGATCAACCGAGGAAGGCGCCCTGCCCCCGGCCCGCGCGGCGGCCATCTTCAAGCAGACGGCCGACGCGCTCCAGGCGGCGCACGACCTGGGCATCGTGCATCGCGACCTCAAGCCCGACAACATCATGATCGCGCGCAGGCCGCGACGGCGCGGATGTGGTGAAGGTGGTGGACTTCGGCATCGCGAAGGCCGTGGGCGGCGACGAACGGGCCAGAAGGTGACGAAGACCGGGCTCGTCGTCGGCACGCCGGAGTACATGAGTCCCGAGCAGCTCGCGGGCGACAAGCTCGACGGCCGCAGCGACATCTATTCGCTGGCGCTCGTGTGCTTCCACATGCTGACGGGCACGCTGCCGTTCCAGGCCGACACCGCGCAGGAAACGATGATCAAGCGGCTCACCGACGAGCCGATGCCAGCTGCGGACCGACGCGCCCCGATCTCGCGTATCCCGCCGGGCTGCAGGCGGTGCTGGACACGGCGCTGGCGCGCACGCCGAAGGAGCGCTACCAGACGCGTGGCCAAGTTCGCCGACGACGTGACCGGCGTCGTGCAGCTGCGGCGGGCCACGCGTGGCGCGGCGACGCCGGTGACGCGCGCCCAGCCGGAGCTCGAGGACCGCACGCAGCTGCTCGATTCGAAACAGACGAAGGCGCAGGCGTCGCTGCGGAAAGCGGCGCCCAAGCGGTCGATGATTCCGATGCTGGCGGTCGCGGTGGTGGTGCTGGGAGCGGCGGGCGGCGGCTGACATGTTGCTGCGTGGGGGGACGACGGGCGCACCGGACTCGACCGGCTCCGTGGTTCCCGATTCGAGCAAGATCGCGATCGTCCCGACCGCCCGATACCGACCAAGCGGGACGGTCAGACGCAACAGCAAACACACACCGTGACGCCGCTCCGCGGCACCGATACCACGCATCGCGTGACGCCGCCCGTGAACCCGCGCGGGATCAACCCGGCGCAGGCGTCCGACATTCTCGACCGGCTCCTCGATCTCGGCGTTCCGCGCGTCATCGTGGACTCGGCGACGCTCATCTACAACACGGCCGGCGTGACCTCGGGCGACAAGGCCTTCGCGGCGTGCATGATCGCACAGTCGGAGCGCACATTGGGCGAATAACGAATCCGCGTTGCGGTGGGCGCGTCTGGGTCTGGGACTCAACAGCGCGCTCGCGTCCTGTAAAGACGTCGTCGACCACCCCAACGCGCAGCCATAGAGCCATGTTCGGACGCGCCAAGCCGATCAAGATCCGGGTGGTCGGCCGCACCGACCAGGGCAAGACCCGCGACCACAACGAGGACAACTTCCTCGTGGCGGACCTGACGCGCAAGCACCCCACGCCCACCCGATCCGGAACGCGAGTACGAGCTGGGGGAGCGCGGGTCGCTGCTCGTCGTGTGCGACGGCATGGGCGGCGCCGCCGCGGGCGAGCTCGCGAGCGAGATGGCGACGGAGACGATCTACAACGACGCTGGTCGCTCCTGGCTCGAGGATTCCGAAGTGACGGCGCAGCGCTTCGCGCTGCGGCTCAAGGAAGCGGTCGAGGCGGCGAACCTCGCGATCCACAATTACGCCAAAGCCCACCCCGAAAACCGCGGCATGGGCACCACGACCACGATCGCCGGCATCCTGGGCGACCACATCTACCTGGCGCAGGTGGGTGACAGCCGCGCGTATCTGATTCGCGGCGGGCGAAGCGATCCAGATCACCAAGGACCAGTCGCTGATGCAGCGGCTGGTGGAAGCGGGCGAGCTGACCGAGGAGGAAGCCGCGCACAGCGAGCGGCGCAACATCATCCTGCAGGCGCTCGGGCCCGACCCCAAGATCAAGGTCGATCTCACGCACCAGGAAATCCGCCGCGGCGATCTGCTGGTGCTCTGCTCCGACGGCCTCTCGGGCCAGGTGAAGAAGGAAGAGATCGCGCACGAGTCCTCGACGGCCGACCTGCGCGCCGCCTCCGAGCGGCTCATCGCGATGGCGAACGAGCGCGGCGGGCCCGACAACATCACCGTGGTGATGGCGCGGTTCGACGGCGATGGCGTGCGCAGCGGCGCCGGCGGCGGATGAAGTGGGTCACCAGGTGTATCCGCTGATCGATACCGAGGCCAGCACCGATCCGGTGCCGGTGTATCGCGGCAGCAAGCCGCCGGTCCCGATCAATCAGGCGAAGCAGGCGAAGGCATCGAAACCGGTCCCCGCCCCGGCCCAGCCGGTCAGCCGGAGCCGCGTCCCCCGGCTCGCGCTGCTGGGCCTCGTGGTGCTCGCGGCCGGCGCGCTGGGGTGGCAGTTCGTGCGCGGCCGCCCGTCGGCCGATGCGGGCGCGGCGAATGATTCGACGTTGCAGGCCTTCGATCACCTGGCCGATTCGGTAGCGGTGGCCGTGCGCGCCTATGGCGAGCGGGAGCGGGAGTTCGCCGCCCAGCATGCCGATTGCGCGGTGCTGGCGCTCGGGCTCGCGGACGTGGAAGGCGTATGGGTGTCCTACAGCGTCCAAAAGCGCCAGACCAGTGCGCTCGATGCGACGCGCCAAACGAGAGACCAGACGCTGGACGCTTCGGTGGACAGCGTGGATCGGAACTTCGACCGCACCGGGTGTCAGCGCCCGTGAGGGCCCAGTTCAAGTTTCTGTCCGGCGCCCGGGCCGGACAGGTCGAGACCTTCCGTAAGGCCTACCTGGGTCTCGGCCGGCACCCCCTCTCCGACGTCCGCTTCGACACCGAGCGCGACCTCGACGTCTCGTCGCGCCACGCGGCCATCATCACCAAGCCCGACGGCTTCATGCTGCAGGACCTGGGCTCCAAGAACGGCACCTACCTCAACGGCAAGCGGCTCGAAGAAGATCGCCTGCTCGCCGATGGCGACGTCATCGGGTTCGGCGCCAAGGGCCCGGCGCTCGAGTTTCACCTGCTGCCCGACGACGGAGACGCCGTCGAGACCGGAACCGCGGAAGCCGCCGCGGGACGGCTGTCGCAACCGAGGCAAATGGTGCCGGCGGCCGGCGCGGCCGCCGCGGCCAGTGTCCGACCAGCCCGCTCCAGCACCGCGGTGCGGATCGCGGTCGAGGTCGCGCGGCAGACCCGCGAGCTGCGCCGCACCACCAAGGTGCTGCTCGGCGCGCTGGTCGTCGCGATGGTGCTGTTCGTCGGGGTCACCTGGAAACAGAGCCGCGATCGCCAGCAGGAGATGGCGCGGATCCGCGCCTGGGCGGACAGCGTGGCGGATCAGGCGCAGCAGACGGCGCGACAGTTCCAGTCCGAAGTTCAGGGACTGCGCGACGCGAATCAGGCCGCCGTGGTCGAGCTCGACCGCCTGCGCCGCGAGCTGAACGATGCGGGGAGCGACGCCGGCACCGTGGCCCGGCTGCGGGCCCAGATCCAGGTCGCCCAGCAGCGCCAGCAGTCAATCGCCGGGGCCGGGACGGTCGACTATCGCGCCATCTCGTCCCGCAATCAGGATGCGGTGGCGTTGATCCTGGTGGAGTTCTCCGAGACGGAACGGTTCAGCGGCACTGCGTTCGCCGTGGATTCCCAGGGCACGCTGGTCACCAACAAGCACGTGCTGGTGGGCGTGAACGGCGACCGCACGCCGCGGCGCATCGCCGTGAAATTCTCGGGATCCAATCAGTGGTTCCAGGGCCGCTACGTCGGCGTGTCCGACGTCGCCGACATCGGCGTCATGAAGGTGGACATCCGCGGCGGCACGCCGCACGTGTTCGGCCTGCAGCGCACGCCGCACAGTCTGGAGCGTGGTGATCCCGTCGCCATCATCGGTTATCCGCTGGGCCTCGATCTCCCGATGGAAGGGCGTGGCCTGGACGTCACCGCGTCTCCCACGCTCACGGTCGGCACCGCGAGCAAAGTGCTCCCCTCGGTGGTCCAGGTGGACGGCTACGGCGCTCCGGGGTCCTCCGGCAGCCCGATCTTCGACCACGATGGCCGGGTGGTCGCGGTGTTGTATGGCGGCGTGCAAGAGTCAAACGGCAAGATCATCCTGGCGGTGCCGGTGAGCCTGGTGATGGACTACTTGACCCGGATTGGGATCCGGTAGAGCAAAAGGCGTGGGGAGTGGTACGTGGTACCCTACGGCGATGTGGATGTCGGCGGTGCACCGCAACGAACCACCCACCACTCACCACGCAGTTGTTTCCTAGGCCGGGGTTACGTGCCCCAGCACTCTCGGCCCCCGCGCTCCCGTCGCCCCCGGCAGATTCCCAGGTTTCCCGAGTAGCGTCAGCAGCCCCAAGAAAGCAAAAGCCACCGCTTCTTTCGCTTCTCCATCGAAGAACAGCTGATCGAACGGCAGCACCGGCCGCGGTTGCACCCGTGCCGCGAGCTGCTCCACCAATGCCGGGTTGCGGGCGCCCCCACCCGAGATCACCAGCTCGTCCTCCGGACCCGCGGGGGTCCATCGTTCCAGCGCTTGCGCGATCGATTCGACCGTGAGGGCCGTCGCCGTAGCGACCGCGTCGTTGTCCGACCCCGCCACGAGCTCGATCAGGTGGTCGGCGAATCCGATCCCGAAGCGCTCGCGGCCGGTGCTCTTGGGCGGCGCCTGGGCGAAAAACGGATCGGCCAGGAGCTGCACCAGTGCTTTGGCGGCGACGCGGCCGTGCCGCGCCCGTTCGCCATCGACGTCATAGGGCGCGTCCGGATCGACGCGCCGCGTCACCGCGTCGACCACGGCGACTCCCGGTCCGGTATCGAACGCGAGCGCTCCCTCGGTGATGCCACGGCGCGGCACCCAGGTGACGTTCGCCATGCCGCCGAGGTTCAGCAGCAGCCGGCCCCGTTCCGGGTGGCCGAACAGCATCACGTCGGCGAGGGGCACAAGTGGCGCTCCCTGCCCGCCCGCCGCCACGTCGCGCGAGCGAAAGTCGCTCACCACCCGGACGCCGAGGCGCTCCGCCAGCACGGCGGCGTCGCCCAGCTGCAGCGTCGCCCGTCCGGGCTCGTGCCACACGGTCTGGCCATGTGAGGCGACGAAGGAGAGATCGCGCGGCGATGTTTTCGCCGCGGCGAGCAGCTGCAGCGTGGCGCCCGCGAACCGCTCGGCCAGGGCCACGTGCAGCAGTGCCAAGTCCTTCGCCCCGCCGCGCGCGATGGCGTCGATGATCTGGCCGCGCTCGGTGGCCGCGTAGGACTCCTGATGAAACGCCACCAGCCGCGCCGCCGGCGGATCGCCGTCGAGGCGCACCAGCGCGGCGGACACGCCGTCGAGCGACGTGCCCGACATCAGCCCAACCGCGAGATGCTCGGTCACCGGACGGCGGGGGGATCCCCGACGGCCCGGCGGACGAGGCCGCCAGCCGCGGCAAGTTTCTGTTCCGCCGCCTGCTTCCCCACCCCGGCCTTCACCATGACGATCGCGACCTTGACGCTGCCCCCGGCGGCGGCGATCGCCTCGCGCGCCTGCGCGCGGTCCACCCCACCCGCTTCCATCACGATGCGCTCGCCCCGGTCCCGCAGCTTCTCGCTCAGCGCCATGAGATCGACCATCAGGTTCCCGTAGGCCCGGCCACTGCGGATCATCGCCCCGGTGCTGATGGCGTTCAGCACCAGCTTGGTGGCGGTCCCCGCCTTGAGACGCGTGGATCCGGTCAGCGCCTCAGGGCCGACGGCGGGCACGATCACCACGTCGCAGGTATCGACGAGCAGTTTGGGCGGCGGCGAGCAGGACACGATCACCGTGCGAGCCCCGATGGTCTGCGCCCGGGACAGGGCCGCACGCACGTACGGGGTGGTCCCACTGGCGGCGATCCCGACGACGACATCCGTGGAGCCCACCCGGGCCGTATCCATCGCCGCCATGCCGGCGTTGACGTCGTCCTCGGCGCCCTCCGCGCTCTTGACCAGCGCGGGGTATCCGCCGGCGATCACGCCGACGACGAGCTCGGGCGGGGTGCCGAAGGTCGGAGGACACTCGGCGGCATCCAGCACGCCGAGCCGGCCGGAGGTGCCGGCCCCGACATAGACGAGGCGGCCGCCCGCCGCGAACGCCGCCACGACGAGGTCGATCGCCCGTGCGATCGCTTCGCGCACGGCGTGCACCGCCTGCGGCACCAGGACGTCTTCGGCGTGCAGCAGGTCCACGATTTCGAGGCTCGACGCCACGTCGATGCGCTCGGTGCGCGGGTTGCGCTGCTCCGTGACGCGGGGGTCGTGGAAGGAGGGCGTGTCCGTCATGCGGCGATCGGTTTGCGCAGCACCCACGTCGTCATGCAACGCTGGTCCTGCACGATGGTAGTCTTGAGCGGATCGACCAGCGCCCCACCCAACCGGGCGGTGAGATCCAGCAACAGGGCCTCGTCGACCAGGTAGCGTTCCGAGCCGTCCGGCAGCATGAAGCGCCGGCCCCCCGTGCGACGCATCCGCGTCTCCATTCCGATGGTCGAGGCGAGGCGGCAGAAGCACAGGCCACCCGGACGCAGCACCCGCCACATGCTGTGGAGCATGGCGGTGAACTGTGCGTCGTCCCGGGCGAAGTGCAGCACCGCACTGCTCACCACGACGTCGGCGAACGCCTCGGGAAACGACATCGCTTCCACCGGCTCGACCCGGAAGTTCTCCGCCGGCAGCCGGGGCGCAAGCACCGCCGCCAGGCGCCGAACCGCTTCCACGGCGCGCGGGTCGGCGTCCGTGCCAAACACCTCGGTCCCGCTGCGCAGCAGATAGACCAGGTTCCGTCCCGATCCGCACCCGGCGTCCAGCACCCGCATGTCCGGCCTGATCCGACCGCGCAGCAGCTGGTCGAACAGATAGATGTCGATATCGCCGAACTGGGCGACCAGGTCGAGGGCGGGAGGCGGGGTCGTCAGCTTACTGGGCCGTCGCTGGGCTCGCGCGCAAACCATGCAGGTACGCATGGATGGCCTGAAGGTCGTCGTCACTGGCGAACGCCGAAATCATCTTCCACGGCATCCCTTCGGCGAGCGTGTGCTGGTAGGGATCGACGCCCGTGCGCAGCGTGCGGGTGAACTCTGCGGCGTTCCATCGCGACACCAGCTGCGTGAGATCGGGACCCTGCGGTGGACCCATCTCCCCACCGGTGCCGCCGGTCAGGTGCTCGCCATGGCAGAGCTGGCACCCGAGAATCGACACCAGGTAATGGCCGTAGGCCGTCGACGTGTCCGCCGGCGGCGCGACGACCGGCGCCGTGATCGGCTCCTGGGCGCTGGTCGGAAACATGCCCGCCCCGACGAATACGGCGGCGAGCAGGTTGAGCCGGGTCGGCGGTGAGGCCGTGCCCTCCGCGGGCTGCGCCCGCAACGCGGCGACGATGGCCTGGACGTCCGCGTCGCTCAAATGGCGAAGCACCTCCGATGGCATGATGACCAGAGGGCGCCCGCTCTGATGCAGGCCGCCGCGAATGGCGCGGATGATCTCGCCGTCGGACCACGTATGGATTTCGCCGGCCGGCGTGAGGTTCGGCGCGTACAGGGTACCGAGCGGCGGGCCTTCCTTGGCAAAATCCTGACCGGTCAGCGGTGGTTGGCCGGCTGGGCTATGACAGGCGGCGCAGAAGCTGATGAATTTGGTTCCGCGCGCCACTTGCTCCGGCGTCCCAGCCACCGTGAGGTCCGGCGCGGGATAGGCGTAGGGCTGATGGCTGAGCTTGTAAAACCCGAGCAGCGCGACGAGGAGCACCGCCGAGCAGACCACGCCAAGCAGGCCGGACAGGACCAGCCCGCCCCATTTGACGAGAGCGTCCGTGGCGCGTCGGGCGCGCAGGGCAAGCCAGCCGAACAGCGCGACGAGCAGAACCAGAGCGCCGATTCCGACAAAATCAAACACAGACAGTCTCCGTCGAACGAGGGGTCAGGGCGAGCGGCGTGATCTTGTGTGGCGGCTAAACTAGCCCGTGACACGCCGCGGCGCGAAGGGTATATCCGTTCGCATGAACGCCCCCGCGACGTCGCCGAACGGTCGATCCTTCGGGATCACGGTGCTCGCGGTGCTGGCGTTGTTTTACACGCTCTACTTCGCCCGCTCGTTCTTGATGCCGATCGCCTTCGCCGTGCTGCTCGATTTTCTCTTCAGCCCGGCCGTGCGCGCGCTGGCGCGCCTCCACATTCCGCTCCCGCTTGGCGCGGCCCTCGTCATCATCGTCCTCGTCGGGGGCGGCGGACTCGCCATATACGGCCTGTCGGGGCCGGTCCAAACCTGGGCCGCAAACTCTCCCGAAGCGG
This sequence comes from uncultured Gemmatimonadales bacterium, assembly GCA_963821385.1. Classification (GTDB taxonomy): domain Bacteria; phylum Gemmatimonadota; class Gemmatimonadetes; order Gemmatimonadales; family GWC2-71-9; genus DASTHG01. The sequence goes on from CAWGDK010000003.1 coordinate 49,632, forward strand.
TGGCGACGGCGCAGACGCGACTGCGCCATTTGCTGCGGCCGTTGCAACGCGTGACCCAGAGTGCCCAAGAGGTGGAAAGCGCGGCCGGGGGGGTCGCGGGAGCACCGGGGCCGCCGGAAGTCGTGGTGCGCGCACCGAGCGTCGTGTCGCGCATTTTCGGCTCCACCCAGCGCGTTCTGGCCGCCATGCTCGAGGTGCTGATCCTGCTCTATTTCCTGCTCGCGGCCGGCGATCTGTTTCTGCAAAAGCTGATCCGGGTGCTCCCCAGAGTTCCTGACCGCAAGAAAGCGGTCGAGATTGCTCGCGCCACTGAGGCGTCGATGTCGACGTACCTGCTCACGACCGCGGCGACCAACCTCATCGAAGGCCTGGTGGTCACGGGGGCCATGTACCTGCTCGGCATGCCGAACGCGCCGCTGTGGGGAGCGCTCGTCGCGTTGCTCGAGTTCATTCCGTATCTCGGCGCCCTCACGATGGCGGTCATTCTCACCGTTGCGGGACTCGCGACCTTCGACGATGTGGGCCGGGGCCTCCTGATCCCGGGCACGTTCCTCGCCATCAACTTGGTGCAGGCCAACCTCGTGAGCCCGCTGCTACTGGGGCATCGCCTGGCGCTCAACCCCGTCGCGCTGTTCGTGAGCCTCGCCTTCTGGTTCTGGATCTGGGGCATCCCCGGCGCGTTCCTCGCGGTGCCGATGCTCGCGACCTTCAAGATCCTGTGCGATCACATCGAGACGCTGGCCCCGATCGGCGAGTTTCTGGGCCGGCGCGACGATGCCGAGCGCAGCGCATTGGTGTTGTAACCGTCACCGCGCGCTGAGATCGGTCGCGTCGGTGTCGCGGATCCCTCGACGCAAATCGTCCCTTCGTTGGCAGGAAACGCCGCTTCATTATAGGATACGATATGCGACTCACCCCGATCGTCACGCTCACCGTGCTGGCCGCCTGCGCCCTGCCCGGCGGCGGGCCCACCCCGATGGCGTCACCCGTGCCGGCCGCGCGTCCCACCTGGCCGGCCACGTGGCGCGTCGCGGACAGCGCGGTGGCGGTCATCGCCCCGCACGCGATGGTCGTGACCGGCCATCCGCTGGCGACCGCCGTCGGCCAATTGATTCTGCGCCAGGGAGGCAACGCGATCGACGCCGCCGTGGCCGTCGGCTTCGCGCTCGCCGTCGTGCTCCCGGACGCCGGCAATCTTGGCGGCGGCGGGTTCATCGTGTACCGCGACACCGCGGGCGTGGTGCAGGCGCTCGACTACCGGGAAACGGCGCCGCAAGGCGCGTCGCGCGACATGTACCTCGATTCCACCGGCAACCCGACCTCCGGGAGCCTCACCGGCCATCGCGCGGCGGGTGTGCCGGGGAGCGTCGCCGGCCTGCATACGGCGTGGCAGCGCTTCGGCCGGCTGCCCTGGGCGTCCCTGCTCGCCCCGGCCATCGGCCTGGCCGAAGGGCACCTCATCGACGAGGCCCGGAGCGGGTCGATCGCCAGCGATTCGGAGCGGTTGGCGCGTTTCCCCGCGTCCGCCGCGCAGTTCCTGCCCGACGGCCACGTGCCGGCCGCCGGGACGCTGTTCCGTCAGGCCGACCTGGCGCGCACGCTGCGCTTGATCGCCGATTCCGGATCCGCCGTGTTTTACCGGGGACAGATCGCGGATCTGATCGTGGCGGAGATGGCGCGGGGCCAGGGGCTCATCACCAAAGCCGACCTCGCCGCCTACACGCCCAAGTGGCGCGCGCCCGTCACGATCGCCTACCGCGGGTACACGATCTACTCGATGCCGCCCGCCAGCTCCGGCGGCGTGACGTTGGGAGAAATCCTCAACATCATGGAAGGCTACGACACGCTGCCGCCGTTCGGGAGCGCCGCCTTGCTGCATCTCGAGGCGGAGGCGATGCGACACGCGTTCATGGATCGCAACCGCTGGCTGGGCGATCCCGATTTCGTGCAGATGCCGCTCGAGCGCCTGCTCTCGAAAGCGTACGCGGCGGAGCTGCGCGCGCAGATCGCGCCCGATCACGCCACACCGACGCCGCCGTTCGCGAGCGGCGCCGAGGGCGGCCCCAACACGACGCACTACTCGATCGTCGACGCGCAGGGGAACGCCGCGGCGGTGACGACGACCCTGAACGACGGTTGGGGCAGCGCCGTCACGGTCGGCGGCGCCGGATTCCTGCTCAACGACGAGATGGACGATTTCGCCACCGCGCCGGGCAAGCCGAACATGTACGGCCTGGTGCAGGGCGAAGCCAATGCGATTGTGCCGGGGAAGCGGATGCTCTCCGCCATGACGCCGACCATCGTGCTCGATCCGCAGGGCGGGCTGTTCCTGGTGGTGGGCGCCCCCGGGGGCCCGCGCATCATCACCGCCGTGTACCACGTGATCAGCAACGTGATCGATCACCATCTCACGCTGGCCGAGGCCGTGGGCGCCCCGCGGCTGCACCACCAGGCGCTGCCGGACACGATCTCACTCGAGATCGGTGGCTTCGATCCCGGCGTGCTGGACTCGCTGCGGGCCATGGGCTATGGCGTGCGTGAATGGGGCTACCATGGACTGATCATGGCGATCGAGCACGGACCCACGGGATGGATCGGGGTGGCGGATCCGAGAACCGACGGCTTGGCGGCAGGATACTGAAGAAGGCGGTAGAGGGCGGGAACGTTCCGCCTTCTACCGCCTTCTTCCGCCTTCCACCGTCAGCTCACTTTTACCGTCAGCGCCGTCGCGAGAGAGGCGTTGATGTGCGCGCCCTTCGGCAGCACGATGTCCGCGTCTTTGCTCTGCGCGGCGACTCCGGTTCCCACGACTGCGCCCACCACGCCGCCGATCACCGCGCCTTTGGTATTCTTGCCGATGATGCGCCCCAGGATCGCGCCGGCCGCCGCGCCGGCCCCGACCTTGGCGGCGTCCCCGCCCGTCACGCCCCGGCCCTGCCGGACGGTCTCGAGCGAATCGATGCGCGCCTCGAGCGGGTAGTCGGTGCCGTTCACCGTCACGCTGTTGAGCGCGAGGGTCAAGGTGCCGGGGGTGCTCGGATTGGGCGCCGGCTTCACCGCGGTCACCGTGCCATGCACCGTCGAGCCCGCGGGGATGACCACACGCCCCTGGGCATCCTTCACGTCGTCGACCACCGAGGCCGTGAACGTGTCGCCCGCCTTGGTGGTGCGCGAGGACAACGTGTCACCCACGGCGAGATCGAGGAACGAGCCGACGGCCGCCGTGCGATTGACGGGCGCGGGGGCCGTGGGCCGCGGCTTCGGGGCCGGCGGCCGCGATGGCGGCGGGGTCGTCGGCTGGGTCACGGGCGGTGGCGTGGTGGCGGGCACGTCGTGCATTGGCGCCGACGAATCGCTCGGGGCGAGCGTGAGGTCGCGCGCCGCCGAGTCGGCGCTCTGCTGGGCGGCCTTGTCACCTTTGGCACAGGCGGCCAGGGCGATCACGCCCGCCAGCAGGAAAGTTGTTGGCTTCATGATTCCTCCAGACAGTAGTTCGGGACGGCGTTATTCCCCACACCAGCTACCACCGCCCAACGAGGAGTGTTCCCTACCAGCCCGACCGACGTCCCACCGATCCCCGCAGCGCCCCGAACACCCCCCGGATGAGCTGCGTCGCCATGCCGCGCACCACCGGGGATTTGAGGATTTTCTCGAACGTCCCGGGACCTCCCGCGCGCGGCGACGAAGACGACGGCGCCGGGGCGCCCGGGCTCCGCGGCGCGGGATCTGGGGCGGGCACCGTCACCCGGGCCGCGAGCATTTCGCGCGCGCTCTCGCGATCGATGTCCTGCACGTACTTCCGGACCTGCGCGGAGGCTCCCAGCCGTTGCGCCAGTTCCGCGTCGGTCAACGGCCCCATGCGGGCGGCGGGTGGGATGAGCCGGGTCGCGAACGGCGGCGTCGGTACGCCGCGCGGGGTCAGCGCGGTGACGAACGCTTCGCCGATGCCCAGGCTCTGCAGCGTCTGCTGCACGTCGTAGAATTCGGTCTTCGGAAACGTGCGCGCCGCCGCCTTCAGGGCCGCATCGTCCTCCGGGGTGAACGCCCGCAGGGCGTGCTGCACCTTGTGCCCCAGCTGACCCAGGATCTCGTCCGGCACATCCTTCGGGTTCTGGGTCACGAAGAAAATCCCGACGCCCTTGGAGCGGATCAGCCGCACCACCTGCTGCACCTGCTGCAGAAACTCCTTGCTGGCATCATCGAACAACAGGTGCGCCTCATCGAAGAAAAACACCAGCTTCGGCTTGTCCGGATCTCCGACTTCCGGCAGATCGTGATACAGCCGGGCCAGCATCCACATCAGGAAGGTCGAAAACAGCGCGGGACGATCCTGCACGTCGGTGAGCTCGATCGCGCTCACGAGTCCCCGGCCGTCGCGGTCCACCTGCAGCAGATCCTTGAGATCGAACTCAGGTTCGCCGAAGAACCCCTCGGCCCCCTGCTGCTCCAACTGCACCATATCCCGCAACAGCACGCCGACGGTGGTGTCGGCCATGCCGCCGTATTCCTTGAGCTCGCCCTTCCCGTCCCCGGTCAGGTGCTGCAACACCGCGCGCAGGTCGGCGAAATCGAGCAGCAGCAGCCCTTTGTCGTCGCAATACTTGAACACGAGACTGAGCACGCTGGCCTGCGTCTCGTTCAAGCTGAGCACCTTGGAGAGGAGCAGCGGCCCGAAGGACGACACCGTGGCGCGCAGCTGCGCCCCACGCTGGCCGGTGAGACTCAGATATTCGACCGGGCTCCCGATCGGCTTCCAGGCAAAGCCCGTATCCTTGGCGCGCTGGGTGATCTTGTCGTTCGATTCACCCGGCATCGCGATCCCCGAGACGTCGCCTTTGATGTCGGCGAGGCAGACGGGAACGCCCTGGGCGGACAGCTGCTCGGCCATCAGTTGTAATGTCTTGGTCTTGCCGGTGCCCGTGGCGCCCGCAATCAATCCGTGGCGGTTCAACATGCCCACGGGAATGGTGACGATCGGGCCCGGATAGCATTGCCCTTCGTGCACCACGGCCCCGAGCGTGATGGCGGGGCCCTGGGAGGCGAAAGCGGCTTTCGCGGCGTCGACGACTTTCTGCGGCATGAACGACAATCCTGGTTCGGACTGCCGAAGTATACGTGCGGTTTGGAGCCCTCGCCCTACGCGAGTCTCACCACTTGTGTCCGTCGTCGGGGAGCGTGGGAGGGCTGTCGGCTTGCTTCCGGCCCAGTAATCCCGAAACCCATTGCGAGAACCGGGTCAGGTCGAGTCCGGTAGGCGAGCCACCGGCTTCGCTCGCCATCGTGGCGAAGAACTGCTGGTTGAACGAGCGATTACTCGCGTCGACCCGTTGGGACGCCTGGAACGCCTCGTGCTGTCTGTATTCGGGCAAGGACGTCAATCCGCGAGAGTAGGCCGGAGCGTCGAGATTCTGGCTCGGGGCCGCGGAGATCGGTGTCCGGAAATCTTGGATCGCGCTCCCGGGCGGTGACAGTCGAGTCGGTCTCATTGGTTCCTCACGAGTCATGTCAGGACGGTTTTTTCGAGCCTGGACGAGTCCAGGAACGACTGCCGTCTTCCCCCAGCAGCAACAGCAAGCTGAACACCAGTAACACCAAGACGGTGACCATCGGAGCCTCCTGCCTAACGACACATGAAACGTGTGACCGCCGGCCCCTGGGAACCATCCATCGACGGGATGGAAGACGATCTAGCGATTGTGCGCACTCCACGGGGCGGCCCTACATCCACCGAGCTAGCTACTCGGAGACGGGGGAGCGTGTTGGCCATTGAGGCACCGGGCGCAAAACCAGAAAATCAGCCGCCGTTCCCCTTCGCCCACCTGTCCCTCATGGGAATACAGGTGGTCGCCGTGAGCGCCACAACGGGCGCACACGGCGGTGCCGGTCCGCATGCCGTGCAATTCAGCAACCACCCGTCAGCTCCTGCTCCGGGTCACGCTCCACCGCGCTTCCGAACGCCGGCGCCGATCAGCAGCAGGCCGCCGACGATTCCCGCCGCGCCGAGCCACGGCGGAATCGAACGATGCTCCTCGGCGGTGACCTGAACGTCGCCGACCTTCAGCACATTGCTCTGGGACGTATACGAGAGTCCCTTCACGAGCGCATATGCCCCCAGACCGGCGATCACGATTCCGGCGATGACCATCGGCTTCATATCGATCCCCTAGTTCGCGCTGACGCTGAGATTCCTGCCCAGGGTCACCAGCACGTGCGTCCCAGCCGGAAGCACGATGTCCGCATCCTTGCCCTGCACCGCGACGCCGGCGCCGATGATGCCGCCCATGATGCCGCCGATCACGGCGCCCTTGGTGTTCTTGCCGATCACCCGGCCCAGGATCGCCCCGGCGGCCGCGCCCACGCCCACCTTGGCCACGTCTCCACCGGTCACGCCCTGCCCCTGGCGCTGGGTATCCAGCGAATCGATGCTGGCCTCGATCGGATAGCTGCGGCCGTTCACGGTTACGCTATTCACCGACAGGGTCAGCGTGCCCGATTTGGTCGGGCTCGTCGCGTGCTTCACGTCCGTGATCGTCCCCGACACCAGCGAGCCCGCCGGCATGACCACGTGGCCGGCGTCATCCTGCACGTTCGCCACGACCGTCGCGGTAAACGGGTCACCGGGTTTCGCGTCGTGGGAGCTGATGGCTTCCGTCGTGGCCATGGAGAACTGCCTCCCGGCCTGGAGCGTCCGGGCGGCGGGTACTGATGGGGTGCTCTTCGACGCTTCCGCCGCCTGCCCCGTCGGCTTGCAAGTCGCCAGGGTCCCGATGCTCAGGACCGCGACCAGAGTATTCAAGTATTTCGAGTTCATGACGTGCCTCCATTGTCCTGCGAGAGCCTGCTGCCTCCATCGCGCGATCACTGGTTGCCGGTGCGCGAGGAGGTCGGTCCGGGGAGTTGTTGTCCCACGACCCATTTCACGAGCCGACCCGCCTCGAGCGGTGTCTGCAGGTCGACCTGGTTGATGAGGGCGAGCGTCGCGCCCGAAACGGGCGAAGCGCGTTGCCGCACGAGTGCGTCGATCGTGGTGCGCTGGCCGATCTGGACGATGTCCACATGCTGCGGCTGGACGTTAAGCGCCGTGGGATCGGTCAGCCGCTGGAAGCTCTGCATCGCGCGCTCCGCGGTCCCCTGGTTGGCGGACCAGCGCGCCTCGGGGCCATACCCGACCATGCGATACACCGCGCCCCCGTACTCCACGAACAGCACCGTGCCGCGGAGCGCGCCGTTGTCGGTCGCCGCCGCAAAGGCCGCCTTGACCCCCTGGAGTCCGCCACTCAGACCCACACGGGTGGCCGCACCGCTGGTGATCCCCTGCTGCGACTGGAACGCGCGGGCCGCCGCGTCGGCGCTCTGCTCTTGCGCCTGTGACAGCTCGACCGCGGCATCGCCCTGCGGGCTGACCGCGACCACCGCCTGCGCCCCGTTGGTCGTGGACCAGCCATTGGGAAACGCCACCTGGAAGCGCAGATCCGGATGAAAGAATTGACCGCCCGTGAAGTAGCCCTGGCGCGGATTGAGCCCGAACACCAGGCCGTCCAGCAGCCGTTCGTAGGCGTCGCGGTTGACACTGGTGCCGGAGAAGTCCTGCGGCAGCGCCGCGATCTGTCGATTGATGGACGCGAAGCGATTCGACGGGCTGGGGTGCGTCTCGAGCCACGTGGGGAGACGGGCGCCGCCCTCGGCCGTGCTGAGGTTGTCCAGCAGACGGAACACCTCGGGCATCTGGCGCGGATCGTAGTTGGCGCGACGCATGTAGCGCAGGCCGAGCTCGTCGGCCTGACTCTCGTTATCACGGGAGAACTTGAGGTACAGGATCCCCAGGGCCTGATCGGCCGTGGACGCGTATTTCGCGACCTGCTTGTTCGCCATGCTGCCGACCGCGAGCCCCAGCCCGATCAGCTGCTGCTGGCTCATCTGGGCCGCGGTGTGCCGGGCCGTGACGTGACCGATCTCATGGCCGACGACGGACGCCAGCTCCGCCTCGGAGGTGAGGTGCGCGAGGAGCCCGCGCGTCACGTACACGAAGCCGCCGGGAATCGCGAAGGCGTTGACCGACGGATCGTCCACCACCCGAAACGTCCAGGGAAGGTTGGGACGCTCCGATGTGGCGGCGAGGCGCGCGCCGAACTGCTGGATGTAGCGTTGCCAGGTGGCGTCCGGATAGAGCCCGATGGTCGCGATGACGGCCGTGTCGGCCTGCCGCCCCATGGCGATTTCCTGGTCCACGCTGACCAGCATGAGTTGATTCTTGCCGGTCGCGGGATTTATGGCGCAGCCGCTCGCGACCATGGCCGTGACGAGACACGCCAGGCCGAGTGACCGGCCCCGGGTGATGATAGACGCTGGTAGCATCGGGTGATCCCCCACAGGAGTTTCTTGCAGTACCTCGTGACCGAACTTGTACGTACGGGCTCGCCAGGGACATCACTCAGCGGGATGAAAGACGACTTAACGATGCCGGAGGAGCCTGCGGTCGGTTGCGAATCGAACGAGCTAGCTCCTTGGATAGGTATTGACAGGACGCCGTACGCGCAGAAGGTTGGCTTCGACCGGTGGCAGCACGACGGCGTCCTTCATGTGGGAGACTCCAGAGAATGGCGAAGAAGAGCCGAGGCGGGAGAATGACGGCGGCCAAACGGCGTGCCGCGAAGGCACCTGGCGGACGCGGTCCTATCAAGAAGCGCAGAGCCGGAAAAAAGATCATGAAGACCTGATCAGATCGACGGGGCCGTCTCGCGACGGCCCCTTTGTTTGGCTGGTCGTACGTCTCTTTCCATCCTTCCGACCGATACCCGGAGACGCTCCACCGGGGCATTCTCCGGCAAGTGAAAAAGACTCGCCCCTGAATTGAGAGGACAACTCCCATGAGACGTTCCCTGCTCGTCATACCCGCGTTGGGCGGTTTGTGGCTGGCGCTCAACTGCGCCCTGAACAAAGCGGAACAAGGCGCCATTGTCGGCGCCGGTGCGGGTGGCGTCGCGGGCGCCGTCATCGGCAAGGCCACGGGCTCGACGGTGCGCGGGGCGATCATCGGTGCGGCCGTCGGCGGCGTGGGCGGGGCCGTGATCGGGCATCAGATGGACAAGCAGGCCAAGGAGCTCGCCTATGACCTCCCCGGGGCGACAGTGCAACGGGTGGGTGAGGGCATTACGGTGACCTTCCCCGATGGGCTGCTGTTCGGGTTCGACTCCGACCGGCTCGGGACCGCGGCGCGCGACAACTTGAACAAGTTTGCCGCGAGCCTGGTCAAGTATCCGAACACGCGCACCCTGATCGTGGGCCACACCGATTCGGATGGCAGCCCCTCCTACAATCGGGATCTCTCGGACCGGCGCGCGCAGTCGGCGGCGACCTTCATCTCTGACGCCGGGGTCGATCGCACCCGGATCTCTACGGCGGGGCGTGGCGAGGCGGAGCCGATCGCCACGAACGACTCCGATGACGGTCGCCGGCAGAACCGGCGCGTGGAAATCGCGATCTACACCAGCGCCGGCCACTAATGCCCTGCGCGCTCGTCGCCCTGGCCCTGTTCGCGCCGCGCGTCGCGGTCGCGCTGCTCTGGTACTTCACCCACTGGTTCGACGGTCTGTTCACGTCCCTGCTGTGGCTCGTCGCGGGCTTCATCTTTCTGCCCACGACGCTGCTGTGGTACTCGGTCGTGCAGCACTGGTTTGGCGGCGTGTGGACCGTCTGGCCTATCGTGGGGATCGTGGTGGCGGTCCTGATCGACTTGTCGCCGGTCCGTGGCCGCCAACGGTTCCTGCGGCGGCGGTCGGACGCCTAGCTCACGCCGAGCGACGCCGCACGAAATGGAGCACCAGGAACACCACCGCCACGATCAGCAGCAGATGAATCAGGCCACCCGCCACATGGAATGCGCCCCAGCCGAGCAACCAGGCCACCACCAGGATGGCGCATAAGAGAAGAAACACGTCTGCCTCCCTCCGTTTATTGGTCTATGGTTCGACTGCGTCCGCCGGGATCTCCATCGACGCCGTGCGGGTCACCGTTGCCGGCAATCGCTGCAGCTCCATCGTCAACGTACGATCCTCTCCGCCCTCCTGGGGCGGACGGTCGCTCACGATCAGAATGCGCGTGACCCGCCGCTCCAGCACGAGCCGGCCGGCCCAGATGCGGGCGTCGATCTGCGCGGCGATATGTTCGTGGTCCAGGAGATCGCGGATCACCTCGAGACCACGCTTCGGTTGTGGCGGCACGATCTGATAGGCGTAGGCCCACACCCGACCAACCTGACAACGACGGCGCCACGCCAACATCCCTCCGCCGGATGGAAAGCGACTTAACAACGGTGGGTGGCGCATCGGTCAATGGCGCCCGCCTAACGAACTAGCTCCTTGGATACAGATCGCAGTAGCGTCGCCCCACCGGCGTGTTGGCGTGCTCCACAAGGTGGATGGCGCCATGGCGTGGCGGCGGGGTAGGTTGCGGTTGTGAATCCGAGGAGGACGACGACTATGCTGACCAAGCGACCACGAGCGCGCGTCCGAGCGCGTTGGGTATATGCCTATGAGCTCAACCCGCCGCAGCCCGAGCCGCGGTTCAAGAAAATCCGGGCCCTGCTCCGCCGCGCGCAGCTGGCGGCGAAGCACGGGGGAGAACTGTGGACGGGTCGGATCGTGGTGGAGACAAACATCACCCACATCCTGGTCGTGACTGACAACCCGGGCCAGGTGAACAGCGTCGATCGAGCGATCGAGCTCGAACTGAAGCACCTCGACATGGACTTCGCGCTCACGGGGCCGGCGCGGTTTGCGATGCCGGGGGCAAAGGCCGGCCGCCGCGTGGCGAAAAAGCCCGCTCGCGCCAACGGGAAGTCCCGCGCCGCCTGAGCGGCTACGGTGGCGAAGCCGGAGTCCCCGTCCGGTGGCCGAAGGCGGCGATCTGCAACCGGCTGTGCACCGCCAGCTTTTCCAAGATGTTGTGTACGTGGCTCTTGACGGTGTAGGTCGCGATGCTGAGCCGCTGTGCGATCTCCTTGTTGCTCATGCCCTCGGCGATCAGGTTCATGATCTCCTGCTCGCGTTTGGTCATCCGCAGCGCCTCCGCACTACCCTGCAAGCGATTGGCCGCCGCCTGTTGCGCGATATGCGACAGCAGCGTCCCGGTCAGGGCGGAAGGAACCACGTCCATACCTGACCCGACCGATCGAATCGTGCTCACGAGATCTTCGACCGTCGCGTCCTTCATGATGAATCCGTTCGCCCCAGCCTGGACGAGCTCGATCACGCCTTCGGGCGTCGGCAACAAGTCCATGACGATCACCCGGGTCTCCGGCGCGATCTTGCGGAGGGCTTGCACGGCACGATAGCCGTCGCCGTCGTTCAGCGTTCCGTCCAGCAACACGATGTCGGGGGTCAGCTCTTGCAGGCGGGCGATGCCGGTGGTCATGTCTTCCGCGGACGCCACGACCTTCAGGTCCGCTTCCGCATCGATCAGGGCGCCGAGCCCCTCGCGGACCAGCCGGTTATCATCGATGACCAGCACTCGAAGGTGTGTCGCCAGCGCACGCTCCTACGGCGTCTCGGGAGACGTCCCGGTCCTGTGGCTGTAGGCCGCGATTTGCAGCCGGCTGTGTAAGGCCAGCTTTTCCAGAATGTTGTGCACGTGGCTCTTGACGGTGTAGGTCGCGATGCTGAGCCGCTGTGCGATCTCCTTGTTGCTCATGCCCTCGGCGATCAGGTTCATGATCTCCCGCTCGCGTTTCGTCATCCGCACCGCTTCCGCCACGCCTGGCAGGTGACGGACCACCGCCTGTTGCGCGATGTGCGACAGCAGCGTCCCCGTCAACGCGGGCGGAACCACGTCCGCCCCTAACGCGACCGATCGGATCGTGCTCACGAGATCCTCGACCGTCGCATCTTTCATGATGAACCCGTTCGCGCCGGCCTTGACGAACTCAATCACCTCTTCGGGCGCCGGCAAGAGATCCATGACGATCACTCGAGCCTCGGGCCCAGCCTTGCGGAGGGTTTCCACGCAGCGATAACTGTCGCCATTGTCCAAGGCCGCGTCCACCAGCACGATGTTGGGCGTCAGCTCCCGCAGGTGGATGACCCCGGACGCCGTGTCTTCCGCGGACGCGACGACTTTCAGGTCTGGCTCCGCATCGATCAGGGCGCCGAGCCCTTCGCGCACCAGCCGATTGTCGTCGATCACCAGCACCCGGATGCGCTTCGCCAATACACACTCCGCGTTCAGGTTCGAAGGACCATCGGGGCTGACCCCGCCATCAGTGACGAATGTCACATCTGGGCTGGGGCACCACTTCCCCGCATTCAATTTAGAGGAGGATCGTAGGGAAACTATAGGGGAAACCGCCCCATATACCGGTCAGGTGTCGGGGGAATCCCCGACAGCTTTGCCCTCGAGCAGCCCTGACTCGACGGCGAAGCGGAACAACTCGGCGCGGCTCTTGAGGCCCAGTTTGTCGCTCAGGCGCTTGCGATGCGTTTCGATGGTCTTGATGCTGAGACCCAATCGGTCCGCCGCCTCCTGGTTCGTGTGCCCTTGGGCCAGGAGCCGCAGCACCTCGGCCTCGCGACGACTGAGCGGCTTGGAGAGGCCTGCCGCCGGCGAGTCGCGCGGGACGTGCCGGAACTCCTGGCCGAGGGCCGCCTCGCCGGGACGCGTCAGATTCACGAAGGTGCCGCCGCGATGGACGATGCGGATCGCGGCCAACAGCTCAATATCCGCCGCCTTCTTGACGATGTACCCCGCCGCGCCGGCCTGGAGCGCAGACCGCAGGTACGCCGGATCGTCGTGCATCGTGAGTACGAGGATGCGCGGGCTCGGGTTCAGCTGGCCGATGCGCTCGATGGTCGTCGCCCCGGGTGGACCGGGCATGGAGAGATCCAGCAGCACGACGTCGGACGCGAGCTCGCGGGCCCGGCGCACGGCCTCGGGGCCGTCCGCGGCTTCGCCGACCACCTTCATGTCGGTCTGGGCGTCGATGAGCATCCGCAGGCCGGCCCGGAGCACGGCGTGGTCGTCGGCGATCAGCACGCGGATCTTCGGCACGGGCGCTACGGACGGTGCACGGGAAAGCGGGCCGTGATCGTGGTCCCCTGCCCGGGCGCTGAGGCGATCTGCAGCACGCCGCCCAGCAACGCGGCCCGCTCCCGCATGCCCCGAAGGCCCAGGCCCGGGTGACCGGCACCCAGCTCGAACCCGACGCCGTCATCCCGCACCCACAGCTCGACCACCGTCGTATCCCGCACCAGCCGAACGCTCACGCGCCGGGCGCCGGCATGTTTGGCGACGTTGGTCAAGGCTTCCTGCAGCACGCGGTAGGCAGTGTTTTGCACCAGAGGCAACGGGGGGTCTACTTCGAGTCCCTCGATCCGCGTGTCCTGGACGATCCCGTGCAGTCGAGCAAATTCCTGCACGTGGCGAGTCACCGCTACGGCGAGCCCCAGATCGTCGAGCACGCTCGGGTGGAGCCCTCGCGCCAGACGTCCCACATCAATCAGGGTGCGGGCCGCTATCTCCCGGAGGTTCCGGGCCAGGTCGACGGCCTCCGCTACCGTCCCGGACCCTTCGATCGCCCGCAAGCCCACCAGGAGCGCCGTGAGCGACTGCCCGGTTTCGTCATGCAGCTCACGGGCAATCCGCCCCCGCTCCTGGTCCTGGGCGGTCATCACCTGCTCGATCAGCCGGGCGCGGACCTCCTCCTGTCGCTTGCGCTCGGTGTTATCCACGACCACGCCGATCACGCCGGTGACGTCGGTGCTCCCGGCCAACCGCAACGGAGCGAAGCTGACCGAAACAGGTACTGGCGTCCCGCCTCCCGGCTGAAACGCGAGGTCGCCGCTGGTTCGCTCCCCGTTCGCCGGCTCGAGCAGTGCCGCGAGCGCCTGCTGCTCGGTGGGCGCCACGAACCGGCGCAGCGCGGTGCCGATGACGCGCGCCAGCGGCGTCCGGACGATGTCGGCGAACCGCTGGTTGCAATAGACGATGACGCCTTGCGTGGTCAGCGTCACCGCGCCCGCGTACATCTGGTCGAGCAGGATGCGGTACGGCAGGTCCGCACCTTCGAGGGTGATGACCTGCTCGTCCCCCGCCCGCGTGACCATCAGGGCATCCACCTCACCGGCCTGGAGGGCGCGCAGCGTGTCCTCGGCCTCGCGCAGCCGGTTTCGGAGGTCTGCCACACCCGTCGCAGAGCGACGCGGCGTTTTCCGTTTTCTGATCACGGCGAGCCCGGACTACTGCGCTTCATCCCGGGGGAGCACATCCAGGCCGACCAGCACGCGCTCCACGTTCGACAGGTCGCCGATGATCTTGCGGATCGGCTGGGGAAGCTGTCGCACCAGCGTCGGGACGACGACGATGTCGTCCCGGCGCGCCAGGTGCGGCTGCTGCACCAGGTCGATCACCTCGATGTGATAGCGGCCGGCGAGGTGGGTGTCGCACAGGCGCTTCAGATTGGCGAGCGCCGCGATCGATTTCGGCGTTTGCCCCGCCAGGTACAGCCGCAGCCGCCAGGTGCGTCGCGCGCCGTTCTTCATTTCGCCCCTCGCCGGCGGCTCGCCTTCTTGCGGCCGGCAGTCGCCTGCTCTTGCTGGGCACCCCGGGCGGACCCGATCGCCACGGTTCCGTCCACTCGGCGGCTCACGTCCACCAGGGTGATGCCGCGATTGGACATCACGAACTCACGCACCTGGTTCGAGTGCGGCATGCCCCGAGCCTTGACGATCTGGATCGTCCGATTGCGCTCGCCGTTTGCTTCCAGGTTGCCGAGCAGCATCCACACGTCCATCAACGAGGACACGCCGAGATCGGTGCGCTCGGCCGCGCCGCCCCCCTCGGTCAGGGAGGTGAACAGCGCGGTGATCTGCCGCAGCTTCATGAAATCGATGAGCCGCGCGAGCATGGACTTCACCTCCGTCTCGCTGCCCACCGCAATCATGTTGGTGACCGGGTCCACGATCACGACCCGCGGCTTCCAGTCTTCGATCAGCCGGTGCATCGCGACCAGGTGCGCTTCCAGTCCAAGGGCCGTCGGCCGCTGGGCGTGCACGCGCAGCAGATCCCGCCGCATCCACGGCTCGAGGTCAATGCCGATCGACCGCATGTTGCGCGCGATCTGGCTCGACGACTCCTCGAAGGCGAAGTACAGACAGCGCTCGCCCCGCCGGCACGTGGCGTCCGCAAAGTGCGCCGCCAGGCTGGACTTGCCGGTGCCCGCCGTTCCGGAGGCGAGCACGCTGTTGCCGCGATAGTATCCCTTCTTCCCGAACATCCCGTCCAATCCCGCGATCCCGGTGGACACATGCGCCGTGGACGCCGGGTGCGCGAGTCCCAGCGACGTGATCGGCAGCACGGAGAGTCCATGGTCGTCGATGAGGAACGGCATTTCATTGCCGCCGTGCGCCGAGCCGCGGTACTTGAGGATGCGCAACCGCCGGGTGGCGCTCTGTTCTATCACGCGTTGATCGAGCAGGATCACGCAATCGGAGACGTATTCCTCGAGACCGTGGCGCGTGAGACTCTCGGCCGTCCGTTCACCCGTCACGATCGCGGTGACCCGCCTCGCCTTCAGCCACCGAAACAGCCGGGCCAGCTCGGCCCGCACCGCGAACTGGTCGGAGAGTCCGGAGAAGAGCATCTCGATGGTGTCCAAGACGACGCGCTTGGCGCCAATCGTATCGATCGCGTGCCCCAGGCGGACGAACAACCCCTCGAGATCGTAGGCGCCGGTCTCCGTCAGCTCGTTGCGTTCGAGATGCACGTAGTCGAGCAGCAGCCGTCGCCGACTGCTCAGCCGCTGCAGGTCGAAACCGAGGGACAGCCCGTTGACCACGAGGTCGTCGACGGTCTCCTCGAACGACATGAAGACGCCGGGCTCGTCGTACTGGAGCGCGCCGCGCACGAGGAATTCCAGCCCGAGGAGCGTCTTGCCGCACCCCGCACTGCCGCACACCAGGGTCGGCCGCCCGCGGGGCAGTCCGCCATTGGTGATTTCGTCCAGGCCGGCGATTCCGGTCGGGGCCTTGGCCAGGGAATACCTGGCTGGTCGACCGCCATTCCCGGCTCGCTTCGTCGAAACAGACTTGCGGCCGCGTGCGGTAGGGGTCATTGACCTGCTTGGAAGCGGTGTCCGCTGCCGGACGGGATAGTGGGGCGGCGAAGCGCCTGAAGTGACGAGGTGATAATCCACCCCGGTGCCGATGGTGTCAAGAATCGCCGTGCCGCAGACCAAAGTGCCCCACAACGGATGCCCATTGTGGGGCGGCTTCTTCGGCTATCCCGGCGCAGTGAAGATCGAGGCTCTGCCCGGGATACCCGCGCGGCGCTCCGGCGCTGGTGAGCGGGAGGCGCCCAGGCGCGGGGGGGGAAATACTCAGGCGCGGAGGCGGCGACCGCTCAGCGCGTGGTACACGACCAGGACGACAATGGCGCCGACCGCGGACACCAGGACGCTGTAGAGATTGATCCCCGTGACGCCCGAATGGCCGAACTGATTGAACGCCCAGCCACCCACGACGGCGCCGATGACGCCGAGGAACAGATCACCCACGAGGCCTTCACCACGGTTGTTGACCATCTTGCTGCCGATGAAACCGCCGATAATGCCGACGACGATCCAAGCGAGAAGAGGCATACGAGACTCCTTAAGGTTATTTCGAGACCAACAGCACGATGATGACGACGATGAGGATCAGCGCCAGCGTCGAAATCACGATGGTGTGACTACCGTTGTTGTTCATGAGAGCGGCGCTGCTGTCGGCAACGCTGGGTTCGTAGCGCCGCAATTCGGGCTGGAGACGCGGTCCGGCAGGGCCGCGTTCGAGGCGCTCGCCGGCGCCGCAGTCGTCCCCGTCGCTGGCGCCGGACCAGCGGCCTGCTGTGCCGCCAAGGACGGGAGGGTCACGGCGCACAGCGCGATGACCAAGACCATGACCAATCGTTTCATCTGTCCCCCAGGAGAGAATGACGCACGAATGCAACCTGCCCCGGCGTGGGGCAGGCGAACATCCCTCGGGAGGATGAAAAACGGCTTAACGACTGGGAACCGGCGAACTAGCTCCTTGGGGGTATTACGGCGCTACCCGTCACGGCGTCGTCCCCCGCCAACGAGCAGCAACACCCCGCCCACCAGGCTGGCGACGCCGACCCACGTGGGGATCGCACGCCGCTCTTGAGCCGTGATCTGGACGTCACCGATTTTCACGACGTCGCTCCGAGTCTTGTAGTTGAGGCCCTTGAATACCACGAAGGCTCCGAACACGATCAGCAGGAGGCCAACGATGGACAGCGGCTTCATGGCGTACCCCCTATTTCTTGAGCTGCAGTTTGAACAGCTTGGCGACCACGATGTACACCACCACCGCAATGATCACGAAATCGATCGACGCGCCAATCAGGTCGCCGATCTTGATGGGATCGTGACCTTCACCGAGACCGATGCTGAACTCCCGCCAGGCCCCGCCGGGCAGGATCAGGGAGATGACCGGCATCAGCAGATCCGCCACCAGCGCCGCCACCAGCTTCGCCACGGCCCCGCCGATCACGACGCCAATGGCGAGGGAAAACGCGTTGGTTTCGAGCATGAACTGTTTGAATTGATCGAGCATGGCCACACCTCCATATAGAAGGAAACGCAGGGAGCTAGAGCCGGCTGCGCAGGAACTCCGGCGTGAGTCCCTGCAACCAGCCCGCGATGAGTGTGAACCGGTCGGTGACGAGCAACAGACCCAGGACGATCAGCAGTACCCCTGCGACCAATTCCACCCAGCGCAGGAACGGCCGGAACCGCTGGAACCACACCAGAAACCGGTCCAGGGCGAAGGCGGTGATCAGGAACGGGACCGCGAGGCCCAGGGCGTACACGGCGAGCAGCGCCGTTCCCTGCGCGACGCTGGCCCGGGTCGCGGCCAGCGTGAGGATTCCGCCCAGGATCGGCCCAATGCAGGGGGTCCACGCCGCGCCGAACGCCACGCCCGCCACCGACGACCCGAGGTAGCCCAGCGGCTTACGCGCCAGCTGCACCCGTCGCTCGCGCATCAGGAACGCCGGCCGCAGCAGACCGACGAGATAGAGACCGAACAGGATGACGAGCACGCCGCCGGCGCGGGCGATCCAGTGCTGCGACGCGAGCAGCGCGACGCCCAGCGCCGACGCGGACGCGCCGAGGGCGATGAAGATGAGGGAGAATCCGCCCACGAACCACACCGCGTGCAGCAGCGCCGTCCCGCGCCGCAGCTGCAATTCTTCGGTGGTCATCCCGGTGAGAAACCCGACGTAGCTCGGAATCAGCGGCAGCACGCAGGGGGAGAGGAAACTCAACACGCCGGCGGCGAACGCGACCGCCAGGGAGACGCCCTCAACTCCTTCGGGGGCCACTGCGCGCTCGCTGATGATACGCCACCAGTTTGTAGACCAGCTTGGCGGCGAGGAAATCGGGGGCGACGAAGCCGGGAATCGGCGCCAGCTCGACCACGTCCACGCCGACCACGCGTCGCTCGGCGAACACCCGCTCGAGCAGCCGCAGGGTGGGATACCAGGTGCCGCCCCCCGGCTCCGGCGTGCCGGTGGCGGGGACGAGGCTCGGATCGAAGAAATCGATGTCGATCGTGATGTAGACATCGGGCCCGAGCGCCGTCAGCGCCCGATCGATCCACGTCCCCGCCGCATCCAGCTCGTGCCCGAAGATCACCGGGATCTTGCGCGCGCGGATCAGGTGGCGCTCCTCCGCCGTGATGGCACGGATCCCTACCGGGACCAGGTCCACCAGCTGGTGCACACGATACATGACGCAGGCGTGCGAGAACGGCGTCCCTTCGTACTCGGCGCGCAGATCGCCGTGGGCGTCGAGCTGCAGCACGCTGAGCCGGCGGCCGCCGAGCCGGTGCGCGTGCGCCTCAATCGGCGGCGCCGAGATGGAGTGCTCGCCGCCCAGCATAATCACGAGCTTGTTGCTCTCGACCAGGGCGTCGAACGCCTGCCGCAGCTCGGCCAGCGCCGCTTCCGGTCCGGCGCCGCTCAACAGCAGCTCCGGCATCGTATGCACGCCGACTGTGTGCGGCTCCGCATCCAGCTCGTGGTCGTACAGCTCGATGTAGCGGGACGCTTCGAGCAGGCGCCGCGGTCCGAAGCGCGTGCCGCCCATGTAGGAAACGGTGGCCTCGTACGGCACCGGCAGAATCACGATGCCGGCGTCGTCGAACGTGGGCGCGTCGGCCGCGGGGAGCCCGAGAAAATTGACCGGCGCCCCCCAGGGCAACCCGGCCAGGCGCTTATCCACAGAACGCGACGGCCGCCACCACGGTGGTCCAGCGCCCGTCGTCGCCGCATTCCGCCGTGGCGGTCATGTTCAGGGTGCGCACGATTTCGCCGGACACCATCCATTGCTCCTTGCGTTGGTCCCAGTCCTGCTCCGGATCGAACGGCACGCCGAGGACGGTTGCGAGCATCGACGCGGCGAGGTCTTCGGCGTAGTCCCCCGACACCTCACGGCTCTGGCCGTAGCTATGATGCTCGGAGATGTAGCCGTGATGGCTGGGATCGGAGGGAATGGCGAGCCCGATCGACGCCGCGACCAGACGGCTGGGCTCGTTGGTGGCCGACTCGGCGAGGACGGTGAACAGAATCTGGCCCGCGTGCAGCATTTTCAGGCCCTTGGCCCGCTCCAGCATCTTGCAATGTGGTGGGAAGATCGAGCTCACGCGCACCAGGTTGTAGCTGGCCAGCTCGGCGTCGCGCAGGGCCATTTCGAAGCTCGTGAGCTTCTCCTTATGCCGGCCGACGCCCTTGGTCAGAAACGCCTGCGTGGGGATGAACTGCTGGGCATCGATCACGCCGTCACCTCGTGCGCACGAGTGGGTTCGTTTGCTGGCAGTCCCGGCACAGGCCGAACACTTCCAGGCGATGATGGTGTGGACGAAACTGCGTTTCTTCCGCCAGCAGCGCGATCATGCGCTCCAACCGGTCGTTGGAAAACTCCATCACGCGGCCGCACGAGGAGCAGATGCAGTGCTCATGCGCCTCGCCCGGGGGAGCGGGCTCGAATCGCCGGAATCCTTCGCCGAAATCCCGCTGCTGCACGAGACCGCTCGCGACCAGCAGGTCGAGCGTCCGGTACACGGTCGCGAGGCCGACATGCACCCCCCGTTTTTCGATGCGGTGCGCCACGTCCTCGGCCGAGAGATGGTCGGCGGCATCCAGCACCACCGTCGCCACCGCGAGCCGCTGCTGCGTGGCCGGGAGGTTGCGGTCGCTCAGATAGCGGCGGAACGCCGCCAGCGCGCGGGTGCCGTCAACCTTCATACCACACCGCCGCGCCGTAGGCGAGGGGTGGCTCCGCCTCGCCGTTGCGCTCCGCCGTCCCCTGCATCACCTGCGCGACGACCTCCGCGGGTGACAACGCCACTTCCTCGATCTCGTGCCGGGTCTGTCCCCGCTCTTTGCCGCGCACCACGAGCATGTAGCGCGCGGTGTACACGAGCAGCCTGCCTTCGGGATGCCGCCGGGTGATGACCGCCGTGCCCCACTCACGCCCCTCCCGCTTGAGGGGGGCGAACAGGTAGATGGTCTCGATTTCGGCCGGGGGCACGCGCAGCGCCACCGCGGCGGCGAGCTTCGACCAGCCGGGCCCCTGGCCGGGGCGAGCCGCGGCCCCTAGCGGGGCGGCGCCGACGTCGCCGGGGACGGAATCCGGGCCTGTTCCCATCGCTCCACGTAGAAGCGCAGCACGTGCATGAAATCCTGCGCGTTCGTGACCACGCCGAACGCCTGGTGCGTGCCGCGATCGCGCAGCTTGTTCACGACGAATTCAGTTTGGTCCACACAGATCGTGGTGAGCGGGCGCACGTCCTCCGGCGCCGGCGCGTCCACGAACGCCGGCAGCATGTTCCCCACGGCGATCGCGTGCAGCGCGGTCGCGACGAAGACGGCGAAGGTGGCCCGCACCGTGACGTCGCGCATGGCATCCTGGGCGGCCAGTGTATCGCTCAACACGCCCGGCAGCGGCCCGTCGTCGCGGATCGATCCGGCGAGCACGTACGGGATTTTATGGGTGACGAGCGCGTGCATGATGCCGCTCGTGACGATTCCCTGCTCCACCGCCCGCGGGATGGACCCCACTTTGCGGATCGTGTTGATGGCGCGCATGTGCAGCGCGTGCCCCCCCTCCACGCCTTCCCCCGAGCTCGACATCCCGAGTGTGGTCCCGAAGATCGCCGCTTCGAGATCGTGGACCGCGACGGCGTTGCCGCCCAGTATCGCCCCCACGTACCCATGCTCGATGAACCAGATCAGGTCATCGCGGGCGCGCGCGTGCACCAGCGCGGGACCCACGACCCAGACGATCGTCCCGCCCCGCGCCTTTTCCTCGCCCAGGAGCTCCGCGAGCACGCCGTAGTCCACCGGTTTTTCACGCGACACTTCCGTCTGCATGAACCGGAATTCGTTCGCGCTGTGCGCGCCGCGCAGGAACCCTTCGCCGTGCACGAAGATGCCCTCGCGGCCATCCTCGGACGCCCCCAACGCGACCGCCGTGCCGCGTGCCACGCGGCGCGGCTCGGTGGACACCAGCTCGCCGTTCGCGTCCCGGACGATGACGCAATCCATGCGCGGCAGCCGCGGCCGCCGCCAGCTGCTGCCCGTCTTGACGTAGGTGGGGAGGTTCGTGGTGGAGAAAAACCCGTCCGGCAACACGCCGTCGGCCGGCGCGGGCGCAAAGCGTGCCTCGGGCGCTCCCGCCAGCGGAGGCTGGTCGAACGACGGCAGCTGGTAACGAAACGCGGGGCGTCTCACGGCGGAAAAAGTTACCCGAGCGCCTACAACAAAGCCACCGGATCGCGATCGGCGATGATGGCCGACGCGGCGCGCCCCTGCGCGCGCCAGGCCCGCATCAGGCGTCCCAGCGCGTGCGGCGCGTCCGCTTTCACCAGCACGTGCCAGCGCCACCGGCCGTGCAACCGGGCGATCGGGCACGGCGCGGGCCCGAGCACGGTGAGCGCCTGCTCCAGGTGCTCGGTGTTGGCGCGGCGCAGCCAGTCGGCCACGCGGCCGGCGCGCGCCGCGGCCACGGTCTCCTTGGCACCGAGCGCCACGAAACGGACCAGGCCGACGTGCGGCGGATAGGACGGATGCGGTGGCGTCCGCAGCGGCAGCTCCGCCGCGGCAAACGCGGCCACGTCGTGGGCCGCCGCCGCCCGCAACGCGTGATGCTCGGGGGCGCGCGTCTGGACCACCACCCGCCCGCCCGCCGGTCCCCGTCCGGCGCGTCCCGCCACCTGGGCCACGAGCTGAAACGTCCGTTCGGCGGCGCGGAAATCGGGGAAGTGCAGGCTCGTGTCCGCATCGACGACGCCCACCACCGTCACCGACGGGAAGTCGAGTCCCTTGGCGATCATCTGCGTGCCGAGCAGGATGTCGACTTCGTGCCGGCCCACCCGCTCCAGGATGCGATGATGCCCCCATTTGGTGCTGGTGGTATCGAGATCCATGCGGGCGATGCGCGCGGCCGGAAATCGCAGCCCCACGAAATGCTCCAGCTGCTGCGTGCCGAGGCCGCGCATCCGCTGCGTGGGACGGCCGCAGCGTGCGCACGCGGCGGGCACCGGCTCCTCGTGGCCGCAGTAGTGGCACCGCAACGCCGGCGGCGTCGCGTGCGGCGTCAGCGCGATGGCGCAGCGCGGGCACTCGGGCACATACCCGCACGCGGGACACTGCAGGAAATTTGCGAACCCGCGGCGATTGAGCAGCAGGATGACCTGCTCCCGGCGCTCCAGTGCCTCGCGCACCGCGGTGTCCAGCGTCTCGCTCCACGGCACCGCGCCCGCTTCCGGCGTCCGCGCGGCGCTGCGTAAATCGATGAGCTGCACGGGGGGCAGCGGGCGGTCATCGATGCGGCGCGGCAGGGCGAAGCGGCGCACCGACCCGGCGGCTACGCCCTGCAGCGTCTCGAGCGAGGGCGTGGCACTGCCAAGGATCACCCGCGCGTCTTCCAGCTGCGCCCGCACCATGGCGACGTCGCGCGCGTGGTAGCGCGGCGCGCTCCCCTGCTTGTAGCTCGCCTCGTGCTCCTCGTCCACCACAATCGCGGCGAGCCGCTGCACCGGCGCGAACACGGCGGAGCGCGCGCCCACCGCAACGCGCCGCGTGCCGTCGCGCAACGCGCGCCACGCGTCGGCGCGCTCGCCGTCGGACAGCCCCGAATGGAGCACGGCCACCAGATCGCCGAATACGCCGCGCACCCGAGCCACCGTCTGCGGCGTGAGCGCGATTTCGGGCACGAGCACGATCGCGCCCAGCCCCGCATCGACCGCGCGCCGCAGCGCTTCCAGATACACCAGTGTCTTGCCCGAGCCGGTCACGCCTTCGATCAACACCGGCACGTCGACGGGGGATGCGGCGATCGCATCCACGGTGCGGCGCTGGTCGTCGGTCAGGACGGGCGGCGGCGCGTCGGAGACTCCGGCGAATGGATCACGGGGCTGGGCCACCTGTTCCACCCGCGCGAGACCCTGACGCACCAGGCCGTCCAGCACCGCCGGGCCCACCTTCAGCTGTTGAACGAGGTGCCGCACGGGCGCGCGCCCGCCGAGCGCCTCGAGCGCTTCGTACGCGATGCGCCGCTTGGGCGCGCGCGCGAATGCCTGCTCGCGTTCCACCAGGGAGGGGAGCGCCGCGGTGAGGACGATCGTCTTTTCGGTGCGCGGCGCCGGGCCGGTATCGCGCGCGTTCGGCCCACCCCACAGCGCGCCCGGAAGCAGCGTGCGCATCGCCAGGCCGAGCGGACACCCGTAGTACGCCGACAGCCACTGACCCAGGCGCAGCAACGCCGGCGACAGCGCGGGCTCGGCATCCGGCGCCGCGAGCACGGCGCGGGCCGTCTGCACCGGAGGATCCTCGGCGCCCGCCACCACGATGCCGATCGCGCGGCGCCGCTGCACCGGAACGACGACGCGCGCCCCCGGCACCACGCGCGGTGCGAGGGCGTCGGGAACGGCGTAGCGATACGGAGTGGAAAGCGGGAGCGGCAGGACGACGTCGGCGAACCGCGTCATCGCCGCACGACACCCAAGCCCGGTGTGGTGGGGAGCGCGATCGGGCCGCGGTCGACGCGCGCGCCCGTAAAGGGGTCGTCCACCGTGAGCGCGGCGCCGTCCAGGTCGGCCACATCCACGAGCGGCGTGAAGTGCGCGGCGGCGGTGATGGCGACGGACGTCTCGATCATGCACCCCACCATCACCAGCATGCCGTGGGCCCGTGCGGTGGCGATCATGCGCAACGCTTCCCGCAGGGAGCCGCACTTGGCCAGCTTGATGTTGATCCCGTCCACCGCACCCGCGACCTTGGGAATATCGGTGGCGACGAGGCAACTCTCGTCGACCACGATCGGAATATCGGGTGAGGCCCGCCGCACCATCCCCAGCCCTTCGAGATCGTCCGGCACCAGCGGCTGCTCCAGCAGATCGACGCCGAATTCCTTCAGCACTGGCAGCATCGCCAGGGCGCGCTCGCGGCTCCACCCGGCGTTGGCGTCGACGCGAATCGGCTTGTCGGTCGCGTCCCGGATGGTGCGCAGCAACGCTTCGTCGTGATCGGTGCCGAGCTTGATCTTCAGGATGCTGTAGTCCTGAGCCTCGAGCACCTTGGCCCGCATCTTCTCGGGCGTGTCGATGCCGATCGTGTAAGAGGAGCGCGGCGTCTTGGCGGCATCGAGCCCCCACACGCGCCACAACGGCTGTCCCAGGCGCTTCCCGAACAGGTCGTGCAGCGCGATAGAGAGAGCCGCCCGCGCCGCGGCGCTCTTGGGGGCGACCTCGCCGAAACGCCGCTCGGCGCCTTCCAGGTCCATGGGATCGACCGGCAGCGCCTTACTCGCGGCCCGCAAGGCGTCCTGCACGCCGTCCAGACTCTCTCCATAGTAGGACGATGGATACGCCTCGCCCCACCCCACCGTGCCATCGCCGTCCGACAGCCGTACCAGGACCACCTGGTACTCACTGCGCCCGCCACGCGCAATGATGAACGGGTGGCGGGTGTGCAGGGTGACGATTTCGCTGTCGAGCTTTAGAGCCACCGGTTTTTCCGCAGCCACCATAACATCACCGACGAGATCGCCACCATCGATCCCAGCGCCCAGTAGAAGCCCAGTGGGTGATGTGTCATCGGCATCGAGCTGAAGTTCATGCCGTAGATCCCGCCGACCACGATCAGGGGCAACGCGATCGTGGCGACGATCGACAGCTGCTTCATCACTTTGTTCATGCGGTTCGAGGTCTGGGACAGGTACGTCTCGAGCACGCCGGCCAGCAGGTCGCGCGTGGTGTCCACCGATTCCATGATCCGGATGGTGTGGTCGTAGACGTCCCGGTAGTACAGCTGCGTTTCGGCCCGGATGTAGACGGAGGGCCGGTTGGTGAGCACGTTGAGCACTTCGCGCAACGGGCCGATGTGGCGGCGGAACGCGAACGCCGAGCGCTTCGCCTTGAAGATCTCGTGGATCAGCTTTTCTTCGAACGACTCGAACAGCTTCTCCTCCAAGGTGTCCACGAGATCGTTGAGCGATTCCACCACCGGGAAGTAGGCGTCCACGGCCTGGTCGATGATGGAATGCATCGTCATCTCGGCACCGCGGCCCAGCAGGTCCGGATTGCGCATCAGCCGGTCGCGCGTCGAATCGCAGCTCGGGCTTTCGATCGCGTGCACGGTGACGAGGAAGTTCTTGCCGAGGAAGAAGTAAGTGTTAAACGTCTCAAGGTCGAACGGATCCGGGGTGGCGCGGTCGAAGCGGATGCCCGACACCACGACGAACAGGTAGCGGTCGTACTCCTCGAGCTTCACCCGCGACCCGGGGGACAGCGTGTCCTCGATCGACAGCGGATGGAAGCCGAACACCTTCTCGAGCAGGGCGTGCTGGTGCACGTCGGTCGAGTTGATATCCACCCACAGCTCGCCTTCGCCGTGCTCCACGATGTCCCGGATCCGTGAGGGGGATAACTCCTGCTCGAGCTGGCCGTCGGGACGGCGATACAGGCTGGCGGGCCAGTGTGGGGAGGCGGCGGGAGCGGCGGTCGCGGTCACGGTTCAATTATAGTCCCCCGGCCAAATTGCTGCGCCGGTGCAGCAGTTTTTGCCATCGGGTCTGTCAAGACCGGTTTTTCGCCGCCGCACGGCTGATTCGCGTCACTTACCTCTTTCTTTTCTGGCCGTCGTTCCTACATTCGGGCCCGTCCCCATACTGCGTAGAGAGCGCCACGGAGTGAGCCGTCAGCCGTTGAGGCGAAGAGCATCGTTGTGCGGATGGTTGGGGTTGCTCGGTCTCGCGACCGCAGTCTCCCCGCGCGCCGCCACCGCACAAATTGTCCGGGCGTTCACCCAGCGTTTCCCCACCACCAACACCACCGGCTCCATCGTCCTGATCGGCAACACGCTCTCGACGTGTAACGCCGCGGTGGCGAACTGCGTCAATGCGCGCGCCGGTATCGGCACCGCCTTGAACCTCAACAACGATGCCTACACCAGCGTCGACGTCGATGTCGATGCTGACGGCACGACGTTCAATTCGAGCAGTGCCACGCTGACCCTGGCCGCTGGCGATTCGGTGATGTTCGCTGGCCTCTATTGGGGGGCGTACTCGGCGAGCGCGGCGCGAAACACGGTCCTGTTCCAGACGCCGGTCGCGGCCTACACCACGATCACCGCTACGCAGCTCGATCAGGACGCCACGACCACCCAGAACTACCAGGGGTTCAGGGACGTCACCGCCCTGGTACGGGCGGGAGGCAGCGGCAACTACCTCGTCGCCAACGTGCAGCGCGAGTTGGCGGCCGCCCGGTACGCCGGCTGGACGCTCGTGGTGGTGTTGTACAATCAGGCTTCCCTCCCGCGCAGCCTGGTCGTGTACGACGGCTACGCGCGGGTATTCACCGGCGTCCCCGTCTCGATCGCCGTCAGCGGATTGAACACGCCGCCGGCCGGCGCGGTGAACACGCAGCTCGGCATCGTCGGGTACGAGGGGGACCTCGGCATCGTCGGGGACGTGCTGCAGCTCAATGCGACGACCATCAGCGACGCCCAGAACCCGGCCAACAACCCCTTTAACAGCAGCTTGTCGGCCCTCGGCGTGCGCTTCAGCGCCAAGAACCCCGATTATGTGAACCAGCTCGCCTTCGATGCGGACATCCTCGATGCAAGCAACATCCTGCCCAATGGGGCCACCACCGCCACGATTTCCCTGACGTCGACCGGCGACCAGTACTACCCCGGGGTGGTGACGTTCGCGAGCCAGCTCTATTCGCCCAATCTCTCGGGCCCGGGAAGCCTCGAAAAGACCGTCGTGGACGTGAACGGCGGCTCGATCCTGCCGGGCGATACCCTGGAATACACCATCAACATGACCAATACGGGCCTGGACACGGCCGTGTCGGTCGTGCTCATCGACACGATCCCCGCGAACGCCACCTATGCCGCAGGGTCGCTGACGTTCGTCTCCTCGGTGACCGGTGGTCCTCCGGCTGGCGCCAAGACGGATGCCACGGGTGACGATGCCGCCAATCTCGACGTAGCCGGCAACCGGGTCTTGTTCCGGATCGGGGCCGGCGCCACGGCCGCCGCGGGCGGCAAGTTGGGGCCCACCCAGACCACGGTGGTGCGGTTCCGAGTGGTCATTTCCGGAGCCGCCGCTGCCGGCACCGTCGTGTCGAACCAGGCCCGCGTCAGCTACGCAGGCCAGAGTCTCGGCAATACCCTGATCGGCGTGAGCGACGATCCTGGGGTCGCGGGGCAGCAGGCGACGCAGGTGACTGTGACGGCGCCGGACCTCTCGATGGCCAAGAGCCACTCCGGCAACTTCACGGCCGGCGTGGCGGCGACGTACACGCTCACCATCACCAATTCCGGAACCGCGGCCACGTTCGGGACCATCACTGCGATCGATTCCGCGCCGGCGGGGCTCACGCCCACGGGGGCGAGCGGCAGCGGATGGGCCTGCGGCGTCGCGGGTCAGGTCGTGACCTGCACCAACCCGGGCCCGCTGGCCGTGAGCGGTGTCAGCACCATCACCGTCAACGCGACCGTGCTGGCGACGGCCGTGCCGTCAGTGACCAACATCGCGCGCGTGGCCACCGCGGGTGACGCCAACGCGGCCAACGACCGCTCCACTGACGTCACCACCGTGGGCGCCGGGGCCGACCTCCAGATCACCAAGACGGATGGCGTGACGTCCGTGAACCCGGGCACGGCGCTCGTCTACACCATCATCGCGACGAATGCCGGGCCGAGCGCCGTCACGGCGGCCCCGGTGACCGACACCTTCAACCCGAGCTTCTTCACCGTTGCGGGCGTCACCTGGACCTGCACCGCATCCGCCGGGTCGAGCTGCACCGCGAGTGGCAGCGGCAACATCAATACCACCGTAAACCTCCTGAGCGGCGGCACCGCCACGTTCACGGTTACGGCGCCGGTGCTGGTGAGCGCCAGCGGCACGATCACCAATACCGCCACCATCGCCGTGCCGGCGGGGACGACTGAGCTGGCGGCGCCCAACAACAGCGCAACCGACAACAACACCGACGTCTCGACGGCCGCCGATATGGCGCTGACGAAGACGGACGCGCCCGACCCAGTAAATGCCGGTGCAACAATAACTTACACGCTGACCGCAACCAATAACGGCCCGTTGCCGGCCCAGACGGTCGCGATCCAGGACAATACGCCGGCGAACACGACCTTCCTCTCGGCAACCCCGAGTGCCGGCGGCAGCTGCATCACGCCGTCGGTGGGCAGCACGGGGCTCGTCAACTGCTCCTGGGCCGGAGCGACTGCCACGGGGGCACCCAGCGCCCGCAGCGTGACGCTCGTCGTGACCGTGGGCTCCGGCACCGCCACCGGCACCATCATCTCGAACACCGGCACCGCGTCGAGCACCACGTTCGACCCGGTGGCCGGCAACAACAGCGCCACCACGACGACCACCACCGCCCTGTCCGCTGATGTAGCGATTACCCAGAGCGGACCGGCCAGCGTCGTTCCCGGAACGAACCTCGTCTACACGGTGACGGTGACGAACAACGGCCCCAGTGACGCGGCCGCGGTTTCGGTCGCCAACGTCACGCCCAGCGGCCTGACCTTCGTCTCGAACGCCGGTGCCTGCACCACGGCCTACCCGTGCAGCCTCGGGTCAGTTGCCGCAGGCGCCACCCGGGTGATCACCACGACGTTCAGCGTTCCGTCGGGCTACGCCGGCGCCAATCCGATCGTCAACACGGTGACCGTGAGCGCCACCACGGCGGACCCGGTGGCAGCGAACAACACGGCGTCCACCTCGACACCGGTGGCCGCGGGCTCCGCCAACGTACAGCTCACCAAGACCGGGCCCGCGACGGTCACGCCGGGACAAACGGTCGCGTTCACCGTCACCGTCACCAACCTCGGGCCGTCCGACGCCGCGGGGGTTTCGGTCGCGGATCCCACGCCGGCGGGATTGACGTTCCTCTCGAACACCGGCTCGTGCGTGAGCGCCTACCCCTGTGCCCTGGGCACGGTGGCCTCGGGTGCGACGCGCACCATCACGACGACCTACCAGGTGCCGTCGGGCTATGCGGGCGCCAGTCCGATCGTGAACACCGCGACCGCGAGCGCCGTCACGAGTGATCCCGTGGGGGGCAACAACGCGCAAACGGCCAACGTGACGGTGAACGCCGCTTCCGCGGACCTCGCGATCACCAAGACCGGGCCGGCGAGCGTCGTCCCGGGCACCAGTGTGGTCTACACGATTACGGTGACGAACAACGGGCCGAGTGATGCCGCGGCCGTCTCGGTGGCGGATGCGACTCCGGCCGGGTTGACCTTCAGCTCCAACAGCGGCGCCTGCGTCACCGCGTTCCCCTGCGCCTTCGGCACCATCACGGCCGGGGCGACCCGGACCATTACGACCACGTTCTCGGTCCCGTCGGGCTACAGCGGCGCGAACCCGATCCTCAACACGGCCACCGTCACCTCCACCACCAGCGATGCGGTCGCGGCCAACAACAGCGCCACGGCCTCGACCACGGTCAGTGCGGGATCCGCTGACGTGAGCATCACGAAGACGGGCCCGGCGAGCGTGGTGCCGGGCACGAACGTGGTCTACACGATCACCGTGACGAACGCGGGGCCGAGTAACGCGGCCGGCGTCTCGGTCGCCGACGTCACGCCGGCGGGTTTGACCTTCGTCTCCAACGCAGGGGCATGCAGCGGTGCGTTCCCCTGCGCGCTCGGTACCATTGCGGCCGGGGCGAGTCAGGTCATCACCACGACCTTCTCCGTGCCGCCCGCCTATGCCGGCGCGAACCCGATTCTGAACACCGCCACGGCCAGCGCCACCACGGGCGATCCGGTGCCTGCAAACAATTCCGCCACCGCCTCGACCCCGGTGGCCGCCGGGTCCGCCAACCTGTCGCTGACCAAGACCGGGCCGGCCAGCGTGACCCCCGGGCAGACGGTCGCGTTTACCATCACCGTCACCAACGCGGGCCCGTCGGATGCGGCGGCCGTGTCGGTCACCGATCCGACGCCCGCGGGGCTGACGTTCCTGTCGAACACGGGGAACTGCGTGACGGCGTTCCCGTGCGCCTTAGGGACCGTGCCGTTCGGTGCCACACGGACCATCACCGCGACCTACAGCGTGCCCTCCGGGTACGCCGGCGCGAGCCCGATCGCGAACGCGGCCACGGTCTCGAGTGCGACGTCCGATCCCGTCGCGGGCAACAACTCCCAGACGGCCAACGTCACGGTCAATGCGCCATCGGCCGATCTCGCCATCACCAAGACGGGCGCGGCGTCGGTGACCCCGGGCCAGACGGTCGTCTACACGGTCACGGTGACCAACAATGGACCCAGTGACGCCGCGGGCGTCTCTGTGGCCGACCCGACGCCGTCTGGGCTCACGTTCGTCTCGAACAGCGGTGCCTGCGTCGCCGCCTATCCCTGCGCCCTGGGCACGGTGACCGCCGGATCGACTCGGACCATTACGACCACGTACCAGGTCCCGTCGGGATACGCCGGCGCCAATCCGATTCTCAACACCGCCACGCTCAGCTCGCCCACCGCCGATCCGGTGGCCGGCAACAATACCGCGACGTCGTCCACGACGGTCGGTGCGGGATCGGCGGACCTCGCCATCACCAAGCTCGGGCCGGCGAGCGTCGTCCCGGGCACGAACGCGGTCTACACGATCACACTGACGAACAACGGCCCCAGCGATGCGGCCGCGGTCTCGGTCGCCGACATCACCCCGTCCGGCACGAACTTCGTCTCGACGTCGGGAGACTGCGTCACCGCCTTCCCCTGCAGCCTGGGCACGGTCCCCGCCGGGGCGAGCCGCGTCATCACCGCCACGTACGCCGTGCCGTCGGGCTATGCGGGCGCGAACCCGATCGTCAATGCGGCCACCGCGAGCGCGTCGACGAGCGATCCGGTGGCCGGCAACAATACCGGCACGGCGTCGACCCCGGTGGCGAGCGGCTCGGCCAACCTGCACGTCACGAAGACCGGACCGGCGACGGTCACCCCCGGCCTGAACGCCACGTTTACCATCACGGTGACCAACAACGGGCCCAGTGACGCGGCCGGTGTGAGCGTGGCGGACGCCACGCCTGCCGGGCTGACGTTCCTCTCGAATGCGGGCAATTGCGTCTCCGCGTTCCCCTGTGCGCTGGGCACGATCCCGGCGGGCACGACCCGCACGATCACGTCGACCTATCAGGTCCCGTCCGGGTACGCCGGCGCGAACCCGATTCTCAATACGGCCTCGGCGACTTCGTCCACCGGCGACCCCGCTCCCGGCGATGAGGCCCAGACCGCGTCGGTCGCCGTCAACGCGCCCTCGGCCGACGTGCACCTCGCGATGACGGGACCCGCCTCCGCGACGCCGGGCCAGTCGATCGCGTACACCATCACCGTCACCAACAACGGGCCGTCGGACGCCGCCAGCGTGTCGGTCGCGGACGTGACCCCGACCGGGCTCACCTTCGTTTCGACGAGTGGGGCCTGCACCGGGGCGTTCCCATGCGCATTGGGCAGCGTCGTGGCGGGCACGAGCCGGACCATCACCGCCACGTATCAGGTGCCCTCGGGGTACGCCGGGCCAAATCCGATCGTCAACAGCGCCACGGCGAGCACACCTACGGCCGATCCGGCTCCGGGCGACGAATCGGCGAATGCGTCGACCACGGTCACCTCGAGCTCGGCCGATCTCGCGATCACCAAGACGGGGCCCGCCAGCGTGGTTCCGGGCACCGATCTGGTCTACACCATCACGGTCACGAACAACGGACCGAGCGATGCGGCCGGCGTGTCGGTCGCGGACGTCACCCCGGCGGGTGTGACCTTCGTATCAAACGCGGGTGCTTGCGTCACCGCGTTCCCGTGCAGCCTCGGCGCGATCACGGCTGGGGCGAGCGTGACGATCACGACGACCTACAACGTGGCGTCCGGATACGCAGGCGCGAACCCGATCGTCAATGCGGCCACCGTGAGCGCGTCGAGCGCGGATCCGGTGGCGGCGAATAATTCCTCGGCGACGTCCACGCCGGTGGCGTCGGGCCTGGCCGACCTCGTGCTCGCCCTGAGCGGACCGGCGTCGGTGACCCCGGGCCAGACGCTGGCATTCACGATCACCGTCACCAACAACGGCCCCAGCGACGCGGCGGGTGTGTCGGTCGCGGACGTGACGCCCTCGGGTCTCACGTACGTGGCGACCAGCGGCTCGTGCGCGAGCCCGTTCCCGTGCGCGCTCGGCACCATCCCCTCGGGGCAGGTGCGGACCATCACCGTGACCTATCAGGTGCCGTCGGGATACGCGGGACCGAATCCGATCGTCGATGCCGCATCCGTCACCTCGGCCACCACGGATCCGGCACCGGGCAACGAGGGCCAGACCCTGCCGGTGACGGTCAACCCCGCCTCGGCGGATCTGAGTCTCACAGCGAGTGGCCCCGCGTCCGTCACCCCGGGTCAGACCGCGGTCTACACGATTTCGATCACCAACAACGGGCCGAGTGACGCGGCGACGGTTACGGTGACTGATGCGACGCCGGCCGGGCTGTCCTTCGTCTCGACCAGTGGCGACTGCACCACCGCGTTCCCCTGCGCGCTGGGCACCGTGCCGGCGGGCGCAACCCGCACCATCACGGCCACGTTCCAGGTACCGTCGGGATACGCAGGGGCCAACCCGATTCTCAACGTCGTGTCGGTCAGCTCGCCGTCGGCCGATCCGGTCCCCGGCAACGAGAGCCAGACGGTGACCACGGTCGTCAATCCGCCCTCGGCCGACCTCGCGATCACGAAGACGGGACCAGCGAACGTGCTGCCAGGCACCGATCTCGTCTACACGATCACCGTCACCAACCTGGGACCGAGCGACGCGGCCGCGGTCTCGGTCGCCGACCTCACGCCCGCTGGTTTGACCTTCGTCTCCACCGCCGGGGCCTGCGCAACGGCGTTCCCCTGCGCGTTGGGCGTCGTCACCGCAGGAGCGAGTCAGGTCATCACGGCCACGTTCGCTGTCCCGTCGGGCTACGCCGGCGCCAACCCGATCGTCAACACCGCGTCCGTGAGCTCTCCCACAGGCGACCCGGTGGCGGCGGACAATGCCGCCTCGACGTCCACGCCCGTGACGGCGGGTTCCGCCGACCTGAGCCTCACGGCGGTCGCCCCGGCATCGGTCGTGCCCGGTGTCTCGATCGCCATCGCGATCACCGTCACCAACTCGGGGCCGTCCGACGCCGCGGGCGTCTCCGTCGCCGACGTCACCCCGGCCGGGTTGACCTTCGTCTCGAATGCGGGGGCGTGTACCACCGCCTTCCCGTGCAACCTGGGCACGGTGCCGGCCGGGCAATCGCGCGTCATCGCCGCGACCTATCTCGGTCCCGTCGGGCTACGCGGGTGCCAACCCGATCCTGAACACGGCGTCGGTGACCTCGGTAACGAGCGACCCGAACCCGGGGAACGAGGCGCAGACGGTCAGCATTGCGGTCGACCCAGCGTCCGCCGACCTGGCGATCACGAAGACCGGTCCTGCGTCGGTCACGCCCGGCCTCGATGCGACGTACACGATCACGATCACCAACAACGGCCCCAGTGACGCCGCCAGCGTCGCGGTCGCCGACCTGACCCCCGCCGGCCTCGGGTTCGTGTCAAACGCCGGCGATTGCACCAGCGCCTTCCCCTGCACTATCGGCACGGTGGTCGCCGGGACGACGCGGACCATCACGACCACGTACCACGTCCCGTCGGGCTATGCCGGGGCGAACCCGATCGTGAATACGGCCTCGGTCAGCTCGCCCACCGGCGACCCGGTCAGCGGCAACGAATCGGCCACCACCACGACGCCGGTAAATCCGCCCGCGGCAGATGTACAGATCACGAAGACCGGGCCGGCGAGCGTGGTCCCGGGCGGGTCG
Organism: uncultured Gemmatimonadales bacterium; assembly: GCA_963821385.1. Taxonomy (GTDB): domain Bacteria; phylum Gemmatimonadota; class Gemmatimonadetes; order Gemmatimonadales; family GWC2-71-9; genus DASTHG01. The sequence continues at coordinate 84,053 of CAWGDK010000003.1, forward strand.
CTCGTGTACACCATCACCGTGACGAACAACGGCCCGTCGGACGCGGCCGGCGTGACGGTGAAGCGACCTCACGCCGTCCGGGCTGACGTTCGCTGCGAACGCGGGTGCCTGCGTGACGGCGTTCCCGTGCACCCTGGGATCGATGCCCGCCGGGTCGAGTCAGGTCATCACGGCCAGCTTCGACGTCCCCTCGGGGTACGCCGGCTCGAACCCGATCGTCAACAGCGCGTCGGTGTCGGCGACGACCGGCGATCCGCTGGCGGGGAACAACTCCAGCACGACCAACACCCCGGTGTCCGCGGGCACCGCGGATCTCACCCTGACCAACACGGGACCGGCGTCGGTGACCCCGGGTCAGAACGTCACGTTCACGATTACGGTCACCAACGCGGGGCCGAGCGACGCGGCGGGCGTCAGCGTGGCCAACGCGACGCCGGCGGGCCTGGTGTTCGTGTCGACGACTGGGGACTGCGCGACGACGTTCCCGTGCAACCTGAGCACGATCCCGGCGGGCGAGACGCGCACCATCACCGCGACGTTCCTGGTGCCGTCGGGCTACAGTGGGGCCAACCCGATCCTCAGCACGGCGTCGGTCACATCGGTGACGCCCGATCCGAGCCCCGGAGACGAGGCCCAGACGACCGGCGTGGCCGTGAACCCGGCGTCCGCGGATCTGGTGGTCACCAAGAGCGGCCCCGCGAACGTGATCGCGGGCCAGGACGCCGTCTACACCATCACCGTCACGAACAACGGCCCCAGCGATGCGGCGAGCGTCTCGGTGGCCGATCCCACGCCGGCCGGGCTGGCGTTTGTTTCGACGACGGGGGCGTGCACGACCGCCTTCCCGTGCGCACTGGGCGCCGTCCCTGCGGGGGCCACGCGGACCATCACGGCGACCTACCACGTTCCGGCGTCGTACGTGGCGCCGAGCGCGATCGTCAACACGGCGACGGTGAACACGCCAACGGGCGATCCGACCACCGGCAACGAATCCGGGACCGCGTCGACGACTCTGGGGCCGGCTTCGGCGGATCTGACGATTACGGCGACCGGGCCCGCGGTGTCGACGCCGGGGACGAACATCGACTACACGATCACCGTCACCAACGCCGGGCCGAGCGACGCGCAAGGCGTCACGATCGACGATCCGACGCCGAGCGGGCTCGTGTTCGTCTCCGCGACGCGGGCCGTGCGCGGGCGGCTTCCCCTGCTCCGCCGGCACTCTCGGCGGCGGGAAGCAGCATCAGCCTCACCGTCACGTTCCAGGTCCCGCCCGGGTACGCCGGACCGAACCCGATCGTCAACGCCGTCTCGGTGACGGCCACTACCGCCGACCCTGCCGGCGGCAACAACGCCACGTCCGCCGCGACGACCGTCGCCACGGGCGCCGCCGACCTGGCGTTGACCATGACTGGCCCGGCCAGCGTCACGCCGGGGACGAACGTGGTATTGACGATCTCGGTCACCAACAATGGGCCGAGTGATGCTTTGGCGGCGAGCGTCGCCAACCCGACACCCGCCGGCCTGACCTTCGTCTCCACGACCGGGGCGTGCAGCGGCACCTTCCCGTGCACCATCGGGACGGTGCTCGTCGGGCAGACCAGCACCATCACGGCGACCTACCTGGTGCCGTCCGGCTACTCCGCGCCCGATCCGATTCTCAGCACCGCGTCAGTGTCCGCGGCGACCACCGACACGATTCCGGCCAACGACGCGGCCACCGTGTCGGTGCCGCTGGCGGCGGCCGATGCCGATCTGGGCGTGACGATCGCGGCGCCGGCCTCGGTGGTGGCCGGGCAGAACGTGGTCTACACGATCACGGTCACCAATGGCGGCCCGGCCGACGCATCGAGCGTGACGCTCGCGAACCCGACGCCCGCCGGTCTGACGTTCGTCTCCAACGCCGGCGCCTGCGCCACCGCGTTCCCCTGCGCGCTCGGCACGGTGCCGGCGGGAGCGGTGCGGACGGTCACCGCAACGTATCTCGTGCCCGCGAGCTACAGCGGCGCCAATCCGATCGTCGCGACGACGACCGTGTCCTCGCCCACGGCGGATCCGGCGGCGGGCGACAACAGCGCCACCGCCCAGACCGCGGTCACCATGTCCGCCGATGTCGCCATCACCAGCGCCGGTCCGGCGACGGTGACGCCCGGTCAGACGATCGCGCTCACGATCCAGGTGACGAACGCCGGCCCGAGCGACGCCACGGGAGTCTCGGTCGACAACCCGACGCCCGCCGGCCTCAGCTTCGTGTCCAACGCCGGCGCCTGCACCACCGCGTTCCCGTGCGCCTGGGCACCCTGCCACCAGGATCGAGCCGCACCATCACGGCCACCTTCCAGGTGCCGCCGGCGTACAGCGGTCCCGACCCGATCGTGAACACCGCGACCGTCAGCACGACGTCGACCGATCGCGGCGCCCGCGAACAACAGCGCCACGGTCTCCACGACGTTGACGGCGTCCTCGGCCGACGTGTCGGTGACCAAGACCGGGCCCGCGAGTGTGTTGCTCGGGACCAACGCGGTCTACACGGTCACGGTCAGCAACGCCGGCCCGAGCGATGCCGCGGGCGTCTCGCTGGCGGATCCCACCCCCGCCGGCCTGACGTTCGTTTCGGCCTCCGCGCCGTGTGCCGCGGGATTCCCGTGCGCCCTCGGCACCATGACGCCGGGCGCCTCGATTGTCGTCACGGTGACGTACCTGGCACCGCTCGGATACGCCGGACCCGATCCGATTGTGAACACCGCGACTACGAGCACCACCACCGCCGATCCGAATGGCGCCAACAATCAGGCGTCCGCCTCGACTGCGATCGCCGCGCCCAGCGCCGACCTCTCGGTGATCAAGACGGGGCCGGCGAGCGTGGTGCCCGGCACCAGCATCTCGTACTCGGTGACGGTGGCCAACGCCGGCCCGAACGACGCGACAGGCGTTTCCCTGGCCGATCCCACGCCCGCCGGCTTGAGCTTCGTCTCGGCTTCGGCGCCTTGCAGCGGCGGCTTCCCCTGCGCGCTCGGCACGATGGCCACCGGGGCCAGCGTGGTGGTCACGGTCACGTACGACGTGCCGGCGGGCTATGCCGGGGCGAGCCCGCTCGTCAACACGGCGACGGTCAGCGCCGTGACCGCAGATCCGGTCGCCGCCAACAACAGCCAGAGCGCGTCCGCGACCGTCACGCCGATGGCGGACCTCGGGATCACCAAGACCGACGGGCTGACGACCGTCACCCCGGGCGGCCCCGTGACGTACACCATCGTCGTCACCAACGCTGGCCCGAGCGTGGTGACCGGTGCTGCCATCGACGACCCGGTTCCCGCGCAGCTCACCGGCGTGACCTGGACCTGCGTCGCGACCGCTGGCAGCTGTGGCTCAGGCGCGGGCACGGGGAGCGTCGCCTCGACGGTGGACCTGTTGGTGGGCGGAACCGCCACCTTCTCGGTCACCGGCACGGTGGGTCAGACGAGCGGATCGCTCACCAACACGGCGACCGTTGCGGCCCCGGCGGGCACGATCGATCCGGTGCTCGCGAACAACAGCGCCACCGACGTCACCACGGTGAATGCGGTCGACGTCCAGATTGCCAAGACCCACAGCGGCGCTTTCACCCTGGGCAGCACCGGCACCTACACCCTCACCGTGACGAACATGGGCACGGTGGGCACCACCGGCACCCTGACGGTGCTCGATTCCTTGCCGGCCGGACTCACCTACAGCACGGCGAGTGGCGCCGGGTGGAGCTGCTCGACCGCCGCACCGGTCGTCACCTGCACCACGGCGGCGCCGCTCGCGGCCAGCGCGGCGAGCTCCATCGCGCTGACGGTCTCGGTGCAACCCGGCGCCGCCGCGTCGGTGACGAACGTCGCCCGGGTGCAGGCGGCGGGTGACGTGAACGCCGCCAACGATCGGGCCTCCGATCCCACGGCAATCACGGCCGTCGATCTGGCGCTCGCCAAGCGGCACAGCGGCGTGTTCGCGGTTGCCCAGACCGGCGTCTATACGCTGGCCGTGACCAACAAGGGGACCGCCGCCACGATCGGGCCGGTCACCATCACCGACACGCTACCACAAGGTCTCGGATTCCTCTCCGGCACGGGCTCGGGCTGGACCTGCTTCGCCACCGGCGCGGTAGTGACCTGCACCAACGCCGGACCGCTGGCCGCGGGTGATTCCAGCCTGGTCACGCTGTCGGTCAGCGTCGGATTTGCGGCCGTGCCCCAGGTGACCAACGGCGCCGTGGTGGTCACGCCGGGCGACACGTCTTCAGCCGACAACAGCGCTCTCGACGCTCCCACCGTGGTCGTGGCGGTTGCCTCGCTGGCGATCGAAATGGACGCGTCGCGGACCGAGGTCGAGATTGGCGATCAGTTCGAATACACGATTCGGGTGCGCAACACGGGCGTCTCGCCCGCTCCCGACGTCACGGTCGACGATCGCCTGCCGGCCGGGTTCTCCTACGTCACCGGTACGGCGCGGCGCGACAATGTGCCGGTCGCCGATCCGGCGGGCGGCCACGGGCCCGGGCTCGTCTTTACGCTCGACACCCTCGCGCCGACGTCGCAGACCACGCTGACGGTTCGCGTGCGCGTGCTGCCCGGTGCCGCGACCGGCGACGGCATCAGCCGCGCCATTGCCCGGTCGCCGTTGGGACCGTCGCAATCGAACGAGGCCGCGGTCAAGGTCCTGCTCACCGGTGGCGTGTTCACCGATGAAGGGCTGATCGTCGGCAAGGTCTATGCGCAGTCGGGCGGTGCCGGCGTGCCCGGCGTGCGGATCTACATGGAGGACGGCACGTCGACGGTCACCGACGGCGAGGGCAAGTACAGCTTCTACGGGGTCACCCCGCGCCTGCACATCGTGAAGGTCGACGCCACGACCGTGCCGGACGGCGCGACCCTCGTGCTGGTGTCGAATCGCCAGGCCGGGAACGCCGCCAGCCACTTCGTCGACGTGCAACGCGGCGAGATGCACCGCGTCGACTTCGCCCTGGCGGGTACCTTCACCGCGACATCGAACGTCAAGATGCCGGACACGGCGGCCGGGGCGTTTGGGTTGCGGCCGGCGGAGCTGCCGAGCGTCGGCGCGTTCGCGCCGGGCGTGCCGCAGTACTCGCGTGACTCCTCGGGCGAGGTGTACACCGGCCTCCTGCCGGCCCGCACCCTGACCAACGACAACTCCAACTCCCCGGCGTTGCCGGATGCGGAGCTGGTGCCGACGCTCTCCATTGGCCGCCACGGCGTGATCTCCGTCCAGGTGCCGCTGGGCGCGATCCCGGCCGACGGCCAGACGGTGGTCCCGGTGGCGATCCGGCTGCTCGATGCGCTGGGCGCCCCGCTCGCCGATCGCACCGTGGTGACGCTCGAGGCGAGCGCCGGCCGCTGGCAGGTCGAGGACGAGGACCCGGTGGCGCCGGGCGTGCAGACCACCATCACCGGCGGGGCCCGCAATCTCTCCCTCGTCGCCGCGGGTCAGGCGGGCCAGGCGCAGCTGCGGGTGAGCGCGAACGGACTCAGCGGCTCGGCGACGCTCGTCTACGTCCCGGCGAGCCGCCCGCTTCTGGCCGCCGGCGTGATCGAGGGCCGGGTCGACCTGCGCTCCTGGTCGCTACCGCCGGACCGCATCCGCGACCGGTTTGAAGACGAGCTCCGTGCCCTGTCGCTCAAGAACGCGAACGACCGGATTCACGCGGGTACCCGCGCCGCCGTGTTCGTGAAGGGAACGGTGGGACCGGAGTTCGTGATCGACCTGCGTCTCGACACCGAGCGCGACCCGCGGGCCCGGTTGTTCCGCGACATCCGGCCGGAGGAGTTCTATCCGGTGTACGGCGATGCGTCGGTCAAGGAATTCGACGCGCAATCCACGAGCCGGCTGTACCTGCGGGTCGAGAAAGCCCGGAACTACTTCCTGTTCGGCGACTACGGCACCATGCCGGCCACCGAAAACCGGATGCTGGGCGCCTATTCCCGCAGCCTGAACGGCGCGCTGCAGCACTTCGAGAACCAGCGCTCGCAGGCCAATTTGTTCGCCAGCCGCGGGCACGAGTCGCAGGTGATCGACGAATTCCCGGGGCGCGGGATTTCCGGACCGTTCGTCCTGAGCCAGCGCAGCGGCCTCACCAACAGCGAACGGGTGGAGATCATCACGCGGGACCGGAACCAGCCGGCCGTGATCCTCAAGACCCAGCTGTTGACGCGGTTCGCCGACTATACGATCGAGCCGTTCACGGGCCGGCTACTGCTCAAGGCGCCGGTGCCCAGCGTGGATCAGAACCTGAACCCAGTGTCGATCCGGGTGACCTACGAGGTCGACCAGGGCGGCACGCCGTTCTGGACCTTCGGCGCCGACGCGCAGATCCGGGCCACCGACCGGCTGGAGCTGGGCGGCTCCGCCGTCCACGACGACAATCCGCTGGGCGCCCGCAGCCTGGTCTCGGCCAATTCGACGATCCGGTTCGGGGACCGCACCTATCTCCTGGCCGAAGTGGCGCATGCCGACTCGGCGGGCGCGGCCCGGGGTGACGCGTTCCGCTTCGAGCTGCGCCACTTCTCCGAGCGCTGGGAAGCCCGGCTGTTCGGTCTCGATGCGGAAGCCGACTTCGCCAATCCGTCGTCCGCGGTGGGACGGGGCCGGCGCGAGCTGGGCCTGCGGGGCACGGGCATTCTCGACCGCCACACGCGGGTGCGGGCCGAGGCGCTGCGCAGCGAGGATCTGGTCACGCTGGTGCGCCGCATCGGGATCGACGTCGGGGTGGAGCGAGAGCTGACCAACCGGTTGCGGGCGGAGCTGGGCCTGCGGCACGCCGAGCTGAATACCGATTCAGCGAAGACGAACAGCATTCACTTCCGGCTCACCGGCCAGGTCGGGCCGCGCGCCTCGGTATTCGGCGAGTACGAGCAGGCCCTGTCCGCCGGCGACGAGCACCGCGCGCTGATCGGCGGCGACTACCGCTTCGCCCAGCGCGCGCGGGTGTACGCCCGGCATGAGCTGATCTCTTCGTTCACGGGACCGTACGACCTGAACGGCTCGCAGACGCAGAACACCACGGTGATCGGGCTCGATGCCGACTACCTGCGCAACGGCTCCGTGTTCACCGAATACCGTGCGCATGACGTGTTGAGTGGCCGCGAGGCCGAGGCGGCGATCGGACTGCGCAACCGGTGGACGCTGGCCCCGGGGCTGCGGCTGAATACCTCGTTCGAGCGGGTCAGCCCGCTCGCCGGAGCGGGTAGCGGTGAGGCGACCGCCCTGACGGGCGCCCTCGAGTACTCCGACAACCCGCTGTGGCGCGGCTCCGCGCGGCTCGAATACCGCACCGCCCCGAGCGGCGACAACTGGCTGGCGTCGCTCGGCTACGGTCGCAAGCTGAGTCAGGACTGGACGGCCCTGGGCCGCAGCGTCCTGAGCGCGCTGCCGTCCGATGAGCTGCACGAGCGCACGCAGATCGGCATCGCGTTCCGCCAGACCGACCAGAACCGGTGGAGCCTGCTGGGACGCTACGAGCACAAGTACGACCGTGCGGCCTCGCTCACCGGCGCCGGCATCCGCGACGCGGCGCACGTGTTCTCGAGCCACGTCAACTTCCAGCCGGTGACCACGTGGACCTTCTCGGGCGAGCTGGCGCTGAAGTTGGCGTCGGAATGGGCGCCGGGCGGCGTGGTGCACACGCACGCCGAGCTGGTCGATATTCGCGCCGTTCGCGATCTCAACGCGCAGTGGGATGTGGGCGCGAGCACGCGGGCCCTCGTCAGCCTGAGCACCGGAACCTCCCAGTACGGCATCGGGCTCGAAATCGGCCGCACGCTGCGGACCGATCTGCGGGTGGCGCTCGGCTACAACCTGTTCGGATTCCGGGATCGCGACCTGACGGGCGAGAACTACACGGACCAGGGTGCCTACGTGCGGTTCGGCCTGAAGTTCGACGAGAGCTTGTTCGGTCTGCGGCCTACGCCAGCGCGGCCACCAGCGCCGTAACTCCGGCGGCCAGCAGGTCCAGCCGGTACCCGCCCTCCAGCACCGCCACAACCGGACAGTCCGGCAGCCGCGACCGCAGCTCGGTCGTCCAGGTCGTGATGTCGTCCGGCTCCAGCGTGAATCCTCCCAACGGATCCCCGGCCAACGCATCGAATCCCGCTGAGACGAGTAACACGTCTGGCGTCCAGCCGGAGAGCGCGGCCTCCACACCCGACAACAGGTCCCGTACGTAGCGAAACCGCGGCAATCCCGGCGGCCGGGGCACGTTGAAGACGTTGCCCACGCCGCGCTCGTCGGCGGCGCCGGTGCCCGGATACCAGGGAAACTGGTGCAACGACACGTACCGGATGGATGGGTCGGACCGGACCAGCGCTTGCGTGCCGTTGCCGTGATGCACATCCCAGTCGACGATGAGAACCCGTTCGGCACCGGACGCCTGGGCATGACGCGCGGCGACCACCACGTTGTTCACGAAACAGAACCCCATCGCGCGCGCGGCCTCGGCATGATGTCCCGGCGGACGCGTCGCGGCGAAGGCGGTGCCGCCGGCCATCGCCGCGGTCACGGCCCGAATCGCCGTGCCGGCGGACGCCGCGATCGCTTCCCAGCTGCGCGGGCCTATGTAGGTATCGGGGTCGATGGAGCCGCCCCCGGCGGCTGCCATCGCGGCGAGCGCATCCAGATGGCTCGCCGGGTGCACCCGTTCGAGCGCCGCGCGATCCGCGGGGGCGGCCTCCACCCACGTGACCATTGGCGCCAATTCGGGGGCCCGCAGCGCCTCGAGCACCGCTTCGATACGTTCGGGACGTTCCGGGTGCCCGGCCCACGCCTGATGCAGCCGCGTCGCCGGGTGGTAGGTGACGGTGGTCAGTTGGAGAGGTGGCGCTCTTTGAGGAGCTGACGGAGCGCCTCGGCCTCCGCCTTCATCTCCCGACGCCCCTGGTCTACGTCCTGGAGGGTCTGCCGGTACTGCCGCCACACCACCACGACGGCCGCCGCGGCCCCGGCACACACCATGCCGCCCCACACTAACCCCGGGCGTTTGAGCTCGAGTCCGCCCCACACCAGCAGCACGGCGTCGAGCAGCAGAAACCCGACGGCGAACGTGGCCAGCGGGCGGCCCGGCGTCTTCACCGCACCGCTCTCCGTCGCGCCGGCAGAACGATGAACGGCGCATTGGCGCCCGCTCCGAGCGCCCGCAGGGTGGTGGAGTCGTCGGTGACCGCCGCGCCACGGAACTTCACGATGTACGCCGACGCGGGCAGGTCGCTCCGCTTCAGGGCGCGGGTCAGCGCCTGCCGTTTCAGGTCGGCGATCGTGGTCTCCGGCGTGACGGCGATGAAGACCTGGTCCCAGGCGTCGGTGACCATGACGCGCACGGCAAAGCGATCGGCAGCGACCGTCATGCGACCTCGACTGCGCCGGCCAGCGGCAACGTCGCGAAAAAACGGTCCACCGCCTGGTCGAAAAACAGGGTCGAAGCGCGCACCCGCGTCACCCCACCCTCCCCCGCGGCCGCGTGGAATACCACTTCTTCTCCGCCCTGGCCGCGCAGCGCGACGAACTGCGGCCCTTCTTTTTCGACGAACGCCGCATTGTGTGGCAGCCGCTCGGCGAAGAAGGACTTGACTCGGGCCAGCACGTCGGCCGGGGGAAGTGTCACGGTCGTCGTATGGGTCATGGCAGGCGCAGGGTGACGATGCCGGTGGGCTGCAACGGCACCGACGCGGTCGCCACTTTGGCGCGAGTGGTCAAATCGATCACGTCCACCGCTCCGGGATCCATGCCAATGCTCTCCTGACTGATGAAGGCGTAGCGGCCATCCGGTGAATAGGCCACCCCGTGGGGAATCTTCTTGGTGGTCGGGATGCGGGCGACTTCCGCCAGCGAATCGGCCGCGATGAGCGACACGCTCTGCGCCTTCTTGTTGGTTACGATCACCCAGCGCCCATCGGGAGACGGTTCCACGTTGTAGGCCCCGGCCCCCGTCGGGATCTCCTTGATCAAGGCGAGGGTGGCCGCGTCCAGAACCTGGAGTGTGTTGCCGTGGTTGCAGGCGACGTACAACCGCTTGTCGTCCGCCGAGAGTGCCACGAACGTAGGCGCGCAGTCATGCGCGGGGATGGAGGCGCCCGTCATAGCCGCATGGCCCATCCCCTCTCCGGTCTTGTGTCGTCGCGAAATCGCCAGCGACTGGCGATCGATCTCCAGCACTTCGTCCGAGTTCATGCACGTCACGTAGACGAACGTCCCGGCGTGATTCACCTTGACCCCGTGGGGCATGTCGCAGGCGGCGATGGTGACCAGCGGCGCCATACGCGGCGTGTACACGACGGAGACCACGTTGGTGCGCGGATGATCGCCGTGGAAATCGGAGTTGGCGACGAACGCCAACTCCCCGTCCGGTGTGATCGAGATCGTGGTGGGGAACATCTCGACCGGCGCCCGGCCGATCAGCGTGTCGCCATCAACGGCCATCTTCCAGAGCGAGCCATACGGTTGGCCATGCGCGATGGTCACGTAGTAGTAGCGGCCATCGGGCGATACGGTGACGTTGTGCGGGCCATCGATGTCGGACGGCATGATGCCGACGGGCACCGTCTTCAGGGTCGTGAGCGCCGTACCATCCCAGCCCAGCTGGGTGACGATGTCGCCCGATTCACTCACCACGTACAAGCGATACCGGCTTTGCGCCGTGGCTCCAGCAACGGCCATGCACAGCCACAGCATGGCCCCGAAAACGCGCGAAACGGTCATGGTGATCAATATCACTCCCCTAGCCGGTCCATCAACAGTCGCTCGACCTGCGAGTTTGGGACGGCCTCCGCGCCGAGTTCCCGAGCCTGGCGGAGCAAGTCGGCCTTCATGTGGGAGCCGAACGCCAGCACCGGGATGCCGCGGCCGTGGGCGTGGCGAATGCAGTCTTCCCATCCGCGCGCCTCCAGCTCTACCACTGCGAGATCGCACACCGCCTCGTCGCGCGTGACTTCCCCCCCGATGGTTGCTACCACGCCACCGAGTTTGCCCCGAAACATGAGATCGCGCGTCAACAGGTAGACGCGTCGCGGTGCGGGACTCACCAGATCTGGGGCACCAGTGCGGCGGCCCGCACCATCGGGTCACCCGCCTTGCAACCGAAGGCCTGCGCAAAGGCCGCGCTGTTGGACAGGGGGCCGTTGACGCGCCAGCGCTCCGGCGCATGGGGATCGACGGTCACCCGCGTGCGCAGCCGGGCGTCGCGATTGTGCACGCGCCAACTCTGGGCGTATCCCAGAAAAAACCGCTGCTCCGGCGTGTAGCCGTCGATCAGCCCGGGCCGGCCATCGCGTTGCAGTGCCCGTTCGAGGGCGTCGTACCCCGTCAGGATACCGCCGTAGTCGGCGATGTTCTCTCCCAACGTGAGCTGCCCGTTCACGTGGAACGTGTCCACCTGGATGTAGGAGTCGAACTGACGCACGACGATGTCGGCGGCCTGGGTGAAATGCGCGGAGTCGGACGGCGTCCACCAGTCGCGCAGGTTGCCGGCCGCATCGTAGTGGCGCCCTTCATCGTCGAAGCCGTGCGTCAGCTCATGACCGGCCCAGCTGCCACCCAGCGAGCCGTAGTTCGCCCCATCGTCGGCGGCCGGATCGAAGGTCTGCGGGATCAGGGCGCCCGCGGGGAACACCATCTCGTTCTTCGTCGGCTCGTAGTAGGCGTTCACCGTAGGAACGGTGATGTCCCATTCGGTGGTATCGACCGGGGCACCGGGACGATTGACCGTGCGCTGCCATTCGAACGCCGTCGCCCGCGCCACGTTCAGCACGAACGGTCCTTCCGCGATCTGGAGCCGGGAATAGTCGCGCCAGTGCTCGGGGTAGCCGACTTTCTCGCCCATTTTCGCGAGCTTGTCGAGCGCCTGGGACCGCGTCGAGTCCGACATCCAGGTGAGGTGACGTAGCCGCTCGCCGAAGGCGGCGCGGATATCGTCGATCACGGCCTTGGCCCGGGCGCGCGCTTCGGGCGGGAACGTCTTGGCGACGTACGCCTGGCCCAACGCCTCGCCAAGATCGCCGTCGGTTTCCTGCAGGCAGCGTTTCCAACGCGGCAGCAATTGCTTGGCCCCGCTGAATCGTGCCGTGAACGCGAAGTCCTCGTCCACGAATGGCGTGCTCAGCCATGGCGCCGCCGTGGCGAGCACGTGATAGCGGAGGTAGGCCCGCCAGCGCTCCAAGGGGGCCGTCCGCAGCAGCGAATCGACGCGCCGCACGAACGCCGGCTCGGCGACATTCAGGTGCTGCACCGGCGTCCGCAGGCCAAGCGCCTGGAAATAGACGCGCCACGGCAGCGTCGGCGCGAGGCGGCGCAGCTGGGCCATCGTGGTGGGGTGATCGGTCGCCGCGGGTTCGCGGCGCGCCACACGGGTCAGCGCCGCCTTGGCCAACTCGGTTTCGAGCGCCAGGACGTGCGCGGCATTACGCGCCGCCGCGGGGCCCGCCTCACCGGCGAGGGTGAACACCTGCGTCACGTGCGCCACGTACGCCTGGCGCAGGGAATCCGCCGCCGCGCCGGTATTCGTGTAGTAGTCGCGGTCGGGCAGGCCGAGGCCCCCCTGCAGCAGCCAGACCTCGTAGTGGGCGGCGTCATGCGGGTCAGCGAACGGTGCGTAGCGGAACCCCACGTTGACCCCGCGCATCTGCAGCGCGGCGATTTGGGGCACCAGACGCGCGCGGGTCGTGATCGAGTCTACGCCAGCGAGCCAGGGCCGGATCGGATCCGCCCCGGCGGCTTCGGCCGCGCTGGAATCCATGCAGGTGGCGTAGAAGGTGCCGAGCTTCCGCGGGGTGCTGTCCGGCGGGAAGGACGAGCGATGGACCGCCGCGTCTTCCAGCACGGAGCGGACCACCAGTTGGTTGCGCTCGTCCATGTCCCGCGACACGCCGGAGGAGGAGTACGCCGCGGGAATCGTGTCGCGCGCGAGCCAGGCCCCGTTGGCGTACAGGAAGAAGTCGCTGCACGCGGCCGCGGTGGTATCGATCCACCGAGGCTCGACCACCCGCAAAGGCGCCAGCGCGGAATCGGCCGGCGTTTGCGCCCGGGCCGGGGCAAGTCCGAGCGCCGCGAGCGCCAGACCAAGACTGATCATTGAACGAGCGAACATGGGTTCACAACTCCGGTACGGGCTGGCATGCATAACGGCGGCGAGTCGAACGTATCCAGCGGCACTGCGCTCGTCAACGCGAAGCGGTTTCGTCCAGCCGCTCCACCACTGCGGTTCCGGACACCGGCACCGGGGGGCGCCGAAACGCACCGAACACCGACGGCCGTCCCGGACGAATCAGCATCACGTCTCCCGGCGGCGGCTCTTCCAGACCCTCGAGCGTGAGAAACACCCAGGCCCGTGGGTCCATTGCCGGCAGGGTGACCCGATACGTCGCCCCGTGCCAGATCACCTCGACCCGCTCTCCGCTCCCCGCTCCCTGGCCAGTCTCGATGAACACGTCATCATCCACCTTTGTCACCCCGGGGCCGAGCGTCTCCCCGTTGCGGTAGAATACCGGGTCGAACGCGTCGCCTTCCTGCCGGGCGAAATTCTGCTCGGCGGCCCAGTCGTACGCTTCGAGGTTGGCGACGTTCGCCTGCCATTCGAGGTGATGGCGCAGCTCGTGGGTCAGGGTTTCCCACGCTTCCTCGCGCCAGTCGAACTCACCCAGGCGCGCCAGCGCCTGAAATGATCCGTGATAGAGGACGATGCGCGATTGCAGGCCCGCGCCTGAGTCGCTCCACTCGAGCGGGATACACTCGCCCAGGGTGTAGATGTCGGCGCGGATGGGATGGGGAACGGTCTTGGGGCTGACGTCGATCTCGACCACGCCGCCCTGAAACGGCGCGGGAATGTCTCCCTGGAAGCGCTGCACCATCGTGCGGAAGTCGTCGAACCGCACCCTAGGCCTTGAGCCTCTCCTCCAGGTGCTCGACCAGACGATCCGCGGCGACGCGCACCTGCTGCAGCGTATCCCGGTCCCGCACGGTGACGGTCTGGTCCTGGGTCGACTGGCCGTCGATCGTGATTCCGAACGGCGTTCCGGCCTCGTCCTGGCGGCGGTAGCGACGGCCGATCGACCCGCCGTCGTCGTAGAACGTGTTGAAGCGAGCGCGCACGCCATCGTAAATGCGCCGCGCCAGCTCCGGCATCCCGTCCTTGTTCACGAGCGGGAACACCGCCGCCTTGAGCGGGGCGAGCGACGGATGGAACCGCATCACCACGCGCTTCTCGCCCTCGACGTCTTCTTCGTGATAAGCATCGCACAACAGGACGAGCGTGGTCCGGTCCGCGCCCACTGACGTCTCCACCACGAACGGCACATACCGCTCGTTGGCCGCCGTGTCCATGTACTCCAGTTTCTTGCCGGTGGCCTCCTGATGCCGCGTCAGGTCGAAGTTGGTACGGTTGTGGATCCCTTCGAACTCGTGCCACCCAAACGGGAACTCGTATTCGATGTCGTAGGCATCCTTGGCATAGTGGGCCAGCTCGTCCGCGGTGTGCTGGTGGAAGCGGAGCTTCTCGGGCCGCACGCCCAGGGCGGCGTGCCACTTCATCCGTTCGTGCCGCCAGAACTCGAACCATTCATCTTCGGTCCCCGGCTTGACGAAGAACTGCATTTCCATCTGTTCGAATTCACGGGTGCGAAAGATGAAGTTCCCCGGGGTGATTTCGTTGCGGAACGCTTTCCCGATCTGGGCGATCCCGAACGGCGGCTTCTGGCGCGAAGACTGGAGCACGTTCAGGTAGTTCACGTAGATCCCCTGCGCCGTCTCCGGCCGCAGGTAGACGACCGCGGCCGACTCTTCCACCGGTCCCATGAACGTCTTGAACATCAGGTTGAACTGGCGGGGCGCCGTCAGCGTACCCTTCATCCCGCACACCGGGCACTGGGCGTCCGGCTGCCCCGGTGTCCCCTTGATGCGCGGATCGTCGGCGCGAAACCGGTTCTTGCATTGCTTGCAGTCGACCAGCGGATCGGTGAAGCCGGACACATGGCCGGACGCTTCCCACACCTTGGGATGCATCAGGATCGCTGCATCGAGCCCTTCGATGTCCTCCCGCTCGTGCACCATGGAGCGCCACCAGCGCTCTTTCACGTTCTTCTTCAGCTCCACTCCCAGCGGTCCGTAGTCCCATACCGACCCGAGACCCCCGTAGATCTCGGATGACTGGAATACGAAACCGCGTCGCTTGGCGAGCGACACGAGCTTGTCCATCACGTTGTCGGCAGGAGGCATAGGGCCGGGAAGTATAGGAACGCGTCAGGGGAGGGGCAACCCGAATGCCTCGCGCGTGGCGCGCTCACCGAGCCGGACCAATCCGGCAGCATCGAGGATCCGACCCTCCCCGCTCAAGGCGGGAACGCCCGGTGCATCGGCGACCTGGCCGGCGACGATCGCGGCGCGTTTGCGCGCGTCCCGTGCGCGCCGCAGCACTTCGCCCGTCGCCTTTCCCAATCGCGACGTGCGGTCGAACGCACCCTCCCCCGTAATCACCAGGTCGGCCTTGGCGAGCGCGGCATCAAACCCCACGCGGTCCAGCACCCAGGGGGCCCCGGGCACGAGCTCGGCCTTGGCGAAGAACACCAGCCCGGCTCCCAACCCCCCGGCCGCGCCGCCGCCGGACATCGTCGCCAGCTCCGGATGACCGTGGCTCGCCCAGGCCGCGGCGAGCCGGTCCAGTCCCGCGGCAAGCTGTTGGACCTGCTCCGGCGTCGCGCCTTTTTGTGGCGCGAATACCGCGGCCGCGCCGTCGGGCCCGACGAGGGGTGAACGAACGTCGGTGAGCGCCACGATCCGCACCGGCATCGCCCACCCCGGACTCCAGTCGGCGAGGACCGACAACGCCGCGCCGCCCTCGGGGAGCTCCGCGCCGCCCAAGTCAGAGAACGTCCATCCCAGCCCGCGCGCGGCCCCCACCCCACCGTCGACGCTCGCCGAGCCGCCGAGTCCGATGATGACACTCTTCGCCCCGCGGTCGACGGCTTCCACCAGGAGCTCGCCCACGCCACGGCTGGTCGCGGCGAGGGGGTTGCGTCGCTCGGCGCTGAGCAAGGCGAGGCCACACGCGCTGGCGCTCTCGAACAGCGCCGTCTCGCTATCGATCCATCCCAGCTCCGCTTGGACTGGAACACCCAGCGGACCGGTCACGGCGACGCGTTCTCGCACGGCGGTTGGCTCGAGAACCGCTTCCAGCAGACCGTCCCCGCCGTCCGACAGCGGGCACACGAGCACGATCGCGTGCGGCAACGCGCGACGTGCCCCCTCGGCCAACGCGTCGGCCGCCTGGCGTGGACCGATGGTTCCTTTGAATGCGGCCGGGGCAACGAGGATGGTTTGGGTCATCGCATCCTGCTAGAAGATGAGGGGAAACACCGTGGCGCAGGCACCACGGCGGTGATGGAAGTCTCTGTTCTTACAGCACTTAGATGCTGGGCCCCCGCTTGCCATTACTGCTGGCAGCCGGTGCGCTTGGTCGGATAGGGCGCTCGACTCGAGCGGCTGGCTAGCCCTCCGGGGGAAACTCCGGGGGGCGTTGTGTTTGCAGTCAGCGGCTATCGGCCGCGACGAGTGTCAGCGTATCAATCGCACGGACGCGATGCACGTCGACCGGGACGATCCACAGGTCGCCCTGCATCCAGCGCGCGGTTTGATCGCGGTAGTGCCGGGAGCGCGGATTGCCGGATTGCCCGGTGGGCAGGATGAACCCGCCTGATCCATCGACGTCGCCGAAATCGACCACGTGCCGCATCGAGGGCCCCTCCGTACAGCGATAGGGCGGCGTGTACTGAGGCGCGGGACACACATTGACGGTCTGATTGCCGCCGCCCAGATGCAGCGGACCCACGTTGAAGCCCGCCAACCACCCGAGCACCGGCACTGATCCGAGCGGATGACGCTGGGTATGGACGTGCACCTCCCCCCACGGTCGTGGTGCGCCACGGGCCAGCACGCTGTCCATCGCATGTTCTGCGAGCGTCGCCAGGTCCTCGGGCTCGGGCGTCCGCACATCGTCGAACCAGAGGCTCTGGCCCGCCAAGAGCCAGCGGTGCATCGGCGCCGACGGCCGGAAGTCCGGCGACTCGTCGTCGTAGGTCAGGGCCTGCAGCTCGCGATACCAGGCCCACACCAGCGTCGGCTCGGTCCGATCGACCGCCATGTCGCCGTTCCAGCCGCGAATCTGTTCGGCCAGGGCATTGCCGCGCGTCCCCACTTCGCCGCATGGTCGCGGATTGGGTGCCGGGGGATGCGGCCGGCACGCCGCCTCGATGGCGTCTGATGCGATCGGGGCCACCTGCCGCAGAAAGATGCTTACCTGGTCCACCTGCTCGCGGGCGACCATGGCCGCGGTGGCGGCGGTGTCGCGCCGGACCATCTCCCAGATCCGTTGCGCGCGATCCGGAAAGTCGTAGTCGGCCCGAATCCGAATCGGAAACACATCCCCCACGATGCGATTGTTGGCCGTGACGATGAAGCCGCTCGCCGGATTCACCATCCGGGGCAGCTCCGCCGTGGTCAGGTTGCGGGTCCACCCGCCGCCCGCGCTCCAGCCCGGCTCCGGACGCGAGCCATCCCCCGTCCGCCGCACCGGGACGAATCCCGCGAGGTAGTACGCGATCGTTCCCCCGGTGTCGGCGTACACGACGTTCTGTTCAGGCGAGCGAAATGTCTCGAGGGCCGACTCGAACTCCTGACGGGTCGTCGCGCGAGCCATGCCGATCAACGCCGCCAGCTCGTCGGAGGGCTGCTGCGCGGTCCACCGCAACGCAAAGGCCGTCTGGGAATCGGGCCGCCAGCCCACCTCGACCAGGGGGCCACTCGCCGTCCGGTGGCGCTGATAGATCACCGCGTCGCGCCCCTTCACCTGCAGCGTCTCCACCACGACTTCGACCGTCGACCACCCGGTGGGGGTGAGGTAGCGCGCGGTGTCGTTCGAGATCCGCTCCTGCACGTAGTCCACATCGTCGATCATGCCATTGGTGAAGCCCCAGCCATGACCCGCCGTATGGCCCAGCACGACTGGCGGCAAGCCCGGAATGGTGACCCCCACGACCTCGTAGCCCGGCGCATGCGCGCCGACCAGATACCACAGCGACGGAGCCCGGAGCTCCAGATGCGGATCGTTCTCGAGGATCGGCTTGCCCGACCGGGTGTGACCGGGGCCGATGGCCCAGGAATTCGAGGCCGTGGCGTGGGCGTCTTCCGTCGACGAGCGCCAGGTGGTAGGTCCGTGACCGTTGGACCCTTCCACGATCACCGGGGCGGAATTCGGGTACGGGACGAACAAATCCGCCGCCTTGGTTGCTCCCAGACTGGCGATGGCGCGGGCGTGCGCGATTTCGCCGTTGTCGCTGCGCAGCTCCCACGCTTCGAGCAGACCGATCTCGATCGAGTGGACAGTGCGCCAGGGTTCGGGGGTGTGCCCGACCACGCGGAATTCCACGGCGCGGTGACCGGTGGCGATCCAGGCGTTGACGCCGCGCGCGTACGCCGCGCCGGCGGCGCGCGTGACCGCGGACGCGACGGCCTCTCGGGCGCGGGCGATGCGGCTCATTTCCCGTTCCCGCAGTGCCCGGTCGTCCTCGATGGTCTGGGCGCCGAACAGCTCGCTCAGGCGTCCTTCCGCCGCGTGCCGCAGCAGGTCCATTTGCCACAGGCGATCCCGGGCATGCAGGTAACCCAGCACGGCAAAGAAATCCGAGTCGCTGTGCGCGATGACGTGCGGGACTGCGAGCGAATCCCACAGGACGGTGACCGAATCCCCCAGCCCCGGGATCGATGCGCGGCCGCTCCGCGCGGGCTCGAGCGACCCGATCCACCACCGGACGCCCACCAGCCCAAGGCCGGCGAGCACCAGCAACGCAAGGAGGATACGCCGCACCACGCGCATCACGTGACCTCGATGATCTGATCGCGATGCGTGCCCACGCTCACGTAGCGGATTGGCGCGTGGGACAGATCCTGCAGCCGGTCGAGATAGGCGCGGGCCGCGGCCGGCAGATCGGCCATACGTCGCGCCTTTGCGGTCGACTGCTGCCATCCGGTCAGCGTCTCGTACACCGGCTGGACCCGCTCCATGCGCTCCAGGTCGGCGGGCATCCCGTCCATCGCCTCGCCGTCCAGCCGGTAGCCGACGGCGACCGGGATTTCTGCGAAGCTGTCGAGCACGTCGAGCTTGGTGACCGCCAGCCCGCTCAGACCGTTGACGCGCACCGCGTAGCGGACCACGACGGCATCGAACCACCCGCAGCGTCGCGGCCGCCCGGTCGTGGCGCCGAACTCGCCGCCCAGCTTGCGGATCCGTTCGGCCGTGGCCGGCTCGGCCTCGGTCGGCAGCGGGCCGTTCCCGACCCGCGTAGTGTACGCTTTGACGACGCCCAATACCGCATCGATCGCGGTAGGACCGATCCCGGCGCCCACGGCGGCGCCCCCGGCGGTGGTGTTGGACGACGTCACATACGGGTAGGTGCCGTGATCGACGTCCAGCAGCGCGCCTTGTGCGCCTTCCAGCAGCACCGAATCACCGCGTTGCAGGGCATCGTAGACCGCTCGTCCCGCATCGATCGCCAGTGGCAGCAACCGCGGTGCGATCCGGGCCAGCAGGTCGCGGTGCTCCCGCTCGTCCGCACGCTCGGTCGCGCCCAGGAGCTGCAGCATCTCGTTCGCCGCGATCACGCGCTCGGCGACGTGCTGCTGCGCCCGGTCCAGCTGGCGCAGGTCGCCCACCCGGATGCCGCGGCGCCCGTACTTGTCTTCGTAGGTCGGCCCGATGCCCCGTCCCGTGGTCCCGATCCGCTCCCGCCGCTCCCGCGCCTGATCCAGCAGCTTGTGGAACGGCATGGTCAAATGGGCCCGATCCGAGACGAACAACCGCTGCTCCAGCTTCACCCCGCGGGTAGCGAGGGTGTCGAGCTCGGTGAAGAAGGTCTCCGGGTCGAGGACGACGCCGTTGCCGACCACGCACACGGCGCCCTGCAGGATGCCCGACGGGATTTGATGCAGCACGAACGCGCCGGCCGCGGTGTGCACGGTGTGGCCTGCGTTCGCCCCTCCCTGGTAGCGGACGACCAGGTCGGCGCGCTCGGCGAGCACGTCCACGACCTTCCCTTTGCCTTCGTCGCCCCATTGGGCGCCGACGACGACGACGCAATGAACCTTGGCTCCGAACAACGACCCCCCTCAGTAAAAAAGCCCCGACAGGCGGGGCGGGAATCCTCTGACAGAAACTACAGACGAGTCGCTCAGACGGCTAGGCAGTCGTCAGGAAGGCGGCGACGGCGCCAGCCACCTCCTCAACGCCATTGAGGTTGAGACGGTCTGCGGCATCACGCGTGGTGTGCACGACGCGCATCGTTCCCCAGTTGCCTTTCATGATGGTGACGCACTCACGCGCGGCGGGGGCGAGCGCCATGCCGTCTACCACCACGGGCAGCCGGCGCCACACGCCGGCGCCGAGTGACGTGGCGACACCGGTGACCGTCGGTCCGGCCCGGTGCATGAGCGCCGTGATCCCGCCGCAGTCGTCGATGCCATCGAAATTGATCACCGCCGTCCCCTCGAGCAGATTGGCCCGATCGCGTGCCAGCGCCCGGGCGCCCACGAGACCCATCTCCTCGGCGTCGAGCAGCAACGCCCCGACCGCCGCGGACGGCGGCAGGGCGTCGAGGGTGGCGAGGACCGTCAGCACCCCACTCATGTTGTCGAGGGCGCCGGGGGAGTGGTTGGTGACGCGGTTCAGTCCCAGGAACAGTGCCGCCGCCAGGACGGCGGGGATCCAAATGCCAAAGGGGATCGCGAGTAGGGTGGCGACGACGATTCCCACCAGCACCAGGCGCGCCGCCATGGAGGCGGGTTGGCCCTTCGAGTCGTAGTGGGCCGCGAGCCAGGTGGTGACGCGGGTCTGGGGCCGCACGGCGATGAGATTGACGCCGTCCGCGGGGTGGACGCCCCACAGCGGGAAGCGGGACGTCGCGCGGAATCGGTGCTCCAGCACGACCAGGCCGCGGCGGGTCAGCTCGCGCTTCAGGACGTCGCGGGCTCGTGCGTGATTGGGGGTCCCGACCAGGCGCGGCGCGGCGAGCTCGGCCAACAGCGCGCGTGCGTCGGTCACGCCGCCAACAGCTGTCCGATGCGCTCCCGTTCTGGGTCTGCGAGCGGCGCGAGCGGGTCGCGCACCGGTCCACCGTACAACCCGACGGCGTCCATGGCCGCCTTGATCGCCGCCGGCCCCCGGGCCACGATCTCCTTGTCGAGCTTTGCCAGGCGGGCCTGCAGCGTACCGGACCGGCCGTAGTTTCCGGCTCGGAACGTCGCCAGCAACTCCGCGGACATGGCCGACGCGAAACACGCCACCGCCACGATGCCACCGACAAACCCCGCCTCGAGCGCAGGGACCAGCAACGAGGCCGAACCCATGAACAGCGACCATCCGGGAACGGCCGCGCGATAGGCGTGCAGGTTTTCCAGATCTCCCGAGGAGTCCTTCGCCCCGACGATGTTGCCGTGGGCGGCGAGGCGGTTCAACAGCTCGGGCGGGACCGGCAGCCGCGTGTGCTTGGGAATGTTGTAGACGAGTACTGGGACCGGGCTGGCATCCGCCACCGCGCGGTAGTACGCCCCAAGGCTATCGGCGGAATGCGCGGTGCTGAAATAGCTCGGTGGCCGCACCAGCACGGCATCGGCGCCCTCCGCAGCGGCGGCGCACGACAAGGCGATCGCGGCGCGCGTGGACTCCGCGCCGGTGCCGGCCAGCAACCAGCGGTCGCCTGGCACCACCGGCCGCAACGCGCCGACGAGCCGCCGGTGCTCGTCCGGCTCGAGCAGCGCCGCCTCGCCCGTCGTGCCGGCGACGACGATGCCGTTCAACCCGTTCGCGAGCAGCCGCTGGACGTTCTGGACCGCCAGGCGCAGCGCCAGTTCGCCCGTGCCCGGCTCGAACGGCGTCGTGACCGGAGCCAGGATCCCCCCCAGCACTCGGGCTGGCGCGGTCATTCCTTGGGGAGCATCGAGCTCAAGTCGTCGGTAAACCCGGCGGGCCGATCCTCTTCGGCAACCGCCGGGGCCGGCTCCTCAACCGGCGCGGCGGTCGACATGGTGCGGCGCCGCAACGTGCGCATCTGTAGCTCGAAATCGGCCGGGTTCGAGGAGGCCGTGGCCGCCGTCTCGTAGGTCACGGTCCCGTCACTCACCAGGTCCATGAGATGCTGGTCGAAGGTCTGCATCCCGTATTGCTCGCGCGATCCCTTGATGTACTCGTGCAGCTCCGGCGTCCGGTCCGCGTCGCGGATCATGTCCCGCGCGGTGGCGGTGCACAACAGGATCTCCAGCGCCGCTGCCCGTCCCTTGCCGTCGGCGCGCGGCAGCAGGCGCTGTGACACGACCGCCTGCAGCGCCTCGGCGAGGCGCAGCCGGGCGATGCCCTGCTCTTCCGACGGAAACATCGCGATGATGCGGTTGACCGTGCTGACCGCGTCGGGCGTGTGGAGGGTCGAGATCAGCAGGTGCCCGGTTTCGGCGGCCTTCATGGCCGTGTCGATCGTTTCGGCATCGCGCATCTCCCCGATCAACACCACATCGGGATCCTGCCGCAGTGCGGCGCGCAGCCCCATGCGGAAGTCGTCGGTGTCGGTGCCGATTTCCCGCTGCGTGATCGAGCAGTTGACGTCGCGGTGCAGGAACTCGATCGGACTCTCGAGCGTCAGCACGTGCTTGTGCTGCGTCTGATTGATGTGATTCACGATCGCCGCCATGGTCGAGGTCTTCCCCGACCCGGTCACGCCGGTCACCAGGACCATGCCTCGCTCCGCAGTGGCGACCTGGCCCAGCGCCGTCGGCAATTTCAGAGACTCGAACGTGGGAACGTCGAACGGAATGACCCGCATCACGATCATGAACGACGAGCGCTGCCGCAGGATATTCACGCGGAACCGGCCGATGCCCGGCATCCCCCACGAGCAATCGTAGTCCCGGATCTTGTCGATCCGAGCCTTGTCCTCTTCTGTGGGAATCAGCTGCTTCGCGATGGCCTTGGTCTGCTCGGGGGTCAGCCGCTGCTTGGTGAGCGGCACCAGGCGGCCGTTGATGCGCGCCCGAAACACGTCGCCCGCCTTGATGTGCAGGTCCGACGCCCCACGATCGACCGCCGCCTTGATGATCTTCTCCATTAGTACCCCGCGTCCAGGTCCACCTGGTTCACGAGCGACGACCCCGCAAGATAGCGCCGGATGTTCTCCAGAATGAGCCCGGATTCCCGCTCCCAGAACCGGTCCGTGACGGGGCTGATATGCGGGCTCACGAGCACGCGCGGGTGGGTCCACAAAGGATGCTCGGGCGGGAGCGGCTCCGTGGCGAACACATCGAGCGCGGCCCCGCGTAACCGGCCCGCGTCGAGCTGCTCCAACAGCGCCTGGTCGTCGAGCAGGGTGCCGCGCGACACGTTGATCACCACGGCGCCGTCCGGCAGCCGGGCGAGCACGTCACGTCCCACGGCGGCATCGGTCTCGTCCGTACGCGGCGCCGAGATCACCAGCGCATCGCTCTCGGCCGCGAGCCGCGGGAGATCCGCGCGCCCGCCGACCCAGGCGACGCCGGCCGGACCGCCGCGTTCCGGATGGCGGCGGATTCCCGCGACACGCATCCCCAGCGCGAGCGCCCGCCGGGCGACGGCCGTCCCGATCCCCCCCAGGCCCAGGATGCCGAGGCGAATATCGGCCAGCTCCCGGACCCGGATCGTGCGCTCGCCGTACGCGCCCTGGATCCATTGTCGTGCGGCCTGCGCGCGGACCACATGATCGAAGCCCTTGGCGAAGTGCGCCAGAGCGGCGAGTACCCAGTCGGCGATCGGCTCGGCGTGAATCGCGGCGGAGTTGGTCAGCTGGATGGTGCTGCCGCGCAACGCGGCCAAACTGGCTCCGATGCCGGCGGTGCAGCTGTGGATCCACCGCAGGGTGTCGCGGCCGGCCGCGACCACGCCGGGGGGAACCCCGAACCCGATGTACACCTCGGCTCCCCGCGCCGCGGCCACGGCTTCCGGGGAACCCGAGCCGCCGTCGCCGTCCGACGAAACGGGGGCGGCGATTTCGATCAGCTCCCAGCCTCCGCCCAGAGCCCGGCGCACGGCCGTGACGACCTCGGGAGTGACACGCCACACCGGCCGTTGCGTCCGGAGATCGAGAATGAGACGGCGGCTCACTCCCCGGTCGAAACGGATCGCACGCCCGGTTGATGCAACACGGCGGTGCGCGCCTGATCGTGCAGGCGCTTGGGGCCGCGCAGCTCGAACTCGATCACGAGGTCGACGTTTTCACGGCGCGATTCCATGCGGATCACATCGAGACCGGTCCGGCGCACCAGCGTCTCCAGCGATTCGAGCGCGCCGTCGGTCGGCGAAGTGTGGACCACGAGCCGGCTGTGGGTGGCCCGCCGGGCGATGAAGCGCTCCACGAACCCCAGGCCGGCCAGGACGATCATGACGAGCAGCGTGGTGCCGGCGGCTTCGACGTACGCCGCCGACCCGACCGCCATGCCGATCGCCGACACGACCCAGATGGTGGCCGCGCTGGTCAATCCCGTCACGGAGCCGCGAGAATGCAGGATGGTGCCGGCCCCGATGAACCCGACGCCGGTCAGGATCTGCGCCGCCACCCGTCCCGGATCGCCCCGCCCGGCGGCCATCTTCATCGATAGCACCGTGAACAACGTCGCCCCGACACAGATCAGAATGTTGGTTCGCAGGCCGGCGGGTTTGCCCGACAGCTCCCGCTCCATCCCGATCGCCCCCCCCAGCAGCGCCGAGAGCGCCAACTGCACCAGCAGCTCGAGATGCAGCGATTCCGCGACGCTGGGGAATGCCGGCATCACTCCGCCTCGCTGAGGAAACCCATGCGGCGGCGTACCTCGTGCATGGTACGGCGTGCAATGTCGCGCGCGCGCTCCGCCCCACTGGTCAACAACGCGCGGACGCGGCCGGGATTGCCCTGCAACGCGACGGCGCGCTCGCGGACCGGTGCCAGGGCGGCTATCATTTGGTCCGCCAGCACGCGTTTGCAGTCGAGGCACCCCCAGCCAGCGGTGCGGCAGTTCACCGCGACCGTCTGCTGTACGTCCGGCGGCGAGAATCCCTGATGGATGGTGAACACGTTGCACAGATCGGGGTTGCCGGGATCTTTGCGCGTCTTGCGGGCCGGATCGGTGGCGGCGGGCCGCAGCTTCTCCCAGATCGCCTCCGGCGATTCGAGCAGGCCGATCGTGTTGCCGAGACTCTTGGACATCTTGGCTTTCCCATCGAGTCCCAACACGCGCTTGGACGTCGTGAGCTGAGCCTGGGGCTCCGGGAAAAAACCGGCGCCGTATCTTCCGTTCCACCGGCGAGCGATTTCCCGCATCAGCTCGAGGTGCTGCAGCTGGTCTTCACCCACCGGGACGAGCGTCGCCAGATAGAGCAGCACGTCGGCGGCCTGCAGCACGGGGTAGTTCAGGATCCCCGCGGGAATGCTTTCCATTTGTTGCGATTTGTCCTTGAACTGGGTCTGTCGTTCAAGCTCACCCAGCGGCGTCACGGTGGTGAGGATCCAGTTCAGCTCGGTGTGCTCGGCGACGTGCGACTGAACGAATAGGATCGCCTTGTCCGGATCGATCCCAGCGGCCAGCAGCCCGACCGCCATGTCGTGCGTGCGCTGCGGCAGCTCGGCCGGGTCATAAACTTGGGTGATCGCGTGCAGGTCGACGATTGAGAACAGGCACTCGTGCTGATGTTGTAGGCGGACCCAGTTCTGGACCGCCCCGAGGTAGTTTCCGATGTGCAGGTCCCCGGAGGGCTGGATGCCGCTGAACACGCGCGCCATGGCGTCACAACCTAAGGCTGTGGAGGGAAGAGCCGCAAGGTGCAGGCACTCAAGGACTTAGTCAACGTCGCCGAGCGCGCCGCGGAGCGGGCCGCCAACCTGATCCGGGGCGCTCGTCCGCCGACCGCGGAGGCGTGGACCGAGAAGACGCGACACGACTTCGCGACCCAGGTGGATCGCGAGGCGGAGGAGTTGATCGCCGAGACGCTCACCGACCTGGTGCCCGGCTCGGAAGTCGTCGGGGAAGAACTCTCGCCCGACGCGGAGCGTCGCGCGCAGGTGGTGTGGCTGGTCGACCCGCTCGACGGCACCACCAACTATCTGCACAGCTACCCGCAGTTCGCGGTGTCGATCGCCGCCGTGGTGAGCGGCGTCCTGAGTGTCGGCGTGGTGCACGACGTGGCGCGCGACGTGGCGTACCGGGCCTCGCGCGGACAGGGTGCCTGGTCCGGAGGGCGCCGGCTCGCGGTATCGACCCTGGCGGATCCATCTCGCGCCCTCGTCGGCACCGGCTTTCCGTTTCGGCAGCTGGACCAGCTGGACACCTACCTCACCCAGTTCGCCGCCGTCACACGCGCGGTGAGCGGCATCCGTCGCGCCGGGTCTGCCGCACTCGATCTGGCCGACGTGGCCGCCGGCCGCTTCGATGCGTTCTGGGAGCTGACCCTTGCGCCGTGGGACGTCGCCGCGGGCGTGTTGCTGGTGCGGGAAGCCGGTGGTCTGGTCACCACGCGCGAAGGCTCCGAGGACGTGCTCGGACACGGATCAATCGTGGCTGGGAATCCGGCGCTGCACCAATGGCTGATCACACTGCTGCGGAATCCCTGAGCATGCCCGCCCCGCTCGTCGAATGCGTGCCCAATTTCTCGGACGGTCGCGACCCGGCGACCCTGGAGGCGCTGCGGGCGGCACTGACCGGCGTTCCCGGCGTGCGGCTCCTGGACGTGCAAGCCGACGCGTCTCATCACCGCTCCGTCTTCACGTTGGTCGCTCCACCCGAGGCGGCCGCCGAGGCGGCCTTCCGCGCGATGCGCGTCGCGCGGGACCGGATCGATCTCACGCGTCACACGGGCGAGCACCCGCGCATGGGCGCCACCGACGTGGTGCCGTTCATTCCGGTCCGCGACGTCACGATGGACGAGTGCGTCGCGCTGGCGAAGCGTCTGGCGGACCGCGTGGGGACGGAGCTCGAGATCCCGGTGTTCCTCTACGCCCGGGCGGCGACCCGGCCCGAGCGCGAGCGGCTGCCCGACATCCGTAAAGGGGAATTCGAAGGGCTGCGCGGGCGGATCGGGACCGATCCTGCCGTGGCGCCCGATGCCGGTCCGCCCCGCATCCACCCGACGGCCGGCGCGACGGCCATCGGGGCCCGGCCGTTTCTCGTCGCCTACAACATCTATCTCGATTCGAGTGACGTCGGGCTCGCCAAGGACATCGCCAAGCAGATCCGGACGTCCGGCGGCGGCTTCCCGGGCGTCCAGGCGAGCGGGTTCGACGTGGGCGGACGCGCGCAGGTCTCCATGAACCTGCTCGACATCGATGTCACCGGCCCGGCCACGGTATTCGCCGCCGTGGAAACCGCGGCCCGGGCGCGTGGCGTGGGCATCCTGAAGAGCGAAATCGTCGGCCTCATCCCGGAGCGTGGCATCCTGGGCGCGGGCGCGGCGGCGCTCAAGCTGCCCGACGCCGCGGATCACCTGCTGGAAGCAAAGATCCGGGCGGCGGAGGGGCCCACCCTGGACGGCTGGATCGACGAGCTGGCAGGAGCGACCCCCGTGCCCGGCGGCGGCAGTGCGGCGGCCCTCGCCGGCGTCCTGTCGGGGGCGTTGATTGCGATGGTGGCCCGTCTGACGATCGGACGGAAAGCGTACGCGGCCGTCGAGCCTCGGGCCCGGGTCATCCTGGCGGAGGCCGAGTCGCTGCGGGGCGAGCTGCGTCGCCTCGTCGATGAGGATGCGGCGGCATACACCGCCGTGAGCGAGGCCTACACGGTGCCCAAGGATGATCCGACGCGCGCGGCCCGCATCGATCAGGCGCTGCTGGGCGCCGCGCACACGCCGCTCGAAGCCGCGCGACGAGCCGACCGGTTGATGGGCTTGGCGCGGGAGATCGGGGCCATCGGGAACAAGAATGCCCGGTCCGACGCGCTCGTGGCCGAAGGGTTGGCCCGGGCGGCGCTGGCGGGAGCGCTGGAAAACGTGCGGGTGAACGTCGCGGCGCTGTCGGAGGCGGCCCTCGGGAACAGCCTGCTCGCCGCGGCGGAGGGACTCGGCCGCTAGGCGGTCATTGCGTCAGGATGCGGGGGGCGGCCCCCTCCGTGCCGATGGCCACCGTATGCTCGAAGTGCGCCGACAGCTCTCCGTCGGCGGTCACCACCGTCCATTTGTCCGGCAGCGTCCGGATCTCCGGACTCCCCACATTCACCATTGGCTCGATGGCGATCGTCATGCCGGACACCAGGCGGGGACCCCGCTTCGGCTTGCCGTAGTTGGGGACCTGGGGCTCCTCGTGGAAACTCGCCCCGATGCCGTGCCCGACCATCTCCCGCACCACCGAAAACCCGGCCGCCTCGGCCACCTGCTGCACCGCGTGCCCGATGTCCCCGACGTGGTTGTCGACGCGCGCCTCCGCGATCCCTGCGGCCAGCGCCGCCTGGGTGATCTCGAGCAGCCGACGGGTCTCGGGAGCGATCGGTCCCACCGGAAACGTCGCCGCGGAATCCGCGTGCAGGCCTTCGAGCTGCACGCCGACGTCGATGCTGATGACGTCGCCCTCGCGCACCACGCGCTTGGCCGATGGAATCCCGTGCACGACTTCATGGTTGATCGATGTGCACAAGGTGGCGGGGAAATCGTACAGCCCCTTGAACGACGGGCGGGCCCCGGGGTGCGAGCGGATGAATTCCTCCGCCACGCGGTCCAGCTCTTTGGTGGAGATGCCGGGCCGGACCGTCCGTCCCATCAGCGCCAGCGTGTCGGCGACGATGCGGCCGGCGGCCGCCATCGTTTCGATCTCCCGCGACGACTTGATGGTGATCATCGGCCCAGAATCCGCTGAATCTCCAGCGCGATGTCGTCGATCGTGCCCAGGCCCGGCACCCGGTGCACGATGCCGCGTTCGGCGAAATGGGCGATGAGCGGGGCCGTTTCCTGCCGGTACACGTTCAACCGGGTGAGAATCGTCTCCGGGGTGTCGTCGGTGCGGCCTTCCTGGATGGCGCGGCCATGCAGCCGGCGCACCAGCTCTTCTTCCGGGACATCGAGCAGCAGGACGTGGTTCAACCGCAAGCCACGCAGCGCCAGCGTCTTGTCCACCAGCTCAGCCTGGGCGGCGGTGCGGGGAAACCCGTCGAAGATGGCGCCCTGCTGGGCTTCGGGCTTCGCCAGCTCGGATTTGATGAGCTCGAGGATGACCGTATCGGGGACCAGCTTCCCGGCGTCGTAGAAGCGCTTCGCTTCCTTGCCGAGCGGGGTCTCGGCCTTCATGGCGGCGCGCAGGATGTCGCCGGTGGCGATCTTGGGCACCCCCAGGCGTCGCGACAGAATCAGTCCCTGCGTGCCCTTGCCCGAGCCAGGTGCGCCAAGGAGCAGGATGTACACGGCGGCTGGCTAGCGGGGCCGACCGCGGAACTTGATTCGGCCTTCCTTCATGAAGCCGTCGTAGTGACGCAGCAGCAGATGCTGTTGCACCTGCTGGACGGTATCGAGCGCGACACCGACGACGATCAACAGCGCGGTGCCGCCAAAGCCGAACGGCATGTTCATGATGTTGCTGACCAAAATCGGCAGCAACGCGATGAGGGTGAGGAAGATCGAACCGGGCAACGTGATGCGCGACAGTACTTCATCGATGTAGTCGGCCGTCGCCGCCCCCGGCTTCACGCCGGGGATGAACCCGCCCTGCTTCTTGAGGTTCTCCGCCAGGTCCACCGGATTGAAGATGATGGACGTGTAGAAATAGGCAAAGAAGATGATCAACAGCGCCATCGTGATGAGGTAGGCCGGCGAGGTAGTGGTAAAGTAGCTCGCCAGCTGCTTCAGTACCGGCACGTTCGTGAACGTGGCGAACGTCGCCGGCAGTACGATGATCGATTGCGCGAACACGATGGGCATCACGCCCGACGTGTTGATGCGTAACGGAATGAACGTCTTGCGGCCCTCCGCGATCCGACCCCGCCCCATCACCTTGCGCGGAATCTGAATCGGGATGCGGCGGGAGGCCACGGTCACCGCCACCGTGCCCGCCACCACCAGCACCATCATGGCCAGGATGACGAGCAGCACACCGAACTTGATCGATCCGGCTTGCAGCGCCTCGATGGTCCGCCCCATCTCCGGCCAGAGGCGGTCGACGATCGAGAAAAAGATCATCAGGCTCTGACCGTTGCCCAGACCGCGCTCGGTGATCTGCTCCGCGAGCCACATCACCAGCACGCCGCCCGTGGTCAGAATGAGCGCGGTCGTGAACTCGAAGCCCAGCCCGGGGTTGGTCACCGCGCCCTGCACCTGGGCTTCCAGGAACTTCGCATAGCCGACGCCCTGCCCCAGGCAGATGAGCACGGTGAGATAGCGGGTCCACTGCGTGATCCGCTTCTTGCCTTCCTCGTCCCGTTGCAGCTTCTCGACCACCGGGAACACCGGCCCGGCCATCTGGAACACGATGCTGGCGGAGATGTAGGGCATGATGCCCAGCGCGAATACCGATGCCCGCCAGAACCCGCCGCCCGCGAACAGATCGTACAGGTTCAGCAGCGTCCCTTGGGCCGCGCCACGCGTATAGTCCGCGATCGCCTGGACGTTTACTCCCGGCACGGCCAAGTGGGCGCCGAGCCGGTAAATGACCAGGCAGAGGAGCGTGAAGAGGATCTTTTCCTTCAGCTCCGGAACTTTGAAGAGATTCGGAATCCGCGGGGCGGTCACGCGCCGGCGCCCTCGATGGTGCCGCCCGCCGCCTCGATCTTGGTGCGCGCCGACCCCGACACGCCGACCCCCTTCACCACGAAGCCACGCTTCACCTCACCCATCCCGAGCAGTTTGATCGGCGTATCCGGCCGTCGCACCAGACCCGCCCCGAACAGCGTTTCGGGCGTGACTTCCGCCCCCTCCGCCAGCAGTCCGAGGTGACGGACGTTGACCACCTGGGCTTCCTGCTTGAACGGATTCGTGAAGCCCCGCTTGGGGATGCGGCGAATGAGCGGCATCTGGCCGCCCTCGAAGCCTGGCCGCGTACCGCCGCCAGCGCGCGCCCGTTGGCCCTTCTGGCCGCGGCCCGATGTCTTGCCGATGCCCGAGCCCGGGCCACGTCCCACGCGGCTGGGCTTGTGGGTGGAACCGCGGGGCGGTCGCAGCGTGGACAACGTCACCACCGGCATGGACTCGGCCGGTTTCTTGGTGCGGGGCTTCGCGGGCTTGGCAGCGCGCCGAGCCTTCGGTTTTGCTTTCGCTTTCGCCATCGTTGCTTACCCTTTGACCGCGGTCACCCGGACGAGGTGCCGCACCTGGTACAACATGCCGCGCAGTGCCGGATGATCAGCCTGGACCACGATGTCCTGGTGGTGCTTCAGGCCCAGCGCCACCAGCGTGCGCTTCACGCGGGCGGGTTTGCCGGAACCTGAGCGCATTTGGCGGATCTCGAGCTTCCCCTTGCCGGCCGGGGGCATCACGGGATCGACGCCTTTGACCTTCTTGCGGTGCTTTCGTGTGGGCGGATTCCTAGACATGGGTCGTTTCCTGGCGGGCCTTGTAGTGAATCGCCTCGACTTCCACTCCGCGCTCGCGCGCGACGCGCCGCGCCGTGGTCAGGCGCGACAGGCCGTTCATCGTC
This sequence comes from uncultured Gemmatimonadales bacterium, assembly GCA_963821385.1. Classification (GTDB taxonomy): domain Bacteria; phylum Gemmatimonadota; class Gemmatimonadetes; order Gemmatimonadales; family GWC2-71-9; genus DASTHG01. Next base: position 115,711 of record CAWGDK010000003.1, read on the forward strand.
GCCCGCACCATGTTGTGCGGGTTGGTCGAGCCCAGGCTCTTGGTGAGGATGTCGCGCACGCCGGCGCACTCGAGCACGGCGCGCACCGGGCCCCCGGCGATCACGCCGGTGCCGCTGGCGGCCGGCTTCAGGAGCACCCGTCCGGCGCCATGCTCCCCGATGATCTCGTGCGGGATGGTGCCGCCGGTGAGCGGGATTTCGACCATGTGACGCCGGGCGGCTTCGACGGCTTTGCGCACCGCCTCGCTCACCTCGTTCGCCTTGCCGGTCGCCATGCCCACCTTCCCCTGGCTGTCGCCGACGGCAACGAGCGCGTTGAAGCTGAACCGCCGGCCGCCTTTGACGACCTTCGCCACCCGGTTGATGGCGATGACGTTCTCGACGATCCCGTCCGAATCCCGGCCCTGCCGGTCTCCGCCCGGCCGATCACCGCCCCGCCCGCGACCCCGCCCGCGACCACCCCGTCCGCCGCCCCCACCACCGCCGCCGCCGCCGCCGCGCCGCGGATGCTCCGCGGTGGTCGTGGTGGGAGTCGACTCGGCCGGCGTCGTGACCGTTTCGGGTGCCGTCTCGGGAGCCTGCGCCCCCGTGTCCTGTGGGTTCGTCATTAGAACTCCAACCCGCCTTTCCGGGCGCCTTCGGCGACCGCTTTCACACGCCCGTGATACTGGTAGCCACCGCGGTCGAATACGACCTTCGCGATGCCCTTCTCCTTGGCTTTGACCGCGATTAACCGGCCCAGGGCGAAGCTCTTCGCCGTCTTGCCGGTCCCGTCGATCGTGATGCCTTCGGTCCGATCGGACGCGCCCAACAGCGTGACGCCCTTGTCGTCGTCGACCACCTGGGCGTAGATGTGCTTGGACGAGCGAAACACGACGAGGCGCGGTCGCGCCGAGGTGCCGCGCACGCTCTTGCGGACGCGCAGGTGCCGCCGGGCGCGCCGGTGGGCCTGCGTCTTGATCTTTCGAATCGCTCGCATGGCTTACTTGGCCGCCTGGGCGGTCTTGCCGGCCTTGCGCCGGACCTGCTCGCCCACGTAGCGGATCCCTTTCCCTTTGTACGGCTCCGGCGGGCGCACGGCGCGCAGCTCGGCCGCGACCTGCCCCACCAGCTCCTTGTCCATGCCCTCGACCTTCACCTGCACGTTGTTGTCGACCGAGATCTTGATGCCCTTCGGCGCGTGGTAGGGCACCACGTGCGAGTATCCGACGATGAGTTGCACGCCGAACGGCTTGACTTCGGCTTTGTAGCCTACGCCCTGAATCTCCAGCGCCTTGGAAAACCCTTTGGTCACGCCCTCGACCATGTTGGCCACGAGAGTGCGTGTGAGCCCGTGCAGCGCCTTGTGGCGCGGCTCGTCGGAGGGGCGCCGTACGACGACCGTGTTGTCCTCGAGCGCCAGCGTCAGCTCCCGATGGACCGTGCGGCTGAGCTCGCCCTTGGGCCCTTTCACCGTGATGGCCTGCCCGGCGATCGTCGCCGACACACCGGACGGCAGGGGCACGGGTCGCTTGCCGATACGAGACATGGCGCGCCTCCTACCAGACCATCGCGAGCAGCTCGCCGCCCACCCGGGCGGTGCGGGCTTCGCGATCGGACATGACGCCGCGCGGCGTGCTGAGAATGGCCATCCCCAGCCCGTTCTTTACCCGGGGGATCTCGCGCGCCTTGACGTAGCGGCGGAGCCCTGGCGCGGACACGCGTTGCAGCTCGCGGATGACCGGCGCGTCGTTGTGGTATTTGAGGTAGAGCCGCAGCAATCCGAAACGCCCATCGTCCAGCACCTTGAAGTCCTGGATGTAATGGTTGTCGCGGAGCAGCCGCGAAATCTCGACCTTCAGTTTCGACACCGGCATGTCCACCCGGCGGTGGCCCGCCGTACAGGCGTTGCGCACCCGGGTGAGCATATCGGCGACGGGATCAGTCACACTCATTCGGCCTCCCGCCCCTTACCAACTGGCTTTGCGGACGCCGGGGATTTCCCCCCGGAGCGCCAGCTCTCGGAAACAGATGCGGCACAACCCGAACTTGCGCAGCGTCGCGCGACTGCGGCCGCACCGCTGGCAGCGGTGGTACGCCCGCACTTTGAATTTCGGGGTCCGCTTGACGCGTTCGATCCAGCACTTCTTCGCCATGCCGTTCTCTCCTAGCCCGCCGCGACAGGGGATTCGCCGCGGAAGGGCATGCCCATCTCGCGCAGCAACGCGATGGCCGTGTCGTCGCGGCCGGCGTTGGTGACGAACGTGATATCCATCCCGTGGATCTGCTCGACCTTGTCGTAGTCGATCTCCGGGAACACCATCTGCTCTTTGAGCCCTACCGTGTAGTTGCCCCGCCCGTCGAAGCTCTTGGTCGGGAGCCCGCGGAAATCCCGCATCCGCGGCACCGTGACCGAGATGAACCGGTCGAGGAACTCGTACATGCGCGCGCCCCGCAGCGTCACCGCGCACCCGATCGGCACGCCCTCGCGCAAGTTGAAGTTGGCAATCGACTTCTTGGCGCGCGTCACTACCGGCCGTTGTCCCGTGATGGCACCCAGCTCGGCCACCGCAACCTCCAGGGCCTTCGGGTTCTTCAGCGCCTCCCCCATGCCGACGTTCAGCACGATCTTCACGAGCTTCGGAATCTGGTGCCGGTTCGAGAACCCGAACTGCTGCTGCAGCGCGGGCCGCACCCGTTCCTCGTAGTAGGCGCGCAGCCGGGCCGGCGGCGCCGGCTCGGCCGGCGTCGTGTCGATCGACGGCCTCGGGCTTCGCCCCCTTCTGCTTGCCCTTGGGGTCTCCCCCAGGCGCCTTCTGCTTCTTTTCTTTCGTGTCCGCCATGGCTACCTCACCCGCGGGATCGGCTGACCGGACCGGACCGCGATCCGCTCGACCGTCCCATCCTTGTCCCGCCGCCGCCGCACCCGCGTCGGGTTCCCCGATTTGGGATCGAGCAGCATCACCTTGGAGGCCGCGATCGGTGCCGGCATCTCGATGATCTTGCTCTCCTGCTCCGGCGTCCGCGCCTTCTGGTGCTTCTTCACGATGTTCACGCCTTCGACCGTGACCCGGAACGTCTTGGGGTAGACGTGCAGCACGCGCCCATCCTTGCCGCGATCGTCCCCGCGGATCACCCGCACCGTGTCGCCCTTGGCGACGTGCAGCTTGTGACGGACCGGCTCCGTGCCGCGCACCCGCCGCGACTTCTTATAGACGAGCGGCTTCATGTCAGATCACCTCCGGCGCGAGCGACACGATCTTCATGAACTTCTTTTCGCGCAGCTCGCGGCCGACCGGGCCGAAAATGCGGGTGGCCCGTGGCTCGCCCGTATCGGTGATCAGCACCGCGGCGTTCTCGTCGAACCGGATGTAGGACCCATCCCGGCGTTTCGTCTCTTTGGCTGTCCGCACGATCACCGCCTTCGCCACCTCGCCCTTCTTGATCTGGCCGGTGGGGATGGCGTCCTTGATCGTGACGACCACGATGTCGCCGAGTCCCGCGTAGCGCCGCTTGGACCCGCCGAGCACGCGGATCACGAGCGCTCTGCGCGCGCCCGAGTTATCCGCGATCTTGAGAATCGATTCCTGCTGTACCACGGTCCCCTCCCGGCCTTACTTCGCGCGCTCGACGATTTCAACTACGCGCCAGCGCTTGGTCTTGGAGAGCGGACGCGATTCCACGATGCGGACCGTGTCGCCCGCCTTGGCGCCCTGCTCGTCGTGGGCCGCCACCGTCTTGGTGCGGACCACCTGCTTGCCGTAAAAGCCGTGCGCGAAGCGGCGCACCAGCGCCACGGTCACGGTCTTCTGCATTTTGTCGCTCACCACGACCCCAGTGCGCGTCTTGCGACGGCCCCTCATCATGCCTGCCTCCGCTCGCGCAGAATGGTCTCGATCCGCGCGATGTCGCGCCGGATACTGCGGAACTGGAGCGGATTGGGAAGTGCCTCGGTGCCCGTCCGGAACCGCAGCCGGAACCGCTCTTCCCGCAGGCCGGACAGCTTGTGCTGCAGCTCGTCGTCCTTGAGCTGCCGCAGATCGTCGGGACGCTGCCTCGCCATCTACCGCTCCTCCCGTTTCACGAACTTCGACAACAGCGGCAACTTCGCCGCGGCGAGGTTCAACGCATGACGTGCCAGCGTCTCCTCGATGCCCTCGACCTCGAACATCACCCGGCCCGGCTTCACCACGGCGACCCACCCTTCGGGGTTGCCCTTCCCTTTTCCCATCCGGGTCTCGGCGGGCTTCTTGGTGATCGGCTTATCCGGAAAGATCCGGATCCACACCTTGCCGCCCCGCTTCATCTCCCGCGTGAGCGCCACTCGGGCCGCTTCGATCTGACGGTTCGTAATCCAGCCCGGCTCGAGCGACATCAGGCCGTAGTGGCCGAACGCCACGGTGTTGCCCCGGGTCGCCAGACCGTTGGTGTTGCCCTTGAACCGCTTGCGGAACTTGACGCGCTTGGGTGCCAACATGGTCAGGCGCCCGTCGAGTACGTGCGGCCCGACATCTCCTCGGTCCGCTCACCTTTGAAAATCCACACCTTCACACCGATCGTCCCGTAGGTCGTCTTCGCGGTCGACGTGGCGTAATCCACGTCGGCCCGGAGCGTGTGCAGCGGCACCCGGCCCTCATGGTAGCCTTCCACGCGCGCGATTTCGGCGCCGCCCAGGCGGCCGCCGCACTTGATCTTGATGCCCTGCGCGCCCATGCGCATCGCGCTCTGGACCGCTCGTTTCATGGCGCGGCGGAACGAAATCCGCTGCTGCAGCTGATGCACCACGCTGTCGCCCACCAGCTGCGCATCCAGCTCGGGCCGCTTGATCTCCTCGACGTTGATGCCGACTTCTTTCCCCGTCAGCTGGGCCAGCTCATCACGCAGCTTGTCCACCTCGGCGCCGCGCTTGCCGATCACCACGCCCGGACGTCCCGTGTGCACCGTCACCGTCGACCTTGCCGGGGCGGCGCTCGATGTGGATGTCCGCGATCGCCGCGTGGGAGAGCCGCGTCTTCAGGTAGCGGCGAATGAGATCGTCTTCCTTCAAGAGCTCGGGGAAGTTGCGCCGCGCGTAATAACGCGAGCGCCACGGCTTGACGATCCCGAGCCGGAAGCCGTAGGGATGTACTTTCTGGCCCACTTATTTGCTCCCTTTCCGTTTGGCGGCCGTTGTCTTCTTCCCGGCCGTCGCCTTCTTGTCCTCGGCCTTCTTTCCCGCCGCCTTGGCCTTCGGGCGCGCCGCCTTCTCCGCCGCCGCGGCCGCGGTGGGCGCCGCCGGCTTCGGCTTGGCCCCTTCGACCGCCGCCACATGAATCTCCACGTGGCTCGTCCGCTTGCGGATCGGCGTGGCGCGGCCCATGGCGGCCGACGTAAAGCGCTTCAGGGCCGGCCCGTCATTCACCACCGCGTAGCCGACGCGCAGGGCGTCGACATCGAGCGGCACGTTCTCCCGCAGCGCCCGCTGCTCGGCATTGGCCACGGCCGACTTCAGCACCTTGTGGATCTGCTTCGCCGCGCCCTTCTTCGAGAAGCGCAGAATGGCGTACGCCTCCGGCACCGCGCGACCCCGGATCTGATCAATCACCAGGCGCATCTTGCGCGCCGACTGGCGCACCGACCGTTGAATCGCTCGCGCTTCCATGGGTTACTCCGGTGCCTTTTCCGCGGCTTTCGCCTCGGCCTCGCGCTCCGCGGCCGTCTTGGTCGTGTGGCCGCGGAACAGGCGCGTGGCGGAAAACTCGCCCAGTTTGTGCCCCACCATGTTCTCGGTCACGTACACGGGGACGAACTTGTTCCCGTTGTGCACCGCCAGCGTGTGCCCCACGAACTCGGGAGTGATCGTGCTGCGTCGCGACCAGGTCTTGAAGACCTTCTTCTCGTTCCGGTCGTTCAGGCCCTGGATCTTCTTCAGGAGCGACAGCTCCACGTACGGGCCCTTTTTCACCGAACGTGCCATTACTGCGTCGCCTTCCCGCGCCTACGCCCGCGCACGATGAGTTTCGTCGAAGCCTTCTTTTTGTGTCGCGTCTTCTTGCCTTCGGGCTTGCCCCACGGCGAGACCGGAGGCCGACCTCCCGAGGACTTGCCTTCGCCGCCGCCCAGCGGATGATCCACCGGGTTCATGGCGACGCCACGCACGCGGGGCCGCCGCCCCAGCCAGCGGGTCTTGCCCGCCTTGCCCACCGACTGCAGCTCGTGCTCCGCGTTGCCGACCTCACCGATCGTGGCCAGGCACTCGCCCCGCACCATCCGCATTTCGGTCGAGCGCAGCCGCAGCGTCACGTAGTTGCCTTCTTTCGCCACGACCTGCGCGGCGGTGCCTGCCGAACGGCACATCTGCCCGCCGCGGCCGATCTTCAGCTCCACGTTGTGCACCGTGGTGCCGAGCGGCACCTCGAACAGCGGCATGCGCGTTGCCGGTGCGGATGTCCGAGCCCGGCCCGGACACGATCTTGTCGCCCACGCCGCAGGCCCTTGGGGTGCAGGATGTAGCGCTTCTCGCCGTCGGCATACACGATCAACGCGATGCGCCCGGTCCGATTCGGATCGTACTCGATCGCGCTCACGGTGCCGGTCACGCCGAACTTCTCGCGTCGAAAATCGATGCGCCGGTACTGCCGCTTGTGGCCGCCACCTTGATGCCGCGTGGTGATGTGTCCCTGGTTGTTGCGGCCACCAGTGCGGCGCAGCGGCTCGACCAGCGACTTTTCCGGAGTCGACTTCGTGACCTCGGCGAAGTCCGCCACCGACCGAAACCGTGTGGCCGGGGTCACCGGTTTGAACTGTCGAATGCTCATATCAGCCCTCGAAGACCTGGATCGTGTCGCCTTCTTTCAGCGTCACGATCGCCTTCTTCCATGCTGGCCGGCGGCCCACATGCCGGCCATAGCTGCGCCGCTTGGCGCGCATGACGAGCGTGCGGACGTCGGTCACGGTCACGTTGAACAACGCTTGAATCGCGGTGCGGATCTGCGGCTTCGTCGCCTCAGAGTGAACGCGGAACGCGTATTCCTTGCGCGCCTGATACGCGGCCGAGGACTTCTCGGTCACCACCGGCCCGACGATCAGCTGGTGCAGATCAGGCATCATCGCCTCCCGACTCCACTTCGGCGCCCGTGAACGCCGTCGCCTCGACGACCACCGCGTTGGACCACAGCACGTCGTACGCCGTCGCGTCGGCGAAGCGCTGTACCCGTACCCCCTCGATGTTGCGGCCCGAGAGGTAGACGTTGTGCGCCGTCGGCGAATCGGCCGTCAGCAGCAGCACCTTCTTCGCCTCGAGCCCGAGCTTGCCCAGCAGCTCCACCAGCGGCTTCGTTTTGGGCTTCTCGTAGGCGAGCGGATCCACCACCAGCACCGCGCCTTCGCGGGCGCGCGCGTTGAGGGCGGATTTCTTGGCGATCTGCCGCACCTTCTTCGGAATCCCGAGCCGGTAGTCGCGGGGATGCGGCCCGAAGACCACACCGCCGTGACGCCAGTGCGGCGCCCGCGTCGAGCCCTGGCGGGCGCGGCCGGTGCCCTTCTGCTTCCACGGCTTCTGATTGCCGCCCGAGACGAAGCTGCGTGTCTTGGTGGCCGCCGTGCCCTGGCGCTGGTTCGCGAGATAGGTGACCACGGCGCGATGCAGCACGTCCTCGTTCACGCGGCCGTCGAAAATCGACTCCGGCAGCGCGATCGCCTTCTTCTTCGCCCCGGCCGGGGAAAAGTGCGGTGCCTCAATCATGGCGGCTCTTGCCTCCCTGCTTGCGCACCGTGACCAGCCCGTTCATCGGACCCGGCACGGCTCCGCGCACGAACAACAGGTTTTTCTCCGCGTCCACCCGCACCACGATGAGGCCGAGCTCGGTGGTCCGGCGCGCCCCCATGTGGCCCGGCATGCGCTTGCCCTTGATGATGCGGGACGGATCGGTCCCCGGCGCGATAGAGCCGGGCTTGCGATGCCGGGTGTTACCGTGCGTCGCCGGCCCGCCACCGAAGTGGTACCGGTGCACGACGCCCTGGAACCCGCGGCCCTTACTGACGCCGGTGACCTTCACGCGCTCACCCGGGGCGAAGATCGCGACGGTCAACTGGTCGCCCGCCTTGGGTGGGTCACCCGCCAGCGGGAAACTCCGCAGGACGCGGGGCGCCGTTTCCAGCCCCGCCAGCTTGGCGTGTCCCAGCAGCGCTTTCGCGGTGCGCTTGGGTTTCTTGGCCTCGAAGCCGATCTGCACGCGGTCTCCGGCGATCTGGACCACCGGGCATGGGCCGGCCTCGATGACGGTCACGGGCACGTGGGTGCCCTCCTCATTGAAGAGGCGCGTCATTCCGAGCTTGCGTCCGATGAGTGCGTTCATGAATCGCTCTCAGCTGTCAGCCGGTGGCTGTCAGCTACTCCACTTTGATCTCGACATCCACGCCTGCGGGGAGGTCGAGTTTGGTCAAGGCATCCACCGTTTGCGAGCGGGAATCGAGGATGTCGATCAGCCGCTTGTGCGTCTTCAACTCGAATTGCTCCCGGCTCTTCTTGTCGATGTGCGGGCTCCGCAGCACCGTCCACATCTGGCGCTTGGTCGGCAGCGGAATCGGGCCGGACACCTGGGCGCCCGTCTTCTCCGCGGTGCGCACGATGTCGGCCGCCGCCTGATCGATCAGCGCGTGGTCGAATGCCTTGAGCCGGATGCGAATTTTGCTGGCCATTGAAAAACCTCTCTATCAGCTGTCAGCTGAACGCTGATGGCTGAATGCTGATCGCTACTTCTTGATTTTGGTGACGACCCCGGCTCCCACCGTCCGCCCACCTTCGCGAATCGCAAACCGCAGCCCTTCCTCCATCGCGATCGGCGTGATCAGCTCGATTGCCATCTTCGTGTTGTCCCCCGGCATCACCATCTCCACCCCCGCCGGCAACTCCACGTTCCCCGTCACGTCCGTCGTCCGGAAATAAAACTGCGGCCGGTACCCCTTGAAAAACGGCGTGTGCCGCCCGCCCTCTTCCTTCGTCAACACGTACACTTCCGCATCAAACGCCGTGTGCGGCAGAATGCTCCCCGGCTTCGCCAGGCACATCCCCCGCTCCACTTCCGTCTTCTCCACCCCCCGCAGCAACAGCCCGACGTTGTCCCCCGCCTGCCCGTCATCCAGCAGCTTGCGGAACATCTCCACGCCCGTCACGATCGTCTTCTTGTCCGTCCCAAACCCCACCATCTCCACCTCGTCCTGCACCTTCACCTTCCCCCGCTCGATCCGCCCCGTCGCCACCGTCCCCCGGCCCGTGATCGAGAACACGTCCTCCACCGGCATCAGGAACGGCTTGTCCACCTCGCGCAGCGGCACCGGCACGTAGCTGTCCAGCGCCGCCAGCAGCTCCTCGATCTTCCCCACCCACTGCGGGTCCCCTTCGATCGCCTTCAAGGCCGAGCCCCGGATCACCGGCAGCTGGTCCCCGGGGTACTCATAGGAGGAGAGCAGCTCCCGCACTTCAAGCTCTACCAGGTCCAGCAGCTCCGCATCATCCACCACGTCGCACTTGTTCAAGAACACGACGATGTAGGGCACGTTCACCTGCCGCGCCAGCAAGATGTGCTCGCGCGTCTGCGGCATCGGCCCGTCCACGGCACTCACCACCAGGATCGCCCCGTCCATCTGCGCCGCCCCGGTGATCATGTTCTTCACGTAGTCGGCATGCCCCGGGCAGTCCACGTGCGCGTAATGGCGATTGGGCGTCGAGTACTCCACGTGCGACGTCGCGATCGTGAGAATCTTCGTCGCGTCCCGCCGCCCCTGGCTCTCCGACGCCTTCGCCACCTGGTCGTAGCTGATGTAGGTCGTGCCCCACCCCTTGTCGGCCGCCACCTTCGTCAGCGCCGCGGTCAGGGTCGTCTTGCCGTGGTCGACGTGGCCGATCGTGCCCACGTTCACATGCGGCTTATTGCGCTCGAACTTTGCCTTCGCCATTGCTGACCTCTCCTCTGTCTAGCCTTTCACCTTCGCCATGATTTCTTCGGCCTTCGATTTCGGCACTTCCTGGTAATGACTGAACTGCATGCTGTAGATGGCGCGGCCCTGGCTCATGGAGCGCAGCGTCGTCGAGTAGCCGAACATCTCGGACAGCGGGACGCTGGCGGCGACGACATGCGCGTCGGCGCGCTGCGTCATGCCCCCGATCTTGCCGCGGCGTGAAGACAGGTCGCCCATCACCTCACCCATGTAGTCGCCCGGGGTCACCACCTCGACGTCCATGATCGGCTCGAGCAGCACGGGATGCGCCTGCCGGGCCGCTTCCTTCACGGCCATCGAGCCGGCGATCTTGAACGCCATCTCGCTCGAATCGACGTCGTGGGAGGAGCCGTCCACCAGCTCCACCTTCACGTCCACCATCGGATAGCCCGCCAGCACGCCGTTCTCGAGCGCTTCCTTCACGCCCTGCTCGACCGGCCCGATGTACTCCCGGGGGACCGAGCCGCCGACCACCTTGTCTTCGAACACGAACCCGGTGCCCGGCTCGCCCGGCTCCATGTTGATCACCACATGCCCGTACTGGCCGCGGCCGCCCGTCTGGCGGATGAACTTGCCTTCCACGTACTCCACCCGTTTGCGCACGGTCTCGCGGTAGGCCACCTGCGGGCGCCCGACGTTTGCCTCGACCTTGAACTCGCGCTTCATCCGGTCGACGATGATTTCCAGGTGCAGCTCGCCCATGCCGGAGATGATCGTCTGCCCCGTTTCCGTGTCGGTGTGGACGCGGAACGTGGGGTCTTCCTCGGACAGCTTCTGCAACGCGATCGACAGCTTGTCCTGGTCGGCTTTCGTCTTGGGCTCGATGGCGACCGAAATGACCGGGTTCGGAAACCGCATCGCCTCGAGGATGATGGGGTTTTCCTCTTTGCACAGCGTGTCGCCGGTCTTCGTATCCTTCAGCCCGATCGCGGCGGCGATGTCGCCGGCGCGCACTTCCTCGAGCTCCTCGCGCTTGTTGGCGTGCATCTGCAGCAATCGGCCGATACGCTCGCGGCGGTCCTTGGTGCTGTTGTAGACGTAGGAGCCGGCCGCAAGCACGCCCGAATACACCCGGAAGAACGTCAGTTTCCCCACGTAGGGATCAGTCGCGATCTTGAACGCGAGCGCGGCGAAGGGCTGCTCGTCCGAAGCCTGGCGCTCGATATGGGTCGCGTCGTGGTGCGGCAGATGCCCCTGAATCGCGGGCACATCGATGGGCGCCGGCAGGTAGTCCACCACGGCGTCGAGTAGCTGTTGCACGCCTTTATTCTTGAAGGCAGCGCCTGCGATGACCGGGACGACATGTCCCGCAATGGTCGCCTTGCGCAGCACGATGTTGATCTCTTCAACGCTCAGCTTGTGGCCTTCGAGATACTTGTGCAAGATCGCGTCGTCGTGCTCCACCACCGCTTCCAGCAGTTGGTGGCGCATCTCGGCCACCTTGGCCTCGAGTGCCTGCGGCACCGGGCCCTCCACGTACTTCTTGCCCATCGAGTCGTCGTCGTACACGATCTCGATCTGCCGGATCAGGTCGATCACGCCGGTAAACAGCTCGCCCGACCCCAGCGGCAGCTGGATCGGGATCGCCTTGGCGCCGAGTCGCTCCCGCACCATCGACAGGCAGCGATCGAAGTCGGCCCCCACCCGGTCCATCTTGTTCACGAACACGATGCGCGGCACGCCGTAGCGGTCCGCCTGGCGCCACACCGTCTCGGTCTGGGGCTCGACGCCGCCCACCGCGTCGAGCACGGTCACGGCCCCGTCCAGCACACGGAGACTGCGCTCCACTTCGACGGTGAAATCGACGTGGCCCGGCGTATCGATGATGTTGATGCGGAAAGATTCGCCGCGGCGCGGCCAGAAGCAGGTGGTGGCGGCGGACGTGATCGTGATCCCCCGCTCCTGCTCCTGCTCCATCCAGTCCATCGTGGCCGTACCGTCGTGCACCTCACCCAGCTTGTAGGTGCGGCCCGTGTAATAGAGGATACGCTCGGTCGTGGTCGTTTTCCCGGCATCAATGTGGGCCATGATGCCGATATTCCGAATCCGTTCGAGCGGTGTCGTGCGTGGCATTGCAGTCCTTTATTCAGCAAAAAGACGGGGCGACCGTGGCGCCCATGAGGGCCGGTCTCGCTCCGCCACCATCGGGGGGACGTGCCCCCTCGATGCAGGATCCCTTAACCCAGGGTCCCGAGTTGTCCGTTTAGCGGTTTACCACCGGTAATGTGCGAAAGCCCGATTGGCCTCCGCCATCCGGTGCGTGTCTTCCTTCTTCTTAATGGACTCGCCCTCGCCCTTCGAGGCGAGGATCAACTCGGCCGCGAGCCGTTCCGACATGTCCTTCTCGCGCCGCGCGCGGGTGTACGAAATGATCCACCGCATCGCCAACGCGGTGCGCCGCTCCGGCCGGACTTCGACCGGCACCTGATAGGTGGCGCCGCCGACGCGTCGGGACTTCACTTCCAGGGACGGCTTGGCATTCGACAGCGCCTGCTTGAACACGTTGACACCAGGCTGCCCAGTCCGCTGCTCGATCATGTCCATCGCCGAGTAGAACACGCGCTCCGCCAGCGACTTCTTGCCCCGCTCCATCAGGTTGTTGACGAACTTGGAGACGGTCTGGCTGTCGTAGCGCGGGTCGGGCGGCACCGGCCGCTTGACCGCCTTCTTGCGACGGCTCATTGGCCGGCCGCCTTGGGCCGCTTGGCACCGTATTTCGAGCGCGACTGCTTGCGCTCGTTCACCCCCGCGGCGTCCAGCGTGCCGCGGATGATGTGATAGCGCACGCCCGGCAAATCCTTCACGCGTCCGCCGCGAATCATCACGATCGAGTGCTCCTGCAGGTTGTGCCCTTCACCCGGGATATAGGCCGTCACCTCGAAACCGTTGGTCAGCCGGACCCGGGCGACTTTGCGCAGCGCCGAGTTGGGCTTCTTGGGCGTCGTGGTGTAGACGCGCGTGCACACCCCGCGCTTCTGCGGGTTACCGCGCAGCGCCGGCGCTTTTTCCTTCTTTGCGATGTCGCGGCGACCGAACCGGACAAGCTGATTAATGGTCGGCATACCCCTCGAAGCCCGGGCCAAAAAAGTTGCGAAACAGACTTCAAAGCTAAGCGGTGACTTCGATTTAGGTCAACCCCCACGGAACCAGGTTCGGGACCTGTCCGGCGTACCCTCCCGCCCCTTCCGTCGACCCGGGCAGGCCGTAAAATGGCAGCCTCTCCCCATCCCCGAGCGCGCACATGTCCAGCTGGGTTCGACCGCTCTTCGCCGCCGCCCTCGCCGCCGTCTTGACCGCCTGCGCCAGTGGGGCCGCCAAGCCCGCGACCACTCCCACCGCCGTGGCCGATACGGGCAAGAAAGACCTCCCCTGGAAGCCCTGGGCGGAAGTCATCAAGGACGCCCAGCAGGTCCAGGGCCTGTTTACCGCCTACTTGAAGCGGGACAACGTCTACCTGGACTTGAAGCCCGAGCAGTTCGATCACGATTTCCTGCTCGTCACGGAGCTGGCCCAGGGACTCGGCGACTTCGGCCTCGATGGCGGGACCGATATGCGCTCCGATCTGGTCCGGTTCCACCGCACCCCGACCAAGGTCGAGTTGTGGATCGTCAATCCGTACCTCACGGCCACGCCCGGGACGCCGATGGCCCGGACCGTCGCCTACTCGTTCGGCAGCTCGTTGGCCTACGCCTTCCCCATCGCGAGCGTGCGCGATTCGACCAATGAGGTCCTGGTCGACCTGGCGCCGTTCCTCGTGTCCGACTGGGCGGATGTGGGGGGATTCTTCGACTTCGTCGTGCAGGCGCTCAACATTCACGGCGGCGTGTCACTGGATCGCGAACGCTCGGCATTCCAGAGCCTGCGCATGTTCCCCACCAACCTCGAAGCCGAGGCGCGCGTCAGCTTCCTCGCCTCCAAGCCGTTGGGCATCCAGACGGTCCCCGATTACCGCTACCTCCCGCTGACCGTGCACTATTCGCTGGTCGAGCTGCCCGCCACGCCAATGCGGCCCCGCTACGCCGACGACCGGGTGGGCTACTTCATCTCGGCGATGATGAACCTCTCGCGCGACACGGCCAGCTCGTTCTTCGTCCGCTACGTGAACCGCTGGCGGCTCGAGAAGACAAGACCCGGCCGCCGCCGTCAGCGATCCCGTCCGCCCGATCACTTACTACCTCGATCGCACCATCCCGCTCGAATGGCGGCCCTATGTGCGGGCCGGCATCCTCGAGTGGAACCGGGCGTTCGAGGAAGCGGGGATCCGCAACGCGATTCAGGTCCTGGACGCCCCGGATGACACGCTGTGGAGCGCCGAGGATGCGCGCTACAGCACCGTGCGATGGATGGGCAACTTCGGATCGATCTACGCCGTCGGGCAATCCGACGCCGACCCGAGAACCGGCGAGATCCTCAATGCCGACATCCTGGTGTCGGCCGAATGGATCCAGGCGTGGCAGGGGGAATACCGCGAGTACTCGGGACCCGACGCCATGACCCGCGCCGTGTTCCGCGAGGACTCGCTGTTGCGCGCCGATCCGAGCGGCCGGTTCCAGCGCCAGTGCCGCTACGCGGCCGGGCTCACGCGCTATGGCACCCTGTTGCGCGCCACGCTGGCCGCGAGCGGGGCGATCCCGCCGGGAGCGCCGGTGCCGAAGGAGTACATCGGCCAGGCCTTGAAGGAGCTGGTGATGCACGAAGTGGGACACACGCTCGGGCTGCGGCACAATTTCCGGGGGACGTCGGCCATCACGGAAGGAGCGCTGGGGGACCGGCAGTACACCGCCACACACGGGACCTCGGCCTCGGTCATGGACTACAACCCGCCCGCCATCGCGCTCGATCGCAACAAACAAGGTGACTACTACTCCACCACCATCGGGACCTACGATCGGTGGGCGATTCAGTACGGCTACGCCACCGTCGGCGGGGAGACGCCGGACGCCGAGCGGCCGGGCCTGGCCCGCATCGCGGCCCAATCGGCGGACCCCGACCACGTCTACGGCAGCGACGAAGACGCCGGCTTCGCCGGGTTCGGCGCCGACCCCAATGTCACGCGCTACGACCAGACGTCCGACCCGATCGGGTGGGCCAAGGAGCAGGTGGCCCTGGTCAACCGCCTGTTCGATTCCCTGGAAACCCGGCTGGTCGCTCCGGGAGACGGGTATCCGCGGCTCCGGGCCGGGTTCACCGACCTCCTGTTTCAACGCTGGTTCGCCACCCTCGTGACGACGAAGTACCTGGCCGGCGTGTACACCGCCCGTGACCATCGTGGCGACCCCAATGCCCGTCCGGCCTTCACCCCCGTGCCCGCGGCCCGGCAACGCGAGGCGCTGGCGTTCATCGCCGAGGCCGGGCTGGGAGAGAACGCGTATCGATTCCGCCCCGATCTCCTGAACCGCCTGGCGCCTTCGCGGTGGTGGCATCGGGGCGCCAATCCCTTCAGCGAAGGCCGGATCGATTTTCCGTTGCACGATTGGGCGCTGGCGTTCCAGGGGACCCTGGTCGATCTGTTGCTCGACCCCGGGGTGCTCGCTCGCATTCGCGACAATGAGCTGCGCGCCGCGCCGGGAACGGCCGTAGTGACGATTCCTGACGTGCTGCGGACCATGACCAACACCATCTGGGCCGAAGCCGCGGCGGGACGAAACACGGGGTCGATCCGTCGCGATCTTCAGCGGCTCTATCTGGTGGATCTGTTGCGGATGGTGGTGAACCCCGACCTCGGCACGCCGGACGATGCCCGGACGGTCGCCCGCATGACGCTTGCGGACTTGAACGGCCGGCTCGGCCGGGCGCTCGCCTCGAGCCGGCTCGATGCCTACACACGAGCGCACTACGCCGATTCGCGCGCGAGAATCGAGCAGGCGCTGAGCGCGCAGGTGGTGGTGCCGGCCTCGCAAGTGCGCTGACGACCCCCTGACGAGTAAGCCGGGAGATCAGCAGGGCTTGAGAAACACTTGAGGGCGCTGGATAGCATTCAGATCATGAACGCCAGATCCTCGACTCTCGCGCTGCTGATCCTCGTGAGTCCGGTCTCCCAGGCCGGAGCGCAGCGACTCACGACCTTCGCCTCGACCCGCCCGGCGGCCTATCACCCCTCCCGGCTCTTTCCCGCGGCTCCGGATCATCGATGGGAAGGCGTGGTGATCGGAGGGCTCGGGTTGGGCCTGTTCGGCCTCAGCGTCGCCAGCTCGTTCTGTGGCGACAGGGACAGCGGCCGATCGGGCGGCTGTCTGCTGCCCACCGTCGAGGGCTTTTTCATCGGCGCGACCATCGGCACCGTCGTGGGCGGCATCATCGGGGGCGCGATCCCCAAGCATCGAGCACCGGCCGACTCGAGCGCAGGTCCGTAGCCACCGCCGGCGGGAAAACACAGGCGCCCGGGATCGCTCCCGGGCGCCTGGCCCACCAACTGACTCACTACTACTCGACTTCGGCTTCTTCCGGCACCGGCACCGCACCCGGAGCGATCAGCTCCGGCGGCGGCTGCGGCGGCTCGAACCCTTCCGGCGGTTCGATCTCAATATCGTGGTAGCGGTAGATACCGCTCCCGGCCGGGATGAGATGCCCGATGATGATGTTCTCCTTCAGGCCCAGCAAATCGTCTCGGGCGCCGCGAATCGCGGCATCCGTGAGGACCCGGGTCGTCTCCTGGAACGACGCCGCCGAAATGAACGACTGCGTCGTGAGGCTCGCCTTCGTGATCCCCAGGAGCAACGGCTCGCTCGTCGCAGGCTTGCCGTCTTTCTTCCGGGCGCGCTCGTTGACTTCGCGGAAGTGGAGCTTGTCGACGTTCTCCCCTTCCAGGAACTCGGTATCGCCCGGATCGACCGTCTTCACCTTCTGCAGCATCTGGCGCACGATCACGCCGATGTGCTTGTCGTTGATCTTCACACCCTGCAGCCGGTACACCTCCTGCACTTCGTTCAGGAGGTATTCCTGCACCGCCCGCGGTCCCTTGATCCGCAAGATGTCGTGCGGGTTCACGGGCCCCTCGGTGAGCCGGTCACCGGCGCGCACGCGGTCGCCCTCGTGCACGCGCAAGTGCTTGCCGGCGGGGACTTCATACAGCTGCGGTTCGCCCTCTTCGGGGTGCACGAAGATCTCGCGCTTGCCCCGCTTGATGTCGCCGAACCGCACCGTGCCGTCCACCTCGGAGATGGTGGCCGGATCCTTGGGCCGCCGGGCTTCGAACAGCTCGGCCACCCGCGGCAGGCCGCCCGTGATGTCGCGCGTCTTGTACGCCTCGCGACTCACTTTGGCGAGTACCTGGCCCGCGTAGACCTCCTGCCCGTCCTCCACCGTGAGCTGGGCGCCCTCGGGGATGACGAAATCGCGCAGGCGCTTCTCCTTCTCGCCCTTCTTCTGCACGACTTCGATGTGCGGGTGCAGCTTTTTGTCCCGGTCCTCGATGATGACGCGCTGACGCCGGCCGGTGATTTCGTCCAGCTCTTCCCGGACCGTTTCGTCTTCGACGATGTCGACGAACCGGATAATGCCCGGCACGTCGGTGAGAATCGGATTCGTGTACGGGTCCCAGGTAAACAGGACGCCGTCCTTGGCCACTTTCTGGCCGTCGGCCACCATGATCGTGGCGCCGAGCGGCACGTGGAAGCGGGAGTGCACCGCGAGCTTGCCGGTGGCCCCTTCTTTGGGACCGTGCGCCGCGGCCTTCAACACCAGCTCCCCTTCGTAGCTGGTGACGATCTTCTGTTTCTCCGGCGTATCGACGAACGCCAGCCGTTCGCCGTATTCGATCACGCCTTCGACTTTCGTCTTGCGCACCGTCTGCTCCGCAATGCGGGCCGCGGTGCCGCCAATGTGGAATGTGCGCAGGGTCAGCTGCGTCCCCGGTTCGCCGATGGATTGGGCCGCCAGGATGCCGACCGCTTCGCCCAGGTCCACCATGTCCATGGTGGCCAGGTTCCGACCGTAGCACATGCGGCAGATGCCGCGCCGCGCCTCGCACGTCAGCACCGACCGGATCCGCACCGACTCGATGCCG
Organism: uncultured Gemmatimonadales bacterium; assembly: GCA_963821385.1. GTDB lineage: Bacteria > Gemmatimonadota > Gemmatimonadetes > Gemmatimonadales > GWC2-71-9 > DASTHG01. The sequence continues at coordinate 133,673 of CAWGDK010000003.1, forward strand.
GCGTCCTCGATCGCCTGTGACGTGTCTTCGTCGATCTGGCGGCCGGCCTCGACCAGGATCTTGGCCTGGCCATGCTCGTCCAGTTCATGCGGATCGGACACTTCCTCGAGCGCGACCATCCCCACCAGCCGCTCCCGCAACGGCTCGATGATGTCTTCGCCCTCCTTCAGGGCCGACATTTCGAGGCCGAGGATCGTGCCGCAATCCTCCTCGGTGACCGTGACGTCCTGCGCCACGTCCACCAGGCGGCGCGTGAGGTAGCCGGCGTCGGCTGTTTTCAGCGCCGTGTCCGCCAGACCCTTGCGCGCCCCGTGCGTCGAGATGAAGTACTCGAGCACCGACAGCCCTTCGCGGAAATTCGACTTGATCGGACTCTCGATGATCTCCCCGATGCCGCCGGTCAGCTTCTTCTGCGGTTTGGCCATCAGTCCGCGCATCCCGGCCAACTGCCGGATCTGGTCGCGGCTGCCGCGGCTGCCGGAATCGAACATCATGAACACCGGGTTGAAGCCGCCCTTGGACTTCCGCATCGTGGCGACCATCGCCTCGGCGATGTCGTTGTTGGCGTGGGTCCAGGCGTCGATCACCTTGTTGTAGCGCTCGCCGAAGGTGATCTGGCCGGTGGCGTAGGCGCGCTGGAACCGCTCGACGCGCGCTTCCGCATCGTGCAGCAACGCCGACTTCTCCGCCGGAATCTCCAGATCCTCGACCCCGATCGACACGCCACCCATCGTCGCGTACCGGAACCCGAACTCCTTCAGGGCGTCCAGGAACTGCACCGTGGGGGACAATCCGGCCCGGCGGTAGCTCTCGAACACCAGCTCCGACAGGTCGCGCTTGCGCATCGCCTTGTTCTGGAACCCGAGGTCGCGGCGCAGCATATCGGGCAGAATACTGTTGAAGATCACCCGGCCCGCCGTGGTGCTGATCCAGTGCGCCTCACCGGCGTCCACCGGCGGCACGTACCAGTAATGCACCGGGGTGTGGAACTCGAAGCGGGTGAGCCCCAACCCCATCTCCAGCTCCGCCATCGATCCGATGCGCGGCGCCTTCGCGAGCCGCGCCTCGAACTCGGCCGGTTCCTTGGTCAGGAAGTAGCACCCCAGCACCATGTCCTGGCTGGGCTCCGCCACCGGGCGACCGTCGGACGGCTTGAGCACGTTGTTGGAGGAAATCATCAGCAGCCGGCACTCGAGCTGACTCTCGAACGAGAGCGGCACGTGCACGGCCATCTGGTCACCGTCGAAATCGGCGTTGAACGCCGCGCACACCAGTGGATGGATGCGGATCGCTTTGCCTTCCACCAGCACCGGCTCGAACGCCTGGATTCCCAGGCGATGGAGTGTCGGGGCACGGTTCAACAGCACGGGATGGTCCTCGATAATCTCCTCGAGGATCTCGAACACCTCCGTGCTCTCCTTCTCCACGATCTTCTTGGCCCGCTTGACCGTCTCGGCGATGCCCTTCTCCACCAGCTTGTGGATGATGAACGGCTTGAACAGCTCCACCGCCATCGCTTTGGGCAACCCGCACTGGTGCAGGCGCAGCTCTGGGCCCACGACGATCACGGACCGGCCCGAATAGTCCACGCGCTTGCCGAGCAGGTTCTGCCGGAACCGGCCCTGCTTGCCCTTCAGCATGTCGGACAGCGACTTGAGCGGCCGTTTCCCACGTCCGCGAATCGCCTTGGAGCGGCGGCCGTTGTCGAACAGCGCGTCCACCGCTTCCTGCAGCATGCGCTTTTCGTTGCGCAGGATGACTTCCGGCGCCCGGTGCAGGATCAGCTTCTGCAGACGGTTGTTGCGGTTGATCACGCGCCGGTACAGGTCGTTGAGATCGGATGTGGCGAAGCGCCCGCCGTCCAGCGGCACCAGCGGCCGCAGGTCGGGCGGAATCACCGGCACCACGTCGAGGATCATCCACTGCGGGTTGTTGCGCGCTTCCCCCGCATTGCCCGAGTTGCGGAACGCATCGACGATCTTGAGCCGCTTCAGCATCTGCTTCTTGCGATGCTGGCTCGTCTCGGTCGCCACGACTTCCCGCAGCTGGTCGGACAGCTTGTCGACGTTGATACGCTCCAGCAGTAACCGTACGGCCGGCGCCCCGATCTCGGCCTTGAACGCGCCGTCCCCCTCGGCCTTGGCTTTGGCGCGCAGCTCCAGGTACCGGTCCTCGTCGAGCAGCTCCTTGTCTTCCACTTCCTGCTCGCCGGGATCGATCACGACGTAGTTCGTGTAGTAGATCACCCGCTCGAGGTCCCGCAGCGTCATGTCGAGCAGGTTGCCCATCGGCGACGGCAGCGTCTTGAAGAACCAAATGTGCGCCACCGGCACCGCGAGCTCGATGTGACCCATGCGCTCGCGGCGCACCTTCGACAGCGTGACCTCGACGCCGCAGCGGTCGCAAATCACGCCGCGGTAGCGGATGCGCTTGTACTTCCCGCAGTGGCATTCCCAGTCCTTCACCGGACCGAAAATGCGCTCGCAGAACAAGCCGTCCCGTTCGGGCTTGAAGGAGCGGTAGTTGATGGTCTCGGGCTTGGTGACTTCTCCCCAGGACCACCACTGGCGCTGTCCCTGCAGCTCCAGGCGCTCGCGCTCCTTGGAATCCTTCGGACCCCGGATCTCCTCGGGTGAGGCGATCCGGATCTGGATGTAATCGAAGCTCGCGTTTTTCGGCTCGCGACCGCTCCGGAAATCGATCATCGGTGTGCTCCCTTTCCCCTTACTCTTCGACGTCTTCGGTGGTGCCCAGAGTCACTCGGAGACCCAGGGCCTGCAGCTCCTTCACCAGCACGTTGAAGGATTCGGGGATGCCAGGTTTCGGCAGGTTCTGTCCCTTGACGATGGCTTCGTACACGCGGCTGCGACCGTTCACGTCGTCCGACTTGACGGTGAGGATCTCCTGCAGCGTGTGCGCCGCGCCGTACGCCTCGAGCGCCCAGACCTCCATCTCGCCGAACCGCTGCCCGCCGAACTGCGCCTTGCCGGCGAGCGGCTGCTGGGTCACGAGCGAGTAGGGCCCGATCGACCGGGCGTGAATCTTGTCATCTACCAGGTGCGACAGCTTCATCATGTAGATCGCACCGACCGTGACGTCGGACGTGAAGTACTCGCCCGACCGGCCGTCACGCAGCCGGGCCTTGCCGGCCGGCGACAACCCGGCTGCGCGCAGCAGCTCGTGCACCGCCTGGTCCACATCCGCTTCCGACGCGGGTCCCAACATGCCGGCCAGGGCCGGCATGTTGGTGCTCACCAGCACTTCATTGGGCTTGTCGCGCTCGAGTAGTTTGTCGCTCTCCTTCATACCGGCCTTGAGCGCCGTCTTCTCGACCTTGCCGAGATCCTCGTGTGTCAGCCGGACCTCATGGAATTCCCGCTCGGCGCGGCGCTGCCCGAGCTCACGCTCGGCCAACTCCTTGGCCGCGAACTTGAGGAAGTCGACCAGCTTGTGGTACACCTCGCGCGTCTCGGCCGTGAGGGCCCGGGACCCCAGCGACGCGATCCCGGCGGTCGATACGTCGGGCCGGTCCCCGTTGGTGTGGGGCAAACGTCGCAGGTCGGACACGATGCGCCGCACCAGATCGGTATCGATCTCCGGCGGCCGCACCTGGAGCCGCAGCGCTTCCGCCGCCCAGGTCAGCCCGGACAACCGGAGCAGCACACCGATCTCCATCTCATCGGCGCCCTGGAACACCGGCGTCTTGGCGTCGAAGCCGAGGATGCGCGCCGCCCAGCCCAGATGCGTTTCCAGGATCTGGCCGACGTTCATCCGGGACGGGACGCCCAGCGGGTTGAGCACGATGTCCACCGGCGACCCGTCCGGCAGGAACGGCATATCCTCTTCCGGTACGATGCGGGCGATGATGCCCTTGTTCCCGTGCCGTCCGGCCATCTTGTCGCCCACGGAGATCTTCCGCTTCTCGGCGACGTACACCTTGACGAGCTGAATCACCCCGGGGGGCAGCTCGTCGGGCTGGAGGATCTTGTCGATCTGATCCTCTGATTTTTCCTCGATCTTGGCCCGCTCGCCGGAGGCCGCATCGAGAATGCCGCGCAGCCGCTCGTTCACGGGCTTCGCCGCCACACGCAACGTCTTCAAGTCGACGTCGGTGAAATCGATTTCCGCGAGCTGCGCCCGCGTCAGCTTGGTCCCAGCGGGGAGATACTCCTCCACCGTGCCGGCCTTCAGCATCAAGCCGACTTCCTGGTTGGCCAGGAGATCGTTCAGCTCGGCGGTCATCGCCTCCGAGATCCGCGCCTTCTCCTCGCCCTCGAGCCGGCGCACCTCCCCGATGCGCTCGCCGCGGTCCTTTTCGACCACCTGGTCCTCGATGCGCGAGAAAATCTTCACATCGATGACCACGCCCTCCATGCCCGGCGGCACCTTGAGCGAGGAGTCCTTCACGTCCTTGGCCTTCTCACCGAAAATCGCGGTGAGCAGTTTTTCTTCCGGGCTCAGCTCGGTCTCGCCCTTGGGCGTGATCTTCCCCACCAGGATGTCGCCCGCCTTCACGTGGGCGCCGATGCGCACGATGCCCCGCTCGTCCAAATCGACCAGCGACTCCTCGGCAACATTCGGGATTTCCCGCGTGATCTCTTCGCGCCCGCGCTTGGTGTCGCGCACGTGCAGCTCGAGCTCCTGAATGTGGATCGAGCTGTACACGTCGTCCTTCACCAGGCGCTCGGAGAGCACGATGGCGTCTTCGAAGTTGTGCCCGTACCATGGCATGAACGCCACAATCACGTTGGCGCCCAATGCCAGCTCGCCGTGCTCGGTGCCGGCGCCGTCGGCGACGATCTGCCCGGCGCGGATCTTCTGCCCCACCTGGACCAGCGGCCGCTGATTGATGGCCGTGTCCTGGTTGGTGCGCCAGAACTTCTTCAAGCGGAAGCGGTCGTGCTGCTTCAGCCGGGCGAGGGGGTTGTCCGTCGTCCGCCGGTCTTCCTCCCCGGTATCGATGATGATCTCGTCGGCGGTGACTCGCGTGACGGTGCCCGCGCGCCGCGCGATCACCACGGCACCCGAGTCGCGCGCCACCTTCTCCTCCAACCCGGTGCCCACGAGCGGCGCCTGCGGGAAGAGGAGCGGCACCGACTGCCGCTGCATGTTCGAGCCCATCAACGCGCGGTTCGCGTCGTCGTGCTCCAGGAACGGAATCAGGGCAGCCGCGATCGACACGAGCTGCTCCGGGGCCACGTCCATGAAGTCGATCTTGCCCGGGGCCAGCATCGGGTAGTCGTCCCGTTTGCGGCACAGCACCAGATCCTCGGAGAAGCGCCCGTCTTCGCCGATCAGCGCGTTCGCCTGCGCCACCGCGTATTCCTCTTCTTCGGACGCCGACAGCCAGCGCGTCTCGTCGGTGACGCGGCCGTCCTTCACCACGCGATACGGCGTCTCGACGAAGCCCAGGTCGTTGACCCGCGCGTAGCACGAGAGACTCGTAATGAGCCCGATGTTCGGACCTTCCGGCGTCTCGATCGGGCACATGCGGCCGTACTGCGAATAGTGCACGTCGCGCACCTCGAAGCCAGCGCGTTCGCGCGTGAGGCCGCCCGGACCGAGCGCCGACAGCCGGCGCTTGTGGGTCAGCTCGGCGAGCGGGTTCGTCTGGTCCATGAACTGCGACAGCTGCGAGCTGCCGAAGAACGCCTGGATCACCGCGCTGACCGTGCGCGCGTTCACCAGATCGTCGAGCGTGATCCGCTCCGGATCGTTATTGATGCTCATCCGTTCCTTGATGAGCCGCGCCATGCGCGACAGGCCTACCGAGAACTGATTGGCGATCAGCTCGCCCACCGAGCGCACCCGGCGATTGCCGAGGTGGTCGATGTCATCGGTGTAGCCGCGCCCTTCACGGAGCTCGATCAGGTAGCGGATGATCGCGATGAAATCTTCTTCCATCAGGACCGTATGGTCCTTGGGAGCATTGAGCTTGAGCCGCTGGTTGATCTTGTAGCGGCCCACCCGCCCCAGGTCGTACCGCTTGGGATGGAAGAACAGACGCTCCAGCGCCTGCCGGGCGGTTTCGAGATTCGGCGCTTCGCCGGGCCGCAGCAGCGTGTAGATCTGCTCCAGCGCTTCGGCCTCGGAGTGCGTCGGATCCTTGAGCAGCGTGTTCTTGATGAGCGGCGACTCACTGCGTCCGGCCGGCAGCAGGACGTCCACGAGGTGGACGCCCGCCTTGACCAGTTTCTTGCGCAGCGTATCGGACAGCTCGCGCCCCGCCTCGGCCAGCACTTCGCCCGTCTCGGGATCCGCCACGTCCGTGGCCAGGATCTGCGGCCCGGTCCGCTCGCGCGTGCTCGTCGGCAACGGCTCGTCGCGCAGATCGTAGCTCGTGTAGCCCGCGAACACCTTCACTTTGGTGATGCCGGCGCGCCGGAACGTGTTGAACTTGTCCAGCGTCAGCTCATCGCCCACCCGGCCCAACGGCTCGCCCTTCTTGTTCTCCGGATCGGGGACGTCGGCCGCGAGCAGCGTGCCCAGGACCTCGCGCTTCTGCGCGCGGCCTTCGAGCTTGCCCGTGATGTCGATGTCCTTCGTGGCGTAGAACAGCTTCAGGATCTCGGCATTGGTGCCGTAGCCAAACGCCCGCAGCAACGCCGTCGCCGGGAACTTCTTCTTCTTGTCGATGTGGACGTAGATCACGTCGTGGATATCGATTGTGAACTCGACCCACGAGCCGCGGAACGGGATGATCCGCGCCGAGAACAGGCGCTGCCCGTTGGGGTGCACGCTCTCCTCGAACACCACGCCCGGTGAGCGATGCAGCTGCGACACGATCACCCGCTCGGCGCCATTGATGACGAACGTGCCGAGCGGCGTCAGGATCGGCAGCTCGCCGAGATAGACTTCTTTCTCGATGATGTTCTTGGGGCGCTTGGTCTTGGTGGTTTCCCCCACTTCTTCCATCACCACCAGCTGCAGCGTCGCCTTGAGCGGCACCGAGTACGTCATGTCGCGCTCGATGCACTCTTCGACTGAATACTTCGACTCCCCGAGCGCGTACTTCACGAACTCGAGCGAGTAATTGCCGTTCACGTCCTGAATCGGGAACAGGTCCTTGAACACGCGCTCGAGTCCGACATCCGAGCGCTCCGTCCCTTTGCCATCCGGCTGCAGCAGGGACTGGAACGCGCGGGTCTGGATGTCCAGGAGATGCGGCATCGGCATCCCGGTCTCGAGCTTCCCGAACGACACCACCGGCACAGTCTTCGTCATGTCCGCCCCTTACCAAAAGCGCAAAAGGCCCCGCCTCCCCGGATCCGCAGTCGGGATCCGGGGCGGAGCACATAGGCTCGATCGAGCGAGCAGGTGTTAAGCAATTCGCGCATGTCGCCTGAACCGAAGAAGACCACGAAGTCGCCGCGCGCCCCCATGACGCGTGGCGTCCGCGGCTACTTCAGTTCGACGACCGCGCCCTGCGCTTCGAGCTTCTTTTTGATTTCGTCGGCTTCCTGTTTGGAGACGCCGTCTTTCACCGTCCCGCCGGCTTCGACCAGGTCCTTCGCCTCCTTCAAACCGAGGCTGGTGATCGACCGCACTTCCTTGATCACCTGGATCTTCTTCTCGCCGCCGCTCTTCAGGATCACGGCGAACTCGCTCTGCTCTTCCACCGCGGGCGCTGCCGCCCCCGCCGCGGCCGCCGGCGCCGCCGCCGCCGGCGCCGAGATCGTGACGCCGAACTTGGTCTTGAACGCCTCGATCAGCTCTGCCAACTCAAACACCGACTTGTTCCCAATGGCTTCCAGGATCTCGTCGTTGCTCATACTGGTCTGCGTGGCCATGTGTCTCGTCTCCTACCGTTTAGGACGCCGCGCCGTCGGCGCGCGTGGTCTTGAGCGCTTCGAGGGCGCCCACCATCATCTGCAGCAAGCCGTGCATCGCGCCGACCCAGCCGGCGATCGGCGCCTGCAACGCGCCGCCCAGCTGAGCGAGCAACTCCTGTTTGGACGGCAGCATCGCCAACCGCTTTACCTGGTCGGATGACACCGCCTTCCCTTCTACCAATCCAATCTTGATCTTGGGCCGCTCGTGCTCCCGGGCGAAGTCGGTCAGGACTTTCGCCGCCCCCACTGGATCGCGGCCCGCCAGTACCAGAGCCGTAGGACCCGTGAGGTGTCCCGAGAGCGCGGTCGCCGTCTCGGCGTCGAGCGCCCGGCGGGCCAGGGTGTTCTTGACGACCACGTACTCGACACCGGCCGCCCGCAGCCGCCGCCGCAGCTCCGTCACCTTGGCGACATTGAGCCCCGTGAAATCGGTGACGTAGACGGTCGGCGCCTGCTTCAGCCGGCCGGCCAGCGCCGTCACGGTCTCCTGTTTCTGGGCCTTGGTGGCTTTCATGTGTGATACCCCGCCGGATCGAGCGACACCCCGGGCCCCATCGTGCTGGACACCGTCACCGAGCGCACGTAGTGACCCTTGGCGGCCGCCGGCCGGGCCCGGACGATCGCCTCCATGAAGGCATGGAGATTCTGCTCCAGCGCTTCCCCTGAGAACGACTTCTTGCCGATCGGCGCGTGCACGATGCCGCCCTTGTCCACACGGAACTCGATCTTGCCCGCCTTCAGCTCCTTGACCGCTCGACCGACATCCATCGTCACCGTGCCCGCCTTGGGGTTCGGCATCAGGCCGCGCGGGCCCAGGATCTTGCCCAGTGCGCCCAGCTGCCCCATGACGTCCGGCGTCGCGACGATCACATCACAGTCGAGCCAGCCATCCTTGATCTTCTGGACGTATTCGATGCCGACGAAATCCGCGCCGGCCGCCTCCGCTTCCTTGGCCTTGTCCCCGCCGGCGATCGCGAGCACCCGGACCGTCTTGCCGGTTCCGTTGGGCAGCGACACCGTCCCCCGCACGATCTGATCGGCGTGCTTGGGGTCGACGCCCAGCCGGACCGCGACGTCCACCGACTCGTCGAACTTGGCGGACGCGGCCGCTTTCACGCGGTCCACCGCCTCGCGCGCCGCGTAGAACCGCGTCTCGATCGTGGCGACGGCCGTCTTGTACCGCTTGCCGTGGACGCGCATCAATCCACTACCTCGAGACCCATCGAGCGGGCGGTCCCGGCCACCATCTTCATCGCCGCATCCAGCGAGGTCGCGTTCAGGTCGGGCATTTTCAGCTCGGCGATCTTCTGCACCTGCGCGCGCGAGACCTGCCCCACCTTCTGGCGGTTGGACGTCGGCGACCCTTTTTCAATGCCGGCTTCCTTCTTGAGCAGCACCGCGGCCGGCGGGGTCTTGGTGATGAAGGTGAAGGTGCGATCCTTGAAAATCGTCACCACGACCGGCGTCACCATCCCCATCGCGCTCTGGGTCTTCGCGTTGAATTGCTTCACGAAGTCCATGATGTTGACGCCATGCGGACCGAGCGCGGTGCCCACGGGCGGGGCCGGCGTCGCCTGCCCGGCCGGCACCTGCAGCTTCACGACTGCGGTGATTGCCTTCGCCATCGTCGTCCCTCTTCTCGCGTTCGCTCGAAGCGAACTACCACGCGTCCCGTGGTCGGGAGAAGGCTAGTGTGCCTTCAGCTGCAAATAGTCCAGTTCGACCGAGGTCGGACGGCCAAACAAAGAGACGGCCACCCGCACCTTGCCTTTGTCACTCAGGACTTCTTCCACCGTCCCGCTGAACTCCGAGAAGGGACCCTCGGTGATCTCCACCACCTGGCCGATGAGGAAGGGAATCTCCTCTTTCGGTTCTTCCTCGAGCACCGGCTCGGCGATCCCCAGCAGCCGGTTGACCTCGTCGGGCCGCAGCGCCATGGGCAGCCGCCCGGTACCGACGAACTTGATCACGCCCTGGATCCCGTTGATGAGGTGGATCGTCTCCTGGTTCAGCACCATCTCCACCAGGACGTACCCGGGATACATCTTCCGCTCCACCGTCACCTTTTTGCCGTTCTTGATTTCCACCACTTCCTGCGTGGGAACCAGGGCCTGACGGATCGGGCGCTCCACCTCGGGCCGCGGGTCATCCTGGATGCGCCGCTGCACCAGCGATCGCACTTTGTTCTCGTGTCCCGCGGTCACCTGAATCGCGTACCAGCGGTGATCGCTCATCGGAACAGCCGCGCGATCCCGGTCACGAAAATCAGCTGCAGCAACGAGTCCAGCAGGCCGATGAGAATGCCGAGGATGCCCACGAAGATGATGATGACGATCGTGGCCTTGCGCAGCTCCTCGCGGGTCGGCCAAGTCACCTTCTGGATTTCGGCGCGCACTTCGCGCAGAAAATCCACAAAGCGACCGACGACGCCTTTGCGACTCTCGACCAGCGCTTCCGTGGCCACGGCTACTTCGACTCCTTGTGGGCCACCTGTTTGTTGCAGTGCGGGCAGTACTTCTTCCATTCGGCCCGCTCGGGGTGCTTGCGCCGGTTCTTCGTCGTGAAGTAGTTCCGGCTCTTACAGCTGGTGCACTCCATGATGATGTTTTCGCGCGGCATCTATACCTCGCTATCAGCTGTCAGCCGTCAGCGATCAGCTGAACGCTGATGGCTGAATGCTGATCGCTACTTCTTGATTTTAGTGACGACCCCGGCTCCTACCGTCCGCCCACCTTCGCGAATCGCAAACCGCAGTCCTTCCTCCATCGCGATCGGCGTGATCAGCTCGATTGCCATCTTCGTGTTGTCCCCCGGCATCACCATCTCCACCCCCGCCGGCAACTCCACGTTCCCCGTCACGTCCGTCGTCCGGAAATAAAACTGCGGCCGGTACCCCTTGAAAAACGGCGTGTGCCGCCCGCCCTCTTCCTTCGTCAACACGTACACTTCCGCATCAAACGCCGTGTGCGGCAGAATGCTCCCCGGCTTCGCCAGGCACATCCCCCGCTCCACTTCCGTCTTCTCCACCCCCCGCAGCAACAGCCCGACGTTGTCCCCCGCCTGCCCGTCATCCAGCAGCTTGCGGAACATCTCCACACCCGTCACAATCGTCTTCTTGTCCGTCCCAAACCCCACCATCTCCACCTCGTCCTGCACCTTCACCTTCCCCCGCTCGATCCGCCCCGTCGCCACCGTCCCCCGGCCCGTGATCGAGAACACGTCCTCCACCGGCATCAGGAACGGCTTGTCCACCTCGCGCAGCGGCACCGGCACGTAGCTGTCCAGCGCCGCCAGCAACTCCTCGATCTTCCCCACCCACTGCGGGTCCCCTTCGATCGCCTTCAAGGCCGAGCCCCGGATCACCGGCAGCTGGTCCCCGGGGTACTCATAGGAGGAGAGCAGCTCCCGCACTTCAAGCTCTACCAGGTCCAGCAGCTCCGCATCATCCACCACGTCGCACTTGTTCAAGAACACGACGATGTAGGGCACGTTCACCTGCCGCGCCAGCAAGATGTGCTCGCGCGTCTGCGGCATCGGCCCGTCCACGGCACTCACCACCAGGATCGCCCCGTCCATCTGCGCCGCCCCGGTGATCATGTTCTTCACGTAGTCGGCATGCCCCGGGCAGTCCACGTGGGCGTAGTGGCGATTGGGCGTCGAGTACTCCACGTGCGACGTCGCGATCGTGAGAATCTTCGTCGCGTCCCGCCGCCCCTGGCTCTCCGACGCCTTCGCTACCTGGTCGTAGCTGATGTAGGTCGTGCCCCACCCTTTGTCGGCCGCCACTTTCGTCAGCGCCGCCGTCAACGTCGTCTTCCCGTGGTCCACGTGCCCAATCGTCCCGACGTTTACGTGGGGCTTGTTGCGTTCGAACTTTGCCTTAGCCATTGGAGTTCGTCCTCGGGATTCAGTATTCGGTCATCGGTTGCTACTGCCGTCGCTGCCTAACGACTCTCACTCCCAGAGCTCGCGAGCGGGATTGAACCGCTGACCTCGTCCTTACCAAGGACGCGCTCTACCGACTGAGCTACGCGAGCGGACCACCAACTCGAGAGCGGGCGACGGGGCTCGAACCCGCGACCCTCAGCTTGGAAGGCTGATGCTCTACCAACTGAGCTACGCCCGCGCGTCCCCGCGCGCCCCAATGGTGGGGGAAGGATTCGAACCTTCGTAGGCCGAAGCCGGCAGATTTACAGTCTGCTCCCTTTGACCGCTCGGGCACCCCACCCGCTTCGCCGACTTACAGTTCTTTCCCCTGCAGACAACGCACCCCGCGTGATCCGCGCGGGGTGAGTTGTGCGCGCGTGGTCTCCACGCGACGCGCCATCGAGTTGCGATCTCCACTCCGGCAACGTGAGCTGACGAAGGGACTCGAACCCTTAACCTGCTGATTACAAATCAGCTGCTCTACCAGTTGAGCTACGTCAGCTGGGAAATGTCTTCTACAGACTCATAGCTTAACCGGGCTTCGCCATGTGCGCAAGGGAAGGAGATGGAAGGAGTTAGCCCTTGGGCTTCAATAGCTCCCGGAACGGCCCGTACTCCCGCAGGGAGGCGAACGCAAGGTCGGCGTGAATGGAGGAGGAGTTTATGCCTTGCAGGATGGCGTTTTGCAGCAGGTCGACGGCGGTCTCCCGGTCACCCAACAACGCGTGAATGCGCGCCCGCTGGTAGGTGTTCCCGCCGAGCATGTAGCGCTCGGGACTGGTTTTCAGCAAGCCATCCAAGCGCAGGGCCTCTGGCCGCTTCCCCTCCCGAGCCGCGATGGCACCGAGGGTGCCGAGGACCACAAACCGACCCATGCCACCGGAGTAGTTCGGGGACGCGACCAAGCCTTCGAGCAGCTGCCGCGCCTCCTCCAACCGCCCGCCCTCGAAGTACGCCGTCCCCAGGCCGAGCCCGCCATCGTCCTCCTGCCCCACCTGGGCCCGCCGCCGTTCGAACCAGGTGATGGCTCTGGTGACCGCCTCTCGGGCCGCTTCGGGATACCCGTGCGTTCGCAGCTCCTCGGCCGCCAGCAACGCCACGCTCCCCGGCGTCCAGTTGTCCTGGGACCCGAGCTGCTGAGTTTCGTCGAGGCGTTGCCGGAGCTCGTCCACGCTGCCGAGGGCGGCCAGTGCGCGCACTTCGGTGACCAGCCCCCCGAGTTGCCCCGGCGCGCGGAGGCGACCCGCGGTTGCCTCCTTCAGCTCCTGACGGTGTTCGCCGAGCATGTGCAGCGCCGTCGTCATGTCCCACGCGTAAACGTAGGTTCCTCGAAACAGGCCACGGTCCGGATCGACCCTGCTCAGCGCGGCGATCGCCTCACGCGGGCGATTGAAGGCCGTCGCCCCACTGCTGAGCAGGAACTCGGCGTCGGAGCCTGGGGCCACCCGCGCCAGCTCGCGCGCGGCCTGGAGGGCGGCCGGGCCATTGCCGCGAACGATGCCCGCCACCCAGGCGAGATAGCTGCGATCGACTGGGGCGAGGGGCCGGTTCGACCGCTCGAGTCGGCGCACGATGGAGTCCGCGCCAACATGCTCCCCCATGTTGAGGCGCGCGACCGCCGACCAGATCGCTGCCACACTGAACGTCGAATCACCCGCCGCCGCACGGTCGAAATGGTCGCGGGCGCCCGGATAGTCGAACCGGGCGAAGCGATCCAGTCCCTCGACGAACTCCTGGTAGGCCGCGTAGTCGGGCGGCTGACTCGCCGCGGCCGCCCAGCCGGCCAGCTTCGGGTTGAAGAGGGTCCCCAATGCGATCATCACCCGCTGGCGAACCTTCTCGACCACCGCGAGGGGGTTGCTGACCGACCCGACCACCGGATCGAGCGCCCGCAGCACCTTGCCGTCACGCGCGTCGGCGATCTCGATCTGAAACCGAAGGCTGTCGTTCTGCCGGTAATACGCGCCCTCGACGACGGTCCGGGCCCGCGTGTCGCGCCCCCACGCCCGAATCGCGTCGGCTCCGGTGGCAGGCGTGGCGGCCGTCGCCATCACGGTCACCGATGGGACGACCTCGACGAGCCCGGTCTCGGTCAACCCCTGCGTCACCCAATCCGCCGCCATGTGGCCCAGGTTGTCGAGCGTCGAATCGCCGGTGCGGTTTTCGATGGCCGCCACGACCACCCGTCCGACCGTGAGCGTGGTCGAGACGCCGGGCCACGACGACGGCGATCCCGCCGGCAAGCGCGAGCAGCCCCAGGCCGAGCACGGCGATCCGCCAACGCTTGCGACTCGCGAACCGTCCTCGACTCGGCAGGCTCGGCCGATGCGAGGATCCACCCAGTGCCTCGACGAACTCCCTGACGGCGGCGAAGCGATCCTCGGGGACCGGGGCCAACGCCCGGGAGATTGCGTGCTTCACCGCTCGCGCACCGCCGCTACCGGCCTCACGCAGTGCACCGCTCGCGTCGAGCGCTTTCCAGTTGGCGATCTCCCGCCCGAACCCCGAGCGGACGGGCGCTTCATTCGTCAGTAGCTCGAACAGGACGCACCCCAGACTGTAGATGTCACTGCGGGCGTCTACCGGAATCCCCATCGCCTGTTCGGGACTCATGTATCCCGGCGAGCCGACGGCATGACCCGTCCGTGTGAGCGACTCGCCGCCGGCGGCGCTGATGGCGCGCGCCACTCCAAAGTCGGCGACGACGGCATGCCCGCCCGACAATAGGATGTTCTCGGGCTTGATGTCGCGATGGACGATCCCTTGGGCGTGGGCGTAGCCGAGGGCATCCGCCACGTCCAGCACCAGGTGCAGGGCGTCTTCCAGCGGCAGCGCGCCTCCCTTGAGCAGCCGCTGCCGCAGTGATTCCCCTTCGATGTACGGCATGACGTAATAGAGAGCGCCGGCGGCCTCACCGGCGGCGTAGATAGGCACGATGTGGGGGTGGGTCAGGCGGGAGGACAGCTCGACCTCCCGGATGAATCGCTCATGCAGCAGGCTGGTACTCATGTCGGGCTCGAGCACCTTGATGGCGACTTCACGCCGGGGATGCTGCTCCGTCGCCAGGTACACGCGCGCCATGCCCCCGGCGCCGACCTGGCGTTCCACCTGATAGCGGGGGGCTGAGACTTTCCCGCAGCAGCTCGATCAAGTCAGCCATCACCGCCAAAATTAGCGGCAAAACCGCCCTCGCGGCGAGCACCTGGCCGTTTCCTCAGGCGCGGCTACTATGGAAGGCTACCATGAAAGTCGCTCGCACTTCCCCGCTCGCTCGTTTGGCGGCCTACTACGCGGTCATCATTGGTGCCGTGTATGCACTCGTCGCCCTCGTGCCAGCGATTCCGGAGCTGTTGGAGCAATTCCGGCAGCTGTCGGCGCTCGCGGGCAAGGGGCGCGGTCTCGCTGACGTCGCCACGGCCAATGGGTTCGAAGGTTTTTCCCAGGGCCAATTGGCGTTGATCACGTCCCTTTCGATGCTCGCGTCGCTCGCGTTGGTGGTGCCAGTCGCCTATGTGTACATGGTGACGAAACAGCGGCGCGGCTACGACCAATCGGTGGTCCAGACGGTGATCATCCTGCCCATGGTCGTGGCCGGCACCCTCATCCTCGTCCAGAACAGCCTCTCGCTCGCCTTCGCGCTTGGGGCCGTGCTCGCGGCCGTGCGGTTCCGCAACACGCTGAAAGACACCAAGGACGCCGTCTACATCTTTCTCGCGCTGGCGGTCGGTGTCGCGGCCGGGGTGTTCTCGCCCGCGGTCGGGGCGGTGAGCTCTGTCATCTTCAACGTGGTGGTGCTGGGACTCTGGCACTTCAACGTCGGGAACATCTATGTCGATCAGCAGGGGCGCGTCGCGCCGCTGCGGCCGGGCGAGGCCCTCATGGGACCCGCGAAGACCGGGGAGTTCATGGCGGTGGGCGACCCCAAGCTGCTGGAGGCCCTGACGCCCGACGAGCTCGACCAGGTGGCGGACCGAGCCGCACGCCTCCAGGCGTATATCGCGGCGCGGTCCGACGACACCAAGAAGAAGCGCTTCAGCGCCGTGGTCCTGGTCCATACCAATGAGCCGAAGTCGGCACAGCCCGTGGTCGAGCAGGTGTTCGAAAGCCAGACGAAGCGCTGGCGGCTTGCCGAGTTGTTGCCGAGCGTGGGGGGGACTACTACGCTCGAGTACATGGTGCGGTTGAACGACAACGTGGAAGCCGGGGCGTTGCTGGATGAGCTCAAACGCCTCGGCGCCCCCAACGTCGTGGCCGCAGAATTCCGTTCGCTCCGGGGGCTCAAACGCAGCGAGGAGTGAGGTGGGGGCGCGCCGCCCTCGTCGGCCTCATGTGGATCGCTGCGGGGCGCCCAGCAGGACTCCTCGCCCAAAGCAACGAAGCGGCCGCCGACCGCCGGACGCTCGCGGCCGGCGAGCGGTACCGCGCCGGGTGGCTGCACCGGCTCCTGCTCGGGTCGCACTACCGTCGACTGTGGACCATGCCGATCTCCGTCGAGGTCCTGAACCTGTCGACCCACGCCGACGGCCTCACCCCCGAGCGGTGCGGCGGCGGTCTCCAGACCCATTCGCTCCGATTGCGTGGCGGTGACGGTCACGCTTACGTGTTCCGGTCGGTCGACAAGGACGCGGAACTCTCGCTCCCCCCCGATTTGCGCCACACCTTCCCGGCCGATCTGTTGCAAGACCAGATCAGCGCCGCGCATCCCGGCGCCCCGCTGGTGGTGGCCCCGTTGCTCCAGGCCGCCGGCGTGCTCCATGCCACTCCCCGATTGTTCGTCCTGCCGGAGGATTCGCGCCTGTCGTCGTTCCCGTGTGTCTGGCCGGGAGTGCTGGGCATGCTGGAAGAGCGGCCGACCAGCGGCGGCGACGAGGAGTCCGGATTCGCGGGCGCGGCCGAGGTGATCAGCACCGCGAAGCTGTTCGATCACCTCGAGAACAAGCCGACGCATCGCGTCGACCGTGCAGCGGTCCTCACCGCCCGGCTGCTGGACGTGTATCTGGGAGATTGGGACCGGCATCGAGACCAGTGGAGCTGGGCGCGCTTCGACTCGGGCGGAACCCACTGGTGGAGGGCGATCCCGCGCGACCGCGACCAGGCGTTTGTGCGGTTCGATGGCTCGCTCGTGTGGATCGCCCGGTCCTATTTCCCGAAGCTCGTGGTCTTCGGCGACCGCTACACCAACCTCTATGGGCTGACGCTGAGCGGTGAGACGCTCGATCGACGCCTGCTCTCCGAGATCGCGTTCCCGGTCTGGGACTCACTCGCCACTGAGCTGCAGCGACGCCTGAACAACTCGGTCATCGACTCCGCGGTGGCTCACCTCCCGCCCGAGTACTACCGGGTCGACGGAGCAAGACTCACACAGGCCCTGCGCCGGCGCCGGGACGACCTTCCACACATGGCCCGTCGCTTCTATCGCCAGCTCGCCGGGACCGTGGACGTGAACTCGACGGACGAGGCCGAGGTGGCCGAAGTGGAACGGCTCGAGAACGGGCGCCTCACGCTGCGCCTGACTTCCCGCGCGACGCCGGAAGCGGGACCCTTTTTCCAGCGCACGTTCCTCCCCGGGGAGACGCACGAGATCCGGCTGTACCTGCACGGCGGTGCCGACCAGCTCGTCGTGCATGGTGCCGCGGGTGGCCCAATGCTTCGGGTGATCGGCGGCGGTGGCGCCGACGAGCTCGTCGACTCAGCGCGTGGCGGCGCGACGCGCTTCTACGACGATCGCGGCGAGTCCCGCCCGGTGGCGGGTTCGCGGACATCGGTGAACACCAGTCACTTCGAGCCGCCGCCGGTCGACACGTACACGCTCGGACGGCCACGCGATTGGGGTGCGCTCTGGGCGCCGGTCACGTGGGTGTCGTTCGGGTCGGACATCGGTCTGTTCGTCGGCGGCGGGTTTACGCGCACGGGGTATGGGTTCCGCCACTTCCCCTATCACACCCACCTGCTGCTGCGCGCCGGGTACGCGAGCAGCGCCACCAGCTATCGCGCGGAGCTGCTCGAGGAAATCCGGGACTTCCCCGGCCGCGCGAGGACGAACCTCCACGTCCGCGCATCGGGGATCGAGGTGGTGCGGTTCTATGGCTTCGGCAACCAAACGCCCGACACGGGAACCAGCAGGTTCCATAAGGTGCCGCAGGAGCAGTACTCGATCGCGCCGACGGTCACGTGGCCGTTGTCCGCCGCGACCCAATGGACTCTCGGCTTGGTGCTGAAGAGCGCGGAATCCGAACCGGATTCGACTCGCCTGATCGGTCTGCTGCGCCCCTACGGGATCGGGTCGTTTCAGCAGACCGGCGTCACCAGCGAGCTGCGAGTCGACACCCGCGATCGCCCGGCGTGGGCGACGCGTGGCCTGCTGTTCACCGTCTCGGGCAACGCGTACCCCGCGGCGCTGGACGTGCAGCGCGCGTTCGGCAATGTCACCGCGCAGGTCGCGACCTACCTGACCGTCCCGCATGGGCCGACCCTCGCGCTGCGCGTCGCCGGGTCGCGCGTGTTCGGCCCCTACCCGTTCCACGAGGCGGCCTTCGTTGGTGGCGCCACGACCGTGCGGGGCTACGCGGAGCATCGTTTTGCCGGGGACGCGGCGTTGCTTGGCAACGTGGAGCTACGCGCGTCGGTGGCGCGGTTTTCCGCGCTGGTCCCGATCGAATTCGGCGTGTTCGGACTCGCCGATGCCGGCCGCGTGTTCCTTTCCGGCGAGACCTCAGACGTGTGGCATGGCGCCGCCGGCGGCGGGCTGTGGTTTGCCTTCCTCAACCGGGGCAATACGCTGACCGTCGCCGCGGCGCGCTCGCCCGAGCGCACGGGCTACTACGTCCGCGCCGGCTTCGCATATTAGTCCGATGCGCATGACCTGGCGGCGCGTGACCCTGGCCGGACTCGTCTGGATCGCCGTGTGTCGGCCGGCCGGCCTTGCCGCCCAGGGCAGGGAGCCGGGGCCACCCGCCAAACCCTCGCGGCCGGCGAGCGATATCGCGCCGGGTGGCTGCACCGGCTCCTGCTCGGGTCCCATTACCGCGACCTGTGGGCAACCCCGTTGAGCGTCGAGGTGCTCGATCTGACGACGTATGCGGGAGGATTGACGCCGGACACCTGCGGGGGACGGCGCCAGACCAAATCCGTCCGGTTCCGCGGCGCCGACCGGCACGAGTACTCGTTTCGGTCGGTGGACAAGGACCCCACGCTGGCCCTCCCTCCAGACCTGCGCCGTTCGTTCGCGCGTGAATTGGTCCAGGATCAGATCAGCTCCGCGCACCCGGGCGCGCCGCTCGTCGTCGCGCCGCTACTCGATGCAACCGGTGTCCTCCATGCGACCCCGACGCTCTACGTGCTGCCCGACGATCCACGCCTCGCCGCCCTCGGTTGCGTTCCCGCCGGAACGCTCGGCATGATCGAGTTGCGGCCGGCGGCTGCCTCGGACGAGGACTCGGGCTTCGCCGGCGCCGAGGACATCGCGAGCACACAGAAGCTGTTCAACCGGCTGGAGCGCAGCGCCAATGATCGGATCGACGCTCGGGAGTTTCTGGCCGCCCGCCTGCTCGACGTCTACATCGGCGACTGGGATCGGCATCAGGATCAGTGGCGCTGGGCCCGCTACGACGAAGGGAAACGCCACTGGTGGCGACCGATCCCGCGCGACCGCGACCAGGCCTTCGCCCGCCTCGATGGCTTGCTCGTGCAGCTCGCGGGGGTGTACTACCCTCAGGTCATCGGCTTTGATGATGAGTACCCGAGTCTCTACCGGCTCACGTTGACGGGAGATGTGTTGGATCGCCGGCTGCTGGTCGGGCTCGAGCGCCCGGTCTGGGACTCCACCGCCGCGGCACTCCAGGCGCGGCTCACCGATTCCGTGATCGATCGCGCCGTGGTTCGCCTGCCGGTGGAATACCGCCGTGGCAGTGGCGCCCACCTCGCGCGGGCGCTGCGCCGGCGCCGCGACCACCTGCCGGAAGCAGCCCGACAGTTCTACCAACTGCTCGCTTCCGATGTCGACGTTCACGCGACCGATGACGCCGATACCGCGAGCTTTGACCGGCAACCCGATCGGATCGTACTCCGCCTGCACGCTCGCGGGGCTCCCTATTTCTCGCGCACATTCGCTGCGCGGGAAACGAACGAAATCAGGCTGTACCTGCACGGCGGCAACGATCGCGTCGTTGTGCGTGGCGCCGGGAAGCGGATCGGTGGTTCGCGTCATCGGGGGCGGGGACGACGATGTGTTCGTTGATTCTTCCACTGGCGGTGCGGTGCGCTTCTACGACGACCGTGGAACGAATCACTTCGCGCGGGGCGGTCACGCGGCCGTCGATACACGACCGTACGAAGCGCCGCCCCCGGACACGGCCACGCTGGGGCGTCCCCGCGATTGGGGGGCGCACCTGATGCCGCTCACGTGGGTGTCCTTCGGGTCGGACCTCGGTTTGTTCGTGGGCGGGGGAGTCGCACGCACCGGGTATGGGTTCCGCCACTTCCCGTATCACACGCGACTCATGCTGCGAGCCGGCTACGCAACTGGCGCGACCAGCGGGCGGGCAGAGCTGCTGGAGGAAATCCGGGACTTCCCCGGTCACGCCACCACAACCCTTCACCTGCGCGCGTCAGGAATCGACGTGGTCCGGTTCTATGGGTTCGGCAATGCGACGTCCGACACCGGCTCCACGCGGTTCCACAAGGTGCTCCAGGAGCAGTACCTGATCGCGCCGACAGTGACGTGGCCCGTGTCCGCCGCGACGCACCTGTCGCTCGGTGTGGTCTTGAAGAGCGCGGAATCCACCGCCGATTCGACCCGCTTGATCGGCGTGCTGCGGCCCTACGGCATCGGGTCGTTTCAGCAGACCGGCGTCACCAGCGAGCTGCGGGTCGATAGCCGCGATCGCCCGGCCTGGGCGACGCGCGGCGTGCTGTTCACCGTCTCCGGCAGCGCCTATCCGGCGGCACTGGACGTGCAGCGCGCATTCGGCAGCGTCACCGCGCAGGCCGCGACCTATCTGACCGTCCCGCACGGGCCGACGCTCGCGCTCCGGGTTGCCGGGTCGCGCGTGTTCGGCCCCTATCCGTTCCACGAAGCCGCCTTCGTGGGTGGGGGGACGACCGTGCGCGGCTACGCGGAGCACCGCTTTGCGGGGGACGCCGCCTTGCTCGGCAACGTCGAGCTCCGCATGTCGCTGGCCCGTTTCTACGCCTTGTTGCCCATCGAGTTCGGCGTGTTCGGGCTCGGCGATGCCGGCCGCGTGTTTCTGGATGGTGAGACGTCGGACGTGTGGCACGGGGCCGCCGGAGGTGGACTGTGGTTCGCCTTCCTCAATCGAGTGAATACGCTGACGGTCGCGCTGGCGCGCTCGCCCGAGTCCACGGGCCTCTACGTCCGCGCCGGATTCGCCTATTAGCCCGCGCTCGGCGCCACTCCCGGAATGGCGTGGGGAAGTCCCCACGCTCGATCTCCTGAACCGGATGGTGGTCGAGCCGCTCCCCATGGGGCTGCGCACCTCCCCGGTCGAGCAGACGTTCCACCGCGACGTGTACCTCGATGCGCCGGACTGGACGCTGCGCCGTCGCGGCGTGACCTGCCGCTTCCGGGTACGGCTCGACGACCGTCGGCTACTGACGGTGCGGAGTCTGGGGCGCACCGAGGACGCCGCGATGATCGTCGTCCCCCAGACCTACGAGGCGGAAGTCGAAGAGCTCACGGGCGTTCAGGCGGTCGCCGGGGGCTCAGAGCCCGCTCGTCGCCTCCGAGCTTTGATCGAGCCTGCCCGGATCCTCCCCCGGCTCGAATTCGAGACCGAACGCCGGCTGCGGCGCACACGGCCGGGGTGGTTCGCCCGCGCCCAGGACGAAATCCTGTACGACGTCGTGACGGTCCGCAGCCAGCATCTGTCGCAGACCCTGCAGGAGGTGACGCTCCGGCGCCTGCGCGCCGGCCGGCCCGCCTTCGAGACGGTGGTGGAGGCGCTGCGCGACACCTATGGTCTGCGCCCGCTGCTGGTCGGGAAGTTCGAGCGCGCGGAGAAACTGGCCCAGCAGCTCGAGGCGGAGACCGTGGCACGGGCGGCGCAGGGCCCACGCGAGATCGCGCTGATCGCCCTCCAAGAGTCGACGATCGCGTTGCGACATGATGGCGGAACGCTGTGCCTGCCCACGGCGAGCGGCAGCGGGGAGGAAGGCTGTCGCCACTTGCTGCGCGCCACCTTCGGGAGCGGCGACGGACAACTGCGCTTTCTCGGCCCGGCGCCGACCGGCCCCGACACGCCGCCGCTCGAGGTGTGGCTGGCCCGAGTGAGTGGGCACAGCGGCCCGGCGGGCGATTGTCGCTGGTTGCCGCTCGATGATGTCCTGTCGCGGGTCGGTTCCCCTGCTCTGCGAGAGCCTCGCACGCTCGCCGCGTTGGGCGTGGCAGTGCGCGCCGAGGTGTTTCCGGAGCAACAAACGCCGGCGTCACCGGTGCCGTTGCGGCCCCTGCTGGAGGCCGCGGAAGCGACACCGCTGCAACCTGACGCCGTCCAACCGGCTCCGGATCAGCTGCTCAATGAAGAGCTGTCCACCCTCGCCTTCAATGAGCGAGTGCTTGAGCTGGCCCAGGATCCACACGTGCCTTTGCTGGCCCGCGTGCGGTTTCTTTCGATCCTCAGCGCGAACCTGGACGAGTTCTTCATGGTGCGCATGGGCATGCTGGCCCGGGCGGCCGCCGCCGGATTCACGACGCGCAGCGACGACGGGTTGACGCCCCGCGGGCAGTTGGAAGCGATCGCGCTGCGGCTGCGCCCGCTGATCGAGCGGCAGACGCAATGCTGGGCCGGCTCCCTCGTGCCGGCGCTGGCCGAGCAGGGGATCCGTGTCCTGCGCTGGCCCGACCTGAGCGATGCGCAGCGGGATGCCATGCGCCGGTACTTCGCGGATCAGGTATTCGCCGCCCTCACGCCCCAGGCGATCACGCGCGCGCCGGGCCATCCGTTTCCCGTGCTGCCGAACGCCCGACTGTGTCTCGCCGTGGTGGTGCGCGACCCGCGCAGCGGCGCCCACCACTTCGCGTCGGTGAAAATGCCGGAGGGCCTGCCCCGATTTGTGCCGTTGGGAAACGAGCAGTTTGTCCTGCTCGAAGATGTGGTGCGGGAAAACCTCGCGACGCTCTACCCTGGCCGTCATGTGGAGGCCGCCCACGCGTTCCGGATCACGCGCAGCGGCGACCTCGAGCTCGCGGAGGATGGGGCCACGAGCCTGTTGCAGATCGTCGATGAGGAAACCAAGCGGCGTCCGTACGGTGCCGTCGTCCGGATCGAAGTGGAGCAGGCCATGCCCCAGGCCGTCCGTGATCTGCTGTTGCGCGAGCTGCAATTCGACGAAGTCGGCGGCGTCAGCACACTCGGCCCCGGAGACCTGTTCGAGGCCGAGGCATTCGTCGATCTCGGTACGTTGCGAGAGATCGCCGCATTGCCGCGACCCGAGTTGCAGTACCCGTCGTTTCAGGGACGGGCGCCATTGGCGCCCGATCGATCGATCTTCGAGCGCCTGCGGGAGGGTGAGATGCTGGTGCACCATCCCTACGAGGCGTTCGAGGCGACGGTGGAGCGCTTCTTCGCGGATGCGGCCGACGACCCGGCCGTGCTGGCGATCAAGCTGACCCTGTACCGCGCCGGGGGACGCTCGCGGATCGTGGATGCGCTGCTGCGCGCCGCCAAAGCCGGCAAAGAGGTATTCGTCTTCGTCGAGCTGAAGGCTCGCTTTGATGAAGAACGAAACGTCGACTGGGTGCGCCGGCTGGAAGAAGCTGGCATTCACGTCGTCTACGGACTGGTCAAGCTCAAGACCCACTGCAAGACCGCCCTCGTGGTGCGCCGCGAGGACGACGTCGTGCGACGCTACGTGCATATCGGCACCGGGAACTACAACGCCGCCACCGCCGCCCTCTACACCGACCTCGGCCTGCTGTCCGCGGACGAGGATCTCGGCGCGGATGTGAACGACCTGTTCAATGAGCTCTCGGGATCGTCCCGGCCTCCGGAATCGCCGTTCCGGCGTTTGCTGGTGGCCCCCACGCACCTGCTGCCCCGGTTCCTCGCCTTGATCGAGCGCGAAGCCGACCATGCCCGCGCCGGGCGCCCTGGCCGGATCCGCGCCAAGCTCAACGGCCTGTCGGACGGCGAGATCATCGTCGCGTTGTACCGGGCGGCGCAGGCCGGCGTCGACATCGACCTGTGCATCCGCGGGCTGTGCCGCCTGCGGCCGGGCGTTCCGGGATTGTCCGAGCGCATCCGGGTGGTCAGCGTGCTGGGCCGGTTTCTCGAGCATGCCCGCGTGTTTCATTTCGCCAACGGAGGAGCGCCGGAGTACTACATTGGCTCCGCCGATTGGCGCTCCCGCAACCTGCGACGGCGCGTGGAGGTCGTGGCGCCCGTGCTGAACCCCGCCGCCCAGCGTCGCCTCGATCAGATCCTGACCGCGGATTTGGAGGATCCCACGGCGTGGGAGCTCCACGCCGACGGGAGCTACGAGCGGCGCCGGCCGGACCAGAATCGGAAGCCACGCAGCGCGCAGGACCGGATGATGGAATTGGCGTCCCAGCAGTAGCCCTACTTCTCGTTGACCTGGAGCGCCTGCGTGCGTTCGATTCTGATCACCCTGAGTGTCCTTGTTGCATCTCCCACGACCGGCTTCTCCCAGGGCCAGCCCGCCGAGGTGCGTTACACGGCAACCTGGGCGGACGTTGCGGCGGTCACAGGGACCGGCGTCATCGCGCTCCTCCCGGGACTGCTCAAGCTCCCCAAAGGCCCGCCCTCGTGCGCCCCCTGCAGCCCGGCGGACTTGCCCGGCATCGACCGGTGGGTGGTGGGCGCCAACTCGTCGCTGGCCCGTCGCGGCAGTGACGTGTTGCTGATCGGCATCGGCGGGGTGGGGGCGTACATGGCCGCGCACGATCGTTCGCCGCAGCAGGCACGCGGCAACCTCGCGGTGCTCGCCAACTCGATCAGCTGGACCGCGGCGTCGACCAACTGGCTCAAAGTGGCATTTCATCGCAAACGACCGGCGTTGTACACCAGCACCGGGGCCGCCGCCGCCGCGAGCGTCGACAACCAGCGGTCCTTTCCCTCCGGTCACGCTTCCGTGGCCTTCGCGGTGGCGACCTCCTACCTCGTGATCGCCAACCGCGAGCACCTGCCCCACCGGACCCGTAACGCCCTCTTCTTATACGGCGGCGCCGCCGGGGTGAGCGCACTGCGCGTGGCCGGCGGCAGACATTTTCCGACCGACGTGCTCGGCGGAGCCGTGTTGGGCACCGGCATCGGCTGGCTCGTCGCCGCCCTGCATCCGAACACCCAGTAACACATGGCGGAGTCTTTCGAGGCACTCAAGGAGGCGTTGGCCGACCGCTACAGCCTCGAACGGGAGCTGGGCGCCGGCGGCATGGCCACCGTGTACCTCGCCCACGACATCCGCCACAACCGCAAGGTCGCGATCAAAGTCCTGCGCCCCGAGCTCGCCGCGTTCATCGGCGCCGACCGGTTCCTGAAAGAGATCGAAACCACCGCCAACCTGCAGCACCCCCACATCCTGCCCTTGTTCGATTCCGGGCAGGTCGACGGCACGGTGTTCTACGTCATGCCCTACGTCCAGGGGGAGTCGCTTCGCAGCCGGCTCAGACGCGAGACGCAGCTCCCCGTCGCCGATGCGATCCGGATCGCGTCGGAGATCGCCGCCGCGCTCGACTACGCCCACCGCCACGGGGTGATCCACCGCGACATCAAGCCGGACAACGTGCTGTTCCACGACGGCCGGGCCCTGGTGGCCGACTTCGGAATCGCGCTGGCGCGGAGCCACGGCGACGACGGCATCCGGATGACGAAGTCGGGCATGAGTCTCGGCACGCCGCAGTACATGAGTCCCGAGCAGGCCGCGGGAGAGCACACGCTCGACCCCCGGACGGACATCTACGCGCTCGGCGCGGTGCTGTACGAAATGCTCGCCGGCCAGCCGCCGTTCACCGGACCCTCTGCTCAGGCGATTTTCGCCCTGGTCATGACGGAGGTCCCCGCCCCGATCACTCTCAAGCGCAAGACAGTGCCGCCTCACGTCGACGACGCCGTCGCGCGCGCGCTGGAGAAGCTGCCGGCCGACCGCTGGCAGACGGCGGCGCAATTCGCCGAAGCGTTGACCGGGGGAACCTCGAGCTGGCGCAGCGGTCGCGGGCGGCCGGCCGATCGCATCCGGTCCGCCATTCCCTGGGGCTTGTCGGCCGCGTTGCTGCTCGCGCTCGCGTGGGTGGGTCTCCGGAACGAGCGGGGAGGTCGCGCGCCTTCGGCGACTGGACCGGTCCGCTTCAGCGTCGAGCTCGACTCCGGCGTGCAACCGACGTTTACGCCGATCGTGCGTCTGAGTCCCGACGGCCAGCAGCTCTTCGTGAGGGCCATCATCGGCCACCAGGAGGAAGTCCTGCATCGTGCGCTCGATCAAATGGAGATGCGCGTGATCGCGGGCGCCGGCCAAGGGGAACAGGGGACCGGCAACAGCCGGCCGTTCGTCTCGCCGGATGGGCGATGGATCGCCTACGCCAAACAGGGGAAGCTCAAGAAGGTCCCGGTGGAGGGCGGCCCCGCCATCGACCTCGCCGACGCCGACTGGGCCGGCGGGAGCTGGGGCAGGAACGGCCGGCTCGTCTACACGAAGGCCTACAACACCGGCCTGTGGATCGTGAGTGAGGGCGGCGGCGACGCACGACAGCTCACCACGCCGGATACGGCCAGCGGCGAGCTGGGCCACTGGTGGCCGCAGATCCTGCCCGACGGCGACCATGTGTTGTTCACCGCCTACCGCACGCCGATCGAGCGCGCCACCATCGAGGTGCTCTCGATCAAGACCGGGAAGCGCCAGGTGCTGGTCACTGGGGGCGTTTTCGGCTTCTACGTTCCCACCGGTCACCTGTTGTACGCCGTGGGCGAGACGATTCGAGCCGTGCCGTTCGACCTGCGCCGACTCGCCGTGACCGGCCCCACGCTGCCGGTCGTCGATAGCGTGGCGATGAACCCATCGGACGGCGCCGCCGCTTTCGACGTTTCGGAGACCGGGACCCTCGCCTACCTGCCGGTGAGCTCCTACATCACGGAAACCGAGTTGGTATTGGTCGACCGGCGCGGACACGAGTCGCCGGCGCTTCCCCGAGCCGATCGCTACAACCACCCCCGTCTCTCGCCAGACGGCGGCCGGATCGCGGTCGACATCCGCTCGGCGAACTCCCTGGGCGACGTGTGGGTATTCCAGGTGGGGCGTTCCGGCGGGCTCCGCGTCACCTCGGAAGGCGGGCGGGATTGGGGCGCCGAGTGGACGCCCGACGGTCGCGAGCTGATGTACATCAGCGAGCGGCCGTTCTTCGATCTCTATCGCCGTGCCGCAGACGCGAGCCAACCGCCCCGACCACTGCTCACTGGCCAGTTCGACCACTACACCGGCACTGTCTCGCGGGACGGCCGCCTCCTGGCGTTCGAGCTCAGCGTTCCCGGCGGGGCGGAGCTGTGGACGTTGCAGCTGCACGGTGATCCGACACCGGGCCGCTACTTCGCCAACGGGTTCAACCTCGCGCATCCGACGCTGTCGCCGGATGGCCGATGGATGGCGTACGATTCCGATGAGTCAGGCCGCGTCGAGGTGTACGCGCAGTCGTTCCCCGACCCGAGTGTGCATCGTTGGAAGGTCTCGCCGGCCAACGGTTCGGAGCCGCTGTGGACCCGCGGCGGGCGAGAGCTGGTGTTCCGCAAGGGAGACAGCGTGATGGCGGTGAGCGTGGATCTGCAGCAAGGCCGCAGCGGCCCGCCCGCCGTCTTGTTCAGCGGTCGCTATCCGGACAGCCCGGGCTGGACCCGACCCCGGAGCTACGACGTATCGCGCGGACGGTGAGCGGTTTCTCATGATCAAGATGCCCCCCGAGCGCGCCCGCCCCCGCATCGATGTCGTGCTGAATTGGTTCGAAGAACTCCGGACGAAAGTCGTCCGGTGACGCAGCCTCCCGGCGGGGGGCTCGCCCGGACGCTCTCGTCGCTCGAGTACTTCACCTTCGGATTCGGCAGCATGGTGGGCGTCGGCTGGCTGGTGCTCATGGACGATTGGCTGGGACGCGGTGGGCCCGGCGGCGCCATGCTCGGCTTCCTGCTGGGGGGCGTGCTGCTGCTCCCCATCGCCCGCACCTATGGTCGCCTGGTGCGGGAGTTCCCCGATGCCGGCGCGGAGATCACCTATGCCGCCGGCGTATTTCCGCCGTTCGCGGGATTCGCGATCGGGTGGGTCATGGTGCTCGCCTACGCCATCGTGTGCCCCTGGGAGGCCGTCGCGATCGGCAATCTGCTGGCCCGGGTGTTCCCCGCCTTGAACAGCGGCGCGCTATACGCGGTGGCGGGAAAGACGATTTTCGCGCCGCGACTGGCGGTTGGGCTCGCCCTGACGGCGCTGATCGCGTTTGTGAACTATCGAGGCATCCGCACGAGCGGGCGTGCTCAGAACATCACCACCATCGGCCTGCTGGTGTGTTTCGCGGTGTTCGCGGCGCTGGGATTCGCGCACGGCGACCCCGCGCGCCTGGAGCCGTTGTTCGCTCGTCGAGGGACCGGCGGCGCCTTCTTGTCGGTAGTGCTCGCCATGCAGATAGTCCCGTACTTCATGACCGGATTCGAATCCGTCTCCAAAGCTTCCGAAGAGGCGCGGCCGGGATTCGACCCGCGCGACTACGGGCGCGCCATGACCTGGGCGGTGATCGTGGGCGCGGCGTTCTACGTGCTCGTGATCGGCGCCGTGGCGTTCGTGTTTCCGTGGCGTGAGCTGGTGACGCAGCACCTCGGGACCGAGGCCGCGTTCACGCAGGCGTTTGGCTCGCCGGCCGTCGCCCGGCTGATTCTGTTCGCGGCGTTTCTCTCCCTCTTCAAGGTGTTCAACGGCAACTTCGTCGCCGCCACGCGATTGGTGTTCGCCCTGGGACGCCGCCGTCTGGTTCACCCCGGGCTCGGGAGCGTCGACGCCCGCTTCGGGACCCCCACGGCCGCGATCGGCCTCGTGGCGCTGTTCACCGCGGCGGGCGCCGTGCTGGGCGACGCGGTGCTCATCCCCATTACCGAGGTGGGGTCGCTGGCGGCCGGTGCTGGATGGTGCGCGGCGTGTCTCTCGTTCGTGGCACGCCACGGTCCGGCGCGCGGTGACGGAATCCGGCTGGCGTGGCTCGGCGTCGCCGTGAGCGCCGGCGTCGTCCTGATGAAGGTGATCCCGGCCGTTCCCGGAAGCTTCACCACAGTCGAGTGGGTCGCGCTCCTGGGATGGTGCGGGTTGGGGCTGGTGCTGCGCCGGAGGGGATGAAGCCCTACCGCCCTCCGGCCGGCAAATGCTCCAGCAAGTAGCGCGTCAGCAGCGAGTAGATGTGCAGCGTCGTCCCACGTCCTTCGCAGATGCAGTGTGAGCGATTGGGATACGCCATGAAGTCGAACTGCTTCCCCAGCGAGACCAGCCGATTCACGAGCCGCTCCGACCCCTGATAGTGCACGTTGTCGTCCCCTGACCCATGCACCAGGAGCAGCCGTCCCCGCAGGCCGTCGGCGAAGGTGATGGGCGAGGCCAGCCGATAGCCCTCCCCGTTCTCCGAGGGGAGCCCCATGTAGCGCTCCTGGTAGATCGTGTCGTACAGCCGCTGGTCCGGGACCGGGGCGACCGACATGCCGACCTGGTACACCTCTGGGAAGCGGAACATCGCCTGCAGCGTACTCGAGCCGCCGCCGCTCCATCCCCAGATCGCGACCCGCGTGGAATCGAGGTACGAGCGGGTGCGGGTCAACGCCCGCACGGCATCCGCCTGCTCCCGGCTCGAGAGAATGCCGACGCGACCATAGACCACCTTGCGCCAGTTCCGGCCGCGCGGGGCGGGCGTGCCACGATTGTCGACGCTGGCGACGACGTATCCCTGATCCGCCAGCATCCGATGCCACAATCCCGTCGCCCCGGGCCAGCGGTCGAGCACGGTTTGACCGGCCGGCTCCCCGTACACGTGCATCAGCAGCGGGTAGGTCTTGGTCGAATCGAAGTCGCGCGGCCGGATCATCCATCCATCGAGCGAGACCCCGTCCCCCACCCTGACCTTGAAGAACTCGGTGGGCCGCGGGATGAGCGAATCCGCGAGGGCCCGGAGGGCGGCATTATCCACCAGCGTGCGGACCACCTGGTGCGAGGGCAACCGCACCAGGTCGGTGGTGGGCGGCGCGTCGAACCGGGACACCGTGTGGATGGCCCAGCGCGCATCCGGGGAAATGAAGTACGAATGCGTGCCGGCCGCGCCGGCCGGGGTCACCCGCTCCGGCCGCCCGCTGCCGTCCAGTCGCATGCGATACAGGTAACGTTGCGTGGCGTTGTCGGGCGACGCGATGTAGTACAACCATCCCCCGACGGCGTCCACCGCGGCAATGTCGACGACGTCGAATGAGCCGGGGGTGATGAGCACCGGCCGGCTGCCGTCGTGCCCGACCGTGTAGGCGTGGCGCCAGCCGTCGCGCTCGCTCAGCCACACGAATCGACTGTTCCCCGCCAGCCACTTGATCTCGTCCACGACGTCGAGCCAGGCGCTATCGCGTTCGGTGAGGATCGTGTGGGTGCCGCCGGTGGCGACGTCGGCCAGCAGCACTCGATCGTTGTTCTGCTGGCGATTCATGCGTTGCAGCACCAGCTCCTTGGACCCCACCCATTCCATGCGCGGCAAATAGTTGTCCCGCGGGTCGTCGGGCAGGAAGATCCAGGTCGTGGAGCCCCCATCGGCGCTCACGATGCCCGCCTTGACGGCGGAATTCGGCGTTCCCGTCTTGGGGTACTGAATCGGAATGGTGAACGGATAGAGGGAGTCGGTGTCGTTGATCAGCGTGAAGGTGCGCACGCCGGTCATGTCGAATCGCCAATAGGCGATCTTGGTGCCATCGGGCGACCAGCGGAAGCCGTCGCGCAGGTCGAATTCCTCTTCGTACACCCAGTCGGTCATGCCGTTGACGTGGAGCGAATCGGCGTCCAGGGTGAGGCGCGTGATGGTGCCGTCACTCAGCCGCTCGACATAGATGTCCCCGCGGCGCACGTAGGCCACGCGATCGCTTTTGGGCGAGAACTTCGCGTACATGAGGGTCGCCTCTGCCGCGTCCGGGCCGCCGACCTTCTTGAGTGCGCCGCTGTTGCGGTTCAGCACCCAGTAGTCGCCCCGCGTGTTGCGGCGCCACACTTTGCGCGTGTTGGTGAACACGAGCAGCAGCGAATCGCCCGTCGCCCAATCGTAGTCTTCGATGTCGAGCGGGGCCTGCGCCCCTTTGGGCACGAGCTGCCGCGCAGACACGAGGACGGTGCGCGCCCCGGTGGCCGCGTCGTAGCGCACGATGTCGGACGCCCCCGGGATCAGCGCCGAGGCTTCCACGGTGGTGTACGCGGCACCGCCGCTCATCCAGCGCGCTGGCCCGAAGAATTGTGAAGCGAAGTCCCGGGACGCGTACAAGCGCCGCAACATCTCCGTCGCGGAACCCGGCAGCTGGGCCGGCAGGGGACGCGTGGCGAACGCGACGGCGATCGTCAGGATCGGGGCGAAACGACGCATGGCGTGGCTCATGGTGATAGACGATTCGAAGATAGACACGGCCGGGCCAAGGGTAAGGCCGAAATGTCCGCAGTTGCGCAATCGCCGTCCGCGAGGCACGATGGGGGGACCCTACAGCCCCTCGATCGGGAGGAAACCATGGCTTTGATGGAACGGGCGAAGAACATCTTGTTCCAGCCCAAGCAGGAATGGCCGGTGATCGACACCGAGCAGGCGACGGTCGGCAGCCTGTACACGGGCTACATCATCCCGCTCGCCGCCATCGGACCGGTCGCCACGCTGATCGGTTGGTCGGTGTTCGGATTGCGGATTCCGTTCATCGGGTCGATCCGGATGCCGATCAGTGCCGGTATCCGCGTGGCGCTGATCCAGTACGCCGGCGCCCTGGTCGGCACCTTCGTGCTCGCCCTCATCATCGATGCGCTCGCCCCGACCTTCGGCGGCCAGAAAAACCAGATCCAGGCGCTCAAGGTTGCGGCGTACTCCGCCACCGCGGCCTGGGTGGCCGGCATCTTCGGCATCATCCCCGCCCTGGCCATCCTCGGATTGGTGGGCCTGTACAGCCTCTACCTGTTGTACCTCGGATTGCCGACGCTGATGAAGGCACCGCAAGACAAAGCCATGGGGTACACGGTGGTCGTGATTGTCGTCGCCATCGTCTTGGCGGTCGTCATTCAGTACATCACGCGGCAGTTCTACTGGCGCCCGGCGATGGGAACGATGCCGGGCCTCTAGACCGCGCTCCGGTCGGGTGGCGGCGGCGCTACTGCCGCCGCCACTTTGTGCCGAGGGGGGTGTCTTCGATTTCGACCCCGCGGGCGCGCAGCTCCTCGCGCACGCGATCCGCTTCCGCGAAGTTTCCCGCCCGCCGCGCCGCGGTGCGCACCGCTAGTCGCTCTTCCACATACTGCGCCAGCTCCACGTCCACGACCTCCGGCGCCGGACAGGCATCGAGCACCCCGTCCATCAACGCCCACACGGCGAGGACGCGCGGGCCGGGTTTCGCCCCGCCATCCATCAGCCGGTTCGCTTCCGTGACGAAATCATTGAGCGTGGCCACCGCGCGAGGGGCATTGAGATCGTCGTCCAGTGCCTCCCGAAACCGCGTCTCGGAGTCCACGGCCAGCTTGGCGAACGGCGCATCGTCTCCGGTCTTCACCGCCCGCTCCCCCAGACGATCGCGAAACACGCCCAAGCGCCGCGACATCTCGCGCGCCGCAGCCAGCGCGTCATCGTTGTAGTCCAGCTCCTTGCGGTAGTGCGTCTGGAACGTGAGCAGACGGATCGCCCCGGGATCCACGCTGGCTTCCTGCAGGTCGCGGGCAGTGAGAAAATTGCCGTACCGTTTGGACATCTTGGTCCCGCGCACGTTTAAGAACGCCCCGTGCATCCACACGCGGGCGAACGGCTGACCCGTGACGGCTTCGGACTGCGCGATTTCATCCTCATGATGCGGGAAGATCAGGTCGACCGCGCCCGCGTGGATGTCGAGCGTCTGAACCCCGAAGCGCCGCCCAATCTCGTCCAGGGACATCGCCGAGCACTCGAGATGCCACCCGGGACGCCCGCGGCCGAATGGGGCATCCCATGCCGCCCCAACCTGCTCGTCCAGCGGCTCCGCCTTCTTCCACAGGGCGAAGTCGCTCGGGTTCTCTTTGGCGTACTCGTCGCTCGCGACGCGGGCGCCGACCTTGATCTCGCGCGTGTCGAGTCGCGACAGCCGGCCGTAGGACGGGAACTTGCTGATCGCGAAATAGACCGAGCCGTCTTCGCTCTTGTAGGCGACGCCTTTTTCCAGCAGCCGCTGAACCAGCTGGATCATGGAAGGGATCGACGTCGTGGCGCGAGGATACACATGGGCCGGCGTGATGCGCAGGAAATCGCGATCCGCGAAGAACGCCTGAGCGAACGGTTCCGTGTGATCCTGCAGTGATTTCCCCGCCGCCGCGGCCGCCTTGATGGTGCGATCGTCCACGTCGGTGAGGTTCATGATGTGCAGCACCTCGAACCCCGACCGCTCGAGCCAGCGTCGCAGCACGTCCTGAAACAGGAAGGTCCGGAAATTCCCGATGTGCGCGAAATTCCACACGGTGGGCCCGCACGTGTAGAGCGTGACGCGCGGAGGGTGGAGCGGAGTGAACGGCTCGACCTGCCGGCTGAGGGTGTTGTAGAGTCGGAGCGCCATGAAGCGCGCAAACTACCAGTGCTGCGCGGACCTGGTCAACGCGCGAGGATCTCCACTGCGTCTTGGGTTGCCTCGTCCAGCGTCTTGAAGCGCACGCGGGATGCCCGCACGCCGAGGCGGTACGCCCGACACATGGCCAGCGCGGCCTCCGCGCTGTGTGGACCCAGATCGGCCTCGAGACCCGTGGCAGTCACCCGAAACCCGGGGGGCGGCTCGCGCGGCGGTGCGTCGAGCACGACCTCGAGCACGCGCCCGCCCAGCAAAGTGGCCGCGGGTGCCGCGGTCACCAGGCGCCCGGCGCGCAGCACGAGGACCCGGTCCACCAATCGCTCCAATCCGATCGGGTCAGCAGAAGAGAGGAGCACGCTCACGCCTCGGGCGGCAAGCCGTTGCAGCCGCTCCCCGAGATCGCGTCGCATCATCGCGTCCAGTCCGGCAAACGGCTCGTCGAGCAACACGACGCGGCGCTCGCCCAGCGCCGCCAGGGCCAGCAGCAACCGGCGCGCATCGGGGAGCGGTAGCGTCGTGGCCGTGCGATCGGACACCCCGTCCAGCCCGGCGAGATCCAGCGCTTCACGCACGACACTGGATCGCATCCGACCGGCCACGTGACAGCGAGCGCAATAACTGAGAACCTCGCGCACGCGCAGGCCAGGAGGGAACGCCGGGTCACGTGGGGCGAGGCCGACAATGCGGCGCGCCTCCGGATCGTGCGCCGGCCGGCCCTCGACCTGCACGACTCCCGCATCGGGCCGCAGCCGGCCCGCGGCGATGGCCAGCAGCGTACTCTTGCCGGCCCCGTCCGAACCGACGAGACACGCGATCTCCCCTTCGCTCAGCGCGAAGGACGCCTCGGCGATCGCCACGACCGGTGGCTGGCGGAAGCCGCGGCGAAACACGCGGCGGACCCCTCGGGCCTGCAGGGGAATGGTCACAGCCGGTGTCTCCCGAGCCGTGTGATCTGCCAGGTCGCGATGCTGAGGCCAACGCCCACCCACAGGACAACGTGCGCTATCGCTCCCGGATTTCCCGTGGCGATGCCTCGGTAACGCCACACCGAGGGACCGAGCTCGAGGAATGCGGCCCCGATGAGCGGGACGACGCCACGATGGCCGAGACCGAGTATGGCTTCAGGCGGGACGGCGCTGACGAGCAGCAGCCACAGGAACGCCAGAAGGGCAAGCCCAACGCCTCCGAGCAACACGAGGGCGAGCACACAGGCGGACACAGCCGCGGCGGCGGCCAATCCCGCGAGGGTCGCGCCGGCACTCACGAGGGGGGCATGGGTCGTCCACGCAGCACGACCGGTCACGACAAGGACGAGACAGCCCGCCCCGCCGGCCGAGCCAAGCCACCGACCGGCGGCGATCGCTACCGGTGAGGTGGGATGCAGGAGTCGGTGGGCCAATGCCGCGCGGTCGGCCCGAGCGCCGCCGAGGGCCGCGGCGCACACCACGGCACCCAGGGTGCCGGCCAGCACCGCGATACCGACGGGATCCGCCGCGGGGGCGCCGCCTTGGAGCCACCACAGCCCGGCGAGCAACAACAGCAACCAGATGCCCAGACGGGTGTGCACCAGACGCGCGGGCAACAGGGGCCACTCGGCGAGAACGCGGCGAACGAATTCCACGCCGGCACAATAGGTGCCGGTCCCTCGAACAGCGGTATCGATTCATTGCCGGTGGGGTCGAACGAGCGCAGTGTTCCGCTTCCTACTGACGGTGCTGCCACTCCTTGGCCGCCCACATCACGGCATCGGCGAGTGGCGCGGCATCAAATCGGACCGGATCGGCGGCCGGCAGTCCGGTCTCGGCGGTCGCCTGGGCGATGGACTCGCGCGCGGTCGATTCGTCCTGGTCGAAGGTGTTGAGGCAGACGCCGATGACCTTGGTAGGAAACACCGGGTGGGCCGCGCGTTCGTACATCTCGATGAGGTCGGGGAGTGGGGGGATCTTCACCCACGGCTCGCGACCGTGGTAGTCCCCGATGTAGTCGCGCGACGCCTGATGGCACAAGATCAGGGCGCGCGGCATGGAGCCGTGGAGCAACCCCAGCGTCACGCCGGAATACCCCGGATGCAGCAAGCTCCCCTGGCCTTCCACCAGGACGACGTCGGCGTTCTTGGCGCCTTCGAGCACCAGCTCCTCTGCAGCTCCCGCAATGAAGTCGGCGACCACGGCATCGACAGCGGTCCCCCACCCTTCGATGAAGATGCCGGTCTGCCCCGTGGCCACGAACCGGGCCCGCACGCCGCGGCGCACCAGCGCGGTCCGCACCTCCAGCATGGCGGTCATCTTGCCGACGTTGCAGTCGGACCCCACGGCGTGCACCACGTACGCGTCCACGGCGGCGGCGCGCCCGTCGGCGATGGGCAGCTTGGCCGGTGCCTTGCGGGCGTCGAGGATACGCACGCCGAGGCGAGAGGCGAGCGGCCCCAGCTCCGGGTCGTCGGAAATGAACGTGTGCAGCCCGCTCCACACCTCGAGCTTGCGCTCGATGGCCATACGGATCCACTCGCGCCATTCCTCCGGCAGCCGGCCGCCGGCTGGAGCGATGCCCACCAGAACCGCGGTGGCGCCGCCGCGCAGCCCGAGCCCATGGGCGAAGTCGCCCACGACCGGAATCCCTCCACCGAAGCCGAGCACGTCCTGTACGGTCTTGCCCGCATGCTCGCGGTCGAACACGCCGACGATGCGCTCCGGGAAATAGCGAATGCAGGAGTTGGCCGTCTTGGATGTCATCGGTCCGAACTGGCCGTCGGCGACGATGAGGAACCGATGCTGGGCCGGGGCGGTCACGATGGCGAGGTGAGGGTCGGCGGCTGGCGACCGCGACTGGACCGTAGCACCGCCGGCTGGAAGGTCGGCCCCTCCCCATACAGCTCTCCGTGCAGCACGTGGCGCACGAGGACGAGCATCAAGGCGATCATCGGTACCGCCACGATCAACCCGACCGGACCCAGCAGCGTCCCCAGCGCGAGCACGCCGGCGATGGTGAGCGCCGGCGGCACGGCGACGGTGCGCGCCATGATCCACGGCACGATGATGTTGCTCCCCACCAGGTGCACCACGATGCCCAGCAGCAGCACGGCCGTCACTTGCAGACCGCCGCCGTTGATGACGAACAGCGCCGGCACGACGGTGGACACGATCGTCCCGAAGAACGGGACCAACGCCGCGAGCCCCGTGAACAACCCGAACGCCAGCCAGTACGGCACGCCGAGTGCCCATAATCCCACAGCGGTGAAGGCGGCGAACACCCCCATCGCGAGCAGCTGCCCGGTCACCCAGGCGCGCAGCGTCGCCGCCATGTCGATCAGGATGCGCCCGGCGATCGGTCGATGTTTGGGGCTCACCAGGGCGAGGACCCCGGCGCGATACAGGGTCGGATTGAGGGCCAGGTAGATGGCCATGACGACTACGGCGGCGCCGTCCAGAAACAGCCGGCCGCCGGCGCGGAGGTAGGGGACAATCGCCCCCCGCAGATACTCGGTGATATCGGTGATGACTCCGGCGACGACGCCGGACTGCGGATCGGCGAGCGCGCTATCGCGCAACAGGGGATACTGCGTTCCCAACCGCTCCAGCGCCGCCTGCAGTCCAGCGAGTGTTTGCGGTAACGCGCCGATGAGTGCCCGTGTCTGCGCCACGACCGGAGGGACGAACAGCGCGGCCAGGCCGGCCACGGCGGCCGTCGTTCCCAGGGCGGCGAGCGCGAGACCCACGCCCCGCGACACCCGAAAGCGTCGCTCCAGGATATCGGTGACGGCGCTGAGAAAAACCGCCAACAGGATCGCGAGCAGCACCAGCAGCAGCACGCCGATGATGCGCACCGCGATCCAGACGGCCAGGGCGCCAACAAAGAGCGCCACGAACGTGGCGCCCGAAATCCGTGGCCGTGACGGTTCGTCGCTCAGGGGCGATGCTCGTCGTCGTCGACCAACTCCGCCTCGGCGGCCCCCGTCCCGAGCTGCTTCGTCTCCGGCGGCGAGCCGGCGGCCAGCAGGCCCATGCGTTGCTTCAGGGCGAGCAGCTGCTGGTCGGCGTCCGCTTTCTCAAGAGAGTGGAACTGCTGCATCAGCGTATCGCCGGACAGATCCTCGTTGATCTCGGCCGCCGCGATCAGCTTGCGCTCTTCATGCTCGATCTGCTCGGCCATGCGCTCGAACGTCTCGAACGCGCTCTTGTCGCCCATGGACGACATCGTTTCCTGAATCTTCTTGTGCGCCTCGGCGCGCTTGGCGCGCGCGATCAGGATGTTCTTCTTGCGCTTGGCCTCTTCGATCTTGTCGTTCAGCTGACGCAACGAGATCTTGAGCTTCTCGGTCTCTTCGCGGTGCTTGACCCACGTTTCTTGCAGCTGCACCGCGCCCTGGACGTGCTCGTTGTAGCGCAGCAGCGCCTGCTTGGCGAGGTCGTCGCGCCCCTCGCGCACCGCCAGCTCGGCCCGCTTCTCCCACTCTTCCGCGAGCTTCTTTTCCTGCTCCGCCTGGCTGGCCAGCCGCTTTTCGTCGGCGATCGCGGAGGCGACCTGCTGCTTCGCCTTGGCGAGATTCGTCCGCATGTCGACGATCAGCTGGTTCAGCATTTTTTCCGGATTCTCGGCGCGCGAAATCAGGTCGTTGATGTTCGACCGGAGCAGTGTCGAGAGACGATCCCAGATTCCCATGGCTATCCTCGGCGTGAACCTCGATCTACTTCCCTGTCCCGATGCGACGCTCGCGATGCTCCACGAGCACGCGTTCAGTGAAATCTAGACGCTCACCCAACTCCGAGACCTGGGACGACAGCATCCGCACCTGGTCCTCGAGCGCCTGGACCCGCGGCTCGTCTGTGGTGTCGCCGCTCAGCCCGTAGCGACGCCGCCGGCGCAGGCGGATCCCTTCGGCGATCGCTTCTCCGATCGGCGAGTGCAGCAGCCAGCGCGCCATCAACCCGAACATCACCATCGCCGCCAGGGCCCCCACCAGCGGGATGATCTGGGACACGAGGAAATTCGGGTCCGTCGGTATGGGCGGCGGAGTCGGTATCGCCACCTGCATCACGAGCATGCCGTACGACCTCCCCGGGGCGCCTGTTTCATCCCGAAACCCGGTTGGGCGGGGACAGTTGCTCCTGCGCGCGCACCTTGGTCAGCAGCCGTTCGGTAAAATCTACCCGCTCGGCGAGTTCCGCCACCTCCCGGCGCAAATCCTCCACTGCCGCCAGCAGGTCGTCTCGCTCCCGGCCTTCCTTAGAGGGCGGCACGGCGCCGTGGCGCAGACGGTCCGCGAACGCCTTTCCCAACGGGGACAGGGAAATCATCCAGGCGAAGAATCCCCCGACGGCGACAATCGGGATGAACACCGCCACCGCACCCGGATCCACCTGACTACCTCCCGCCCGGCGGCATGAGGCGAACGGCCTCACGGTCCTTGGCCAGCATCCGCTCGGCGAAGTCCACTCGTTCCGCCAGGTCGCTCACGTCGCCACGCAACTGCTGCAGCTCGCCCGACAGCTCCTCACGAATGGCCTTGACGACGTCGCCTCGTGCCGAGTGACGGATGCGGTCGGCCAGCGCCCGGCCGACGTGAAACGAAAACAGCGACAGGACGACGCCACTCGAGAGCATCGCAATGATGGCCACGGCCATTGTATTGTCGTCCATCGTCGACCTCCTAGGCGCCCGGTGGGGCCAGACGGCCCGACTCTTTTTGCTTGGCCAGCATGCGTTCCGTGAAATCGACCCGTTCCGCCAGCTCGTTCATGTCCTGCCGCAGCGCGTGCAGCTCGTTCAGGACGCCCTCATCCGGCTCCGCGACTTTGGCCGCCGGCACCTCGCCCGCGATGCGCTTGGAAATGGCCTTCGCGAGGGGCGCCAGCACCCAGAACCCGCCGCCGAAGATAAAGAAAGCGAGGACCGCTTCTTCCCCACTCATCCGTCCCTCCCCGGCCCGAGACGTTGCGCCTCGCGACTCTGCGCCAGCAGCCGTTCCGCGAAATCCAGGCGCTCGGCCAGCTCGGCCACCTCCTGGCGCACGTGCTGCAGATCCTCGTTCAAGGCCTCGCGCTGATCGGCGAACTCCGCCCGCAGCTCGTCCACATCCGGAGTCGCCTGCTTGCCACGAATGCGGTCGGCGAAGGCGCGGCCCACCGGCGAAAACCCCAGCGCCACCGCCGTGCCGCCTCCGAAGAGGAAAATGATCGCGAGAACGCCTTCCACGTCCATGGTCTCAGCGCGGCGGGACGATACGATCGGCGTCGCGCTGCTTCGCCAGCAGCCGTTCGGCGAAGTCGAGCCGCTCTTCGACTTCGGCCAGACGTTGCCGCATCCCTTCCAGGTCGGCGCGCAGCGCCTCGTCCTCTCCCTGGTCCCGATGCCGGCCAGAGATCCGGTCGGCGAGAGCGCGCCCGAGCGGTCCCCGGAGCACGAAAATCGACGCTATCGAGATGAACACAATCGACGCCGCAAAGGCCCGGGCTACTTCGTCCACGCACGCTCCTCGCAGTCCAACCTAGTGGTCAGTCCCGCCCCCGCAACACCTTGCGCAGAAATTGCCCCGTGAAAGAGCCGCGGACCTGAGTCACCTGCTCAGGGGTCCCGGCCGCGAGCACCTCGCCGCCGCGCTCCCCACCTTCGGGGCCCAGATCGATCACCCAGTCGGCCGTTTTCACGACGTCCAGGTTGTGCTCGATCACCACGACCGTGTTGCCCTTGTCGACGAGGCGATGCAGCACCTCGAGCAGCAGCCGCACGTCCTCGAAGTGCAGCCCGGTCGTCGGCTCGTCCAGAATGTAGAGCGTCCGACCGGTGTCCCGTTTGGCCAGCTCGGTCGCGAGTTTGACGCGCTGGGCTTCCCCGCCGGACAGCGTCGTGGCGGACTGGCCGAGGTGGATGTATCCGAGTCCTACGTCGTTCAATAGTTCCAGTTTCGAACGAATGCGGGGCTGGGCCTCGAAGAAGTCGAGCGCTTCCGCCACCGACAGGTCGAGCACGTCCGCGATGCTCTTTCCTTTATAGCGGACTTCCAGTGTCTCCCGGTTGTAGCGTCGCCCTTTGCACACTTCGCACGGGACGTAGACATCGGGCAGGAAGTGCATCTCGACCTTGACCAGACCGTCCCCCTGGCAGGCCTCGCACCGCCCGCCCTTCACGTTGAAGGAAAACCGGCCGGGCCCATAGCCGCGGATCTTCGACTCCGGGAGGAACGTGAACAACTCCCGAATTGGAGTGAACAGACCCGTGTAGGTGGCCGGGTTGGAGCGGGGCGTACGGCCGATGGGGCTTTGGTCGATATCGATCACTTTGTCGATGTGCGCCAACCCCTCGAGCCGAGTGTGGACGCCGGGTACCACTTTGGCCCGGTAGAAGTGACGTGCCAGGGCCCGGTAGAGGATGTCGGTGACGAGTGTGGACTTGCCTGAGCCCGACACTCCGGTGACCGCGATGAACAGTCCGAGCGGAAAGGTGACCGACAGACTCTTCAGATTGTGCTGCCGGGCGCCGACCACCGTGAGCGCACGATCGGGGTCCGGGACGCGGCGCTGGGGCGGGACCGGGATGCGCAGCTCGTCGCGCAGATAGCGTGCGGTCAGCGAATCCCGGTGACGCAGCACCTGGTCGAGTGTTCCCGACGCCACCACCTCGCCCCCGTGCCGCCCGGCGCGGGGTCCCAGGTCCACGACCTGATCGGCTGCCCGAATCGTTTCCTCATCGTGCTCGACGACCAGGACCGTGTTGCCGAGCTCGCGCAGCTCGCGCAGGGTGTCGAGCAGGCGCGCGTTGTCGCGCTGGTGCAGCCCGATGGAAGGCTCATCGAGGATGTAGAGCACACCGACCAACCGGCTCCCGATCTGGGTCGCGAGCCGGATGCGCTGGGCTTCGCCGCCCGACAACGTCGCCGCCGAGCGTTCGAGGGTCAGGTAGTCGAGGCCGACATTCTCCAGGAAGCGGAGCCGGTCGATGACCTCCTTGAGGATCGGCTTCGCTATTCCCGGGTCCAACCCCCGCTTGCCGTTCCCCCGTACCGGCAGCGCTTGGAAAAAGGCAAGCGCGTCGGTCACGGAGAACGCGACGACGTCGCCGAGGCTCTTGCCGCCGACGAGCACGGACAGACTCTCGGGCTTCAGGCGCCGCCCGGCGCAGGTGGGACAGGCCTGCTCCACCATGAATCCTTCGAGCTGTTCGCGGACGGTCTCCGAGGCACTGTCGCGGTAACGTCGTTCGACGTGCTGCAGCACGCCTTTCCACCCCGACTCGTAGCTGCCGTGCCACTTCTCGCTGTGATACTGGTACGTGAACGTCTTGCCGGGCACGCCATGCAGGATCGCCTTGCGCGCCGCCGCCGGGATGTTCTTCCACGGCGAGTCGAGGTCGAATTTCAGGGCCTTGGCCAGGGTGGGCAGCACCACTTTGCGGAGGTATCCCGCGGGCTCACCCCAGGGGAGAATCGCGCCTTCGAGAATCGAGAGGCTGGGGTCGCCCAGGACCAGCTCGGCGTTGACCTCGCGGCGCGTGCCGAGCCCTGAGCAGTCGGGACAGGCGCCGAACGGCGAGTTGAAGGAGAACTGCCGCGGCTCGAGCTCCGGCAGCGACAACCCGCATTTCGCGCACGCATATCGTTCCGAAAACGTGACCGGTTTCACGCCGTTCCCGTGGCGCATGATCTCGACGATGCCGTCGGCGGCTTTGAGCGCCGTCTCGATCGAATCCGAGAGCCGCGAGCGGTCGGACGGGCGCACCACCAGCCGGTCCACCAGCACGGCGATGTCGTGGTTCTGGCGCCGATTCAGCTTTGGTACGGCGCCGAGGTCGTGCGTTGCGCCGTCCACGCGCACGCGCACGAATCCCTGTTTCTTCGCGTCCTCGAACACATCGCGGAATTCGCCTTTGCGTCCGCGCACTAGCGGCGCCAGCACCTCGATCTTGGTGCCTTCGGGCCAGGCGAGCACATGGTCCGTGATCTGCGATGCGTTCTGGCGCTCGATCGGCGAGCCGTCGTTGGGACAGTGCGGCGTGCCGGTCCGCGCCCACAGCAGGCGCAGATAGTCGTAGATCTCGGTGATGGTGCCGACGGTGGAGCGGGGATTGGCTCCCGCGGTCTTCTGCTCGATCGAAATCGCCGGCGAGAGGCCTTCGATCGCATCCACGTCGGGCTTTTCCATCAGACCGAGGAATTGCCGGGCGTAGGCGGAGAGCGATTCGACGTAGCGGCGTTGCCCTTCGGCGTAGATGGTATCGAACGCGAGCGAGGACTTCCCCGACCCGGACAGCCCAGTGATGACGGTCAGGGTGTTGCGGGGGATTTCGACAGTGATGTTCTTGAGATTGTGCTCGCGGGCACCGCGAACGATGAGCGCGTCGTTGGACATAGCCTTGGAGCGTACTCAGGGCGCCGCCGGACGGTCAATCCTCCCCCTTTCCCGGGCTCCTCCCTCGTCAGCAGCCTCCCGGAGTTCGCGCCAACCACTGCAGTGGGGAGCGCCCGGCCGCAGGGCGGGTATCAGCGACCATGCGCTACGAGACGCTCGCCGCCGGCGGCCTCGCCGCTCCCGGACCGATAGCGGTCGCCCCGGACGAAGGCCTGGCGCCCGCGGGGCGCCCACTCGTGGTCGTGTCCAACCGGCTGCCGTTCACGGCAGAACGGGGACCCGAGGGCATCGAGTTCACACGGTCTCCGGGTGGGCTCGTGGCAGCCCTCGATCCGGTGTTAGCCGAGCGCGGTGGTGTGTGGGTCGGCTGGCCGGGCCTGGAACAGGAGCCCGACGACACCGACACCGCGCTGATCCCGCCCGCGGAATCGCGCGTGCGCTACCGCCCCGTGAGTCTCTCGGCGCGCGACGTGGCGGCCTACTACGGCGGCTTCTCCAATCGCACGTTATGGCCGCTGTTCCACTATCAGGTCGGCCGCACCCGCATTGAAGCACCCACGTGGGCGGCGTACGAACAGGTCAACGAGCGCTTCGCCACCGCCGCCGTCGAGGAGAGCTCGGACCAGGACCAGGTGTGGGTGCACGATTATCAGCTGCTCCGCGTGCCGTACTTTCTGCGGCGGATCGCCCCGCGTCGTCGCATCGCCTTCTTCCTCCACATCCCGTTCCCGGCCTACGATGTGTTCCGGATTCTGCCCTGGAGCCGTCCGTTGTTGCGCGGGATGCTCGCCGCCGACCTGGTCGGCGTCCACGTGAGCGACTACGCCGAGCACGTGTTCACCTGTGCCGAGCGGCTGCTCGGATGCGACGTCGATCGGGCCGCCGGGACGATCCACTTCGAGGGGCGGGCCGTCAGCGTGCAGGCCCACGCCATCGGGATCGACCCGGGCCACGTGGAGTCGCTCGCCCGCGCCGCCGGCGCCCGCAGCTCGAGTCCGGATGCCCCGGCCCTGGTGATCGGGCTCGACCGGCTCGACTACACCAAGGGCATTCCCGAGCGGTTTCTCGCCGTCGAGCGCTTCCTCGAGCTGCATCCCGAGTTTCACGGCCGCTTCGTGTTCACGCAGGTGCTGGTGCCGTCGCGGGAACAGGTGACGGAATACCGGGAATTGAAACGCGAGCTGGATGAAACCGTGGGCCGGATCAACGGTCGTTTCTCCGATCAGGGATGGGCCCCGATCCGCTACTTGGTGCGTGGTTTGTCGCAGGCCGAGCTCGGGGCCTTGTATCGCCACGCGGATGTCGCACTCGTGACGCCGCTGCGGGACGGGATGAACCTGGTAGCCAAGGAGTACGTCGCGGCCCAGGTGGACGAGCCGGGTGTGCTGGTGCTCTCGGAGCTGGCCGGCGCGGCCGAAGAGCTGCAGGAAGCCCTGCTGGTCAATCCCTTCGACGTGAGTGCGGTTGCGGAGGCACTGCACCGGTCGCTCACCATGCCACCCGATGAACGCCGGGCCCGGATGACGGCGTTGCGGGATCGCGTGCGGGAAAACTCGGTTCAAGCCTGGGTGTCGCGCTTCCTGAGCGCGGCGGAAGCCGCGGCGGCCCGGCCGCGCGTGGTGGCCGTGGTCGAGAGCGTGCGCCGGCGCCTCCAACCCTGGCTCGCGGCGCGCCCCACCGTGGCGCTGTTTTTCGACTATGACGGCACCCTGACACCAATCCAGGATCGACCCGAAGATGCCAGCCTCTCGGAAGCCACCCGGCGGACGCTGGAATCGGCAGCGCGCACGCCCAA
Organism: uncultured Gemmatimonadales bacterium; assembly: GCA_963821385.1. Lineage (GTDB taxonomy): Bacteria > Gemmatimonadota > Gemmatimonadetes > Gemmatimonadales > GWC2-71-9 > DASTHG01. The sequence continues at coordinate 178,353 of CAWGDK010000003.1, forward strand.
CCTCGACACGGTTATTGTCACCGGCCGCTCGCTCGCCGACATCAAGCGACTGGTCGGCATTCATGGCCTGACTTACGTGGGGAATCACGGGTTCGAGATCGAAGGCCCGGGACTCAGCTATCGCCATCCGGATATCGACCGCTTCGCCGGGACGGTGGCCCGCGCCGCGGAGGAGCTCGAACACCTGGGTGAGCCTGGGGCCCGCGTCGAAGCCAAAGGGGCGACCCTGTCCTACCACCTCCGCCTTGTTCCGGAAGCCCGCCGGGAGATCGCCACGCGCCGGGCCGTGAAGGTGCTGAAACGGCGCCGGCTGCGGGTCGTCGCCGGGAAGCTGGTGGTGGAAGGGCGACCCCCGGTCGCCTGGCATAAGGGCCACGCCGTGCTGTTCGTCCTGGTGCAACGGCACGGAGCGGATTGGCCGGCTCGAGTCCGGGCCCTGTATGTCGGTGACGATGCGACCGACGAAGAGGCCTTCCGCTCGTTGCGCGGCATCGGTCGATCGATCTGCGTCGGGGCGCCGTGGGACGGCGCAACGCAAGCCGACTACGCGCTGCCCGACCCCGATGCCGTCACCCAATTGTTGCGATGGCTCGCGGCCGGTGCGTTCGCCGGAACACGACCGTGACCCAGGCGGCGATCAGCGACTACGGCGTCATCGGCGACCTCCACACCGCCGCCCTCGTGGGCCCGCACGGCGGGATCGATTGGTGTTGCGCTCCCTGCTTCGATTCGCCGAGCATTTTCGGCGCGCTGCTGGACGAGGAGCGCGGCGGCACCTGGCGGATCGCGCCGACCGGCGCCGCCACCAGCGAACAACGCTATCTGCCCGGCACCAACATCCTCGTCACCACGTTCCGGCCGAGCGCGGGCGGCGTCCTCGAAGTCACTGATCTCATGCCGGTGGGGCCGGCCCGCCGCCATGGCACGGAGGTCCTGCGGCGGGTGCACTGCACCCGCGGCGAGGTGGAGGTGGGGGTGACCTTCGAGCCCCGCTTCGACTACGGCCAGCGACCAACCCAGGTCCACCGTCGCGCCGCGGGCGTCCTCGCCACCGACGATGACAACGACGTCGCCACCGTCGCCTCCGCGACCGGCGTGAAGTGGGAGCTGGGCCCGGGCCGGGCGGAGGCCCGGTTGACGCTCGGCACCGGCGACCGCACCTGGTTCGTGCTCCGGTTCGACGACGATGATGTGCATCCCGTCGATGCCTACAACCCGCAGGAGAAACTCGACGCCACGGCCGGCTGGTGGGACGAGTGGTCCGCCCGTCTCGCCTATGAGGGACCGTATCGCCAGGCCGTGGAACGCAGCGCGCTGGCGTTGAAACTGTGCTGCTACGAACCCAGCGGTGCGGTCGTGGCCGCTCCCACCACCTCGTTGCCGGGCGGCGTCGGCGGCGGCCGCAATTGGGACTACCGCTATACCTGGCTGCGCGATTCGGCCTTCGTGGTGTACGCCCTCGATCGCCTCGGGTACGGCACCGAAGCCAACGCGTTCGTGCAGTTTCTGAAGCGCGCCTCACGGCGCAGTACGCCGCGGCACATGCAAATCATGTTCGGCGTGGACGGCCGGCGGGATCTCCCGGAGCAGGTCCTGGATCATCTGGCCGGCTACCACGGCGCGCGACCGGTGCGCATCGGCAACGGGGCGGTGGGACAATTCCAGCTCGATGTGTATGGGGAGCTGCTGGAGACGGCGCACATCTGGCGCCGGCGCCATCCGATGAGTGAGGGCGCCTGGAAAGTTTTCCGCGGGTTGGTGGACTGGACGGCGGACCATTGGCGGGAGCCGGATCACAGCATCTGGGAACCGCGGTTGGAGCCCCGTCACTACGTGTTCAGCAAAGTGATGGCCTGGGTGGCGCTCGATCGGGGCGCGCGCATGGCCACCGATCTGCAGCTCGCCGGTGACGTGGACCGCTGGCGTCGAGAGGCGGCGGCACTCCACGCCGAGGTGTTGGACCGGGGATGGGATCGCGAGCGGCAGACCTTCGTGCAGGCCTACGACGCGCCCCATCTGGACGCGTCGGCCCTCGTGATTCCCAAGGTGCGCTTTCTCTCGCGCCAGGACCCGAGGGTTCGATCGACCCTCGTCGCCGTGCGCCACGAGCTGGCCACGAGCTGCGAGGACCTGATCTATCGGTATCGGTCGGCGGACGGTCTGGACGGAACTGAAGGCGCGTTCGTCATTTGCAGCTGTTGGGTGGTGGGAAACCTGGCGATGACCGGTGAGCATGCCGAGGCAGAGCGGCTGTTCCGCTTGCTGCTCAAACGGGGGGGGCCACTCGGGTTGTTCGCTGAGGAAATCGAGCCGGCCACCGGCGCCCACCTCGGCAACTACCCGCAGGCACTGTCCCACGCGGCCCTGATCCAGACGGCCTACCTCTTGGAGCGCCTCCGGCCGGCCGATTGACGGGCCGGGAACGCCCCCCGTGGCACCCTTGCTACACCCTTGCTCAACTCTAGGGCGGGGGCTACGTTAGCTGCCCGCAATGCCGCAACAGGCGCTGGTGGTGATCACGACGCTCGGCAGCGAGACCGATGCGCGCGCCCTCGTCACCGCGTTGGTTGAACAGCGATTGATCGCATGTGGCACGCTGTTGCCCGCCGCCCGTTCGATCTATCGCTGGGAGGGGACGGTCACCGAAGAGCCCGAGGTTGTCGTGCTGCTTAAAACCGAGGCGGCGCGATGGGAGGCTCTCCAGGCGAGCATCGAGCGACTGCATCCCTACCGGGTGCCGGAGCTCCTGGCCCTGCCGGTGACGCACGGATTGGAACGATACATGCAGTGGCTTCTGAGTGAGGTCAGCGGATGAATCGAAAACTCCACCAACGAAATGACCAGTCCCACAATCGGGCCCGTGTTGCGGCCGAATTGTCGGAAGAGGCTCGCCTGCTGACGGAAACCACGCTGCCGCTTACGGACCAGACCGCGTCGCCCGCAACCCCGCCACTCGCCCACGGCAATGGCAACGGTGACAGTCATGCAAATGGCAACGGTCACCACAACGGCAACGGTCACAGTAACGGCAACGGCCACAGCAACGGCAACGGTCATAGCAACGGCAACGGCCATGCGAGAACGATCCCCGGTCGAACGGCCGCGGAGTGCGCGCTCGCGACGCTGGATGGCGCGCTCACGACTCAGCCGGACAGCGTGCCGCTGCTGCTCGACCGCGCCTCGCAGCTGGGGTCGCTGGGCCGCTATGCGGCGGCACGCGCCGATCTGGAGCATGCGCTGCTGCTCGACCCCGAGAACCTGACGGTGCGCAGCGCGTTGGGCATCGTGCTGCTCCGCAAGGGCCTGTGGTCCTCGGCGGTGCCGCATTTGCGGACCGTCGTGGAAACGGAGAGCTGGAGTCCCACCGCCTGGTTTTATCTGGGCGAGGCCCTGAATCACATCGACGATCTGGACGGCGCGCTCGCCGCGTACATCCGCGCTTCCGAGCTCGATCCCCTGCACGCCAAGGCCCTGTACGGCCAGGGCATGGTCCTCGATCGCCTGCACCGGCCCGACGACGCGGCCCCGATGTACCGCCGCTCCCGGGAGGTGGCCGCGCGGTGATCCGCGTGGTCGTCGACGATCTCGGGTTCTTTCCCGCCGACGCCATCGTTCGTCCCGCCACCACGCACCTCGAGCCGACGACGCCCGCGTTGCGGCGACTCGAGCAGATGGGCGGGCCAGAATTCCAGCGCCAGTTGGATGTGCACACCGAGCTGGTGGTCGGCGCCGCCGTCGTCACGGCGGCGGGAGGCGACCTCCCGGCCGAATTCGTCATTCATGCCATCATTCAGAGCCGGGAGGAGCCGGTGTCCCGGCGCGGCGTCGCCCGCGCCTGGCGCTCGGCACTGGAGCGCGCTCGGCAATGGGGCTTCGCGCGTCTCAGCGTCCCGCCGCTCGGGACCGGAGCGGGCAACCTCTCCATTGAAGACGCCGCCGAAATCCTCGTCGCAGAGCTGAACGAGCAGCCGCCGGACGCCACGCCTTCGGACATCGCGATCGTGGTGGAAACCGAAGAACAGCGCGACGTGTTCGAGGGCGCCCTCCGGCGGGCCCGCGCGGAGCTTTCCTGACCCGACGACACTGGGCGATCCTCATTCTGGTCGCCTGGGCGGCGTCGCTGGGATGGCTGGTGCGGCGCGAGTATTTCCGCTCGTCGAGCGCCCGCATGGCTGAGGCCGCCCTGGCCGTTTCTCCCGGGGCCCTGTTCTACCGGTTGTCCCTCGGCGCGCAACAACTGGGCTACGCGTCGACCACGGTCGATACCCTGATCGATTCCATCCGGCTGGTCGACGTCCTGGTTCTGGACGTGCCGGCACTGGGACGGCTGCGTCGAACCGAAGGCCGCAGCGCCGCGATCCTGGACCGTTCGTTGCGGCTGCGGGGGCTCCGCAGCGAGGTGGACGGCCCCGCGTCGCGGTTCGAAGTCAGCGCGAGCCCCACGCCGGAGGGCGGCGCAGTCCTGCGCGTGACATCGCGAGCAGACTCCTTGACCGCCCCGGTGACCTCCGGGCCACTCGAGCTCGCGTCCTTGTGGCCCATGCGGTTGGCGTTTGGGGGCGGCCTCCGGATGGGGCGCACCGCCACCGCCAGGCTGTTCGACCAGTTCACGCTCCAGTTCCGGGACGTCACGTTCCGGGTGGACGCGGAATCGACGCTCGTGATGCCCGACAGCGCCGACTACGATTCGACCACCATGGCGTGGATTCCAGTCCGCTTCGATACCGTGCGGGCGTTCCGACTCGACGGCGGGCCGGCGGGCTTCCGCTTGTGGATCGACGGGCAGGGCCGCATGGTCCGCGCCAGCTCGCCCCGTGGCTTCGGCATCGAACGGACGGCGTTCGAGCTGGCGTACGAGAATTTCCGCCGGCGCGACACGTTGCGGCTGATGCGGGCCAGCGCGGCTGCCCCCCTGGGCGATATCGTGGCCACGACCGTGCTGGCAGCCGGCGTGCGGCCCAACCCACCGATCGCGACGCTGCGACTCCGGCTCGGCGGCGGCAGCTTCGAGGGCCTCGATCTCGAAGGCGGTCGCCAGCATCTGACTGGCGACACGCTGCGCATCGATACCGAGCGGACCGCCACCCTGGTCGCGGCCTACCGGCTACCCAATGCGGATTCGGCGATGCGCGACTTTCTCCTGCCCGGCCTGTTGATCGAGAGCACCGATCTCCGGATCGCCGCCCAGGCCCGTGTTCTCGCCGCCGGTGAGCGGGACCCCCGGCGCGTGGTCGAGCGTTTGACGCACTGGGTGGCCGGGGCGGTGCGCAGCGACACGTCCAGCGAAGTCAGCGGGGCCGCCGGCGTATTGGACCGTCGCCGCGGCGACTGTAACGAGCGGGTTCAGCTGTTCGTAGCGCTGGCCCGCGCGCTCGGCGTGCCGGCGCGACCGGTAACGGGCCTGCTCTACGCGCGGGGACGTTTCTATTATCACGCATGGGCCGAGGCGTACCTGGGAGACTGGGTAGCCGTCGACCCGACCTTCGATCAACTCCCCGCCGACGCGGCGCACGTGCGGCTCGCCATCGGCGCGCTCGCCCGCCCGCTGGATCTGGTCCGGCTGCTGGGACGGCTCACGCTCGAGGTGTCATGATCCGACTGGAAGGCCTGACGAAGCACTACGGCAGCTTCGTCGCTCTCGACCACGTCTCGCTGCACGTGCCGCGCGGCGTGTTGTACGGGTGCCTGGGACCGAACGGCGCCGGCAAGACGACGATGCTGCGCATGATCGCCGGCATCCTGCGGCCCACGGACGGTCGTGTGTTGATCGGCGGCGATGACGTGCAGCAACATCCCATCGCCGCGAAAATGCGACTCGGGTTCATCCCGGACCGGCCGTTCGTCTACGACAAGCTCACCGGCGCCGAGTTCCTGCGGTTCGTGGCGGGACTGTTCGGACAGGACGGCGAAACCGTGGAACGCCGCATCGCCGAGCTGCTGGAGGTGTTCGAGCTGTCGAGCTGGAAAGACGAGTTGATCGAGGCGTACAGCCACGGCATGCGGCAGAAGCTCATCATCTCGAGCGCTCTGATTCACCGCCCCGAATGCATCGTGGTGGACGAGCCCATGGTGGGGCTCGACCCCAAGGGGGCCCGACTGCTGAAGGACATCTTCCGTCAATTCGTGGAGCGGGGCGGCACCGTAATGATGAGCACGCACACGCTCGAGGTGGCCGAAGTGATGTGCGACCAGATCGGCATCATCCAGCACGGCAAGATCGTCGCGCATGGTACGATGGCGGAGATCCGGCGGCAGCATGCGGCCGGTGAGGCAAGCCTGGAAGAGCTGTTCCTCAAGCTCACCGGCGGCCATGCCGTCCGGGAGTTGGTGGAGGTATTGGGGAAGTGATCCAGCCGTCCCTCGTCCACGTGCTGTTGCCCAAGTGGCGCACGGCCCGGCAGCGGATGCGCGAGGAGCGCGCCGGCGGAGGGGGAAAGCTCACGGTTCTTCTGGTCGTGGGCGCGGTCTTCTGGGCCGGAGTGTACGGCGTCCTGTACTTCATTCTGCGCTACATCCGGGGGGTCGAAGAAGTCGGGCCGCTGCTCGCCGGGAAGATCCTCGGCGTCACGTTGCTCTCGTTCATGTCGATCCTGATCCTATCGAACATCATTACCGCGCTGTCCAGCTTCTTTCTGGCCAAGGATCTGGATCTCCTGGTCTCCGCGCCGGTCGACTGGCTCCGCCTCTACCTCGCCAAGCTCGGCGAGACTCTGGTCCATTCGTCGTGGATGGTGGCGCTGATGAGCGTCCCCATTCTGTCGGCCTACGGGGTCGTGTTCCGCGGCGGGCTGCTGTTCATCCCATACGCCGTCGCGGTGTTGCTGCCGCTGCTCGCCCTCCCGGCGGTGTTCGGGAGCGCGCTCACCCTGATTCTCGTGAACGTGTTTCCCGCCCGCCGCACCCGCGACCTGCTCTCGATCATCGCATTGGGGGCGGCCGGCGGCGTGATCCTGCTGTTCCGCCTGATCCGGCCGGAGCAGCTGGCGCGTCCCGAGGGGTTCCGCAACCTGCTCGACTTCATCGCCGTCCTGCGCACCCCGACGTCGCCGTTTCTCCCCAGCGAGTGGGCGACGAACGCTCTGATGGGTTTTCTGCGCGGCCAGGTGGACCCACTGCCCCTCGCACTGCTCTGGACCACCGCGGCCGGATTTGTGACGCTGGGGGCCCTGCTGCACCGGCAGCTGTTCGCCACCGGGTTCACCAAGGCGCAAGAAGGCGCGGAGCGATTCGTGCGGGGCGTCTTCTGGCGCCGCACCGTGGGGACGGCGTTGTTCCCGCTGTCCGTGGCCAAGCGCGAGTTCGTCCTGAAAGACATCAAGCTGTTCTTTCGCGATACGACGCAGTGGAGTCAGCTGATTCTGCTCGCCGTCCTGGTCGTCGTGTACCTCTTCAATATCCAGGCGTTGCCGCTGCATCGCGGCGAACCGGTAGGGTTTTTCTACGTCACCCTGGTGTCGTTCCTGAACCTGGGCCTGGCGGGGTTTGTGCTGGCGTCGATCGCCGCCCGTTTCATTTTTCCGGCGGTGTCACTCGAGGGGCGGCAGATGTGGCTGCTGCGCTCGAGCCCACTCGACTTGCGGGCCCTGCTCTGGTCCAAGTACTGGGTGGGCACCGTCCCGCTGCTCGCCCTCGCGCTGCTGCTGACGGGGCTCACCAATGTGCTGCTCAAGGCCTCCCCGTTCATGATGATCGTGAGCCTGACGACGATCTGTCGCCCTGACGTTGGCCATCGCCGCGCTGGCGCTGGGCTACGGAGCGCTGTACCCCCAGTTCGAAACGGAAAACGCCGCGCAGATTCCCACGTCGTTCGGCGGGCTGGTGTTCATGATGACGACGATCGGACTACTCGCGATGGTCGTCGTGTCGCTGTGGCAGGCCGTACACACCTACGTCCGCGCTGTGTACGACGGCCGGCCGGTGGTCGTGGATGGGTGGATGGTGCTGTGGTTCGGGGTGGCGGCGGCGCTGTGCGTGGCGGCGACGGTGATTCCGTTGCGGGTGGGATTGAAGAAGATGGAGAGCTTCGAGTTCTAGCCACACCCCTGGTCCCCTCTCCGCGGTCGCGAAGAGGGGACCGGAGGACCGACCGCTACAGCTTGAAGTTGACGCCGCCGCCGAACTCGATCCGGTCAGCGTTCCCGATCACGATGTGAATCTGTGCGAAGGGTCGCCAGCTCAGGCCCTTGAAATCCCACCCACTCAACAGCCCCAAGCCCACGTCCGACGAGGACGCGCTGAATCCGCCCGCGCTCACGCTCGCGTGGGTGTAGTTCAACCCGCCGCCGACGTACAGGCCGGGATTGGGGGAGTTGAGCTTCACCCAGTAGCGGCCTTCGGCGTTGAGGGTCCACACGGTGACGTTGTTGCCGGGGAAGTAGATATCGAACGACGGATAGATGTCGAACTGTGTGGCCACGGGATAGGAAAACTGAGCGCCGACGAAGAAATCGAGATCATTGGTGGCGAACCCGAGCTGCGGCCCGAGCATGGGCCGCGCGTTCTGGCCCGCGGCGGTGACGACCTTGCGTTGCGCCGTCGCGGTCGAGGCCACGGTGAAGGCCAGGAGCGCCACCAGTACGACGTGTTTGAGCGAGAGGTTCACGCTTGCCATCCTCAAGTGAAGGGTCAGGGACACGGACCTACCGCAATTTGAAATTGAATCCGCCAACAATCTGAAACGTGCTGCCCGAACCGAGGGTCAGCCGGCCTTCCACGTAGGGAACCAACGGGCGGCGGCGCGCTTCCAATCCGCCGAGGAAATTGAGGTTGACATCTCCGCTGCCCCCGTCGGCGTTGGTGTGGAGATAATCGATTCCGCCGCCCACGTACAGCGCACCGGTCCGCGTCGGGGGACGGAGTTTCACGTCCAGGTTGATCGCCCAGAGCGTGCCGGGATTGATCGCATAGTAGTCGAACGACGGGTAGATCTCGACCCGTGCCGTGAGCGGCAAAGTGGCCTGGACCCCGACGGTGAGGGCATCCGCATCAAAGTTGTACCCCAGATGCGGCCCGACGCGCGGCGGATCCAGGACGCCGCGCCCGATCCGCCGTTGCGCTTGCGCCGTGGGCGCCAGTCCCAGGGTTGCCATCACCAACAGAAACCCCCGCTGCCCCCATCGCGTCACGCCGGCACTCCTCACGTCAGAGATCCCCCATGTGAAGGCCGCCCACAAATAGGGCCGGGGCCAGACGAAAATCAAGAGCGGCGGGCCGCCGCGCAGCCCGCCGCTCTGTTCGTGTTTCGTTCAGCGACTACTCGACCCGGAACGGAATGCCCCACTCGTTGGAGCGGTAGTTGTCGGCCGTGCCCAGCGCCAACGTCGCCGCGTCCAGCGCGTCGACCACGAAACGGTCCCGACCCGTGTGCCGCACCACCCAGCTGCGCTCGAAGTCCCCATTGCCGTCGTCCTGCATCGGCACGCGCCGCCACCGGATCCCCGAGGGATCGGCATGCCGCACGTGCAGGAACGCGAATGTGGCCGGCGAGAATGTGCCGCCCGTCGTGTTGTCGACGTGAGCCACAACCTTCACCGTGTCGCCTTCGTGGAAGCGCGGAATAACCGGGTCGATCGCGATCAGGGAGTCCGGATTATCCACCGACAGCCGGAGCGAATCGTTCACGTACACCGCCACGCTCTGGACCGTGACCGTGCGCCGGCTGACGTCGGTATTCTGCCAATTGAGCAGCGTGAGGGCCACCGCGCGCCACCCGCGGGGCGCCGCTCCGTCGCGCACGAACACCGCGCGCTGCTGCACGCCGTCGGCCAGCGGCTTGCTGGTCGGATTGAAGACGGCGTCCGTGGAAGTGTCGACGAGGAAGATCCCCTGAAACGACACGCCCCGGGTCACCCAGGCCGTATCGCCCTGCACCACGATGTTGCGGGTGAAGATCGGGCGCGGCCCACCGCGTACGACGCGATCCCGGCCCCAAAACAAGGGAGCGATTGCCGTATCCTGAATCCCGGAGCTCAGGAACACGGGGGACATCGCCGTGGTGGAGATCGCTCCCGTATCGCCGAAATCGTCGTCGGTGTACCCCGTGAGGCCGTCGTACGCGGCCTGTACCTGGGCCTGATCGGCATTCAGACCGGTCGAGTTGTCGCTACACGCCGTGCCGATCAGGGCGACGGCCAGAGCACCCGTCAGGGCGAGAGGGAGAGTGCGCATCGGTACTGCTCCTGTCGGTCAAGGTGAACTGATCAGACTGCGAACCGCAGGAACAGACGTGAGCATCAGAGCGATGTTAAGCGGCGGTGACGACGAGGAAGCGGACGCGTGATGGGCATCACGCGCGGAACGGTCAGGCCGCGACGCGCCGGCCGCACGCCGCGCAGAAGCGGGCATCGGGCTCCATCGCCACCCCGCAGCGCGAGCAGAATCCCGGAGCTGCCTCGAGCCGTCGTCCACACTCGGAGCAATACACCGCGTCTCCCTCGGGACGCATACCGTGGGTCGGACAGGTCAGCGGGCGAGCGGACGCCAGCGGTCGCACGGCGGGCGCGATGGCCGGCCCGACCTCCGCTTCCCCGGCCCGCAGCGCCTGTACCGCCTCCGTGGTGTAGCGGCGCTTCAAGGAGTCGTAGTCGTCGTCCCCGAGTTTCCCGGTCGCGCGATCGAACTCGATCTCCTTCAGCGCTCGCAGCGCCACGGCGCGTGGCGACAGGTCGTCGTCGGGATCGGCACCCGGATCATCGATCGCCGCCGGCGCTGACGGAAGCAGAATCGGACGCAGCACGAAGTAGACCGCCGCGGCCGCCAGGGTCATCGCGGCCACGAGCTCGACGACCGCGCTCACACGTCGAGGCGCGCCAGCTCGTGGCGCAGCTGCTCGAGCTCGGCAGCCGTCGCCGGCGGTCCGGCTGGCCCCGCCGTGGCCTCCACGGGCCGGCTGCGTCGAGACCACCGCAGGATTGCCAGCACGAGGATGGCCCCGGTCCCGAGGATCGCCAGCCCGGGCAGGAAGTACGCGGTGAGATTGAATCCCCGGGCCGGCGGCGCCATCAGCATGACGATGCCGTTCTCTCTCACGAACGTGGCGATGATCTGTTCCGCCGACATGCCGGCGTCGGCGAGCGCCACCACGCGGCGATGTAACCCGGGACTGACCGGACAGGTGAAATCGGTGGTGCGGCAGGTGTAGATGTCCAGACCACAACCACAGGTGCACTTGAGTTGCTTCTCGATCGCCTGAATCGCTGCGTCGTTGTCCCCCGCCGTGGTGGGCTCAAGCGACTGGCCCGCGCGGGCGGGATCCCACAGCTTGCCGGTGGGGGCGAGGTCGGGGAGCGAATCTTGGACCGCTGAAACGCCCGTGAGCACCACCGCCAGCCCGCCGAGGAGGAACGCTCTCCTATCCGACATCGCTCGCCACCAGCTTCACGGCGTACCCCGCTTGCGCCCGGCGCACCGCGGGGGCTCCCCCACCCGGCCACATGACCACGAGACCGCCAAACGCCACGATCAACCCGCCATACCACACCCACCACACGAGCGGGTTGATGGTGAAGCGATACACGGCCTGCTCGGTTCCGTCAACCACACCGGCCAGCACGATGTAGAGATCTTCCCGCACATCACTCTTGATGCCGACCTCGGTGGACGGCTGGAACGTCGCCTGGCCCCGGCTGTCCACGTGCTGACGCTTCTCGGTGGTCAGGAGCCCGACGCGGCGCCCATCGCGCGACACTTCGACCGTGGCGGCGGTGACCTGCCGGTTCAGGGCATCGTACTGCGAGATCCCCAGATGGGTGAACGTGTAGGTCCAGCCGTAGGGGCTCTTGAGGGTCGTCGACTCGCCCGGGCGCAGCGTGGCTTCGGTCTCCGTCTTGAAGGCCATTCCGGCAAACGCGATAAACAGGACGACCATGCCCAGATGCACGATGTAGCCGCCATAGCGACGGCGGTTGCGCGCGATCAGCCGGCCAAACGCGAGCCACCACCCTTCCCCGTATTGCCGGTGGCGCGCGCCGACGCCGCGCATGAACTCCTGGACGACGGTGCCGAGCACAAAGGCGCCCAGCGCGATTGCAACGATCGGATATGGATCGCGCATGCCCGCCACCAGTATCACGAGGAGCGCAAACACGCCGCAGGTCACCGGCGCCGCAAACTGGCGTCGCAGGTTCGGCAACGACGAGCGGCGCCACGCGATCAAGGGCCCGATCCCCGTGAGCAGCAGCAGCGCCAACCCCAATGGGATGTTGACCCGATTGAACGCCGGCGGCCCCATCGTGACCTTGGTGCCGGTCACGAGCTCCGACAGGATGGGGAAGAGCGTGCCCAGGAGAACCGAGAACGTGATCCCCACGAACAGCAAGTTGTTGAACAGGAAGCTCGCTTCCCGGCTCACGATTGACTCGAGCGTAGATTCCGCGGTGAGATCAGGCAGGCGCCGGGAATAAAGCCAGAAACTCAGCGTCCCGGAGATCAGCAGGAACGCCAGGAAGAAGTACCCGACGCTCGACTGGGTGAACGAGTGCACCGACGAAATCACGCCCGAACGCGTCAGGAAGGTGCCGAAAATCGAGAGCAGCCAGGATCCGATGATGAGCAGCAGGTTCCATTTCTTCAGCATGCCGCGCTTTTCTTGGACCATCACCGAATGCAGGAACGCCGTCATGGTGAGCCACGGCAGGAACGACGCATTCTCCACCGGATCCCACGCCCAGTACCCGCCCCACCCCAGCTCCACATAGGCCCACCACATGCCGAGGCAGATCCCGATCGACAGGAACAGCCACGACAGGAGCGTCCACTTGCGGATCGCGACCAGCCAATCGACGTCGAGCCGGCGCGACAGCATGGCCGCCATCGCGAAGGCGAACGGGATGGTAATGGAGATGTAGCCCAGGTACAGCATCGGCGGGTGAAACACCATGCCGGGATTCTGCAGCTGCGGGTTCAACCCGCGTCCGTCGAGCGGGGTGTAGGCCAGGCGCTCAAACGGATTGGCGTGGCCGAACAGCATGACGCTGACGAAGAACGTGACGACGAGACAGGTAATCGCGCCCACATACGGCAGGTAGACCCGATGGCGCGGGGCGGTCACGACCTGGGCCACGGCGGCGAAGATCGATAGGACCGTCGCCCAAAACAGCAGGCTGCCCTTCTGGCCGGCGTATAACGCGGACCAGATATAGAACGTCGGGAGGTTGCGGCTGGTGTAGGCGGCGACGTATTCGACGTTGAAATCGTGGCGGAACAACGCGACTTCGAGGGCGATGACGGCCGCCAGCAACGTCCCGCAGAGCGCGAAGACCGCGTGCCGGGAGCTCGCGATCAGATCCGCGCGGCCCCGTGTGCCACCCAGCAAACCCGTCACCCCACCCCACAGGCCCAACAGGCAGGCCACCCACAGCGCGAGGCCGCCGAGCAGCGTCATCTAGGCTTTCGGCACGGCTTCGTAGCGGGAACCACACTTGGCCAGCACGTCGGTCGCGCGAATCACGCCGTCAGGCTGCAGCCGGCCCTCGACCACGACTTCGACGCTGTCGTTGAAGGTGTCCGGCGGCAAGCCATGGTATACGACGGGATACGTGGCGCTCCCGTCGGTGATCCGGAATTTCAACGTCTGGGTGGCTACTTCCCGCGTCACACTGCCCGGCACGACATGCGCGCCGACCTTCATTCCCACGTCATAGAACGTCGGGTCCGCGGCGATCTTATGCGACAGTTCACTCGGGGTCAGGAAATACTGACCCGTCTGCTTGATTCCCGTCGCCATGAGATATCCGACCGAGCCGACGATCAGCGTCGCCCCAAGGACGAACTTCATGCCCGCTTTCATCCACTCATTATACCGTGTTACTCCTGCGGCGCTCCACCCCCACGGTCAGTAACAGTCCTTCACGATCGGCCCCGGTATCCGGCCCAGCCAGGCGTGAGCATGGTCACGGGGGCCTCCCAGGTTGGAATCGCCGATCCCCCAGCCATAGATTGGGTATCCGCCCGTGACCCCTATAGTGGGCGCTCCCCAACCCTCCCCACCGCGCGCGCCGTCGTTCACCGCTCGGCTGGATACCGGCGTCAGCACGCCGGGGCACAATAGCGCCGTCGAGGCGGAGGTCCGCCGGGCGCTGTTCCAGCGGCTGCTGAGCGAGAGCACGCGGGCGGAAATCGCCCACGTGCTGGTGTGCGCCGTGGTCGGCGTCCTCCTGTGGCCTTCCGTCCCGCATCTGGAGTTCTTCATCTGGGGCGCCGCCATCGGAGGCTGCACCCTCTCCCGCGAGTGGCTGCGCCGTCGGTTGAGCGATCCCACGGCATCGGTGGATAAAGGAATCCAGCGCATCCGCCTGGTGCTCGCGGTGACCGGCCTGGCCTGGGGTGTCGGTGCCGCGGCGTTCATGCCCGCGATCCCACTTTCCCAGACCGCGCTGTTGCTGGTGGTCCTGTGCGGACTCGCCGCGGGAGGCGTGGCATCGGTCGCGGCCGATCCCTGGAGCTTCCGGTACTTTCTGGCCGGGCTGCTGGTCCCCGTGCCGGTGGGACTGCTGCAAACGGCATTTGAGCGGGACACCGCGGTGGCGGTCGTCCTCGTCGTGCTGTTCGCAGCCGCGATGATGGTGTTTCACCGCAACTCCCACGCGCTCCTGTTCGGCCACCTGGTGCAATCGGTCGAGCTGGGGCACCGGGAGCGGAAGGCCGTGCAGGACCGCGCCTACCTGGACGCCCTTCTCGCGAGCGCACCAGTCGCCATCGCCGTGGTGGACCGCGACGGACGGATTCGCGGGACCAACCCGCAATTCACCACCCTGTTCGGGTACAGCAGTGATGAGGTCGTGGATCGCGAGTTGAACGATCTGGTGGTGCCCCGCTCGGAGCAGGCGAAGGCATCCCGTCTCGACCAGCGGGCGCGCAAGGGAGAAATGGTTGCTGTCGAAGCGGAGCGGCGGCGAAAGGATGGCTCTCTCGTGGCCGTCCGCGCTTCGGCTGGACAGGTAGAAGGCAGTGGCGGCGAGGTGCTGGTGATGTACGAGAACATCAGTGACCGGCGACGCGCTGAAGACGCCCTCACCCAGCTCGCCAGCATCGTACAGTCCTCCGAGGATGCCATCATCGGGCAGACGCTGGACGGGACGATCGCAACCTGGAACGCCGCCGCGCAACGCTTGTTCGGCTACGCGCCGGGCGAGGTCCAGGGGCGACCGATTGCACAGCTGACACCGCCGGATCGGGCCGACGAGCTGACGATGATCCTCGACCGCATCCGACGCGGAGAACACGTCGAGCACTTCGAGACCGTGCGGCTGCGCAAGGATGGCACGCCAGTGCCCGTGTCGTTGAGCATGTCCCTCACCCGCGATGGCGCCGGTCGCATTCGCGGCTTCTCGACCATTGCCCGGGACGTGCAAGAGCAGGTGACCACGCGCGAGGCCCTCCGCGACGCGCGCGACGTGGCGCAACGACTTGCCCAAACCCGCAGCGCCTTTCTTGCCAACATGAGCCACGAGATCCGTACGCCAATGAACGCGATCCTCGGGCTCACCGAGCTGTTGCTGGATACCGAGATGGCGCCGGAGCAACGGCACTCCCTGGGACTGGTCCAGACGTCCGCGGAGACTCTGCTCACCTTGCTCAACGACATTCTCGACTTCTCCAAGATCGAGGCCGAGCATCTCCAACTCGAGGAAATCGCCTTCGACCTGCCCCACCTGCTGGAATCCACCATGAGTCTGCTCGCGGTCCGCGCGCGGGAGCGACGGCTCGAGCTCGTGGCCGAAGTGGCCCCCGACGTCCCCACCATCGTCCGGGGCGACCCGACCAGGCTGCGGCAGATCCTCACCAACCTCATTTCCAACGCGATCAAGTTCACGCATCAGGGAGAGGTCGTGGTGTCGGCGGCCCGCGTGCACTGGGCGGATGCACAGGCCACGATCCGGCTGGCGGTCCGGGACACCGGCATCGGCATCGCGGCGGAAAAACTCGAGACGATCTTCGAGGAGTTTTCCCAGGCCGATGCGTCGATGACCCGGAAATACGGCGGCACCGGGCTCGGGCTCGCGATCGCCCGGCGGCTGGTCCGGTTGATGGGTGGGGATCTGGCGGTGACGAGTGCGGTGGAACAGGGCACGGAATTCTCGTTTAGCGTCACATTTCGGACCGAGGACGCCTCGGCCGTTGCGACCACGCCCGGAGCGGTCGCGCTTGCCGGTCGCCACGCGCTCGTGGTCGACGACAACGCGACCAACCGACGCATCGTTCACGATATTCTCGCGGCCGCGGGCATGCAGGTGACGGAGGCGGTCGACGGCTCGGCGGGATTGGACGCCCTGCGAAATGCCCAGCATGTCGGCGCTCCCTTCGACCTGGCGATCATCGATGCCCAGATGCCGGGGCTGGACGGATTCCAGCTGGCGGAGGCCGTGCGCGACAACGCGGCCATCGCCGCCACGCGACTCGTGATGCTCGACCTCGGCGGGCCAGCGCGGCGATGGGCAACGGTGCCGTGAGCTCGGGATCCGCGGCTACCTGCCGAAACCGATGTCCCGCAGCGATCTGCTCGAAGCGGTCGGGGCCGTCCTGGCGGCACCCGCGCCCGAAGATGCCTTCGTTACCCGCCACTCCATCGCGGAATCCCGCAAACGGTTGCAGGTGCTCGTCGCCGAGGACAACCAGGTGAACCAGGAAGTCGCGGCCACGATGTTGCGCAAGCGCGGGCACGACGTGGACGTCGCCAACAACGGACGCGAAGCGGTGGACGCGGCGGCCCGCAAGCGGTACGACGTGGTGCTCATGGATATCCAGATGCCCGAGATGGACGGCTTCGAGGCGACGCACGCCATTCGCGCAACCGAAGACGGGCGCACCCTCCCCATCATCGCCCTCACGGCCCACGCGCTGAGCGGCGAGCGCGAGCGCTGTCTCGCGCAGGGAATGAGCGGGTACCTGACCAAGCCGTTCAAGGCGCACGAGCTGTTTGCCGTCGTGGAAGGCTGGGCCAATTCGTCCGCGATTCCGGTCCCCACGACGACGACGGATTCCCCACCCCACGTCCCGACTGCGGCTCCGGTCGACCTCGAGGCGTTCCGGCATGAGATGCGCGCGGCAGGGGCTGAAGACGCGGTGGATCCGGTTCTCGATACGTTCCTGCAGACCGCGCCGGACCGGGTCGCGGCCCTCACCACGGCGCTGGCGTCGGGTGCGGGACCGGAAATCGAGCGGGCCGCGCACGCGTTCAAGTCCGCGTCCGCAACCATCGGCGCCAAGGGTCTGGCCACCCTGTTGCAGGAGCTGGAAGTGGCGGGAAAGGCAGGGGACGTGAACGCCGCCCGTCGCGTGGGAGACGGCCTGATGCGCGAGAGTGAAGCGGTGATCGCCTACCTGCGTCAGGTCCGCGCTCCGGTCAACGCCGGCGCCCTAGCGGGCGGCGTGCGCGATCGCCCAGGCCGACGCGGACTGGGGCGTGTCCAGTCGCGGCATTTCCACCTTCCCGACAAAGCGGTCCTGCAGTCCGGCCACCGGCGTCCCGATGCGCAGGGCCAACGCGACTTCCGCCAGCGTTCCATGACCACCGCCGACCGCGACCACCGCGCCCGCACACCGGACGATCAGCGCGTTGCGCATTTCGCCCATACCGGTGGCGAGCGCGACGTCGACGAAGGCATTCGCCTCGGTGCGGTCGTTGCCCGGGCAGAATCCCGATCGTGAGCCCGTCGGCCGTCACGGACGCCCTTGGCGACCGCCTCCATCACCCCGGTCAGACCGCCGCACACGACGACCGCACCGGCCTCGGCAAGACGACGACCCAGCGCCTCCGCCGTCTGCGCCTCGGCCGCCGTACACGTCGATCCACCGACCACGGCGACGATCGGCTTCACGGCACGGAGCGGGCCCAGGCGAGCGTCGCCGCGACGGCGCGCCGCCAGTCGCGGATGCCCGTCGCGGACCCGGCCGGCGAGTCCGGACCGGGCGCGAAGTGCCGGAACGGTCCGCCCGGCAATGAAGTCGTCGGGTCGGCTCCAGACGCCGGCGGCGAGTCCCGCGAGACCGGCGGCACCCAACGCGGTGGTTTCCACGAGGTCCGGGCGCGCGACCGGGACGTTCAGGAGATCGGCCTGGAACTGCATCAGCCAATCGTTGGCAGCTGCCCCTCCGTCGACCTGCAGCGCGGCGAGCCGGAGCCCGGAATCCGCCGTCATGGCCTCGAGCACCTCTTCGATACTGAACGCCATCGCCTCGAGCGCCGCGCGCACCAGGTGCCCGCGTGTCGTACCGCGCGTGAGCCCTACGATCGTGCCACGCGCGCCAGCCTCCCAATGGGGGGCGCCGAGCCCGACGAATGCGGGCACGAAATACACACCGCCCGTGTCCGGCACCGATCGCGCCAGCGGCTCCGCCTCCGCGGCCTGGCCGATGATCTGCAGTCCGTCGCGCAACCACTGGATCGCCGCGCCCGCGATGAACACGCTGCCTTCGAGCGCGAAACAGGGGGCGCCGGCCGCGTCACAGGCCATCGTGGTCAGCAATCCGTGGCCCGAGGTGGCGCGATGCTCGCCGGTGTTCAGCAACAGAAATGCACCGGTGCCGTATGTGCTTTTCGCCTGCCCCGGCGCCCAGCACCCCTGACCGTACAGCGCGGCCTGCTGATCGCCCGCGATCCCGCTGATCGGAATTTCCGCGCCGAAATGCTCGGCGGCGGCGACGCCAAACGGCCCGCTCGAGAGCGCCACCGCCGGTAACGCATGGCGCGGCACCCCGAACAACGACAGCAGCTCGTCGCTCCAATTCCGCGCGGCGAGGTCATACAGCATCGTGCGCGAGGCGTTGGTGTGGTCGGTCAGAAACGCCGCGCCGTTGGTGAGCCGGAACAGCAGCCAGGCGTCGACCGTGCCGAACAGGGCGTCCCCCGACTCGACGCGCTGGCGCAGGCCGGGGACGTGCTGGAGGAGCCATTCGATCTTGGTTGCGGAGAAATACGGATCGAGCACGAGCCCGGTGCGGCCCCGGATCGCGTCCCCGCGTCCCGCCTTGGCCAGCTCGGCGCAGCGCGCTGCTGTCCGCCGGTCCTGCCACACGATCGCGCGATGGAGCGGCCGGCCGGTGGCGCGATCCCAGGCACACACCGTTTCGCGCTGGTTCGTGATGCCGATACAGGCGGGTACGACCGCGGCCTGAGCGATCGCCTCGCGGGCCGCCTCGAGCGTTACTCGCAGGATGTCGTCCGGGTCGTGCTCGACCTGTCCGGGCTCGGGAAAGTGCTGCGGCAGCTCATGGTAGCCCCGCCCCAGCAGCCGGCCGTCGGCGCCGATCACGAGCGCCGTGGATCCCGTGGTGCCCTGATCGAGCGCGAGGACCGCCTTCACAGCATGAACGGGGGGCGGACCGACCCGCGATCGGTGAGATAGCCGGTCACGTAGCGGGCGGGGGTGACGTCGAACGCGGGGTTGTACGTGGCGACCGTGGGAGGCGCGATCGCCCGTCCCGCGATCATGCGCACCTCGTCGGCCGAGCGCTCTTCGATGGGAATCGCATCGCCGTCCCGCACCGCCGGGTCGATAGTCGAGGACGGGGCGCAGCAATACAGCGGCACGCCGTGATGGCGCGCCAGCACGGCCAGACTGTAGGTCCCGATCTTGTTCGCGAAATCCCCGTTGCTGGCGATGCGATCGGCCCCCACCAGGATGACGTCGATCCGGGCAGCCCGCATGAGGCTGCCCGCGACGCCGTCGGCGATGAGGGTACACGGCACTCCGGCCTCCCCCAGCTCCCAGGCCGTCAACCGAGCGCCCTGGAGCACCGGGCGGGTCTCGTCCACGAACACGTGGATTCGACGCCCCGCCTCGTGCGCCAGATAAATGGGCGCCAGCGCGGTACCGATCCCGCCCGTCGCCAGTGCCCCCGCGTTGCAATGGGTGAGGACGTTGGTGCCGTCGGGCAGAAGATCGAGTCCCGCTTCCCCGATGCGACGGCACATGGCGCGGTCTTCCTCCCAGATCGCCGTCGCCTCGGCGTGCAGCCGCTCCCACAGCTCCCCGCTGTCCCCCGGCGTACGCCGGGCGACTGCATCCATCCGTTTCAGCGCCCAATGCAGGTTGACGGCGGTGGGCCGTGCGCCGCCGAGCAGCGTCGCCGCGCCGGCCAGCCGGGCCAGGAACGCGTCGCGGGGTCCGGTGCGGGCGTTCCGCAGCTCCACGACCAGGCCCATGGCGGCGGCGATGCCGATCAGGGGGGCGCCGCGCACCTGCAGGGTCCGAATCGCGTCCGCTACCACCTCGGCACTGTCGAGGTCTCGATACACGGTCGCATCCGGCAACAATCGCTGATCGAGAACGCGGACGGCGCCTGATGGAGACCAGGTGATGGCTTGGACGGACATGTGGCGAACGTATGGCGAAAGGCACCGGGTGACAACTGCGTGGGGAGTGGGGAGTGGGGAGTGGTTCTTGACGGTAGACACCTGAAGGTTCGGCCAGCACCGTCGAGTCCCACTCCCCACTCCCCACGCCTTTTTTCTTGAGGTAGGATTCTCCCATGACCTACCAAACCCTTCTCGTCGAGATCCGTGATGGGCTCGCGTTCGTCACGGTCAATCGTCCGGACAAACTGAACGCCCTCAACGACCAGGTCATGGCCGAGCTGGCCCAGGTCGCCGAGCGCATCGCCACCGAACCCGACATCCGAGGGGCCATTATTACCGGCTCCGGCCCCAAGGCGTTTATCGCGGGGGCGGACATCGGGGACCTGTCGCGTCAGGGACCGTTCGACGGCAAGGCGCGCGCGATGCGCGGGCAGGCCGTGTTGCGGCGCATCGAGACCTGCGGCAAGCCCGTCATCGCAGCCGTCAACGGGTTCGCCCTTGGCGGCGGGTGCGAGTTGGCGATGGCCTGCCATCTCCGGATCGCGAGCGAGAACGCAAAGTTCGGACAGCCCGAAGTGAAGCTGGGTATCGCCCCCGGATACGGCGGCACGCAGCGACTGCCACGGCTGGTCGGTAAGGGCATCGCGTTGCAGCTGATTCTCAGCGGGGAGATGATCGACGCCCAGGAGGCGTACCGGATCGGGCTCGTGAACAAGGTGGTCCCGGCGGCGGATCTCCTGGCGGAATCGGAGAAGGTGATGCGGGGTATTCTGGCCATGGCGCCGCTCGCGGTGCGCCTGTGCCTCGAAGCGGTGGATCAGGGAACCGAGATGACGCTGGATGAAGGTCTGCTGCTCGAGGCCAACCACTTCGGTTTGCTCGCGGCCACGAACGACATGAAGGAAGGGACCACCGCATTCCTGGAGAAACGGCCGGCCCGGTTCGAGGGACGATGAGCCGAGCCACGGGCCGGGCCGGCCTCGTCCTCGGTGTCGTGGCGGCGAGCATCCTCGCCTGCCAGACCGACCGCGACCGCCCCGGGCCGCCGAGTCTGTCGCTGACGATCAACGAGGATTCCGTGCGATCACCGGATACGCTCACCGGCACCCTCCGCGCCGCCGACCTGGACGGCATCGACTCGATCTGGATCTCCGTGGATTCCGCCGATCCGCTCGGTGCCGACGGTCTGCTCGAACCCACCTTCATCGCCACCTACCGTGCGGGAATCCGCAGCGGGCACGTCCTGGGCGACCGCGTGAGCATCCGCTTCACGGCCCGGGATCTCTCGGGGTACGTCGGCGGCCTCGACACGTTCGTCATCGTCCGGGGTCCCTAGACCGCGCCTCCAAGCCCTTGTCATTGCATCAAATCCAGCCTCGGCAGAACGCAACTAAGTCTTGACCTGACAATAATTTCCGGGTATTTTGGTAGGGCTTTCCGAGGACATTTTTGAGCCCCTCCAAATGACGGATTCCAAGTCGCGCCGGCGCGCTCCTATGGCCGTGGGTGAGGCCCTGCAGAGCTACCTCGCCCGCTCTGGTCTCGGGCCCCGTATCGCCCAGGCGCAGGTGGTCGCGGATTGGGCGACGCTGGTCGGGCCGCAGATCGCGGCCGTGACGACCCCAGAGAGTATCGCGCCCGACGGCACGCTGTTCGTGCGGGTCGCGACCAGTGCCTGGAGAAATGAACTGCAGCTCATGATGCCCGACCTGATGGCCCGCATCAACGCGGGCCGCGGCAAGGGCCGGATCAAGACGATCCGCTGGCTCTAGCCCGGACCCCCATGGCGAAACCGAAGAACGGCAACGGCGACTACCAGGCTGACTCGATCCAGGTCCTGAAGGGCCTCGAGGCGGTGCGGCGGCGGCCCGCCATGTACATCGGCTCGGTGTCGGGCCGCGGGTTGCACCACTTGGTCTACGAGGTGGTCGACAACTCGGTGGACGAGGCGCTCGCGGGCTACTGCACCAAAATCGATGTCACGATCCACCCCGACGACTCGGTCACCGTGGTCGACAACGGCCGCGGCATCCCGGTGGACAACCACAAGACCGAGAAAAAGCCGGGCGTCGAAGTCGCGCTCACGGTGCTGCACGCCGGCGGAAAGTTCGATAAGAGCACGTACAAAGTGTCGGGCGGGTTGCACGGCGTTGGCGTATCGGTGGTCAACGCGCTGTCCAAGAAGCTGGAAGTGTGGGTGGACCGCGACGGCAAACGCCATCACATGGCGTTCGAGCGCGGTGACACCAAGAAGAAACTCGAAGTCCTGGGCAAGGCCAAGGGCACTGGCACCACGATCACGTTCCGCCCGGACGACTCCATCTTCACCGAAACGCGCTTCGACTTCGCCACCATCGCCACGCGTCTGCGCGAGCTCGCGTTCCTGAACAAGAGCCTCCAGATCACCCTGACGGACGAGCGGAAGGGATCGAAGAAAGAGGAGACGTACCTCTACAAGGGCGGGCTGGTCGAGTTCGTGAAGTGGCTGCTGGGCAGCCGCAAGCCGCTGCATCAAAAAGTGATCGCGTTCGAGGCCAAGCGCGACGGCGTCGAGGTGGAAGGCGCGATCCAGTACGACGACGGCTACAACGAGAACACGTTCTCGTTCGTCAACAACATCAATACCCACGAGGGTGGCACCCACCTCACGGGGTTCAAGGCGGCGCTCACCCGCACCATCAACGAGTGGGCCAAGAAGGACGGCCTCATGAAAAAGGAGGACTTCACCCTGACGGGCGACGACGTGCGGGAAGGTCTCACCGCCGTGCTGCACGTGAAGGTGAAGGATCCGCAGTTCGAGGGGCAAACCAAGACCAAGCTGGGCAACTCCGAAGTCGAAGGCATCGTCAAGAGCGTGGTGAACGAGGCGCTGGGCGAGTTCCTCGACAAGAACCCCAGTGTCGCCCGGGCGATCATCGCCAAGGCGCTCAGCGCGGCGCGGGCGCGCGAAGCGGCCCGGAAGGCGCGCGAGCTGGTGCGGCGCAAGAATGCGCTTGACGGGGGCCTGCTGCCGGGCAAGCTCGCCGATTGCTCGCTCACCGACCCGAAGCTGTGCGAGATGTACCTCGTGGAGGGCGATTCGGCCGGCGGCTCCGCCAAACAGGGCCGCGACCGCTCGTTCCAGGCCATTCTGCCGCTGCGCGGCAAGATCCTCAACGTGCAGAAGGCCCGGATCGACAAGATCCTGTCCAACGAGGAGATCCGGACGATCATCACCGCGATCGGGACCGGCGTGGGCGAGGATTTCAAGATCGGGGAAGCCCGCTACCACAAGATCATCATCATGACCGACGCCGATGTGGACGGCGCGCACATCCGCACCCTGCTGCTCACCTTCTTCTACAAGGAGATGAAGCAGCTGATCGACGCCGGCTACATCTATATCGCCCAGCCGCCACTGTATCGGGTCGCGAAGGGAAAAGAAGAGTTTTACGCCTACGACGAGAAGCAGCGCGACGACTACGTTAAACGGCTGACCAATGGCGCCGAATCCAAGGGTTCCATCATGATCCAGCGATACAAAGGGCTGGGCGAAATGAACCCGGATCAGCTGCGCGACACCACCATGGACCCGCCCAAGCGCACGCTGCTCAAGGTGACCATGGAAGACGCGCTCGAGGCCTCGACCCTGTTCGAGACGCTGATGGGTGACGAAGTAGAGCCACGGCGGCGGTTCATCGAAGAGAACGCCAAGTTCGTCAGGAATCTCGACGTCTGATCGCGCTGCTCGTCGCGGTTGCCGTCCTGCTCTTTGTCCTCGGCTGGTTTCTGTTCGGGGGCCGGAGCGACACGCCGGAACCCACCATTCACCGGCATCCGAACGACGACATCGATCGCGCTGAGCTCGAACAGGCGGAACGGGACGTCCGGGACGCCGACGACGAAGACAGCGTGCGCGATTGGGGACCGGGCTCGGGAAAGCCGCGGCCCCCGAACCTGCTCTAGCGGGGCGTCCGGCTCTTCGGGGCCTCCGGCTTGAACAGTTGCAGGTACTGGCCGTACCCCGCCGCTTCCAGCTGGTCCACCGGGATGAACCGTAGCGCCGCCGAGTTGATGCAGTAGCGCAGTCCGGTAGGCTGCGGGCCGTCGTCGAACACGTGGCCCAGGTGAGAATCGGCGTGACTGGACCGCACTTCGTCCCGCGTCATGAACAGCGACCGATCGGTCCGCGTCTGAATGTTCTGCGCATCGAGCGGCTTGGTGAAGCTGGGCCACCCGGTGCCGGAATCGAACTTGTCCAGCGAGCTGAACAGCGGCTCCCCCGACACGACGTCGACGTAGATCCCCGGCTGGTGGTTGTTCCAGAATTCGTTCCGGAACGGCGCCTCGGTCGCGGCTTCCTGAGTCACCTCGTACTGTTCCGGCGTCAACGAATGCCGCAGGTCGGCGTCACTCGGCTTGTGAAAGCTCACGGGGTTCCATCCCTTCTGCGCCTGTTGAGCGAAGACCGGGTGTATGGACGGCCACAGGACGAGCGCCAGGCCAACGGCCAGGCCAACTCGCGCGGTGAATCCTCGACGTTCAATCACGTCAAATCCTCCTCAATCGTTGCGCACAGCATTCGAGCGTTGCGTCTGTTCTACCCCACATCAATGCGCCCTTCCCCCAGCTCGATGGGCCAGCGCGGCGTAAAGGCCTGTCCCTGCACTGTCTGGTCCATGCCGCGCTCCGACTGCGAAACGGTCGCAATAGGGTACGTCCAAATGTCCGCCGCTGGATTGCAGCGCAGCTCGAGCGGCTCGGCGAGCGAGACCTCCGGCGCGAACCAGTTCCCCGAATCGAACGCCGTCGGCTTCCATCGCCAACGGACGGCGAGCGCACCGTCCGCGGTGAACCGCAACTCCTTCTCGATCAGGCCGTCGACTCCCTGGCAACGGATCACGATCGCCCCAGCGGTCTGCTCGATCACCGCCTCGAGCGATCGCCGGGTCCACGAACGGACGGGTTGGTATTCCCCGCGCGCATAGGCGTCGAACGCCACATCCGCCCCCAGCACCCGGTCCACGAACAACGCTCTGTCTTCGAGGTCCTGGGCACCGACGGTCTCGTGGTAGCCTTCGCGACGCCGTGTCAGCACGTCCGCGAAGTTGACTCCCGCCGCGAATCGCGTGTACTCCTCCACCGATCCCCCGCGCACCGGGCTGACCAGGGCGGAGAACGCCGCGGAGTGCACCCAGATTTCGGGGAAGCCATCCCCGTCGAAGTCGAGCGTTTCGACCGCGAGGGATTCCTCCCGCCGCAGCTCGGCCTCCGCCATGGCGAAGTTCTGCCACACGGCCCGGCGCAGATGCGGAAGGTACAGCCCGCCGAACACCCCGTGCCAATAGGCATCGTTGCATTGGGCGCGACCGATGGCCCGACGGACCGCGGGAGGATCTCCTTTGGTGCGGCACAGCGCGGACAGGGCCTGCCCCTTCTTATGCATCCGGTTCGCTTCCGGATAGCGCACGAAGAAGTTGCGCCAATGCGCCCCACGCAGCAGCGCCCCATCGGGACCGGCGACTCGTTCGGCGCCCAGGTCCTGCTCCAGGCGGGCCAGCCGCTGCCCGGCCGCCGGGGGCGCCGCCCATGTCTCCATCTCGCGATAAGACGCGGTCGGCAGATAGGCAAGACCGCCGCTGGCCACTTCATCGAGCGCGGCGCTCGGGGCGGTGAGTCGGACCTCGCCCGTCGCCATCACCAGGTGCATCGCGTCCAGAAACTCCCGCAGCCAGCCGCGCTCGTATACCCATTCCTTGGTCCCCGGCCAGCCGCCGAATTTCTCCCCATCGTCGGCGAGGACGGCGAGTGCGTGTCCCGCTGAGCGCAGGTCGCGCAAGTAGGAGACGGTCTCGGCGGGAGGGCGAAACGGAATCAGATAGCGGAGCCGTTCATGCATCGGGAGCAACGCCACGCGATGCCCCTCGCTCTCGGTCCAGAACGGCGTGTGCAGCTGTTCGCGGGCGAACCCGGTCACCAGGAAATGGCGATCGTCGACGAGGACGTACCGGACGCCGGCTTTGACGAGATCGACCGGGAGATCCGGCTCCCACACCCGCTCCGTGAGCCACAGGCCTCCGACCTTCACTCCGAAGCGCTGGACGAGCAGTTCCCGCATCCACTCCACCTGCTCGATCCGATCGGCGTGCGACAGGGCAATCAGCACCGGCTCGTACAGTCCCGAAAGCAGGAGCTCCGCCTTGCCGTCGGCGGCGAGGCGACCGATCCGGTCTACCAGCTGTGGCTCGTGGGACTCGAGCCATTCCAGGAGGGGACCGGAAACGTGCAGGGCGATCGGGAAGAAGTCCCGCTCCTCCAAGCGCTCGAGGAACGGCCAGTACACGTCGCGCACGTGCGACTCGAACACGTGGTCGAAATTCCCGACCGGTTGATGGAAGTGCACGCCGAACACAAACCGCAGCGGATCCAGTCAGCCCTCCTGGGTGAACCCGAGGCGGATCGCCACGGTGGCGAGCGACTGCGCCACGCGCGGCGTCGCGGTGGCGCGAATCCGGCCGAACGCGGTCTGCGCGTCGAACGGGATCTGCAGTCCTTCCCGCGCCAGCAGGTCCGCGAGCTCCAACACCGCGGTGATCGCGGCCGCCGAGTGATCGCCCGCCAGCGAACGCACGGCGCGAACGAGGGCCTGGGCCGCCAGGCTCCGTCCCTCCGTCGCCGGGACTTTCGGCTTCACCCGCGCGAGGTAGAGGTCCCGGCCGGTCCCCACTCCGGTGACGGCGCTCTCCGCGACCCCCAGGCGTTCCAGCAGGCCCGCTTCGAGGCGCTGGGCATCGTCGCCCGCGAGGTCGATCGCATGTGCCGCGTACCGGAGGATTTGGAGTGTCTCGATGCCGGACACATCGTCGAAGAACCAACCACACGACGTGAACATGCTGAGGGCGTCCCATTCGATCTCGAGCAGCTCGCGCGCGCGTACCTGCCCCGCGGCGGCGTCGGGGTGACGCAACTGCCCGGCGACGACGTGCGCCACCGCGGTCGCATCCCGCCGCGCGGCGCCATAGGCATCGCGGGCGCTCCAAGGATCGCGGAATAGCACATCGCCTTCGCGCTGGTAGAGCGCGTGCAACTCCGCGGCGAGCCAGTCCAGTGCCTGGCGCAGGGGCGCGCGCCAGTGCATGGGACGCGGGGTCGCCGGCGGCGCCATGCGGCAGGCGCAATCCGAGCGCCAGCGCTCAACGCCGTGGACACAACTCCACGACGACGGCGCCACGAGCCGCGCCTCAACCTGGGCTGGGTGCCGGGCGAGCACGGCGCCGTAGTTCTCCACCCGGACGTCGGCGCGCGTCTCGAGCATGTGGAGCATCGAGGCGAGCGCGACTTCGCCGAAGCGATGGTGGTGGCCGTAGGTTTCTCCATCGGTGGCGACGGACACCAGCGGGCGGCGTACCCCCGCGGCATCGGGCGCCAACATCCGATCGGCCCAGGCCCGCGCGTCGTGCAACAACCCGCCGAACGCGATGTCGTGGGAAATCGGGCCGTCGTACACGAACAGCGCGATGTCGCGGCCACCACTGGTGCGATACCGCACCGGCCTACCCCCTGGCGGGGCGACCTCCACCTGATGCGGCGCCAGGACCGTGAACCGAATCCCCTCGGCGGCAAGCACGTCGAGCGTTTCGTCGTCCACGGCGGTCTCCGGCAGCCAGAAGCCCTCCGGCTCACGGCGGAAGCGACGGCGAAAGTCCGCGATGCCCCACCGAGCCTCGGTGACCTTGTCACGACGGGAAGCGAGCGGGAGGATCAGATGATGGTACGGCATGGCGATCGCGTTGCCGTGACCGCCGTGGCGCTCGACACTCTCCCGGTCGGCGGCGAGGATCGCGTCGTACGTGTCCGGTGCTCGCTGTTCCAGCCAATCGAGCAGCGTCGGGCCAAAATCGAAACTGATCGATGCCAGCGTGTTCACGATCGCCGCGATGCGGCCGTCGGCGCCGTAGCGCCGGGCCGCGACCACCGCGCGGTAACACTCCTGCTCGATGCGCTGGTTCCAGTCGTGAAACGGCGCCGCCGAGGGCTCCCGCTCGACGGTATCGAGCCAGGGATCCTCACGCGGCGGCTGGTAGAAATGTCCGTGCAGCACCACGGACGATGCGGCCGTCGTCGTCACCGTCGGGGGATGGTCAGCGCAGCGCGGCGGCCGGAGTCCCGAGGGCGGCGGCCACCCCCTCGAGCACATCCGGGAACACCCCGTCCCGCTGCCACAGCTCGTCGGCGAGCCGGGCGGCGCCGTCCAGCGATCCGGTGCGGATCGCCTCGACCAGGCGGGCGGTATCGTCGCAGTGGAGTCGGAAGCGGCGCTCGGCGTAGTCCGGCACCGCCCCCGTCGAAATCATGAACTGCCAGTCGGACGCCTGTGCGAGCAACAGCTCTCGAGCCGCCTGCGCCAGGATCGGCCGCGCGGCGGGAGACGCCAACGCCCCGGGGGCGACATTCCAGAACGCGTCCTCCAACGCCCACAACCGGTCCCACGTCCAGCGCGTCTCCGGGTTCAACCACATGCTGTGATCCCCGTGCACCCCCCACGAGCCTTCGGCCAGCTGGATCGCCGTGGCCGATGGCGTGGCCGCGATGTGCTGGCCGGCGGTCACCGGGTGGATCGTGGGACGATGTCGCAGTTCCCGATACGTCTCGGCCAGGAAGTCCACACCCTCGAACCACCAGTGCCCGAACAGCTCCGTGTCGAACGGCGCCACCACCAGCGCCGACTGTTCCGACGCGAGCTGATCCAGCAGTCCGGAGAAATGCCGGGCGTGCTCCCCGGTGCGGCCGCGCGCGCGCTCCGGGTCATAGGGCCCCTTGTCCCCGAGATCGA
Source organism: uncultured Gemmatimonadales bacterium (assembly GCA_963821385.1). GTDB lineage: Bacteria > Gemmatimonadota > Gemmatimonadetes > Gemmatimonadales > GWC2-71-9 > DASTHG01. The sequence continues at coordinate 207,461 of CAWGDK010000003.1, forward strand.
CATTCCCGCCGGTGACCCGCCACAGCTTGAGCCCTCCCGGCCAGCGGATCTTGTGGAACTCGAGGTACCACTCGTCACCGGGATATCCCTGCTGGCGGCTCCACACCTGCATCGACGAGCGTGGATCGCGGACCAGCGCCAGGACGCCGGGCTTTGCGCGCGAAACGCGATAGGCGCGGTAGGGCGACCGCACCGCCTTGGACTCGGGCTCCGGGGGGCTCGGGTGCCGGTCGGCGTCGAACCGCTCGGCGCCCAGCGGCACATCGCCGTAGCTGCCGAGGGCCGTGCCAGCGCTCGCCAGGTGCGCGTCGACGAAGAAGTAGCGGAATCCCACCTCCGCCAGATGCTCTTCGATTCCGGGGCGCGCGTCGCGGCGCGGTCGATAGGCGCACTCGGGGAGCCAACAGCCGGTCGGGGGCTCACCGAACAACCGGATGTGCTCGTGGAACCCGACGCGGAGCTGCAGCCGGATGCTCTCGTCCCGGCGCAACAACGGCAGATACCCGTGCGTGGCCGCCGAGCCGATGATCTCCAGCGCGCCACGCGCGCGCAGGGCGCGAAACGCTCCCAGCAGATCGCCGTTCGAGGCGTGGAACAGGTTGCGCAGCCGCTCCAGCCGATGACGCCAGTACTCCGCCAGCGGCAGCAGGCTCGAATCGCCGGTCGCGGCCAGCGACGCGGGCGCTTCCGCGCACGCGGCCAGCCGCTGGTCGAGAAACGCCTCGAGCTCGCGACCGAATGCGGGACTGGCCAGCTGATTGGCGAGCACCGGCGTGAACCCGATCGTCACCGGGGCGGGAACGCGTTCGCGATCGAGCGCCTGGAGCTGCTCCAGCAGCGGCAGATACGTGTCCACCGCCGCTTCGCACAGCCAGTCGCTGCCGTGAGGCCAGCGGCCGTGGTTCAGGACGTAGGGCAGATGGCTGTGCAGGGTGAGGACGAAGTCCATGGCCACTTACTCGGCCATCCGGGTGGCCAACGCGCGGCGATATGCCGCCGTGTATTGTTCCGTCGGCTGATCCCACCCGAACTTCCGGGCCATCGCCTGCCGCATCACCGTGCGCCAGCCATCGCGGTCGGCAAACCGCTCCAACACCCGCCGGACGCCGTCCTCCAGCGCTTCGGGCGTGTAGTCCTTGAACAGGAATCCAGTGACGCCATCCTGCACGCTGTCCTGGAGACCGCCCACCGCGCGGACAATGGGGACGGTCCCGTATCGCTGCGCGCGCATCTGGGTCAGCCCGCACGGCTCGTACAACGACGGCATGAGCAGCAGGTCGGCCCCGGCCAGCAGGCGGTGCTCCAGCCGGTCGGTGAAGGCGAACTCCGCCACCACGCGATCGGGAGATGCCGCGGCCAGATTGGCGAGCGCTTCGTGATAGCGATGTTCTCCCGCCCCCAGGAAGATGAATTGGGCATCGGGTATCTCGAGCAAGCCGCCGCCCAGGACCAGATCGAGTCCTTTCTGCCCGACGAGGCGCGCACTCATGCCGAACACCGGGGTGCGGGGCTGCTCCGGAAGCTCGTAGGCGTGTTGCAGGGCGGCCTTACAGCGCGGTTTCCCCGCAAGATCCTTGGCGGAGTAGTTCGCGGCGATATGGGGGTCGGTCTCCGGGTTCCAGATCTCGTTGTCGATTCCGTTCAGAATCCCGATCAGCCGATCGCCGAGCGCGATGAACGTGTCTTGCAGCCCGAATCCCCCTTGTGGGGTGCACAGCTCGCGGGCGTGCGTCGGGCTCACCGTCACCACGACGTCTGAGAACGCCAGGCCGCCTTTGAGAAAATTGACGCGATCATACCACTCGAACACGTCCCAGGTATACAGCTCGGGCGAGAGGCCTAGCTCACTCATCGTTTCCGGAGGGTAGTGCCCCTGGAACCCGGCATTGTGGACCGAGAGCACCGTCGCAAGGCGGTCGTGAAACGGTGACCCGGCGAACGCGGTGCGCAGATAGACCAGGGCAAGCGCCGCATGCCAGTCGTGCGCGTGCAGGACCTGCGCATCGGGGGCGATCGTGGGGAGCGCGGCGACCGCGGCCTTGCAGAAGAACGCGAACCGCACCGCGTTGTCGACGTAGTCGCCGCTGACGTCGCCGTAAATCCCGGGGCGGTCGAAAAAATCCGGGTGTTCGATGAAATACACCTGCGGTCCGACGGGCCGATCCGCGAGCCGGTACACGAATGCCCATTCGGTGCGCGCGCCGATCGTCACCGGGAACTGATGGCCGACCCGTTCCAGCGCCGGTGCCGCGTCGCGAGCGACCTGGTACAGCGGCATCACGATCGTGGTGTGCGCGCCCGCGGCCGCCTGGGCGGCGGCCAGACCGTTCACGGCTTCGCCCAATCCTCCGGTGCGGGCGAACGGCCAGCACTCGGCACTGAGATGCACCGATGACACGCGCTCGCCCGTCGACGCCTCGGCCGTGGCGACCCGGCTGCTCGCCGGCGTCGCTCGACCCGCACCGCGCCGTGGCCTGGTCTTTCCCTCTCGCTTCACCTGCCGGTCGGCATCCATGCGGGCACCACCGTTTCTCGGCGTCGGCCCATCACACGGTCGGCGGATCGTCCGCCGCCCGCTCACCGCGCGCTACTGGAACGTAATACTGAGTCGTGTATTGCTGCACCATGCGGCGCGCCGTAAAGTGCTCGCCCGCCACGCGCATCGCGTGCTTCATCCGCTCGACCCACCCGGTGGGGATGCCGCGGGCGTCCCGAGTATAGAACAGCGGGACCACCTGCTCCTCCAGCAGGTGATACAGATGGTCGGCATCAGCCGCGTCGGCGTCCTCGCCTTCCTTGGCCGTGGGAATCGCCCACCCGTTCTTGCCTTCGTACCCTTCGTGCCACCACCCATCCAGCGTACTGAGCTGCGGCACGCCGTTGAGCGCCGCCTTCATGCCGCTGGTCCCCGAGGCTTCGAGCGGCACCCGCGGCAGGTTGAGCCACAGATCGACGCCCTGCACCAGCCGGTGGGCGAGGTGCATCTCATAGTCTTCGATGAACGCGACCCGGCCCTCGAAGCGCGGATCGCGCGAGAACTCGTACACCTGCTGCAAGATCTGCTTGCCGGGCTCGTCGGCCGGGTGCGCCTTTCCCGCGAACACGAGATGCACGGGGCGCCACGGGTTGACCAGCAGCCGCCGGAGCCGGTCCACGTCGCGAAAGATCAGGCTGGCCCGCTTGTAGGTGGCGAAGCGGCGGGCGAACCCGATGGTCAGGGCGCGCTCATCGAGCAGCGTCCCCGCCCCTACCAGGTGCTGCGATTCCGTCTTCCATTGCTCGACCCAGCGGCGCCGCGCCAGCTCCCGAATCGAGCGCAGCAGCACCACCTTCAGATTGAAGTGGGCCTCCCACAAGGCGGCGTCGTCGAGGGTGTAGACCGCCTGCCAGAACCCGGGTTCGTCGATGCGGTGCAGCCAATCAGGTCCCAGGTGACGGGAGAGCAGCTCGTACATATGATGCGACATCCAGGTCGCCACGTGGACGCCGTTGGTCACGTGCTGAATCGGCACCTGCTCCGGGTCCCGCCCCGGCCAGAGGTCGCTCCACATGCGCCGCGCGACCTCACCGTGGGTCCGCGACACGCCGTTCACACTCCCCGACAGCTTGATGGCGAGGACCGGCATGTGAAACTGGCCGTGGTCGTGGCTGGGGGAGCGACCCAGCTGCAGGACCGCCTCCCGGTCACCCCCGAGCTCGTCCATCATCGACCCAATGCACTGTTCGACCTGGTCCAGGGCAAACGCATCGTGCCCCGCGGGGACCGGCGTGTGGGTCGTGAACAGACTGGTGCGCCGCACCTCCAGGATGGCATCGGTCCAGGACCGTCCCCCGGCCACGAGCTCGCGCAGCCGCTCGAGCAGCATGAACGCCGCATGGCCCTCGTTGGCATGCCAGACCACGGGCAGATTGTTGAGGGCGCGCAGTACGCGAACGCCACCCACGCCCAGAATCCACTCCTGCCGCAACCGCAGCTCGCCCGAACCACCGTAGAGACGCTGGCACAGCTCCCGGTCGGCGGCGTCGTTTTGCGGCAGGTCGGTGTCCAGCAGATAGACAGGAACGCGCCCGACCATCATGCGCCAGGCGCCGACACACACGGGGCGCCCATAGGTGAGGACCGTGGTGAGGAACGGCTCGCCACCCGGACCGAGCACCCGATCGAGTGGCGTGAGCGAGGCGTCGAAAGTCTCGTCGACGGCTTCCTGCCAGCCGTCGAGGCGCAGGCGTTGGTCGAAGTACCCCCGCGTGTACAGCAAACCGACGCCGACCAAGGGAAGGCCGAGATCCGAGGAGGTCTTGCAATGATCACCGGCGAGGACGCCGAGGCCGCCGGAGTAGATGGGCACCGAGTTGTGGAGCCCGAACTCCGCACAGAAGTAGGCGATGGGGCGGTCTTGCAGATCGGGGTAGGAGATGGCGAACCATGTCCCCGTGCGGGAGCTGTCCCGGGCGAGCTGCGCCAGGACCAGATCGTACTGCCTGAGAAAATCCGGATCTTCGGCACACTCGGCGAGCCGCGCAGGGTCGACGCGGCGCAGCATGTCGATCGGATTGTGCCGGGTCAGGTGCCACAGCGGCTGATCGATGGTGCGGAACAGGGCGCGGGCCTCGCGGCTCCAGCTCCACGACAGGTTATGCGCGATAGCGCTGAGACCGCTGATCCGCTCCGGGAGATACGGGATCTTGCTGCCGATGGCCGTCATGGGTGGAGCAAACTAAATAGGTCGGCCGCTGGGAGGAAACTCATCGCTTGCGGGCGGACGCACTCGCCCCCCGGCCTCCCTTCTTCTCCGTAGTTCCCAGGGGTTCGACCCCGTCGCGGGTGACGCGATGGGAGACCAGCGGGAGCGGCCGCTCGCTGAGCCGGTCCGCGACGACGATGGCCTGCCGCAACGCGTCAAACGCGAGCTCCACCCCCGCGGGGTCGCGGGCGAACACAGAGGCGATCGGCTCACCGGCGAGCACCTTGTGGCCCGGCTTCACCGTGATGACGAAGCCGACGCTCGCGTCCACGGTGTCTTCGACCTGCGTGCGCCCGCCACCCATCGCCACGATCGCGCGACCCAGGACGCGCGGCTCCACCCGGGTCACCACCCCGGTCGCGGGGGCGGAGAAGATCTCGACCACCTGGGCCTGCGGCAGAACCGACGGGTCTTCCACGACTTTCGGGTTGCCGCCCTGCGCCTCGATGATCTGCTCGAATTTCTCCGCCGCGAGCCCCGAGCTGAGCGCATTCTCGAGCCGCTGGCGCGCCTTGGACGGCGAGGTCTCGACTTTGCCGGCGAGGAGCATCTCGACGCCGAGCGCGTACGTGACCTCCATCAGATCTTCCGGCCCCTCGCCGCGCAGCGCGAGAATCGCCTCTTCGGTTTCGAGCGCGTTGCCGCAGGCGCGGCCCAGCGGGCGATCCATCGCCGTCAGCAACGCGATGGTGGGACAGCCGCGATCTTCCCCCAGCGCGATCATGGTGCGCGCGAGCTCGAGCCCGCGCTCCGTCTCCGGCAGGAACGCGCCGCTGCCATGCTTCACGTCGAGCACCAGTCCCGTCAGTCCTTCGGCGAGTTTCTTCGACATGATGCTCGCCGCAATGAGCGGGATGGCGGCGACCGTACTGGTGACGTCGCGCAGCGCGTACAGGCGTTTGTCGGCGGGGGCGATCTCCGGCGTCTGCCCGATCAGCACCGCGCCGAGTTTCTGCAGCTGCGCCTTGGCTTCCGGCAAGGACAGGTTGGTGCGGAAGCCGGGAATCGCCTCGAGCTTGTCCAGCGTGCCGCCGGTGTGCCCCAGCCCGCGGCCGGACATCATCGGGACGGCGACCCCGCAGGCAGCGACGAGTGGCGCCAGGACGAGCGACACTTTGTCGCCGACGCCGCCGGTGGAATGCTTGTCGATGCGCGGCGTCGACCAGCCCTCGAACGTGAGGCGCTGCCCGGACGCGATCATGGCGTCGGTGAGGGCCGCCAGCTCCTGCCGTTCCAGGCCGCGCCACATGACCGCCATCAACAGCGCCGACATCTGGTAATCGGGGATTCGCCCGGCGGTATAGCCCGCGACCAGCGCCGACCATTCTTCGGGCGTGAGTGCGCCGCCCTCCCGCTTGCGCTCGATCAGAGGCACCACCAACATTAGGACACACCTCCCCGCAAAGTCCTCTCATGCGCTACGCAGCATCGATCACTGCACTCAGCCTGTTCGCCGCTCCCCTGGCGGCCCAAACGACCATCGTCGAGCACATCGCCATGGGCGACAGCGCTCGAGCCGCCCTCCACTCCGAGCAAGCGCTGCGGCACTACGAAGCGGCGGTGACGGCGATCCAGCAGGCGATCGGCACCCAGCTGGAAGCCGTGGCCGGCATTCACCCCACCAATCCCCTGTACTGCGAAGCGTACTGGAAGGCGGCCCGTGAGATCTCCGACGTCGCCAAGCAACTCATGGGTGACTCGCTCAAACAGCGGCGCGACAGTCTCTACTCCCTTGGCCGGACCTGGGCGGAAGCTTCGATTCGCGCCGATTCGAGCGTCGCCAATGCGCATTTCGCGCTGGCCCTGGTGCTGGGCCGCCTCTCCCGCACGCGAGGCGGCAAGGAGCGAGTCCGCTTCGCCAAGATCATCTACGACGAAGCCGCGCGCGCCGTTCAACTCGATCCCCGTCACGACGGCGCCTACCACATCCTGGGCATCTGGCACGCCGAGGTGAAACGACTCTCGGGGTTTACCCGCTTCTTCGCCAAGACGCTGTTCGGAGCGGGCTTCATGGACCGCGCCACCTGGGACAGCGCCGTCACCAACATGGAGCACGCCGTTACCCTCAACCCGCAGCACGTGTACCATCGCCTCGAGCTCGCGGGGGTGTATCTCGACATCGAGCAACCCGCCAAGGCCACCGACCAGCTGCAAGCCATCGCCGGCCTGCCGGTGGGCGATCCGATGGATCCGTACTACAAACGCATCGCCGTGGACGCCCTCGCCGACCTGAGCCGGGGAAAAGCCGGGGACGCGAAGGACCTGCTCCGCAAAGGCTAACGCCGCCCGGAGCGCCCCTCGCGCATCGCGCGCTCGACGTCGTCCGCCGTGCGGGGCGCACCGGCCGACAGCCACTCGGCGCCGTTCGCCGTCACCACCACGTCGTCTTCGATCCGTACGCCCAGCGCCTCGTCCGCGAGATAGATCCCCGGCTCGAGCGTGAAGACCATGCCGGGAGCCAACGGCGTCGTGTAATCGCCGACGTCGTGCACATCCATCCCGATCCAATGTCCCAACCCATGGATGTAGAAGGCATCGCAGGTGCTCGTGCCGCAGAGGCTCCCCGAGTGCTCGCGCATGTAGGCCCGCGAGATGCTGTCCAGGGTCGCCATTTTCACGCCCGGCCGGATGGCATCAAATGCGGCCTGCTGGCTCCCGAGAACGAGGTTGTAGATCGACTTCTGCCGGGAAGTGAATTTGCCGTTGACCGGCCAGGTGCGGGTGATGTCGGCGGTGTACTGGCCGTATTCCGCGGCGGCGTCGATGACGACCAGCTCACCGTCCTGCGCGCGCCGCCGGTTGGTGTCATAGTGCAACGTCGTGCCATTGGGACCGCTGCCCACAATCGAGGGATAGCCGAGGCGATCCGCCCCCTGCCGCCGCACCTCGCCCTCGAATGCCGCTTCGATCTCGTATTCGAAAGAGCCCGGCCGGGCGGCGCGCATCGCCGCGACGTGGCCCAGCACGCTGATGTTCACCGCCATCCGCAACCGGGCCAGCTCGTCAGCATCCTTGACGAGGCGCATCGAGTCGACGATGGGGCGCAGGTTGCGCACGTCCCGGCCCGAGAACGCGAGCTCGCTGAGCCGCGTCTCGCTCTTGGTGGTGACGTCAAGCGGGATGTAGACCGGACCACGGGAGCGGAATTGCGCGATCCGGAGCCGCCGCTCGAGCGAGTCGAGCGGCAACACGGTGGCGATTCCGGTGAGCCGGGCCGCGGCGCTGTCCGGGCCGAGCCGGATGCCGGTCCAGCGCTCCTGGGTCGGATTGCGGGGCGGCAGGAACAGCGCGACGTCGGTCGAATCCGGCCCGAAAGACACCATCAGAAGCCAGGCGTCTTCCGCCTCCAGCTCGGTGAAATAGAAGAAGGTGTTGTGCTGCCGGAAATCGTTGTCCTGGACGTAGTCCGTTTCCAGGTCGCGTTCGTGGGCGGCGGGGATCAGCACCACGCCGCGTCCGATACGGGCGAGCAGCGCCTGACGCCGCGCCGTCGTCGCCGAGATGTCCACGGCCCGGCCCATGCCGGGCAGCGCGGGGACGAGGGTCCAGCCCCCGAGGGGGCCGGCGGACAGGGTGGGAGCCGGGCGATCCTGGGCTCCCAAGGCGCGCGCCGCGAGGCAGAAAACGAGCAGGAGTCGCATGGAAACCGAAGCTATCCCGCTCCAGAACCCGAGGCAACTTGACGCGCCGCGCGCGCGGTCGCCATTGTATGCCATGACCATCTCATCGGCTCTCAACCTCGCCGAGTCCGAACGTCTCGCGTCGCGCATCGCGGAGCTCGAGCACGAGCGCAAGCACTTGCTGGCCGTGATCGAGATCCTGAAGGAAATCTCGGGATCGCTGCATTTCATCGACATTCTCCAATCGATTGCCCGCAAGCTCGGAGAGTCGTTCGGGTTGGACCGCTGCTCGATCTTTTTGTCCGAGCGCGGCGGGACGCACGTGCGGCTGGTGGCGTCCTACGAGGATCCGACGATCCGCAATCATCTGGTGGACCTCGAGCGTTACCCCGAGCTGAAGCGCGCGATCCACCACGGGGAGACGGTCTTCATTCCGGACGCGATGACCGATCCCACCCTGAAGCACGTGAAGAACGAGCTGCAGAGCCGGCGGGTGAAATCCATCACCGTGGTGCCGATCAATTGGCGTGGCGTCGCCATCGGCGCGATTTTTCTGCGGACGTTCCGCGATGGCCCCACATTCTCCGATGCCGACGTGCGGTTTGTTCAGGTCGTGGCGTCGCTCACCGCCCAGGCGCTGCGCAACGCGCACCGCTACGAGCGGCTGGCCCAGCGCCAGGCCGAGACCGGCGAGGCGTTGCGTCGCATGGAGCTGGAGCGTGTGGCGCTGCTGTCGTTCCTGCGGCGTCTGATGGAGACCTTCGGCCGATCGGACGGCGCTTGGGGCGAGGGGCTCCTCCCCAAGGCCAGCGCCGAGGAGCTCGATCGGCTGGTAGGCGTCGCCCTCGCGGTGATCCAAGAAGAAGCCAAAGGACAGTGACCACCCCGTCCGCGCGCGCCGCCGAGCTCCGGCGGCTGCTCGAGCGGGCCAACCACGCGTATTACGTCCTCGACAGTCCGGAGATGTCGGACGCCGAGTACGACCGGCTGTTCCGCGAGCTGCAAGCGGTCGAAGCCGCGCATCCGTCGCTCCGCACGTCGGACTCCCCCACTCAACGCATCGGCGCCGCGCCCTCGTCGGCGTTCCGCAAGCACAAACACGCCGTGCCGATGCTGTCGCTGGCCAACGCGTTCAGCGTCGAAGAGCTCGCCGCCTGGGAGGACCGCATCGCCCGCCTCGCGCCGGAAGTGAAGGACGGCGGCTACACGCTCGAGGTGAAAATCGACGGGGCGGCGGTGAGCCTGACCTATGAAGACGGCATGCTCGTCACCGGCGCCACGCGCGGCAACGGGATCGAAGGTGAGGATGTGACCGCGAACCTCAAGACCGTGCTCGACCTCCCGCTTCGACTCCAGGGAAGCGGCTGGCCGAAGCGCATGGAGGTCCGCGGCGAGGTCTATCTCTCCAAGACGCAGTTCGCACGCGTGAACCGCGAGCGGGAGAAGGCCGGTGAGCCGATGTTCGCCAATCCGCGCAATTCGGCGGCCGGCGCGCTGCGGATGCTCGATTCCAAGATCACGCGGGCGCGCGGCCTGCGGGTGTTCTGTTTTCAGGTCGAGTCTCCGACGCCGCTCGGCGTCGACACGCAACACGACCTGCTGCAGCGACTCAAAGCCTGGGGCTTCCCCATCGAGCCGCATCACCAGCTGGTGCCCACACTGGCCGCGGCCCACGAGGCGATCGCCAAACTGGAGCAACGGCTCCCCAAACTCGATTACGGGGCCGACGGAGTCGTCGTGAAGGTCAACCAGCGAGCGCTGCACGCGGAGCTGGGCACGATCGGGGGACGCGAGCCGCGCTGGGCGGTGGCGCGGAAATTTGCTCCCGAGGTGGCCGTCACCACGCTGCTCGAGATCCGCGTGAACGTCGGACGCACCGGCGCCCTGACCCCGTATGCGGTGCTCGAGCCCGTCGGGATCGGCGGGGTCACCGTCTCCACCGTCACGCTACACAACTTCGATCAGATTCGCGCCAAGGACATCCGGGAAGGCGACCTGGTCGAAGTCACGCGGGCCGGCGAGGTGATACCGCAAATCCTCGGGCCCGTGATCAAGAAGGGCGTCCGACGCAAGCGCCCCTACGTCCCGCCGGAACGCTGCCCGATCTGCGGCTCCAAGGTCGAGCATCCCCCCGACGAGGTCGTCGCCTATTGCCCCAACGTGTCGTGCCCCGGACGGATCCTCGAGGGCATCGTGCACTTCGCGTCGCGGGGCGCGATGGACATTCGCGGCCTGGGCTACGAGCGCGTGCGCGCGCTGCTCGACGCCAAACTCATCAGCGACGTTTCCGATCTGTATGACCGGAAGCAGCTCGACGTCCTGCGGCTATTGACTCTCGAAGGGTTCGCCGAGAGATCGGCGCAACAGCTGATCGACGCGATCGATGCCTCGAAGCCCCAACCGCTCTCGACCCTGCTGTACGCTCTGGGCATTCGCCACGTGGGCAATCAGGGCGCGCGCCTGCTGGCGCGGCAGTTCGGCACCATGGCCGGGCTCTCCAAGGCGAGCGCGGAGGACATCGGGGAGATCCGCGGCGTGGGACCGGCGATCGCCGAAGCCGTCGCGGGATTCTTCGCGACGCCCGCCAACCGCAAACTGGTCGAGCGGCTGGCAAAGCTCGGCCTGAACATGAAGGAGCCGCGCGCCGCGGCAGAGGGCGGCGGTCCGCTGGCCGGCCAGACCTACGTCGTCACCGGGACCTTGCCGACCCTGTCCCGTGATGCGGCGACGCAACTGATCGAGTCCGCCGGTGGGCACGTCTCCGACAGCGTGTCCAAAAAGACCACCGCGGTCGTCGCCGGGGACGCGGCCGGATCGAAGCTGGAAAAGGCGAAAACCCTCGGCGTCCCCATTATCGACGAAGCGGAACTGTTGCGCCGCGCGACCTCCTCGCCTTAAGTTGGCGTCCCCATGACCGTCCCCGCGACTCCCGCCGCCGGCCTCACGTTCGGTTCGGAGGGCATGCGCCAACTGCACCGCAGCCTGCTCCAGCATGCGCCTGCCGTCGCCATCACGGTGTTGCAGGAATCGGGCTTTGCGTCGGGCGAGGGGTTGTATCAGCACCTGTGCACCTGGCTGGTCTCGCACGCCGGCGTGCAGCGGCCCGACGAGCTCGACGCGGCGCAATTCAGCGACGCCCTGTCCGATTTCTTTCTGGCCTCGGGGTGGGGCCATCTCTCGATTGCGCCGGTGGGCGGCGCGGCGTTGGCCCTCGACTCGACCGATTGGGCCGAGGCTGAGCCCGGCACGGCGCAAATGCCGATGTGCTTTTTCTCCTCCGGGATGCTGGCGGACCTGATGGGGCGGGTGTCGGGGGAGCCGGTCGCGGTGATGGAAGTGGAGTGCCGCAGCAAGGGTGACGGGATCTGCCGGTTTCTGTCGGCGTCGCCCGCCACGCTGCAGGAAGTGTATGAGAAGATGACGACGGGGATGACCTACGTCGAAGCATTGGGAGCCGGCTAGCGGCGCGCGACGTTCACCCCTTCCAGCAGCAGCGACGCCGACCAGCGATTCGAGAGCCAGCGACCGTCGGTCCCAACCCCGCCGATCCGTTTCAACAGCTCGTACACGTTGCCCGCCACCGCGGCATCCTTCACCCGTCCCGTGATCTCGGAATTCTGCACGCGATAGGCGAGCGCCACCGGGTGGCTGAACGCGCCGCCGATGACGTTGCCCTGCCCCACGCCGATCAGGTCATCGACGATCAGGCCGTCCGCGAGACCGGCGGCGAGTCCGCCGCCCAGCGATGCGTCCACGACGCCGCGGCGCTCGCCGACGATCAGGTTCGAAAATCCGATCCGCGGCTTGGAAAACGTCCCGCGCGCGCCGTGGCCGGTGGAGCTGGCTCCCGCGCGGGCCGCCGTTTCGAGGTCATAGACGAAATGGCGCATCACCCCCCGGTCGATGAGGGGGAGCGCCCGTGACGGCACGCCCTCGTCATCCACGGGACGCGACCCGACGCGCCCGGGGACCAGCGCATCGTCGACGATCGAGAACCGCTCGTCGAACACTCGCTCCCCTACCTTGGCCGCGCAGGGGTGAGATCCCCTGCAACACGGCCTTTCCCGACAGGGCCTGCTCGAGCGGCAACAGAATCGCGGCCAGACCCGAAGGTGTGAACACCACCGGCAGTGCACCGTCGGGCGGCTCGACCACGCGCAGCGCCGGGGTGTAGCGCCGATCGATGGATGCGACCAGCGCGTCCAGGTCCGCCGCGGTTGGGAGCTCGGTCCCCGCATAGAGATCGTAGACCATCAGGACATCGTCCCCGGCAAACCGGGCGATATCCACGCTGATGGCGACGGCCGTACCGGGATACGCGGCGTCCGCGCCGGCCGTGTTCAAGAGCCGCGTCTCCATCGTCTCCCGCTCGATCGAGACATTCACCTGACACCCCTCGCGGGCCACCCGGGCCACGAGCTCGGTCCCGATCGCCGTCAGTCGATCGAGGGAGGCCTCCGCAGCGACCTTGGAGTATGTGGGGACGTGGGGCAGCGGGGTCGCGGGAGGAAATGCGATGGGCAAGCGTTCGCCAAGCAGGGCCGACGCGAGCGCGCGATCGATGAGATCGCCGGGCTCGGCAGCCGTCGTACCGGCGATCCCGACCCGACCGTTCGCGACCACCCGGAGGTTCACTCCCCCCGCCTCGGACACGCCGCAGGCCTTCAGGCGACCCGATTCGAAGGAGACCGATGTCCGCTCCACCCGGTGCCACAACGCGTCGGCCGCCTCGACGCGACGGCGTGCGGCGTCGATCAACCGCTCGATCACGCTGGCAGGGGGGCGTCGCCGCCGACCAGCGCCGCCTCGATGCGCACGTGGGGGGCGCCCTCCGTGACCGCCAGCGGGAACTGCCCGCCCTTACCACAGCCGCCTCCCATCTGATTCCACTGGAAGTCGCCGGCGATGCGCTCGATGCGATCCAGCGTTTGAAACAGGTTACCGGCCAGCACGACGTCCTTCACCAGCTCGGCCACGGCTCCGTCACGGATCATGTGCCCGTAGGCCGCGGTGAACGAGAAATTCTCGAGCATCGTCTGGCCGCCGAATGCCGAACAGGCGTACACGCCGAGCTTGATGTCCCGGATGAGGTCGGCCACCGAGCCCTGCCCGTTCGCGATATAGGTGTTGGTCATGCGCACGATCGGCGGATGGCGGTAGGAGATGGCGCGCGCATTGCCGGTGGGCTGCTCGCCCAGTTTGGCCGCCGTTTCACGCGAGTGCAGCCGCCCCACCAGCACCCCGTCGCGAATCAGCACCGTGTCCTGGGTCGGCGTGCCCTCATCGTCGAAGGGCAGCGTGCCGCGCAGGCCCGGGGCGGCGCCGTTGTCCCCCACGTTCAGGACAGACCGGCCAAAGCGCCGGCCCAGCGTCATCATCTCGCGGGCCTGCGGATTCTCATACACGAAGTCCGCTTCGGATAGGTGCCCGAACGCTTCGTGGATGAACACCCCGGCCATTTCGTTGTCGAGAATGACCGGATAGGTGCCGCCTTTCACGGTAGGTGCATCGAGCAACGCGGCCGCTCGGCGGGCCGCTTCCCGAAAGCCGGCTGCGTGATCGTGCACGGCGTTCCAGCCGCGGCGCAGGCCGACCGACTCGAGTCCCTTCTCGATGGTGCCGTTGCGACGGGCAATCGCGGTTCCCGACAGCGTGACCTCGGGTCGCAGCTCGTGCAGCAACGATCCTTCGGAATTCCCGTACCAGTACTCGGTCACCTCGTCGTGGTAACTCGCCTGCGTATCGACGACGCCGGGGACCGCGAGCATCTCCCCGTTGTAGCCCTCGAGCAGACGCTTCTTATCGCTCAGCGAGACGCCGCGCACGTCCCCATCCAGGTTCGCCAGGGCATCGGCCGTTACCGGCGGGACCCCCGCCCACGGGATCGGCTCGTCCAGCCGCACCGCGTGCGACAGCTCGCGCGCGCGCGCCACCATGGCGGGCAGCCGGTCGAGCGAGGTGAACGCGGCGATGCCCCAACCGCACCCGCGATCGAGCACCCGTACGAAACCGCCTTGATCCTCGCTCGCCGTGGCGGTTTCCAGACGCGCGCCGCGGAAGCTCACGGTGGAGCTCCAGGTGTGTTCGACGCGGATTTCGGTGTAATCGGCGCGGGAGGCTTTCAGCGCCGCGACCAGCCGGTCCTTCACTCTCCGAACGCCCGCAGTTTCTCGGCGTAGTCGGGACGCACGACGATCTCCCCGTCCACGATCACCTCGCGGTCCCAGGGGAGGATGATGAAGCTGGCCGTTTCGAGCGCGTGAAAGTCGGTCTGATAGGGCCCGGTGCGGAAACTCACGGCCGTCTTGACCATGGCCGGCTGGAGGTCGCGGACGGCGGAGAGCGCGAGCTTCATGGTATCCCCGGTGTCGCAGGTCTCGTCCACGATCAGCACGCGGCGGCCGGTAACCAGCTTGGGCGGGCCCGCGATCACCACCGGGCGTGAGCCGGTCTCGCTGCGGCTGATCGCCATGGACGCAAAGTCCCGCTGCAGGATGCTCGCGACCACGGCGCCCGGGATCACGCCGGCCCGCGCGATGCCGAGCACCAGGTCGGGGTCATACTCGTGATAGACCTTGAGGGCGAGCACGCGGCACAACTCGCCGAAAAACGGCCAGTCCACCGGCAGCACGTCGACCGGCGACTGCCGGCCGCCCTTGGCGCGACGCGGGGTCGGAGCGGAGTACGGTGGGACGGGCGGCATGCGCGGGAAGCTACATTGCACAGATCGGACGCCGCAAGCTATTTTCGCATCATGGGTTTCTGGCGTCGACTGTTCAGCGGCTCGTCCGACGATCTTAACCCCACGCGCCTCGACTACCTCAACGAGGCGCTCGCCCTGGAGCGCCAGGGCGACTACGAAGCGGCGCTGACGTCCTATCGGCTGGCGCTGCGTGATCATCCCAACGACGCCCGTATTCTGCAGAACATGGCCATCGCGTTCACCAAGACCGCGCGGCTGGACGAGGCGATCCGTCACTACCGCCGGGCCCTGGAGCTGGACCCGGCGCTCGCGGGCGCCCACTATGGGCTCGCGTTCCTGCTGATGCGCCGCGGCGACCCCGACGGCGCCGCCCAGCATCTCAAGGCCTTTCTGGCCCAACCGCCCCGCGGACCCGACGCGCACAAATGGGTCAGCCACGCCACTGAAGCGCTGCACGACTTGGGCGCCGCGCCGCCCGCCGCGCCACCGCTGTCTGCGGAGGCGCCCTGAGGCGGATCGTCGCGATCGCTTGCGTCGCTCTGTCGTGCCGCGCCCTCTCGCCGGATTTCGACGCCGTCATCGCGATTGAAGTGACCGTCCCGGACAGCGGACGGGTGGAGGTGCTGGATACGCTGCGCCCCCACGCCCTCGCCCTGAACGGTCGTGGCGACTCTGTCGCGGCCCAGATCGTCTGGAGTGCCCTCGATACGACGATTCAGATCGTGGATTCGCTCACCGGAACGACGGTGGGTCGGGTCGTCGGCACGGGCCGCATCCAGGCCCGGGTGGGCACCTTGCGATCGAACCTGATCGCGCTCGCGGTGCTCGCCCCGCTCGACTCCATGCGCGTCAGCGGCCCGGACACCGTGACGGTGCCGGCCCTGGACACGCTTTCGGACAGCCTGAAGATCCAGGTGTTCGGGCCGGCGGGCTCCACCGTCGGCCGCAAGATCGCCGTGAGCATCGTCTTCCCACCGGGAGCCGCGGGGCTCACATTGGTCCCGGGAGACACGGTGCGCACCAACGGCACCGGCCTTGCCGTGTTCCAGGTGCGGGCGACGAGCGCGATCCTCAGACCCGATACCGTGGTCGTCAGCGCCAGCGCCCAGCACTTCGGCGGCGCGCCGGTGCCGGGATCCCCTCTCACCTTCGTGGTGGAGTTCGTGCCATGAAAAAAGGCACTCTCACCGAGCTGTTTTTCACCAGCGTCGATCAGTACGCCGATCGTCGTCCCGCCGCGCTGCGCGCGAAGATCAGCGGGACCTGGCACGCCCTCACCCACAAGGAGCTAGTGCGCCGGGTGGTGGCGGTGACGGCCGGACTGCGCGAGCTGGGCATCCAGCCCGGCGACCGCGTGTCGATCGTGGCCGAAACGCGTCCCGAGTGGGCCATCGCCGACTACGCCTGCCTGTGCGCCCAGGCGGCCGACGTCCCGATCTATCCCACCCTCACGCCCAAGCAGACGGAATACATCCTCAGGGATTCCGGTGCGGTCGGCGTCTTCTGCTCCACCGCCGAGCAGGTGGCGAAGGTGTTCGAAGTCAAAGAACGCCTCCCGGGGCTCCGTCACATCATCGTATTCGATGCGGCGGCCAAGCGTCCGGGGGTGATGACGTTCGACGAGCTCGAGGCCAAGGGGCAGGCCGCCGCCGGGAAATACCCACGGGTGCGCGAGGATGCGCTCGCCATCAGCCCGGATGCGCTGGCCACGCTGATCTACACCTCCGGCACCACCGGAGACCCCAAGGGCGTGATGTTGACGCACAACAACATCTATTCGAACGTCCAGGGCGCCCTGCAGGTGATGCACCTGACGGATCAGGATGAGTGTCTGGCCATGCTGCCGCTGTCGCACGTATACGAGCGCATGGTTGACTACACCCTGCTCCGGGCCGGCGTGATCATCAACTACGCCGAATCGTTCGACAAAGTGGCGCAGAACCTGGGCGAGGTCCGGCCCACCATCGTGCTCAGCGTTCCGCGGCTGTATGAAAAAGTGTACGCCCGCGTGCTGGAGAATGCGTTGACGGGTGGCGCGGTCAAACGGAAGATCTTCTCGTGGGCGCGCGGCGTGGGAGACGCGTGGGCGACGCTCAAGCTGGATCAGAAACCGATTCCCGCCGGCCTGGCCCTGAAGCACAAGATTGCCGACCGGCTGGTGTTCGCGAAGCTGCGGGCGCGCACCGGGGGGCGGATCCGGTTCTTCATTTCGGGCAGCGCCCCGTTGTCCCCTGAGATCGCCAAGTTCTTCTTCAGCGCCGGGCTCCCGGTGCTCGAGGGCTACGGGCTCACCGAAACGTCACCGGTGCTCACGCTCAATACGTACGAACGACCCCGGATCGGCACCGTTGGGACTGTGTTCCCGGACGTCACGCTCAAGATCGCGCAGGACGGCGAGATCCTCGCCAAGGGTCCCAACATCATGCAGGGCTACTACAACAAACCCGAGGCGACGGCCGAGGCGATCGACGCCGAGGGGTGGTTTCACACCGGGGACATCGGCGAGCTCGACCCGGACGGCTACCTCAAGATCACCGATCGGAAGAAGGACCTGATCAAGACGGCCGGCGGCAAGTACATCGCGCCGCAGCCGATCGAGAATCAGGTCAAACTCAACAAGTTCGTCGCCAACGCCGTGCTGCTGGGGGACAAGCGCAAGTTTTCCATCCTCCTCGTGGTGCCGAACTTCGAGGCGCTCGAGCCCTGGGCCAAGGCGGACGGGATCGCCTTCAGCACACGGCGCGACCTCCTTGGACTGCCGGTGGTGAAGAAGAAAATGCAGGACGAAGTGCTCGGCATGCTCACCGATCTCGCCCATTTCGAGATGCCGAAGAAAGTGGTGCTGCTGGATCAGGATTTCACGATCGAATCGGGCGAGCTGACGCCGACCTTGAAGGTGAAGCGGCGGGTGGTGGAGAAGAACTACCAGTCGGTCATCGATGCCGCCTACACCGAAGCCGACAAGACCGTCGCGACGATGGAGGGTTGAGCTACTTCTTTTCCCCCACCCACACGCCTTGCCCCGAAGCGAGTTTCTTGAGCCCGGCCGGCGCGGCCTGCTCGTCCTCGATCACCAGCCGCCGCCCCTTCAGCAGCACCCGTACCCCTTCCGCCACCCACGGCGTCCTGGTCAGTTCGGCGCCCACCACCACGCCGCGCGCCATCGCCTGACGCAGGGGAATCACGTGATCGGTTTGCAGCAGGCTCATGATCGGCAGCTCTTCCACGTCGGGCGGGGCGTTGACCCCCACGAAATGGACCCCGCCCATGAGACCCGCCAGGCCCTCGGCGAGCCGTGCGGCGGAGCCGAGCAGCACGACATAGCCACCGGGACCACTCAGCTCGAGCAACGCCTGCAGCGATTGTGAATCGAGGACCACGGGGGACTCCGGCGCGGGGGTACGCCGGACGGCACGCAACTGCCGTTCACCGGTGACCACCTCGGTGAAGTCCACGATGCCGTCGATAATCTCAAAGTTGCGATGGCACACCGGGCAGCCGACCAGACCGATCCAGACCATGCGACCGTTCATCTCGCTGGTCGAGAGCACGAGGAACTCCTCGCGGTGCTCCTCGGGACAGCGCAGCATCTCGGTCAGCTCGATGTGCATGAAAGAAAAAAAATGCGTGGTGAGTGGGGAGTGGTTCGTTTCGGATTTCGGGGCTAGTGGCCTGCCTCGGGTCGAAACTCGACCCAGGTCAGCTTGCCGGCCTCAACACGGACGCGTCGGTACACCCGCCTGCCCTCGATTGCGACTCCCAGAACATACTCCCCGGGCGGCACGTCGCTAATGCCGAAATGCTCGTGATAAACGGGGTCGGAGTGGTTCCTGGGACCGTAGGTCTCGATGAAGGAAAACGGCGTCTCCTGCGGCTCGGGCTTCACGAGGCCGTAGATGCGGGCCTGCGGTACCGGTTGCCCCCGCGCGTCCCACACCTGGCCGGCGATCATCCCCGTGCCCGGGAGGGGCGCGATCCACAGCTCGGGGTTCGTGGTGAACGGCGGATAGCGCACGTCGGGCCGGACGATCAGGCTCGAATCGGTCGTGGGCGCAGCGTGGACCTCGAGATGGAGATGGTCGTTCGTGGCGCGGCCGGTATTGCCGACGAGCGCGATGACGTCCCCTGCCTTCACGCGCTGGCCGACCGGCGCGAGCAGCTTCGAGTTGTGGTAATAGACAGAAAAAACATAGAGGCGTTGATGGTCCTCGGTCGTCAGCGGTCGGTTGTGACGGATCGCGACCGTATTAGCCCCTGCTTCGGCGGGACCCGAGTACACCACGACTCCGTCCCCAATCGCGTGCACCGGCGTGCCGTCGGCATTGTTGAACTCGACGCCCTGGTGCGGCTGGAAGTTGCCGCCCATGGTCGAGCCGAACCGGTAGGTTTGATCGATATAGGGTTGGTCGTCCAGCGCGATGGGACGGCGAAACCACGTGTGGCGCCGCTTGGAGGTGGTGGACCCGACGGACCGCGGCGCGGCCGGCGCACTGTCATGCAGCGCGGCGAGAATCGCGTCGGCGGCGCCTCCCTGGCATTGCCTTCGGCACGCGGGCAGGGTCCGTTCCACCCACCGCCTCCCGCCGTCGCCGGACGCGGCGACCCCGTGTACATGCCAGGCGATCAGACTGTCGAGCGGCCCGCGGCGCAGGTACAACACGTACTGATTCGGGAGCTGGCCCCACACGGAATCCTGGGCCGTGGTCGCTCCGATCAAGTCGGTGATCACCCGCCACGTCGTCCCGTCATTCCACGTGAGCTTGATGCCGTCCGCCGTCGCGATGTAGACCGTATCGCCGCGGATCACGATCCCATTGGGCGCCACGTATTGCCACTCCGGGCCCAGCTGGCGGTACTCCCAGTTCTTCCAGGTCTTACCGCCGTCGGCCGAAACGCCCCACCCGTTCCCTACGGTGCCGTACCAGATTTCGCCCTGCGACCCGAACGCGAACGCGTGCACAAAGTCCCAGGAGATCGAATGCGCCGCGGTGTCGTTGGAGTGCGCGATATGCTCCCACACGCTCGCGTTGGGCCGCAACACGAAAATCCCCTGCCCGTAGGTCCCGACCCAAATGCTCGAATCCGGCGCCCGCGCGAGGGCCAGGACGTGCACGCCCCACCCCGTCGAATCGGGCAACGGAGGGACCTGCTGCGCGACGAGCGGGGCGAAGAGCAGCACGCTGATAGCTGATAGCTGAAGGCTGATCGCGCCTCTCATCGTTTGCTCGGCGCCAAACGGATCTCCGTCACCGTCACGCGCGCTTCCCTGGTCACCGCAAACAGCACCGCCTCCGCCACGTCCTCGGGTCGCATCATGTCTTTGCGTTTGCGGAAACCAGGCTTGGAGTCGGGATCGATCGCGTTCCACATGTCCGTATCCACCGCGCCCGGGGAGACGATGGTGGTCCGCACCCCGGTGTTGACCACCTCCGCCGCCATCACTTCGTGCATGCCGCGGATGCCGTACTTGCTCGCGGCGTAGGCGGCATTGCCGGCGTACGGGATGTGGTCGCTGGAGGATCCGATCGTCACCACATGGCCACTCCCCCGTTGGACCAGCCGGGGCAGGAGCGTCCGGGCAACCAGAAACGGGCCAATGAGGTTGACACTGATCGTCTCGGTGAACTCGGCCGGCGTCGTCTCGCCGAGCGGCTTGACGTAGAAGACGCCGGTGCTGTTCACCACGATGTCGGGCACGCCCACCTCGGCCATGGTCCGCTGCAGCGCCCGTTCCACGTCCTCGGGGCGGGTTACGTCGCAACGCACGGTGGTCTCCCGTTCGCCGGAGCCGTCGGTGAGCGAGCGGGCCAGCCGCACCACATGCGCGCCTGCGGCGCGTAGCTCATCCGCGACCGCGAGTCCGATGCCGCGCGAGGCGCCCGTAACGAGCGCGACTTTGCCGGCGAGCGGCCCGGGCACACTCACAGCAGCGAGGTGCCGCCGTGGGCCAGGCGGAGAAACTCGTCGCGGGTGCGCGCGTCGGCCCGGAACGTGCCCCGCAGGGCGGACGTGACGGTCTTGGAGTTTTGCTTCTCAACGCCGCGCATCATCATGCACAGGTGGTACGCCTCGATCACCACCCCCACGCCGAGCGGCTTCAACACCTCGCACAGGGCGTCGGCGATCTGGTCGGTGAGGCGCTCCTGCACCTGCAGGCGGCGCGCGAACACCTCGACCACGCGCGGGATCTTCGACAGCCCGACGATGCGGCCGTCGGGGAGATACGCCACGTGGGCGCGCCCGAAGAACGGCAGCAGGTGGTGCTCGCACAGCGAATAGATCTCGATGTCGCGCACCAGGATCATGTTCTCGTGTTTCTCCTCGAACACGGCGTCGCCAATCACATTCTCGACCGACATGCCGTACCCGCGCGTCAACCACTGCATCGACGCGGCGACCCGGGCCGGGGTGGCCTTGAGGCCAGCGCGTTCCGGGTCCTCGCCCAGCCGTTCGAGCATCTCACGCACCAGCCGCTCGAACGCGCCGTTCTCTCCCGCCACGGCGGCGTCGGCATGATCCGCGTGAAAGCTGTGCTGGCTCGCCGACCGGATCTCATCGCGTCCCATCGTCAGCTCCCCTCGTAGTCAACGTAGTTACGCTCCGTCTCCCGCGACCGGATGCGCGCCAGGCGGCCAAGCTTGTAGCGCCTCCCGGACGAAGGGTATCTTCGGCGCACCATGCGACTGCTAAAGGTACTCGCCGCGCTCGCTCAGGCGGGAGGTTCGGCGCTGTCCGCCCTGTGGACATTCCCGTCGATCCTGTTGTCGGCGTTTCTCGTGGCGTGGGGGGCCGAGGCCGCGCAGTTCCTGATGTCTCAGGGACTCGCTCTGGCGATCCTCGCCTGGCTCCAGACGCTGCCCGAGTTTGCCGTCGAGGCCGTGATCGCGTGGGAGGCCGGCAAGGATCCGGTGCGTGCGCACCTGGCGATCGCCAACCTCACCGGTGCCATTCGGCTGCTGCTGGGCCTGGGGTGGCCGATGATCTATTTCGTCTTCGTCCTGGCCGGCCGGCGCAAGGCGAAGCGGGCGTTTCCGCCGATCATGCTCGAGCGGGAGCACGCGGTCGAGGTCGTCGGCCTGGCACCGCCGCTGCTCTACTTCCTGGTGATCCTCTGGAAGCAGTCGATCAATTGGGTAGATGCAGCGGTGCTCATCGCCCTCTACGTCGTGTACCTGTGGGTGCTGATGCGCAACCCGCCCAAGGAGGAGGAGAATCTCTCCGAGGCGCCGCGCATCTCACAGTGGGCGTATCGCCAGCGTGGTTGGCGCCAAAAGGCCGCCATTGGAGGCCTCTTCGCCGTGGGGGGAACCCTGCTCTACGTCACGGCGCACCCGTTTCTCGAGTCGATGCTCGCGGTCGCGGCGATCCTGGGGATCAGCCAGTTCTTTCTGGTGCAGTGGGTTGCGCCGTTCCTGTCCGAGTTCCCCGAATTCGTGTCGACGTTTAACTGGGCGCGTCGAGTGACCCGCGCCCCCATGGCCCTGATGAACATCGTGTCCAGCAACATCAACCAGTGGACCATCCTCGCCGCCATGATCCCGCTCGTCTACGGGTTCTCGCACCTGCACCACTACGGCACGTGGGCCGATTTCCACTTTGATGCACCACAACGGCTCGAGATCGGGCTGACCTTGCTGCAAACCATCCTCGGCATTCTCGTGCTCGCTAACATGGAGTTCGATTGGCTCGATGCGAGCGTGCTGTTCGTGCTGTGGCTGGCGCAGTTCGTGGTGCCGCACTGGCGCGAGGAGGTCGCGGTCCTGTATGCGATCTGGATCGCGATCCTGGTGTTTCAGTTCGTGCTGGGGAAGAAACGCCTGCTGGCGTGGAGGTATTTCCTGGAAACCGTGAGGGACGGGGGACGGGGGACGAAATAAGATCGGCCGGCACCGCTGAGCGGGCCGGCCGACCGGTACCACAGAGAACAGAGAGGATTGTTGAAGCCCGAAAGTAATGACAGGTCCCTCACCGTAGCTTCTGTCTTCCCCGCAGAGGGGGCCTGACATCGGTCACAGTATCTGGGTCCACGATCGAGCTGTTGGCTCAACAATTAGGCTCTCCGTCCCCCGGGTCTACATTACTGTGTCGAACAGAATCGTCAAGAGAAGAATTCTGAACCGCATGTGAAGAAAAACGCACCGTGACTCGTATCACCGAACCTGGAGACTGTCGATGAATGTGTCGCTGCTGGCCGCTGTCGCGATGGTGATCGCTTGGATCGCGTTCATTTTTGTGGCACAGGCGCCCAGTGGATGGGTGCACGTGCTGTATGTGGGAGCGGTGCTGTTGTTTGCACGACGGATACTGGTCGGCGCACCCCGATTCGTTTCCTAGCTAGCGGTTTCTGGCGGCGCGAAGCGTCGGCACGTAGTTTGACGCCATGACCACTGTGCGCCACTGGGACCCTGCCCTGGGCCCCTTGCAGTTGTCTACACTTCGCGCGGCACTGCAGCGCGAAGGTCTGGCGACCGCATGGTGGTCGGAAGTCCCGGGCACGAGCGTGGCGCAGCACGAGCATCCCTTCCCTGAAGCGCGCTGGGTCCTCGACGGTTTTCTGCGGGTCCACATCGGAAACGAAATCGTGGAGCTGGGCCCGGGTGACCGGCTCGACCTGCCCCCAGGCACCAAGCACGGCTTCGAAGTGCTGGGCCTCGCGCCGGCGATATTCGTGACCGGCTCGGCGGACCGATCGCTGGACTCGAAGCGCGAGGCAGCTGTCCAACGCTAGCGCGCCTGACCTTGCTGATCATGGGCATAGGGGCCACCCGGCTCTCCGCCCAGTGCCCGGATGGCGCGCCACCGCCCTGTCGGCAAACCTCCCGTGCTGTGACTCCAGCGCCGAACAGTGTCGCCGTGCTCTACCTCGACAACCTGTCGCCCGACACCGCCGACGCCTTCTTGGCCGACGGCCTGACCGAGGAGATCGCCTCCCACCTGGGCGACGTCGGGCGCTTGTCGGTCAAACAGGTGAGCCGCGAGGGCATTCGGCGGCTACGGGAGACAGCGCCCGATTACCGCATTGCGGCAGGCCGCACGTTCGCGGTTCGCTTTCTGGTGGAAGGCAGCCTGCGGCGTGGCGGCACACGCGTCCGAGTGGATGTGCGGCTCGTGAACGCCGCGACCGGGTTCCGGGTCTGGGGTCAGACCTACGATCGAGCGGCTTCGGACCTGCTCGATCTCCAGGAGGAGATCGCCCAGGAGGTGGCGACATCCATCGCGGGGCGGCTGGCCCCTGGCGAGCGCACCGCATTGGCGAAGCGGCCCACCGCCAATCCCGACGCCTATGAGCATTTTCTGCGCGGCAACTACTACTTGGCCCGGCGCTCGGTGGACATGTTTGCCCGTGCCATCAACGAGTTCGAGTCCGCCACCCGAATCGATCCCACGTTTGCCAAGGCGATCGCTCGCGCGGGATTGGCCTACGAGCTCCTCTACGAGTACGAAGCTGGAACTCTCCTGCCGGCACCCTCCAGCCTGCCACCCGAGAGCCTGCAGGCACGCGGCATCGCCCTCGCCGGTCAGGCGCTCTTGCAAGACTCTACGGTCTCCGACGCATGGCTGGCCACCGCGTATGGGATCAGGCGACTCCATCCCCGTTCGTTCGAAGGCGTCCTGGCGGCGCTGGAACGGGCTCTGAGGTCGGATCCTCATAGCGGCGAAGTGTTTCATCAATACGCGTTCTTCCTGCGTCAACTGGGTCAAGATTCAGCCGCGCGAGCCGCTTGCCTGCGCAGTCTGGAGATCGAGCCCGAGCGGCCCATCACGCTCAGCGCCCTCGGGTTGCTGAGTTTCCTGGCCCGTGACTACGCCGACTCGCGCCGCTGGCTCGACAGCGCGCTCCGCATCAACCCCGAGTTCTACTGGGGCTACGTGCGCCGGGCGCGGACTCGGTTGATGCTGGGAGACCTGGTCGGAGCGCGCGCCGATGCCGAGATGGCACTGCGAACCGGGGGACGGGATTCGAGTCTCGGCAATGCGCTCTTGGCCATGGTGGGCGCTCGAGGTGGGGACACCGCCGCCGCTCGTATCTTCGTAAATCGTGCCCTGCGGGCGCTCCCTGATACGACCTGGGAGGTTCTCCTGGAGGAACGGTTGATCCCCGTAGTCGCGCTCGTAACCATCGGCGATCGGGAAGCCGCCTTGGCCCTGCTGGAGCGCGTGCGACCCCGAGGCGCGACGCTCTGGTCTGCCCTCCGCGCGCCGGACTTCGATCCGCTTCGCGCGGAGCCGCGTTTTCAACACCTGATCGAGGCATCACGGCCACCGGAGGCGCCGACATGAGTCTCGCCCGCCGCATCGGGCTTGAGCCGGCCCCCGTGACCGGGAGCCCGACGGTAGCCTAAATCTCCCAGTTCGAAAACAGCACGCCGTCGCTCACGGGTCGTTCGGCGTATCCTTC
This sequence comes from uncultured Gemmatimonadales bacterium, assembly GCA_963821385.1. Lineage (GTDB taxonomy): Bacteria > Gemmatimonadota > Gemmatimonadetes > Gemmatimonadales > GWC2-71-9 > DASTHG01. The sequence goes on from CAWGDK010000003.1 coordinate 232,928, forward strand.
CAGGTGCATCCGCAGATCGGTCCAGCGCACCTGGTACCCCCGATTCATGAGGGCCCGGAACGCTGGTTCGAACCGGCTCTGGCAGCGGATCGCGACACGACGCAACCCGGCATGCGTCGCGCTGGCTTCGATGGCGGTCAACACCGCGTCGAACGAAGCCAAATCCCGCGCCGCGAGCTTCAGCACCCGGAGCTCGTCCGAGGTGCGCTCGGCGGCGAGGGAAATCGAGTGCCACAGCGCCATCGCCTCGAGACCGCGCCCGCCCGAAACCAGGACCGTGTCGCCCAGTCCCAGCTCGCCGGTGAGCTCGATCTCGCGCGAGCACTCGTAGCCCGGCGCGAGCGCATCCGTGAGGCCGCGGATGGCCCCGACGGTGTCCGCGCGGGCCGCGGCGTTCATGCGCGAGAGCAGCGCCGGCGCTGCCCCGCGGCGCCGCACCACCAGCTCGCGCGTCATCGTCACGGTGAGGTGTCCCGGCACGAATCCCTGGTGCGCGTAGAACCCGATGTTCTCAACGGTGCGCGGCATGGTCTCGAGCCCGACCGTCGTGACCCCGTGATCCAACAGCCATTCCGTGGCCGACCGCACGATGGTCTTGCCGATGCCGGAGCCCTGCCGGTCCACCCGCACGGCGAGCGGGCCCATCCAGCCTTCGCAGCCGCAGCGGTGCGCGACGTTGAACGCGACGAGCCGTCCGTCCTCGTCGCGCCACAGCATGGCGCCGTCTTCCGCATCCCGCAGCGCATAGCTCCAGACGCGCGGATTCAAGGGCGGCACGCGGACGCCGACCAGCCCGTCGCGCCGATAGCGGTCGGTGAACGCGTCGGCGAACAGACGATTGAGCGCCTCGATGTCGCGCTCGGTCGCGCGCAGCGGCCCTTCCACGCGCCGTTCAGGCAGCCACGCCCGCATCGAGCCCTCCTCCTCCCAACGTTGCGGTTTCGTCGCGTACCGCGCTCACCCCGTGCGCGGCATCGTACTCCACCCGCAGCACGCGGTCCAGGCCCTCACGGATCTGATCGATGTGCGTGATGAGGACGACCTGCGGGAACCGGTCGCCCAGACGCCGCAGCAGCGTGACGACGTGCTGGCGGCGCGACTCATCCAGCGACCCGAACACCTCGTCCAGGACGAGCAGGGACAACGGCTGCCCCGCCCGCTCCGCGATCATCTGCGAGATCGCCAGCCGCAGCACCAGGTTCGCGATATCCTCTTCACCGCCGGAAATGACGGGTTTCGGCACGCCGTCGGCGACGATCGTCAGCGTGTAGTCCTCGGTCAGGTCCACGGTATCGTACCGCCCGTCGGTCAAATCGGCGAGGAACCCCGACGCCAGCTCGGCGATCTCCGGACGCATGGTCGCGTTCAGCTCCGCCCGGAGCTCGGAAAACGCCCGGTCCAGCTCGTCGTGCAGCCGGCGATGCGACTTGAATTCCTCGATCTGGCGCTCGCGCGCCGCGCGCTCGGCCAGGCGACGCTCCGCCTCGGCGACCACTTCCTCGGCCCGCGTCAACGCCCCGCCCGCTTCCACCGCCGCCAACTCCGCTTCCCGCAGCACTCCGGTCGCGCGCTCGAAACGTCCTTTCGCCGCGAGGAATTTCTCTTCCGAAAACCCGTCGGCCTTGATCGCGTCGGCGAGCTGCTTGGCGCGTTGCTCCCGCTGTGACAACTGCTGCTCGGCCCCGACGGCATCTTTGACCAGTGTTTCCGCCAGCCGGGCCCGGCTCTCGAGTAGCGTCGCTTCCCGCTCCACCGGCTCCAGTCGCGCCAGCTCCGCGCGGACGGTGTCGTGACGGGCCGGCTCATAGCCCGAGGCCCGGGCCGCGATCTTCGCCTCGAGCTCGGCCGCCCGCTTGGTCGCCGTCTTCCGATCCGCTACCGCACGGATCCGCTCCTTGGCTTGCTCCTGCAATGCCCCGGCCCGCTCGCTCGCTCGGCGCGCTTCCCCACTGACCGCGTCACGCGCCCGCTCCGCCACGCGCACCACCTCGGGCGGCTCGGCCAGCTGCTCGACCCGTTGCCGCAGCCACTTGCCGTCGTCCACGATCGCCACCAGCTGCGTCTCCAGCTCCTGCAAGACCCCGGCATGCTCGACCCCGAGCGGGCGGCCGCAGGTGGGGCACTTCCCTTCCGGGCCCAGCCGCTCGATGTCGTCCCGATGGTGTTTCACTTCGTCGTATTGCTTCAGCAGCTCGCTGCGACGCGTGGCGGCGGCCTCCCGCTCGCGAATCCACTCGGCGCGTTGCTGCTCGACCTCTTGCTCCGCCAGGGCCACCCGTTCGGTCAGCTGCCGCGCCTCACGCTCGGCCTGCTCCAGGGCGGCCTTCGTCGCTTCGAGCTCTCCGATCCGTTGGTCGAGGCTCTCCCGCGCCCGCGTCAGCTCGGCCAGTTGGGCCAGGTCTGCCTGACGCGCGGTGTCTTCCCGCTGCTCGCGGTCGAGCTTCGCCAGCTCCTTTTTCAACGCCTGCAACGGACGCAGGGCGCCGGCCAGGCGCTCCAGCTCCCGCTTGGCCAAGCGGGCTTCCGCCAATTCCTTGTCGAGCCGGTGGAACTCGTGACGCGCCCCCTCCACCGCGTGCTCCGCCATCGCGCGCTCGCTCTCGAGCGAGCGAATGCGGTCGCGGCGCACTTCCCATTCCTTCCAGCGTGGCTGCTCCTTCGCCAACGCCTGCTCAGCGGAACGCTTCGCGTCCCGCGCGGCGGCCGCGGCGGCTTGCGCCTGCTTCAGCCGCCCCAGCACCTGGGTGCGCTGGGTCTCGATCTCGCCTTTGTCCGGGAGGCCTGCCTCAAGGCCCTTCAGCTCCGCCACGATCGTGTTGCGGCGATCGCGGACGCTGTGCTGCGCCAGCTCCAGCCGCTCATAGCCCAGCACGCGCGACAGAAACGCCGCCCGCTCGGATTTCCCGAGCGCCGCCATCACGGCGAGCTCCTTCTGGCCGGTGAAGTAGGTATTGAAGAACTCGGCGTGGGACATTCCCAGCACCCGCTCCAGCTTCTCTGACACCGCCTTGAGCGAATTGGCGACGACCTGCCCGTCCTGTTTGAGCTCGGCGCCGTACAGCGACCGATCGACGGTGTACTCGTGCGCGCCGAGACGGAATTCCAGCGTGACCGACACGCGCGAGCGGCCGGGGGCACCATGGCGCCGGATCGATTCCTTGTCGCCCCGGACCGCGGGCACCCCGTAGATCGCCCAGGCAATCGCTTCCAGCAGCGTCGTCTTGCCGGCGCCGTTCGGACCCACGATTCCGGTAATGCCCTGTCCGAATTCGATGTCGGTGTGGGTGAACTGGCGGAAGTTCTCGAGCTGCAGGCGCCGCAGCTCCATCAGGCGGCTCCGTCCGCGTCGGCGCGACCCGCCTGCTCCACGTATTCGACGCCGGTGCGCACGAATTCGTCGCGCGGGACATCGGCATCGAGCAGCCGGCGCGACAGGAAATCGCGCACCGTCTCGGGCAGCGTTTGACGCCGTGCCGGGGCCCCCAGCCCGACGCGATAGCGCGCTTCCGGCCGGCGGATGTCGAGCTGGAAATGCAGCGCGCGCGCCTTGTAGCCGCGGATCGCGTGATGATCGAGATCGTGGGCGGTGGCGCGGGCCACATCCCACAGCAACAGCCGGACAACGTTGTGATCGATCGGTGGCTTCGCGTGCTTCACCGCCGCGGCGATCTGCTCGTCGATCTGTTTCGCCGTCAGGCCTGCGGCCTGAATCGGCTCGAGCTCCATGTGGTGCCGCGCCGGCGTCACGAGGCGCTCGGTGATGCGCAGGCCGGGCAGCTGCACCAGCAGGTAGCCCTTCCCCTTCACCCCGCGCTCTTTCTGATCCTGGATCTGCCCCCAGGGATTGGGCGGCAGGTATTCGAGGCTGCCGGCATAGCGGGCGTTGTCGGCGACGGCGTGCGTGACGTGATAGTGCCCCAGCGCGATGTAGTCCCAGGCCGGGGGCGCGAGATCCTCGAGCGAGAGCGGCGCACCGCCGAAATCCATCGTGCCGCGCGTCTCCCCCAGCGACGAGAACTGGCCGTGGGTCACCAGGATGTTGAAGGTGGGTCCGCCACGCTCGGGACGCAGCGCCGGTCGCTCGGGACTCATCAGGGCCTGATGCGGAACGGCCAGCACCGCGCAATCGAGCTTGGAAAACACCAGCCGCCGCGGCGCGTCGATCACGATCTCCGCTCCCACGGCCTCGTACAGCTTCAGGATGCTGCCCGTCTCGCTGGTGCGGGGCGTATCGTGGTCGCCCGCGATGATAACGAGCGGTGTGTCGGGCAAGCCGACGCGGAGACGCTGCAGCTGCTGGAACAGGAACAGGATCGCGGGATTGGTCGGACGGACCGAGTGAAAGATGTCCCCCGCGATGACGATCAGGTCGGGGCGCTGCTCGAGCAGGTCGTCCACCGCGCGCGCGAACGCCTGCGCGACGTCCGCCTCCCGCTGATTGCCGCCCTTGGGGGTTTGCCGGTCGTACTGGCGGAACCCCAGGTGCAGGTCGGCCAGGTGGGCGACCTTCAGCGTCCGGCTCACGGCGGGACCAGTTGCATCGTCCCCTGCTGCTCGACACGCATCGCCATGCCCTGGGAGCCGAACATGCCGCCCGTGACCCGGACGTGCATCGCGCCCCCGAGGGTGGCGTTCACGAGCGCGCCCCGGGTGAGGGAGAACAGCTGCTCGCCGGTGATCGCGCCGGTGAGCAGCACGGTGATCGCCTGACCACCGAAGGTGAACCGCAGCGGGCGGTTGGGCACGCTCGTCTCCACCCCCAGGCGTGCGACCGTATCGCCAGCCAGCACGGTGATTTCCCGCACGGTGACTTTGGTTTTCGCGGTGAGCGGCGCGCCGCCCGCCACCTGGCCGAACGGCAGCTCCACCGTATTGGCCCAGGTGTCGCCGGCCCCGACGGGATCCTCGGGGAATGGCAACGCCGCCGCGCGAAACACGAGTTGCAGCTGGTCGCCCACGCCTCCTTGCAGCCGGCCCAGGCCGGACCAGTCGTCGCGGATGAGACGCTGATGATCGTCGAACACGGCGGTCAACTGCGTGCCAGGCAGCTTCCGAGAGGCGTCCTGCGCCGCGGTGGGCGACAGCATCGGGCTCGTCACCACGCCCGAGTCGAGGATCGCGGTCACGCTCACGCTTTCCGGGGTCGCGGCGCCAATCACCTGACGCAACGCCAGCCGCAGCACACTTGGGGGGCCACTGTCGCCGGCCGTCGAGTCGGGCGCGATGCGGGATGTCTGGTCGAGCCGATAGACGAAGGTCGCGCCGGCGGGTGGATGATAGCGCAGCGGGATCTTGGTCGTGATGGCGACCGCGGACGCGGGTTTCTGCGCGCCCTTGCACCCGGCGACGGTCGCGAGCACGGCGAGGCAGGAGACAATCCGTCTGCGCATCAGTAGGGCTCTTCGGCAATGGGGTTCAGCGGCGCCACCGGCGCCGGGCCACGCGCCGCATCGGTCGCGACCCGACCGCCCAGGCGCTTGCGAAACAGGGCGAGCACATCCTGTGGACGCTCGCGGCGCACCGCGCCGAGCGCGCGCCGCACATCCTGCTCGTCGCGTCCCGCGATGAGATCCTTCACCTGATTGGTGCGGACCTTGGGGTCGATCCGCACGAGCTGCTGGGCGACGGCATCCTCGAACGGCCGGTCGGCCGCCGGAGGGAACTGCTCCACGCCGTTCCGGCCGCGCAGCACCGGGGGACGTGGAAAGCGCACGAAAATCGGCTGGGTGAAATGCGGATGGCGGATCATCAACTCTCCCACGGGCAAGGTGGCGAGCTTGATCTTGGTCGCGGGGCTCAACACCTGATACCCCGGCGTCGCCAACTCATCCGCATCCATGCGGCCGAACACCTGCGTTCCGGCGTTGCCCACGACGCGCCGGTGCACCTGCGACCGGAATTGCTCCGCCCCGAACAGCACGAGCCCGAGGTAGCGGCCCCGTTCGGAGATGTCGAGCAGCATCTTCTTCACGTACGTGTCGGGACCGTCCGCCGGCGCGTATTTGTTCAGCTCGTCCACAAACACGACCACCGCGTCGACGCCCAAGTCCCGACGTTCCAGATGCTCACGCAGCTTCGACACGACCCGCGCGAATACCAGGTCCTGCCCCAGCGGGTCGACGTTGGCCACGTCGATCACCGTCACCGATCGATCCGTGAATTGCCCCCACGGCAGATCGTTCGCGGGACCGTCGTCGGTGACGAGACCCTTGCAGCGGGTCGAGACGTTGCCGAGCCGGTTGCGCACCTTGCGGATGGTGGCGATGTGGTGGGTGCGCCAGATATCGCCGCGGGCCGAGTTCTCGAGCCCGTCGAAAATGGATCGGAACAACCGCTCCAGGTCGGCGAAGGTTTCCACGTGATGCGAACGCCCGAACCCGTCGTCGAAATCCCGTCGCACCACGCGGTCGGCCAGGAAATCAATGAACGCGTCGGCCTTGGCATCGATATCGTCCCGGTTCAGCAGCACTTCGGCGTAGTCGAGCACCTCGGTGAGTCCCCAGACGAGGGGCTCGACCGCGCCGACGAGGTCGGCGTGCGTGCGCAGCGTGTTGAGGTTGACGCCATCCGCCTTGAAGGGCGCGTAATACCGCACGTGCTCGAAGGGCCGCGGGTCGAGCCCCAGGCGCTCGTAGCGACGCCGGTCGTCGTCGTCGAGCGACCCGGGCCGATCGAGAAACAGCAGGTCGGGCCCCTTCACGTTGAAGCACACCGCGGCAATGCGACCGCGGTGAACCGGGAAGTGCTGGAAGATCCCGCTCAGCAAGAATTCCACCGCGCTGGTCTTGGTGGCAAGTCCCGAAACACCCGAGATGTTCAGGTGCGCCGCTTCGGGCCCGAGCAGGAAGTCGGCGTCGACGTACACCGGCGCTTCCAACCCGCCGGACGTGTAGAGGCCCACCGGAATCGCCGTCGGTTGGGCCGAGTGGAGGTAGGCGTCCATGCGCAACGCCTGGGCGACGTCGATATCAGTCGCCACGTGCACCGCCCCCAGGGGCACCGGTTGCACTGGCTCTTCGGGGATCTGCCGCAACACGGCGGCGGTCCAGAGACGAATTTCCGCCCGCACGGTCGGTGCCTCTCCCGCGCGCGCCGGATCGCCTTCGGCACCGATCACGTCGTGCAATGGGGTCACGAGATCCGAGTAGGCGAACCCATCCGTCACCACACCGTAGACTACCCGTCCCTCGTCCCCGGTCCCTCGTCCCCCTGCTTCGACTCTCACAATCGCCCCGATGCCGATACTCGTATCCGTCGCCGTCCAGAAGTGGAACTGGTGCGGCGTGGCCGGCTTGTGCTCGGTCGCGACGACGCGGCCGATGGGGCGCTGCTCGGGTCGTTGAATCACGTTCCGGTGCGCGGCAGACGGCTGGCCGTCGAGCCGAGGAGAGCCCCCGGGGCGCGGCTTCGCAGAAACGTCTCCACGTCGTGTACCGGGTAAAGTAGTCGATCGAAGCGCGCGTCCGGGGCGGCGAGCGGTGCCCGCAGGGCGAGCAACCATCCGCCGATGCGCGCGGCCGTCTCCACCGCATCGTCCGCGGATCGCGTCTCGATGCGCAGCAGGCCGTAGTGGAGGTCGTGTCCCTCCCAGGGCCACAGCCGCAGATACCACGAGCTCACCGCCGTGCGGCCGTGGCCGCCCAGCACGCGGAACACACTGGTGCGATGCATGGCCGGCACCGTGAGCGCCCGCTCCAAGTGGCGTCCCTCCAGGAATTGCGCGCCATGACTCTTGATGACGCCGATGGTCCGGGGATGTCGCGCCAGGCTCGCCGACACCGAAAGCTGGCCGTCCACCACCAGCCACGCCTTGTCGCCCAGTTGCTGGGCCGCCGCTTCCCCAAGCGATTTCTCGAGCGACTGCCGCTCGTGGTGTACGGCGCGGCGCAGGGCCTCGATCGCCGCCGCCGGCTGCCCGGGCTCGACCGCGACGGAGAGCGGCTCCAGACCCGACGCGCCGATGGCCTGGCGTCGCTCTTCCGTCCACGTCGCCGCTGGCGCCAGGACCATCTCGCGGCTGGCGGTGGCGGCCGTGGCCATGCGCCGGTCGAGCCCCACGCGCCGGACGGCGGCCGCGACGTAAGCATGCGCGATGGGGGCCACGCCGTCGTATCCGATCACCTTCCATTGCTGGATGCCGTCCAGGAACGCCATGCCCGGGGGCGGCTCGGCCCGGGGCACCGGGTGCACCCGCAGCTCCGGATCCTCGAGCAGCTCCACATCGTTCGGCGGGACTTCGTCCGGATCCGCCACCCGTCCAACGCTGGCGTCGGGGACAAAGGAGGCGGGAATCACACCACCGGCGTACAGCCGGGCGAGCCAGTCCCGCCCTCCGCTCACGGCGCGACCTTCACTCCGATGACGACGCCATCCCGGATCGGCGCGACGGCCGACACGACCCGGGGGTCGGTCGCCGCCAGCCGGTTGAAGGCCCGCACGCCTTCCGTGGCCGCGGAGTGATCGCTCTCGTCGACCACCGCGCCGTGGAAGAACGCATTGTCGCACAGCAACAGGCCCCCGCTGCGCAGCAGCCGCACACTCTCCTCGAAATATTCGGCGAGCGGCTCTTTGTCGGCGTCGATGAACACGGCGTCGAACCCCGGGGTCAGGGTCTTCAACACCTGCCGGGCGTCCCCCTCGAGCAACCGCACCTGTCCCGTCAGACCGGCATCGGCGTAGGCGGCCCGGGCGATGGCGGCGTGCCGCAGGTCCTTCTCGATCGTCGTGAGTCGACCGTCGGGTGGCAGGGCGCGCGCCAGCCAGATGCCGCTGTAGCCGGCCAGCGACCCGATCTCCAAGACCGTGCGCGCGCCGGCGGCGCGCAGCAGCACGTGCAGCAGTTTGCCTTCGTCGGGCGAGATGTGGATGTTCGGCAGGCCGGCTTCGATGTGACGCGTCCGGACGCGCGCCAGGACGGTATCTTCGACAGCGAACAGGTCTTCGGTGTAGCGCTGGAGCCGCGGCTCCACCACTATGCCGACTCCTCGACGTTGGGGAACGGCGGCACGTCCAGCAGCCACAGTCCGGCGAGACGGGATTGTTTGTCCAGCTCCACCAGGAGGTTGTCGGCGACCCGCACCACGCTCACCGGTCGCGACCGGCCCACCCGGATGTGGATCACGGATTCTGCCGCGTTTTTCTCGACCGTGAGCGCGGTCTCCACCTCGACCGCGGCGACCGCCGGCTGGGAGCGACGCATGGGGAACAGTACGCGGGCTTCCTTCGAGGCCTCAGGAGCGGCGAGCGCGTCGACCGTGCGGATGTCGTCCGGCCAGGTGACCACGTCGAGGCCGCGCAACGTGCCACCCGCGACGTCGAGCAGCACGAACGATCCGTCGCTGCCTTCCAGGTCCACGCTGCCGTTCATCCCCGTGGTCTTGGGGGCGCCCTTACAGACGGCGGTGAGGATGTCGGTTTCGGGATCCCAGCGGTAGCTCACTTTGGGGAGCTTGCCGTCCAGGGGCTCGATCTTCGCTTCGTAGTGCATGTGGGACAGCGCCTTCCAGCGATCGCCGGAGGCGGGTAATATAGCGCGGACTCGAGGAGGAGCCAGCAGATGGAGCGGCGGCACTTTTTGACGGCAGTGGCCGGTGGTGTGACGGTCGGTCCGTTGGCGGGTTGGGGGAAGGGATCGATCGACGCGCCAGCGCTACGCCGATCCTTCCAGTCGCAGGAACCGACCCTGGGCCCGGAGGTATTCGCGCGCCGCCTGGAACGGCTGCGCACTGAGCTGACCACGCGCAAGCTCGACCTGTTCGTCGCCGCCCCGGCGACGAACTTCGAGTACTTCGCCGGCACCAATCCCGGCCGCAGCGAGCGCCTCATCCTGTTGCTCGTCCCCGTCAAAGGCGATCCGGTGATCGTCTGCCCGTCGTTCGAAGTCGACCGCGTCAAGCGGCGCAGCACGGTGAGCGACGTGCGTGGCTGGGAGGAACAGGACGATCCCTGGAAACTGGTGAAGCCCGTGCTGCGCGCCGCGAAACCGACGGGCCGCCCCGGGCAGTGCGCCGTCGAGGCGACGCTCGATTACGCCTCGTTCCTGCGCTTGAGCGACGCCGGCGGGAGCGAGTGGCGGTGGCAGACCGGCGCGCCGGTCACCGAACGACTGCGGATCATCAAATACCCCGAGGAAGTCGCGCTTGTCCGTCGCGCCATCTCGATCACCGAGGCGTCCATCGCCGCCACGTTCGCGGGGCTCGTCCCGGGGGTGAGCGAGCGCGACGTGGCCGCCAAGCTCTCCGAGGAAATGCGCACCCGCGGTGCCCCGGGCGGCGGGTTGGTGCAATTCGGTCCCTCCAGTGCCATGCCGCACGGGGGACCGGGTGGCGGGCAGCTCGCGAAAGAAACAGTCGTCTTGATCGATTGCGGATGTGAGGTCGCCGGCTACACCTCCGACATCACGCGGACGATCTGGTACGGCGATGCGCCGTCGGACGAATTCAAGAAGGTGTACAACCTGGTGCATGATGCCCAGACCGCCGCGATGGACCTGGGCAAACCGTTTACCGTGCGCTGCCAGGAGATGGACCGGGCGGCCCGCAAGGTCATCACCGATGGCGGGTATGGGCAGTACTTCACCCACCGCCTGGGCCACGGCATGGGCATGGACGGTCACGAGCCGCCCTACATGGTGGAAGGCAACGACACGCCGCTCGAGCCTGGAATGATCTTCACGATCGAGCCGGGGGTCTATCAGCCCGGGAAATTCGGCGTGCGGATCGAGGACGACAATCTCATTACCGCGACCGGGGTCGAGGTCCTGTCGACCAGGCCGGCGAAGCTGTAGGCGCTAGAGGCGTTTCGCGAAGCCGACGATTCGACTGAGCGCCTTTTCGATGTCGGGCGTCGCCGCCGCGTAGGAAAGCCGCACCCAGCGATCGTCTCCGAACGCGGCCCCCGGCACCAGGGCGACCCCGGTCTCGGTGATCAGGCGCGTGCAGAAATCCGTGCCGGAAATCCCACCGAACGAATCGACCCGGAAGAAGAAATAGAAGGCTCCGTGCGGCTCGACGAATTCCACGCCGAGCAGCTCGCGCCGGAACGTGGCCACGACGAGATCGCGCCGTTTCCGGAACTCGCCCACCATGCGCTGCACATCCGGCTCCACCCGCTCATCGGCGAACGCCGCCGCGGCCGCATACTGCGCCATGTGGTTGGCGCCCGAGGTGGTGTGTGATTGCAGCGCGGCCATGGCCTTGGCGAGGGGTGCCGGCGCCAGCGCCAGGCCCACGCGCCACCCGGTCATGGCGTACGCCTTGCTGACGCCGGAGACGATCACCACGCGATCGAGGACATCGTCGGACAAATCGAGGAACGAAGGCGCCGGCCCTGTCCCATAGTGAATGCGACGGTAGATCTCGTCGGCGATCACCCAGACCTTGCGGTCGGATGCCCACTGGGCGATCGACCGCAGCTCGGCCAGCGTATAGACCGAGCCGGTTGGGTTGCACGGCGAACAGAGGATCAGCCCCTTGGGAGCCGGCAGGATCCGCTCCAGCTCGCGTACACTGACTTTCAGCCCCCATTCCGGATGCCCCGTCACCAGGACCGGCCGGGCGCGCGTCAGGTGCACGATTTGCGGATACGACACCCACGCCGGCGCCGGAATCGCGACTACGTCCCCCTGTCCGAACAGCGAAAAGCACGTGTTGAACAACGATTGCTTCGACCCGTTGGACACGACGATGTGATCCGCATTCACCGGCCTGCCCCCTGACAGCAGCGACAGATGCTTGGCCGCCGCGGCCCGCAGCTCCAGGATCCCCTCGTTGGCGGGGTAGCGGGTCTTGCCTTCCCTGATCGCGCGGATGCCGGCGTCGGCGGGGATGGGCGGCGTCGCGAAATCGGGCTCGCCCGCGCCCAGGTCGATCACGTCCTCGCCCGTCGCCTTGCGACGTTTGGCTTCCTGCGAAATGGCGATGGTGGCCGAGGTCTCGAGATGGGCGAGGTTGGGCGACAGCACGTCGCTCATGGGCGGATGGCTCCATAGCGCTTGAGAATGGCGACCGTCGAATCGAGCGGCAGCGCGGGCGCCGTGCCACGATAGCCACGCACGGTTTCGGCGCGCAACAGCGAGTTGTAGATCGCTTCCTCGGTCGCCTCGATCGTGGCCTCGAATACCGGAGACACGGCGTCGTTGGCAACGACTTCGAGGGTGTCGGTCAGGCGGGATGCTGACCGATTCCCGAGCGCTCGGGTGGAAAACGCGATGACGTAGTCCCCGCTGCCGTTCGTCATGCTGCTCCCGGTCCGGGCGAGGCCCGCGAGCGCCCGCCGGCCCACGCGCAGCAGTTGGCGGTGGTCGAGCGGCGCATCGGTCGCCACGACGATGATGACGCTGCCGTCACCCAGGTCGCCCTTGAGGTAGTACTGCCCGAGGGCCTGCCCCACCGGGGCGCCGTTGATCGTGAGCACCCCGCCGAAGTTCGATTGCACCAGCACCCCGACCGTCCAGCCGCCCAATCGCGCCGGCAGGCGACGGCTCGCCGTCCCGATCCCCCCTTTCCACGCGAACGCCATTGTCCCGCGACCCGCCCCGACGGCCCCTTCGGCCACCGGGCCCGGTGCCGCCGACCGGATCGCCGCCAGGACATCGCTTTCGGTGATGGGACGGGCACGAATGTCGTTCAGGAATCCGTCGTTCGTCTCCGCCACGACGGGATTCGCTGAGCGCACGTCTTCGTTGCCGGGGAGTCCCAGCAGGTAGGTGAGGACGGCGTCGGCGGCCCGGGGCACGCACAGGGTGCAGGTGAGCACGATCGGCGACTCGATCTCGCCCAGCTCGTTCACCTGCGTCGAGCCGGCGAGCTTGCCGAATCCGTTGCCGACGACGATCGCCGCCGGCACCTTCACGCGAAACAGGTTGCCGCCGTGTGGCAGCACCGCGGTGATGCCGGTATTCACGGAATCCCCGCGCGCCAGCGTCACCTGCCCGACCCGCACGCCGGCGACGTCGGTGATCGCATCGAGTGGGCCGGGTGGGAGAACGCCGACAATGATCCCGAGCTCGCGCGCCCGGGGTCGCTGCGCACTGGCCGGTTGGCACACTGCCGCGGTCAGCACCAGAATGAAGAGCGGGAAACGCGACATAATGCCGCCGCCATTGATCTTTGGATGCCCCGAAGCTAGCATCCCGCCTGCAGCAATGCCCTTTGACAATCGAGGCTCGGGTGACTGGTGTGAGTGATGCGGCGGCCGCGCTGGAACGCGACCGGGCCGTTCTATTGGTGACGCCACCGGCGGTGGAGCAGGCGGAAGCGCTGTGGGATCTGCTCTCCGGCGGTCAGGGCATCATCGTGTGTTCCGATAGCGATTCGGCCGCCGCCTGGGCCGATGCCGCACCTGTCGCCTTGCGCGTTCATGCCGCCACCGGCCTCGAGCGAACCGCCCGCCTTCTCAAGGAAGGCGCGGTCGATGTCCTCACCGGTACCCCTGAAGAACTGCAGGCCCTGGTCTCCCGCTCCGCCCTGAAGCTCGACGCCATCACGACCGTCGTGCTCGCCTGGCCCGAGTGGATCGTCGCCAGCGATCGGCTGGGCTCCCTGGAACAGGTATTGGGTGGGCTGCGCGAAACTCGCCGCATTGTTCTCGCCTGGAACCCAGCCGCGATCGAGGACCTGATCGAGCGGTATGCCAGACGGCCGCATGTGGTCGGCGACCTGCCGCTGGGCGAGGACGCCCGGCCGTTGCCGACCGTCGCGTCGGCCCGCTACATCGTCGTCCCGCACGCCCGGCGCGGCGCGGTCGTTCGCGAGGTCCTCGACGCGCTCAACCGCCCGCGCGTGACGCTGTGGACGCGCGGCTCGCTGCCCGAGCCGGCAGACGCCATCGTCTGCCGCGATCTGCCCACCCGGGCCGAGCTGGCACTGCTCGCCGGGCGCGGCGAGCCGGTGCTGCTGCTCACCGCCGCCCAACTGCCCTACGCCCGCTCGATCGCCGCGCCGCTCACGCCGCTGCCCGTTGCGGCCACGCGCGACCGCGCCGCGTCGGATGCGGCAACCATGCGCGCACGCATCGCCGCCCGTCTCGACGCGGGCGGCCTCGAGCCCGAGCTGGGATTGCTGGAGCCGCTGTTGCAGCACCACGATGCGGCGGAGGTCGCCGCGGCGTTGCTCGCCATCGGCCGCGAAGCACCGGTGACCGTCGAGGCGCCCAAACCAGCTGAGCCCTGGGTCAAAGTGTTCGTCAACGTCGGGCGCAAGGACAAGGCCAGCGCCAAGGATTTTGTCGGCGCGTTGACGCGGGAGGTCGGTCTGGCCCGGACCGACATCGGCCGAGTCGACCTGCGCGACGGTTTCAGCTTGTTGGAGATCGCGCCCCATGCCGCCGACATGGCGGTGGCGGGACTCGGGCGCACGAAGATCCGCGGCCGCCGCCCCGATGCCCGGCGCGACCGCGACGTTCGGGGTTGATGGCCGGCGCGCTCGCGCATATCCGCGTCCTCGACTTGTCCCGGGTGCTGGCGGGCCCGTGGGCGAGTCAGATCCTGGCCGATCTCGGGGCGGACGTGATCAAGGTCGAACGCCCCGGCTCGGGCGACGACACGCGGCATTGGGGCCCCCCGTTCCTTCGAGACTCGGCCGGGCGGGATACGGATGAGGCGGCGTACTACCTGAGCGCCAACCGCGGCAAGCGCTCCCTCACCGTCGATTTCTCCAGACCCGAAGGACAGGACATCGTGCGGCGGCTCGCCACGGATTCAGATGTCCTGCTCGAGAATCACAAAGTGGGCGACCTGGCCCGCTACGGACTGGGTTGGGACGATCTGCGGAAACTGAACCACCGGCTCATCTATTGTTCGATCACCGGCTTCGGCCAAACCGGGCCATACGCCTCGCGCGCCGGCTATGATTTCGCCATTCAGGCCATGGGCGGCTTGATGAGCGTGACCGGGGAGCGTGACGATCGTCCGGGCGGTGGACCGCAGAAGGTCGGGGTCGCCGTGGCGGACATCCTGTCGGGCCTGTACGCCGTCGTCGGAATCCTGGCGGGGTTGGCCCACCGGGAGGTGTCGGGAGCAGGACAACACGTCGATCTCGCGCTGCTCGACGTGCAGGTGGCCACGCTGGCCAACGTCGCGCTCAACTACCTGGTGTCGGGTGTGGTGCCACCGCGCTGGGGCAATGCGCACGCGAACATCGCGCCCTACCAGGTGTTCCCCACGGCCGACCGGCCGATCGTCCTCGCCATCGGGAACGACGCGCAGTTCAGGAAGTTCTGTGACGTGGCAGGGATTGCGGGCATGGCCGCCGACCCGCGGTTCAGCACGAACGACGCCCGGGTCTCGAACCGCGACGCGCTGACACGCGAGCTGGAATCCGTGTTGCGCACCCGGACGGCCGCCGCCTGGCTCGCGGCGCTCGAGCCCGCCGCCGTGCCGTGTGCCCCGATCAACGATCTCGCCCAGGTGTTCGCCGATGCGCAGGTACGTCACCGGGGTCTCCGGGTGGACGTTCCCCATCCGGCCGGCACGCCGGTGCCGCTGGTGGCGAACCCGATCCGGCTTTCGGTGACGCCACCGCGCTACGAACTGCCACCCCCGCTTCTGGGGGAGCACACGGAGGAGATTCTGCGGGGGCGGCTGGGGCTCACAGATGCGGAAATCGAGCGGCTGCGCGCCGCCGGAATCGTGTGAAGGTCGGAGGAAGCGTCCGACTCCGCCCCCTCAATCCAGATAGCTCCGATACACCGGCACCCACATGTGGGCCTGCACGTGCGCCGCCAGGTCCGCGGGACGCTCGCCCGCCGCGAGACCGGCGTCGTAGGCTGTGGCGGCCACCGCGGTCGCGATCTTGTGCGACGTTTCCCGGATCGTGCTGAGCGGTGGGAACAGCGCTCCCAGCGCGAGGTCCGCGTCCGACACCTCATCCGCCAGCGTCCGGGCGGCGGCATAGAACATGTCATCCGTCACCCGTCGCGCGCGCGCCGCCATCACCCCCAGACCGACGCCCGGGAAGATGTACGCGTTGTTCCCCTGCCGCGGTACAAAGCGTCGGCCGTTCAGCTCGACCGGCGGGAACGGGCTGCCGCTCGCAAACACGGCGCGGCCCTCGGTCCAACGATAGGCCTGCTCGGCCGTGCATTCGGATTTCGCGGTCGGGTTCGACAGGGCGAGGACCACTGGCCGCTCGTGCTGGTGTGCCATTGCGCGCAGCACGTCCTCGGTGAACGTCTGTGGCTGGCCCGAGACGCCGATCAACGCCGCCGGCTGGAGCGCCGCAACGGCGTCGGCAAGCGCCGCAGCCGGCGCATGGGCGTGAGCGTAGGGCCGCTTGTGCGCCTCGAGATCGGTCCGGCTCTCCACCACCAAACCCCGCGAGTCCATGAACCAGATGCGCTGCCGCGCCTCCTCGGCTCGCGCGCCCTCCCGCACCTGTGCCGAGACGATGAGGTCAGCGATCCCGGTGGCGGCCGCCCCCGCCCCGTAAAACAGAATCGTCTGCTCCACGAGGCGACGCCCGGTGAGGCGCCCGGCCGAGAGCAATCCGGCCAGAGTCACGGCCGCGGTACCCTGGATGTCATCGTTGAAGGCGCAGGTCTGGTCCCGGAACCGCGCCAGCAAGCGGATCGCGTTGTCCGTCTGGAAGTCCTCGAATTGAAGCAACGCATGGGGGAACACCTCCTGGACGGCGGCAACGAACTCCTCGACCAGCGCGTCGTACTCGGGGCCCCGCAATCGGGGCTGCACCAATCCGGTGTAGAGCGGATCGGATAGGAGCGCCGCGTTGTTGGTGCCGACGTCGAGCATGATGGGCAGCGTGCGCGCCGGATCAATGCCCGCGCATGCCGTGTAGAGCGAGAGCTTCCCGATAGGGATGCCCATGCCGAACGCGCCGAGGTCACCCAGGCCCAGGATACGGCCGCCATCGGTCACGACGATCACGGCGACATCCTGCCGGGGCCAGTGGCGCATCACGTCCCGCATCCGTCCCCGATCCGTTGCCGTGACGTAGAGTCCCCGCGGGCGCCGGAAGATATGCCCGAAGTGCCTGCACGCTTCGCCGACCGTGGGCGTGTAGATGATCGGCATCATCTCGTCGATGTGGTCGAGCACCGTCCGGTAGAACAGCGTCTCATTGCGGTCCTGGAGCGCGATGAGGAATACGTACTGCTCGAGCTCGGTCGTTTTGCGGCGGTAGTTTCCCATCACGCGCCGCACCTGGTCCTCGAGCGTGAAGACGCGCGCCGGCAACAGGCCGCGGATCCCGAGGGCGTCGCGCTCGGCGTCGGTGAACGCCGTGCCCTTGTTGAGCAAGGCGTCCTGCAGGAGCGCTATGCCGCGCGGATAGGGCGGATGGGGCGAAGCAGACACGAGGCCTCCAGGCGACGGGTTGGCGAGCATCGGTTCCCGCGTCTGAAGCATAGGGGAAGCAGGAACGAAGCGTGTCTTAGGGCGTCGCGACCCCCGAAACGCCGACGGGCCGCCCAGCGGGGCGACCCGTATTCAGCGTCGCTTCGCTTCGCTGATTACTTCTTGTTCACAGCCATCTTGAGCTGTTTGCCGGCACGGAAGGCCGGTGCTATCGTCGCCTTGATTTGAATCTCGGCGCCGGTTTTCGGATTGCGTCCCATGCGGGCGGCGCGCTTGCGGGCTTCGAAGTTGCCGAAGCCGGTGATCTGCACTTTGGCGCCTTTTTTCAACTCACCGGCGATGATGCCCTTATCGTCGAACAGGGCCTCGGTCGCGCGGCCGGCATCGGCCTTGGACATTTTCGTCCGCATGGCCAGCGCCGCGATCAGCTCGGCTTTATTCACGGTGGTATCCTCCGTGTGAGGGAAAAGAGAAAGCCCTTGAGATTCCGCCCCTTTCACGGGGGGGCTCCCGAAAACCATTGAAATCCCTAGACAATATGGGGACCTACCCCGGAAATCCGCAAGATACCGGCACTTCTTGACCCCTATCTCGAGGCTGACTAGCCTTTCCCCCCCATGTTCCACGGCACCCGCCCGGGCTGGATCGAGGTCATCACTGGCGTGATGTTCTCCGGAAAGAGCGAGGAGCTGATCCGCCGCGTCCGGCGGTCGGTGATCGCCAAGAAGCAGGTGCAGGTGTTCAAGTCCCATCTCGATGCCCGCTACGCCGGGCTCTATTCCGTCACCACCCATGACGGGCTCACCGTGGAAGCCGAGCCGATCGACTCCGCCGAGCAGATCGCGCGCGGCGTGCGCCGTGGTACGGAGGTCGTGGCGGTCGATGAGGCCCAATTCCTGGACGCGGGGATCGTCAACGTAGCGGGCAATCTGGCCGACGGGGGCGTGCGGGTGATCCTGGCCGGCACCGACGTCGATTTCCGCGGCCTGCCGTTCGGCGCGATGCCATCGCTCATGTGCGCCGCCGAGGTGATCGACAAGCTGCACGCGATCTGCGTGGTGTGCGGCGGACCGGCCAGCCGCAATCAGCGCCTGGTTGACGGCGAGCCGGCGCCCTGGAACAGCCCCACCATCATGGTCGGTGGCCGCGAGAGCTATGAAGCGAGATGCCGGCATTGTCACAAGGTGCCGAAAGCAGATGAAGGTCAGGCTGCGCTGCTTTGAGGTGTCAGGTGTCAGGTGCCAGGTGCCAGGTACTGCGGCCCTGACACCAGGCACCTGACACCTGACACCTGCCGTGCTGAACGTCGCCCTCACCGGAAACATCGCCGCCGGGAAGTCCACCGTCGCCGAGCTGTTTCAGCGCTGGGGCGCCACCATCATCGACTCGGACGAGTTGGTGCGCGAGGTGCAGTCGCCGGGCTCACCGGTATTGGCGAGGATCGCCAAGCAGTTCGGCGCCGGTGTGCTGCAGCGCGACGGCGCGCTCGACCGAGCGGCGTTGCGGGCCAAAGTGATGGGAGACCCGGCGGCCCTGACGAAGCTGAATGCGCTCGTCCATCCGGCCGTGCAGCGGCGCCGCGAGGCACTGCTCGACGAGGCCTGGAAACGCGGCGACTGCATCGTCGTCAGCGACATCCCGCTGCTGTTCGAAGTCGCCGACCCGAAACAATTCGATGCCGTGGTGCTCGTCGACGCCCCCGTCCCGCTGCGTCACGCGCGGATGCGGGGCATGCGCGGGCTCTCTGCCCAGGAGGCGGACCAGATGCTGGCCGCCCAGATGCCGGCGGCGAAGAAACGGAAGCTGAGCGACTTCGTGATCGACAATGAAGGAGACCTGGAAGAACTGACGCGCCGCGCCCGCACCGTGTATGAGGAGCTGGAACGGCGCGCGAACGCGAAACTGCAAGCTTGACAAGGATTTTCACCGCCTCTAGCGTTCCGCCGACCCCGACCCCGTCGAGAGTGACCCGCGCATGTCCAACATTCCCAAAGATCTGCGCTACACCGTCGAGCACGAATACGTCAAACCGATGGCCGATGCCGGCGTAGTCCAGATCGGCATCACCGACTACGCGCAGGGCGAGCTCGGCGACGTGGTTTTCGTGGAGCTCCCCAAGCCCGGGGCGGCGTTCGACAAGATGCAGGTGTTCGGCACTATTGAAGCGGTGAAGGCCGTCTCCGAACTGTATTGTCCGGTCGCGGGGACGGTGGTGGAGGCCAACGGGGCGTTGGAAGGCGACCCGGCGCTCGTGAATCGGGATCCGTACGGCGATGGCTGGATGATCAAGCTGAAACTGAAGACCCCCGCCGACGTGAATGGCCTGTTGGATTCGGGAGCCTACGGGAAGCACATCGGCGGCAAGTGAGCCCGGCGCGATGTTGAGCCTGACGTTCCACGGCCACGCCTGCTTCGAAGCCTCGGGCGACGGCAAGCGCGTCATCATCGATCCGTTTCTCACCGGGAACCCGAAAGCGGACGTCCCCGCCGATCGCCTCACCAAACTCGACGCCATCCTCCTGTCGCACGGCCACGGCGACCACCTCGGGGACGCGATCCCCCTCGCCAAGCGGCACGGTGCGACCATCGTCGCGACTTATGAGCTGGCGGCCTTCTGCGAGGAACACGGGGCCACCACCCACGCCATGCATATCGGCGGCAGTCATCGCTTCCCGTTCGGAACCGTCAAGCTGGTCCCCGCGTTTCACGGTGGCGCGGTGGATGGCGACGACGGCACGCACACCACCAACCCGTGCGGCCTCGTCCTCACCCTCGGCGGCAAGACGCTCTATCACACCGGCGACACGGGCCTGACGATGGAGATGCAGCTGCTGGAAGGCCGGGTAGACGTGATGTGCGTCCCCATCGGGGACAACTACACCATGGGCGTCACCGATGCCGTGCGGGCGGTGGAGTTCGTGAAGCCTCGCACCGTGATCCCGATGCATTACAATACGTGGGAAGTGATCGCCGCCGACCCGCAGGAGTTTCGCCGTCTGGTGGGCGACCGGTCCGCCGTCGTTATTCTGAATCCCGGCGAGTCGCATACCCTTTCCTGAGCCCGGCTACCGACGCATGACTCCCGCCCGCTCCACCGATCTGGTTCATCCCGACGTCTTTCGTTCCCGGCATATCGGCCCGCGCCCGGACGAGCAGGTCGAGATGCTGGCGCTGCTGGGCTACGACTCGCTCGACACGTTCATCGACGCGGTGGTGCCTGAGGACATCCGGCTGCGGCGGCCCCTCGCCCTGCCGCCGGGACGGGACGAGCGCGAGGTGCTCCAGGCGCTGCGACGGATCGCCAGCCAGAACCAGCCGTTCCGCTCCTACCTGGGCATGGGTTACCACGCCTGCTTCACGCCCCAGGTCATTCAACGCAACGTGCTGGAGAATCCCGGCTGGTATACGGCCTACACGCCGTATCAGGCCGAGATCGCGCAGGGCCGGCTGGAAGCCCTGTTGAATTTCCAGACCATGATCGCGGATCTCACCGGGCTCGAAGTCGCCAATGCTTCGCTGCTCGACGAGGCGACCGCGGCCGCCGAGGCGATGCACGTAACGGAAGCGGTCGCCGGTTCCAAGGGCCGGCCGGTGTACTGCATCGACGAGCAATGCCACCCCCAAACGATCGCGGTGGTGCGCACTCGCGCCGAGGCGCGCGGCATCGAGATCGTGGTGGGCGATCCGGACACGTTCCGCTTCGGAGACGGCGTCATCGGCGCCCTGGTGCAGTACCCGGGCACCGACGGCCGGCTGCACGACTTCCGCGCCCTGTGCGAGCGGGCGCACGCCGCCGGGGCGCTGGTGACCGCGGCGACCGATCTGCTCGCGCTCACGCTGCTCGTTCCACCGGGTGAATGGGGCGCCGACATGGCGGTCGGCAACAGCCAGCGGTTCGGCGTGCCGATGGGGTACGGGGGCCCGCACGCGGCGTTCTTCGCAACGCGCGATGCCCACAAGCGCCATCTCCCGGGCCGGATCATCGGCGTCTCCAAGGACCGCGCCGGACGAACCGCGCTCCGGATGGCGCTGCAGACCCGCGAGCAGCACATCCGCCGCGAGAAGGCGACCAGCAACATTTGCACCGCACAGGTCCTGCTCGCCGTCATGGCGGCGATGTACGCGGTGTACCATGGTCCCGAGGGTCTGCGCCGTATCGCCGAGCGCGTCCACGCGGGCGCTTGCCTGCTCGCCAGCGCGCTGCAACGGATGGGATTCCGGCTGGTCCATTCGGCCTTTTTCGACACCGTGTGCGTCGAGGTCGAGCCATGGGCGATGCCGCGCCTGCTCGACGCCGCGTGGGCGCGACGCATCAACCTGCGCGCGTTGCCGCCGAATCGCGTCGTCGTGGCCCTGGACGAGACGGTGACCGTCAGCGATCTCGCCGACCTCATCGCCGTGTTTTCGTTGAACGAAGGCCTGCCGTACATGGTGGACAAGGCCGGCGCGCGGCCCGAGAGCACGATCCCCGCGCCGTTGCAGCGGCAGTCGACCTATCTGACGCATCCCGTGTTCCATCGGTATCGCTCGGAAACCGAGATGCTGCGTTATCTGAAGCGGCTCGAGGCGAAGGATCTCTCCCTGACGACCGCCATGATCCCACTGGGATCGTGCACCTTGAAGCTCAACGCCACCACCGAGATGGTCCCGGTATCCTGGCGCGAGTTCAACCGGTTGCATCCGTTTGCCCCGGTCTCCCAGGCGCAGGGCTACCAGATGCTGTTCCGTCAACTCGAGGATCAGCTGGCCGAGATCACCGGGTTCACCGCGGTCTCGCTGCAGCCCAACGCCGGATCGCAGGGGGAATTCGCCGGCCTGCTGGTGATCCGCGCGTGGCATCGGTCCAAGGGCGATATCAAGCGGACCACCTGCCTCATCCCGCAATCGGCGCACGGAACGAACCCCGCCAGCGCCGTGATGGCGGGCATGCAGGTGGTCGCGGTGAAGACCGACACGCAGGGCAACATCGACCTGACCGACCTGCGCGCCAAAGCGCAACAATACGCCGACACGTTGGCGGCGCTCATGGTGACCTATCCGTCGACCCATGGCGTGTTCGAAGCGACGATCCGCGAAGTGTGCCGCATCGTGCACGAGTACGGCGGGCAGGTCTACATGGATGGGGCCAATCTGAACGCGCAGGTCGGTCTGTGCCGTCCCGCCGACATCGGCGCCGACGTGTGTCACCTCAATCTGCACAAGACGTTCTGCATCCCGCACGGCGGCGGCGGCCCCGGCATGGGCCCGATCGGCGTGGCCCGTCACCTGGCGCCCTTCCTGCCCGACCATCCCGTAGTGCCGCTCGGTCATCCGCAGTCGTGCGGGACGATCTCGGCGGCGCCGTGGGGGAGTGCGGCCATTCTGCCCATCTCGTGGGCCTACTGCTCGCTCATGGGCCACGAGGGACTGGTCGAGGCGACCAAGGTAGCGATACTCAACGCCAACTACGTGGCGCGCCGTCTGGCGGGGCACTACCAGCTGCTGTACGCCGGCGCCCACGGACTCATCGCCCACGAATGCATCATCGACACGCGGCCGTTCAAGGCATCGGCCGGGATCGAGGTCGAGGACATCGCCAAGCGGATCATCGACTACGGATTCCATCCGCCCACGGTCTCGTTTCCGGTAGCCGGCACCCTGATGATCGAGCCGACCGAGAGCGAATCGAAACAGGAGCTGGACCGCTTCTGCGACGCGCTGATCGCGATCCGGGACGAAATCCGCGAGATCGAGGACGGCCGCGCCGATCGCGAGAACAACCTCCTCACCCAGGCCCCGCATACCCTGGCCGATCTCCTCGCCGATACGTGGGACCGGCCCTATTCCCGCGAGCGCGCGGCGTTCCCCACCGCCGCCACGCGCGAACACAAGATCTGGCCCGCGGTCGGACGCGTCGACGGCGCGTACGGAGACCGGAACCTCGTGTGCGTCTGCCCACCGATCGAGGACTACGCGACCGTTTAGCTGGAGCCTATGGGTCGAGCCCGACGGCCACCCGGGCGCGACCAACATGGCCATCGACGAATCGTTGCTCATCGAGGCCGACCGATCGGGTGGTGCGTTCCTGCGGCTGTATCGATTCACCCCGCCGTGCCTGTCGTTCGGTCGCAACGAACCGGCGCTCGCCCGCTACGACCGTGCAGCCATCGAGCAGCGGGGCCTCGATGTCGTGCGCCGACCCACCGGCGGCCGGGCCGTGTGGCACGAGCACGAAGTGACCTACGCGGTCGCTGCACCCATCGCCTTGTTCGGATCGTTAACGGAGAGCTATCAAGCGGTTCACCAGCGCCTCGCTGGCGCGCTGCAGCGGCTCGGCATCCGGGCGATGCTCGCACCGAGGCCCGTCGATCGCATCAGCGTGGGCGCGGGCGCCTGTTTCGCTGCCGCGGTCGGCGGGGAGGTCGTGGTCGACGGCAAGAAAGTCGTCGGCTCCGCGCAAGTGCGGCGCGGGAAGGCGTTTCTGCAGCATGGGTCCATTCTACTCGACGGATCGCAAGCAATAATCGACGCGGTCAGCTATCAGCCATCAGCTATCAGCGGATCCGTCTCCCTTTCGGAGGTCCTGGGTCGACCAGTCGCCTTTGAGGAAGTCGCAGACGCGATCCAATCCACGTGGGCCTCTGAATTCACCCCTACCACCCCCTACCGCCCCCTGCCGTCCCCTACCCTCTTCGCCGATCCTGACTGGACCTGGCGCCGCTAGACCTGGCGCCACCAGAGCCCCCGTGAAATCTTTGGGCATGATCACTCGATCGCGGTTCGCACCCGTCGTCGTGGTTACGGCCGTCGCCCTGCTCGCCGCGTCGGCTTGCTCGCGACGCGGCAGCTGCCGAGGGGAATACTGCGGCACGCTGGTGCTGTCCGTGGCCGGCAGCGTGACCACGCTGCTTCCCCCGCTGAGCGAGACTTCGGCAGAACGAAACATCTTCGATCAGATATTCCTGCGGCTGGCGGACTATACCGTCGGCGGGACGACGATCGGCGATTCGAGCTTCGTGCCGCAATTGGCCCGCTCGTGGGAATGGAGCGATCCGTTGACGCTCACGTTCCATCTCGATCCCCGCGCTCATTGGCAGGACGGCCCCCGGGTCACCGCGGCGGATGTCCAGTTCACGTTCGAGTCGTACACGGACACTGTGATCGCCTCTGGCGATCTCACCGCGTTGAATCACATCGCCTCGGTCACCGCCACGGACTCGGTGACGGCCGTCTTCAAGTTCCGTGACGGCTACCCCGAAGCGTTTTTTGACGCGACGTTCCACATGCGCATCCTGCCGGCGCATCTGTTGCGCGACGTGCCGCGCCGCGAATGGCGTACCGGCGCGTTCGGACGGGCGCCGATCGGTGACGGGCCGTATCGTCTGGTGCGATGGGTGCCAGGCGAAACCGTCGAACTCGCGGCGGACTCGACCTTTTTCCTGGGGCGCCCCCATCTGCGGCGCCTGATCTGGCGCTTCGCGGCCGATATGGGCGTCGCCGTGACGCAGGTTGTCGCCGGTGAAACGGATGCCATCGAGGTGCTGGTCGGGCCGGCGAATATCGAGCGCGCCCAGGCGGCGGAACATCTGAAGCTGTACCCGTATCCCGGTGTGACCTACACCTTCATGCGGCTCAACCTGCGGGCCAACGGAGACCCGCTCCACCAGCATCCGCTGTTCTACGATCCCGACGTGCGACGCGCCTTGGTCCTGGCGACCGACCGCGCGAGCATGCTCCAAAGCGCCACGGCGGGACACGCCAAACTCCCGCCCGGACCAATGCCACAACAGTGGGGCTGGCTGTGGGTCCCCGAGCTGACGCCGCCACCCTACGACACCGCCCAGGCAGGCCGGCTGCTGATCGCCCATGGCTGGCGCGACTCCGACGGGGACGGGATTCGTGACCGTGCCGGTGTTCGGCTCAGCTTTCACGTCGCCGTTCCCTCGACCAGCGGCCTGCGCAAGCAATACGCGCGCCTGCTTCAGGAGCAGCTGCGCGCCATTGGCGTCGAAATGGCGATCGACGAGATGGACAACGCTGCCCTCGGTGAACGGCTGAACGCCGGAACGTTCGACGCGTCGCTGGAATCGTTTGAAACAGACCCGACGCCCTCGTCCGGGATCCCGCAGGTCTGGGGCACGGGGGGCGGGTCGAACCACGGGCACTATTCCAACCGGGCGTTCGACCGTCAGGCCGCCATCGCCCTGACCGCTCCGACGAAGGCCGCGGCCATCAGCGCGTGGGTGACGGCGTTGAAGACGCTCGAGAACGACGCCCCCGGGATCATGCTGTACGCGCTCGACAACATTGCGGCCGTCGACAAACGGGTGACCGACGTCCAGATCCGGCCGGATTCCTGGCTCGCGCTGGTCCGCAACTGGCGCATCCCGCCCGACCAGCTCAACGAGCGTGATCGCGTCGGGCACTAGGTGACGGCCTGGCTGCTGCGGCGCCTCGGCGCCGCGCTCGCCATCGTCCTCGCCGTCGTTTCCTTCTGTTTCGTCGCCATCCACCTGGCCCCGGGCACGCCGTTCTTGCCCGAGGAAGGGCGTCCCATCAACCAGGCGGCCGTGGCCCACCTGCGCGACCAGTTCGGGCTCGACCGTCCGCTGCCGGAGCAGTACATCCGGTACCTGGCCGCCCTGGCGCACGGTGAGCTCGGGGAGTCGTTCAGCCAACGACGCCCGGTGGCCGACGCGATCGCGAGTGCGGTCCCCAACACGGTGGTGCTGGCCGGGGCGGCGCTCCTGATCGATTTCCTGCTTGGGATCGCCATCGGGGTGTTCCAGGCAGCGCGTGCCCGCCGCCGTTCGGACGTCGCCCTCACCAGCGTCACGCTGTTTCTGTATTCGCTCCCGATATTCTGGCTCGGCCTCGTGCTCCTGCTCGTGTTCGGGCAGTGGCTGCATTGGGTCCCGGTCGGCGGCGTCACCGATCCGGTGCTGTACGATTCGCTCTCGGTATTTGGCAAACTGCTCGACCGTCTGCGCCACCTTGCCTTGCCGGCCCTGACGCTGGGCGTCGTGGGCGCGGCCGGGACGGCGCGATTCCAGCGCGCGGCACTGCTCGACGCCTTGGGGCAGGACTATGTGCGTACCGCACGGGCCAAAGGCTTGCCGCCATCGGCCGTGCTGATGCGCCACGCCCTGCCCGACGCCCTACTCCCCATGATCACGTTGCTCGGCCTGGCGCTGCCGTTCCTGCTCACCGGCGCAGTGCTCGTCGAGACGGTGTTTGCCTGGCCCGGGCTCGGCAAGCTCGCCGCGGATGCAATCGCCGCGCGGGACTATCCGCTGGTGCTCGCCACGACGCTGATCGCCACGGTCGCCGTCGTCCTGGGAAGTCTGGTCGCCGACCTGCTGGTCACCCTGGCCGACCCGAGGGTGCGGCTCACCGCATGACCCTGTGGTCGTGGCTCGGCCTGCTCGCGACACTGGCCTGGACCGGCGTCGTCGTCGCCTGGTGCCGGCGGTCGGCGCGGGCCAGGACGCTGCGCGGCGAAGCGTGGCGTCGGTTTTTCCGACACCCCACGGCCACGGCCGGGATCGCGGTGATGGTGTTCCTCGCGACCGTGGCGGTGTGCGCTCCGCTGCTGGCGCCCTACCGGCCGTCCCAGCAGCTCGACATTGTCGCGCTGCAGAACCTGGCGCCGAACTGGACGCACCCGCTGGGCACCGATCTCTACAGTCGCGACATCTGGAGCCGCCTGATCTATGGCGCGCAGGTTTCCCTCGGCATCGGGACGTTGGCGATGGTCGTGGCCGTGACGCTGGGTGGAGTGGTGGGCGCCGTCGCCGGATACTTCCGCGGCTGGACGGACGCCGTGCTGATGCGCCTGGTCGACGTCGGGCTTTCGGTGCCGCGCATTTTCATCGTGCTGCTCGTCATCGCCTTGTGGCAGCGGCTCGGGACCGGTGCCCTGATCTTGCTGCTCGGGCTCACCGGCTGGTTCGCCACCAGCCGGTTGGTGCGCAGCGAGGTGCTTTCGTTGCGGGAGCGCCCGTTCACGGACGCCGCGCGGGCCGTCGGCGCGCGATCGTGGCGCATTATCGCCCGCCACGTGCTGCCCAACGCGGCCGCCCCGCTGATCGTGTCGGCGGCGCTGGGCATCGGGCACATCATGTTGCTCGAGGCAGGGTTGTCATTCCTGGGCGTCGGCGTGCAGCCACCCGCCCCGTCGTGGGGGAACATGATCGCTGACGGTCGCGACCAGCTCGCGACCGCCCCATGGACGTCGGTATTCCCGGGGCTCGCGATCGCCTGCGCCGTCATGGCCCTCAATGCCATCGGCGACGCCCTCCGCGATGCCCTCGATCCCCGCGCCAAGACGGCCTTCCCTCCAGCAGATTGACAAACTGCCGCTTGCTTGAAATGCGGCAAGCATGCAACACCGTGATGTAGCCCGATCTCCCCAGCCTGCGTCGGGCGGTCCGCCACAGGACACGCCTCCGCGTGGGCTTCACAAACCCCTCGTGTCCCACATCACCAACACTGACTCCTCGATTTGGCACCGCAGTTGCCCTATGCCGCGCCGCGCCCATTGACGCCCCACGCACCGTGCTGCGGGGGCGAACACGTCGGAACAGGAGTCCTGGTATGCGGTTACACCGTCTCGTGTCGGCCCTGCTCATCGCCGGGGTGTTGTCTTTCGCCGGCCTGAGCTGCGGTGACAATCTGCCCACCGCCTCGCCGACCCCGGCGCCGGACGCTTCGCTGATTGGAGATCTGGTCGGCGCTCTGGGACTGCTGAAGTGCACGCCGATGCCGGCTGCATCCGCCCAGAAGCAGATCGGTCCCGCCGGCGGCAGCCTGCAGGTCGGTCCGCACGTGCTGGTCGTTCCGGCGGGCGCCCTGAGCCAGACGATGCTGATCCGTGCAGAGGCGCCGAGCGACGTGGTGAACTCGGTGCGGCTCTACCCCGAAGGGCTGCAGTTCAACGCCGTTGGGGCGTATCTGACGATGAGCTACTCGAACTGCAATCTGCTCGGGAAGCTGTTGCCCAAGCGGATCGCGTATACGAACGAGAAGCTCACCATCCTGTCGTATCTGCTCTCGCTCGACAACATCCTGAAGAAGACGGTGACCGGGCGGCTCGAGCACTTTTCCCGCTACGCGGTGGCCTGGTAGGGCTGTGCGTCTCGCCTCCGATCCGGTTCGGCGCGGCGCACCCGCCACCTCGTCCTATCGTCCGGCGGATTTGCTGCATCAGGCCCGCACGCACGAGCGGTCCGGTTGCGTCACGGAGGCGATGGAGCTGTACGGCACCGCGATCACGGAGGCGGAGCGCCTCGCGGAGTGGGCCGTGCAGGCCGAGGCATTGCGCCGCATGGCCGTGCTGCACCATCACCGCAGTGAGCCGGAGGCGGCGCGCGATGCCGCCCGGCGGAGTTTCGAAGTGGCCACCCGCGCCGGCGACGAGGTGCTTGCCGGCGAGGCGCTGAACGTCCTGGGCGGATTCGATCTCGAGGGCGGCGATCTCACCGCCGCAGCGCTGTCATTTCAGCGAGCCCTGACCCTGGGCGGCCAGAACCCCGAGCTGTCGGCGCGGCTGGAGCAGAACCTCGGGATCGTCGCCAATGTGCGCGGCGATCTCGTGGCAGCGCTGGAACACTACCAGCGCTCGTTGCAGGGCTATCAGGCATCCGGGAACGAACCCGGGTGCGCCATCGCCTTCCACAATCTCGGCATGATCAGCGCTGATCGCGGCCACTGGGATGATGCCGACCGGTATTTCGAACAGAGTCTCGCGATCGCGCGGGCCACGGGGGATCTCCGGCTGCAGGGGCTGTGCCTGTTGAACCACGCCGAAGTCCACGTCGCCCGGCAGCGGTTCGAGCAAGCGATGAGCGGCGCCGAGTCCGCGCTCGCCGTGTTCGACCAGCTGGGGACGCTGCTGGACAAGGCCGACGCCTACCGCGTCATCGGCACCGTCTACCGCGAGACCAGCCGTCCGGCCCTTGCCGAAGCGCGGCTCAAGGCCGCGATCGATCTCTCGACCCGGACCGGGTCGGTGCTGAGCGAGGCCGAGGCCTCCCGCGAGCTGGCGTTGCTGTATCAGGTCATGGGCCGCAACCAGGAGGCGCTGGTGCTGCTCAATACCGCGCACCGCTTGTTCCGACGCATCGACGCGCAGGTCGAGCTGGGGGATGTCTCGGGCCGCATGGCGCGGCTCGAAGAGACCTACCTCGCGCTGGTCCGCGATTGGGGGCAGTCGATCGAATCATCGGACAGCTACACGTTCGGTCACTGCGAGCGCGTGGCCGGATATGCGGTGCAGTTGGCGTCCGCGCTGGGGCTCGACGAGCACGAGCGCACCGCCATCCGCGTGGGAGCCTACCTCCACGACGTCGGCAAAATCCGCGTCCCGCACGAAATCCTGAACAAACCCGGCCGGCTCACGCCCGAAGAGTTCGACGTGATCAAGATGCATCCGATCTGGGGCATCGAGCTGCTCGCCGCAATCGAATTCCCCTGGGACATCCGGCCGATCATCCGCTGGCACCATGAAAAGCAGGACGGCACCGGGTATCCGGATCGGCTGCGCGCCGACGAAATCCCGGTCGAAGCGCAGATCATCGGCATCGTCGACGTGTACGACGCCCTCACCACGACCCGCAGCTACCGGCCGGCCATGACGCACGACCAGGCGATGGCGGAGCTGCAGCGCTGCCGCCACTGGTGGCGGCCTGAGGTCGTCGACGCCTTCGTCCGGACCATCGGCACGTCGAGCGTCGCCCCCGCCGCCTAGCCCCGCTCCCACCCCACCTCACACCCTCCACCTGGGCGCCGAGGCGCCCCGGGTTATCTTTGGCCGCGCATGCCGGATCCCCTGCTCCGCGTCCGCGATCTGCGCACCTACTTCGTGACCGAACAGGGTGGCGGCACCGCCCGGGCGGTCGACGGCGTTTCCTTCGACCTCCATCCCGGTGAAACGCTCGGGCTGGTCGGTGAATCCGGCTGCGGCAAGACCGTCACCTCCCTGTCCATCCTCCGCCTGATCCCTGAGCCACCGGGGCACATCCGCCCGGGGAGCTACATCGAGTTCGAAGGCCGGAACCTGCTCACGCTCGCGCCCAAGGATCTGCGCGCCGTCCGTGGCAACCGCATCGCCATGATTTTTCAGGAGCCGATGACGTCGCTCAACCCGGTGCTGACCATCGGGGACCAGGTCGCCGAGGCGGCGATCGTGCACCAGCGGCTGTCGCGCAGCGCCGGGCGGGCGCGGGCGATCGAGATGCTGCAGCAGGTGGGCATCCCAGAGCCGGACGTCCGCGTGGACCACTACCCGCACCAGCTGTCGGGCGGCATGCGCCAGCGGGTGATGATCGCGATGGCCCTCATCTGCCATCCCCAGATCCTTATCGCCGACGAGCCCACCACCGCGCTGGACGTCACGATCCAAGCCCAGATCCTGGAGCTCTTGAGCCGGTTGCAGCAGCAGCTCGGGATGGCCGTGCTGCTGATCACGCACGACCTCGGCGTCGTGGCCGGCAGCGCCGATCGAGTGGTGGTGATGTACGCCGGTCAGGTCGTGGAAGCGGCGCCGACCAACGCGCTGTTCGCGCGGCCCGGCCACCCCTACACCGAAGGACTGATGGCCTCGATTCCGCGGCTCGACCGCCCGCGAGAACGCCTGCACAGCATCCCCGGCTCGGTGCCGGCCGCGACGGCGTGGCCCACCGGGTGCCGCTTCCACCCCCGCTGTCCGTATGCCTGGGACAAGTGCCGCGCCGAAGAACCGCCGCTGCTCGACACCGGAACCGCGGGACAGAGCGCGCGCTGCTGGCTCGTGACGGAACCGGCGCGCCGCACGGGAGTGCCCGCACGATGACCGGGCCGCTGGTGCGGGTGCAGGAGCTGGTGAAGCACTACCCCGGCGCCCGCCCCTGGCTGGGGTTCGGTGCGCCACGCCAAGTCGTGCGGGCGGTCGACGGCGTGTCGTTCGAGATCGGAACCGGAAAGACGCTCGGTCTCGTCGGAGAATCCGGTTCGGGCAAGACCACGGTGGCGCGGACGCTGCTCCGTCTCACCGAGCCGACGGCCGGATCATTCCGGTTGGGCGACGACGAGGTGTTCGCGCTCGCGCCGTCTCCGTTGCGCCGGCTGCGGCGACGCATGCAGATCGTGTTCCAGGACCCGTACAGCTCGCTCAATCCCCGGATGACCGTGCGGCAAACCCTGGTCGAGCCGCTCGCGATTCATGCCCTGGTGCCGAAGCCGGAGCGCACGGCGCGCGTCGCGGCGTTACTGGAGGAAGTCGGCCTCGATGCCGGGCTCTCGGACAACTATCCGCATGAGCTGTCGGGCGGCCAGCGCCAGCGCGTGGGCATCGCGCGCGCGCTTTCGGTCGAACCGGAGTTCCTGGTGTGCGACGAACCGGTGTCGGCGCTGGACGTCTCGGTCCAGGCACAGGTGCTGAATCTGCTGTCCGATCTCCAGCGCAAGCGCGGGCTGACCTATCTCTTCATCGCCCACGATCTGGCCGTGGTCAAACACATCGCGGATGATGTCGCGGTGATGTACCTGGGGCGGATCGTCGAGCGCGCCGCGTCCGCCACGGTGTACAGCCTGCCGCGCCATCCGTACACGCGGTCGCTGTTGTCCGCCGTCCCGATCCCCGACCCGCAGGCCCAGCGGCAGCGCATCGTATTGGAGGGCGACGTCCCATCCCCCGCCAACCCGCCGCCAGGGTGCGCGTTTCATCCGCGCTGCCCGCATCCCCTGAAGAACGAGCGCTGTCGCACCGAGGTCCCCGCGCTGCGGGAGGTGACGCCGGGACAGGTCGCGGCGTGTCACTTCGCCGAGCAGCCGATGGGCTGACCGCTAACCCCCGTGGGCCACGGTGGGCTGCACTTTCAGGACCTGCGTCTCCGCGAACACGCCGATCACCCATCCCGCCAGCGACACCCAGGCCCCGATCTTGAGATCCTGCCGCAGCTCCACCGCGTAGGCGATTGCCGGGACACCGGCACACAAGAGCAACAACAGCGGAACCCGGGTCGCCTTGGTGCCGCGCCCCTGTTGCCAGATGAGGACCACCCCTGTGACGACCAGTGCGGCGGCGATCGCGATCAAGCCTGGCCAGTCGCTGTTCTTGGTGACGGCGTAGGCGAGATAGGTGCCCGCCAGAAGGAAATACAACACTCGCAGGATCGCATACAGGCCCCGCCCATGCCGCTCGTGAAACGCGGCCAGCGAAGGGACGAGGATGTGGAGGATGTAAGCGACCACACAGAGAACGGGGATGCCGAGGAACAAGACGCCTTGAAAAGAACCCCACACACCGGTGATCGGCCGCACGTCGCAGCTGTACGGAAGGCAAAGGCCCACGCCGAGTAACACGGCAGCCAGTTTTTTCAGCATGGACGGCTCCTTGGTTCAGCGGCCCGCTTGGCTCCCCAATCGGGACAGCGCCAGGCGCGCCTCCCGCACCAGTGGACGGAGCTCGGGGTCGCTGTCCTCCCACAGGTCGACAAAAGTCGCGTACTCGGTCACCGCCTCCGCAGGACGTCCCAGTTGCTCCAGAATCCGCGCCCGCGCCAGGGACGCGGGGGCGAAATAGATCAAGTCGTACAAACTGTAGTCCTTGAACGAGCCGTAGATCTGCAAGGCATCCTCTCGTCGCCCCGTTGCTTCCAGCGCCGCGGCCCGGAGGAACCGCTCCACGGCCTCGGAGAAGAACGGTGACGCGACGCCGGGCTCGTACCCCGCCCGCATGTGCGCCTGCTCCAGCTCCGCCAGCGCCTCGGCCGCACGCCCATGCCGCCACGCCACCTGGCCCCGGATTCCGTGGGCGAGATCGATGGCGATGGCCGTGGCGAACGGCACACCGGGCAGGTGCTCCAGCTCGCGCGCCGCTTGGAGCGCCGCCGCATCGTCTCCGAGGCGCGCGTTGACCGCGCCCAACAAATAGAGCCGCAGGTGCGCGTGCGTCCCGTTGTTCGTGGCGTAGTAGCCGGTGGCCGTGGCGGCCGGTTGCACCGCGGCGGCGTTCCAGCGCTGCAGGCGGGTACGCCACTGCTCGAGATCCGCGCGCGACGTGGGGATGAACGGCAGCACGGCGAGCAGGGCACCGTGCTCGATGGCCCCGGCCCGATCGAAGGAATCGACCACCGCCAGTTCCGCCTGCGCCTCGTGCCAACGTCCGCGAGACACTGCGCGATACGCCAGCAGCTCATGCCCCAGGGCGTGCGCCTCCGCGGAACGCTGCGGGTTCACGAGCACGCGGATCAACCGCTCGGCATGCGACCGGTCCTTCGGATACAGCACCCCGCTCAACACGCTTTGCGGCGTCAACACGTCCGACTCCCGGTTCAACCGGTCCAGCACCCGCTCCCGGTCGGCGCTGTCACCGGTGGCGAAGGCCCGGATCACTTCGACCTCGAGCAGCCGGTCGCCCGCCGGATTCAACCGCGTCATCCGCTCGACCAGGGAATCGAGCTCAACCCGATCGGCCTCCATCGCCGCAATCCGCGCCAGGTGGATCACCGCCGCGACGTTGTCCGGATCCAGCTCGAGTACGCGTCCGAACGCCTCCCGGGACGGTGCACTGCCCCGCCCCAGCAGCGGGCCGTAGTGGAACTGCACCTCGCCGAGCTGAATCCATGCCTCGAGATCATCCGGATAGGTGCCTACGATGGCGCGATAGCGCCGCTCGGCGTCTACCGGATCGCCGTGCCGGCCCGCCAGCAACGCCTGCAACAGCTGACGGTCGTGATCCGACAATCGGTTGGCGTGTCGCACCGCCTGCTCGGCGGCGAGGCGGGCCTCGTCGCTGTGGACCAGCCACTCGTTGGCGATGCTGAGGCGATAGTAGGCCAGCGCGAACATCGTGTCCGCGGCGACCGCCCGCTGAAACCCCTCGGCGGCTTGCTCGAAATGCCCGGCGCGAAACTCGTGTTCGCCCTCCAGGTACGCCTTCAAGGCGGGCAAGGAGGAGGTCGTGACGGCCGCGATCTGCGTCACTCGAGTGCCCGGGCCGGTGGCGCGGTTGGCCAGGAGCTGCGTGGCCAGGCGGTCGACGAGACCGAACAGCTGTTCGCTCACGCCTTCGACGCTGCCCCGCGCGACGGGAGTGGCTCCGTTGTAGAGCGAGGCATCGATGTGCAGGCTGTCGCCCACTTTCACGATGTCGCCCAGCACGTACAACCCGGCCCCGAGCCGGGCCGCCATGGCCTCACCAGACTGCGGGTCGATCGGCTTCAAACCCGTCCGCGCCAATGTCCCGAGCAGCGTGCGGGCGTCCACCGTGTGTAAGTCCCCTGCCCCGTCGAGACTGGTCCCGAGCAGGTTGACCATGCCGTCGCCCAGGTAGGCGAGATCGCCGCTGCCATGGACGGTGAACGGCAGGACCGCCACGCGAGTCGCCGAAATGGGAACGGCGGATCGCGCGGACGCGCGCCACCCAAACCAGGCGGCGATGGCGGCGAGGACCACCCCGGCGCCGATCATCGCCACCGGCCACCAGCGCCGCACCTGCCGCCGCGCGACGATCAGCGGTGCCGTGGCACCGGTCGGCGTCGCCATCCCTTCCAGCACCCCGACCAGCGCGGTCGCCGATTCCCAGCGATTCCCTGGCTCTTTTTCGAGACAGCGCATGATGATGTGCGCGAGCGCCGGGGGAATGTCCGGCCGAGCGCGCGAGACCGGCGGCGGCGGTTCGGTGAGCTGTGCCGCGAGCACCTGCTGCGGCGTGATCCCGGTGAATGGTGGCTGACCCGTCAGCATCTCATAGCCCAGCACGCCCAAGGCATAGAGGTCACAGCGGGAGTCCACGTTGGGATCCCCTGCGGCCTGTTCCGGCGCCATGTAGGCTGGCGTGCCGAGTGCCACCCCGACGGTGGTCAACGGACCCGGACCGGTGGAACGACTCAAGGCTTTGGCGACGCCGAAATCGGTGACGAGGGCGTGTCCGTGGGCCAGCAGCACATTCTCGGGCTTGATGTCGCGGTGGACGATGCCCTGGCGGTGGGCGGAGGCGAGCGCGTCGGCCACATCACGCATGATCCGCACCGTCTGGACGATGGAGAACGCTCCCTCGCGCGCCTGGTGTTCGCGCAGCGTATCCCCCTCGATGTACGGCATCACATAGTACAACAGGTCGCCGGAGGATTCGGCCGTGAGCAGCGGGACGATGAGCGGATGCTGCAGGGATGCCGCCAGCTGAATCTCCCGCTGGAACCGCTCGATGCTCACAGCAGCCGACATGTCGGGCGGCAACACCTTCACGACGACGCGCCGGCCGAGCTTCGGCTCGAGGGCCACGAAGACTCGGGACATGCCCCCGCCGCCGAGCTCCCGCTCGACCTGGTAGGTGGATCCCAGCGCGGCCTGGAGGCGCTCCTGCAGATCACTCACGGGGAATGAAGATAACGGGCTAGGTCACACCCCCCATCAGCTTCTTCACGGGCCGCACCAGCGCGAACATGATGACGCCCGCGACCAGGCACACCATGGCGACCGCTGTGAACAGCTGGCCCAGCGGCATGGTACTGAAGAACCCGGCCGTCCAGCCGGCGAGTTTGTTGCCCAGGGAGTTGGACAGGAAGAAGACGCCCATCATCAGGCTGACGATCCGCGTCGGCGCCAGCTTGCTCACCGCGGAGAGCCCGACGGGAGAGAGGCACAGCTCGCCCCACTCCTCGATGAAATAGGCTCCCACCAGCCACAGCGGGCTCACCTTGATGCCCGTCCCGCTCTGCGCGAGGTGCGCGGCGGGAACCAGCAGCAGGAAGGCCAGACCGGCGAACAACAGCGCCAGCGCGAACTTGGTCGGCACCGACGGCTGGCGCGGCCCAAGTCGAATCCACACCCAGGCGATCACCGGCGCCAGGAGGATGACGAAGAGCGCCTGGACCGAGACGTACCAGGAAGAGGGAAAGGCGAAGCCGAACACAACATTGTTCGAGTAGCGGTCCCCGAACAGGTTGAGCGTCG
Organism: uncultured Gemmatimonadales bacterium; assembly: GCA_963821385.1. Taxonomy (GTDB): domain Bacteria; phylum Gemmatimonadota; class Gemmatimonadetes; order Gemmatimonadales; family GWC2-71-9; genus DASTHG01. The sequence goes on from CAWGDK010000003.1 coordinate 269,154, forward strand.
ATCCCGCTTGTTCGTACGCCCCCCAAAAGATCGAGGCAAACACGAACAGCACGAACACCACGGCGATCCGTTTCCACTCTTCCGGGGTGAATCCGCCACCGAAACCGGTATCGGTGACCCCTGCCTTGGATCGGGTCGCCAGGCGCGCCAGCCCCGGATCGAGGTGGCGCTTCCCGACCACGTATTGCACCAGGCCCAACACCATGCCGACCCCGGCGATGGCAAAGCCCAGATGCCAATCGACCTTCTGGGCCAGGCCACCGGCAATCAGGGGTCCGATAAACGCGCCCAGGTTGATCCCCATATAGAAGACTGAGAACCCGGCGTCGCGCCGGGCATCGCCGTCCTCATACAGCGAGCCGACGATGGTGCTGACGTTGGGCTTGAGCAGACCCGTGCCGATCACGATCAGCACCAGGCCGGCGTAGAACGTAGACAGCGTCTTGAAGGCGAGCGTGAAGTGGCCCAGGGCGATGATCGAACCGCCCAGGAGGACGCTGCGGTACTGCCCCAGGAACCGGTCGGCGATGAGGCCACCGACAATCGGCGTCAGCCAGACGCTGCCGACGTAGTTGCCGTAGATGGACGCCGCGTGTCGGTCGTCGAAGCCGAGGCCGCCGTTCGCCACCGACGCGGTCATGTAGAGGATGAGAAACGCCCGCATGCCGTAGTAGCTGAACCGCTCCCACATCTCCGTGAAAAAGAGCGTGGACAGTCCGCGCGGGTGGCCGAACCAGGTCGCGCCGTTCATGGGCGCCGCCTCCGCCGGGCCAGGATGTCGTCCAACGCCACCCGATCGATCTTCCCGTCATTGCGCACGCGCACGTCGTAGTTCTCCCAGTACATGAAATTCTCGAGCGCCTGCAGGAACTTCGCGTTGGCGGTGCCTTGCGGAGCGTCGAGCCACTTCTCCCGCTGGTTCACGGGCTCCGCCAGGAGAATCGGCTCGAGCTGGCGCACCACGTCGGCCGTAATCGGGACCAGGTCTTCGGGACGGCTCTGAAAGAAATACAACTGGTGCAGCCGGTACAGCCGCTGCAGCTCGCGGATCGGGTTGGTGTCGTCGTATACGCGGATATCGATGTAGCGATCGTTGGCGCCCAGATACCCACCGTTGGCCCGGACCACGAGCAACGCCGCCGATTCCATGCCGCGCTTGTCGCCGCCCCCGGCCTGCCCCGCCACCAGCGCCGCCATCAACCGGTCGGCGAGCGACCCCGTCGCCCGGGCGAACGCGTCGGCCATGTTCTTCACCGTCTGGTCGCTCACCATGATATTGGCCTGGGCCGCGAACCCGCGCCCGACGATCATGGCCCCTTTGGCACCGAGGACGATTTGTCCGTCGCTGCCCACGGTGCGGCCGCCCGCCCAGTCGAAACAGGAGTCGCCGGTCCAGCTGGCGGCGTTGCCGTGCGCGTCCACCATCCCCACCTGGCGCTGGGCCGGGCGCGCGTCGGACCGCATCACGATGCGCATCGCCTCGGGGGCCGTGGCCCCCATGGCCATCAGGCGCAGGCCGTCGTCGCCGTAAGCCGTATTGCCGAGCGATTGCGTCGCCACCGCGCCCACGCCCGCCCGGGCCCACGGCACGATGCCACCGACGTTGGGAAACTTCGACTGCACGGCGACGCCGAGATCCCCGGTGGCGGAGTCGTAGGCGACGATGCTATAGGTGTGGACGCGCTTGGTGAGATCGGGCGGCGCCGCGGTGGGTTGTTGCAGGGCGACGATCAAAGCCAGCATCGCATCACTCCTTTTTTCCGAGCTTCTTTTTCAAGAGATCGAGCTGCTCGTCCGCCGCTCGCTCGCGCGCCACGCGGTCCATGTCCGCCTTGAGCATCTCATCCTGCAGATCCACGCCGGGCCGCGCTCCTCCGGCCGCCTGGACCTCGCGCCAGGCCCGCTCCGTGCTCGCTTCTGCCGGGGCGCCCGGCCCTTCCGCCGATTTCAGCTGCGCGTGCATTTCGACCAGGTCTCGTTCGGCCAGCGCTAACTCTTCCTGCTGCGCCGCGAGCTTGCGCTCCAACACGCCGACCCGTTCGCGGTGCCGGCCGGCGAACCGGTCCGCCACCTGCACCGTCTCCTGATCCTGGATCTCCGCCGCCAATCGCCCGCGACGCTCGGCGTCGGCCAGGCGCTGTCGCTCGGCGTTCACTTCGGCATCGGTCCGCACCAGGGCGGCCCGCATTTCCTGCACCGCCACCCTGGCATCCACGACCGCCTCGCGCATCTGTCCCGCCAGCTCACGCAGGTCGCCGGGCGGTGTGGCGGCCGCGAGCGCGGCCCGCAAGGAATCTCGCAGCCGGTCGAACACGGACGCTCAGCTCTTCCGGATGGTTTTGGCGAAAAACGTCGACAGGACGGACTCGACGGTCCGGGATCCGCACTTGGGACAGGCCGGTCGTTTGCGGCCATGGTCGCTGATCGGCATGGCATGGCTGAACGACCGGCGGCATTGCACGCAGCGGAACTCGTAAATAGGCATGGCGTAGTCTACGCTATTCCGGGCTCCGGAGCAGGTCAAGTTGACGCGCGCCCGCACCCCGCCAGATTGAACGCCATGGCCGCACCTCGGCTCAGGCTCCTCGCGGCGCTGCTCGTACTCGTCGCCTGCAACGACGGCCTCACTCCACATTCGTCGTGTCCCCCCGGATTCGTCGGCGTCTGCGGACGCGTCACATTCCGAGGGACGCTGCCCGATTCGACCGACGCCGTGTTCCTGGTCGCGTATGCGACCTTCCCGGAGAGCCTGCCGGCGCTGTTCACGTTTCAACCCTTATCGCCGCCGAGGGTGTCCCCGGATAGCGCCGACCCCACAGCGCCACAGGCCTACCAGCTGCCGTTGCCCAACGGGACGTACCACTGGGTGCTGGCTGCGTGGAAGAAGCTCGGCGCGCTCACCCCCGCCACGGCCGACTCATTGTTGCGCGAGGCGGGCTACTATCGTGACCCGGCGGACACCACCCAACCTGGTGTGGTCGTGGTCAATGGGACGGCGACCACCGATATCGATTTTGTCGTGGACTTCACGAACATGCATCCGGTGTCATTCTACTTCCCGCCGCTCGCCCGGCAGCCGTGAGGCCGGCCGCGCTCGCGGTTAGCGCCCTGGTGTTCGCGGCGAGGCTGGCCGCCCAGGGGTCGGGGGTGGTGTACGGATCCGTCACCGACACGTCCGGCAACCCGTTGTCGCGCGCCTTCGTCCGGGTGAGCCGCGCAGACGGCGGCAGGATGATCGCGATCAAGTACGGCGATGCCACCGGCTCGTATCGCTTCGATTCCCTGCCGCCCGGTCGGCTGGCGATCGATGCCGGGCTCATCGGGTTCCGCCTGGCCAGCGATTCGATCACACTGCGAGCCGGCGACTCGATTCGTGTCGACTTTCGCCTGCCGCCCAATCCCATCCTCCTGTCCCCTACCATCGTTACCGCCGGCAAACGATCGCAGCTCCTGGATCAGTCGATCACCAGCGTGGTGCTGCTCGAGCAGGAGCAACTCGCTCGCCGCGTGGTCAACACCATCGACGAAGCCGTGGACAAGGCCCCCGGCGTGCAGTTCATCGGCGGGCAGGTGAACATCCGCGGTTCCTCGGGATTCGTTCAAGGACTGGGCAGCCGCGTGCTGCTGCTCGTAGACGGTGTCCCCATGAACCAGGGTGATCGCGGCGGCATCAATTGGGATGTCATTCCGGTCGACCGGGTGGAACGGGTGGAAGTCGTGAAGGGGGCGGGGTCGGCGCTGTACGGATCGTCCGCGTTCGGCGGCGTCGTCAACCTGATCACCCGCGACCTGCCGGAGGGGTGGCACGGTCGCCTGCGCGCCACGGTCGGCGCGTTCGCCAATCCGCCGCACGACGTCTGGACCTTCCGGAATACCACCGGGATCCAGAATGGCGTGGACGTCGCCGGCTCCTACGGCCGGGACAACGTGCGTGGCGGCATCTCGGTCGGGGCCCGTCACTCCGACGGCTACCGCCAGCAGGACGAGTCCGATCACTGGCAGGTCACCGGCAAGAGCGATTGGCGACCCAAGCCGGCGACGCAAGTGAGTCTCTCGGGCGCGTGGGCCAGCGATCAGTACGGGGTCCCGGAGCCGTGGTGCGGCTTTGGAAGCTGTGAGGACCGGGGCGAGCAGATTCAGCCGTTCAAGATCGATACCGCAAACCTCGGCAACCGCACCCGCTCCGACAAAGGCTACCTGACTGCGCTCATCACGCGGACCCCGTCGGCCCGGCTCACGTGGCTGTTGCGGGGGAGCTGGTTCCGCACCCACTTCACGGATTCCTACCCGAACCGCCAGCCGCCGCTGGCGAACGCCGACTATTCCGTCGCCGATCGCTTCGGCTTCGAAGGCCGAGTGGTGAGTCAGCCCGCGGCCGAGCGCGTCGTCACCGCCGGCGTCGAAGGCGCGATCGCCGACGTGTGGAGCAACATCTTCTCGGGCGACACGGCCGGTGGCACTGGTCGCCATACGCAGGGAGAGTATGCGGCCTACGCGGAGGCCGAGCAGTCGCTCGGCCCGGCGCGCGTCACCATCGGGGCCCGCAGCGATCTTCTCGTGGTCGATGGCGGTGGTCTCACGGCATTCGTCAGTCCGCGCATCGGCGCCGTCTGGCCCACGGGCACCGGGAGTTGGCGCGCCTCGGTGGGCCGCGCATTCCGGGCGGCCAGTTTGTCGGAGCGGTTCGTCACGACCTACGCCCTCTCGTTCCGGGTGATCCCGAACCCCGCGTTGACGTCGGAGGAAGGGTGGTCCACCGAAGTCGGGCGTTCGTGGACGGGCGTGTCGTGGCTGCGGGGGGACGCCGCGCTGTTCTGGACCGAGGCGCGGCGGCTGATCGAGCCGGTGTTCACCCCGGCAGCCCAGATCCAGTTTCAGAACCTGCAGCGGGCCCGGCTCCTGGGCCTCGATCTCTCGATGACCGCGACCCCGGTCGCGCGGCTCACGACCGGCTTCGCCTATCAGTACCTGTACGCGCAGGAGCTGGCGACGGACACGTCCCCGCAACGGCCGTTGCTGTTCCGCCCCCGTCATCTCCTCACGCTGTCGGCGGACTATGGCCTGGGGAGCCTCGGCATCGGGGCCGACTTCCGGTTTTCAAGCCACTTCGAGCGCGCCGATCCGCTCTACCCGCAAGACGAGCGCCTGAACGCGCGCATTCTCGACCTTCGCGCCAGCTGGACCCTCGGACCGCTGGAGCTCCGGATGAAAGCCGCGAACGTGCTGAACTTCATCTACAATCTGGCCCCGCGCACGCTCGAGCCGGTCCGTTCCGTCACGCTCGTGGCCAGCTTCACCCGCTAGATTGCGATCCATGCGCCCCCGCTTCCCGGCATTCCTCATTCTGACGCTGGCCGCGTGTACCGTCGACAAGAGCCGCTCCCCGGTCTGCGGATTCGAGATGTTTGCCGGCCCGCGGCTGGTGCAGGATCGGCTGAACGACGCGCGCGCCCTGCTGACCGACGCGCCGCGCGGCCTGCCCGCCTCGCTCCCGGCGCGCGTGGCGGGACGAACCGACACGGCGCATGTCATCAAGGGCGTCGCCGGAGATCAGCTCGCGTTGGTGTACGAAGGGAACTACTTCCCGCCGGACACGATCATCTCGGATTCGACCGTGTACGGCCTGCTCGTCGTGGATGATTCTTCGGAGCGGGTGATCGGGTTGCTGGTCTACGAAGGGATCGCGCCGCCCAAGGAGTTCCCCCGGATCGGGGTGGTGGCGCACGAAGCGGTCACGATCCCGTTGTTCGGTGTGCGCGTCAATTGGGCCAAGATCTACAATCCCCGCTGTCCATTGTTGGACAGCCCCCCATCGTGAGCCGCTGGGTCGCCGTCTCCGCCACGCGGCGCACCGACCTGGGCCGCGAGCGCGTGGCCCTCAACTCGAGCTACGTCCGGACGTTGATCAGCGCCGGGCTCACCCCGCTGCTGGTCCCGCCGTTGATCGACCCCACTCGTGTCGGCGACGTGATCGAGAGCGCCGCCGGCCTCGTCCTGACGGGGGGCGAGGACGTGCACCCGGCGGCCTACGGCGAAGCGCCCCACCCCAAGCTCGAGGAGACCGACCAGGCCCGTGACGCCATGGAGCTGGCGCTGTTTCGCGCGGCGCGCGAGCGCCGGCTGCCGGTGCTCGCGATCTGCCGCGGGATTCAACTGGTCAATGTCGCCATGGGCGGAACGCTCTATCAGGATCTGCCGAGCGAGCATCCATCGCCGATCGATCACGTGGATCCCAAAGGGCGTCACACCCTGCGGATCGAGCCGGCCTCCGGCTTGCATCGCGCCATCGGCGATCCGGCGACCGTCAACAGCCGTCATCACCAGGCCATCAGGCAGCTGGCGCGTGGCTTGCGTCCCGTGGCATGGGCCGAGGACGGGGTGATCGAAGGCGCCGAACTGGCGAACGGTGATGGGGCGTGGTTGCTCGCCGTCCAGTGGCATCCGGAGGACGACGTCGAGGCGGGGCTGTTTCAGGAATTCGCGCGCACTGTGGCGCGCGACTAAGCACTACACCGCGCGCAGCAAGCGGTCTTCAGTGACGACGTTGGGGAACAGCACGCGATCCGACAGCCGGTTCAAGGCATGGCGCACAGCGGGGAACCGCTCGGCCGCCAGCCGGTAGATCTCCGCGACCCCGTACCGCTCGGCGAGCGAGTGCTGCGCCGCCGCACCAAATCCCCGGCGTCCCAGCGCGTCATAGTACGGCAGGTCCGGGCCACCACGACGGCGCCGGCGCACGGCGATGAAATCCGGGAACAAGCCCGCCAGCCACAGACTATAGTTGCCCAGATGCACCTGGAGATGGAAACGGCGCTCGGCCGTGGCCTCTTCCCGGGCCAAATCGTTCACTATTTCCGCCAGATAGTGATAGGTTTGGTCGTCGACCGCTCGCGCCCGGGTGCTCCGGTCGGACCGGCCGAACTCCAGGAACAGCGCGGCCAGGTAGTCGGCCAGCGGCCGGTCGTCGATGCCCGCGGCGAGCAGCGCATGCCGCACGGCGACGTAGGCGAACAAGACCGCCGAGGGGATCGCCAGGGAGCGGATCGCGAGCAGGGCGTCGAGCAACCCGGGGTCGTCCAGCAATGCGTCCGGTCCTTCTTGCGCGAGTCGCTGCTCGACGCGCGCCCGCGCCCGCGGATCCCGGCGCGAGAGGGCGACGAGAACTAGACGGCAATCGGACCCGCGCAGGCGGGCACGAACGTTCGCGAGGATCATGCGACGAGGCTCATCGACTTCTACACCTCCGACGCGTTCCGAGCCGCCCGACGTCCTGGGGCGACTCACCGATTTGTCGCGGGACCTCGCCGGTGCCTACCGGCCTGCCACCGTCATCGATCGCCTGGCCGAGGCCCTCCAGGAGCTGCTCGCGCCAGACCGCCTGACCATCGTGGCACTGGACGTCGAGACCAACCGGTTGCAGATCGCGTACCACCGGGGTGGTGATCAGCCGCACCTCGAGGATCCCCTGCTGCAGCTGCCGCTGCGCCGTGGCCCGATGGTGTTCACCCGTCACGTGCTGGAGGAGGCCGCCCGACACGGCGCAACGGTGACGCAGGACGTAGCCGCCTGGATGGGCGCCCCCATCGTCGCCGTCGGGCGCAGTATCGGCGTGGTGGCGGTCGCGTCGGAGCGCGCGGACGCGTACGGGGCCAAGGACCTCGCGGTGCTGACGGCGGTCGTCGCCCAGGCGGCGATCGCCCTCGAAAACTCCCGCCTGCTCCAGCTGCTGTCGTCGGGAAAGCGGCAGTGGGAATTGACGGTGGACGCCATCAATCAGGCGATTTGCATCGTCGACGATCAGGGGGTGGTGCGCCGCGCCAATCGGGTGTTTGCGGATCTGGTGCAGATGCAGGTGACGGGGATTCCAGGACGCCCCTGGATCAGTCTGTTGCCGCCAGCGTGGGCTGACGTCGTGTCGCGCGCGCTGCTCGAGCCCGGAGCGCACGAGATCCGCTCGGGCGACCGCGTCTACACGGTGAACGCCGTCCGGATGGAAGGGCGGGACGACGAGGCGGCAGTGTTGTCGTTCGAGGACCATACGGAGAAGCGCCGGCTCCAGGAACAGTTGATACAGTCTGAGAAGATGTCGGCCATAGGTCAACTGATCTCCGGTATCGCCCACGATCTGAACAACCCGCTCGCCTCGGTGGTGGGCTTCGCCGACTTCCTCGTAGAGTCGGGGGACGTGCCCCCGGCACTGGCCGAGCCGCTCCGGGTGATCCGGCAGGAGGCCGAGCGGGCGGCCACGATCGTGAAGAACCTGCTCTCGTTCGCCCGCCGCCAGGAAGGCGAGCGCGTGCCGCAGCCGATTCAACCCGTGCTCGAGTCGGTGCTGGCCTTGCTCCGGAACGAGCTGATGGGGCACAATGTCGAAGTGTCGATGACGGTCGAAGACGGCATCCCCGACATCGAGATCAATCCCAACCAAATCAAACAGGTGTTCGTGAACCTGATTACGAACGCCGCCCAGGCCATCGCCAGCACCGGCAAGCCCGGCCACGTCACCGTCACCGCCAAGCGGTGGCTCGACGGTCTGGCGGTCAGTGTCGGGGACGACGGTCCGGGCATCCCCGAGGAGCTGTTGCCGCGAGTATTCGAGCCGTTCTTCACCACCAAGACCCAGGGGGAAGGCACCGGTCTCGGACTGTCCATTTGCCAAGGCATCGTCAAGGAGCACGGCGGACGCATCACCCTGGAGTCGAGCCCCGGCGCCGGGTCGACGTTCACCGTGGAGCTGCTGGGCGGCGGCAGGCCCTCTCGGCCGTCACAGCCCATCCCCGCGTTGGAAGCCGCCGGCGCGCTGCGGATCCTCGTGGTGGACGACGAGCCGCACATCTTGCACTACATGCGAGCCACGTTGGAGAGTTGGGGCCATCTGGTCGAAGTGGCGAGCGATGGCACCGAAGCGGTGGAACGCGCGTTGGTGGTGCCGTTCGATGTCATCATTTGCGACCTGCGCATGCCGCGGCTGGGGGGGCGCGAGATGTACAACAGTCTCGCCCGCGCCCATCCCCACATCGCCCGCAAGGTCATCTTCGCCACCGGCGACACGGTCCGCGGAGATACGCTCCAGTTCCTCGAGACACTCGGGCGTCCCTTCCTCCACAAGCCCTTCACCCTGGGCGAGCTGCGCACCGTCCTGGGCGCGGTCGCCTCCGGCGACCAGCAGTAGTTCGTGCGCGTCCTGCAGGTGGACGCGGGCCGGGAATGGCGGGGTGGGCAGAATCAGGTGCGGCTGTTGTGCCGGGAGCTCCAGCGCGCCAGCGTCGACGTGCAGCTCGTCACAAAACGCGATGGGCCCCTGGCCCGTCGCGCGGTGACGGAGGGCATCCCGACAACCGACGTGCGCTGGCGCCTGTCGCTCGACCCCGGCGTGGTCTTCGAGCTGCTCGGCGTGGTCGCCAAGTTCTCTCCCGACGTCATCCACGTGCACGACAGCCATGCGCTCACGCTGGTGCGCTGGGCCATGGGCCTGGCCCGTTGGGGAATGGAACCGCCACCCGTGGTGGCCTCGCGTCGCGTGGACTTTCACATCCGCCGGCACAGCGGGTGGTTCCGCGTCGACCGCGTCATCGCGGTGTCGCGCGCCGTGCGGCGGGTGTTGATCGCCGATGGTCTACCCGAGACGGGTATCAGTGTCATTCCAGACGGCATCGATCCGGAGGAAATCCGCGCCAACGCCGCACACGCGTTCGACGTTCGCCGGCAGCTCGGCCTGGCCCGGGAAACGCCGCTGGCCGTCAACGTCGCGGCACTCGTCGATCACAAGGATCATCTCACGTTGATTCGCGCGGCCGCGTTTGGGCGATCGCTCAAACCGAGCCTGCACTGGGTGATTGCCGGGGAAGGTGAGCGGCGTCACATGCTGGAGCAGGAGATCGCGCAGCAGCGCCTCGGCGACATCGTCCATCTCCTGGGGTATGTGCAGGAGGTCGATGCGCTGATTCGGGAGGCCAACGTGTTCGTGATGTCGTCGAAGGAAGAGGGGCTGGGCAGTGTGATCCTGCATGCTCTGGCGCTCGAGCAACCGGTCGTCGCCACGGCGGCCGGCGGCATTCCCGAAGTGCTTCCGGCGGAGTGCCTCGTGGCAGTTCGTGATGCCGAAGGGTTGGCCAGGCGCGTGATCGATGCCCTGGACCACCCTTCCCGCTTCCCTCTTCCCTCGCATCTCACAGCCAAGTCGATGGCCCAGAGCACGTTGGCTCTGTATCAGGCACTCGTCTAGATTGCTGCCATGATTTACGTCTGCGTGCCGGTGCATAACGAGGCAAAAACGGTCGGGCTCGTCCTATGGAAAGTGCGGCAGGTGTTCACCGCCTTTCAACGCGAGTACCAGCTGCTGGTGTGTGACGACGCGTCCACCGATGGGACGGGCGAGGTGCTGGCACGCTACGATCGCGTGTTGCCCCTGACGGTCGTATCGAACCGCCAACGCGTGGGGTATGCGGGGAGCGTCGAAGCTCTGCTGCGGCTGGCGTTGCAGCGCACCGATCGCCCCAAGCGGGATTGCGCCATCACGCTTCCCGCCGACTTCCTGTATTCACCGGAATCGATGGACGACATGGTGAAGCTGATCGAATCGGGCGCCGATCTCGTGGCGGCGGAGCAAGTGGCGGAGGCGGGGGCCCATTCAACCGCCCAGCGCTGGGTGCGGCGTTGGGCGCCGCGGTTGCTCCGCGTGCGTGGGGTGCGCGACTCGGTGTCCGGGTTTCTCGCCTTGCGACTCATCACGCTGCGCCAGGCGCTGCGTCTGGAAGGCGACCAACCGCGGGCCCTGCTGCAGACCGACGGCTGGTGCGCCAACGCCGAACTGCTGGCCCGGCTGGTGCCGCACGCGCGCCGCGTCGAAACATTGCCGGTGACCGGCCGCTACGACCTGCGCCAGCGGCCATCGCGGCTGCGCCCGTGGCACACCTTGATGGACGTCTGGCGCGCCCGCCCCGTGATCCGCGGCGTCGGCATCGCGACCGCCGCGCTGCTGCTCATCGGCCGGCCCGGCGCCGGGCAAACGACTTCCGTCGCCGTCCCTCCACCGCCACCCGCGACCGTCACGCCTCGGGAATCGACCAGCGCCGTGCCATTCCCCATCGGCGAACGGATGCGCTACGCGGCGCGCTACGGACCGTTCAGCGTCGGGGAAGCGACGATGGAGGTCGTGGGCCTCGACACCGTGCGCGGCGTCGAGACGGTTCGGCTCCGATTCCACATCCAGGGCGGCGCCTTCTGGTACCACCTGGACCAGCAGCTCGAGTCCTGGGTGGGGCGGGCCGATTTCCGCTCGCGCCGCTACATCACCGATACGGAGGAGCGTGGTCGCAAGCGGCATAACCGCTGGGAGATCTTTCCGGACTCGGGGTTCTATCGTGAAGAGGGCGTGGATACAACCCGGGCCACGGTGCCGGACCCGCTGGACGACGCCGCCTTCATGTATTGGATCCGGACCATCCCGCTGGAGGTCGGCAAGCGCTACGAGTATCAGCGCTACTTCCGCCCCGACCGCAACCCCGTAATCCTGGTCGTGGAAAAGCGGGAACGCATCAGCGTGGCGGGCCAGAAGTTCAACGCGATCGTGGTGCGGCCGATTATCCCGAAGGGACGCGGCATCTTTGCCGAGCAGGCCGAGGCCCACATCTGGCTCTCGGACGATCCGCGCCGGCTGATGCTGGCGTTGCAATCGAATTTTTCATTTGGCACCGTCACACTCAAGCTGAAGGAGTTCGTCGTTCCGGGGCATCCATGACCGACTACCGCGAGGCGGACTTCAGCCGGTTGAAGACGGTTCCCATCGCGCAGCGTCACAACAAGGTCGAGCCTTCGCTGGTGGCCCACCCCCCCGGCGCGGACACGACCTTTTCGGCGTTCTGGGAGTCCCTCCCCGATGTCCTGGCCGCTCGCGACCTGCGCTACGTCGCGGATCAGATCGTTCGCGCCACTGGCCGCCGCGCGGTGGTCGCCATGTTGGGCGGCCACGTCATCAAAGTTGGCCTCGGCCCGTTGCTCGTCGCCCTGATCGAGCGCGGCGTGATCACCCACGTGGCCATGAACGGCAGCGCGGCGATCCACGACTTCGAGCTCGCCGCATTCGGCGGGACCAGTGAGGATGTAGCGGCCGGGCTGGGCGACGGCACGTTCGGCATGGCCGAGGAAACTGGCCGGGAGATGAACGCCGCGCTGACCGCGGGCGCCGCCGCGCAGCGGGGCGCCGGCGAAGCGTTGGCGGAATACCTACGGGCCCGCCCAGCGCTACCCGGGCGATCGGTGTCGATTCTGCTCGCCTGCGCCGAGCATGGAGTCCCGGTGACCGTGCACACGACGCTCGGTGCCGAAATCACCCACCAGCATCCCACGGCGGACGGCGCGGCGATCGGCGCGACCAGTCATCGCGACTTCAAACGCCTGGCGGCGACCCTTCCCGACCTGCACGACGGCGGAGTGGTGTTGAACCTGGGGAGTGCCGTGGTGATGCCCGAGGTGTTTCTCAAGGCACTCACCATCGCCCGCAATCTGCAGGGTGGGAAACCGACGGGGTTCACGGCGTGCGACTGCGACATGCTGCGCCACTATCGTCCGCGCGTGAACGTGGTCGAGCGGCCGACCGTGGGTGGTGGCCGCGGGATCCAGCTGACCGGGCACCACGAGATCCTGCTGCCCCTGTTGTGCTGGAGGGTACTGTCGCTGCTCCAGGCTTCCGGACGCACGACGGGGTCACCATCCCGAGGATGATGACCCCATGCGTACGTGGGTGGCGGGGAGCGGTCAGGCCGCTGAGTCGCGCTTTCCTTTGATCGTGTCCCTGACCCGGTCGGCCGTGCGGGGGCTGATCAGGCGCAGGGCGAGATACAGGAAAAACCCGATCGCCGCGATCCAGAGCACCCACATCGCCATGCCGAACACCCAGCCCAGCATGCCGAACAGCAGCTTCAGGCCGAGCCAGACCACCACTGCGAACAACGCGAAACCGATTATGCTCCGAAACATGCTGCCTCCCAGGTTACCTCACGGGTCAGCGCTTCATACGCCCTGATGGCCGAGAGAGTTTCACCGATCCAGCTCGCTGTGGTTGGCGGCGGCGTGATCGGCACCGCGTGCGCTCGGGCCGCCGCCCAACGGGGGCTGCAGGTCACCCTGTTCGCCCCAAAGCCCGATACGGCCGCCGCCACCGCCGCATCGGCGGGCATGCTGGCCGCGCAAATCGAGCCGGCGGACGCCGCGCTCCTGCCGCTCACCGTGCGGAGTCGAGATCTGTACGAAGACCTCGCCACGCAGCTCAAAGATACTACCGGAATCGACATCGGTCTCCAGCACATGGGCATCCTCACCGTGGCCTACGAGGATGCCGAGCTGGCGACGCTATTCGACCGCGTCGCCGAACAGCGGCAAGCCGGGTTGCGGTGCGACTGGGTGGAAACGGCGGAACTGCACGAACGCTGGCCGGGCATCGCGCCGGGTGCCTGGGGGGCGCTGTTCGCGCCAGAGGACGGGTGCCTCGACCCGGGCCTGCTCGCCAAGGCGCTCCATGCCGACGCCGAGCGTCTCGGCGTAACCGTGCATCCCGGCAACGTCAGTCGCCTCACGATCACGGCCGGTCGCGTCACGAGTATCGTCGTCGGCCGCTCGCGTATCCCGGTCGAACAGGTGGTGATTGCGGCCGGGGTGTGGTCGACACGCATCGCCGGCCTACCCCGCCCGCTCCCGGTGGAAGCCGTCCGAGGCCAGCTCGTGGCCACGGCGTGGCCGGGCGGTGTGCCCGCTGCCATCGTGTACCACGGGGAAGGCTACCTGTTACCGCGTGGGAACGAGGCGATCCTGGGCAGCACGATGGAGCGAGTCGGATTCAATGCGCGCACCACCGCCGGCGGCGTGGCGCAGATCCGTCGCGCCTCGGCGCGCCTCTGCCCCGCTCTCGCGACGCTCCCGGCGCATCGCGCGTGGGCCGGACTCAGACCCGTGACGCCGGACGCCCGCCCGATCATCGGGAGCGACCCGGACGTGGCCGGCCTGTGGTACGCCACCGGCCATGGCCGTAACGGCATCCTGCTGGCGGCCATCACCGGCGAGATCATGGCTGACCTTCTCGCAACCAGTGAAACCGACATAGACATCAGTCAGTTTTCCGTGGGGCGCTTTAACACTGCGACGACTGAGAGCTGATAGCTGGGAGCGATGTACACCACCTGCGCATTCTGCAGTGCGAAGTTCGATGGAGACGGCGGCCCATCCGGATTGGGCGTCGGACGCCGCATCGCGTTCGACGAATGGAAGGGCCGGCTCTGGGTGGTGTGCCCCAAATGCGCGCGCTGGAACCTCACGCCGCTGGACGACCGGCTCGAGCGCATCGAAGTCGTGGCCCGGAGCGCACGGGACGGCCACCTCCTGGCCAGCACCGAGCAGGTTTCTCTCCTGCGGTGGCAACACTACGATCTGATTCAGGTGGGCAAGCCACCGCGGGTCGAGCTCGCTGGGTGGCGCTACGGCGAGCGACTCCGGGCTCGGAGCCGTGAGCGAGCCAAGGTCGTCGTGCCGCTTGCCATCGCCGCGGTGGGCCTCGGCATCGCCGCCAACGTGGCGGCCGGAGGGTCGCTGGGCTTCGTAGTCTGGAACATCGGCCGCGTGGCCGACTCGATCTACGTGGCGATGGTCGGTGGACGACGCGTCCACTTGATCGAGCCTCCCATCTGCGATCATTGCGGGACGTTGCTCCAGCTCAAGGCCAGGCACGTGCAGCACGCGCGCCTCATTCCCGATCTCCATCACGACCACGCGGTGCTGCTCAGCTGCCCGCGCTGCCACCACGAAGCAGCGCTGCTGACCGGTCCGGATGCGCAGGCCGCACTGCGGCAGGGGCTCACCTATCTCAACGTGCGCCGCTCCAGCCGCCGTAAGGCGGACGACGCCGCGCGTGTGGTTGACGGAGCGGGCGGCCCCGACCGGTTGATTCAGGACGTGGCACGGCGCGAGCTCACGCTGCGCTCGCTTCGTCCCGAGCGGCAATTGGCGCTCGAAATGGCGGTCGACGAGCAGGCCGAGGTGGAAGAGTTGGAGCGCCAATGGCGGGAAGCCGAGGAGCAGGCTGAGATCGCGGACGGGACGCTGAGCACCGACACCGCGCTGGAAGAGGAGTTGCGACGGCTCAAGCGTCGCGCCGGCGATCAACCGTCTGGTTGAAAAAGCCTACCAACGCTCCGGCTCCACCACTATCTTCCGCTTCCTCACGAGCCATTCGGAGCCCATGGCCGCACCCTTGATCCACATTTCGCCTCGAGCGCCCGGGGCACCGACACGCAAGCCGGCCTGGCTCAAAGTGAAAGCGCCCGGCGGGCCGACCTACCTCGCCTTGCAGCGCATGATGCGCGATCTCCGCCTGCATACGGTGTGTGAAGAGGCGCACTGCCCCAACATCGGTGAGTGCTGGGAGCACAAGGCAGCGACGTTCATGATTCTGGGCGACGTCTGCACCCGGAATTGCGCGTATTGCGCCGTCGCGCACGGGACCCCGGCGGCGCTCGATCACGAAGAACCGTCGCGGCTCGCCGACGCCGTCGCCCAGATGGGGTTGCGTCACGTCGTGATCACGAGCGTCGATCGCGATGACCTGCCGAACGGCGGCGCGGAGATCTTCGCCGCCTGCATCACGGAGATCCGCCGCCGCGTGCCCGACACCTCGATCGAGGTGCTGATCCCCGACTTCAAGGGAAGCGACGTCGCGCTCCGGATCGTGGTCGACGCGCATCCCGACATCCTGAACCACAATCTCGAGACCATCGAGCGATTGTACCGCATCGCCCGACCGGGCGGCCGCTACTCGCGCGCCCTCGCCCTGCTGCGCCACGCCAAAGAGCTCAATCCGGAGGCGCTCACCAAGTCCGGCATCATCTGCGGCCTGGGAGAGGAATGGGACGAGCTGCTCGTCGCGATGCGGGATCTCCAGGCGCAAGGGGTAGACATCCTGACGATCGGACAGTATCTGCGGCCCTCGGCCGAGCATCTCCCCATCGCCCGCTGGTACACGCCCGCGGAATTCGCCGACCTGAAGCAGCGGGGACTGGACATGGGATTCCGTCACGTCGAGGCCGGGCCGCTGGTGCGCTCGAGCTATCACGCCTGGGAGCAGGTTACGGCCGCGACGGCCCGCTGATCCATCGAATGACCACGACCGCTACCGCACCCGCCAAGCCGCCCGTCGACACCGAGCGGCAACGTCGCATGCTGCGCGAGATGCTGCTGATCCGGCGCTTCGAGGAGAAGGCCGCCGAGGCGTACGCCCTGGGCAAGATCGGGGGATTCTGCCACCTCTACATCGGGCAGGAAGCGGTGGCGGTCGGCGTCTCCGCCGCCTTGAAGCCGGAGGACTACGTCATCTGCTCGTATCGCGAGCACGCGCAGGCGCTGGTCCGCGGCATCACGCCCCGCACCGTCATGGCCGAGCTGTTCGGAAAGGCCACCGGCTGCTCGGGCGGCAAAGGCGGCTCGATGCACTTGTTCGACGCCGAGAAACACTTCATGGGTGGGCACGGCATCGTCGGTGGCCACCTGCCGCTCGCGACCGGCCTGGCGTTCGCCATCAAGTACCGCGGCGGCGACGAGGTGTGCGTCTGTTTCTTCGGTGAGGCGGCCGTCAACATCGGCGCATTCCATGAAGCGCTCAACATGGCCTCGGTCTGGAAGTTGCCGGTCATCTTCCTGTGCGAGAACAACCGCTATGGCATGGGGACGGCGTTCGAGCGGGTGGCTGCCGTCACCGACGTGGTAGAACACGCCTGCAGTTACGACATCGCCGGGGAAACCGTGAACGGCATGGACGTGCGGGAAGTCCATCGGGCCACGGAGCGCGCGGTCCAACGCGCGCGGAAGGGCGGACACCCCACGTTGATGGAAGTGCGGACCTATCGGTTCATGGGTCACTCGATGTCGGACCCCCTGCATGGCGTCTATCGCACCAAAGAAGAGGTGGAAGACCAGAAGAAGAAGGACCCGATCAGCCAGCTCGTCCACCAGATGAAGGAGGAAGGCGCCATCGATCAGGCCGGGGTGGACACCCTCGATGCCGAGGTGCACGCCGAAGTCGACGATGCCGTGCGGTTCGCCGACGAGAGCCCCGATCCCGCGCCCGAGGAGCTCGGCCGGCACGTCCTGGCTGACTGACCCCCCGATGCCCACGATCACATACCGTGACGCGCTGAACCAGGCGCTGCGAGAAGAGATGCAGCGCGACGAGTCGGTCTTCCTGATGGGGGAGGAAGTCGGGCTCTATCAGGGCGCGTACAAGGTCAGCCGGGGCCTGCTGGAAGAGTTCGGCGCCAAACGCGTGGTGGACACCCCGATTGCCGAGCTCGGGTTCGCGGGCATCGGCGTGGGCGCGGCCATGGGCGGCCTGCGCCCCGTGATCGAGTTCATGACCTGGAACTTCGCCGTGCTGGCGCTGGATCAGATCGTCAACTCGGCGGCCAAGATGCTCTACATGTCGGGCGGCCAGATCCGGATGCCGATCGTGTTCCGGGGACCCAACGGCGCCGCACTGCAGCTTTCGTCGCAGCACTCCCAGGCCTGGGAGTCGTGGCTCGCGCATATCCCGGGACTGAAGGTGGTGGCGCCGGCCACTCCCGCCGATGCCAAGGGACTGCTCAAGTCCGCGATCCGCGACAACAACCCGGTGTTGGTGCTCGAAGGCGAGATGCTCTACAACAACAAGGGAGAGGTGCCCGAAGGGGAACTCCTCGTCCCCATCGGCCAGGCGGACGTGAAGCGCTCGGGCACGGACGTCACGGTGATCTGCCATTCGAAGACCGTGACCGTAGCCCTCAAGGCCGCCGAGCAGCTCGCCACGCAGAACGTCTCGGCCGAGGTGATCGATCTGCGCTCGCTGCGTCCCATGGACGAACCGGCCATTCTCGCTTCGGTCGCCAAGACGCACCGGGCGGTGGTGGTGGAAGAAGGATGGCCGCATTGCGGCATCGGCGCGCAGGTCGTCGACATCATCCAGCGCGACGGGTTCGACCAGCTCGACGCACCGGTGTTGCGGGTCACGCAGGCCGACGTGCCGATGCCCTATAACAAGCAGCTCGAGCGCCTGGCCAAGCCCACGCCCGAGAAGGTGGTCGCGGCCGCGCGGCGCGTCCTCTACCTCGACTGACGATGCCCACCAAGGTCGTCATGGAAGCCCTCTCGCCCACGATGGAGGAAGGCCGCCTGGTCAAATGGACCAAGGCGGTGGGTGAGCCGGTGAAGACCGGTGACACGCTGGCCGAAGTCGAGACCGATAAGGCCGTGATGGAGCTCGTCGCCCGGGCCGACGGCCAGCTGTTGCAGCAGGTGGTCGCCGAAGGGGCGACGGTGCCGGTGGGCGAGATCGTGGGGTTCATCGGTGCGCCGGGTGAGAAAGTCTCCGCCGCGGCTCCGCCCTCTTCGCCACCAGTGGCCCCCGCGCCCACGCCGGTGGCGGCGGCTCCCGCGCCAGCCGCACCAGCCCCGTCCACCGCTCCCGCCCCCGTCGCGGTTGCGGATGCGACGCGAGTCGTCAAAGCCTCCCCACTGGCCAAGCGAATCGCCAAGGAAAAAGGGGTCGACCTCAAATTGCTGCAAGGCTCGGGTCCAGGGGGGCGCGTGATCCTGCGCGATCTCGACGCCGCTCCAGTCCGAGCCGTTTCGGCCTCAGCCGCGCCGGCCCCAGTGGTGATGGCGAGCGGGGCGGCGTTCGACGACGTCCCCCTGACGCAGATTCGCAAGACGATCGCCAAACGGTTGGCGGCGTCGCTGGGCCCGGTGCCGCATTTCTTCCTTACATCCGAAGTCGACATGGAGCGGGCCGCCGAGGCGCGCGAAGCCCTGAACCAGCAGTTGGGCGACACGGGCAAGGTCAGTTTCAACGACATCATTCTGAAGGGCGTCGCCCTCGCGCTCGTCAAACATCGCGCCTGCAACGCCTGGTGGCAGGACGACCACATTCGCTACTGGAACGAGGTCCACCTGGGCATGGCGGTGGCGGTCGAGGACGGCCTGATCACCCCCGTGATCCGCAACGCCGACCGGAAGCCGCTCTCGGCGATCGGGACGGAAGCCCGCTCGCTGGCCCAGCGGGCACGAGAGCGCCGGCTGAAGCCGGAGGAGTACACCGGGGCCACGTTCTCGGTTTCGAACCTCGGCATGTTCGAGATCGATGAGTTCACCGCGGTGATCAATCCGCCCGAGGCGGGCATCGTGGCGGTGGGGGTCGGTCGTGCCCAAACCCGTCGTGCTGGACGGCGAGGTGACCGTGCGGCGGCGGCTGCGCCTGACCATGAGCTGCGATCATCGGGTGATCGATGGGGCGACGGGAGCCGCGTTCATGAAGACGTTGAAACAGATGCTCGAGAATCCGCTGGCCATGGTGCTCTGACCGAGCCCCAACGGAGGTTCATTCGTGGCGAATCAATTCGATGTCGTCGTGCTGGGAGGCGGGCCTGCGGGGTACGTCTGCGCCATCCGCGCCGCCCAGCTGGGATTCGCGACCGCCGTGGTCGAGCGCGAAAAGCTCGGCGGTGTGTGCGTCAACATCGGCTGTATCCCGACCAAGGCCCTGTTGCACTCGGCCTATATCGCCCATCTGCTCAAGTCGTCGGCGGAGTTCGGCGTCGACGCGGGGACGGTCAAGACCAATTACGGCACGGCGATGCAGCGCAGCCGCAAGGTCGCCGACCAGAATTCCCGCGGCGTCGATTTCCTGATGAAGAAACACAAGATCGCGGTATTCAAGGGGACCGGCGTGCTCCAACCCGGCCGGAAAGTGAAGGTCGGCAACGACACCCTGGAGGCCAAGAAAGCTGTCGTGATCGCGACCGGCTCACGGGTGAAGGGCATTCCCCAGATCGGGCTCGAGATCAACAAGACGACCGTGATCTCCTCGGATGAAGCCCTGGTGATGGAAAAGGTGCCGGCCTCACTCGCCATCATCGGCGCTGGAGCCGTGGGCATGGAGTTCGCCGACATTTTCAACGCCTTCGGTGTTGCCGTCACCCTCATCGAGGCGCTGCCGCGCATCCTGCCGATCGAGGACGCGGAATCCTCGGCGGAGCTCGCCAAGAGCTACCGCAAACGAGGCATCACCGTGATCGCGGGCGCCAAGGTCACCAAGGCGACCGTCGCGAAGGACAAGGTGACGTTGGACGTCGAGGCGGGTGGGGCGTCGCAGAAAGTGGAGGCAGCGGCGGTGCTCATGGCCGCCGGCCGGGCCGTGAACACGGAGAACATCGGCCTCAAAGAATGCGGCGTGGAGCTCGACCCGCGCGGCTTCATCAAGGTCGACGCCAACCTGCAAACCACCGCGCCCGGCTACTACGCCATCGGCGACGTGGCCGGCCCGCCGATGCTGGCCCACAAGGGCAGCCGTGAAGGCGTGTTCGTCGCCGAGCTGCTCGCCGGCCAGAAGCCGCATCCGATCCGGTATGACAACGTGCCGAGCGTCACGTACTGCCATCCCGAAGTCGCGAGCATCGGCATGACCGAAGATCAGTGCAAAGAAAAGAAGCTCGACTACGTGGCCGGGAAGTTTCCGTTCTCCGCCAGCGGCCGCGC
The DNA here is from genome assembly GCA_963821385.1 of uncultured Gemmatimonadales bacterium. Taxonomy (GTDB): domain Bacteria; phylum Gemmatimonadota; class Gemmatimonadetes; order Gemmatimonadales; family GWC2-71-9; genus DASTHG01. Next base: position 289,701 of record CAWGDK010000003.1, read on the forward strand.
CCGCGGCACCGGGGAAACCGAAGGCTTCGTGAAAATCCTGCGCGACAAGAAGTACGGCGAGATCCTGGGTGCCCACATCGTCGGCGGCCACGCCTCCGAGATCATTCACGAGCTGACGGTGGCGCGCGAGAACGAATACACGGTGGAGGAAGTCGAGCTGGCGATTCACGCGCATCCGACGATGTCGGAAGCCGTGTCCGAAGCCGCGCTCGACTCGCTCGGCCGAGTGATTCACATCTGAGCGACGCCGAGAAAGATCCCCTCGCGGTGGGCCTGGGCGCCCTCGCGACCGGCGTTGGTCTCGGCGGCGCCGCCGTCACGCTCGTGCTGATCCTGATCCGGCTGCTGCAGATGACGGAGGTCGGACGGTACGGCGAGAGCGTCAGCGAGCTCGATCCGACGTGGGCCCTGATCGCCGCCATTGTGGTCGGGGGCTTCTTCGGTTGGCGCCGGAGCATGGCCCTGGAGAGCCCATGGCAACGCGGCGTCATCACCACCCTATCGGTGTTCGGCGCCCTGTTCCTCGCCATCCTGGCTGCGCCAATCTGGCATTTCCTCGGGTTCACCGGGCTGATCATCCTGTTTGTCGTGTGCCTGGTGCTGGGGGTGGCGGGCGGTCGCTGGTCGGTTGCCGGCACGATCGGGACGCCATGAGCCGGGGGTTCGAGGTCGCGTGGCTGGGGCGCCTGCCCTACGGGGAGGCGCTCGAGCTGCAACGGCGGCTCGCGCTGGACCGGATCGCGGGCCGGATCCCGGATCGGTTGCTGCTGCTCGAGCACCCGCCGGTCGTCACCCTGGGGCGCACCTCCCAGCCGGCGCACGTCATTCAATCCGACGGCGTGGAGGTGTTCGAGGTCGAACGCGGCGGGGACGTCACCTACCATGGCCCGGGGCAACTGGTGGGGTATCCGATTCTGGATCTCACCGGGTACCGTCGGGATCTGCATTGGTACCTGCGCACGCTGGAAGCGGCCTTGATCCAGGCGCTCGCGACACTCGGGATCGCCGCCGATCGCCGGACGGGATTCACCGGCGTCTGGACCAGCGGGCGCAAGATCGCGAGCATCGGCGTGCACGTGAAGCAGTGGGTCACGTGGCATGGGTTCGCGCTCAACGTGTCGACGGATCTTCAAGCATTCGACCGTATCGTGCCGTGCGGCATTCCCGGGGTCGTCATGACGTCGGTGGAACGAGAGGGGGGACGAGGGACGGGGGACGGGTCACTCTGGGATCAAACCATGGATGCGGTGATTGCGGGTTTCGAGTGGGCGTTTGACGTCGAAGCCCAACACATGACGGCGTCGAGAGGGACGTGAATTCCCGCCTGCCACCAGGACAGGTTCTCACCACAAAATGGCCGGTGCTGCACTACGGCCTGGTACCAAACGTCGATCTCCGGACATGGTCGTTCGAGGTTTCGGGATTGGTCGAGCGTCCGTCGACGCTCACGTGGGATGAGCTGCTCGCGTTACCGCGGAAAACCGTGCAGTGCGACATCCACTGCGTGACCACCTGGAGCCGCTTCGACAACGCCTTCGAAGGTGTCCCGGTGCAGCTGCTGCTGGAGCGCGCCGGGGTGAAACCGGAAGCGCGATTCGTCCTGGTATCGGCCGAGCAGGACTTCACCACAAACCTGCCCCTGTCCGACCTCGACCGTCCGGACAATCTCATCGCCCTGAAGCACGACGGAGAGTGGCTCACCCCGGAGCATGGCGGCCCGGCGCGCCTGCTGGTGCCGCATTTGTACCTGTGGAAGAGCGCCAAGTGGGTGCGGGGTCTCACCCTGCTGGATCAGGACGTCCCCGGATTCTGGGAGCAGAACGGGTACCACATGCACGGGGACCCGTGGACCGAGGAACGGTACGGCGGGCGGGGCCTGACCCAGCACGACATCAACCGGATCAGGAACCTCAGCAAGAAGGCGTAAGCAGCGCTTCAACCTCTCGCGCTGCTTCGGCCTGCGCCCGGCCCTCCGATTCGAGATCGCGCGTGGCCGCGGCAAGTGCCGAATCCGGCCCGCCCGATCGCAGCGCGGCCTCCCCAGACAGACGGCTCAAGGTTGCGGTGGCCTCGAGCAGCCGTTGCACCAGGACGTCGCGCCCCTGTTCGCAGCGCGCCAACGCGTCGAGTCCGTCGGCGGTGGCCGTGAGCCGGTCCGACTGCGCCTCCAACGCCTCCAGATGACGCTCGAGCGCCGCGAGCTCCCGGGCGGCCGCGCACGCCGCCAGCACCAACGGCCCCACCGATTCCGCGCCGGCCGGGGCCGCGGACGCGCGACGGACCAGGTCGGTCAGCAGGCCGCGGGCCGCGCCGGTCGGGAGCTCCGCCAGGGCGCGCACGACGTCCCGCTCCGCTTCTGGCGGCAGCGCGCTGCGGCCGGCCGGGGGTGGATTCCACACCGGCGTTCGCCGCCCCAACGTCGCCGCGCTCACGAGCCCCATCGCGATGAGGGGCGTCGTCGCGAACAGTACCGGCGTGGCCGCAACCACGGCGGCGGTGAGTCCCCCAACCGTCACGATGCTCGCGAGAACCGCGATGGGTGTCGGGACGTCGGTGCGCCACAACGCCAATAGCGATTCTGTCCGCGCGGGAATTCCCTGATCCGACAGCAGCTCGACGACGCGACCACCGGCCGCGGCCGGCACCCGCAGCAGCGGACGTTGTCCCTGTGCTGCCGATTGATGACCCACCCGTGAGGCCGCCGGGATCCGGTCCTCCAGCGCGTCGAGAACCGCACGGCGCGGGCTGCCGGTGCTGGTCCGTTCGATGAATACGAGGACGTCGTCCGTCCCCCCGGCCCGCCGGGCGCAGCGCGGACACACGCCCAAGCCGAACGGCTCCGTCGCTCGGCACACCACGCAGGTGAACTTCGCCGGCGGTGGCGCCATCTCGGTGTCGGCGTCCGGGCCGAGCGCGGCCGCGAACATGGCGATGGAGGGAAAACGGTCTTCCGGATCCGCGGCCGTCGCCCGGGCCACAGCGGCGTCGAGCCAGGCCGGGATGTCCGCGCGGGATTCCCGCGGGTGATGCCCGTCGGTTCGAGCGGCGGGTCCGGCTCGCGGCGCGCTCCGCGGTGGCAACGCCCCGGTGAGCGCGAAGTACAGGGTCAACCCCAAGGCGTACGCTTCCGCCCTGGCGTCGCCACGCCCGCCGGCCAGGACTTCGGGGGCGGAGTAGTCGATCGTTCCCACCAGACCACCCGTCTGCGTCAGCGTGACCTGCCCCGAGAGCCGTGCCGACCCGAAGTCGGTCAGGCGGGCGTGCGCGCCTGGCGCAAGCAGGATGTTCTGCGGCTTGACGTCGCGATGGAGGATGCCGTGGCGATGCGCGGACTCGAGCGCCGCGGCGACGTCGCGGCCGACGCGGGCGGCGGCCTCGGCATCGAGCGGACCGCGATCGCGGACCCGGACCGCGAGATCCGGACCGTCGACGTACTCCATGACCACGTAACTCCAGGGCCCGTCGTCCGCCACGTCGAAGACCGTGACGATGTTCGCGTGGCTGAGCTGACGCACCGCCTGGACTTCTCGACGCAGGCGCTCCCGCGCCACCCGCGCCGCCGCCGGCGGGGGGACGAGCAGCTTGATGGCGACATCGGTGCCGACCCGCCGGTCGCGCGCCCGGTACACGACCGAGTACCCACCGCGCCCGATTTCTCCGGCGATCTCGTAGCGATCCTGGAGTACCGTCCCAGACGTCAGGTACGTCGACTCGGCCATCTGGAGGGGCGGCGGTTCTTACCGAAGCCGCGCGAGCACGTCGCGGGCGTTCCGGGTCCAGCCGTCGTCCTGAGAGTAGTACGAGAGGAACGACTGGAGGTGGGTCCGCGCCAGATCGCGCTGGCCCAGGGCGTACTCCGACATCCCCGCGTGGTAGAGCGCCATGTACTGATTGGGCCAGTACTCGAGCACCAACTCCATGATCGGGCCGGCCGAGCGGTCATCCCCGGCGTCGGCCACTGGGTGTCCGACGTCGAACACGATGCCGGCGGCGCGGTACCGGTCTTCCGATGGCAGCCGCTCGATCACCGCCCGCGCCGAGTCGATACGACCGGCCAGCGCATAGCAGGCGGCGCTGTACCCCTGACCTTCAGCGGTCTGCGGTGCGGGATGCTGTCGCTGGGAGACCTCAACCTCGACGGCGTTGCAGAACGGCTTCATGGCCGCGTACCACTGGGTCGCGTCGCCATCGAACCGCAGCATCGCGGCCGGCGGGGGCGGCGGCGCCGGCTTGGGATGGCGTTGGTGTCGAGCAACCACGGCGATACATACCGCCAGGTACCCGATTCCGGCGAAATACAGGGCGCGGTGCATAGGGGTTCAATATGAGAGACGGCGAGGTTCCGCAGATGTGCACAAAGTCACAGGCGAGACGAGAGGCGTAGGGAACAACCGCAGTGGGATCCGACGGAGGGAGAGCAGCGTATACCCTTTCTCCCTAGGCCTTTACCCCTACGCCTTCCTTTTTACGTCTTTCGCCTCACCCAAAAGCTCCCCGAACCGTTTGAATACCTCGATCCCGTCCCACAACTGTTTCAGATCGAGCTTCTCATCGGGGGCGTGCAGTCGATCGTCCGGCAGGCCGATCCCCGTCAGGATGACGGGGGCGCCGTTCGCGCCCAGCGCGGGAACCACAGGGATGGAGCCCCCGGCGCGCGCCGGAACAGTGCCCCGCCCCACGACTTCCCGGAACGCCTGATCCAGCAGGCGGAAAGAAGGGTGATCGATGCGGATCTGGGCCGGGTCAGCGCCGTGGAGAAACCGCACCGTGGACGTCACGTACTTGGGCGTCAGCCGCTTCACGGCGGCCGTGAGCTGCCGCTCGACGGTGCGCATTTTCTGGTTGGGGACGAGCCGCAAACTCACCTTGGCCGTGGCCTCAGCGGGAATCACCGTCTTGGCGCCGACTCCCGTGAATCCGCCCAGAATGCCGTGGATTTCGAAGGTGGGCAGGGCCCACAGCCGCTCCAAGACCGGACGGTCCTTCCGTCCCGTCAGCGCCTTCGCCTGTACGCGCTTGAGGAAGTCCTGCTCCCGAAATGGGAGTTTCTTCCAAGCCGCCCGTTCGGCCTTGGAGGGCGCCTTGACCGCGCCGTACAGACCCGGAATCTGAATCCTGCCATCGGGCGTCTTGAGCCGCGACAGCAGCCGCACCAGCTCTTCGTGCGCATTGGGCGCCGCGCCGCCAAATTCCCCGGAGTGAAGGTCGGACTTGGCAGTACGGACGGTGATTTCGACGTAGCACATCCCGCGCAAGGTCGTATAGACAGCCGGCCACCCCGGAGCGAGATACGACATATCCGCCACGAGGGCCACGTCAACCTTGGTCCGCTCGGGTTCGCGCCGCAGGACGTCGAACAGCGTCTTGCTGCCGAACTCCTCCTCTCCTTCGATCAGAAATCGATAGTTGACCTTCGGCCGCCCCGCGGCTTCGATCGCCCGCAACAGACAAAACACCTGTCCCTTGTCGTCCGCGGCGCCGCGCGCGTACAGACGGCCGTCGCGGACCGTCGGCTCGAATGGCGGGGTCGTCCACTCATTGATCGGATCCGGCGGCTGCACGTCGTAGTGACCATACAAGAGCAGTGTCGGCGCACCAGGCACCTCGGGCCCGATCCCCCACACCACCGGATGCATGTCGCTGCCCAAGAACTCGACCTCGCGACAGCCGAGCCGGCGCAGATCGTTGGCGACCCACTCCGCCGCGCGTCGGCAATCCGCATTGTGTGCGGGCAACGTCGAGATGGACGGGATGCGCAAAAAATCGGACAGTTCGTTCAGCAGTCGGTCGTGATCCATGCGCGACAATCTAGTGCCCCCATAGCGTGACTAGCCAGCGTGTTGGACGACGGTACATTAGCGCCATGCGGACAACCGCCTCGTTCGATTTGTTCCCCGACGCACCGAGTGAGCGCGCGATGGCCCGCGCCCGGTATCTGGTGCGCGAGGGCCGAACCGACGAAGCGGAGGCGGCGTACCGCGATCTAGTGACGCTCCATCCAGACTTGAAATCGTGTTGGGCCGAGTACTTCGAGCTGCTACGGGACGCTGGTCGCCCCGAAGCGGCCCTCCAGGTGGCCGAAGCGGCCCAGGCGCAATTCCCCGACTCCGCGTTTGCGCTCGCCCTGACCGGAGCGGCGCTGATCGAGCTGGAGCGGTACCACGACGCGCTGACGGTGCTGGAGCGCGCCGTCGAGAGCGACCCCGACCTCGGCCTGGTATGGCACGAGCTCGGTCTCGCGGCCTACCGCTTGGGTGATCGCAATCGCGCCTTGCTCGCCCTGGATCGTGCGTTCGCCCTGGAGCCGCATACCGAAACGCTCAAGCTGCGTGGCCGTGTGTTGCGCGACGCGGGACGATACGTCGCGGCCGAAGTGGCGTTCGAAGGCGCGGCGCAAGCGGCCGAGCACGATGAACAGCGCGCCGCGGCCGAACACGAGATCCGCGTCACGCGCCGCTATGCCTCCTATGAGCCGCGCAAGCCAGACGAGCTGTTGCCGGCCGAGCGCTGGTTCGCCGAGACCGGCGGCACCGTCCTGGCGCCGCGACCGGGCCCCGTGGCCCCAGGCGACGAAGCACTCATTCGGGCGTTCGCAGAGCTGGCCGAGGACCGCGGCTGGCGTTTCGGGCAGGTGGTTCCGGTCGGCCCCACGCTCCCAATCTGGAACGCGCTCGCCGAGCTGCTCGACGCCCCCCTCGTCACGCGCACGGCCTTCGATCCGGCGGCGGTTCCGCTGCTCGTGGCGTTGCGTCCGTTGCCGGCTGATACGGGGTGGGGCGAGCTTGCCGAGAAGGTCGCGTCGGGGACGGGCATCGTGCTGACGCTGGAGCATCCGATCGAGACCGCGGCCGCGGGCGTGCAGGCCGACGTCGTCGGCGCGCTCACCGAGCGCGGTGCGCGCGTCAGTGCCATTCCCGGTGTGGCCCACGCCCTGGTAGACGTGCAGCACCCGGCCTCCCGCGTCGCCCGGCGCCAGCTGCGGTTCGACTAACTCCCCGGGCCCCCCGGCCGCGAGTACAACGCGCGATACGGATCCCCATCCGGCTGCGTGAACACTCGGAGCTGAATCGAGCGGATTGTCTCCGGCATGCTGCCGCCATTCTCGGCGTACAGCTCATCGAAGAGATTGAGGTTCTGGCGGTAGATCCGCTGGGCGATCACCACGGCATTGTTGAGTGGGGATTGGGCAAACCAGCGCCAGTCATACGTTTCAAGTGACTGGCCCACCGTTCCCGTCAACTGTTCGCGCGCCCATCCGAACAGGTTCGCCCGGGCGGAATCGACTCCCATCGGAGACGACACTTCGGCATAGGCCGAATCGAGCCGCCGCGCCAACTCAGCCCAGAACACGTCCAGCGTGCGCTCATCGCCCCAGCGCGCCGCCGCCCGCCGGCTGTCCACGGAGTCGCTGCGGGATCGGAAGAAGGCCTCGGCCCCCCGATAACCCACGAAACTCGCGAAGCTTTCATTGAACGGCGTCTGGCTCTTCACGTACAGCGTGTTGTGCGCCAGCTCGTGGATCACCGTCGCCACGAGCTCCATCGTGTCGCGATCCACGGCGGTGGAGAACAACGGATCCGAGAAGTACCCCAGCGTCGAGAACGCCCCGGCCGGACGCAGATAGGCGTCATAGCCCTTCTGCTCCAAGTCTGCGGCGGCGGCCCGGGCGCGGTTGGGGCTGAAAAACCCCTTGTAGGGCACCACGCCGACGATCGGGTAGGTCCACGTAAACGCCCTTAGCCGATCGCGCCTGGCCCCCGACAGGAGCAAGAGCAGCGTATCGCGACCCACGTCGACGTAGGTGGTGTAGGTCTCGCCCACAACCAGGTGCAGCGAATCCGCGGCGAACGTGCGCGCCGCCGCCACCAGCCGGAGCCGCTGCCGCAATCGTTCGGGGACGTCCGAATCCCCGATCAGCTTCGCGATCGGGCGACGTCTGAGCAGAATGCGGGCCTCCTCCACACCGGCCCGCGCCAGATAGCGGGCGTCGGCCGAGACGATCAGCGCCACGCACAGAATGGTTGGAATTCCCAGCGCGAAGCCGGCCAGGATTCGTTTCAGGATCCGGCCCCAGCGCGGGCGGTGCCGTTGTTCCATCACGGCGCCCAGCGCAGGCCCAGGCGGTGCGTAGCCCCACCCAGGAGCGCAAAGGTCTGGTAGGCATAGTCCAAGTGGAGCCGGCGCAGCTCGACGCCGCCACCGAAACTCCAGCGCGATGCCGCGCTCGTTGGGGATCGGGTCACGAACCCCATGCGTCCCACGACGCCGACGCCCCGCGTGACCACGCCGCCTTCGGCGCCGAGCACCAGCTGCGCCGCATCACCCACCGGCCACACTCCCTCGATCGTCGTCAGCAGACGATAGCTCCCTTCCGGGTCGACGTAGTTGGTCGTCAAGCCTACCCGGGTCCGCCGCGGGAGGCGAGCGCCGTCCGGGGTTCCGAAGTCGCCGCCCAGGTTTTGGACGCTGGCGCCAAGCGCCACGATGTCGAACACGGCGATGGCGAGGCCGACATCGCCGCCCCACGCGTCGGCGGACCAGGCACCGATCTGCTCCCGGGCGTATTTGGCCGATGCACCAGCCGCGATGAGCCCGCGTCGATACACAAACGCGGTCGTCGCGAGGATGTCACCGGCCGTGAACGTGCCGCCGGTGGGCATGCCGCGCCGACCCCCACTCGCGGGATCCGGGACCACGATCGGCTCCGAGCCGTAGTCGAGCGCCTGTACGCCGAATCCCCAAGCGAGCCGTCCGGCGCGCACCGCGACCGCGCCGGCGCTGTATTGGGTGCCGGCGAGATAGGACTCGAACGACCCTTCGACGGCCACCCGATGCACGGTCGCGATGCCGGCAGGGTTGGCGAACAGCGCGCCCGCGTCGCCGATCAGCGCGGCGCCCGCTCCCCCCATGGCCGCCGACCGCGTCGAGCCGGGAAGCGCGGCGACGACACTGCCTTCGGATTGAGCGAGCAGGCCACTGACCAACACGACGTCGAGGAGAGACGCCAAGAGAAGACGTTCTCCTTGACGCCTCATCTACTTGATCCGAATCACGTTCAGCCGCGGGACGAGCGCCCCCGGCAGCGCCGCACCGCCCGGACCGGAAAACAACAATGTGAATCCAGGTGCGGACGGCGGCTGAGCCGCGAGGGCATACGCGCCGGACCCGGCGCGCAATGTCCCCGTTAGCGAGACAAGGTTCGGCAGCGACGACGGGGGCGTGAGAGGGAACGGCTTGGGAAAAATGGTCGGCCGCTGCGAGTTCAACGACGCGTAGGTGGTCCGGAACTTCCAAGAAACGTACTGCAACTCCGGTGGCGCGGTGAACCCGGGCAAGTCCGACACATAGTTCGTGAGCACCCAGCGTTCCACCAGGGTCGCGAACGCTTGCCCCGTCGCGGTGGCCACATCCGCACCACCCAGAAGGCTGGTCCCTTCGAGCGTCCGCGTAAACGCCGCCACGGAGGCAAATGAGGTATCCGCGGCGAATTGATCGGCCAAGTAGCGGACGAACAACCAGGCGGCGCCCCGCTCGGCTAGGGTTCCGATCCCGCTTCCAAACGCGAGAAAATGCGTCCCCGACGAGTCGAGGTAACTGTACCCATTGAACAAATCGCCGATCACATAGTTGGAAAACGCCGTCGGGTCGCCCGGGAGGAAACTGCGTCCTCCCAGCTCTTCGGCGAAATGGGACATGCCCTCGTCAAGCCAGGTGTCCTGCGGATCACCGCTCCGCACCAGCACGTGCTGGTTGTAGCTGATCATGTGCTGGAATTCGTGTACGAACGTGACCGGAACGAGGCGCTTCACCTGACTGACGCTGTGCGCACACGAGAGCGTGCTGTCGGGATCCGCCACGATCGAGTAGAACACTTCCCCATGATTGAACCGGGGATCTCCGACGAGCGCCGGATCGATGTCGGCGCCGAAGAAGAAACCGCCCACGAACCCCGATTGGGTGCACGCCGCCTTGGTGACCAGCTTGTTCACCACATTCGTCATCAGGACGGCGACGACGGTGTTGCCGTCGATATCGGATTCCCGACCGAAGGCGGTGGTATCGAGCGCGTAGAGGCGCGCATCAAACAGGGCGCCCAGCGAATCGTAGTCCGCCTGCGAAAGCCCGGTGGCTGGCGCCAGATTGTCGACGTAGAGCGCGAGATGGCCGCTGACCGTCTTGGCGGTCGCATTGACGGACTGGAACTGCGAGCAATCCAGTTTGGCGCACACGCTGAAGGTGCGCGGATCCCCGACGTTGGGAGGCGGCATCCGCCCGGTGCGTTGGGGCGACGCACTGGCCACCGGCGGCGCCAGGGGAAGCCCAGCCCAATGGGTGCGTTCCTGGCGGCGCAGGAAATCATGGAACCGCAGCCCCAAATCACGTGCTTCGGCCGGTGCACTGACATGAGCCGTCGCCGCGGCGATGGCGTGCAGGGTGTCCCCATCCAGGATGAACGGGGCCTGCGCACCCTGGGAATCGGTGGCGATCTGCGGCACGAGGAGATAGATCGCCGAATCAGTCAGTGAAGCATTGCCAGGGAAAATCAAACACCCGGCACTCGCCACCGGTGGGAGAGCCTGATACGCGGCCACGGCGAGTGTCACCGACTGGCCGCCCGCGGCGTTGCAGGGCGGCGGCGGCGGCGGGGGACCGCTTCCGTCACCGGCGCAAGCCGTCGTGATGACAACTGCGGCGAGCACGATGGTTCCGAGAGTGTTGGGGCTAAGCCGCACCGGAGGCTCCTTGCATGGGACTGGCGCGCCGGGCGAGCGCCCAGCGCAGGCAAATCGGTCCAACCATCGCGTGCACTGCCACCAACGCGACGGCCAGCGCCTCGAATGATACCCCCCATTCGGGAAAGGCCCGCCGCCCCACCGAGGCCAGCAACAGGCCGACGCCCGCCTGCGAGATAAGCCCCAACCAGCCCTGTCGCGCAAGGACTTCCGTCACCAGGCCCTCGTTCCCCCGCGCCGCCCAGCGACCACCCCAATACAACCCCACCGCCCGCACGAACGACAGCAGGATGATCCATGGCCAGAGCTCGCTCAGCGCGGACACGTCGAACACCACCCCGACCAGCGCAAACGCGGCGGCCGCCAGAACCAAACCGCGCGTGTCGAAGTGGCGCCGCAGCGAATCGGCGGTCGCGGGGTCCCACCGCGCGAGGCCGAGACCCGCGATCAGGGCGGTCAGGGTGGTTTCGGCATGACCGAGCAGTCCGGCCACCGCGGCGCTGAACGCGATCCCCAACAGCAGCACGCCCGGCGGTACACCCAGCGGCGCCCCAAACCGCCACACCAGCCAGACCAGCAGCCCACCCGCCAGGAGCGACGCTCCCAGCGCCGTCAGCGGGAGCCAGAACGTCGTGGGGTGCAGGGCGCCAGCGCTGGCGAGGAAACGCGCCACGAACAATACGACCGCAAACAGCGCGATTGCGACGAAATCGCGCGTGACATGGAGCCAGAGGATGCGGGAGCCCGTCGCCTCATCCGGCGTATCCTGGAGGGTGACCCACACGAGGGCGGGTGCCGCGACGACGGTCAGCGCGCCGAACGCCAGGGCGACCATCACCGCATCCCCGATGGGCTGGTGGATGGTGAGCGGAAACCACGGGTGCAAGACGAACACCACGCCGGCCGTCACCGCAAACGGAACGACCAGCGATGCCGACAGATATCGACCCAGACCGTTGTCGGGTCCCGTCGGATTCCCCCGCAGAGCCAGTCCGGCCCGGAACGCGAACAACGCGAGCGCGGCATCGGCGATCAGACCGAGGGCGTCCGCCTCCTCCGGGTGAACCAGGCCGAGTCCCTGTGGGCCCAGGAGGATGCCAATGGCGACGAAGCCCGAGACGCGAGGCCATCCCCACAGCGCCACCAGCCGGCCGGAAAGCTCTGCCGCCACCGCGAGGATTCCGAGCGCCAGGGTGGCGCGCGCGGCGAGTGGCGCGCCGGCACCGGCGTGATGCAGCAGGGCCAGCGCGAGGGCGAGCAGCAACAGGGCGCCGAGCGTTCGCATGGTCCGCAGAATCTCGACCCCACAACGGCTTTTGACAATGCAAAACCGTGCGGGTACCTTCCGTTCAGACCTTGCGGTCTGCCCGATGACGTTCGTCCATCTCCACACCCATAGCGAATACTCCCTGCTCGACGGCGCGAACCGGATCCCGGAGCTCCTGGATCGGGTGGCGGCGCTCGGCCAGGACTCGCTGGCCATTACCGACCACGGCAACCTGCACGGCGCCTGGACCTTCTACGAGGAAGCCAAGGCCCGTCACATCCGGCCCATTCTCGGCTTCGAGGCGTACCTCGCGTTCGGCAGCCGGCACGCCCGGGAAAAGCCGGCGGACGCTCCCGGCCCCTACTCGCATCTGGTGTTGCTGGCCAAGAACCGCGAGGGCTACCGCAACCTCATCAAGCTGAGCTCGATCGGGTTCCTGGAGGGGTTCTACCGGCGACCGCGCATCGACCGGGAGTCGCTCGAGGCCCACAAGGGTGGATTGGTCTGCCTCGCGGCCTGCCTGTCGGGGGAAGTCTCGCTCTACCTCCGCCAGGGCCAGTACGAAGCGGCCAAAGCCAGCGCCCAGTACTTCGCCCGCCTGTTTGGGCCCGATGGCTTCTGGCTCGAGGTCCAAAACCACGGAATAGAAGAAGAGAAACTGGTGACGGAAGGGATGCTCCGTTTGTCCCAGGAGCTGGGGATCCCGGCCGTGGCGACCAACGATGCGCACTACCTGATGAAAGAGGACGCTGAAGCGCACGACGTGCTGCTCGCCATCGGGACGGGGAAGGACCTGGACGACCCGAAGCGATTCCGGTTCTTCGGGCAGGAGAGCTACGTCAAGTCCGAGAAGGAAATGAAGCCGCTGTTCCCGGGCCGCCCCGACCTCTTGAACGAGACGGCGCGGGTCGCCGCGCTGTGCGAATTCGACTTTGAGAAGCGGTACTTCCTGCCGCAGTTCCCACGTCCGGCCGAGTTCGCGAGTGACAACGACCTGCTGGTGCACCTCGCGCGGCAGGGGGCGTTGGAGCGCTACGGCGACCCGCTGCCCGGCCCGGTCGCCGAGCGGCTCGCCTACGAGCTGGACGTCATCCAGCGCACCGGCTACGCCGGGTACTTCCTGATCGTCTACGACCTGATCAAGGCCGCGCGGGATCGGGGGATTCCGGTGGGCCCGGGGCGCGGGTCCGCCGCCGGATCGCTGGTCGCCTATGCCCTGCGAATCACGAACGTCGATCCGCTGCGGTTCGATCTGCTGTTCGAACGGTTTCTGAATCCCGAACGCATTTCGATGCCGGATATCGACCTCGACTTCTGCTTCGAGCGTCGCGGCGAAATCATCGAGTATGTGCGCGCCCGCTACGGACGGGAGTCCGTGGGGCAGATCATCACGTTCGGGACCATGAAAGCGCGCGCCGCATTCCGCGACGTGGCCCGGACGCTGCGCCTCGAGATCAGCGAAGTGGACCGGGCGACGAAGTTCATCCCGGCGGGCCCAGGCTTTTCCCTCACGCTCGCCGAGGCGGCCGTCAAAGTGCCGGAGCTGAAGAGCCTGGCCCTCCAGGACGAGCGCGTCCGCAAGGTGCTCGACCTGGGAAGCCGGATCGAAGGGCTGGCCCGTCATGCCTCGGTGCATGCCGCGGGCGTCGTGATCGCCCCAGGGCCGCTTTCCGATTACGTGCCCGTCTGCCTCGCGCCGCAGGACGACAACGCCATCATCACGCAGTACGACATGGTGGCGCTCGAGAAGGTCGGCATGCTGAAGATCGACCTGCTCGGGCTGCGGACCCTGACCGTAATTCACGACACGGTCGAGATGGTTCGGGAACGACACGGCATCACCCTCGATATGGACCAGCTCGACCTCGCGGACCCGGCGGTGTACGAGCGGTTGCGCAGCGGGCGCACGGCCGGCGTGTTTCAGTTCGAGTCGGCGCTGGCGACCGACTGCCTGCGACAGATGAAGTGCGACCGCTTCGACGACCTGGTGGCCGCCAACGCGCTGTTGCGGCCCGGACCGCTCGACACGGGCATGCATCTCGTCTTCATCAACCGCAAACTGGGCCGCGATCCGGTGCGCTACCCGCACCCGGCGCTGCAGGAGCTGCTGGAGCCCACGTACGGTGTCATCACCTATCAGGAGCAGGTGATGCGGATCGCCAACGTGCTAGGCGGCTACTCGCTGGCCGAAGCCGACGTGCTGCGCAAGGCGGTCGGCAAGAAGATCAAGGAGCTGATCCAGGAAGAGTTGGCGCGGTTCATTGAGCGGGCGGTCGGGCGGGGACACGACCGGCGCGTGATCGAGGACATCGCGGCCCAGATCGAAACGTTCGGCCGCTACGGGTTCAACAAGTCACACGCCGTCGCGTACTCCCTGCTGTCGTACCAGACCGCCTGGCTGAAAACCCACTACCCGGCGGAGTTTCTCGCGGCGCTGCTGTCGAGCGAGATCGGCGATACCGACAACGTCGTCGAGTACATCAATGAAGCGCGCGAGCTGGGACTCGAGGTGCTGCCGCCCGACGTCAATGAGTCGCGCTTCAAGTTCACCGTCCTGGGCGAAACGCGGATTCGGTTTGGCCTCGGGGCGGTGAAAAATGTGGGCGAAGGCGCGATCGCGTCGATCATCGCTGGACGCGAGACCGGCCCCTATCGCTCGCTGGTCGAGTTCTGCGACCGCATCGATCTGCGCCTGTGCAACAAGCGGGTACTGGAGGCGTTGATCGACGCCGGGGCCTGTGACTCGCTCGGCGGCCACCGGGCGCAGCTCATCGCCGCCCTCGAGCACGCGTTCGGCGAAGCGCAGGTCCGCCAGCAGGAGCGGTTGTCGGGCCAGCATGGGTTGTTCGGTGAGGCGTCGTCGCCCGCGCCCCGGCCGGTGACCACGTTGCCCGAAGTCACCCCCTGGACCGAACACGACCGGCTGGTGCGGGAGAAAGCGGTGCTGGGCTTCTTCATTTCCGGCCACCCCCTCGCCAAGTACCGCGCGGAAGTGGAGCTTTTCGGGACCCGGACGACCGCGACCCTGGGCGCCTGGAGCGACCAGAAGGTCACGATTGCGGCGGTCATGTCGCTGGTGAAGCGGCAGGTGTCGAAGAAGTCCGGCGCCGAGTACGCGCGCCTCGTGCTGGAGGATTTTCACGGCACGGCCGAAGCGCTGGTGTTTCCGGATGCGTGGTCGCGGCTCAATACCGTGATCGCCCCTGATCGCGCCCTGCTCCTCACCGGGAGCTACAGCCAGCGTGATCGGGGCGAGGAACAGGCGCCGTTCATCGTGGAAGCGGCGCGTCCGCTCGAGGAGCTCAAGGCGAGCGGTCAGATCGGGCTCGCCTTGCGGTGGAACGCGGCGACCCCGCCCGAAGCGGACGCCGCACGTGCCGCGGCCGCGTTGTGCGCGGCGCACCCCGGTCCGGCGCCGGTGCTGGTGGAGTGGGAGGGTGAGGGTACGAACGGGGGTGGCGTGGCGCGTCTGATGAGCCGGACCCTGCGCGTGAACCCCGATGAAGAGCTGTTGGGCGCGTTACGCGGCGTGCTGGGACCCGACCGGGTCCACCTGGTGAAAGCGGGATAGCGGATGGCGACCTATACGCTCGACTTCGAGAAGCCCTTGCTCGAAATCGAGAAGCAGATCGAAGAGTTGAAACGTGGTGCCGGGGATCAGGCGGCCGACACGGGCCCGCTCGAACGGCAGCTGGCGGAGCTGCGGGCGGAGATCTACCGCACGCTGACCCCGATGCAGCGCGTACAGGTCGCCCGCCATCCGCGCCGGCCCTACACGCTCGACTACCTGCGCAGCGTCTTCTCCGACTTTGTCGAGCTGCACGGCGACCGCCTGTTCCGCGACGACCCGGCGATGGTCGGCGGCTGGGCCCGGCTGGACGGCGCCTCGGTGATGGTGATCGGGCATCAGAAGGGTCGCGACACCAAGGAGAACCTGAAGCGCAACTTCGGGATGGCGCACCCCGAAGGGTACCGCAAGGCACTCCGCCTTATGGAGCTGGCTGAGAAATTCCACGCTCCCGTGATCACGCTGGTCGATACCCCCGGCGCCTATCCCGGGCTCGAGGCCGAGGAACGCGGCCAGGCAGAAGCGATCGCGAGCAACCTCCTCGTCATGGCCTCGTTGCGGACGCCCACCATCGCCGCGGTGATCGGTGAGGGCGGATCGGGTGGAGCGCTCGCTGTCGGGCTCGCCGATCGCGTGCTGATGTTCGAGAATTCCGTGTATTCCGTGATCACGCCGGAAGGCTGCGCCGCCATCCTGTGGCGGGACGCCAGCCAGCGCGAGCGCGCGGCCGAAGCCTTGAAACTGACCGCGGAAGACTTGCTGCGTCTGAAGATCATCGATGAAATCATTCCGGAGCCGCCGGGCGGGGCGCACGCGGACCCGGATGCCGCCGCGGTCTCCCTGGGGGAAGCCCTGCGACGTCACCTCCGCGACCTGCGCCGCGTCAAGACCGAGAAACTGTTGAAGCGCCGGGAAGAGAAGTACCTCTCCATGGGCGTCGTGAGCGAGCGCTGACGTGACGGCGGTGGTCGAAGTCCGCTTCAAGGGCAACCGGCTGGAGTACTTCAATTGGTCCTCCGCCGAGCCGCTCACGCTGTCCGATCCGGTCATCGTCGAGGTGGAGCGCGGGCAGGACCTCGGACGCGTCTCGGCCATCGGCGACAACGCCCTCAAGAAGTGCGCCCGCGGGTGCGGCGGCTGTGCCCTGAGCGAGGTGCCCAAGACGGTAGAACGGCAGGTGGTGCGTCGGGCATCGGGAGACGAAGTCAAACAGGCCGAGCGGTTGCGGGCCGACGAAGAAGAAGCGCGACGCACCGCCCGCGACCGGGTGCGCACCCACAACTTGTCCATGAAGATCACCGATGCCGAGTGGCAGTGGGATCGCCGCAAGCTCACGCTCTATTTCACCGCCGAGCAGCGGGTCGATTTTCGCGCGCTGGTGCGTGATCTGGCGGGCGTATTTCGCACCCGGATCGAGCTGCGGCAAATCGGCGCCCGTGATGAAGCGCGCCGCCTCTCCGGTGTCGGCCGCTGTGGCCGGGAATACTGCAGTGCGAGCTGGCTGCCGGAGCTGCGGCCGGTGAACCTGTCGGTCGCCAAGGATCAGCACCTGTCCCTGAACCCCTCGCAGATTTCGGGACCCTGCGGCCGCCTGTTGTGCTGCCTGCACTACGAGCACGAGTTCTACGTTCAGAGCCGCCGGCGCTTCCCCAAGGAAGGCAAGATCCTGCGGACCGAGGTCGGGCAGGAGAAAGTCCTCGCGATCGACATCTTCCGCGATCGCGTCACGCTGCGCTCGGAGGAGCACGGGACGCGGGTGGTGGAGCTCGCGCACCTGGAGGAACAGGTGCGGCGCGCCGGCGGCGCGCCGCCTGTCGCTCCCACGACCCCGGTGCCGGCCCCGGTCGCGACTCCCGCCGCGACGCCAAGTGCTCCGCCGCCCGTCGCGTCTGCTCCGCCCGGTGGTGGTGGGCGGCGCGGGCGCCGGCGCCGCAAGCGCCCGCGTGACGGAGGATCAGGGGGACCGCCCGCCGGTGCCTAAGTTTTATCTCACGACGGCAATCGACTACTCCAACGGCGATCCGCACCTCGGCCACGCGCTCGAAAAAGTCGGGGCCGACTGTCTGGCGCGCTGGCGCCGGTTGCGGGGCGACGACGTCCACTTCCTCATGGGCATGGACGAGCACAGCCTGTCCGTGGTCCAGGCCGCGGCGACCGCCGGCGTCACGCCGCAGGCGTGGGTGGACCGGATGGCGGGGACCTTCGCCGCTTACTGGCGCCGCCTCGGCTGCAGTCACGACGACTGGATTCGCACCACCGAGCCGCGCCATATCCGGGGGGTAACGGCGCTGCTCGAACGCATCAAGACGCGTCGCCCGGACGATCTGTTCGAAGCGGAGTACGAGGGACTGTATTGCACCGGGTGCGAGGAGTTCAAGCAGGGGTCCCAGATCGTCGATGGCCACTGCGTCGAGCATCCCACGCTCACGTTGGTGCCGACGAAAGAGCGCAACCACTTCTTCCGGTTGAGCGCCTATCGCGACCGCCTCCTGGAGCTGATCACGACCGGTCGCTTCGCGGTCGAGCCGGAAATCCGCCGCAATGAAGTGCTGCGGTTGCTCGAGGGAGGGCTGCAGGACATCTCGATCTCGCGCCAGCGGCAGGCCTGGGGCATCCCCTACCCCGGCGACGCGCAGCAGACGGTGTACGTCTGGTTCGACGCGCTGATCAATTACCTGTCCGCGACGGGATTCCCCGACACCGGCTTCGAGCGGCTGTGGCCCGCGGACGTGCATGTGATCGGTAAAGGGATCACGCGGTTCCATTGCGTGATCTGGCCCGCGATGTTGCTGGCCGCCGATATCGCGCTGCCGCGATGCGTGTGGGCGCACGGCTACGTGCAGTGGAGCGGGACCAAGATGAGCAAGACCGCGGGGACCGCGGTGAGCCTCGATGGCGCGATAGAGCGTCACGGCGCGGATGCGTTGCGTTATTTCCTGCTGCGCGAGATCGGGTTCGAGAACGACGGCAATTTCAGCTGGGAACGATTCGACGCCCGCTATACGGCAGATCTCGCCGACACGATCGGCAACCTCGCCTCGCGCGTGCTGGCGATGGTGCAGCGGTATCGCGACGGCGTCGTGCCGCGGGATGCCGGCGGCTTCGCGACGCCGCTCGAAGCCGACGCGCGGGTGTCGCTGGAAACGTACGCGCGCGCCATGGATGCCCTGGCCCTCGAGGGCGGAGCGGCCGAGCTCGTGACGCTCGCGGCACGCGCCAATCGCTACGTCGAAGAAACGGCGCCGTGGACTCTGGCGAAAGGCAACCGCACCGCGGAGCTCGACACGGTGTTGGCCAACCTGGCGCGGTCCGTCGCACGGCTTGGCGTCCTCGCCGCGCCGTTCATGCCTGAAAAGGCGGCCCAGCTGTGGGGCGCACTCGGCAGCGGCCGCCCGCTCGACGACACCCGGTTCGCCGACGTGGCGGACCTGGACCCAGCCGGCTGGACGGTGCAGAAACCACCCCCACTCTTCCCCAAGACGTAACCCGGTCCTCTAGGCCGACGTAGCGAATGACCCAGGCCTTCGTGACTTAGCTCACGTGGGAGCGCGTTGACGCTTTGGGGGTCGAGGTCTATGTTTGGCATCCCTCAAACAACCCGAAGTGCGGGCGGAACCACGAGATGCGGCGTAGTTCGGATCGGAAGTGGACGGTCATGGTGGTACCGCACGGCTCGGGATCGTCCCGTGCCGTGGAAGTGTCGCAGACCGTCCTCAAGACCTTCGTCGGGATCGGGAGCGTGCTGGTGCTGCTGCTGCTCGTCCTGGGCGGAGCCGCGCTGTCGCGCGGCGTTTCGATCACCCGCAGCCGGATGCTCGAGCGCGAAAATCGTCTTCTGGCCGACGAGATTCAACGGATGCGGTCACGGCTCTCCGGTCTGCACGACACGCTCTCGGCATTCAGCGCCCGCGCCCAGGAGCTGCAGGTCCTCGCCGGACTGCCGCCCACCGACTCCGGTGTGGCCCAGGCGGGCATCGGCGGACCCGCGGGGGCGTGGTCCGAGCGCGACAGTCTTTCGGCCTCGGGACAGGCCGGGGCGATGGCCCTCTCGGCTCGCACCGACGTCGATCAGCTGATTCGCCGCGCCAACATCCTCGTCCGTTCCGTCGACGAAGCCTACGATTCCATGTCGTCGCACCAGGCGCGCATGGCCGCGACGCCCTCCATCATGCCGACCAAGGGCTGGCTCACGAGCGCCTTTGCCGCCGAACGGGTGCATCCCATCCTGCACATGGCGCGTCCGCATGAAGGCATCGACGTGTCAGCCCCGATGGGCGCCGAGATCGAGGCGCCGGCCGCTGGGATCGTGACCGAAGTGCGGTGGGAAGAAGGGTACGGCAACACGTTCAAGATCGACCATGGGTTCGGCGTCGTGACGCGGTTCGCGCATTGCTCCAAGATCCTGGTCGGCGCCGGGGCGCGAGTGAGCCGTGGGCAGAAGATCGCGCTGGTCGGCTCGACCGGCCTCTCGACCGGGCCGCATTTGCATTACGAAGTGTGGGTGAATGGGAAGCCGGTCAACCCGATCCGCTACGTGATGCCGGACGCGATCGTCGACTGACGGCCCGGAGGACAACAACAGCAGGCGCAGCGACGGCGGGGATGGTTGACCGACCGTCGCCTTTTTCTTGCCAACCTTCCCTGCCGGGCTTGACCTTGACAAAGAACCCACCGCCGGGCAGCATCGTCTGGTAGACCGCTGCGTCGCAGGAAGGTCAGGATGGATTCTCACTACTTGTCGATGCTGCTACTCCTGCTGCCCGTCCAGGCGACGGCGCAGCAACGGGGAGCCGTCACCGGATCCGTCACGGACACGGGTGGGGCACCCATGGAGCAGGCTCGGATCACCGCGGTCGGCACCTCGCAGGTCGCCGTGACCGGCGCGGACGGGCGCTTTCAATTCACGGACCTCACCCCCGGCCTCCAAGTCCTCGATGTCACGATGGTGGGATACCGGCAAGTCCTGCTACCGGTCAAGATCGCTGCGGGAGAGACCCTGCACGTCCGGGTACAGCTGGAGATCGCGCCTGTGCCGCTAACCGAGGTGGAGGTAACCGGCGAACCCGTGGTTGCTCCGCCCGAGTTTTACGAGCGACGAGCGCTGGGAGGGGGGTTCTTTCTCACCCGCGAGGAGATCGAGCGGCTGCGGCCGAGCGTCTTCACGGACGTGCTGCGGCGCGTGCCCGGCGTCCGGTTGCAACCGGTGCGGGGACCATCGGGCAACAGCTACCAGGCGGTCACGGGACGCATGTCTGGGCTGCGCACCTGTCCAATGCTGTACTACGTGGACGGCATCCCGTTCCCCGTCACCGGCGATATCGGGATCAACAGCCTCATCCAGCCCAAGGACATCGCGGCGCTCGAGGTGTACAGCGGGACCTCGCGGGTTCCGCTGCAGTTTAGTTCGAGCACGTCTTATTGTGGCGTGGTCGTCATCTGGACGTACTCCGGCGAGCGCCATCCAGCGCGGGAACACCAATGACAGCGAGACCTCGGAGAACGGCGAGGCTGCTCCTCGTGGCCGGCGCAGCAGCGCTCGCCATCCTCGCGTGCCGCGGCGACAATCTCGGCGCCCCGCCGCCGGGCACCGTGTTCGTGAGCGCGAAGGACACCTTCTTCCAACCGGAAACGGTGACCGTCATGCTCGGCAAAAGCGTGCGCTGGACGAATCAAGGCACATTGCTGCACGCGGTCGTCGCGGACAGCGAGCCGTGGCAGAGTGGTCTGCTCGCGCCCCAGTTTTGGTTCGAAGTGCTGTTCGACAGTGCCGGCGTGTTCACCTACCACTGCTCGCAGCACCCGGGGATGACGGGTACGGTCATCGTCCAGTAGGCAACACAGGTCACAACCACGAAGCAGAAACGCCAACAGGGGAAGCCGAAGCTTCCCCTGTTGTCCTATCCGTGGCGGCAATCAGCCGCCGCAGACCGTCTAGTTCAGGTTCGGGTTGTTGTCGATCTCCGAAGTCGGCAGCGGGTAGCAGACGTCACTGCCCACCGCGGAGAAGCCCGGCTTCCAGTATACCGACCCCGGCACCGGCACGCCGATGATATTGGCGGGGTAGCGTCGGAAGTCGCCCAAGCGCTTCCCCTCGAGGTAGAAGTCGAGACCCTTTTGGGTGAAGAACTCCGTCAGCACCGAGTTCGCATCGGTGGCGCCGGCATACGCCGCTTCGCCGAACGCCGCACGGCGGGCATCGATCAGCACCAGCTGGGCCGCCGTCCCCTGTGCTTCGGCCGTGATATAGTCCGCCTCCAGTTTCGAGGCCAACCGGACTGGAATATTGTAGTCCGGGTACTTCTGTTGAATCGCATACGGCACGCCGCGATCACTCGCATAGGCGGCGTCCTGTGGAGCGTAAACCCCCTGCACCAGCCAGGGCACCCGCAAGGTGTCCGCGGTTGTGGTCCGCCAAATCGGCGACACCGCGATTGAACCACGGTCCCGGACGTAGAACCACATCCGGTTCGCCAACCGGAACCGCTGGGCCAGGTCATCCACGTAGTTGAGGTTGAAGACGAAGTTGGCCGGGACCGACCCCGCCGCCGCGATGGCCTCGGGCAGGCGTCCGGCCTGGAGCTGCGCCCGGGCTAACCCTACGCGCGCGGCATTCGCGAGTGTCGGGCCGTCCAAACCGGCCGCGTCGCCTTGCGAGATGGCGAGCGTGAAACGCGCCACGGCGGAGTCGAGCATGTCCGCTGTGGTCAGCTCCGGTCCGGACCGGACCGTGCCGCGGCAGAACTGCTCCGCCATGAACACGTACGCGTAGCCGAGAAACAAATTCGCCCGCGCGTAGTTGATGTTGGTACTGGGATTGGGAAGCACGGCGTCGAGCACCAGATACGACGACGACGCCGTTTGAGACAACGGGAACCACACGTCGGTGTCGAGACTCCCGTTCTGAACAGTCACTTCGCGCCGTCCGAATTCGTTCCGGGTTGGGAACGTCTCGGATACATCGGTTTCGCCCACAAACCAGGACGAGTACACGATCAAGTGCCCGTAGGCAGAGGCGAAGTTCTGCTGCGCCGACTTGGCGAGGATCACCGCATCGGCCACGGGATCCAGTGCATCATTGTCGATCACCGTGGGGTTGTCCACGCTGAGCCAGTTCGAGCACGCGACGAGGACGAGAGCCCCGGCCACGATGGCGGTGCTGGCAAATCGCTTGAGATTACGCATCGGTCCAGGCTCCTTTCAGAAGGTCAGGTTGACACGCGTGATCCAACGCCGCACCGGGGGTTGGGTGAAGAAATCATCCCGGTTGTAGAGGGCTCCTGCGTTGGAGACCACCTCGGGGTCGTAGCCCTCATACTTCGTCCACAGGGCGAGGTTCTGACCTGAAAGGGTGATCGACGCCGTTTGCGCGCGGAACGCCCGCGCCACGCTGAACGGCAACGTGTAGGTCAACGAGAATTCCCGGAACCGGACGAAGGCGCCGTCCTGGATGTAGGCTTCCTGGACGTCGTTCACCGTCTTGGCGATACCGCTCGGCGTCACAAAGGCGGGCTGCCCCGGCGTCGGGTTGCCGTACCGCCGCAGCCGCTCGTGCCGGCTCAGCTTCAAGGTGTCGAGCCGGTTGTCGCTCCGGACCAGCTGCGTCTCGCGGAAGAAATCCGTGAAGTTCCGCACCCGATAGCCGCGCTTGGTGTCGAGCAGCCCGTAAATGCGGAAGTTCCGGAACAGCGTAATGCTGCTCGAGATATTGCCTTCGAACGTCGGCAGCACGTTGCCGAAGAACTCCCGGTTCTCACTCACCGTCACCACGCCGGTCGCATCGTCGATGCTGAGAATCCGGTTGCTGACCCACGCCCCGAGCTGCAGCCCTTTTTCCACTCGGTTGAGCGTGCCGAACGCCGGGATCGCACCCATGTCGGTCACTTCGTTATGCAGCGTGTTGGCGCCGATCCGGAGGTCCCACGACACGGTGGGCGTGTTCACCGGCAACGCCGTCACCGACACCTCGAGCCCGCGATTGACCATCGACCCGATGTTCACGAACGGATTCTGGGTGAACCCGAGCGACGGTGGGAGCGGCTGCTGCAGAATCAGATCCTTGCTCACCTTGTTGAAGTAGGTCAACTCGAGGCCGACGCGGTCGTGCAGGAACGAGGCGTCGAATCCGGCCTCGAACTCCGTGCCGCGCTCGAACCGCAGCCCTGGGTTACCGGGGTTTTGCGGCACCGCTCCCGGCGAAACAATGGCGCCATCGAGGAACGGAGCGGACCCCAGGGTCGTCAGCGATGCACCTGGGCCGGGAATCCGGCCGGTCGAGCCCCAGGCCGCGCGCAGCCGGAGCGAGTTGACCGCGCCGACCGTCCAGAACGGCTCTTCGCTCACCACCCACGACATGCCGACCTTGGGCAAAAACACCCACTTGGACTCTTTGCCGAAGGAGGAGGCGTTGTCGACTCGCGCGCCAAACTGTGCATAGAGCCGGTTGTTCAGGGCCAGCTGCAGCTGACTGAGGAACCCGATTCCCCGCAGCAGCTTCCAGTCCTGGCCGCCCGACCGCAGGGACGCCGCCGTGACGACGTCGTTGGAATTGACCGTCAGGCCCTCGCCCGTCGCAAACACGACCTCTTCGCGCGTGTCCGTAAGCTGGAACCCGAACGAGAGGTTGGACACCACTTTTTCAGAAAGGTTGTGCTCGATGTTGCCGAGGTAGTCGAGCGAGTAGCGCTCGATGCCGCGTCGCGATTCCGAAATCGACCCGACATTCACGTTGTACGAGCCGCGCGCGTTCTTCGGCAGGAACCGCCGGTCCTCTTCCCGCACCCAGTCAACCCCGGCGGTAAATCGATTGGTGAACCAGGGCCGCAGGGTCCAATTGGCCGTGATGGTCCCGATGGTCCGGTGGGTGAACCGCTGGTTCTCGATCAGCTTCATCGCCGCCACGTCACGCTGGTTGCCGAACCAACCATTCTGCCCGGTGCCGTCCACGGTCCGGGTGCTCGGCAGTCCCAGGTGAGAGTTGCCCAGCCAGCCGAAGATGTTGTTGTCGTTATCCGGCAGGTCGGCATTCGAGACGTTGATCCCGACTCCGGCGTCGACGGTCAGGTTGCTCAACGGGAGCCAGTTGAAATTGACCCGGCCGGATTTCCGATCAAACCCGTTGTTGGGGAGCACCCCATTCTCAGCTTCACTGTTGAGGGAGGTGTAGTAACCGTAGTTCTGACCTCCGCCCCGCCCGGTCCAGCCAAGGCCGATCGTCCGACCGGTGCGAAAGGCATTCTCGCGCAGCAGCGGGTTGTCACTCACCAGGGTGCCGACCGCCTGCCCGGAGCACAACAGATTGTTGGCGTTCGCCACATTCGCCGCGCTACAGAGCGCGAAGTTCGTCCGCGGCGTGAAGTTCTTGTCGATGGAGTTGTAGTCGAAGCTCACCGTCTGGCTGAACCGGCTCTGCCCCGGGCGGCCCCGCTTGGTGATGATTTGGATCACGCCCGTGGAGGCGTTGGCGCCATACAGCGTCGCCGCCGCCGGCCCCTTCACCAGCTCGATCGATTCGATATCATCTGGATCGATGTCGTTCAGGCGCTCGTACAGCTGCCCACCCGTGAAGAACACGCCCGGATCGGTTTGCAGACCCCCGCCGGTCACCACCGCAACCCCATCAATGACGAGCAACGGCTCGTTACTGAGCGAGATCGACGACGCGCCGCGCACCCGGATCTGGTTCGAGGTTCCGGACGAGCCGGACGCGCTCGTCACCGAAACGCCGGGCAACCGGGACTGCAGGATCTCCTGCACGTTGGTAACCGGGGCGTCCTTCATCAAGTTGGCGACGTTGATGTCGGACACGGTCGCCGCCTGGGCGCGCCGCTGCAGCTCACCCGCCGTCCCCGTGATGACCACCTCCTCGAGCCGCACGACCGAGGCCGTGAGCGCGAAGTTCTGCGTGGTCTCCTGGCCGTCCACCAGATTGACCTGGGACGTCAGGGTTCGGTACCCGATCCGTCGCACTTCCATCGCAACCGTGCCGGCCGAGACGCCGACAATCCGGTAGGCGCCCCGGAAATCGGTGACGGCCTGGAACCGCGAGCCGGCGATCGCCACGTGGGCGTCCCCAATCGGCGCCCCCGAGGCGGCATCCGTCACGAGGCCTAACACCGTGGTGACTTGTTGCGCCCAACCGGTGCTCGCCGCGAACGCGAGCAGCACGGCGGCCAACAACGCCCCACGCCTGGTATTACCGCTGGTAAATCGCATCGTAGTCTCTCCTCCCGAAGAGATGATGTGTCCTATCGCTAGAGCAACGATGACCAGAACCGAAAAACGGGAGGTCGCACGCTAGACGACGGCGCACGCCTCCCGGCGATAGGTACATCGAACCGAAGACGGGTTTACAGCAAGACTGCGGCGGACACGATGAGAACGCATGCCGATTCCTCCTCTCGGCAAGGAAGCCGCGGCGCCCAAGCGACGCGCCGGCGATCGCCGGACGCTGCACCCTCGGGTCACGTGCTTCGTTGACGTCTCGTGGAATCGTGGCGTCGGCACCCAACGGCTAGGGAGGGCGCCGGCACACGCGACGGCTACGCCTGCTCAACCACTAATCTTGACACCAATTCGGGAGGACCCGCAAGACACGCAAAACCCCTAGTTGAACTTCACTTTCGGCACCGAATCAGCTCCCGCGGTCTCCTGGAAATAGGCCCGCGCCTTGGCTCCCGTGATCTTCGCCGTCAGCACCTGGGGAAAGCGCCGGATGTACGCGTTGTACTTGTTCACCGCCTCATTGTAGTCCTGCCGCGACACCGCGATCCGGTTCTCCGTGCCAGACAGCTCATCCTGTAGCGCGCGGAAATTCTCGCTCGACTTGAGCTGGGGGTAGTTCTCCACGATCGCCAGCAGGCGCCCCAGGGGCGCATTCAGGGCCTGGTTGGCGTCCGCCATCTGTTGCGGGTCCCCCCCTTGAATCGCCCCATTCAACCGGGAGCGGGCTTCCGCCACCGCGATGAAAATGTCGCGCTCCTGTTTGGCATAGCCCTGCACGGTCGCGACCAGGTTGGGGATCAGGTCGGCGCGGCGCTGCAATTGCACCTTGATCTGGGAAAAGGACGCGTTCACCTGCTCGTCATAGGTCTGGATCGTGTTGTAGCCACAGGCCGCAGCCAACAGCACGAGCGCGGGAACGAGTCGTCGCAAACTGGTCACGGATGCTCTCTCCTCTTCCTTAGGAACGGTTGACGTAGTCGGCCGTCCGGGCGACGGCTTCCAGATAGGCGGCCGCGCGGGGATCGCGCCGCTCGAGCTGCAATGGCTTCTGGCCCTCCACGTGCGCCACGACGTCGGCCAGATCGCGGGCCGGAAAACCGATCACGGCCGCCGCGGCCAGGACCACCTCCGCCGGCGCCTCGGGCACGCGCGTCCCGGCGAGCCGCAACGTCGTCCGCAGCATCGTGAGGAATCCGGAGGCACTCGCCGTCACGATCTGCGTCAAACGCCGGCCGTCCTCGAGCGCGCCGACGTATCCCTGCCGCAGCCGGACCAGCTTGCCGACCAGCTCGTGCTCGAGCTGGCGTTGCACGTCCTCGCGCGCCACCGCGATCCCATCCCACGGACTGCGGCCGGCGACCACGCGGTGTGCGGCGCGAATGTCCTCGTATTCGATCGCAAACGCGTCCGCCGAGGCGTGCCACTCCGCGTCGGACAGGATGATCGGCGGCGGATGACCACCCCGCTCCCAGCTCGCGACGATGGGAGCGAGCGTCACGAACAACCGCTCGTCGACGCCATCGGCGATGAGCAGCGTGTTGACGGAGCCGCGCACGGCGTCCGGGCCGGCCCGAGCGGCCGAGCCGTAGACCACGAGCGAGAGCAGCCGCCCGCCCAGGGCGGCCGCCACTTGCTGTCCGAATTCGTCCGCCGATTGAATCCCGGCCATCAGAACTTCCCCCCTGCGCCACCACCGGAAAACCCGCCGCCACCACCGAACCCACCAAACCCGCCGCTGAACCCACCACCGCCGCTGCCGCCCCCCCAACTCCCACCGGACCACCCACCACCCCCGCCCCACCATCCGCCCCGTCGGGAACGGCCTCCCATCCCGGCGACCGCCGCCTGGGCGATTCCGCTCAAGATGATGACGACCAAGACCAGCACGATCACGATCACCAGGATCGGCACCTTCTCATGAGCCGGCGCGACTGGAAGCGCCGCCACGGGCATTCCTACCGAGACGTGGAATTCGTCGGCGAACGCCTGCGCGATCAGCCCGACGCCCGTCTCCAGTGCCGCGCCGTAGTCCTCCCGACCCAGGTCGGGGATCATCGCATCGCGAATCCGCCCCACACGCGCGTCGGGCAAGAATCCCTCGGCACCCTTCCCCGTGGCGATGAATACCGCCCCCGTGCCAGGCTGGTGGTTCTGGCGCGGCACGACCAGCACCACGACACCCAAGTTCCTGGCCTGGTCGCCCGGGTCCCCAACACCACCCACCTTCCACTGCCGTCCGATTTGCAGGGCGACATCCGCGGCCTCGCGGCCGCCAAGATCGGGAAGAGTCACGACCGCGATATCGCCATGCGTCAGGTCGCGCACGTGCTGGATCAGCGAGTCCATGCGGACGATGGCGGCGGAGTCGATCACCCCGGCGAAATCGTTGACGTACCCCGTTGGCGGTGGAACCGTCCCGTGCGGGAGTTGGGCGAGGACGAGCAGCAGGAGCCGGTACATCACGGCCAAAAAGGTATCACGATTCTGGCATCGTCGGCTGCGCGGTGTTTCCCTTTGCCAGACCGGAAAACGGACGTATGTTCAGCACGGAACCGTGGTGATCCGCCCTGTGCTGCCACTCGACCTGATCGCGAAGCGTCCCGCTGCCCGACGGCCATTGGCCCGTCCGGCACTCGCCGTGGTGTTGCTGCTGTGCGCGTCCTGCTGGCTGACCAAGAAGAAAACCGCGCCACAAACGGCCGTCCTCATCCCGCAAACAGAGTTTGCGATCCGGGCGACAAATCACAACTTCCTGGACGTGGCGGTGTACGTGGTCGTCCACGGGGTGCGTACCCGGGTGGGCACGGTCACGGGATCGTCGGTGGAGGTGTTTCTGGTGCCGGCGCGCCTGCTGGGTCAGGGGGGTGAGATCCAGTTGTTCGGCGACGCCATCGGCAACGATACCTATGCGCTGACCGAGCGGCTCATCGTCCAGCCCGGGCAATACATCGATTGGACCCTGGAATCCGACCTCGCGCGCTCGACCGTCGCCGTGTACTGACCCGCCGCAGCGCTACTTGTGGCCGGGAGGCAGCCAGGTGCCGACGGTCGGCGACCCCGTGCCGGTCAAGCTGAACGCGGCCACCGTCGCCGCCACACCCGCCACACCGACGCCCGCCAGCAGGACGCTGCGCCCCGTGGCCAGCGACCGCAACTGAATCGATCGGACCGCGACCGGAGGCAGGGTCACTTGCTCACGAGCCCACGGCAGCTCGTCTCCGCCCCCGACCACCACGGACGACACGGCGATCTGTATCCCCGCGTCGCTCGTGCCCACATAGCGTCCCCGCACCTGGGTGACCCCTGAGCCCAGATAGCTGGTCATCGCGAGTGAGGCCGAGTCGGTGAGGGTCGCCGCAATGAAGGTGCCAGGGGCCGGGGTGGGAGTGGCGAGCGGCGCGTAGTTGTAGCAGCCGATGGTCAGAGTGCCGATGGCGATCACGAACCCGGTACGCATGTCCACCGATACCCCGTCAGTGGAAAATCGGTGTAAATCCGCCGCCTGAGGCGGACCCACCGCTCGCCCCCGGTCCGAACGCAGACGCGGCGACGAAGAACCCAACCAGCGAAACGCCCGCAAACAGCATGGTCTTGGCTTTTCCGAGCTGCCGCTCCTCCACGGAGCGCACGAACTCGCCCGGCATGGTGACCGTTTCCCCGCGCCATTCGAGGATCGCGCCGCGGCGCGTCTCCACGGCGACGACCGACAGCGCCAACTGCTGATCCGTGGCGCTGAGGAAATGGCCGCGCACCACCTTGATGTTGGGACCGACGTATTTGGCCAGCGCCTCGGAACCCGAATCCGTGAGCGTCACCGCCAGGTACATCGCGGGCTCGAGCTGGGCGGGACGCGGGAGGTAGTTGTAGCACCCAGCTTCGAACGACGCCGCGGCAATCACGAACAACGCGTAGCGGACCATCGGTACCTCACACGATCGAGAAAACCAAAGGGAGCGGGCTCAGTCAGCCCGCTCCCTTCAATCATACTGTCCCCGGCGACGTGATGCACTACCGGTCGCCGTCCGGCCCGAAAGGCCTAGGAACCGGGCCTCACGGCGAGGTGTCCAGGGTACAGGCGTGCACGTCCCCCTGGTTGCGGAAGAACGAGGGGGGACCGAGCTGCGCGGAGGGATCCGGAATATTCGGATTCACGTTGCGCTCGATCTGGGGATAGAACAGGCGCCCCGGCACGTTGCTGAAGCCCTGGTTGTTGACGACCACGGTGATCGCCGGAATGCACGTGCGCCGGTAGTCGTTGATCGTCTCGATGTTCTGGAACATGGTGATGAACTTCTCGGTCATGATCGAGTCGAGCAACGCGGCGCCTGTAATCCCCGCCAGCACCGGCAAGGCCACCGTGGCTGGCGGACCGGCCGTGGGTGGATAGGTCGCGTTCGACGAACGCCCGCGCGTTGTTCAGGTGGAGCAGCGCGTTGGCGTCATCCAGCGTCTGATTGTACGCCTCCGCGAGGATCAGCTCGTTCTCGGCGTAGCTCACGTACGGCATCCGGTAGGTATCGCTGAACCGCAGCGGCTTGCATCCGAACGCGGACACATCGGCCACCGGGGTGTTGAAATCCTGACCGGCGTAGGCGCCGACCGTGTTGAGACAGAAGTACGCGGGCAACCGTGGGTCGCTGCGACCGTTCATGATGTCGACCAGCGCCTTCCCGGCGACGACATCCTGCCCGAACGAGCTGCTGCTCTGGAACGCCGCCCACATGTTGCGCTCGCCCGCGCCGGAGCCGGAATGGAACCCGGCCAGATCGCCGGCGCCGGTCGCGTCACTGATGCCCTGCAGCGCCGCGGCGATGGCCGCGGTGTATGCCGGAGTGCCGAGCGACTCCGCCGTGTGCATGAGGTACCGCGCCTTCAGCGTCCACGCGGCCTTGATCCAGCTCGGCCGGTCGCCGCCAAAGACGAGATCCACCGCCCCGGGGCCGTCACCGGCACCGTTGGTCAACTCGGCGATCGCCTGCGACAGCAGACTCTGCACCGAATCCAGTACCGCGAACCGGGCATCGAGCGCGGGCGTGGCACTCGTGGTCACCTCAGTGAAAGGAACATCGCCCCACATATCGGACGCCGTTCCGATCGTGAGCGCCTCCCACACCTTGGCAATCCCAAGCCAGGTCGAATCGCCCGCCGCCGTGGCATCCGCCACGACTGCGCGGATGTCCACCAGGCCGCCGGCGTCGTACACGACGGCCCAATCACCGCCGTTGGCGCCGATGTTCGAGCTTTCGCCGAACACGTAGCGCCCGGCCTGCTCGACAAAGCGGGCGTTGGTCCCGCCGCACGCCTGGACCCACATGCACATCATCATCGGCACCGTGCCTTCCTGCAGGGCAAACTGCCCCGCCTGGACGGCCACGAACAATTGCGAGATCGACGCCGACGAAGGCTGATTCGGATTGCTGGACAGCTTGTTCCCAGTCAAAAAGTCGTTACAGCCTGCCGTCCCGAGGAGCAGTCCCAGCGAGACGACCGCGACATTCGTAATACGCGACATAGGTCGGTCTCCTCGGGTTAGTGGTTCAGGGTGACGGAGAACGTGAACGAGCGTGTCTGCGGGTTGTTGAAATAGTCCACGCCGCCCGCCCCGGCGGCCGATGAAATGGCGCCACCAAGGTTCGTCTCGGGGTCGTAACCGGTGTAGTTGGTCCACGTCTTCAGGTTGCGGCCGGTCACTCGCAGCTCGATGCTCGAGAAGCCGATGGTGCGCTGCACCCACGCCGCGTCCACCGTGAACCCGACGGAGATTTCGCGCAGCTTCACGAAGCCGCCATCCTCGATGCACGGCTCGTCGATGCCGATGAACGGGCAGGCGGCGATGTTCTTGTACCAGTTCTCGCCGATCGGGACCGGGGTGCCGGCGCCCGGGCCGGTGACCGGTCCATCAAACCAACCACCTTGCCCGAAGGTCTTGTTGTTCCCGGTGCAGTCCGAGTTGTTCGGGCCGGTGCAGGTTGCGCGCTGCTCGGTGTCCTTATGGGTCCCGTAGCTCCACAGCGCGCCGCGGGTGCCGTTCCAGATTTGCCCGCCGTGCCGGATGTCCAGCAGGCCGGCGATTTGGAACCGGCGGAAGCGGAACGACGAACGAACGCTCCCGGTCCAGTTGTAGTTCGGGTCCTGGACGATGCGCACGTCCGGATCCTGCTGCGGGAACCCGTCGGACGCGATGAACAGCGCGCCATTCGGCTTGCCCGCGCACACCGAGCCCAGCGTCGTGCCAAGCGTGTCGACCACGTTGGCGTCGCTCGAGACTGCCGCAGCGCAGGAATCCGCTGCCGAGGTACACCCCGATCGGGTGGCCCACCATCGCCACCTGATTGTTGAAGTCGCCGATCGAGATGAAGTCCTCACCGCCCAGCGACAGCACGGTGTTACGATTGCGGGCCCACTGCAGCCCGACGTCCCAGCCGTAGTCTGCCTCCTGCACCGGACGAAGGTTGACGGACACTTCCAATCCGCGGTTGCGAATGTTGGCGGCGTTGGCGCCCTGGCTGAGGAAACCCGTCGACGGCGCGAGGGGCTGCAGCAGGATCACGTCCTGCGACTTCTTGTTGTACCAGGTGATGCTCGCGTCGCCGCGGTCCCGCCAGAAGCCGAGGTCGACGCCAGCTTCGAACTCCTTGGTCCGCTCGGGCCGCAGCACTGACGCAGCCTTGACCGTGCTGGACGTCAGCCCGCCGATGCCGTTCTGCGTCGGCGTATTCCCGGTGCCCTGGGCGATGCCGCCGACGATGTCGGACACGAAGTTCTGGGACGTCAGATACGGCACCGGCTCCTACACCGGCTTCGCCGTAGGCGGCCCGCAGTTTGCCGTACGTCAGCCACGGCCGCTGCCCGATGGCCTTGGTAAACTCCCACGCTACGCCGCCCTTGGGGAACCAGCTGCGCAGGTTCTCGCGGCCGAACGTCGACGACCCGTCATTCGCGGAGTGCCGCGGTCACGTGCAGCTGATCCCGGAAGTCGAACGTCGCCTGGCCGAACCACGACGCGTCGTGAATCACGCGTCTCGTTAGTCGAGCGGCAGGTCGCGGGTCACGCGTGTTGGACAGGCGGAACGGCTGCGGCGCGATCAGCGTGCGGCCGACGCCGCCCAGCTGTCGATTGTTGCGCGTGTCGAGATTCTGTCCGAGCGTGAACGTGCCGCCCAGGTTTTGATTGATCGTGAAGTTCGCCGTCGCCGTGAGGTTATGGTCGATCTGGTAGTTGACGATCTTGCCCTCGACCACCCGGCCATCCGTGAACGACGACGGAGGAAACCGGCAGACCCTCGAGCCGCTCGTCGGTCGAATAGTCCGCGCCCAACGTGTAGTTGATCCGCAGCCAGGGCAGCGGCAGGTACTCGGCGTTCACGTTGCCGTACACCCGGCCCACGCTGGACTGATTGAGATCCTGGAAGATCACGAAGAACGGATTGTCGAACCCGCGGTCGTCCAGCGCCGAGCTGGCGGTGGGATGCTGGTACAAGTACGAGCGGTGCTGGAAGTTCCCTGGTGCCACCTCGGGGAGGAACGGCTGATTGTTGAACTCGGGCGGCGTGCGCAGCGCGCCCAGCTGGACGCCGTTCACGTTGTTGCCGCGCTGCGTGTACTTAGCCCGGCGTGTCGGCGAACGAGAAGTCCGCGCCCAGTTTCAAATTGTCGATGATGCTATGCGTCGCCTTGGCGCGCACCGTGGTCCGCGAGTAGTAGTTGTTCGGGCCCACGAATACGCCCTGATCCCGGACGTTCCCACCCGACAGGTAGAACGTCGTGCGGTCGTTGCCGCCGGAGACGCTGAAGCCGTTGTCCACGGTGTGGCCGACCTGATACAACTCGTCCGCGTGATTGAAAATCTGCGACCCCGCGGGAATCGCCCCGCCCCATGAGCGGCGGCAGAAGCCGTTCGGGACGTCGCACTGACCGGCCGCGGTGTCCGCCGAGACGCCCAGATCCCCCTGGGCCCACGAGGTCTGCAGCGGATACGTGTGATTGATGTCGTTGAAGGAAGTGGAAGAGCGGAAGGTGAAACGCGTCGGGCCGGACCGCCCCGATTTGGTGGTGATCAGAATGACGCCCGACGCGGCGACCGAGCCGTAGATGGCGCTGGCGGCCGGTCCCTTGAGGATCTCCACCGACTCGATGTCACTGGGATTCAGATCGGCGGCCCGGTTCGTGACCACCGTGCCTTCGGTTTGGCCGAACCCCCCGCCCCCGCCGGCACCCGTACCGCCGGCGTCGTCCAGGCGGTTGAAGTTCGAAGTCGAGAACGCCGAGTTATCCATCGGCACGCCGTCCACGACGATCAGCGGCTGGTTCGAGCCGAGGATCGAGTTGACGCCGCGGATATTAATGAAGGAGCTGGCGCCAGGGTCGCCCGATTGTTGGACCACGGTGACGTTTGGCGCCTTCCCAGCAAGCGACTGGACGACATTCGACTCGCCCGACCGGTTGATCAGATCGGCGTTGACGGTATTGCGCACGTTGCCGAGCTGATTCGTTTGGCTCGTGGTGCCGGCTCCCGTCACCACCACCTCGCCCAGCTGCAGCGGGTTGAAGGCGAGGGCGAAATCGTGCTCCACGATGCCCTGGGCCAGCGTGATTTGCGCCGTCACCGCCTTATAGCCCAGGCGGCGCGCAGTCACGGCGATCGTCTGCCCCACCGAGGCGCGAGCGCCAGGAATGACGATCGCGTAGCGACCATCATCCCGTGTAACAGCCCCAAGACCGAGCGCCGGCACCACGACTTCGGCGTACCCCAGGGGAACGCCTGCCTCAGTGGTGACTCGGCCGCTCAGCGTGACCGGCTCCTGTGCCGCGGCCAAATTCGGCCACAGCGCGAATCCGATCACCGCGAGTAGCAACCGACGGAGTGTGGTACGCATGGTCCCTCCGCTTCAGGTGGTTCATCACTCGCGCGTCCCTTCCGCGCGCGCGAGCCCTACTGGACCGCAAACAAATCCCGGGCGGCAACACAGCCGCCCGGACGAAGTCAGGGTTTTGGCATCGATCGTGCGCGATGTCGCCCAACGGCTTGGGAGAACTTCATCGCACCTCCGGGAGCCCGAAACGCTCCCGATTGTCCATATATCACCGGCCCCTGCGACCCGCTAGACCCGTCCCCCCCCGGCGCGCTTCCCGGGATGACTGGTTATTCTAGGGTTCATGCCCCCCATCCGTCTGCTCGCCGCGCTCGCGCTCGTGGTCGGCATCGGAGCACAGCAGGATCCGATCGCCACGCGGTCCAAGGGCCGTCCCACCGCCCCCGTCACGGTCTATGAGATGGCGGATTTCCAATGCCCGGCCTGCCGGGAATTCGCCCTCACCACACTCCCGGTGATCGACCGCAACTACATCCAGACCGGCAAGGTGCGCTGGGTCTTCGTCAACTTCCCCCTGACCCGGATCCACAAGAACGCCCTCGCCGCGGCTCAGGTGGCGATGTGCTCCGCGCGCCAGAACCGGTTCTGGCCGGTCCATGACGCGCTGTACCAGAAACAACCGCAGTGGGCCAGCCTGGACCTGCCGTGGCCGGCGCTGATTGCGCTCGCCGATTCGGCCGGCGTGGGCCACGATTCGCTCGTGAGCTGCCTCAACGCGCGCGCCACCGTCGATGCCATCGCGCGCGACCTCCAGGGCTCGATGCGGGCGGGGGCGAACGCCACACCCTCGTTCTATATCGAAGGCGGCCTGGCCGAGAGCGCGCTGCCACCGGAAGCTTTTTCCCAGCTTCTCGACTCGGTCTACCAGGCGAAAACAGGCGCTCCCCCCGCCGCACACCCCTGATGGCGCGGCGCGCTCCGCGGCCGTCGCCCTGGTATCGTCTGGCCGTGGCGGTGGCCGCCGGAGGCGGGGCGGTGGGTGCCCGGTTCAACGCGAAACTGGCGCGCGGGCTGGAAGGGCGGCGCGGCCTCGCCGCCCGCTACGCCGCCTGGGCAGAGCGTGGTCGCGACGCCCGCCGGACCTTGATCTGGTTTCACGCTCCCTCGGTAGGCGAAGGGCTGCAGGTGAAACCGGTGCTCGAAGCGCTGCGCAGCGCGCATCCCGACTGGCAGCTCGCCTACACATTTTTTTCACCGTCCGCGGAGCGGTTGGCGCAGACCCTCCCGGTGGACTTCACGGACTACCTCCCGCTCGATCGCCCACATCCGGTGCGTGAGGCGCTCGCCGCCCTGACGCCGGCCGCGCTTGTGTTCGGAAAGCTCGACGTCTGGCCCGAGCTGACCATGGCCGCGGCGGCACAGCGCGTCCGCCTCGGCCTGATCTCGGCGACCGTATCCCCGGACAGCTCGCGCCTCGCGTGGCCCGCGCGTCGCTGGGCGGCACCAGCATTTGCGGCGCTCGACCGCATCGGCGCGATATCCGAAGCGGACGCGGAGCGGCTCGTGCGGCTGGGCGCCCGTCCGGAGACGATCAGCGTGACCGGGGATACGCGATATGACAGCGTCGCCCAGCGGGCAGCCCGGCTCGATCGGGGAAAGGCCCCTTTCGCCATCCTCGCCGAGCGCGGAGTCGGCATGTTTACGATCGTAGCCGGGTCGACGTGGCCGGCCGATGAACGGATCGTGCTCCCGGCGTTCGCGGATCTCGTGGGCCGTACTGACGGACGCGCTCGGCTGGTGATCGCCCCCCACGAGCCGACCGCTTCACATATCGCCGGCCTCATCGGCGCCGCCCGGCGTTTGCGTCTGCCGGCGCCCGTCCTCCTGTCGCGATACGGTGAAAGCAGCACCACCGGGCAAGACGCCATCGTGTTGGTGGATCAGGTCGGTGTGTTGGCCGACCTCTACGCGCTGGCGTCGGGGGCGTACGTCGGTGGGGGATATCATCGAGCGGGACTGCATTCGGTGCTCGAGCCGGCCGCGCTTGGCGTGCCGATCTGTTTTGGTCCCCGGTGGCAGCAGAGCCGCGATGCGGCGACCCTGATCCACCGGGAGGGTGCCGTGGCGCTACCCGAAGAGGGCCGGCACGCGCTCCTGGCGCGGTGGCTGCGGTGGCGCGACGACCCGTCGTCACGCCAGCGTGCCGGGGCCGCCGCTGCGGCGGTCGTACAGGATGGAATGGGAGCGACGAAGCGAACCGTCGCCTTGGTGCGTGAACTGCTGCAGCGTTAGGGCGTTGCCGGTGGGAGGACGACGCCCTCGAAGGTGACGGTGCGCGGAGAGAATAGCCCGGCGGTCAGTCCGGTGATGAGCATGTCGGTCCACCGGGCGCGGACGCGAATGCGGAGATTCGCCACACCGGCGCCGGTCCCGGCCTGGCCCGCCAGCACGTCTTCGAGGCGTGGCGCCCCGGCGGTGAACGCGCCCCACACGACGAACAGAGGGTGTCGGGTCACCGCGAACGGCGTGCCGGTCGGGGCGGTCTGGGCGGGACTCGCCATGGTCACCGGGACGCCCAGATGGGTCGAATCGAACGTCAAGGCGCAACCGCTGACGCCGAGGCCGAGCGCGGCCAGCGCCACAGAGACAAACAACCGATTCACGGGTCTCCCGGGAAGCAGAATGGGGCGCGCCGGGGAACGGCGCGCCCCAAAAGGTAGTGGCTCCTGTCCTGCTTGTGAACCTCGGTGCGCTACATCATCGGTACGTTGAGGGACAGATGCACCCCGAGGCCAAGGATCCCGCCGGTGGCGCCTCCACCCAGGCTCTCTGAGTCATAGGCGATGTGCGCGCCCATCATGCCGAAGCCGAGATTGGCGCCGATGGTCCAGCCGATATTCGAATCGGTTGAGCCGCCGCCGGATACCTTGTGCCAGCGGTTGGCGACCGAGACATAGGGCTCCACCTGAACGCCCGGCGTCGGCAGACTCACACTGACGCCGCCGCCGGCGATCAGGGTCGTCAGATTCCCCGTCCCGCCGCTGACGGTGGTGCGCGCCCCGCCGACCAGCAGATTCAGGTTGATCGGCAACAGGCTGCCGCCGATCACGCGAAACGCTGCGTCGCCGCCGATCGATTTGAAACTGTTCGCCGCGCCGGAAGGCTTCCAGGTGGTGAACCCTGCGGTGAGGCTCAGGCTACCGAGGCCCACCGTGCCGCGCGCGCCAAAAGCGTTTCCCTTCCCCAAATCGGCGTTCGGCTTGCCGTAATCGCCGCTGATGGTGATCCCGGTGCCGCCCTTGGGACTGTTCCAGACCGGCATTCCGAGAAACTGCGCGGCCGCCGGAGCCGCCGCGCCGGCGACGAGCGCCGACACGAGGATGAGTCGCTTCATCGAGTTCCTCCGCACGCGAATGAGACATGGGCCGGGAGACCGGCCCGTGGGACGTGTCGGCGTACGCTAGAGAGCGTCTGGCGCCGCGTCAACCGTGTGTCGCTTCAGTGCACCCACACGGCGCCGATCGACACACCCTCGACATCACCCAAACCGGCGCTCAATCGGGCATCGAACCGCGGCGTGAACCCGAAATCGATGCCCAGGCCCAGCGCAAACTGCGAGTGGCTCTGGGTGTCCCCGGCCAGAATGAACAGGGTCGGCTGGACGTAGGGCACGATGCTGACGCCGCTCTCGGTCGAGATGCGCCGTCCGAGCGACAGGCCGAGCGGGAGAATCAGCACCGAATTACCGGCGACGAGATTCGCGCCGGCGCCGAAAATGACGGCACCGTCGAGCGGGAAATCTTGATTGTGCGTCAGGACGCGCTCGCGTGCCTCCGCCCCAAGCAGCAGCACTGCTTCTCCCCCGCCACTCTGATCCAGCACGCCACCCTTGAACCCGATGTCCAGCTTGCCGCTGGAGACCCGGTAGGCGCCTTCGAATGCCGTGCCGCCCCCATTGGGGAAGCTGATGAGCACGCCGAATTCAGATCGGGCGAACGCCCGATAGGGCGCGTTGAACGTGGTGGTGCCCGTGGCCTGCGCCCCGAGATCGGTGGCGAGCCCCCGCCCCACCACCACCAGAATCGCTGCCATCCGATACCGCGTCATGCCATGTCTCCGAGAGAGGTTCAGTGTCGCGTGAAAGCTACCCCGGCTGAGTTTCGAACGTTCCGGCGCCGCCATGGCCACGGTGTGCGCCACATCACCACGCGACCGGATGCTGCGCGCCACAAACGACATGCGGCCCGCAGCGTTGCCGCCGCGGGCCGCCATCACCAACCTGCCGATCGTAGTTAGTGCCAGAGCGAGAGGCCGATCCGTACGCCGATGTTCACCTCGCTCGGGATCAGGTCAGCCGCCTTTTTCAGGAAGTACTGCCCGAAGGCTTCGACACGAATGGCCCCGGACTCGTAGGGAATTCGAGTCCCGATGCCGCCGTTGAACCCGAACTGCGTTTGCGTCGAGGTATCATGCGCCATACGCAACGCCGCGCCGGCCGTCAGATACGGGCCCTTCTTGTTGCTCTGGAAGCCCCACGTGAGGTTCAAGTCGGGGATGAATTCATAGGCCGCCCCGCCGTTCGAATTCCCCTTGCTGTGGAAGGCGAAGTTGATCCGCGGCTCCACCGTTGCCTTCTCACCGGAGACGATGCCCACGCGAAGATCGACGGGCGTGCCGATGAGAATCTGGTTCGAGCTGAAGCCATTGAGAGACAACTTCTGATAGAACGCGGTGAGATCGGCACCGAACTCGTGCTTGGCCATGTGCCCCATCGACCCCATGTCGTGCTGGGCCTCAACAATCGAAGGGGTGACCAGCAACAGTGTCGTCGCGCCTACGCTTCTGATGAGCCTCAACATCGGGATTCCCTCCGCTGAATGTGAGTTGCAGAGTGAAACTGGGCACTCTTGTGCCCTCTATTAAACGCCGCAACGGGCCGGATGGATTCCTCGAAGGCAAACTCCCCCGGCGGCCAGAGCCGCCGGGGGAGTCGAAAACGAATACCGACTGTCGTTACTTGGTGCCGCCGAACGAAACGCCAGCGATGATCGGCACGAAGGACGTTGAACCACCGCTCGTCGCGATGTTCATGTAGCGCGCCTCGACGAACAGGGAGGCCGAACCCATCGCGAACCGCAGGCCGCCGCCGCCGCCGAAACCGATCTTTGATACCGACGTATCAACGGCGAACGACGGAATCGTCACCTTGAGGTTGTAGAAGCCGACGCCGCCCAGCACGTAGGGCGTCACCGACCCGCCGCCCGTGAACGAGTAGACGAGACTCGCCATGCCGCCCATGATCTTGGAGTTTCCATCAATCCCGTCATGGCTCGTCTGAGAGTATGAGCCCTCGACGCGCACGGCGACGGGCGCGGTGCCGACCGGGAAGACCACGCCGGCGCCAAAAATGAACCCCGGCTTGTCGGCCGTGTTGTAGTCGCCCATCGGCATCAGGAGTCCGCCGCCGACGCCGAACCGAACGCCCTGGGCCGGGAGACTTCCGACACCGGCAAGACACGCCAACGCAGCAACCGCAAATGTGATCCGCTTCATACCACCCCTCCGACGGTTAGTGTAATCACGCACCGGGTGACGGCTCCGCGCGCTCGGCCACCACCCGCACAACGTCCCCTACCACCTGCAAGAAACCACCAGCGACCGTGAACCGATCCGTGGCGTCGCGCCGCGACACCGTGAGGAGTCCCGACCCAAGCACCGTCAAGAACGGCGCGTGCCCCGGCAACACCCCGACCAGCCCATCGAACGCCGGGGCGACTACACTCGTCGCCTCGTCGTCGTATAGCGACCGCTCGGGAGCGATCAACGTCACGCGCATCAGGCCGACGCCAGTTGCTTCGCCTGCTCGACCACGTCGTCGATCGCGCCGACCATGT
The DNA here is from genome assembly GCA_963821385.1 of uncultured Gemmatimonadales bacterium. Lineage (GTDB taxonomy): Bacteria > Gemmatimonadota > Gemmatimonadetes > Gemmatimonadales > GWC2-71-9 > DASTHG01. Next base: position 330,197 of record CAWGDK010000003.1, read on the forward strand.
AAAACGCCTGCTCGGGCAGGTGATCGAACTCGCCCGCCACCACCCGCTCGAACGAGGCAATGGTGTCCTCCAGTTTCACGTACTTGCCTTCCCGGCCGGTGAACTGGGAGGCCACGAAGAACGGCTGGGACAGGAACCGCTGGACCCGCCGCGCCCGGCCGACGAGAATCTTATCTTCTTCCGACAATTCATCCATCCCCAGGATCGCGATGATGTCCTGTAAGTCCTTGTATCGCTGCAGGATACGCTGAACTTCCACGGCGACCTTGTAATGGCGCTCACCCAGGTATTGGGCGTCGAGAATGCGGCTGGAGGACCCCAGTGGATCGACCGCGGGATAGATCCCCAACTCCACGATCTGACGCGACAACACCACCGTCGCGTCGAGATGCGAGAATGCGGTGGCCGGCGCCGGATCCGTGAGATCGTCGGCCGGGACATAGATCGCCTGGACCGACGTAATGGAGCCCTTGCGGGTCGAGGTGATCCGCTCCTGCAGCTCGCCCATCTCGGTTGCCAGCGTCGGCTGGTAGCCGACGGCGGAGGGCATGCGGCCCAGCAACGCGGACACTTCCGAGCCGGCCTGCGTGAACCGGAATATGTTGTCGATGAAGACCAGCACGTCCTGCCCTTCCACGTCGCGGAAATACTCGGCGACCGTGAGGCCCGTCAGGCCAACGCGCAGCCGCGCGCCGGGCGGCTCGTTCATCTGGCCGTAGATGAGGGCGCACGACCCGATCACGCCGCTCTCTTTCATCTCGAGGAACAGGTCGTTCCCCTCGCGCGTGCGCTCCCCCACACCACAGAATACCGAGCGGCCGCCGTGACCCATCGCCACGTTGTGAATCAGCTCCTGGATGATCACGGTCTTGCCCACGCCGGCGCCGCCGAACAAGCCGATCTTGCCGCCCTTCACGAACGGGGCGATCAGGTCGACGACCTTGATGCCCGTTTCGAACACCTCGGTCTTGGGCTCGAGGTCCACGAACATCGGCGTCGCCCGGTGAATGGGCCACCGCTCGGCATCGGCCGCGATCGGTGCCCCTTCGTCCACGGGCTCCCCCAGCACATTCAGGATGCGACCCAGCGCGGCCTTGCCCACGGGCACGGTGATCGCCTGGCCCGTATCCACGGCGTCCATGCCGCGCGTGACACCGTCGGTGGAGCTCATGGCGACGGCGCGGACCTGATTGCGGCCGATGTGCTGCTGGATTTCGGCCACGAGCCGGACCGCCGGGCCGTCGCTTCCCGCGGGTCGCTCCACGACGAGCGCGTTGTAGATCTCGGGCAGATGCTCCGGCTCGAACTCCACGTCCAGCACGGGGCCGATGACCTGAATCACCTTGCCGATGCGTTGTGGCTTCGCGCCCGCGCCTTTGCTCGGCGCTTTCTCAGTCTTGGTCGCCATGGTCGTCCTTGGTTATCCTCTCAGAGCCTCTGCCCCGCCAACGATCTCCGCGATCTCCTGCGTAATCTGCGCCTGGCGTGCCCGGTTATACGTCCGTTTCAATAGATCAATCATGTCCGCCGCCGAATCGGTCGCGTTCTTCATGGCCGTCCGCCGCGCCCCGTGCTCGGCCGCCGCGGTCTCGACCAGCGCCCGATAGACCTGATTGCGCACGTACAGCGGCAGCAGGCGCTCCAGAATCGCTTCGGCCGACGGCTTGAGAATGAAGAAGGTCGACGACGATCGGGCCGCGGGAGGCGTGACCGGCAACAGCCGCAGCGTGGTCGCCGGCGTCGACACCGCGCTGTTGAACTTGGCAAACACGACTTCCACCGCGTCCAGCCGGCCGGCTTCAAACGCCGCCACCAGCGGGTCGACCACCTCCGCGGCGTGTTGCGCCGTGGGCTTGTCACCGATGTCGATTCGCGTGGACGCCGCCGCGCGCTTGGCGAAGCGGAAGAAGTTGACGCCCTTCCGTCCGATCAGGTGCAGCTCGACCTGGGCGCCCTGGCCTTCCAGGTCTTGCACCCGGCGCCGGCCTTCCTTGATCAGATTGGCGTTGAACGCACCGCACAGCCCGCGGTTGGACGTGATCACCACCACGCCCGCACGCCGGATCACCCCACCCTCCGGTTGCCGCAGCAACGGAAAACGCTCGGCGTACTCGGGGGCGTACAATTCCCCCAGCACGTCGGCCAGGGCGGTCGCGTACGGTCGCGCGCCGACCACGCGATCCTGCGCGCGTTTGAGCTTGGACGTGGACACCATTTCCATCGTCCGGGTGATCTGTCGCGTACTCTGCACCGACTTGATGCGCCGGCGCAGCTCGCGGGCCTGAGCCACTAGCGGGCGCCCCCGCCGATCTTTTTGTACTGCTCGATGGCATGACGGAGCTTGGCCGTCAGGTCGTCGGACAAGGCCTTCTTGGTGCGGATCTCGGCACCGACGGCGGTGTGCTGGGCAGCCATGAATTCGTGGAATCCCTGTTCCCAGCCCCGGACCGACGCGACGTCCACGTCATCCAGGAAGCCGTTGGTGACGGCGTAGATGATCATGACCTGTTGTTCGACCGACATCGGCCGGTATTGCGGCTGCTTCAGCACTTCCACGATGCGGGCGCCCCGGGCCAGCTGCTTTTGCGTCGCCGAGTCGAGCTCGGAGCCGAACTGGGCGAACGCTTCGAGCTCGCGGTACTGAGCGAGATCGAGCCGCAACCGGCCGGCGACCTGCTTCATCGCTTTGATCTGCGCGTTGCCGCCGACACGCGAAACGGAGATGCCGGCGTTCACCGCCGGCCGGACGTTCGAATAGAACAGATCCGTCTCGAGGAAGATCTGGCCGTCGGTGATCGAAATGACGTTGGTGGGGATGTAGGCCGACACGTCGCCGGCCTGGGTTTCGATGATCGGCAAGGCCGTCAGCGACCCCCCGCCCATTTCGTCCGACAACTTGGCCGCGCGCTCGAGCAAGCGGCTGTGCAAGTAGAACACGTCGCCCGGGTACGCTTCGCGGCCCGGGGGGCGCCGCAACACCAGCGATAACTGGCGATAGGCCGCCGCTTGCTTGGAAAGGTCGTCGTAAATGCAGAGGGTGGCCTGCTTCTCCTCGTACATGAAATACTCGGCCATGGTGCAGCCGGAGTACGGGGCGATGTACTGCAGCGGCGCCGGCTCCGATGCGGAGGCCACGACCACGATGCTGTACTCCATGGCGCCGGACTGACGGAGCCGCTCGACAACGGCCGCGACGGTCGAGTTCTTTTGCCCGATCGCCACGTAGACGCAGATGACGCCCTGCCCCTTCTGATTGATGATCGCGTCCACGGCGATGGCCGTCTTGCCGGTGCCGCGGTCGCCGATAATGAGCTCGCGCTGGCCGCGGCCGATGGGAATCATGGAATCGATGGACTTGATCCCGGTCTGCAACGGCTCCTTGACCGGCTGCCGCTTGATGATGCCGGGCGCGACGACTTCTACCTTCCGCGTCGCCTTCGTCTGGATCGGGCCGAGGCCGTCCACGGGACGACCCAAAGCGTCCACCACCCGGCCGACCATCGCCTTCCCTACCGGGACCTCGAGCACGCGGGCGGTGCGGCGTACCTCATCCCCTTCGCGCAGCTGGAGATAGTCGCCGAAAATCACCGCCCCGATATTGTCTTCTTCGAGGTTCAGGGCCTGGCCGGTGATCCGCTCGCCCGTCTCCGAGGCGGTGAACTCGAGCATTTCTCCCGCCATGGCCTGCGTCAGACCGTAGATGCGGGCGATGCCGTCCTTCACCTCCAACACCGTCCCTACCTCGCGCACGTCGATCGCAGCCAAGTCGGCCGCCTGGATCTCTTTGAGGAGGATGTCCTTCAGCTCGCCGGGACGCAGAATGGTGTCGCTCGCCATATGATCCTGGGGTCGGAGGTTAGCTTGTGAAAAATATCACATACTCCAGGGGTCGGCAACCCAAAACTAAAGCCTGGAACGCGTCCGGCCTCTCAGGAACGCCGCCAAGACGCCGCGCGGGCCCATCAGGCGCAACTGTTCCGGCACCGCTCCGGCGACACGACGGGCGGCCCCGGCCAGGTGGCTAGGCGACGCATACGCCAGGATGCGCGCGACAGCGCCAACGGAATAGCCGGGGTTGCCCAGCAGATCCGCCGCGCAGACGGTACGGACCAGATCGATCACCCGCTTCAGGTTCGGGGCGCCGCCCATCGCGAACTCGCGGGAGAGATGCTCGCGCGTCACGCGCAGCGTCTGCGCCAATTCGCCCGTCGTGGTCGGGGCGGCGACGCGACGCCAGACTTCCTCCCACGCCTTGAGCTGCAGCGGATCGCTCAGCCGTAACAGCCGCGGCGCGTCGGCGAGCGCCCGCCGGCGGGCCACCTGCGCCGTCCGGCGCGCCACCCACTCGGCCGCGACCGCGTGATCGACGGGCTCCACCAGGACCCCGGCGAACCCGGCGCGCTGGCAATCGGCGACCAGCTGCCCGTCCTCGGGACGGAAGACGGAAAACGCGAACACCGGTATGCGGGGGAAGCGGGCCGGCAGCGCCAGCCACACATCCGGCGCGCTCTTCACGTCGACCACCAGGGCATCGACGAGCCGGGCATTGAGCAGTCGCTCGACCGCCTGTGGGGAGTCGCAGCACCGCACCGCGCCCAGGCGCCGCGGGTAGCCTCGCACCAGCGCGCGCCGGGCCTCGCGGCGGGGATGACATACCGACACGATCGGGGTCAGACGTCGCCACCCGTCGATCCGCCCGTGGCCCCACCCCGTCCTCCCGCCCCGTTCACCGACGCCAGCGCGCGCACCATTTCCGCGGCGCGGCGCAACACGCCCCGCGCATTGTCATAGGAAATCGTTTCCAGCGCTTCATCGAGTGCGCGCCATACGCAGGCCGTGATGCCCTCCTCGGCCTGCGGCACGGGGTCGCCGGAGCGGGACTCGAACAGGAAAAAGTGACAGAACTTGTGGATCGTTCGTCCGCGAAACCGGAAGTACCAGTCGATCACACGGATCGGCCCGTGCAGCCCCACATCGGCCAGACCAGTCTCTTCGGTCACCTCCCGTCGCGCCGCATCCGCCGGGGGCTCGCCGGGCTCCAAGTGACCCTTAGGGAACCCCCAGTTGCGGTAGGAATCCCGGATCAGGAGATAGCGCAGCTCTCCATCGGATCCGCGCCGGAATACGACTCCGCCGGCGCTCGTCTCCCGCTGCGCTCGCTGCGTCCGTCGTTGCGCCATCCCTGCTCCGCTAAAAGACGCTGAAGGTGAAATACTTACGCGGATTCGCCTGGATATCGGAGAGCAGCTGCCGCAGCTGAATCATGGTCAAGGTGGTTTCCCGATACAGCGTGGAATCCGCCACGAGCAGTCCCAAGGTTCCCGAGCGATTGGCGATGCGGGACATCACCGTGTCGGCCGCCACCAATGTCCGCACCAGGCTCTCCTGGTTGCGCTGCGCCGCGTCGAGGATCGCGCGGACGTCCTGCGAGGCGGCCCGCAGATCCTGGCTCGCGGCCGAGGCGCTATTGAGAATCGTCGCGAGCTGACCCTGATTGGTGGCCGTATCCACGCGCCCCAGCGTGGATTCGAGCGTCGTGGCGGCTCGCGCCATGGCATCGGATCCACGCCCCAGATTCGAGCCCACGCGTCCGATGACGGTGGCCTGCTCGTTGGTGACCTTCACCAGGCGATCGCTGATCTCTCCGAAGTCCCGGATCGAGCGCCGCAATTCGACCACCGCCTCGGAATCGAACGCCGTCTGCACGCGGTTGGCCACGGCGGCGATATCGCCGGCGATCCGACTGGCCTGCGCCGTCAGCTGGCCGATGTCGGGCAAGGTCGCGCCTGGCCAGCGAGTGCCCCCGGCCGCGAGGGCCTCCTGGAACGCCGTGCGCACATTCGGATCGGCGATCGGTTGATCCATCGAGACCAGGATCGCCGCCCATTCACCGAACAGGGACGCCGACGCCGCGATGACGGCCGGTTGCTGCGGCAGAGACACCCCGGCGTAGACCTTGAGATCCGCTTCCACCCAATTGCCCGAGGCCAGCCGAATCGATTCGACGCGCCCGACCCGGACCCCCCGCAGCAGCACCGGGTTGCCCACGCCCAGCCCACCGACCGTCCGGAATCGGGCCGTGTACACCGCCTCACTGGCGCCCAGGTGGGCGCCGGACAACCAGAGCGCCCCCCCCACGATGACCGCGAACGCGGCTATGACGACGAGCCCGACGGCGAATTCGTTGTCGCGTTTCACTCCGGTCGCCCCTCGATGAACTGACGGACCACGGGATCGGCGCTGGCTCGGATTTCCTCGACCGTCCCGACCTGCCGCACCTGGCCCTCATACAGCATTGCGATCCGGTCTCCGACGGTGTAGGCGCTGCGCAGGTCGTGCGTCACGACCACGCCCGTGACGCCGAGGTGCTCGCGCGTGCGCACCATGAGGCGGTCGATTACGGCCGACGTCACCGGATCGAGCCCCGTCGTTGGCTCATCATAAAGGATGTAGCGCGGTTTCAGTGCGATCGCGCGCGCAATCCCCACCCGCTTGCGCATGCCGCCCGACAGCTCCGCCGGCAGCGTCGCCTCGGTCCCGGCGAGCTCTACCAGGGCCAGGGCCTCCGCCACTCGCCCGGCGATCTCCTCGGCGCCCAGGCGGCGTCGCACCAGTCCCAGGGCCACGTTTTCGGCTACGGTCATCGAATCGAACAGTGCCGCGAACTGAAACACGTAGCCAATTTCGTGGCGCAACGCCATGAGGCCGGGGCGATCCAACTGGGAGACCGGCCGCCCGTCAACGATGACGTCCCCGGCGTCGGGGTGCAACAAGCCGACCACGTGCTTCAAGGCGACACTCTTCCCCGCGCCGGAGAATCCGATGATCACCATGGTCTCGCCGTCCACCACGTCGAGCGAAAACCCGTCCAGCACGACCCGGCCGTTGAATCCTTTGCGCAGGGCCCGGAACTCGATCACAGCAGCACCACGGCCCAGAACGCATCCAGCACCAGGATCAGCATCGCCGAGATGACGACGGCGCGGGTCGTGCTGCGCCCCACGCCCTCCGCCCCACCACTGGTGGAGAGTCCCACGACGCATCCGACGAGCGCGATGGTAAATCCGAAGCTGGCGCTCTTGAGCAGGCCAAACCAGGTGTCTTTGAACTGGTACAGCAGCTTGAGCCCTTTCACGAACTCCGCCGTGGAGAGGTCGAGCAGGGCGAGGCTCGTGAGCCACCCCGTCACGATCCCCATGACGATGCTGAGGGCCACAACCAGGGGAATCATGATCGTCGCCGCCAGCACGCGCGGGAGGACGAGGTAGGCCTGAGGATCGTAGGCGAGGGTCTCGAGCGCGTCGACCTGCTCGGTCACCCGCATCGTGCCCAATTCAGCGGCGAGGCTGGCGCCAACTCGGCCGGCCAGCGCCAGCCCGGTCAGGACCGGGCCGAACTCGAGCATCATGGATTTGCCGGTGGCCGTCCCGACGACATAGAGCGGGACAGTGCCCCGAAACGTGTAGGACGCCTGGAGGGCGATGACGACGCCGGTGAAGGCGGCGATGAACAGCGCCACGGGGAGGGAGTCGACCCCGATGCGGCGCATCTGTACGAGGGTTGGACCGCGCCAGGTGGAGACGTCCGGGACGGCGCGGGCCAGGTCCGCCAGAAAGTGGCCGAACCGCCCCGCCGCCTGCACGGCGTCGACGGCGCGTCGGCCGATCCGGTCGATCACGCCGCTAACCTACAGTACGGAATGGCTCCAAGTAAACAGGGGCCAGTGCACCCACCACTGGCCCCCGATTTCCCGGACGACGACGCTCAGGCAGCGAAACTGGCGAGCGCCTTCCCGACGTCCCCTTCCCGCAGCCGCTTGAGCGCCCGGTCGCGCAGCTGGCGCACCCGTTCGCGCGTCACACCGAGCATGCCGCCGATCTCCTCGAGTGTGTGCTCCCGTCCGCCGTCGAGACCGAAATACAACCGCAGCACTTTGGCATCGCGCCGTTGCAGCGTGTTGAGGGCGCTCTCGATTTCGTCCGAGAGGAAGCGGTCCATCGCCTGGTCTTCGGTATCGGGCAAATCCTCGGCGATGAAACGTTCGATCAGCGAGCGATCACCGTCCGGGTCGAGCGGCGCGTCCAGCCGGACGTCCCCGGTATTGAGCGCCGCCAGCGACTGCACGACTTCGAGCGACAGCTTCGTGGCGTCGGCGATCTCCTCCGGGGTCGGCTCCCGGCGCAACGTCTGCCGCAGATACTCGGCCGTCCGGACGATGCGGGACAGGTCCGCGGTGCGGTTCAAGGGCACCCGCACCGTCCGGCCCTGACGCGCCAGCGCCGCGAGGATCGCCTGTCGGATCCACCACACGGCGTACGAGATGAACTTCACGCCCTGGTCGGGATCGAACTTCCGGGCGGCGGTGAGCAGCCCGACGTTCCCCTCCCCGATCAGGTCGGTGAGCGGCAGCCCGCGGTTCTGGTACTTCTTGGCGACCGAGATGACGAAGCGCAGGTTGCGCTTGACCAACTCCTGCATCGCCTCCTGATCGCCCGCCCGGACTTTCCGGGCCAGGGCGATCTCTTCCTTTTGAGTGAGCAAGGGCGTCTTGCTCACCTCGTGCAGGTACTGGTCGAGAATGTCGCGTTCGTGCTCGTGCCCCAGGCCCGACATCAACCCCCGCCGGCGCCCGCGCTTGCGGCCCGGCTTTCCCTTGGCGACCGCAGGCGGCGCCGGAGGGGGAGTGCGCGCCAGGGCGGGCTTCCGCCCCGCCCTCGGCTTGGTGGCCTTGGACTTGGCGGTGGGAACCTTAGACCGGCGCTTGGACTTCGGCATGGTGTATGGATCCTAGAAAAACGCACGAGTGATACCACGAACAGCGCGAAAAGTTCACATTTTCGCTTGACACCGTCAGAACACCCCGATACAATGCCGTGTTCCCGCCGAATGGCCGGCGGCCGGAACTCGGGCGGCCTAATATACGGGGGCGTAGCTCAGTTGGGAGAGCGCGTGAATGGCATTCACGAGGTCAGGGGTTCGATCCCCCTCGCCTCCACTAGTCCAAAGGGATGACGGCCGGAATGGTTAGGCAGGGCCGAGTCTGGTTACATTGAGACTCGCGCGGGAATAGCTCAGTTGGTAGAGCACAACCTTGCCAAGGTTGGGGTCGCGGGTTCGAGTCCCGTTTCCCGCTCTCCGAGACGGATACAGCGGAACGACAGCAAGCGACGCGGGGTGGAGCAGTCTGGTAGCTCGCCGGGCTCATAACCCGGAGGTCGTGGGTTCAAATCCCACCCCCGCTACTCGTAGACGCGAAGACGGGTAGACGCCAAGACGCGGGGTGGGCGGGGTGGTCAGGCGTCTGTGCGTCTCGCCGTCTGACGATTTGGTCGTTCGGGCGGTTAGCTCAGCTGGTTAGAGCGCTACGTTGACATCGTAGAGGTCACTAGTTCGAATCTAGTACCGCCCACCTGCGCCCATAGCTCAACTGGATAGAGCGTCTGACTACGGATCAGGAGGCTGGGGGTTCGACTCCTCCTGGGCGCATGCTGGTTTCGGGGCGTAGCGCGTCCGGTTAGCGCGCCTGGTTAACGGGAAGGAGGTCGGAGGCTCTGACGTCGTGCGTCTCGCCCCGTCTTTCGGGCGTGCGCAGGTGCCGGTGTAGCGGCCGGTTCGGGACCAGGAGTCGGACGGTTCAAATCCTCTCGCCCCGACGTTTCACCTGCCTTACACGCGCCAGTAGCTCAGCTGGATAGAGCGTCGGCCTCCGGAGCCGAAGGTCATGGGTTCGAATCCCGTCTGGCGCATCACCAAGGCGATGATCGCCGCATGGCCCTGGGCGAGACCCTCCGGGCGGGTTAGCGGATTGGCGTGGCCATGCCGCCGACCTCCGGCATGACCTCCGAATGGGAGACCGTTCAACTCTGGGGCTGCGAGCGCCGTCGGTCCCCTCGCGCAAGGCTCCAGCGGAGTGCCGGAGGGGTCGCCATGGTCGTCACAATCACCATGATGACGACCGCCGAGTAGATCGCCTGGTCCACAATCCGCTCGCCCTGGACCGTCAGCCCGAGCCCAATGTTCGCGAAGATCAGACCGACCTCCCCTCGCGGAATCATGCCCAGGCCGATCGAGAGGCGATCGAGTTTGCCGCCAAACGCGCCGAGCGCGCAAGCCTGTTTCCCGATCACCGCCGCAAGCGTGAGCAACGCCGCGAATCCGAGGATGTCGCCACGGCCGAACGCCGACAGATCCACCCGCATACCCATCAAGACGAAGAACACCGGGACGAGGAACACGCCAGATCGGCTGCAACAGCTCTTCGAGGCCGTGCTCGCCCCGTTCGGTGAAGTCCCGATAGTGCACGTCTTCGAGGATGAGACCTGCCGCGTACGCTCCGACGATCGCCGCTAAGCCTATGGCGGCCGCGAGGTAGCTGAGCCCGAAGCAGAAGACGAGAGCCGTGGCGAGGAGAACCCCGCGCCCCCGCAAGCGAGAGGTAAGGCCAAACAGACGCGGAGAGATCACAAGACCGAGCGCGATCGCGCCAAATAGAAACACGGCCGCTTTGCCAATGATGATCCCCGCGGTGCCGTATGAGAGCTCTGCCCCCGTGTTTGCCGCCTGGATCACCCCGCCCACCACCGCGAGGATGACCAGCCCGAGCACGTCGTCGATGACGGCCGCGCCAAGAATGACCCGCGCTTCCGGAGACTGCCCTTTCCCGAGATCCCGAAGCACGCGTGCCGTGATGCCCACGCTCGTCGCCGTCAACGTGGCGCCCAGAAAGGCATGGACGTAGGCGCTGCGCTCCGGGAGGAGCAGTGCGCCGACGCCCCAGCCGAGCGCGAAGGGTGTTACCACTCCGAGCACCGCGACGAAGAGGGAGGTGACCCCCACCTTGAGCATGTCGCGGACGGTGGACTCGAGACCGACCTCAAAGAGGAGGATAATCACGCCGAGCTGGGCGAGGGTGTCGAGCGTCACGTTCGTCTTGAACGACTCGACCCACGAAACGCCGAGCAGCTCGAGGTTCCCGAGGAGGACGCCAGCCACTAACTCGCCAAGCACCGCGGGCTGGCCGGCGCGAGTGGCGAGATCTCCGCCGAGCTTCGCGGCCGCGAGGATCACGGCAATCGCGAGCAGGATCCCAACCGATGGGGTGTCCGCACCGGCGGTCGTCGCGACCGCGAGGGTGGTGGTGAGCGTCATGCGGCAACCTACCCCGCGCCGCGATGACGCTCAACCGCCGTCACGGTCATCGGAGTTGCTCCAGGCATCCCAAATTGTTACGCTACCAGACTCGGCAACAGAAAGGGTCCGAGGAGCCTCTGTTCCTCGGAGGATCACCGGCTGGTCGGGCCGCCAGCCACACCTGGGCTACGGCTCACTCAGGCACGATGCGCCTTTCCCTCCGCTTCATCGTTCCGCTGCTGCTCGTGCTCGCGGCGTTCGCGTACGCCGTGCTGCCACTCGTCGACAATCTGACGCGTGCGCTGGTTCGTCCGAGATCTCGACATCCGCGCCAGCCTCATCGCCAACACCGTGCAGGAATCGATGCAGGATCTGGTCCGCGCCGGGAACCAGACCGCGGATGCGCTCAGTCCTTCACCGACCATCGCCCAGGACGAACGTCGTTTACGCCGTCGGCGTTCTGTCCGGCAACGGCTGCGCGGCCCGATCGCGACGCGGACGCTGCCCTCGGAGGTCCGTTGCGCGAGCCTCGAGCCAGTTCGTCGGGACCCGTCGGGTCACATTGCTGACCAAGCCCGCACGGGCCGCTGCTCGTGTCGGTCCGTTCGCTCGAGGCCCAATGGGACGGCGACCGGGAGCCTGGTGCTCGTCCACGACATGAGCTTCGTCACGCGCCGCAGCGAGGAAACGCGACGGTACGTCTTCTATCTGCTTCGTCGGCCTCGGCGTCGACCGTCTCGCTGCTCACCGTCGTCATCGCGCAACTGAGCTGGCGCGGCTGGGTGCAGGGCATGCGGGCCCTGCTCCGCGGCGAAGGCCTGCTCCGCCCGTCGGACCGCGCCGGACGTGCCGGAATTCCAGCCGCATCGCCCGCGACCTGCGCGAGCTGATCCGCGACATCGAATCCGAGCATCAGCCGCGCGACGACGGAGCAGCTCGCCTGGTCGCCGGAGACGCTGCGCGCGGTGCTCCGCGACGAGCTTCGCGGCCAGGAAGTGATCGTGGTCTCGAACCGCGAGCCGTACATCCACATCCGCCGGGGCGACGCGATCGACGTCCGGCGGCCGGCCAGCGGACTGGTCACGGCGCTCGAGCCGATCATGCGCGCGTGCTCCGGCACGTGGATCGCCCACGGCAGCGGATCGGCCGATCGCGACGTCGTCGACACCGCACGATCGCATCGCCGTGCCGCCGGACCAGCCGGCTTACCAGCTGCGCCGCGTCTGGCTCACCGAGGAAGAGGAAGCCGGCTATTACTACGGCTTTGCGAATGAAGGCCTGTGGCCGCTCTGCCACATCGCGCACGTCCGTCCCGACGTTCCGCACCTCGGACTGGGAACAGTACGTGCACGTCAACCGGAAGTTCGCCAAGGCGGTGGTCGAGGAGTCGAAGTCGCACCGATCCCATCGTGCTGGTCCAGGACTACCACTTCGCGCTGCTGCCGCGGATGATCCGCGAAGCGCTGCCGGCCGCCACGATCATCACGTTCTGGCACATCCCGTGGCCGAATCCCGAGGCGTTCGCGATTTGCCCGTGGCGCGAAGAGCTGCTCGACGGCCTGCTCGGCAGCAGCATCCTCGGCTTCCACACGCAGTTTCACTGCAACAACTTCGTCGACACCGTCGATCGGCAGCTCGAGGCGCGCGTCGACCGGGAGACGTTCACCGTGTCGTACCGGGGCGCGCCCGACCGCCGTCAAGCGCTACCCGATCTCGATCGAGTGGCCGCCGTCGTCGCGGCCTCGACGGCCAAACCGGTCGACGCGTGCCGGCGCGACGGTCCGCGAGCGCCACGGCCTGCCGCAACGATCACGCGATCGGCGTCGGCGTCGACCGGCTGGACTACACCAAGGGCATCGAGGAGCGGCTCCGCGCCGTGGAACGGCTGCTCGAGCTGCACCGCGAGTGGGTCGGCCAATTCACCTTCATCCAGATCGCGGCGCCGACCCGGACCCGCATCGAGCGAGTACCAGCACTACGAGGCGCGGGTGCGCGCGATGGCGACCCGGATCAACGGGCGCTTCGCCGACGCCAGCGCATCCGCCGATCATCCTGCTCAGTCGAGCATCACGAGCCCGAAGCGGTCTACGAGTACTACCGCGCGGCGCAACGTCTGCGTCGTCAGCAGCCTGCACGACGGCATGAACCTGGTGGCGAAGGAGTTCGTGTCCGCGCGGGACGACGAGCGCGGCGTGCTGGTGCTGAGCCAGTTCACCGGCGCGGCGCGCGAGCTGCCGGAAGCGATCATCGTCAACCCCTACGACACCGACGAGTGCGCGCGGCGCTGCAGCTGCGCTCTCTCCATGCCCGCGGGGAGCAGCGCGCCCGCATGCGGCTGATGCGCGGGCTGATTCGGGAGTTCAACGTGTACCGCTGGGCCGGCCGCATGCTGATCGACGCGGCCGGCATGCGCCGGCGCGGCCGCCTGCTGCGAGCGGACGCCTGGCGCTCGACCGGCTCCTCGCTCGAGCCCAGCCCGCAGCGGTGAGGCGGAGGGCATCGCGTGGGACGCACACCACCGCCACCACGCCGCGACTGGGCGTACTTCTTCGACATCGACGGAACGCTCGTGGACATTGTGGACTCGCCGACCGCGGTGCGCCTCGACCGGCGACCTCCGGCGGCTGATCGAGGCGCTGCACCAGCGCCTCCGGCGGCGCCGTGGCGCTGATCAGCGGCCGCTCGATCGCCGACATCGACCGTTGTTTCCGGGCACGCCGTTGCCGCGTCGGCCGGACAGCACGGCACCGAGCGGCGTACCAGTGCCGGGGCCGATCGAGCGGCACGCCTTCCCGGTCGCAGCACCTCGAGCGGGCCCGTGCGCGACTCGTCGCCGCCGCCGCCGGGAAGCCGGGGCTGCTTCGTCGAGGACAAGGGGCTGTCGCTCGCGCTGCACTATCGGCGCGCGCCGCGGCTCGCTGGCTACGCCCATCGCGTGGCGCGCGGGGTGGTGCAGCGCGTCGGGGCCACAGTACTGTGTGCAAGCCGGCAAGCGCGTCGTGGAACTACGGCCCACCGGAAAGGACAAAGGCGTGGCCGTGCGCGAGTTCATGCGGGAAGCGCCGTTTCAGGGGCGGACGCCGGTGTTCGTCGGCGACGACGTGACCGACGAGTTCGGGTTCGCGACGGTGAACCGGTTGGAGGCTACGCCATCAAGGTGGGGCGCGGGCCGACCGTGGCGCGCTGGCGTCTGCCGGACGTGGAGGCGGTGCAACAGTGGCTACGCTCGATCTCGGCTCTGATCGGGAACGGGACGATCGGCGCCTTCGTCGATCCGCACGGCGAGATTACCTGGGCATGTTTTCCCCGCTTCGACGGTGACCCGGCATTCTGCTCGCTGCTGAAACCGCGCGCAGGGCCCGGAGGACTTCGGCTTTTTCGCGGTGGAGCTCGTCGACTAGCGCCACGACCGAACAGGCGTACCTCGACAACACGCCGGTCCTCGTCACGCGGCTGCACCGACCGCAACGGGGGTTGCGTCGAGATCACCGACTTTGCCCCGCGTTTTCGCCAGTTCGGGCGCCTGTTCTGCCCGATCGTGCTGGCCCGCCGGATCACCCGCATCGCGGGCACGCCGCGCATGCGCGTGCGCCTCCGACCCGCGTACGACTACGGCCGCCACCGAGCCGGCATCACCTACGGCAGCAATCACATTCGTTACGTCGGCGGAGATATCACGCTGCGACTCACGACCGACGCCGCGGTCACCGCGGTGCTGGAAGAGAGCGCATTCTTTCTCGACGAGACGGTGACGCTGCTGCTCGGCCCGGACGAAACGGTGCAAGGGGCAGTGGGCGAGGTGTGCCGACGCTGGATCGAGGAAACGATGCTGTATTGGCGTGAATGGGTCGGGTCGCTCGGGATTCCGTTCGAATGGCAGGATGCCGTGATCCGCGCCGCCATCACCCTCAAGCTCAACGTGTTCGAAGACACGGGCGCGATCGTCGCCGCGATGACGACGTCGATTCCCGAAGCCGCCGGCAGCGCACGGAACTGGGACTACCGCTACTGCTGGCTACGCGACGCGTATTTCGTGGTGAATGCGCTCAACCGGCTGGGCGCCACGCGCACGATGGAGCGCTATCTCGGGTACATCCTCAACATCATCGCCGCCAACGAGGACGGCCCGCTGCAACCGGTCTACACGGTGGGTGGCGCATTCCGTCGCGCCCGAACGGGAGGTGGATTCGCTCCCGGGCTATCGCGGATTGGGGCCGGTGCGGGTGGGCAACCAGGCGTCCGAACAGATCCAGCACGACGTGTACGGATCAGCCATCCTCGCGGCGACCCACGTGTTTTTCGATCGACGCCTGGTGCGCCAGGGCGATGCGTCGCTGTTCCGCCGCTTGGAGCCGCTCGGGCGACGGGCCGCGGAGGTGTTCGATCAGGCGGACGCCGGGCTGTGGGAGCTTCGCGGCACGGCCCGGGTCCACACTTTCTCCAGCGTGATGTGCTGGGCCGGGTGTGACCGTTTGTCCCGCATCGCCGATCACCTCGGCCTCGCGGACCGCGCGGAGTACTGGCGCGAGTGCGCCGCCCAGATGCACCAGGTCATCTCCCAGCGCGCCTGGAACGTCGCCCGCGGCACCTTCGTCGCCACGTTCGATGGCGACACGCTGGATGCCAGCCTGCTCCGCCTCAGCGAACTGGGGTTCGTCACGGAGGAGGATCCGCGGTTCGCGGCCACCGTGCGGGCGATCGGACGGGATCTGAAGAACGGCGATTTCGTCTTCCGGTACCGGGAAGCCGACGATTTCGGCATGCCGCAGAACGCGTTCCTGATTTGCACCTTCTGGTACGTCAACGCCCTGGCGGCCATTGGGGAGCGGGATGAGGCCCGGGCACTATTCGAGCGCCTGCTCGCCTGCCGGAACCGACATGGCCTGCTGGCGGAGCACATCGACCCGATCACGCGCGAGCAGTGGGGCAACTTCGTGCAGACCTACAGCATGGTGGGGCTGATCAGCTCGGCGATCCGCCTGTCCGTTCGATGGGATCAGGCGTTTTGAAGCGGCCCCCGCCGCCGACCACGGGAACGCGACCTCGCGGCGCTGGGACCATGCCGGAACCGCTCGATCGCGCGCGGTCCTGCCACCAATAACCACGTGGCCTAGTATCCGCCTTTGCTGTGGATTAGTATATTGATATACATATTGATACCAATTGATTTCTCACCCTGAGCCGACAGCCTTGCCTTGCCACGAGTCGTACAACTCCGGAACGACGGGCGACCCTCCCCATCTGTGACCGACACCGCGGGAATCGTCCAGGGCCTCCGGCGGATTGTGAAGGCGCTGCAGACATACTCCCAGGATGTTCGGAGCGCGTACGGCCTTACCGGTCCTCAACTGTGGGCCCTCAAGACCCTCCAGCGCGGGGGACGCCTGACGGTCGGCCGCCTTGCCGCCGCGCTCGCCGTGCATCAGAGCAGTATCTCGATACTCCTGGATCGCCTGGAAAGGCGCGGCCTTGTCCGGCGCGTTCGTAGTCAGCCGGATCGCCGCATCGTGCAGGTGGAGCTCACCAAGCGGGGCGCTACCATGGCTGCCGACGCCCCGGACGCGGCGCAGGGTCGCCTGCTGCACGCCCTCGGCTCTATGTCTGCCGAGCAACTCCGGCGCACTCGTCGCGTCGTCGACCAACTGGTCAACGCCATGGAAGCGGGCGACGTGCACGCGCGCTTCTTCTTCTCGGACGAGTGATGAGCGGCACCGGGCGGACGAAAACGGGGTGGGGCCATTGGGGACGCCAACGGCAACTCATCATCGACGCAACGCTGCTCGGCGTCGCCGGCGCGGCGGCGGCCCAGCTGTTCACGCTGCTCCTGCATTGGGCGACCGCGCTCCTGCTGGGTGCCCTCGCCGGCTACCGTCCCCCGGGACTCTCCAACGAAGGGGGAGCCGTCCAGGAGCTCGTCGGGCCGCACGGATTCTGGCTCGTTCCCCTCGCCACGACGCTGGGCGGTCTGGTCGTTGGTATTCTGGTGCAGCGGCTGGCACCCGAGACGGAGGGCCACGGGACGGACACCGTCGTGCACGCGTTCCACCGGAGCGAGGGCGTGCTCCGTCCCCGCGTCGCCCCCATCAAGCTGCTCGCGTCGGCGATCACGATCGGCTCGGGCGGCTCCGCGGGTCGCGAGGGGCCGATCGCGTTGGCCGGCGCCGGCGTTGGGTCCTGGTACGCCCAGGTGACGAAGCGCTCCGCTGCCGACCGACGCATGCTCCTGGTGGTGGGGATGGCCGCGGGCATCGCCGCGATCTTTCGATCGCCGGTGGGGGCGGCGTTGTTCGCCATCGAGGTGCTGTACGTGGAAATGGAGTTCGAATCCGTGGCGTTGCTGCCGGCCATGCTCGCCTCGATCGTCGCCTACGCGTTGAATGGATTCTTCGTCAGCTGGCAGCCGTTGTTCCAGGTCCCCCCGCATCTCACCCTCGCCCGCGCCGTGGACAATGGGTGGTATCTCGCACTGGGCATCGCGGCCGGGCTGGTCGCGACCTTCGTGCCGCTCGTCTTCTACGGCGTGCGGGAGGCGTTCCGGCGCTTGCCACTCCAGGCGGAATTCAAGCCGGCGATTGGCGGACTGCTCGTTGGGCTGCTGGCGCTTGCCTGTCCGCGCGTCATTGGAGGCGGGTACGGCTGGATACAGCAAGCGATGAACGGCCAGTTGGCTGCCGGGGCCCTCCTCGCCCTCGTCGTGGCGAAGCCGTTGGCGATGAGTCTCACGATCTCCTCCGGGGGGTCCGGGGGGGTCTTCGCCCCAACCCTGTTTATCGGTGCGATGCTCGGTGGGCTGCTCGCCAACCTCTCGCACCAGCCGGCGGCCCCGTTCGTTGTCGTGGGTATGGCTGCCGTGTTCGCCGGCGCCGCGTCGGTGCCGGTGGCCTCACTCATGATGGTCACGGAGATGACGGGGGGATACACGCTGCTGGTTCCCGCGGCCCTGGCCGTCATGGTGAGCTACCTGGTGCAACGTCGCCTCGCGCCGCGGGGCATGTACCACGGACTCTACGAAGCCCAGGTACCGACGCGCGCCGACTCTCCTGCACACCATGCCGAACACTTGAGGATCGCGATCCGACTGCTTAAGGAACGG
Source organism: uncultured Gemmatimonadales bacterium (assembly GCA_963821385.1). GTDB lineage: Bacteria > Gemmatimonadota > Gemmatimonadetes > Gemmatimonadales > GWC2-71-9 > DASTHG01. The sequence continues at coordinate 348,420 of CAWGDK010000003.1, forward strand.
CGCGTGCTCGACACCGACGGCGTCGGGCAGCTCGACTTCCTTTCCCTCCTCCGCACCGGAATCCCGATCGAGGTTCCCGGTGGCCGGCGTCTCTTGATCGGCGTGCTGCGACCCGACAGCTCCTTGCGCGGCCGGCCGGCGAATGCAGACGGCGGAAACCTCGAGGGCGACACTCGCATCTTCGCCATTATCCGCGGCCAGCATATGATGGCACCGGGGCCGAATACCACGCTTGAGGCCGGGGACCGGCTGCTGCTGCTGACGACCGCCAGCGACATGGAATGGCTCAAGGAGCACGTGGACAAGTGGTGACCCTACCCTGCGGCCTCGAGCTCGTTCAACACGCTGGCGACATCGCGCGCCCGGCTTTGCAGCGGGGAATCGAAGACGGACTGACCCTTCACCTCGCGGGCGACCAGATACACGTTCTGCTCGCCGCCGGCGATCTCCCACAACAGCACCTTCCATTCTCCGGCTTCGCGCTGGTACAACGCCTCGACTCGGGTGGCCACCTGCTCGGCATCGAGCGGCGTCCATCCCCGTGATTTGAGCGATTCAATCAGTTTGTGTCGAACGTCCTGGTCCACGGCAGTCCCCCGGTACACAAGAATGCGGTCACCAGCCATTGCTGGCTAGCGTCGAGACGACGCGGCCGACCTTAGACCGACCCTCGCAGCGCCGAGCGTGGCGGCGGAACCAATTCCCCGGTGACCGCGGCGAGACGATCCGCCAGGCGCTCCAGCTCGCGGTTCCGCTTGGCCCAGCTCCGCTTGTACACGGTCCGGGCCGTCACGAAGGTCGTCGCAAGCCAGAACGGCACGATGGCCGCGACGGCCGGACCAGCGATGTGCATCGCCCCCGCCAGGATGCCCACGATCGGCCCCATGCCACCACCACCCATGCCGCCCCCAATGCCACCGTACACCGCCCCGATCAGCGGGGCGAGACTCTCCTTGATCGTGATGCGGGTGCGGCCGCCCCGCACCGAAACCGCCACCTCGAGCTCGCGTTGGGAGGCGCCGCGTCGCGTGGCGATCCAGGAAAAGCTGCGTCCGAACTGGCTCACCTGGCCGACGTTGTTGAGCGTGCTGCGAATCTCCTCGACCAGTGCCGAGTAGTCCTCCTCCAGCAATTCGCCCTCCACGACCCGCTCATAGAGCAGTGACGTCGGTCCGCCGATCAACCGGTTCGGGCGCGGCGATTCCGGCGCCCCGGATGGAGTGGAACGCAGCGCCTGCTCCGCCTGACGCACGACGCCGGGCGCGATCCCGACTTCGGCGGCCAGGGCTTCGACGCCGCCCATCGTCATGGCGCCCGAGGCGGTCGGGTTCGTCGCTTCCAGCTCCGCTGCCCGCTTCACGATCTCCTTGACCTCGCCATCGCTGTAGCGTCGACGGGAGGCGGGCGGCGCGGCGGACCCGTTCAATTCGGCCATCAAGTCGGCGGGCGTCGCGGTGCGCTGGTCGTGGCGGGTCGAGAGCCCGCGCACCAGGGCGGCCTCGATGCGGCTGCCGACATCGGTGAGCCGCGGGCGATGGGTCGACGGCGCGTCGAGGAACCGGCCGGCGCGGACCGCCTCTTCGGTCGGCCAGCGACCCGGCAACTCGCCCACGAGCATTTCGTACACGACGACCGCCAGACTGTAGACGTCGCTGCGCGGATCGAGATCGGTGAGCCCCGCCGCCTGCTCCGGACTCATGTAGCCCGGCGTGCCGACCGGGAATCCGGTGCGAGTCAGGTTCGCCCCTCCCGCCGTGCTGATCGCTTTGGCGATGCCGAAATCGGCCACCACGGGATGGCCCTGGGAGAAGAGAATGTTCTCGGGCTTGATGTCGCGATGCAGGATGCCCAACCGGTGCGCATAGGCCAGGGCGTCGGCCACCGGGGTGGTGATGCGATAATGCCTCGGCCCGGCCCAGTGGCGGTGCCCCCTGCAGTCGCTGCCGCAACGACCCCCCATCGACATACGGCATGACGTAGTAAAGGAAGCCCCCGGCTTCTCCCGAATCGTGGAGCGCGAGAATGTGGGGATGGGTCAGTCCGGCGGCGATCTGGATTTCCTTCAAGAACCGCTCGGTCCCGAGGAACGCGGCGAGGCCGGGAAGCAACACCTTGAGCGCCACCTCGCGCCGATGCTTGACGTCGGTCGCGAGGTACACCGTGGCCATCCCGCCACGCCCCAGGACGCGCTTCAGCTCGTAGCGCTGCGCGAGGGCAGCGGCGAGATCGGCGGGAATGTCAGTCACCACGGGCCGGGAATATAGGGTTGCCTCGAGGCCTGAGTCGTGCTCGATCGATCAATTCCACCACGGACTTGTGGCGGTATGGCCACACATTTCCTAAATTGGCGTTGCTATCCCACTGTCCTACAAGCGCAACACTTTGGCACAGAAGGTGCCTAGAGGCCCCCCATGCACTCGACCTTCAAGGCAGTATCGCGCCTCCTCACGGCAGCTGGGTTGACGCTGCTGTGCACCTTCAGTTGGACCTGCGGCGGTGACAAGGTTGTCGGCCCCAGCGCGACCCAGCTCGCGTTCGCGGTCGGTCCGGCGAGCACCACGGGCGGCGTGACTCTCGCGCCGGCCGTGAAAGTGGAAGCGCGCGACGCCAGTGGCAACGTGGTGGTCACGTATTCCGGCAATATCACCGTCGCCCTGGGGACCAATCCCGGCAGTGGCACGCTGTCCGGAACGAAGACCGCCGCCGCGGTGTCCGGGGTCGCGACGTTCGCCGACCTGAGCGTCGACAAAGTCGGGACCGGCTATACCCTGACGGCCGCTGCATCGAGCCTCACGGGCGCGACAAGCACTGCCTTCAACATCAGCCCCGGACCCGCCGCTCAGTTGTCCTTCAGCTCCCAGCCTTCGAATGCCACCGCCGGTGTCGCCATTGCCCCCGCCGTCACGGTGACCGCGCAGGATCTGGGTGGCAACGCGTCGACCGGATTCAGCGGCAGCATCACCGTCGCGATCACCGGGGGAACCGGCGCGGCCGGCGCCACGTTGTCGGGAACCACGACTGCCACCGCGGCGGCCGGCGTCGCCTTGTTCTCGACGCTGAGCATCGACAAGAGCGGTGCGGGCTACACCCTCGCGGCTTCATCGAGCGGCCTCACCACCGGGACCAGCGCGGCGTTCGCCATCTCGGCCGGACCGGCGGCGCAGCTCGCCTTCACCGTCCAGCCCTCGACGACGGTCGCGGGCGTCGCGATCAACCCCGCCGTGAAGGTCACGGCGCAAGACGCGTTCGGCAATACGGTCACCGCTTTCTCGACCAACATCACGGTCGCAATTACGGGGGGCACCGGCACCGGTGGTGCCACTCTCTCCGGCACCACGACGATCGCGGCCGCGAGCGGCATCGCCACGTTCGCCGGATTGAGCATCGACAAGGCAGGGCGCACCAGTCAGGGAACGGGCTACACCCTGACCGCGACCTCGGGCGTCCTCACCGACGGCACCAGCGATCCCTTCGATATCAACGTCGGCGCACCGGCGTCGCTCGCGTTCAGCACTCAGCCCGTCACGGCAGCCGCGGGGAGCGGATTCGCTCCGCTCGTCACCGTCAGCGCGCTCGATGCCGTCGGGAACGTGGTGACGACCTTTACGTCGAACGTTACGGTCGCCATCGGGACGAACCCCATCGGCGCGACGCTGGGCGGGACAGCCACCGTCGCCGCGGTTGGCGGCGTCGCGACCTTCTCCACCATCCATATCGACAAGGTGGGCGCCGGGTTCACGCTGTCCGCGAGCGCTGGCGGCGTCACGGACGCCGCGAGCAGCGCGTTCGACATCACGCCCGGACCCGAGGCGGAGCTCGTATTCACGGGGCAGCCGGTCACCACCTCCGACGCGGTACCGATTGCACCGGCGGTGAAGGTGACGGCGCGGGATGCGTTCGGGAACGTGGCGACTCAGTTCGCCGGCAACGTCACCATGGCGATCGCGGCCAACCCGGCGTCGGGGACGCTGTCGGGATCGACGACCTTGGCGGCATCGGCCGGTGTCGCGACCTTCGCCGATCTCGTCATCGACAACATCGGCAACGGCTATACCCTGATGGCGAGCGCGAGCGGCGTCACTCCGGACACGAGCGTCGCCTTCGACATCGTCGCGTCCGCGGCGGATCGGCTCGCGTTCACCGCGCAGCCGGTGACCACCGGGGCCGGCGCGACCATTGCGCCAGCGATCGTGGTGTGTGCACGGGACGCGGGCGGACAGCCCGTGGCCACGTTCACCGGAAACGTGACCATCGCGATCACGAGCGGCACCGGGACGGGTGGCGCGGTGCTGACGGGGACCGCCACGGTGGCGGCCGCCGCCGGCTGCGCCACGTTCAGCAACCTGAGCATCAACAAGAGCGGCACCGGGTACACGTTCACCGCCAGTGGCACCGCACTGACATCGGCGATCAGCGCGCCGTTCGGCATTGACGCGGGGACCGCGACGCAGCTGGTGTTCGCGGTGGAGCCCGGCGCCGCGACGGCCGCCACGACGATCACGCCCCAAATCGAGGTCGTAGCCCACGACGCACAGGGCAACGTGGCCGACGGCTTCAGCGGCAACGTGACCGTCGCGATCGCGAACAATCCGTCCGGCGGCACGCTGTCCGGAACGGCGACCGTGGCCGCGGTTGCGGGTGTGGCCGCCTTTACGAATCTGAGCATCAATCTGGCGGGCGTCGGCTATACGTTGTCCGCCAGCGCCACCGGCCCTGCCGGCGCGACCACGGCGGCGTTCGACGTCAGCGCCGCGGCAGCCTCCAACCTCGTGTTTACCGTCGAGCCGGCCAGCGCCACCGCCGGCGCGAGCATCGCCCCGGCCGTGCAAGTGACCGCGAAGGACGGCTCGGGGAACGTGCAGGCGGGCTTTACGGGGAACGTGACGCTGACAATCACCGGTGGATCCGGCACCGCCGGCGCCATCCTCTCGGGGACGAGCACGGTCGCCGCTGTCGCCGGCGTCGCCACGTTCTCCACCCTGAACATCGACAAGGCCGGTACCGGCTATACCCTGTCGGCGAGCGCTACGGGGCTGTCCGGCGCCACCAGCACGGCTTTCGCCATCAATACGGGCGTCGCGGCGAAGCTCGCCTTTACGGTCGAGCCGGCCTCCGTTCTCGCCGGGGGCACCATCACCACCGAAGTGACCGCTCAGGACGCTTCGGGCAATACGGTGCCGACCTTCACGGGCTCGATCACCGTCATCATCGGCGTGAACCCCGGGAGCGCCACGCTCGGCGGCACCACGGCGGTCAACGCCGTCGCCGGCGTCGCAACATTCTCGGACCTGAGCATCCCCGTGAGCGGCCTTGGCTACACCCTGCTGGCGTCGTCCGGCGCCCTGACGGGCGCCACCAGCGCGCCATTTGATGTCACGGCGGCCGCCGCCTCGCAGCTCGTGTTCACGGTGCAGCCGTCGACCAGTGCGGCCGGCGTCGCGATCGCTCCGATCATTGACGTGGCGGCGAAGGACGCGTTCGGCAACACGGCCACCGGCTTCATCGGCAACGTCACGATGGCCATCGGCACCAATCCGCCCGGCACAGGTGTGCTGTCCGGTACGTCGGTCATCGCGGCGGTGGCGGGTGTGGCCCAGTTCTCGACGCTCAACATCAACCGGAGCGCGGTCGGCTACACGCTCTCGGCATCGGCGGCAGGGCTCGCCACGGCGATCAGCGCACCGTTCAACATCACGCCTGGCGCGGCGACCATCCTGGTGTTCAGCGTGCAACCGTCGACTGCCACCACCAACGCGAACCTCGCGCCGGCGGTCAAGGTCGCGGCGCAGGACGCACTCGGGAACGTCGCCACCGGCTACAACGGCAACGTCACCGTGAACCTGGGCGCGAACCCCGGCGGCAGCACGCTGTCGGGAACGCGGACCCTCGCCGCGGTCAACGGCGTGGCCACCTATCAGGCCCTGAGCCTCAACAACACCGGCACCGGCTACACGCTCACCGCCGCGGCGGGCGGGCTGACCGGCGCCACCAGCGCGCTGTTCAACATCATCACGTCGGTCGGCACCCAGCTCTTCTTCACGGTGCAGCCGCCGAACGCCGCCGTCGCGGGGGCGACGATCCCGACCATCCTGGTCACCGCCCGTGACGCGTCGGGCCAGACGGCCTCGAGCTTCACCGGCAACGTCACGGTGGCCATTACCGGCGGGACCGGTGCCCCGGGTGCCGCGCTGTCAGGTACGACCACCGCCGCCGCCGTTGCTGGAGTCGCCAGTTTCTCGAACCTGTCGATCGACAAGAGCGCAGTCGGCTACAAGTTGACCGCGACGGCGACCGGGCTGACCTCGACGAGCAGTGCGTTCTTCACGATCAATCCTGGGGCGGCGACCCAGCTGGTGTTCACACTGCAGCCGAGCACGGCCACCGTAGCGACGTCGATCACTCCAAAGGTCGAGGTGACTGCGCGCGACGCCAACGGGAATACCGCCACGGGCTTCATCGACAGCGTAACGGTGGCGATCGGGACCAATCCGTCCGGCGGTGTCCTGGCCGGAGCGGTGAAAGTGGCGGCCGTCGGCGGGATCGCATCCTTCTCGACGTTGAACATCAACCTGGCCGGCACCGGCTACACGCTGACGGCCGCGTCCGGCGCGCTCGCCGGCGCGACTAGTGCGCCATTCGACATCACGTCCACGCTGGCGACGCAGCTGACGTTCTCGACGCAGCCGTCGACGGCGACGGCGGGGGCGATCATCGCCCCGGCCGTGAAGGTGACGGCGCGCAACTCGTCGGGTGGTGTGGCGACCGGCTTCACGGGGAACGTGACACTGACCATCACGGCGGGCACCGGCACCGCAGGTTCTACCCTGTTCGGTACGGTCACGAAGGCGGCAGTAGCGGGCGTGGCCACGTTCTCGAACCTGAGTATCGACAACAGCGGTACCGGATACCGGCTCTCGGCGACCGCGAGTGGTGTGTCGGGCGCCACCAGCGCTCCGTTCACCATCAACGCCGGAGCAGCCGCGCGGGTGAGCTTCACCGTGCAGCCCGGCTCGGCGGTGTCCGCCAGCTTCATCCCGGGGGCGACCGGGCCAACGATCCAGGTCACGACGCGTGATGCGCTCGGAAACCCGGTGAAGACCTACACCGGCAACGTGACGGTCGCGCTCGCCGCCAATCCGCCGGGTGGGACACTCGCCGGGACGACGACGGTGGCCGCGGTCGCCGGGGTGACGACCTTCAACAATCTGACGCTCGACAAGAGCGGTGCGGGCTACCGCTTGGTGGTCACAGCGCTCGGACTGGCACCGGACACGAGCGACGCGTTCAGCGTCTCGGCGGGAGCGGCCACCCAGCTGTTGTTCACGGTGCAGCCCTCGAGCGTCGCGGCTGGAGCGCTGATCACGCCGGCGATGCGCGTTACCGCCCTCGATGCTCAGGGCAACGTCGCGACTTCCTTTGTGGGGAACGTGACCCTGGCAATCGCGACCAACCCTTCGGGTGGGGTGCTGTCCGGGACTCAGCCGGTGGCGGCCGTGAGCGGCGTGGCCGTATTCACGGGCTTCAGTATCAACCTGGCCGGCCTGGGATACGTGCTCAAGGCGAGCGCGGCGGGACTCACTGACGGGTTGAGCTCGATCTTCAACATCAACTAGGAACGGGACTCCCCCACCGCCGCCCGGCCGATTTTCGGCCGGGCGGCGTGTGTTTTTGGTGCAGCGTGGCCTGCCGGCGACAGGCGTCGTTCACGAGCTACAACTCCAACGAGGACCGAAACTTGGCCTAGATACTGAGGAAACCGCGCCACTCTAGACAGCGATGCTGGGAGGCGTAGCTTGGGCGTCCCTGCACTGTCGCCGTGGTTTCCTCGGGAGGGATTTGTATGCGCTCAGAATTGTCGGCGTTTCTTCGGACCCGCGTGGCCAAGGCGGCCGCGCTCACCGCATCGGCGCTGCTCGCGGTGACGTGCCATTCCGAACCAACCAGCGTCTGCGCGCCTACCAACCTGGTCATCACAACCCAGCCGACGAACGTCGCGGCCGGAAGCGGGATTTCGCTCACCGCCGAAGCCCACGACAACTCCGGGACCCTGCAGACGTGCTACACCGGAAACGTCACCGTCTCGATCGGGACGAATCCCGGCGGTGGCTCGCTGAGCGGGACGACGACGGTCGCCGCCAGCGGCGGCGTCGCCACCTTTTCGGGGCTCACCCTCACGAAGGCCGGCGCGGGCTATACGCTCGTCGTCAACGGCGCGAGCATCGCCACTTCCGCCACCAGCAGCGCGTTCACGATCAGCGCTGGACCCGCCACCGCCCTCACGATCACCACACAGCCCACCAACGCGCAGGCAGGCGGCACCATCGGACCGGCCGTTGTGGTGACGGTGATCGATCAGTTCGGGAATACGGCCAGTGGATTCGCCGGGACCGTGGCCGTGGCGATTACGGCCGGGACCGGGACCGCCGGAGCCGTACTGTCGGGCACCACCAGCGTGACCGCCGCGGCCGGCCTGGCCACGTTCTCGACCCTGAAGATCAACAAGACCGGTGCTGGCTACACGTTGACCGCGACGGCCACCGGTCTGGTCTCGGTCGCGAGCACCGCATTCAACATCAGCCCGGGACCCACCACGCAGCTCGTCTTCACCACCCAGCCGTCCAACGTGGCGGCCGGTGGGGCGATCACGCCCGCGGTGGTCGTGACCGCGCAAGACGCTCAAGGGAACACCACGACCGCCTTCGTCGGCGCGGTGACGGTGGCCATCGGCACCAATCCGGCCACCGGCGTCCTCTCGGGGACGAAGACGGTGAACGCGGTCGCCGGCGTCGCCACGTTCTCTACGCTCAACATCGATAAGCCCGGAACGGGATACACGCTGACCGCTTCGTCGGGCATTCTCACCAACCTGCCGAGCAGCGCGTTCAACGTCACGGTCGGGGTGCTGTCGCAACTCATCTTCACGCAGCAGCCCACCAGTGCCGTCGCCGGCGTCGGGATTGCGCCCGCGATGATCGTCACCGCCCAGGACGCGGTCGGGAATGCGGTCACGACCTTCAACGGCAACGTGACGCTGACGATCGGCACCAACCCGTCCGGCGGGACGCTGTCCGGGACGGCGACGGTAGCCGCGGTCGCCGGTGTCGCCACGTTCACCGGGGTGAACATCGACAAGGCCGGCGCGGGCTACAAACTCACCGCCACGGCGGGCGCCGTGAGCGTCCAGAGCGCGGCGTTCACCATCTCCGCCGCTCCGCCCACGCAGCTCGTGTTCACCACGCAGCCGGTGCAGACGGCGGCCGGGGCCACGATTCCCACGGTGGTCGTGACGGCGGAGGACCAGTTCAATAACGTCGCGACCGCCTTCGCCAATGCGGTGACGGTTGCGATCTCGAGTGGTACGGGCAAGGCAGGCGCCGTTCTGTCCGGGACCAAGACGGTCACGGCCGCGGCCGGCATCGCCGCCTTCGCCACCCTGAGCATCGACAGCGTCGGCACCAACTACACCCTCACCGCGACCGCCACGGGTCTCGTGGGCGGGTTTGCGAGTGCGTCCTTCAACATCGTTCCCAACGTGGCGACGGTGCTGGTGTTCACAGCGCAGCCGAGCAACAAGACGGCCGGGTTGGCGATTGCGCCCTCGGTCGTCGTCACCGCACGCGACGCGAAGGGCAACACGGCCACCGGGTTCACCGGCAACGTGACGATGTCGATCACCGCCGGCACGGGCACTGCGGGTGCCGTGCTGGGCGGCACGCCGACCGTCGCGGCCGTCGCCGGCATCGCGACGTTCGCCAATCTGCGCGTCAGCAAGAGCGGCGCGGGGTACACGCTGACCGCCAGCGGCACGGCGCTCACGCCCGATACCAGCGCAGCATTCAACATCACGCCGGGCACGGCGACCAAGGTCGCCTTCACGGTGCAACCCACGTCGCAAACGGCTGGGGTGGCGATCGCGCCGGCGATTCAAGTCACGGCGCAGGACTCGCTGGGGAATACCGATACGGCGTTCGCGGGCAGCATCACGCTCGCGATCACGGCCGCGACAGGGACGAGCGGCGCCAATCTCACGGGCGGCGGGGCGACGGCGGTCACGGCGCACACCGGCATCGCCACCTTCGCCGGCGTCAGCATCGACAGCGCGGGGGCGAACTACACGCTGTCGGCGACCGGGACGGGGGCGCTCACGGGCGCGCCCAGCACGGCGTTCAACATCCGGCCGGGAGCCGCGACGCAGCTCGCGTTCACGGTCCAACCCTCGAACCAGGTCGCGGGCATCGCGCTCGCGCCGGCCGTGAAGGTCACGGCGCGTGACGCCCTCGGGAACACCGATACGACATTCAAGACGGCGATCACCCTGGCGATCACGCCGGCCACGGGCACCACGGGAGCCAATCTGTCCGGTGGCGTGGTAACGGCCGCTTCCGGCGTTGCGACGTTTGCGGCGCTGAGCATCGACAGTGTGGGCACGGGCTACACCCTCTCCGCCTCGGCGGCGGGGCCGATCACCGGCGGGCCGAGCTCGACGTTCGACATCACCCCGGGGACCGCCATCAAGCTCGCGTTCGTGGCGCAGCCGACCAACGCCACCGCCGGACCGCCGGCGCAGATCCCGGTGTTCCAGGTGGCGGCCCAGGACGTGCTGGGCAACACCGCCAGCGCGTTCAACGGCAACATCACCGTCGCGATCGGGGCCAATCCGGGCGGCGGCTCGCTCGGTGGCACGCTGATTGTGGCCGCCGTGAACGGCGTGGCCAGCTACGGCGATCTCAGCATCAACAAGAGCGGCACGGGCTACAAGCTGCAGGCCACGTCGGGCGCCTTGAGCCCGGCGGCCAGCGCCTCATTCGATATCGTGGCGGGCACGGCGACGAAGCTGACCTTCACGGTCGAGCCCGTGAACACCCAGGCCGGCGACAACATCACCCCGGCCGTGCAGGTGAGCGGGCAGGATGCGCTTGGCAACACCGATCTGACGTACACGGGCAGCGTGGCGATCGCGATCGGCACCAATCCACCCGGGACCGGCGTGTTGACGGGCACGACGCCGGTGAACGCAGTGGCGGGCGTAGCCAGTTTCTCGGACCTGAACATCAACGTCGTCGGCAACGGGTACACGCTCAACGCCTCGGCATCGGGCGTGACGGGCACCTCGAGCGCGACCTTCAACATCATCCCCAACACGGTCGACCACCTGGTCTTCACCCAGGGCCCGACCAGTGCGACGGCGGGTGTCGCGATCAGCCCCGCCGTGGTGGTCACGGCGTTCGACGCCTCGAACAACGTGGCGACGCAATTCACGGGTGGCATGACGCTGGCGATCACGCCGGCCACCGGGACAGCGGGGGCGCACTTGTCGCACGCCCCCTCGGTGACGGTGAACGCCGTGCTCGGCGTGGCGACGTTTACGACGCTCAGTGTGGACAGCGCGGGGACAGGCTATACGCTCGACGCGTCCGGTCCGGCCCTGCTCACGAGCGGCAGCTTCAACATCACGCCGGCGCCGGCCTCGGCCCTCGAATTCACCGTTCAGCCGGGCACGGCCGTGGCGGGAGCGAACAACGCGCTCGTCGTGACGGCGCGCGACTCGCTCGGGAACCGGGCCACGAGCTTCGGCAGCCTGGTGACCCTGGCGATCAACTCGGGCCCCGCCGGCGGGACGATTCTGTCCGGCGGAACGGCCACGGCCGTGGCCGGTATCGCCAGCTTCAATGCGCTCCGCAACGACAAGGTGGGGGCGTACACGCTCAACGCGTCCGCGGCAGGCCCGATTTCGGGTGGGCCGAGCAGCTCGTACAACGTCACACCGGACGTGGCGGCGGCGCTGTTCTTCACCGGCCAGCCGCACACCGCCGTGGCGGGCGCCAACAACAGCCCGGCGATCGTGGTGGAGGCGCGCGATGCGTTCGCCAACGTCGCCACGGGATTTGCCGGTTTGGTGACGCTCTCGGCGGCCTCCGGTCCGGCGGCCTCGTTCGCCGGCAACACGGCGACCGCGTCGGCTGGTATCGCGACGTTCGCCAACTTCACGATCGACAAGACGGGGACCTTCACGCTCAACGCGTCCGCCGCGGGCCCGATCGCCGGCGGACCGAGCAGCGCATTTGTCATCACGCCCGACGTGGCCGTGAAGCTGGTGTTTACGACCAACCCCGCCGCGTCCACGACGGCCGGCCAGACCATGGCGGCAGTCGTGGTCACGGCGCAGGACGCGAACAGCAACACGGCCACCGCCTTCACCGGAACGGTGACGCTCGGGTTCGCGAACAATCCGGGTGGCGGCGGGCTGGGCGGCACGTTGATCAAGGCGGCAACGGCCGGGGTCGTAACATTCAACGATCTCAGCATCAACATCGCGGCCACGGGCTACAAGCTGCAGGCCACGTCACCCTTACTGACCCAGGGCCAGAGCAGCTCGTTCGACATCACCGCCGATGCGGCGACGCAGCTGGTCTTCACCGGTCTGCCCGTGACCCCGGCCATTGCGGGGCTGCCGTTGCGACCGGGCGGGGCCGAAGTGACGGCACAGGATCAGTTCGGCAATACCGATCCGACCTTCACCGGGACCATTACGCTGTCCCGCCTGTCCGGACCAGTCACCCAGCTGTTCGGCGACACGACGATCGCCGCGGTGGCAGGCGTGGCCACGTTCACGGACGTCAATATCCACCTGGCGGCGACCGGCTACACGCTGCGGGCGGCCTTCACGGGGCTCGTGAGCGGGAACAGCAACCTGTTCGACATCAGGGCCGCGCCGGCAACCCATCTGCTGTTCGCCGCGCAGCCGAGCAACCAGACGGCCGGCGTAGCGATCAGTCCGGCGATCGAGGTGACGGCGCTCGATCAATTCAACAACCTCGACTCTGGCTTTGCCGGCGGGGCGAAGAATGTCACGCTGAGCATCAATACCGGGCCCGCGGCCGCGCTCCAGAACGAGACCGTGACGCCGGCTAACGGCCGCGCCACGTTCACCAACTTCAACGTGCAGACGTCCGGCGCGGCGCGGACGCTGAATGCCAACGGCGGCGGGTTGACGACCCCGGTCCCGAGCGGACCGTTCACCATCACCGCCGCGGCGGCCAACCACGTCGAGTTCACGGTGCAGCCGAGCAGCGTGGTGGCGGGTGTCAATATCAGCCCGTCGATCCAGGTGACGGCGAAAGATCAGTTCAACAACATCGACTTGGGGTTCAATCCCGGCGGTGGGATGGCGTTGTTCCGCAGTACCTTCCCATCAGGGGGCGACATCATCGGTGGCTTCGCGCTGTCCGACCCCATCGCCAATGGTGTCGCGACCTTCCCCGCCGTGGCGCTCAACAAGGTCGGGGCGTACACCCTGCAGGTGCTCAGCGGCCTGCCCATCGTGGTCAGTGGATCGTTCAATGTCACGCCGGCCGGGGCGGATCACTTCACCTTCACCGTGCAACCGACCGATGTGGTCGCGGGCGCCAATATCAGCCCGGCGATCGTGGTCGAGGCGCGGGACTTCTTCGACAACCTGGCGACCGGATTCACCGGCGCCGGGCACGACATGGAACTCTCGGTCTTCACCGGTGCCGGGGCCGTGCTCTCCGGCGGTACGGTTACGGCGTCTAACGGCGTCGGGACGTTCGCGAGCGTCAGCATCGATCTGGCCGGGGCGCACACGCTGGCCGTGACCAGCGTCGATTGCGCGTGTGCATTCACGCAGAGCGGTTCGTTCACCGTCAATCCGGGAACCGCGACGCAGCTCGGCTTCTCGCAGCAGCCGTCGAACACGGCGGCGAACGTCGCGATCAGTCCCGACGTCGCCGTGGCCGCACAGGATCAGTTTGGTAACACGGTACCGTCGTTCACCGGCACCGTGACCATTTCCATCGGGACGAACCCCGCGCCGGGCGGCACGTTGTCCGGCACGCTGTCGCAGCCGTTCGCCAGCGGGGTGGCCACGTTCGCCGGTCTGAGCATCGACCAGGTGAACACGGGGTACCGGCTGCTCGCGACCTCGAGCCCGGTGCTGACACAGAAGTTGAGCGCGCTGTTCGATATCAACTAGCGCTGACCGTACAGTGAGAAAACAGCCCGGCCGAAGTGGCCGGGTTGTTTTTTTCTACGGAGCCTCGACGCGAGTGGCCTCGATCACCTGAACTTCATCCCAGGTCTCGCCCGCCGTCAGTCGAGAGCTCGGCCCGCCACGTGAAGTGATCCTCGGACATGTTCGAAAAGGTCAGACGGAACAAACTCTGCAGCGGAAACAGTCTCCCGGTGCGGCCGCGCGGCCGGCGATGCTTGTAAGTGATCGACCCCTCCCGAGCCTCCACGCCACCCAGGTCTTCCGGCCCCATGTCGAGCCAGGTGGAATCCAAGGCATCGAGCCACTTGATGACCCAGGTCTTCTGGTCGCTATTGAATGATCGGGTGGTCTGACCGAGCTGGGCCACCTCTCCCGCGGGTCCGAGCTGCCTGAATTCATCGGCAATGGCGTAGCCATCGAGGATGTAGCGTGCGACCCAGGTCGCCGGGTAGGTCCGAAACGCCCCGTCCGGCCCCTTCACGCTGGATTCGCACTGCCAACTCCCGATGAGAAAGGCGAACTGGGAGAACTCTCGCGGCGCATTGCGGTTGGGCAGGCCATAGTCGTCCATGCCGGAAATGTACGGGGTCCGTGCGGGCCAGCCTGGCTAACTCGTTGTCAGGCATTCCGCTGGCGCATTTGAGCCCGCCGCTGCCGCAAAAACGCCCTAGCCCCGCCTAGACCGGTGTCCAATAGTAGAGGGATGGTGACAATCTCCCCCCGAGGAGGCATGGGTAAAGCGCTGCGCGTGTTGATCGCGGAAGATTCGGAAAACGACGCGCTGCTACTGGTGCGCGAGTTGACGCGCGCCGGCTACGACCCGAGCTACGAGCGCGTCCAGAGTGCCCCGGCGATGCATGCCGCGCTCGACCGGCAAGCCTGGGATCTGGTCATCGGCGACTACAGCATGCCGCAGTTCAGCGGGACCGCCGCGTTGAAGCTGTTGCGGGAGCGCGAGCCCGATGTCCCCTTCATTTTTGTCTCGGGCACGATCGGCGAAGACGTCGCCGTGGAAGCGATGCGCGCCGGCGCCCAGGACTACCTCAACAAGGGGAACCTGCGCCGCCTGGTGCCCGCCATCGAGCGAGAGCTGCGCGACGTCGAAGGGCGGCGCGAGCGCCGCCGGGCGGAGGAGGAGCTGCGACGCTCGGAGCACCGGTTCGAGACCGTGTTCCGGTCCTGCCCCGTCGGCATCACCATCAGCACGCTCGCCGAAGGCCGCTACCTGGACGTCAACGCGGCCTTTCTCCGCATGATCGGGCGTACGCGCGAGGAGGTCATCGGGCGCACGGCGCTCGAGATCAGATTCTGGCGCGACCCCGCCGACCGGACGCGTGCGATCCACCAGATCGAGAGCGGCTCGTTCCAGGAGATGGAAGTGACGGTGCTCGCAAAGGACGGGACCCCGCGCCAAGCGGTCGTCGCCCTGGACCGCACCGACATCGGGGGGGTGCCCTGCCTCGTGGCGATGGTGCACGACGTGAGTCATGCCAAGCTACTCGAGCAACAGTTGCATCAGGCGCAGAAAATGGAAGCCGTGGGGCGTCTGGCGGGAGGCGTGGCGCACGACTTCAACAATCTCCTGACCGTCATTACGAGTTACAGCCAGCTCTTGCTGGACGAGTTCGCGCCCGGGGACCCCAAACGGGACGACCTGGAACAGATCAGCAAGGCCGCCGATGGCGCCGCCGGACTCACCCGCCAGCTGCTGGCCTTCAGCCGGCAGCAGGTGATCCAGCCGAGAGTGGTGCAGGTCAACGACGTCGTGGCCGGTGCCGAGAAGCTGTTAAAGCGGTTGATCGGTGAGGACATCCAGTTGGTCGCCACGCTCGCGACCGATCTGGGCATGGTGAAATGCGATCCGGGACAGCTGGAGCAGATCGTCATGAACCTGGCCGTGAATTCCCGCGACGCGATGCCGGACGGCGGGCAACTCACGATCGAGACAGCCAATACGGTCCTGGATGAGGCGTATCTCCGCGGCCACCCGCTGGCCCGGCCGGGCCGCTACGTGATGCTGGCGGTCACGGATACCGGCGTCGGCATGGACACCTCCACGCAAGCGCACATTTTCGAGCCGTTTTTCACGACCAAGGAACAAGGCAAGGGGACCGGCCTGGGACTCGCGACGGTGTACGGCATCGTGAAGCAGGCAGGCGGCTTCATCTGGCTCTACAGCGAGCCGAGCCACGGTACGTCCTTCAAGATCTACCTGCCGCGGCTGGACGACACCGAGGGCGCCGGTGAGGCGAGGCCACCGACCGCGGAAATGCCGCGCGGCACCGAGACGGTGCTGATCGTGGAAGACGAGCCGAACGTGCGGAGCGTCGTACGGCAGATGCTGGAACGCCTGGGCTACACCGTGCTGGACGCGGGCGATGGCCGATTGGCGCTGGAGCTGGCCACGCGGTACCACGGACCCATTCATCTGGTCATGACCGATGTCGTGATGCCGGTGCTGGGGGGACGGCAGCTGGCGGAACAGTTGGCCACGCTGCGGCCCGAAACCAAGGTGCTCTATACGTCCGGCTACACGGACGACGCCGTCGTGCGCCACGGGGTGCTCGAGGCCGGCATTCCGTTTCTGCAGAAGCCGTTCACGCCCGACGGGCTGGCGCGCGTCGTTCGCGAGGTGCTGGACCGGCGCTAGTCCCGCGAATCCTCGGATCGTTCGGCGTACACCGCCCGCGCGCGGTTCAACAGGGCCAGTACGGCATCCCGCTCGGCCGAGCTGTTCCACCCCTGACGGGCCTCCGTCGCCTGCTCCACCCGGTCGATCCACTTCACGAAGAACAGCGCGTCATCCGGCGAGCGCACTGGCGCCCCGTTGACCGAGATATAGACCGGACTGGTCGACGCGAACGGGTACAGGTCGAGCACCGGCTCCCGCGGACCGTCCCCCCAGGCCCGCAACACCAGCCAGCCGCTGCGGTCAATCGGCAGCAGGATCGTCGTGTCCACGGTCGTGCGATCCCCGACGAGCGGGATCGACGCGACCACCTGCCCGTTGCCAATCAGCTCCAGGTGATCCACCGCGACGATCGAATTCAAGGTGACGTGCACCGGCAGGCGCCCGGCCCCAGACACCGACAGCTCATCGCCTGGCTCATGCCCCAGCACCGACAGCATCACGAGCGGCCCGTTGGTGACGAACGTGCGGCCCGCCTTCAGCCCCCCCAGGAATTGCGCGTGATCAAGCGCCGGCCCACTGTGCACGTACACCCGATCCAGCCCCACCGGACCGTGCAGCATGGCGAAATTCGGAAACGCGTCGGTGCCGGCCCCGGCCGGGATCCGAAAGCCGCAGTTCAGCAGGCGATACCAGACCGCGGACGTGTAGAGATGGTTCGAGAATCCCATCACCTCGAGGTAGTCGACTTTGCCCAGCGCCACATCGACGGGCAGCTCCGAGGAGAGCCCCTGCGTTGAATCGAACGGGTTGGGTGGGGCGTCGAAGGGATGCACGTATCCGAACAGGCCGCCCTGGGCATGCACCAGATCGGCGATGACGGCGTTGGGAGGATAGACGCTCGCGACGGCCGTGTTCGGATCGCCGGCGTAGTCGGGGAGCAGATAGTGGTCGCGCAGGTTCAGGATTCCGGTGTGGTCCCAGAACCCGGTGTGGAATTCCTGTCCGTGGTACAGCTGGTAGTCCTTCGTCGACGCGGCATCCCGGCCGGTTTGATAGTAGGCGAT
Organism: uncultured Gemmatimonadales bacterium; assembly: GCA_963821385.1. Lineage (GTDB taxonomy): Bacteria > Gemmatimonadota > Gemmatimonadetes > Gemmatimonadales > GWC2-71-9 > DASTHG01. The sequence continues at coordinate 366,127 of CAWGDK010000003.1, forward strand.
GTCCGGGATGCGCTGCTCCTTGTTGACGATGAGGTTCTCGACCAGGTGCAGATCTTCGGCGCGCGCCTGCAGCACCAGGTGGGCCGGGGTGTTGCGGTACGTGCCGCCGTAATTCATGTGCACGTGCAGGTCCGCACTCCAGAAGCCCTGCAACGGGAGATTCACCAGCCGCACGAGCGGCACCTTGATGCTGTCGCTCGCGCCGGCCGCCAGCGTGACTTCGCGATGCACCGGCCGGTACTCCGGTCCCCGCGTCACGTCGATCCGCACCGTGCCGGCCGGGACGACCAGCCGCACCGATCCGTCGACGTCGAAGTACTCGTAGGACCGCGCCCGGACCGCGCGGTCGAACGCGAGATCGGCGTGGCGCCAGGCGTCATCGGGCGCGTAGCCGCGGCCGTCCGGCCCGGTGATGGTGACGCGCGCCGCCAGCGGGGCGCCGCTGGTCTTGTCGGTCACGATCAGACGCAGGCGGGCAACCGGATTGCGGTAGCGCCGGACGCGGGGCTCCACCCGAGTACGGCGTCCCCCGGGCAGCTCCAGAACCCAGAGCGACGTGTTGCCGCCCTCGTTGGAGATGTAGGCGATGCGACTGCCGTCAGGCGACCATCGTGGCGCGGTCGCGTCGTAGTCGCCGTACGTCAGCTGGACCGGATCCCCTCCGTCGGGCGTCATCAGCCACAGCTGGTTCCACTGGCGACCCAGGTAGGAGCTGTACACGATCCGCTTGCCGTCGGGCGACCAGTCGGGACGGGCTTTCCATGTCGTCTCTTCGTAGCGGACCTCGCGCAGGTCGGCGCCGGAATCGGCCGACAGGCGCCAGAACCCGCCGCTGCCGTGATTGTGGCCGCGGTCCGAGACGAGGATCAGCTCTTTGCCGTCCGGTGACCAGCTGGGCGAGAGGTAGTGATCCCATCGGCTGTAGTAGCGGCGCGGCCCCCCGTCGTGGTCCACCGTGAGCCGGCGCGGGGAGCCACCGGAGTCGGGCATGAGGAACACGTGCCACCGGCCGAAGTCGGCGCTCGAGACAAACGCAATGCGGCCGCCGTCGGGCGACCAGCGGGGCTCCAGGTTCACGGCCCCGTTGCTGGTCAGCGGCCTGACCGCTCCCGAGGCCACGTCGAGCACCTGCAGCTCGATCGTGTCTCCAGTCCAACGGGAGTAGACAATCCGGGTGCCATCCGGCGACCAATCCGGCTGGAAGTCGTATCCCGGGCCATCGGTGAGCTGTACCGCCTCTGTGTCCGCCACCGCCTGGCGCCACAGCGTGCCCTGCATCGAGTACACCAGCTCGCGACCATCCGGGGACCACGTGACCGACGACGGTCCGCTCGTGACCTGCGGCACGTACATCTCGAGCCAGTAATAGGTGTGCGGCAGCCGGACCTGACGCAACGCAGTGTCGCGCTGCGCGGCGAGGGGCATCCCCATGACCCCAATGGCCCCGATTCCCCACCACCAGCCTCGATTCACTTGGTCAGCCGATTGTACTTCTGCAGGACGGCGCGCAGCCGATCGTGCGGCAGCGCGCTCACCCGCACGTCGTTGGCCCCGATCATGGTTTCGGCGGCCACCATGGCGTTGACGATCGATTCTTCCGTAGCCTGGGCGGTCGCCTCGAAGATCGGGTTGATCTGTTCGTTCGGGACGTAACTCGCGCTCGGATGCCCGCTGGTCCGCGCGGCGCCCGGATTCGCGGTGGAAAACGCGATGAAGATATCGCCCGAGCTGTCTCCGCCGATGCCGCCCAATCGGGCGATGCCGAGGGTGACCCGCTTCGCGACGCGCTTCAATTGGTGCGGCAACAACGGCGCGTCGGTCGCGACCACCACGATGATCGAGCCCTGCTCCCCGCGCTCTCCGGCGGATCCCGGGGCTCGGGTTCCGTAGTCCTCGCACCGCGGGAGCCGTTCCGCGGACGGCAGCGCGCCGCGGGTCGCATAGCACGGGCGCAGGTCGGGAATCTCCGTTCCCACCGGGACGCCGGCGATGCGCAACTGCGGCCGGCGGCCGAAATTGCACTGCACCAGGATGCCCACCGTGTAGGTCTGATCTTCGATCGTGACGCGACGCGAGGCGGTGCCGATCCCGCCCTTGAATCCATTGCAGATCATCCCCGTCCCGCCCCCGACATTGCCCTCGGGCACTGACCCGTCGCGCGCGCTGTCCAGTGCCACGAAGACATGGTCCCGCTTGACGTGAAATCCGTTGATGTCGTTCAGCATGCCGTCCCAGGTCTCGGCGACAATGGGCAACGACCAATCGTAGTCGCTGAAGTCGCGATCGTGTCGCACCAACCACTCGATCACCGCGTCGCGCACCACACCCACGGAATGGGTATTGGTGATCATCACCGGGCCGCGCAGGAATCCAGACTCCTCCACCCACGTCGTCCCCGTCATCTCGCCGTTGCCGTTCAGGGTGAACCATCCCGCCATCACCGGGTCGCCGGTCGCGCGCCCCCGCGGGAGAACCGCCGTGACGCCGGTCCGGACCGGCCCCTGCCCCACCACGAGGGGTCCGCTGCCGGAGATGAGCGTCACTTGCCCCACCAGGACGCCGGGGACGTCCGTGATCGCATTGAGGGGTCCCGGGGTCCCGTCGAACGGCACACCCAGGTCCCGGGCGCGCGGTTTGTTTGGTTGCTGTACCGCGATGGACAGCACGGCGAGGGCGAGCACGATCATGCCGTCATCCCTTGAGGAAGAGTTTCTTGGGGTCGAGCACCTCCCGCAGCAGCGCCAGCTCGCGCGCACCGGGCGGCGGGACTTCGAGCAGCGTGGTCCGCACGCGGAGCGGCCAGCCGACCCCGGCGCGCACCTCGTCGACCCGCACCCCCGGGTAGAGCGCCATCAGCACGAGCTCCCCGGTGCCATCGGCCTCCAGCACGGCTTTGTCGGTGATCACCTTCACGGGCCCGGCTCCGGGCAGTCCCAGCTCACGGCGCATTCGCCCATGGCAGCGATGCCCCGGGCTGGTGAGAAAATCCACGTGTTCCGGAAACGCCCGCGGGTCGAGTTTGGCGATGACGATCGTGCGCCGTGCGTGCGCCGCGATTTCGGTCGCTCCGCCGGACCCGGGCAGCCGCACCTTGGGACGAGCATAGTCGCCGATCACCGTGGTGTTGATGTTGCCCCAGCGATCCACCTGGGCCCCGCCAAGAAACCCGACCTCGATGCGACCGTTCTGCAGGAAGCACTGGAACACATCGGCCATGCCGCACACCATCAGTGATCCGGTGACCAGGGCGGGATCGCCAATCGAGACCGGCAACCGTTCCGGCACGGCCCCGACCGCGCCGGATTCGTAGATGAGCACGAGGCCCGGAGCATGCGTGGCCCGGGCCAGGTTGCAGGCGAGGTTCGGCAGACCGATGCCTACGAACACGACCTCGCCGTCGTGCAGCTCGCGCGCGGCGACGGCGGCCATCATCTCATCGGGTGAATACGCGCTGTCAGTAGCCGTAGTTCACCCCCGCGCACACCTGGGCGCGCGCTTTGAGGCGATCGGTCAATCCCGGCCACTGCGCCAGGTAGCCGGCGCGATCGGGCACGCCATAGACATGCGCATCGAGCCAGCCGGCCAGCTTGCGCTCGTCGCGCGAAATCGCTTCCCATGCGACGTAGAAGTCATTGTCGCGGTCGTAGTATCCCTGCGCGTAAGACGGGTGTGCGCCCCAGGGTTCCACCACGACGGCCGAGACGGCGATACCCGGAATGATGGTGCGGTTCGGGTCGGCGCGAATTACGGTCGTGTCGACGAGTTCTTCCACCACTACGATCACGCGTTTCGATGCGAACGCCGCCTCCTTCTGTACGCCCACGAGCCCCCAGATCTGCGTGTTGCCATCACGATCGGCGCGTTGCGCGTGCACGATGGTGACATCGGGGTTGAGCGCCGGGACCGTGGCCAGCTGCTCATCGGTATACGGGCAGGCCACGGTGCGAATCATCGGATTGACCACCGGCAGATCCGTCCCGTTGTAGTCGCGCAGCGGCCAGAACGGCAGCCGGGCCGCGCCGGCCTGGAAGCGCGCCACCATCCCGAAGTGCGAATACTCTTCGAGCTCGAGCCGGGTCGCCTTGCCTTCCACCGCCCGCCGAAACGCGTGCAACGAACCCACGCCTGGATTTCCAGCCCACGAAAAGACGAGCTTTCGCGCGCACCCCGCCGCGATCATCTGATCGTAAATGAGATCGGGAGTCAGCCGCGCCAGCGTCAGATCGCGACGCCGCTGCCGGATGATTTCGTGCCCGGCGGCGAAACAGATCAGGTGGGTGAAGCCTTCGATGACGACGGTGTCGCCGTCGTGCACGTGACGGGCGATGGCATCGCGCATGGAAACGACTTTGGAGGCGCTCTCAGCCATTAGCGATCAACCAAGCTCGACCAGACACTGGTCGAGGATCGCAATGGCCGTATCCACATCATAGTCGTCCACCACCAGCGGCGGCGCCATGCGGATCGAGCTCTTGCCGGCGCCGAGCAGCAGCAAGCCTTTGGTGAACGCAAGGCGCTCGAGTTTCGCGACCAGCTCGGGGTTGGGCTCGCGCGTGGCGCGATCCTTCACGAGCTCGATGCCGATCATGAGCCCCTGGCCGCGCACCTGACCGATGGATCGATGCCGATCGGCCAACCGTTGGACCCCAGCGTACAGGCGCTCGCCCATCACGCGCGCGTTGGCCATGAACTCGTGCTCCACCAGGTCCAGCGTCGCGAGCGCGGCCGCGCAGCACACGGGATTGCCGCCAAACGTCGAGCCATGCGCCCCGGGGCCCCACTTCATCACCGACTCCTTGGCGATCATCGCCCCGATTGGCATCCCGGAGCCCAGGCCTTTGGCGACCGTGATCACGTCGGGCTCGATGCCGTCGTGCTCGCAGGCAAACATCTTCCCGGTGCGGCCGATCCCCGACTGCACCTCGTCGCAGACCAGGAGGATGCCATGCTGGTCGCAGAGCGCTCGGAGATCGCGGAGGAAGCCCGGCGGCGGCACCACGTAGCCGCCTTCGCCCTGGACGGGCTCCACCACGATCGCGGCGACATCCGTGGGCGCGAGGCGTTTCCCGAACAGGTCATCGGTGATGTGGGCCAAACATCCGCGGTTGCATTCCGACGAACCGCGGCAGAAGTCACAGCGGTATTGATACGGATAGGGGACGTGGTACACCTCGGGCAAGAACGGCCCGAACCCCGCGCGCTGGACCGCTTTGCTGGCGGTGAGCGAGAGCGCCCCGTAGGTGCGGCCGTGGAATGAGCCGGTGAACGCGACGAACGCGGGGCGTCCGGTCGAATGGCGCGCCAACTTGAGCGCGCCCTCGACCGCTTCGGTACCGGAGTTGGAGAGAAAGACCCGCTTCTTGGACGAGCCCGGCGCCAGCGTGGCGAGCCGCTCGCACAAACGGGCGAATCCTTCATAGTAGAAATCGGCGCCGCAAATGTGAAGGAACCGGCCGGCGGCCTCCTGCACCGCCTTCACCACCTGCGGATGGTTGTAGCCGGTGGACGTGACGGCGATCCCGGCCATGAAATCGAGAAACCGGTTGCCATCGACGTCCTCCACCATCGCCCGGCTGCCGCCCGCGATCACCAGCGGATATTCCTTGGGATAGGACGTCGAGGCGTAGCGGTCGTGCTGCGCCACCACGGCCTTGGCCTTCGGGCCCGGCGGGGCCACGACGATGCGGGGGTAGTCGCGCGCTGTCATGGTTCGATCACCGTACGGCTTTGTTCGCGCATGAACTGCGCGACGTAGTAGGGTCCGCAGCCGCCCTTCCCCGTCGATCCGGAGCCTTTCCAGCCGCAGAACGGTTGTGCGCCGGGCCACGCGCCGGTGGTGGCCCCGGTCCGCTTGTTGGCGTAACACACGCCGGCTTCGACTTCGTCGAAGAAGCGATCGATCTCCGCCCGCTTGGCGGTGAAGATACCCGCGGTCAGCCCGTACTCCACCGCATTGGTCTGGGCCAGTGCCTCGTCGAAGCCATCCACTTCGCCCACGGCCAGCAACGGGACGAATAGCTCATCGCGATAGAGGGTGCTCGTGAGCGGCAGGCGTGCGACGGTCGGCGCCACATAGTGCCCGTTGGCCAGCGCCCCTTCGGTGAGGCGCCGCCCCCCCGTGAGGATCTTTCCATCCCGCTGCGCCAGCCCGACGGCCGCGTCGTACCGGGCCACGGAGCGTTCATTGATCACCGGCCCGAAGTACACGTCGCGGCGCGTGGGGTCGCCGATCGTCATGGCTTGGGTGCGCTCGAGCAACCGCTCGACGAACGGGGCGGCGACCGCGCGCTGGACGTACACGCGCGAGGTGGCGCTGCACTTCTGGTTTTGGAGGCCGAACGCCGAGCGCATCACCCCCTCGGCGGCGGCGTCCAGGTCGGCGGACTCCATCACCAGACAGGCATTCTTGCCGCCCAGCTCCATCAGGACCGGCTTGATCCATCGCGTCGACACACCGTGATGAATCCGCAGGCCGACCGCCTTGGAGCCGGTGAACACCACGCCATCGATGCCAGGGTGTTGCCACAGGGAGTCCCCGATCTCCTCCCGACGGCCGACGACGAAATTGAACACACCGGGAGGAATGCCCGCCTCGCGATAGATGTTGAACAACTCGAGACCCGTCCAGGGCGTATCCTCGGACGGCTTGTACACCACGGCATTCCCGGCCATCAGCGCCGCCGCCGACATGCCGGTTGAGAGCGCGAGCGGAAAATTGAACGGCGCGATGCAGGCGAACACGCCATACGGGCGCTGGATGTCGATGTTGCGCTCGGCGGGCGTGACGCGATCCATCTCGCGCACGAATCCGTTCGCCTCTTCCATCTGCCGGCAGTAATACTCGATCAGGTCCGCCGATTCCTCGGCGTCGCCCATGGCCTCGAGCCGGTTCTTGCCCACCTCGAGGCTCATGAGCGCGGCGAGATCGAACTTGCGCGCCCGGATCAATCCGGCGGCGCGTCGCAGGATCGCCAGGCGCTCGGCCCACGGGGTGCGCGCCCAGCCTCTCTGAGCGGCACGTGCCGCGGCCACGGCCCGATCCACCTCGGCCGGCCGGGCGCACGCGAAGCGGGCCAGCACCATGCGGGTATCGATCGGCGTCACATCGACGAGGGGGGCTCCAGGTGCGGCCACCGCTTCGCCCCCAATCCAGTTGGGATGGTCGGCGCCGGCCGCCCCCCGCACCCGTGTCAGGGCGGAGTCGAACTCCTGGTGAAACGCCTCGAGATCGACGTCGGTGGAGGTATACGTGACTTTTTGGGTCATCGCGTGCCGACCGAAACGGCGGCGATGGTCCGATCGAGCGCGGTGGCAAATCGGGTGACGATCTCATCCAACTCAGACTCGGTCACGATGAAGGCCGGCGCCAACATCACGAGATCGCCCGACGTTCCGTCGATGTGGCCGACGTTCGGCCACACCACGAGACCCGCCGCGAGCGCCTGCTCGGTGAAGGTCTCGGCGAAGCGCAGAGCGCGGGGCAGAGGGGTGCCGACCTTGGCATCCTCAACGAACTCGATCCCGGCCAGGAGCCCGCGGCCGCGGACGGCGCCTATGTTCGGCAACGCCATCAGGCCCGCCAGCTTGCGGTGGAACACGGGTCCCAGCTCGGCGACCCGCTCCACCAGGCGATGCGCCTTGAGGTAGCGGACGGTCGCGAGCCCGGCCGCACAGGCCACGGGATGAAACGAAAAGGTCTGCGCATGCGACAAAGCCCCTGACCCGGCGGCCAGCACGTCGATGATGCGGCGCGGCGCCGCGACCGCTGACAATGGCGCCACCCCGGCCGCGATCCCCTTCCCCAGCGTCATGAGGTCCGGGGCGACCCCGTACGGCTCGATCGCCCACCAGGTCCCGGTGCGCCCGGCCCCGCACAATACTTCGTCGGCAATGAACAGGACCTCATGGCGATCGCAGATGTCGCGCACGGTGCGGAAGTAGTCTGCGCGCGGGACACCGGCCCCGGTGGACGATCCGCCGACCGGCTCGGCGATGAATGCGGCCACCGCATCGGGGCCGGCCGCCACGATGGCCGCCTCGAGCGCGGTGCCGCTGCACGTCGGGCAGCTCGGATCATCGGCGCCACAGGCGCAGCGGTAGCACGGGATCGCGACGCGGCCCACATCCACGAGCCAGTCACGCACGTGCGTTTTGTAGTGGTCGCGGGACGAGGCGGACAGCGCGAGGAGCGTGTTCCCATGATAGGCGGCGGACAAAGCGAGAATCTTCCGTTTCTTGGGACGCCCGCGCTCGATCCAGTATTGCCGGGCCAGCTTGAGCGCCGCTTCGACTGCCTCGGAGCCGCTCGAGAGGAAATAGAGATGATCGAGGTCCCCGGGTAACGTGCTGGCCAATTCGCTCGCCAGCTGCTCGACCGGATCGCTGGTGAACGCCGTCCCGTTCACGTAGGCGAGACGACCGGCTTGCTCGGCGATCGCCGCGGCGATCTCGGCGTTGCCGTGACCGAGACAGGCTACAAAGGCGCCCCCGCAGGCATCGAGGTACCGCTTGCCGTCGCTATCCTCGAGCCAACATCCCTCCCCGCGCACGATGCGCGGGAAGGGTTTGGTGAGGCGACGATAGAAAACGTTTCCCTGCGGATACGCGAGCATGGGAAGGAATCTACTGCGCTATCAGCTATCAGCTATCAGAACCCCACCGCCACTCCCAGTTTCACCAACGACTGCTCGATGGGAACGCTGGTGTTGCTGACTTTGCGGTCGACGCGCTGGAACCCGTAGTCCATTGTGAAGCGGTAGCGGCCGTTGGGCGCCCCGACCGAGGCCAGCAGGCCGAGCTCGAACGCGAGGCCTGCGGTTCCCGCCCCGGTGAATTTGGCGCCGGCCAGGTAGTTGCCGCGTAACCCGACACTGGCACCGGGTCCGATCTGTTTCACGTACCGCACGCCGATGCGCGCGGCCCCCATCTCCTGCGCCGAGAGCTCGGGGTCGACGGTGCGTTTCATCACCCCGACCTCGGCGGTGAAGCCCGCCGCGAGATCGAAGCCGAGTCGCGCATCCAGCTGCGTCGCCTTGAAGCTCGTGAGCCCGCTGTTCTTGTCGCGCGGGTCGTAGCTCACCCGGCTGGCCGATGCCTCGGCCGAGAGTTTCTTGAACCGCAGCCACACCGTCGCGCCGCCGCCGGCACCACGATAGCGCAGGTTGGACGACACCTCGCGATAGTCTCCCAACGCGCCCTGGAGACCGATGCTCACGGTCTGGGCGCGGGCCGTGGCCGCCGTCGCGGCGACGAGCAGGCCACCCACTACCCATACGCGATTCATCGAGCCCCCCGGGTAATCGGGATGACGGTAATCTGCACCTGGCGGCGCAGCTGGGAATTCTGCTGTGTGATATCGGCGTTGCGGCGCGCCAGCTGCTCGCGCAGCAGTTTGTTGTACTGGATGTTGCCCAGCGCCGGACGGGGAGCCGGTTTCTTGAGGGTCATCACGAATCCGGTGACCAGCGCGGCGACCGCCGCGACGCCGATCTCGCGGCCGGTGCTGGTTCCCAGATCGCCGTTGTTCAGCGCCAGAGCCCCCGCCCCCGCGGCCCCGGTGTAGAGCAGCGCGAGGCCCAGCGGCCGTCCGCTCTGCGGTGGGATTTCGGTTTCCGGCAGCTCGGTATACCCCGGCAGCGCGGTGAGATGCGCCAGCGTATCGACCGCGCCGACCGCCACCAGCACTTCCTGGGACGCCGAGAAACTGCTCTGCCCCGCACCGAATGCTTCCACCACGATGGTCCAGCGACCGGCCGGGACCGGATCGCCGTTCGGCATCGTGCCCGCCCACTTCAGGTTGAGCGTTCCGGCCACGATGCTGGAATCGATCAACAGGGTGTTCTGTCCGCTCATGGCGCGGGTGCGCACCCGCGCCGGAGCGGTGACGGTGAAACGGACCGGGGCGCCGGCCCCGGCTGTCCCGCTGATGAACCGGGCGCTGTCGATTTTCACCTGGCGCACCACGAGCACCTGGCCCAGCGCGGCATTGAAGTACCCCGTGATGCGCGGCGACACGCGGCGGGGATCGAGTTGGCGATCGGGATCGAGCAGGATCGCCTCTTTGAACGCCGAGATCGCGGAATCCGGCTGGTTGGTGGCGCTGAACGCGAAGCCCAGCAGCTCTTCGGCGCGGGCGCGCTCGGGCGCAGTCAAGCGCTCGCGCAGCGAGGCGCGACCCAGCACGATGACCTGGGGGAAATCCAGGCTCTCATAGGCGTTGATCGCCCGGCGCAGGGTCGCGTTCTGGACACCGGGCGCTTGCCCGAGCAGCGCGGCAGGGCCAAGCAGCAGCAGACCGAAAACGGCATGTCGCATCGTGGACGTCCTCATTCGGGAATCAGCGTGACACGTTTCGGGACGGTGTTGCCGGGATCCACCTGGACCCGCTGGGTCAGCGTCTTGTAGCCCGGCGCCTCGATTCGAATCGTGTGCTGACCGGGTTTCACAGAGTGCTTGTAGACCGGGGTGCCTCCCACGTCGACCCCATCAATGAACACCTCGCCGGGCGGATCGGAATCGATCGTCAGGTATCCCTCTTCGACGGGCGGCGGCTGGACTACCGGCGGGGTCACGGGTTGCTGCGCGGGCGCCTGCGGGCGCGGACGACTCGGCGTGGGCCGGGTCGTCGTCGGACGCGTCGTCGTCGGGGGCGGCGTGGTCACGGGCGGCGTGGTGACCGGTGGAGGATTCACCGTGGCGGTGGATTGCGGCGTGACCGCGACGTTGGGCGACGTCTGAGTCGCTGGCAGGGTCGCCGCAGGTTGGGTCGTCACCGGGGGCGTTGTGGTATCCTCCGCGCCACCGCTCGCCCCGCCGCCGCGCAGCACGACGTACCCGCCGCCGGCCGCCGCGAGCAGGCCCACCACAACGAACACGCCGACCTTGGATGACTTCTTCGGCTCCGTCCGCATGGTGGACGCCGGGACGGGGCGCGGCCGGGGCGGTTGCGCCGGCGGTGCAGCGACGTGCTCGGTCGGTGTGTCCGCCGTGACCGGACCACGCGCCCCGGGGCGGATCGACGGCCGCGGCGTGCCTTTTCCCGTGGCCGACACCGGTTGCTCCGGCCACAGCGCGGTGGCGAACTCCTCCATCGTGGGGAACCGCTGTGGGGGATCCTTCGACAGCGCGCGTTGAATCGCGTCGGTCAGATCCTTCGGGGCGGTTGAGCGCAGGCCGGAGAGCCGCGGCGCTTCCTCGAAGATATGCTTGTAGAGAATCGTGTGGACCGAGTCGCCGCTGAAGGGCAGCGCGCCCGCCAGCAACCGGTACCCCACGACGCCCAGCGAGTACTGGTCGGCCCGGCCGTCGACCGGCTGCCCCTTCGCCTGCTCGGGCGCCATGTAGTGCGGCGTGCCGATGATCATGCCGGTGCCGGTCAGCCCGCTCGCCGACTGCAGCGCCTTGGAGATGCCGAAGTCGGTCAGCATCACGCGGCCGTCGTGGTCGAACATGATGTTGGCGGGCTTCACGTCGCGGTGCACGACGCCGCGCGAATGCGCGTGGCCCAGCGCACAGGCCGCTTCCCACAGGATCCGCTGGACGTAGTCGTCCGAGAGCGGTTGCTTCGTGTCCAGCACGTCTTCGAGTGAGGTGCCGGAGATGAACTTCATGACGAAATAGTTGAGGCCGTCCTCGCTCTCGACCCGGTAGATCGGGATGATGTTGGTGTGGTCGAGTTTGGCTGCGGTCTTGGCTTCCTGCTGGAACCGCTTGATGACCTGTGGATCGCTCGAGAAATCCGGCGGCAGGACCTTGATCGCCACTTCGCGCTCGAGCGTGAGGTCCTGGGCGAGAAACACGGCGCCCATGCCGCCCTTGCCGAGCAGGCGCTTGATCTCGTACTTGCCCTGGACCAGACGCTGCAGCCGGGCCTGGAGAACTTCCACGGGCCCGGACGACTGGTCCACGCCGCCGCCCGTCTGGTCGGCTCCGCACGCGAAGCAGAACCGGCTGTTGTCGGGCAGCGCCGTGTGGCACTTGACGCACTGCGTTACCTGGGTGGTGATATCCGCCTCGGATCAGAGCTGTTCAAGCCACTACCGCGCATGGCCGCTGCTGCGGCGCCGGGCCGGACCCAGGTATGGGGTTTGGCCGTGACGCGCGCCGGCGGGGCGCTGCCTGGTGGAGTACAGAGTGTGCCTTTCCCAATACACAGGGAGTACACCGTCGGCTGCCCGGCGACGTCGACCACCAGGACGTAATACTCCCCGGGGAAGGCGGTGATCGTCACCGCTTCGCTCGAGCCGATCGCCGTGGACGCGCCACGGAAGAACCCGTTCGAGTCGTACACGAAGACATCGATATCGGACGGGTCTACGCCGCCCTGCAGGCGGGATTTGGTCTGAATCGTGACGAAGGTGTCCGAGGGGAAGATCGAGCCGTTCGCCCGGAACCGGTACATGTCCACGTCGTACGGGGTGCTGATCGTCAACAACGAGTCGCCGAACGGGCCGACGCCGAACGGGAACGCCGCACCGACGACGATCTGTCGCCTGGCCGGTCCGATTGAATCGTAGAAGTTCGTGTCCGCCTGGAAACACAGCGTGTTGTCTTCATAGCGATCCGGTGGAATGTCTTTGTCGCGCACGAACCCCCGCAAAGCGGTCAGCTCGTAACGGCCTTCCCGCGAGTAGAACTGGAGGAAATGCACGCGAGCGGCCGGCCACTTCCGGAACGGAATCGCGAACGACTGCACGCGCGGCTGAGTGAAGTACGAGAAACTGCGGAACCCCGTACACACCTGGCGGCCGGCCGTGAAGTACCACCCCGAATCGCCGCTGAAACAGATCGCGTCTGGGCCGGGTCCGCACTTCAGCAGTGAATCGCTGACGAACGCGAATGCCGTGTCGCCGAACACCGTGGAATTCACCACAATAGACGCCGGCTGGTTGTCGCTCTGATCGAATCGCACCCACTCGATGTCATCGAATCCCGAAGTCACCGGCTCGAATGCCAGGGCCGGGTTGAAGAACAGCACCGGCAACGGCTGCTGGCGCAGCACGCCGGGGCCGTTGATGTCGATCACGAATGGGCCCAGCGTGTCGGGCTCGAGGATGTCACGCGGATCGACCGTCACCGATTCGGCGGTAGACCCGAAGAACCCGGAACCAAAGAAGAACGGCAAATCGGTAGAGGCCGGAGGGGGCACCCAGAACTCCCGCTTCTCCAAGCCGTTGAAGTTGCCGCTGAACCCGAACGGGTCCTCGATCAACCCGCCGGCACCAATCCCCCAGAAGAACGGCAGGTGTACGCCGACGCCGTAGACGTCGATCTTCTGTCCATAGCGCACCAGGAGCGGCCGCACACTGTCCACCACGAACGGCGTCGCGACCCGAATCTGCGTCTGACCGGGATTGGCCTGCTCGAACGCCAACGGATGGGCCGAGATGGTGGCGTAGCCCTCGTTGATGCCCGTGACTTCCGCCGCGCCGTGCGCCGAGCCTTCGACGGTAGCGATGTTCCGGTCGCTCGACTCCCACGCGAGGTCCACGTTGGTGAGCACCTCGGTGTCGCCCGCGGCCGTCACCCGGAACGCGTACGCGTACACGGAATCGCGATCGCCCTTCCCGATGATGCCGCGCGCCGCCAGGGTATCGGACGGCCGCACCAGCACCTGGATGTCTTGGCTCTTGTCGGTGGGCACGGAACAGGAAACGACAACCGCCGCGCAGGCGATGCCCAGCGCGAGGGCACGTACCGGAACTCGCATGACCTTAGTCCGTTAGTCTAGTGGTGTATCAACATACAGACCAAGGGGTTTCGTCGCCAGCAGATCACAGCCGACCGCGTCGCTTTAGCTCCAAGTACTTGTCTACCACTGACTCGGCCGCTCGCTCCGGTGGCACGTCGAGCACCAGCACACCGGCGCGGCGCATATGGGACAGCGCCTCCTCCCGTGCCCGCAGCAGCTCCTCGGCGGCCGCCTTCCGCCACGCCCCGGCCACGGCCACCGGCCGCGCCGTCGCGACTCCGTCCAATTCCGGATTGCGCAGCGTCACGGCGAGCGGCAAGTGTCGCGGCCGCAGCGTGGCGAGATTCGCCACCAGCGCTTCCGAGGCGAAGCGATCGATCACATCCGTAAACACCACCGTCAGCGCGCGCTTGCGGTTGCGCGCCGCCAGATAGCGGAAGGCGCCCGGGTAGTCGGGCTCGACCAGCGTGGGCGAAACCTCCGCCAGGACGTCCAGGACCTGCTTCAGGCCGCGGCGGCCGCGTTGCGGGGCGACAAAGGACTTCACACCATCGGCGAACACCATCACTCCGACGTTGTCGTCGTGCTGGGCCGCGGCGTAGGCCAGCTCGAGCGCGGCCTGCACCACGTAGTCCATGCGTGCCACGCCCGCGACGTCGGCCGTCAGCAGCCGCCCCGCGTCCAGCACCAACAGGACTTGCTGCCGGCGTTCCGCCTCGAACTGACGCGTGATCACCTTGCGGCGCCGGGCGGAGGCTTTCCAGTCGATGTGGCGCGGATCGTCACCAGGAACGAAATCGCGCAGCGATTCGAACAGCCTTCCCTCACCCAGCCGCCGCAGTGGCTGGCGGCCCAGCTCCCGGCGCCGCAGCGCCTGCGCGATAGCCGCGCGCCGTCGCAACGCGGTGAGGGCAGGATACACCCGGATATCCCAGGGCAAGTCGACGCGACTGCGCCGCACGCCGAGCCCGAGTGGGCCACCGCTGTCGATCGCGAAGGCGCCACTCGTCTCATGGCCGCGGCGGATCGGGACGACGGGAATCGTCTCCGACACGACGCCATTCGCCGGCACCGCCACGGCGCGCGGGGAGAGCGTGCCGCCCACGATATCGGGCCGGACTTCTCGCACCCACAACCGCGCGCGCCGCGCGGCCCGGTTACGCCACCGATACGACACTTCCCCGGCCCGTCCGAGCGAGTAGGCGGGCGGCGCCTCACGCACGACGGTAACCTCGGCCCCCCACTTCCCAATGCGCGGCGCCAGCAGGGCGTCCAACCAGACGCCCGCCAGCAGTGCCGCGTCCACGAGCAACAATAGGTCCAACGCCCCGGGCGCGCGGTACCCCACCAGGGCGATCAGGGCGCTGGCCGCCAGGAGCGCCAACGCGCGGCGGGTGAACAGCACGCCCGCCACGGCGCCCATGACGTACCACAAGACGAAAAAGGCACCGATGCCGAAGCTGAACAGCAGTAGCTCGCCCACGCTCACGCGGTCGGCACCTCGGTCTTGTCGAGGATCGCTTTCAACGCCGCGTCCGACGAGACGCCTTCCAGCTCCAGCTCGGGGGCGACATTCACTCGATGCCGCAGCACCGCGGGCGCGAGCGTCTTGACGTCGTCGGGGACGACGTAATCACGATCGTCGAGCAGGGCCGCGGCGCGCGACGCCTTGAGCAGCGACACCCCGGCCCGCGGGCTGGCGCCGAGCGTGAGCGACGCCGCCACGCGGGTCGCCCGGACCACCGCCGTGATGTAGGCCGTGATCTTCGGTTCCACTCGAACCGCCTCCGCCGCCGTGCGCAGGGCCTCGAGGCCGCGCGCGTCCGTCACCGCGGACACCCCGTAGGTGGCGGGCCGGTCCGCTTCGAAGCCTTCGACGTACCGCGTGAGTATCCCCTGCTCCACCGCTGCCGCCGGATAGCCGAACTGGACTTTCACCATGAAGCGATCCAGCTCCGCCTCGGGCAGCGGATAGGTCCCTTCGAACTCGATCGGATTCTGCGTGGCGAACACGGTGAACACCGAAGACAGCGGATGACTGATGCCGTCGACGGTCACGGTACGCTCCTGCATCGCTTCGAGCAGCGCCGCCTGGGTCTTGGCCGGCGCCCGATTGATTTCGTCGGCCAGGACGAGGTCGGCGAAGATCGGGCCGGGACGAAACGTGAAGTCGCTCCCGCCCGTCAGCATCGACACGCCGGTGATATCGGCCGGCATCAGGTCCGGGGTGAACTGGATCCGTTGGAAGCGCACGTCGAGCGCCAGCGCGAGCGTCCGGGCGAGCAAAGTCTTGGCCGTTCCGGGCACGCCTTCCAACAGGACGTGGCCCCGAGCCAGCAGGGCGACGAGCACTTCGCGCGTCGCTCCCTCCTGGCCCAGCACCACACGATTCAGCGCGTCTAGGATCCCGCGGGCGTGGCCCGCGGACGCAATTCCTCCCACACGTCCTCCACGGCTTGGGCGGCGGCGAGCACCCGCTCGGCACCACCGGGTTTGGTCAGGATGTCCTGCAGCCGGCGGGCGGCCTGACGGCCACGCATGCCGGGTAACGCGAGCTCCAAGCTCGCGAGCCACTGACTGGAGTCGCCGCGCGCCGGCTGCCCGGTGCGCGACAAGCGGCGCCGCAGCCCGGAGACCGTGAGCGCCACCGCCGCCTCCACCCCCGACGCTCCTTCGAGGCCCGCCGCCAATGCCTCGAGATGCTCGAGCGGGGACCGGCGTCGGCGCTCCACGACCGCACGGGCCGGACCGAAGCGCACCGCGCGCACGGCGAGCCAGATCAGCGCGACCGCTGCCAGCTGGACGAGCGCCCACCCCATGGGAGACCGGGCCACCCAGGCGATCACCGCGGTGGCGAGGGTGCCTTGTTCACCGTACCCGTGATGGTACTCGTCCCAACTCACCCGGCCGCGCGGCACGGGCACGAGCAACGGCACCAGGACGATCGGCACGTCGCTCGAGCGCCACGCGGCGTTGCGAAAGTAGGCGTCGTCCGACACGAGCAAGGCGCGGCCCCCGCCGCGGAATCGCAACCGTAACACCACTGGCTCGCGTCCCGTCGTGGCGAGCACCGTGTCGATCCCGATCCGCACCGCCGCCGTGCACTCACCCAGCTCTCGCATCATCCGCCGGCCCGCCCCCGGCCGGCCCAGCCGGCGTAGCTCCGTCACGCGCTTGTCGCCCTCGTCAGTCGTATCCGTCCCAAGTGGCCGGAGCACGCGCGTCACGGGGGGCAAGTGGTAGATCCCCGGTGGTGCGTCGATCGGTGCGCTATCGCGACGGACCCGGTCCGCGGAATCGGGCAGTGCGATCTCCCACCCCAGGCATTCCGTCAATCCGCCCGCGTCCCCGACCGCGACGAGGACGCCGCCGGACGCCGCGTAGCGCGCGACGGCTTCGCGCTCGGCGGGCGCCAGCCAGCGCTCCGGCGAGACCACCGCGAGGACGGCCGGCCGTCGTCGCACTTGCCGCGCGAGGTCGAACAGCGGTATGCGACGGCGCTCCACCGGCACGCCGAGACGGGCCAGGACGTCGTATGGCGCGCGTCCGCCGGCAGGACCAGTGCGAAACGTGGAGACGGGCTCGTCGGTCGACGTGAAGGGCCGGCGGCCACCCCCCGCCAGGATGGCGAGCAGCAGCGCCGCGGCGAGCAGGACGACGAGGCCGATTTCAGTGCGATACGACATGCTGTGACAGCGCGCCGGCGGCGGCGCCGAAATCCCGATACTCGGCTTCGTCGACCGGCACGGCGCCGAACACGTGGCGATACAGCCGAGCGACGAGCCCGGTGAAGGTCGCCTGCCCGGCGTCCCCCAGACGCGCCTCGCGCGCATACTCGGCGGGCGTTTTTGACGGATGAAAGGTGAGCGCCTTGCGACGGTCGAGCTCGAGCACGAGCGCGAAGAACCGATGGGCCAGCGCTTCGGTGTAGCGGCCGTCGCGGGCCAGCGTCTCGGCGCGCTCCAGATGACTGCGCGCATCGCGCAGCACGGGCGGCGCGCCCGGCGTGACCAGAACGGGGGCGGCCACGGTCGACCGGTAAATGCGCCAGATGGTGAGACCGAGATGGACGAAGATCGCGATGAGCAGCACGAGAGCGCCCCAGAACAACAGCTTCGCTCCCGTCGGATGATTGGTGCTGAACCGAGCGAGCCAATCGCGAAACGCCCACCACAGGTCCCGCAACCAGTGCCGGCGGACCGTCTCGACCCACTCATATTCCGGCCGGGCGAAGACCTCGCGCACCACGCGACGGACGGAGTCGGCGGGAATCGCCTGGAGGACTGCCAGCACCGCTAGCCGGACCCCAGCTGCTCGCCCAAGAGCTGGAGGTCGAACCCCTCACGTCGCACGCGGCGGTCGTAGTACGCCAGCGTCAGGATGCAGGGAATGATCGGCGCCAGCATGACCGAGACGACCGACGACACGATCGTCCAACCCATCTGTACCGCGGCACCAGGAGCTACCTCCAGGATCACCGCCCCCACCACCTGCACCACGATGGCCGGCAGGACGCTCGCCACGAGCACCGCGACGAAGCCCAGCCCCAGTATGCGGCCTTTGACCCCGCGCGTGAGCTCCCACGACCGCCCAAACGAATCGAACGCGCTCGGCAGGTTCTCCAGCACCACCACGGGCGTCGTCAGCATGTAGCCACAGGCGATGAACACCAGCAGCCAGATCATCCCGCAAAACCCCACGAAGCCAAGCAACACTGCGATGCCCGCCCCGGCGCCCTTCGCCACACCCACCACCAGGGCAAACGCGACCCCGGAAACGATGGCCACCACGCCGAGCAACAGACCCTTGCCAAGGCCGACGAGAAACAGTGGGACGATCTTCCGCGCCCCGAGCCCCAGCGCCTCCCCGAACTGGGGCTCCCGGCCGAGATAGGAATCGGAGATCACACGAATCGACCCGGCGGTGAGCAGGAGGAACGCGCACTCATAGACAAAGAGCAGCACCAGGCCCCAGAGGACGATCGGCAGGATCTGATTTTGAAGAATCGCCACGGCCTGATCCGGCGGCACCGCGCCTTCGAAATTGAAGAAGCGGAGTCGGAAGTACAGGCCGACGGCGATCGGCAGCCACATGACCGTCAGGCTGAGCTTGAAGAACAGCCCGAAATGGCGCCGGAACAACGACAAGGCGCCGTCCAGGACCTCCCCGAATTCCATTTCCCGCAGATCCGGCATGGATCTCGCCCTCGAGCGGTGAGAGGCGGTAAGATGAGGATGTGAGCGCCCTCGCGCGAGCCCCGCGGCAGCCCTTCGACCTGCGCCAACAACACGGGGTCGAGATCCCCGAGCACGTCACGTTGTCGTTCGAGCTGGCGGGGCTCGGGACCCGTGCCGCCGCCGCCGCGGTCGATGTCGCGCTGCTCACCCTGGCCAACATCGCCCTGTTCACCTTTTTTGCGGCCGCGGGGGCCTCACACGCGTGGGCGTCTGGGTGGGCCAGTTGGGGCACGGCTCTCGTCGTGCTCGTCACCGGACTGAGCTTCTTCCTCTACTACACGTTGTTCGAGGCGCTGTGGGACGGCCGCACCCCCGGAAAGCGCGCGCTGGGCATTCGGGTGGTCCAGGACACCGGGCGCCCGATCACCGCGAACGCCGCCACGGTCCGCAACCTGATCCGGATCGTGGATTTCATCGTGCCGCTTGGCCCCCTCCCCGGACTGGCGCTCGTGTTCGCGCACCCATCCAACAAGCGGCTGGGAGACCTGGCCGCGGGCACGATCGTGGTGCGGGACCGCGTGGCGGCGTGGCGATTGGCCCCGGCTCCGCCGGCACCCGCGACGGAGGCCGTCGAGCTGGGGCCCCCGGAGTTGACCGATCAGGAATTCACGCTGCTCGACCGTTTCCTGGCGCGGGCGGACGACCTGGCCCCCGACGTGCGGGTGCGCATGGCGGGCGACTTGACCCGTCGCTTCGCGGCTCGCATCCCGCGCCGGGTGGAGGACGCGGAGACCTACCTCACCACGGTGTTTGCGGACGAGCAACAGAAGCGGCGGGGGCGGTTTGCGACGCGCGCGACCACCGGAACCGGTCGCACCGCGGTGACGGCGGATCGGTTCGTCGCCCGGAAGCGCGATACGTGGGAAGCGTTCCGCGCGACGGTGCAACGCCTGGAGCGCGGCGGGCTGAGCCGACTCCCGGCCGCCGAGATTCCAGGCTTCGCGGCCCGCTATCGCGAGGTGGCGTCCGATCTGGCGCGCGCGCGCACCTATGGCGTCGATCCACACACGATGGCCTATCTGGAGCGCCTGGTGGGCGCGGGCCACACCGTCCTGTATCACGGGCGCGGGGAGCGGCGTCGTCCGTTCACCGAGTATCTGCTTGGCGATTTTCCCGCGGCCGTCGTCCGATCCTGGGGCTACGTGCTGGCGGCGTTCCTCTTATTCATGATCCCGGCCGTGGTGGGGTACGTCATGCTGCGCGAGCGACCGCAGCTGGCCCAGGAGATCGTGCCCGCGGAGATGGTGAGTCGCGCCGAGCAGGCGGCGGAGCGGGAGGCGCGGGGCATCGGCTACGCGCAAGCCGAGAGCGGGGAGCGTCCGGTGATCGCCGCCGCCATCATCTCCAACAACATCCGCGTGTGCATCATGGCGTTCGCCGGCGGCATGATGGCGGGCATACTGACAGTGTGGGCACTGCTGTTCAACGGCCTGGCGATCGGCACCGGCTTCGGGGTGTTCGCCAACTATGGCGCCGCCAGCTACCTCGGGACCTTTGTGGCCGGCCATGGGGTGCTCGAGCTGACGGCGATCTTCATCTCCGGAGGGGCTGGGTTGCGCCTGGCCCACGCCCTGCTCGCTCCCGGCGACCGGACGCGGCTCGACGCGCTGGTAGTGGATGGCCGCGTCGCGATGCGCATGATGGGCGCGGTGGTGTTCCTGCTGGGGATCGCCGGCTCAATCGAAGGATTGCTGTCGACCAGCGACGCCCCTGCCGCCCTGAAATTCACGGTCAGCGGCGCGAGCGCGATCTTCCTCGGGCTTTACTTCCTAAACGGGTATCGATACCGGACGGCAGCGCAGTGAGTCGCGGCGCGCAGCCGGTGCAAGGACAACCACCAGCGTGAGGGGGGGCAGTACCGCGGGCGATGCCGCCGGCTCACAGCCGGTGCAGACCCCGGGCGCTACAACAGCGAGCGATACAGGTCGCGGAGATGGTGGTCCCGCAGGTCGCGCACAGCCAGCCACAAGTCCTGCTCGGAGATAGCGCAGAAGATCTCGGCCGTGGTGCGCTCGTGTTCCGTCTCCTCGGCGCCGAAATGAATCTTCCCGCGCCACACCCCATCGTCGGCACGACGCAAGGCGAGCCGAACGGCGACACTTTGTCCTTCGAATCGAATGGGGGGGAGATCGTGAACGACGGCTTCGCGTACTGCCGGTCCTAGTGACCGTGCCGGTTGTGCGGACATGCCGATCCGGTGGCTTGTTTGGGGAAAGATTATAGGGTGCCATGACTTACGCAATAGTCAAAACGACGTGGAAATGGGGAGTGGTGAGTGGTACTCGACGGTTACGATCCGAAGACCCGCTGCAAACCGTCGAGAACCACTCCCCACATCCCCACGCCTTTCAGGTTTTGAAGGGCACCGGTGCAAACGTGAGGATGAAGAGCGCCAACGCGACCCACGCGAGGCGGCGGCGAGACAGCGGAAGCGGCCGTTCTGGCACCAGCACGTTGGGGTGATCGAGCCGGCCACGCGACAGGACCAGCACCAGTCCCGCCCAGACATACCAGCCCGCCCACCAGTATCCCAGGCCGAGAATCGCGATCCAGAACAGGAGTGCCACGCGCTGGTGCCACCGCGGCTGCGCCGCGTACAGGATGTGCCCGCCGTCGAGCTGCGCCATGGGCAGCAGATTGATCATCGTCACGAACATCCCCAGCACGCCGACGAGCGCCAGCGGATGCAACGCGATCGGTCCGTGGTTGCCCCACACCAGCACGCGAGTCAGCAGTGTGACCGGGGAATCACCCAGCAGCAGCCGATCGCCGCCCACCCACAACACCATGCCGCGGACCCCTTCGAGCGCCGGGACCGGATGCGACAGCCGAATGCCGATCCACAACACCGGCAGGGCAAGCAGGAAGCCCGCAATCGGGCCCGCCAGACCGACGTCGAACAATTGCCGTCGGTCGGTCAGCAAGGTGCGCAACCGGATGAACGCCCCCATGGTCCCGATGAACGAGGGCCACAACGGAACGGGGATGAAATACGGCGGCGACACGTCCAGGCGATACCGCCGGGCCACCAGGTAGTGGCCCAGCTCGTGCGCGAGCAGAATGGCGACCAGGGGGATCGAGAACACGAGGCCGGACGCCAGCGCGGCCCTGGGGTCCCCGATGAGGGTGCCGTGCCCGCGCAGCATCCGCCAGACACTGTCGATGATGAGATTGCCCCGGAGCACGCAGCCGGCGACGGTCGTCGTCGCGAGCGTCAGGCCCAGCAGCAGTCCGTGCAGCCACCACCGTTCGGCCGGCACCACCCGGCGCCGGCTGAGAATCAGCCATCGCCCGCCGGGCTCGTCGGACCAATAGTGGTGGCCGTCCCACTGCTCGAGCGCCCTGGCCAACTCGACCGAGGGGCCGGCGTGGGCCGGATGTACAAGCGCATCAATGACTTCCCGGTCGCGCAGCAACATGGTGCGCCACGCCACGACGTACGGCGCGAGTTCAGACGGGACCGGTTGATCTTGACTAGAGGGCACGCGAACCCCTATGATAGCCGCTGCACACCGGCACAACCCTTAACAGCTTCCATAGATCAACACATTCACCACCCTGCCACGGGCCCCTCTCCCCGCTTGTAGCCCAACGGAGTCTCTGCACACGTGGATATCGCTGAGCTGAAACGCAAGTCCGTCGCGGAACTGCACGCGATGGCCGAAAGCCTCAACATTCAAAACTACTCCGGCCTCCGGAAGCAGGATCTCATCTTCCGGATCGAGCAGTCGCTGCTGGACACCGATACGGTGCTGCGCGGCGAAGGCGTGCTCGAGATTCTTCCGGAGGGCTACGGCTTCCTGCGCAGCCCCGACTGGAACTATCTCTACGGGCCCGACGACATCTACGTCAGCCCGAGCCAGATCAAACGGTTCGATCTGCGCACTGGAGACACGATCCTCGGGCAGGTCCGCCCGCCCAAGGAGGGCGAGCGCTACCTCGCGCTGCTCAAGGTCGAAACGGTCAACGGCGAAGAGCCGGAAAAGGCCAAGCATCGCGTCGCGTTCGACAACCTCCGGCCGCGTTATCCCGAGGAACGGATCCGGCTCGAGCGCAAGGACGGCGATCTGTCGATGCGGGTGATGGACATCCTGTGCCCCATCGGCAAGGGTCAGCGCGGCCTGATCGTCTCGCCCCCCAAGGCCGGCAAGACCATCCTGATGCAGAAGCTCGCCAACTCCATCATCGAAAACCACCCCGAGGTCTACCTCATCGTGCTGCTGATCGATGAGCGGCCCGAGGAAGTGACCGATATGGAGGAGAACGTCAAAAGCGCCGAGGTCATCTCGTCGACGTTCGACGAGCCGGCCGATCGTCACGTCCAGGTGGCCGACATGGTGATCGAGAAGGCCAAGCGCATGGTCGAGCACGGCAAGGACGTCGTGATTCTGCTCGATTCGATCACCCGGCTTGGCCGGGCGCACAACGTCGTCGTGCCGCACTCCGGGAAGATCCTGTCGGGCGGTGTGGACGCCAACGCGCTGCAGAAACCGAAGCGCTTCTTCGGTGCGGCCCGCAATATCGAGGCCGGCGGCTCGCTCACGATTCTCGCGACCGCGCTGATCGATACGGGATCCCGCATGGACGAGGTCATTTTCGAGGAGTTCAAGGGCACGGGCAACATGGAGGTCATCCTCGACCGCCGCATCGCCGACCGCCGCGTGTATCCCGCGATCGACGTCCAGCGCACCTCCACCCGGAAGGAAGAGCTGTTGCTCGCCAAGGAAGAGCTGAACAAGGTGTATCTGCTCCGGAACTTCCTCGCCGACATGCCGCCGGTCGAAGCGATCGAGTTCCTGCTCGAGCGGATGAAGCGCACCAAGTCCAACCAGGAGTTCTTCGCGACCATGTCGCAGAGCTAGGCGGATGGCCGATCCGCCTGCCGTGGGGCGGTTATTGGGGGTAGACTGGGGCGAGCGCCGCATCGGGCTCGCGCTTTCCGATGAGACGCAGATGCTCGCGCAGCCACTCGGCACCCTCACGCGCCGCCGCGGCAAACGGTTCCCCATGAACGCCCTGCTCGGGCATGTGCACGAGCATGAGGTCGTCGGCGTCGTCGTCGGACTGCCGCTCGACGCCTCCGGCGACGAAGGGGAGCCGGCCCGGGCCGCTCGCGCTCTCGCCGACGACATCGCCCGCCGCGCCGATCGCCCCGTCACCCTGTGGGATGAGCGCTTCACCACCGCGCGCGTGAGGCGCGCGGTCCACGAGATGGGTGGCACCCCCCGCGACCGGCCCGGCGAGCTCGACGCCCTCTCCGCGACGCTCCTGCTGCAGCATTATCTCGACGGTCGCCGCGGCACTAGCGTATGAAAGCCGCCCGGCTGGCGCTCGTTCTGGCGGGGGCCGCGGCCTGCCACTCCGCCCCCGCCGCCCCATGCGACGCCGGCAGCTCGGAATGCATCGCCGTCACCGTGCCCCGCGGGGCGACGCTGCGCAGCGCGGTTGATTCACTCGCGGCCCACCAGTTAATCGCGAACCGGTTCGTGTTCACGCTCTATGCGCGCCTGCGGGGGCTGGGTAGCTCCCTGAAAAGCGGGACCTACGCGTTCCGCCGGGATACGGACTGGAGCGACATCATCGCCGCGCTCAAACTGGGCCGGGGGATGTTGGTTCGCTTCACGGTTCCCGAGGGACTCATGCTCGATGAAATCGGCCAGGTGGCCGCGGCCGAGTTGGCCGTTTCACGAGACTCCTTCCGGGCCGCCAGCGAGGATCCCGTGGAGCTGCGCGACCTCGGCCTCACCGCCTACGCCGCGAACGTCGAGGGCTATCTCTATCCCACGACGTACACGGTGCACCCGCACCCCACGGCGCGCGAGCTGGTGCGACTGATGACCGATGAGTTCCAGGCGCACTGGTCGCCGCAGTGGCAGGGTCGGCTCGATACGCTGCACCTGACCCGTCACGAGGTCGTGACCCTCGCCTCGATCATCCAGGCCGAAGTGCGCTATGCCCCGGACCGGGAATACGTCTCGGCCGTCTATCACAACCGGTTACGCGTCGGGATGCTGCTTCAGGCCGATCCCACCGTGGTGTACGCCCTGGGGCGGCGTCCGCGACGGGTGTACGAGAAGGATCTCATGATCCGCTCCCCTTACAACACCTATCTGCACCCCGGGCTGCCACCGGGCCCGATCTGCCAGCCGGACAGCGCGTCGTTATGGGCCGCGCTCTACCCCGCGCGGACGCCGTTCATCTATTTCGTCGCCCAACCCGACGGCAAGCACATTTTCTCGGCCACCTATGCGGAGCACCTGGCCGCGATCCGCCGCGTCAAGGAGCTGCAGAGCGGGAGTCGATCGCCGAGTCGAGCGCCGTCCTGATGGCGCGCGCCGCGGCCTGCGCGTCGTGGGCGCTCAGCACCGCGCCGATCACCGCGACGCCGGCCGCCCCTGACAGCACCACCGCCGCTGCATTCGTAGCCGTGATCCCGCCGATCCCGATCACCGGCACGCCGGGTGGCCCCAATCGCGCGAGGGACGCGAATCCCTCCGGGCCCAGCGGGACGCCGGCATCCGGTTTGTTGGCGGTGGCGTAGCAGGGGCCGATGCTCCAGTAGTCGACGGCCCAGGCCAGGGCCTGGTGAGCCTCGAGCGGAGAACCGACGGATGCACCGAGAATGAACCCCGGTGGGACGTGGGGGCGGAGCGCCGGGGCGGGCACGTCGTCCTGACCGAGGTGGGCCCCGGCCGCCCCCGCGAGCAAGGCCACGTCGACCCGATCATTCACCAGCACGGGAACCGGGAGCGCCGTTACCAGCGTGCGGGCGAGCTCCAATATTTGCCGCGGCGGCCCGGCCTTCCAGCGGACCTGAACCATCGTGGCGCCGCCCTGCACCGCCGCGCGACAGACGCTGACCGCATCGCGCCCCTTGAGCAATTCGGGGTCCGTGATCACCATCAGGCGCACCAGATCGGCGAGGCTCATGAGCACCGGGAAACTAACCGCGATCGTCAGCGCCAAAGGCGCCGCCCGGTGGGCGGCCGGGCATCCGTGGATCTATCGGAGCGACGTCGTGGACGCCCCCCGCGGGGAAGCCGGCGTCGTCCGGGTGACCGACCGGCGCGGCGCGTTTCTGGGACAGGCCCTCTACTCGCCGCGCAGCGAGATCCGGTTGCGGCTGTTGACCCGGGACGATGCCGTGATCGACACCGACTGGTGGACAGCGCGCATCGCGACCGCGGCCGGACGACGCGCCGGCATCGCCTCGACCGCCATCCGCATCGTTCACGCTGAAGGGGACGGTCTGCCGTCCCTGGTCGTGGATCGGTACGGACCTTTCGTCGTGACCCAGCTGTTGTCGGCCGGCCTCGAAGCCGTCCAGGAAGATGTGATGGCGGGGATCCACGCGGCGCTCGCGCCCGAGGGGATCCTATTGCGCAACGATGTCGCCATCCGGCGGCACGAGGGCTTACCACTGGTGACCCGCGTGGTGCATGGCACGGTCCCGGACGAGGTCCTCGTGAACGAGCATGACCTGCGCTATCTCGCCGCCCTGCAGCACGGGCAGAAAACCGGGGCGTTTCTGGATCAGCGGGACAATCGGGCGCTGGTGGGATCGGTCGCCCGTCCCGAAGGACGCGCGCTCGACATGTTCACCTATCACGGTTCGTTTGCGCTCCATCTGGCCCGTCGGGCCGGCAGCGTGCTCGCCGTGGACCAGAGCGCCGAAGCACTGGCGCGCGGGCGTCGCAACGCGGCGCTCAATGCCCTTTCGAACATCACGTGGCGGGAGGCGAACGCCTTCGATCTATTGCGCACCCTGGAGCGAGCGCGCGAGCGGTTCGACACCATCGTCCTCGACCCACCCGCCTTCGCTAAAACCAAAGACAGCGTGCCCCGGGCGCTCGCGGGATACAAGGAGATCAACCTGCGCGCCATGCGGCTGCTCACCCCGGAGGGTACGCTCTTCACGTGTTCCTGCTCCTATCACGTGCACCGGAGCGATTTCCTGGAGATGCTGGCCGATGCCGCCCGGGACAGCGGTCGTCGCATCGAGCTGGTCCGGATCACCGGGGCGGCGGGGGATCATCCGGAGATCGTGACCATTCCGGAAACGGGGTACCTCAAGGGTGCCTTGCTGAAGGCCGTGGACTGACAGGCGTATCAAGGAGTTGACTCCCGGGAGCGGTCTTACAACCTTGTCCCCCATGCCATCCGCCCGGCCCGAGGCGCACGACCGGACAGCCCTGATCCGGCGCGTGTTGCTGGGCCTCCTGGCCGCCAATGTGGCCGTCGTCGTCGCCAAGGTCGCCGTCGGGCTCGCGTCGCGCTCCCTCGCCGTCCTGGGCGATGCCTT
Source organism: uncultured Gemmatimonadales bacterium (assembly GCA_963821385.1). Classification (GTDB taxonomy): domain Bacteria; phylum Gemmatimonadota; class Gemmatimonadetes; order Gemmatimonadales; family GWC2-71-9; genus DASTHG01. The sequence goes on from CAWGDK010000003.1 coordinate 393,356, forward strand.
GCATTCATCAGTGGACGCCTTGAACAACGTGACGGCGCTCGTGGTGGTGCGGGTCGCCGGGCAGGCACCGGACGAGGATCATCCGTACGGCCATCGCAAATTCGAGACGCTGGGTGCTCTGGCCATCGTCGGCTTCCTCTCCATCACTTGTTTCGAGCTCTCCCGCGACGCGATCGCGCGGCTGCTCGGTGATCACGTGGCTCCGGTCGTGACGGTGCTCCAGCTCGGAGTGCTGGTGGCCGGTCTGGGCGTCAATGCGGTGGTGGCCCGCTACGAACGGCGCCGCGGCCAGGAGCTGGAGAGCGAGCTGCTCGTGTGGGACGCGGCCCATACCCAGACCGACGTCTACATCACGACCGGCGTTATCGCCGGGCTGCTCCTGTCGCGACTGGGCTTGTGGTGGGCCGATCCGGTCATCGCGCTCGTGATCGCCGCCCTGATCGTGCGCGTTGGCTATCAGATCACCCAGCGGACGGTGCCGGTCCTGGTGGACGAGCGCGCCCTGCCCCAGGGCGAGATTCAGTCCGTCGCCGAGGCGGTGTTGGGAGTCCGCGGCGCCTACGATATCCGCTCCCGCGGCGGCGCCCAGGTGAAATACGCCGAGGTCACGATCGCGGTGGACCGCGACACCAATGTCGCCGACGCCCATGCCATTGCCGATGAAGTGGAGCACCGCCTGAAGCGCGACCTCCAGCTGGCCGAGGTGACGGTGCACGTCGAGCCATGCTGAGCGCGCTCGACCACGGCGGTCGCGGCCCCCGCACGCGCCGTCCGGCGCGCTCGCTGCGTCAGGAATACGAGGAGTTCCTGTTTCAGCGGATCGAAGAGTACAAGAATTCGTTGTCGCGGGCCGAGCTGCTCCTCATCGGGGACGAGGCGGTGCGCGAGCTGGAGATCGCCGCCGCGGACCAGTACCTGCTCACCGAGGTGCTGCTGCTCGAGCACGTGGATCGAATCATCGCGCGGCGGTTGCGGCTGCCGGGGTTTCAACGCTGGGCGCGCAGCCACCGCGCGCTCCGATCCGCACAGCGCGCCCCGACGCACTGGGAGCTCGAAGCATCGGGCCCGCTCGCTACGTGCGTCCGGCGGCTCGAGCCGGGTGATGCAGCCGTGGTCATCGGCGCGGCGGCGCTCCCCGCCGCGCTGTTCATCGCGGCCCACGATGTCGAGGTGCTGTTGCTGGACCAGGACCTGGCCGCGGTCGAAGCCGCTGAGGGTCGCGCGGTCGCGGAGCAGCTCGCCGGGCGATTCCACGCGCTGGTCGTTCAGTTCGGAAGCTGGATGCCCGACGTCCCGGTCACGGTAGCCGTGTTGCACCCAGCGGCGCTCGCCGGTCTCGATTCCGACGTGCGGCATGCCCTCGTGAGCGACCTCCAAACCCGCACGCCGCCGGGCGGCATGCACGTGGTCCTGCCCTGGAGCGGCGACGAGCCGACCGAGGTGATTCCCATCGGGACCGACACGCTGCTCGGGATTTATGCCGAGTGGCAGATCGAGCGCCGGCCGCGCGGTCGCCGCGGCGGGTTCGCGGCATCGAAAGCTCCGCGTCAGACGGACACGCAAGCGAACGTGTCGGAATAACGATTCGGCTTCTTCTCACCAATACCGTAAGCGACTGTAAAACAATGGCTTAGCTGAATCTAGCGAATGGTCCTCGTCTTGCCTTCTATGGGAACGACGCACAACCCGTAGCGAGTGAGATCATGACCAGCTTGCCTCTTGTCTTGGACGATGAGCCGCTTGGAATCGTGCTCAGCACCGGCCCGCGCACGCTGCGCCCCGCCCGCATCTGGGCGTACTGCTGGTGCGACGACGATTTGGAATCGGGCGATCACGTGCATCGCCGCCTCCCGGTGGATCCGCATCCTGTAGGCGCCTGAGCGCCCACCATCGAGTCTCATAGAGCGGGGCCGGCATGACGCCGGCCCCGCTTTGCGTTTCGACACCCCCGCCTCTAGTCTATTGGCCCAATGCCCGATCTGATGCAGGCCGTCGTGAAGGACAAGCGCGCGCCGGGTCTTACGGTCACCGAGGTTCCCAAGCCGGTGGCTGGGCGCGGCGAAGTCCTGATCGCGGTGCGCCATGCCGGCGTGTGCGGCACCGATCTCCATATCGCCGACTGGGACTCCTGGGCCCAGGGGCGTATTCACCCGCCGCTCGTGATCGGTCACGAGTTCGCCGGCGAAATCGTCCAAGTCGGGGAGGGCGTGTCCGGCCTCTCGGTGGGACAGATCGTGACCGCCGAAGGACACATCGTCTGCGGCCACTGCCTGCAATGCCGGACCGGCAACGGGCACATCTGCAAGAACACCCGCATCATCGGGGTGGATCGGGATGGAGCCTTCGCCGAATTCATCGCGATGCCGACCAGCAACGTGCTGCCGCTGCAGAGCATCCCGACCGAGGTCGGCGCCATCATGGATCCCATGGGGAACGCGTTTCACACGGTCCTCACGGCCGAAGTCCCCGGCAGCACGGTGCTGGTGGTGGGGTGCGGGCCGATCGGCTGTTTCGCGGTCGGGATCGCCCGGGCTGCGGGGGCGGCGCGTGTCATCGCCTCCGATATCAATCCCAAGCGGTTGGCGCTCGCCGCCCGCATGGGCGCCCACGTGACCCTGAATGCGGCGACCACCGACGTGGCCCAAGCCGTAAACGTCGAGACGGGGGGCGAAGGCGCGGACGTGGTGTGCGAGATGTCGGGGGTGCCGTCCGCCCTGCATCAGGCGTTTCGGACCGTCCGCATGGGCGGCCACGTGCAGCTGCTCGGGATCCCGAAGGGCGAGGTCCCGATCGATTTTGCGAACGAGATCATTTTCAAGGGCATCACCGTCTACGGGGTCATCGGCCGCAAGATGTACGAGACCTGGCACCAGATGCGGCGCTTCCTCACCGCCGGGCTGCTGGACCCCCGCCCCGTCATCACGCACCGTTTCCCGCTCGCCCGCATCGACGACGCCCTCGCCGCGATCCGCTCCGGGGATGCGGGGAAGGTCATCCTGGAGATCGCATGAGCTTCACCAGCAGCCTGCAAGCGGAGCTGGATCAGTTCAAGCAGGACGGCGTGTACAAGCGCCTCAATTACCTCGAAAGCCCGCAGGGGCCGCGATCGCGCATGGAAGGGCGTGGCGAGGTCGTGATCCTCTCCTCCAACAACTATCTGGGACTGTGCAACGATCCGGAGGTGGTGGCGGCGGGCAAAGCGGCGTTGGACCGTTTTGGCGCCGGCACCGGGTCCGTCCGATTCATCTGCGGCACATTCACCATTCATCGCGAGCTCGAGGCCGCGCTGGCGCCTCTCGTCGGCTGCGAAGCGTCCCTGTCCTATGTCAGCTGCTGGAACGCGAATGAAGGACTCTGCGCCACGATCCTGGGCGAGCAGGACATTGTCATCTCCGATCAGCTCAATCACGCGTCGATCATCGACTCGATCCGCCTCGCCAAAACCATCGGCAAGTGCCAGACCGCCGTGTACCGGCACTCGGACATGGCGGATCTGGAGGAGAAGCTGACGGCGGCCCGCGGCACGCGGCGCCGGCTCATCTTCACCGACGGCGTGTTCTCCATGGAGGGGGACATCGCCCGCCTGCCGGACATCCTGGGGCTCGCCAGAAAGCACGACGCCATCGTCGCGGTGGACGACTCCCATGCGACCGGGGTGCTGGGGAAGACGGGCCGCGGGACGGCCGAGCATCTTGGCGTGCTCGGATCGGTGGACATCATCACCTCAACGCTTGGCAAGGCGCTGGGTGGCGCGGCCGGGGGGTTCACCGCCGGACCCGCGGCTCTGACCGACTACCTGACCCAACGCTCCCGTCCCCAGCTGTTCAGCAATGCTTTGCCGCCGACCGTGGCGGCCAGCGCGTTGGCGGCCGTGCGCGTGCTCGAAGGTCATCCCGAGCGCGTGGCTCGGCTGCGGGACAATGCCACGTATTTCCGCGATCGCCTGCAAGCCCTCGGTTTCAAGCCGCTCGCCGGGGAAACGCCCATCGTTCCGGTGATCCTCGGGGAGACCGCGAAAGCAATTCAGATGAGCGATCGACTGCTTGACGAAGGCGTGTTCGTGACCGGCTTCGGATACCCGGTTGTCCCCCAGGGGCACGCCCGGGTGCGGTGTCAGCTCTCGTCGGCCCATACCCGGGATGATCTCGACTTCGCGCTGCGGGCGTTTGCCAAGGTGGGAAAGCACCTGCAACTGATATAGCCATCATCCAAACATCATCGAAGCACTTACGACAGCAAATCTTCGGGTTTATTTTGGTACTTGGTTAGGCACTTCAAGTAGTTTCGCGGGCTACCGCCTTAACCGACACTCCTGCAACAGCCTAGGCTTTCCGCAAATGCTTGCCAAACGGGGCCGGACCCCTAATTTGTGGGTCCCCGGCAGCCAACCGCTGCCGGTAACCCGTGGAGGAAGTGCGATGAAGCCGCTGTCTCGTGTGGCGCTGTGCGCCCTGCTTGTCGCTGCGCTGGTCCCGGACCGACCCGTGGCGGCTCAGGTCATCAATGATCATTCCAATCGCTGGTATTGGGGTGCCCAAGCCGGCGGTTTCCTGTATCAGACCAACGCGCAGGGGTACGCCTTCGACCCCATGTTCGGCGCACACTGGATGATCACCGGGAAGCGCACCGCCCTCTACATCGGCGGCGAAGCAGCGATCTTCCTGAGCGACGCCCGGGCCTCCGTGTTCGATCCCAATTCGGCGACCGGCCTGCGGGACGCCACTTTCAATCAGGTGCGGCGGCTGTTCTTCGGGGTGCTCGCCTTCCCGTTGCAGAAGCGCATCGAGCCCTACGCGGGTGGCGGCTTCGCCATCGTGACCATTCAAAACCCGATCGTCGACTGCAGCAATACGTCGCCCAACTCGCAATGCGCCACGGCCAACGACCAGGCCGCGGCCCAGAGCTTCGTGGACGATGCCGCCAGCACCGCCACCGCCTGGTTCATGGGCGGGATCCAGATCAACATCGGCAAGCTGGCCGTGTACGGGCAGTACCAGCTCAATTCGGCGTCGTCGAACTTCCTGATCTCCGGCGCGACCCACTCGATTCAAGGCGGCATCCGGTATTCCCTGGGCAGCGCCAAGGAAGACGTGAACGCCCAGCACTAGCTAGCGCGACAACCACTCGGATCCGGCGATCACGAAGCGCAGCGGCCAATCGGCCGCGACCGTGATCCCGATCCGCCCCGTCACTTCGACCGGCGCCTTCGGGCGCCGGTCGCGTTCTATCCGCAACCGTTTCTCCGTCAGCGGCCGGCCGTTTTCCTTCCCCGTGATGCCCAGGGCCTGGCACAGCCGCGCCGGACCGGCGCACAGCTCGTGATCCGTCACCGGCCCGCGGCGACGCCGCATCACGGCCAGACCCTCCAACGGCTCCAGGGCCCGGATCAGCACCGCCGCGGGATACTCATGGCGTTCGGTCACCGCGTTCAGGCACCAGTGCTTGCCGTAGGTGAAGTAGACGTAGGCGGTGCCGGGCGCCCCGTACATGACTTCGGTCCGAGCCGTGCGACGGTCGCCGTAGGCGTGGCTGGCCGGATCGTGGGGACCCAGGTACGCCTCAGTTTCGACAATGCGCCCCGACACCGTCCGGCCACCGATGTCGCTGACGAGAATCTGCCCCAAAAGCCTACGCGCGACCTCGGCAGTCGGTCGCGCGTAGAAGGACGGCGGTAACGGCCGGCGGATCACTCGCCGCCGATCAACCCGCGCTTGACCCGGTTCCAGAAGGACCCGCCTTCCTCCGGGAGTGACGGCGCGGAAGGTGGAGGCGGAGCCGGCTCCGCCGGGCGTACCGGCGATGACGCCTGGCGCTGGACCATCGGTTCGGTCCGCTCCTCACCACTGCGCTCGCTGCGGCCGCTGCGCCCGCGACCGCCCCGACCACGACCGCCCCGGGATCCGCGATCGCTCGACTCGCCCCCTCCACTCCGCGCTTCTCCGCCTTCACGCGGCCCGCCGCGACCGCCACGGCCGCGACCACCGCGTCCTCGCCCGCCCCGTTCCCCACGCTCGCGCCGGGGGCGCTCCCCCTCTTCTCGACCGCTGCCCAAGTCCCCCTGCGGTGGACGCGGTGGGGTCACCTCCACGCGGGGCCGGAAGTTGGGATCCACGTCCACCACTCCCACCTTGGGGATACCCGGAGCGGTGGGACGCGGGCCCCGCGAGCCGCGCCGGAACCGCGCGCTGCGCATCGGGACGCCGCTCGGCGTGGCGCCGGGCTGCGAGTACGGCGGCGGCGGCGCGGAGGACGCCGGCATCGGTGGTTCGTTCTCCTCTTCCTCCACCGGGGGCGAAACCTTGGGCGGTTCCGAGGGGACGGTGGCCTCCTCACGCCGCACCCGGACGGCGTAGTCGCCTGCTTCATCCTTGGAGAGGTCGATCAGCTCGGCGTCGTGCGCCTGGCGCAGCAGTTTGGGCATGCTGCGGGGCTCCACTGCCTTGGTCCCTTCCGGGGCCAGCTCATTCATGGCCTCACGCACCGTCTCCGCCGTCAGCGGCTGTTCGCCCCCCATCCGGCCGAGTGCCTGCTTGAGCAGGCCGAAGGCATCACCCACGAGCGAGCCTCGCCGCGCGCGGGGGGCGGGTGCTGCGGGCTCCGGCACGGGCGCCGCCGCGGCGGGCTCCGCAAAGCGTCCGCCGGTCGGCGTCGCCGCGGCGCCCTCCGCCTTGGGGCCGAGGCCGATCTCGTACTGACCATTGTCGAGCCGCATGGTGCTGATCAGTCCGCGATGCGCGGCCTCCTGCACGAACTTGCTGAAGCGCGAGAACCCGGCGTCTTTCTCGTCGAACGATGGGTCGATTTCCTGCATGACCTGTTTCAGGCGATCGGAGCGCATCACGTCGTTGTGGGCGGTCATCTGTTTCACGGCCTCGACCACCAGCTCCCAGGGATCGCGGCGCACGTGCTCGATGTCGCTCTCCTTGGTGAGCCCAGCGAGCTCGTTGTACGAGAAGTACTCGTCGCAATTCTGGATCAGGAGATCCGACGACGACTCCCGGATCCCCACCCCGATGACGTACTTGCCGTACTCCTTGAGCTTGAGCACCAGCGACGAGAAGTCGCTGTCGCCCGAGAGCAGAATGAACGTGCCGATCTCGGGGCGCGTGAAAACCAGCTCCAGCGCGTCGATCGCCAAGCGGATGTCGGTTGCGTTTTTCTTGCTGGAACCGTAGGCGGGGGCGAAGATGAGATCGATCGATGATTCGGACAGGGGAACGATGTACTGCGGATAGCGGCGCCAGTCGGCGTAGGCGCGTTGCACCGCCACTTTCCCCCGGATGATCTCGGATTGCAGCAGCCGCTTCAGCTCCGTCTGGAGATCCGAGCGGATCCCCATGGTCACGTTGTCGAAGTCGATCAGCAGCGCGGCGTTGGGAGCGTGGGCGGGGGGTTCTTTGTGGGCGGGCCGAGCAAGGTGTGCGTGCGGCTGGGTTACCATGTGTATGTGTCTGAACTCCTGAGGCGGGTCCCGTGCGCTCTAGAGGGCGGTGCTCTCCATTCCCGATCGGTGGAGAGTCGCCTCACGCACTGATGACAGAGCCTCGAGCGGTGGTGGGCGCCGCCATCGCGCTACGCGCGTCTGTTCGGCTGCCCGCATATGCGCCCCGCCCGGCCGTGGCCGTGAGCGAGGTGAGCCGGGGGGACTCAATCGGGAACCATTGATACTAAACAACTTGCACCGAAATGGGAAGCCTACTCGCCCAGCACCTTGATGATGACCCGCTTCCTCCGCTGACCATCCCATTCGCCGTAGAACACCCGCTGCCACGGGCCAAAGTCCAGTTTGCCGGCGGTGATCGGGACAATGACCTCATGACCAATCGTCAGGCTGCGCAGATGGGCGGCGGCGTTGTCTTCGCCCGTCTCGTTGTGCCGATAGCGGCTCGGGTCCCATGGGGCGACCGACCCCTCGAGCCAGGTCAGGATGTCGTGCCACAGGCCGGATTCGTGGTCGTTCACGAATACGGAGGCGGAAATGTGCATCGCGGAAACGAGGGCCAACCCCTCCTGCACCCCACTCGCCTGCACCTGCTCCAGCACCGCGTCGGTGATATCGATGATCTCCTGTCGCTGTTTGGTGTTGAACCATAAGTAGTGAGTGTGGCTTTTCATCGATTTGCTTACCCCCCCTCGGATTAGCTGATAGCTGATAGCGCGTCTACCGTGTCGAATTGTCGCACCAGCCGCAAACTCCTAGATTGCGCCAAGATATGCCGCTCCCATTTCGTCGCCGCATCTTTGTCGTCCTCGTCCTGATGGCGGCCGTCCCGACAGGGTTGGCCGTCGTAGGATGGGTGCTCACGGTGCGGACGTTCGGCCCCACGACCGGCGCTCGCGCTTCGCTGGAGGAGGTTACGGCCTCCGCTCGAAACATGCTGGACCAAGTGGATACGACCCGCCTTGCCCCGGGGGCGCGCAGCGCGATGCGGGAGCACCTGGAGGCGTTGTCCCGGGGCACTAGTCTCGCCCGGCGAGCCGATCGCTTCCTGCGGTACTACACGGCCGGTCTCGCCACCGTGGTCATCGCGCTGGGCACCCTGGTGTTGTTCGCCGCGGTCCGCGTGGCTGGACACCTGTCGCGGCAGCTGTCCCGTCCGATTGAGGAGCTGATCGGGTGGACGCGCCTGATCCGGCAGCACGAGCCGCTTCCGGCGGGCTTGCCGACGCGCGGCGCCCCGGAGTTCGCGGCCTTGCGGGTGGCGCTGCGCGACATGGCCGGGACGCTCGACACCGCCAGGGCGCGTGAGCTGGAAGCAGAGCGTCTGCGGGCGTTCCGGGAGGTCGCCCGCCGGGTGGCGCACGAGATCAAGAATCCGCTCACGGCCATGCGGATCGCCGTGGATCAACTGGGCAGTGGGCAGACCACGAACCGGACGGCGGCGCGGACCGACATAGCAGTGGAGGTGCTCCGGGCCGAGACCGACCGGCTGGAGCGACTGGCGCAGGAGTTCGCCGACTTCGGGCGGTTGCCCGAAGGACCGAAAAGCGAGGTGGATGTCGTGGAGCTGCTCGAAGAGCTGGGGCGGACGGCGGTGCCGCCCGAGATCGAAGTCCGCGTCGCCGCCAACGGCCGGCGTGCAATTCAGGGGCACTACGAGGCGCTGCGTCACGCGTTCAGCAACCTGTTCCGTAATGCCACCGAGGCCATGGGTGGGCGTGGCATCATCGACATCACCGTTTCCGGCGAGGGCCGTGGGGTGGTGGTGGCGGTCGCCGACCATGGACAGGGCATCCCGCCTGAGCTGCGCGGCCGGGTGTTCGAGCCGTACGTGACCACCAAGCCGGGGGGAACTGGGCTCGGACTCGCCCTGGTGCGACAAACCGTCGAAGCGCACGAGGGCACGCTCGCCGTCACCGAGACACCGGGCGGCGGGGCCACATTCACGCTGGTGTTTCCCGCGTGAGCCCGCGCATCCTGCTGGTGGACGATGAGCCCAACATCCGGCGCATGGTGGGCGCCTTGCTCCAGGGGGAAGGGTACGAGACCAACGAGGCTCCCAACGGGACCCTCGCCCTGACCATCGCCCGCGACGCGCCGCCTGACGCAGTCCTGCTCGACCTCATGATGCCGGGCGGCCCGGACGGCATGCAGACGCTGGAGCAGTTGCGGCAGGTTTATCCCGACGTGCCGGTGATAATGATGAGCGGCAAGGCATCGCTGTCCGATGCCGTGCGCGCGACGAAGCTGGGAGCGTTTCAGTTTCTCGAGAAGCCGCTCACTCCCGAAGGCCTGCTCGTGGCGGTGCGGGCGGCGCTCGAGCTGTCCCGGACGCGCGCCGAGAACCGGCGCCTGCACGAGGCCCTGGGGCACTCGGATCCCCTGGTGGGAGACAGCGTGGCGATGCAGGAGCTGCGGGCGCTGATCGCCCGCATCGCCCCGACCGACGCCCGCGTGTTGATCACCGGGGAGTCCGGCACCGGCAAGGAACTCGTGGCTTCGGCGATCCATCGATTCAGCGGCCGCACCGACCGATCTTTCGTCACGGTCAACAGCGCGGCGATTCCCCGCGACCTCGTGGAATCGGAGCTGTTCGGGCATGAAAAGGGAGCCTTCACGGGCGCCGGAGAGCGCCGCCTGGGCCGCTTCGAGCTGGCGGACGGCGGAACCCTGTTCCTGGATGAGGTCGGCGACCTGGGGCTCGAAGCACAGGCCAAGCTGCTGCGGGTGCTGGAGACGGGCGTGATCGAGCGCGTCGGCGGTGAGCGACCGATCACCGTGAACGTGCGGGTGCTCTCCGCCACCAACAAGGATCTCACTCGCGCCACACGGGACGGACGGTTCCGCGAGGACCTGCTGTTCCGGCTCAACGTGCTGCCGGTGCACATCGCCCCGCTGCGCGATCGGGTCGACGACGTGCCGCCCCTGGTGCGGCACTTTCTCGCCCGGCAGGCGACCCGGCTCGGCCGCACGCTGTCGATCGACACCGGCGCGCTGCAGCTGTTGGGGAGCTACCCCTGGCCCGGCAACGTCCGCGAGCTCGCCAACCTGGTGGAGCGACTCGCGATCCTGGCCACTGGCGAAGTGATTGCCGCGGCCGACGTCACGCGTGTGCTCCCCTCCGACGGCGGGGCACGGGCCGCGGCCAAAGCGGCCGCCGGGGACCCGGATACGCCACTCGCCGCGGCCCTCGATCAGTATGAGCGACAGCTGATCGCCGCGGCGCTCAGCGCCGCCAAGGGCAACGTGGCCGACGCGGCGCGCCGCCTCTCCACCGACCGCGCCAACCTGTACCGCCGCATGCGGCGGCTCGAACTCGAGCCGCCACGACAACTCTCCGAGTGAGATTCGCCATGCGCATCGTCCCCCTGTTGTGCGTGGCGCTGCTCGCGTCGCGTCCGCTGGTGGCCCAGGACACCGCCATCGTGATCCACCCCGAGAGCGTCGGCCTTCACTTCACGCCTCCGGAGCTTCCCAGCGCGGTGATCGGCGAGGCCGTCCGGTTCTACAATGCCCTCACGACGACCCGGCTCGCAGGTCGTGTGCGGCTGCCGGCCGGCAATGCCTGGACGGGAGACGTGGCGATCCGCAATGGCCCGGCGATGATCGGTGGGCGGATCGACGGCTCGCTCCTGGTCCTGAACGGGAACGCGGTGCTCGACTCCACCGCGGCGATCGCCGGGGACCTCCTGGTCATCGGCGGCGCCATTCAGGGCTCTCGGGCGGGCGTCGCCGGTACGGTCCGGGCCTACGCCGAGCCGCTGCCCTACCGGATGGCCGGCGACACGCTGGTGCACGCCCCCGATCTGTGGCGCCGATTGAGCCTGTCGGCCCGATACGTGTTCGGGCGCGGCGAAGCGCGCTCCAGCCTCGTGTTGGCTACGGGGGGCACCTACAACCGCGTGGAAGGACTGCCGATCGTCGCGGGTCCCTCGATCGATCTGACGCTCGGGCCGCGGGTCCACCTGCGCGGCAGTGCCGCCGGAGTGTTCCGGACCGCGCGCTCGATCAATCGCGAATGCTGCGACCTCGGCTACGCCGTACGCGCCGAGCTGCGCGTCGGGGACCGGCGTCCGATCGCACTGGCGGTGCGGTCGTTCGACCTCGTCACGCCGGTAGAAGATTGGGGGCTACGGTCGAACGAGGTGGGCTGGGAGGCGTTCCTCGTCCGCCGCGACTATCGCGACTACTTCCGGGACAATGGGACTGCCTTCCGGCTCACCTGGCAGGCCGAAGTCCCGCTCACCCTCGCCCTCGAGCTGCGGCGCGAGCATCAGACCAGCGTGAACGCCCGCGATCCCTGGTCGCTGTCGCGCACGTCCCTGCCGTGGCGTCCCAACCCGCCGATCGACGCCGGGCACTACACCACGATTGCCCCCAGCCTCACGCTCGATACCCGCAACGATCGTGAGCAGCCGACGTCCGGCTGGTTCGTCCGGGGCACGGTGGACGTGGCCCGCAGTGACGATGCGCGCCCGGCGGCGGGGTTCCCGAGCTCGATCCGGGATTCCGCTTCCCTGCTTGGGCCGTATCGCTCGACGCGCGGGTTCTTCGATGTGCGTCGCTACAACCGCATCAGCGCGCAGGGTCGCCTCAACCTGCGCCTCGTGCTGGGGGGCTGGCTCGGCGGCGATCCGCTGCCGCTGCAACGGCGTCTGAGCCTGGGCGGCCCGGAGCCGGTCCCCGGCTATGATTTTCGTCAGAGCGCGTGCAACGCGGCGGCCAATACCGGGCCATTCGCGGGGACGAACGTCGCCGCTTGCGATCGTGTCGTCGCGGTTCAGGCCGAGTACCGTGGCCACGTCTCGCTGCGGACACAGTACAACGCCGAGGGCGGAGAAGGCGAGGGATTTGGCTACGTCACCCGATTCCTGCGCGGCCCGGACTTCGTGGTGTTTGGTGACGCGGGAAAGGGCTGGCTCGTGGGTACCGGGCCGGGCCGGTTTTCCGCCGGCCGTCTGCCGCCCCTCTCCAGCTGGTTGGCCGACCTCGGCCTCGGCGTGGACTGGGGAGGGTTTGGCCTCTACGTCGCCAAGGCGGTGACCGTCGGGCAGTCGCTGCGGGTGACGGCCCGGCTGGACCACCGGTTCTGACGGTGCGCCGGTACGCTGTCTGGCTCGTGGCCGCGGTGCTCGCGGCGTCGCGACTGGCCGCGCAGGCGCCGGCGCTCTCAGTGACGCGCGATGCCGGCGTCGCGCGCGTGCAGGCCACGCATCTGCTCGACGACGGCCGGTTCCTCGACCTGATGCGGTCCGGGTTTCCGCTGCGCCTGCACTACCGCCTCGAACTGTGGCGGTCCCGCGCCAACTGGTTCGACCGCTACATCACGGGGGTGGAGTGGGATGCGGTGGCGCGCCACGACCCGCTGGCCGAGGAGTTCATTCTGATCCGGACCGGCGGCAGCGTCACGCGCTACAACACGACCGAAGATCTGGCCGCGGCGCTCGCCGTCCCGTATCGCGTCACCATCGATCCGCGCGGGGATGGACGTTTTTACCTGGTGGGCCACCTCGACGTCACCACTTTGAACGACACGGACCTGGAAGAACTGACGCGCTGGCTGAAAGGCGACATCACGCCAGCCGTCTCGGGGCATGAGAACTTCGGAGATGCGCTGGCGCACGGGGCGCAGCGCGCGCTGATCCGGATTGCGGGTCTGCCGACGGTGACACTGGAAGGTCGCTCCGCCAACTTCCCGGCGCTGTCGGCAGGGCCCTGAGTTACATCTCCGCGAGGGTGCGCAGCACCGCGGCTCCGTAGAACAACCGGATGTAGCGCGACTGAATCGCGGTGAGCCGGCGCACCGCCCACGCCAGGTGCACGAAGTGCGGCTCGAAGGGGGGCCGCAGCGGATGCATGCCCACCTCTTCGGGAAGCAGATTGCCCTTGCGCGTGTTACAGCTCGAGCACGCCGTGAGCACGTTGTTCCAGGCGTTGCTGCCGCCGCGCGAGAGCGGAATGAGGTGATCGCGCGTCAGGCACTCACGGGTCCGTAGCTGATGCTGGTGGCGGGCGCAGAACTGGCAGCGGTATTCGTCGCGGGCGAACAGGAAGGTGTTGGTCACCTGGCGACGGAACTTGCGCGGCACGTGCACGAATTTCACCAGCCGGATGACCGCCGGGCGCGGCAGCTCGAGGCGCGCGCTGCGCATCACCTCGCCCTGGTCGGCCTCGACGATCTCGGCTTTGCCGTCGATCACGAGGCGGAGGGCGCGGCGGACAGGCACCATTGTCAGAGGCTCAAACGACGCGTTCAACGCCAGACAACGCACGGTTCCCGCTTTCTCCTGGTCAAAAAAGGCCGCCTCGCTCACCGTCAACGGGCGGCCCGTTTATCCTACTCGGAGTTCTAACGTTCGGCAAGACGGGGGGTTACCAGCTCCTCTATACGCACTTGCACGGCCCGCCGCGCCTGCTCGCTCCGTGTCACGACGAGCGCCGTATCGGATCCGGCGACCGTCCCCAGGACTTCGGGCCAGGCCTCGGCGTCCAACGCCGCCGCCACCGCGGCGGCCGCTCCGGCCGCGGTCCGCAGCACCAGGAGCGGTCCCGTTCCGTCCGCGGACACGAGCAACGCCGGCACCACATCGGCGAGCGACGTCCGAACAGCCGCGCTCCCGGCCGGCGCCGCGTAGCGAACACCGCCCCCCGGTATCGCGACCTTGCTGAGTCCGATTTCGCGCATGTCGCGCGACAAGGTCGCCTGGGTGACCGCGACCCCTTCCGCCCGCAGCCGATCGCGCAGCCGCTCCTGACTGTCCATCACTTCGCGACGGACGATCCGCAGGATCGCTTCGTGGCGACGCGCCTTGGCGCTCACACGCGATGCACGACGCGCCCGGCCAGCACGGTGAGCAGCGCCATGGGCGGGGGCGGCAGGCGCTGCGGGGGCGAGTGGGCGAACACCGCGATATCCCCGGCCTTGCCCACGTCGAGCGACCCGATGGTGCGCTCCCACCCCAGCACCTTGGCGCCCTCGAGGGTCAGGATGCGCAGCGATTCCTCCGCGCCGATCCACGAGGCCCGCGCTTCGGCCCACACATCGAGATCGCCGACACTGACCACCGAATCGGTGCCGATGCCCACCGTCAACCCCACTTCGCGCATCGCCGTGAACGGCGCCGTGCCGTGTCCGTGGACGCGGTTGGAGCGGGGGCAATGCACCACCGCAACGCGGGCCGCCTTGAGCGTCTGCAGGTCGGCATCGTCGACCTGCACGCAATGGACCGCGAGCGTCCCGGCCCGCAGCACGCCAAGCGCGCGCAGGTACTGCACCGGAGAACAGTGACGGGGCTCCACCACGATCCCCCGGCCGCGCAACGCTTCGGCAAACGGTCCCGCTCCGTAGCGGATCAGCTCGGACTCCTCCTGCGACTCGGCGAGGTGCAGCGCGATCGGCAATCGCTCCTGCTGCGCGTACCGCGCCACCCGGCGGTACAGCGCTTCGCTGACGCTGTACGGCGCATGGGGCGATACGCCCACGCCCCGCATTGTGGTGGCGAGCCGCCGCAGCCGCAGCACCTGCCGCTCCAGCTCTTCCATGGCAGGCGGCACCTGCGACGGACCGGGTCCGAACACCTCCTGGTAGACCATGCCCCGCCCGCCGAACCGCACCAGGGCCTCCATCGTAGCCCCGGTGCTGCCGGTTTCGGCGATGCAGGTGACGCCGCGCGACCAGCACTCGCGCAGACCGGCTTCCGCGGCGGCGATGAACGCCTCCGGCGGCGTCGCCTCTTTCAACTCCCGGATCCGTTTGATCCACGAGACGAAGCTGGTCTCGCTGTTCTTCCCGGCCAGGTGCTGGAGCTCGAGGTGCGTGTGCGCGTTCACCAGGCCGGGCGTCAGAATGGCGTCCTTGAACTCGAATCGCTCGGCGTCCGCCGGGGAGGGCACTTTGCCATGCGGGCCGACGGCCGCGATGCGGCCGTCGTTGCCAACGAGAACGGCGCCGTCCTCGATCGGCGGCGCCGTGACCGGGTAGACCACGCCGGCCCGAATGCGAAGCATGCGCTAGGGCGTCACGGGTCCGAGTCCGCCGTGCACCGGACACAACTGGCGGGGCTCGGTCCCGGGATAGAACCAATCCCAGTGGCGGTCGGCCTGAGGGCAGAACGGCGTCGCGAGATAGCCCGTCTTCCAATCCACCTCGCGCGGCACGAGCGAGTCCGGGCGCGGCCAGTCCGGCGGGGCGGGACGGCGATCGTAGACATCGCGCATGAACTCGGTCCAGGCGGGGGCCACGATGCGGCCGCCGGCGGCGTTGTTCATGATGCGCTGCTGGATGTCGTACCCGACCCAGATCCCGGTGACGATCTGCGAGGTGAACCCGACGTACCAGGCGTCGGTGTAGTCGTCGGTGGTGCCGGTCTTGCCGCCGGCCGGATACTGGAAGCCGGCCCCCTGGACCGCGCCCGACGCGGTGCCGCGTCGCACCACATCGTGCAACATGTCGGTCATGAGCCAGGCGTGCGCGGGGTCCATGACCTGATCACGCTGCGTCGTGGGCTGCCACAGGATGTTGCCGTCCTTGTCCTCGACCCGAATGATGCCGAACGGCTGCGCGCGCATGCCGACGGTGGCGAACGCCGTGAACGCCGAGATCAGCTCGATCGGATACACGCCGCGCGCGCCGATATGAATCGCGGGCACCGGCGGAATCGGCGTCGTGATGCCGTACCGGCGCGCTTCCCCGATCACCGTCTGCTCGCCTAACGCCATGCCGAGCTTGATGGTCGACAGGTTGCGCGACATGTACAGCGACTGGCGCATCGGGATCGGACCGAGCGTGGTCAGGTCGTAGTCCTGCGGCTGCCACAACGAGCTGTCCGGTTGCAGCACCGGATGGTCGAGCGGGGTGTCGTCCAGGATCTCCGTGACGGGATGCCCCGCGCGGATGGCGGCCGAATACACGAACGGCTTGAAGGTAGAACCCGGCTGGCGCTGCGCCTGCGTGATCCGGTTGAACTTGGAATCGGCGAAGTCACGACCGCCGATCATCGCGAGAATGCCGCCGGTGCGCGCATCGACCGAGAGCAGGGCGCCCTGCAGATACGGCGTGAACCCGCCGCGATCCTGCTCCTCCCCCGCGCGGGACGATTCCAGATAATCGCGATAGGTACTGCGCCCTTCCCACTTCCCATTGGTGTAGACGCCGGCCTCGATGGCGTCGAGCTGGGCCCCGAGCGCCCGCTCGGCCGCTTCCTGCATGTCGAGATCCAACGTGGTGTAGACGCGCAGCCCCTTCTCGTACAAGTCGCGGCCGTAGCGCGGCTCCAGAAACTGTGTGCGCAGCCACTCCACGAAGTATGGAGCGACGTCCCCATAGTTGGTGCGGCTGGTGGTCAGAACCAGCGGATAGGCCTTCCACTGCTCGGCTTCGTCGGGCGTGAGGTAGCCTTCGCCCTGCATCAGGGACAAGACGATGTTCCGGCGCCGCACCGCCCGGTCCGCGTGCAGCCGCGGATTGTAGAACGACGGCGCTTTCGGGATCGCCGCCAGGGTCGCCGCTTCCGCCACGTTCAGATCGCGGGCGGACTTCCCGAAGTAGATCTGCGCCGCGGCTTCCACCCCATGCGATCCCGCCCCCAGATCGATCTGGTTCAAATACATCTGGAGGATCGTGTCCTTGGGGAAATTGTGCTCGATCTCCAGGGCGACGCGGGCCTCTTTCAGTTTGCGCGTCAGCTTCTTCTCCCGCCCCAGGTCGGGGAAGATGTTGCGGGCCAGCTGCATCGTGATGGTCGAAAACCCCTGGGTGTAGCTCAGCGCGGAGATGTTCGCCTTGAGCGAGCCCAGGATGCGCCAGTAGTCGATGCCGTGGTGGCGGTAGAACCGCTTGTCCTCCGTGGCCAGGAAGGCCTGGCGCACCCAGATCGGGATCTCGCGCAGGGGCAGCACGGTGCGGCGCTCGAGTCCCAGCTCGGTAATCAGCCGGCCATCGGCGGCGTAGATCTTGGAAGTCTGTTGGGGGCGGAGACTGATGAGCCGGGAGATGCTGGGGCAGCGCTCGGCCACGCAGGCCCGGGACCAGGACCCCCACACCAGCCCGATCATGAACATCGAGCCGAGGGCGGCCGCCCCCACGGCGCCGCGGCGCGACAAGACGATGTCCCAGGTGAGACGCGGCTTGAGAAACGCGAATTGACCCATCTGGCTACAACCTAGTGAGCCCCCCCGGTGCTTGCCAGCGTCGACGGCCGCTCTTACGATACGCGCCCATGACCGGTCTGCTCGCAGCACTCCAGTGGCGGGGCTTCGTGGCGGACGCGACGCCCGGGCTCGAGGCGCATCTCGCCCGGGAACCGGTGACCGCCTACTGTGGGTTCGATCCGACCGCGCCCAGCCTGCAGCTCGGCAATCTGATCCCGCTGATGCTGCTGCATCATCTGCAGCAGAGCGGCCACCGCCCCATCGTGCTGATGGGCGGCGGCACCGGGTTGATCGGAGACCCCTCGGGGAAGCGCGCCGAGCGCCCGCTCCTTTCCAAGGACGAGCTGCGCGCCAATCTCGAACGCCAGCGCGAGCAAATGACGCGGTTCCTGCAGTTCGAGGGTGGCCGCGCCCTCCTGCTCGACAACGCCGAGTGGCTCGTGCCGGCAAAGTTGGTGGACTTCCTGCGGGACGTCGGCAAGCACTTCACGATCAACATCATGTTGCAGAAAGAATCGGTGAAAGCGAGGCTCGATGCCGGCCTCTCGTTCACCGAGTTCAGTTACATGCTGCTCCAGGCGTACGACTACCTCCAGCTGTTCGAGCGAAAGGACTTGCATTGCACGCTGCAGGTCGGCGGGAGCGATCAGTGGGGCAACATCACGGCTGGCGTCGACTTGATCCGCCGCGTGAAATCCACCGAGGTGCACGGGCTCGTGGCCCCACTCGTCACCACGGCGTCCGGGGCGAAGTTCGGCAAATCGGAGGCGGGGGCGATCTACCTCGACCCGGCGCTGACGTCGCCGTACGCGTTCTACCAATTCTGGGTCAACACCGACGACCGGGACATCGAGCAGTACTTGAAGCTGTTTTCCCTGCGCTCCCAAGGCGGCCCGGAAGGCATCGACGCCCTGATCAAAATGCATCAGAAGGATCCGGCGAAACGCCAGGCGCAACATCATCTCGCCAGCGAGATGACCGAACGAGTCCATGGGAAACCCGCCATGGAATCGGTCGTGGCGGCGAGCGCGATCTTATTCGGCGACTGGGATCCGAAGCAGGTGGTCCCCAGCGCCTTCGAGGTGTTGGCGCGGGAGATTCCGACCGCATCGGTCGCGTCGATCGACGGCCTCACTCTGGTAGACGCGCTCGTGACCGTGGGGATGGTCAAGTCCAAGAGCGACGCGCGCCGGCAGGTCGAGCAGGGCGGCGTGTACGTCAATCAGCAACGCGAGACGGATCCGACTCGCGTGCTCGGCAGCGGAGATCTATTGGCCGGCCGGAATGTGGTGCTGAGAAAAGGAAAGAAGGACTACGGCCTGCTGCGCATCGCGTAGGGGCACTTCACTCAATTCCGGACAAGACCTCCAGCACCTTCTCCATCTCCTCGACCGTATTGTAGAAATGCGGGGACAACCGGATCGCCCCTTCCCGCAGGCTGCACACGATGCGCGCCCGCTTGATCGCATGATAGGCTTCCACCGCTTTCGCCGGGGCGATGCAGACGATCGCTGAGCGATGCCGCTCGTCGCGCGGGGACACCACCCGGGCGCCATGCGCATCCGCCCATCGATGCACGGGCTCGTGCAGGCTGCGGGTCGCATCGGCGATCGGCCCGATCCCGATCTCGAGCAGCAGCTCGACCGATTGCGACAAGCCGTAGAACTCCTGGTAGGGCAGCGTAATCATCTCGAAGCGACGGGCGTCGGCGCGGAAGGTGGGGTTGTATTCCGTGAGGCGTGAGAAATCGTCCGTACCCTCGAACGCCATCCACCCCGTCATCGCCGGTTCGAGCGAGCCGATCAACTCCTTGCGCACGTAGACGAAGCCCGACCCCCACGGCGAGCACAGCCACTTCTGCCCGCCGCACGCGAGGATGTCGACCGGCGTGTCGCGCACGTCGAGCACTGAATTGCCGACCCCCTGAATGCCGTCCACCACGAGATACGTCCCGTTGGCCCGCGCGGCGGTGCCGAGCTTTTTCAAGTCGGCGCGGTAGCCGTTGGAGAACTGCACGAACGACACGGCCAGCACGCGCACCTTGGGATCGCGTAGCGCCTCGAGCAGGAAGCCCTCATCGGGCCACCCCTCCGGCGTACACGGCGCCAGCGTCACCTCGATGCCCTGTTTCCGCAGCATCAGCCAGGGATACACGTTGGCCGGGAACTCGCGATCCGACAGCACCACTCTGTCACCGGGTTTCAGCGGCAGCGCCCGCGCCGCCAGATTCAAGCCGTAACTCGTGTTGGTGGCGAGTGCGATCTCGCCGGTATCGGCGTTGATCAGACGGGCGGCGGCATCGCGCGCGGCCTGGAGCCCGGCGAACAGATCGCGGTCCGGGAGCAGGTGGGGCGCGGTCCGCTTGGCGTTGAAGGCGTCAAGGATGCGGCGCGTGCGCTCGGGGATGGGGCCGATCGACGCGTTGTTGAGGTACACGGTGTCCGCGGTCCATGGGAATTCGCTGGCGCGCCAATGGCGCAGCGAATCGCGCAGCGCCTTCATGCTGGTGGGATGGAGCGCCACGACGTCGGTCATGCCGCCCGCACCTCGAGCGCGTCCCGCAACCCGTCGCCCAACAGGTTCATGCCCAGCACGGTGAGGCCGATCGCGAGCCCCGGAACGAGACTCACCCACGGCGCCACTCGCAGCAGATCGCGGCCATCCGCGACCATCGCGCCCCACGACGGCGTGGGCGGCTGCGCGCCGAGGCCCACAAAGGAGAGGGCCGCCTCCGCCATGATGGCGCCGCCCACGCCGAGCGTAGCGGCGACGGTGACCGGGGCCAGCACACCCGGCAACAGATGGCGCGACAGAATTCGCGTGTCGCGCGCCCCCAACGCCCGCGCCGCCTGGACGTAATCGAGTCCGCGCAGCGCCAACACCTGGCCGCGCACCAGGCGCGCCATCCCCGCCCAGCCGACGATCCCGATCACCACGAAGACCACCGGCAGGGACGGCGTCACGGCTGCGGCGATGGCAATGAGGAGCAGCAGCGACGGGAAGGCGAGGGTGATGTCGGCGAGACGCATCAGCAGGGCGTCGAGCCAACGCCCGTAGTAGCCCGCCATCAGGCCGAGGACCAGGCCCAGCAGGCTGGCCACCGATTGGCTCACGAGCCCCACGGCGAGCGAGAGCCGGGCACCGAACAAGACACGTGTCAGTATGTCGCGTCCTTGCACATCGGTCCCCAGCCAGAACGTGTGCGACGGCGCCCGGAGACTCTCGCTCAGCGAGCCGCGCACGGGGTCGGCGGGAGCGAGCCACGGCGCGGCCAGGGCGGCGAGTGTGAGCATGGTCACGATCGACAACCCGACGAGCGCGGAGCGATCACGGACCAGGCGGAGCCAGAGGCGTGGCGCTTGCATAGGGATGTTGACTACGTTACTCGGAACTCGAGCGCCAAATCAAGCGGATCGGACCGTGAACCCCGGCACTCGCTTCACGCTCATCCTGGGCGGCGGCGGCATGAAGGGCCTCGCACACGTGGGTGTGCTGGAGGCCTTGCTGGAGCGCGGACTCAAGCCGACCCACATCATCGGGTGCAGCGTCGGCTCGCTGGTGGGCGCCGCGTGGGCCTCCGGGAAGAGCATCCCGGAGCTGAAAGACATCGCGATCAATCTCAGGCGCAAAGACGTCTTCCAGATCGCGCATGCGGACATGGCGTTCAAACGCATGCGCTCCCCCGCCCTGTTCCGTCGCGAGCCACTGGCCCAGCTGATCGCCCGCCTCGTGGGCGACGTCCGGTTTCAGGATCTGGACGTCCCCGTGATCATGAACACGGTCGACGTCAATTCCGGCATGCAGGTGCTGTGGGGATTGCCCGGGCTGGACGACATCCCCGTCTGCGACGCCGTGTTCGCGTCCTGCGCGCTGCCGGGCTATCTGCCGCCGCACGAGATTCGCGGCCGCTTCTATGTCGACGGGGCCACGCTGGACAACCTACCCGTGGCGGCGGGGCGCGCGGTCGACGGGGAGCAGATCCTCGCCGTCGACGTCTCCGCCTCGGGAACGCTGCGCGGCGACACCCAGGAGGAAGGATTCGCCGCCGTGTTCGGTCGCGCCACCGAGCTCGCGATGCAGTCCCTGCTCGAGGTCCGGCTGCGCCACTGGGCCACACCGCCGGTCTACTATGTCCACCCCCGCGTCGAACACATCTCCATGTTCAACTTCGACAACCTGCGCGAGGTGGTGGAGGAGGGGTATCGCGCGACGATCGATGCGCTGAACCGGCCGGCCTCCTGGCCGCAGCCGGGCGACGACGGCGTGTATCCCAGACGCCGCGTGATGGTTCACGTCGAGCGCGATCGCTGCATCGGGTGCGGCGCTTGTCTGTTTCAGGGACCGCCCGGCCTGTTCGTGCTCGACAACGATCGCAAAGCGGTGGTCACCGAGCCGGAGCAGGAGTGGTCGCCGACCGGTGGCGCGTTCATCCGTCACTGCCCGACCTATGCGATCAGCGCGCGGCCGGTGCCGGATACCGCGGAGATGAGAAAGTCCGGCTGACGCCTCACGCTCGTCTGAACTCCGCGTCGATCCGCATCAGGTCCCGACTCACCCGGTCCCAGTTGTAGTAGGTCTCCACCGCGCGTCGTCCCGCCGCCCCCATGCGACGGCGCAGCGACTCGTCAGCCAGCAGGCGGTTGATCGCGGCCGCGACGGCCGCTGGTTGCTCGGGATCCACGAGGAGCCCCGTCTCACCCTCCCGAACCGCGTCGGGCACGCCGCCCGAACGGCCACCCACGACCGCGATCCCCGACGCGGACGCTTCGACGAGCGAAATCCCGAATCCCTCGACCAGCAGGTCGTGGTAGCGTGACGCGCCGACGTAGACGTCGGCCAGGTTGTAGAGCGCCGGCAGCTCCTCGTCGGTGACGAAGCCGAGGAACTTCACCGCGTGGCGCACGCCCGCCTGCCCCGCGATCTGCTCCAGCTCACTGAGGCGCGGGCCTTCTCCGGCCACGGCGTAGCGCACGCCCGGGTGCGCCGCGCGGATGGCGGGCAGCGCGCGAATGACCGTGTCGATTCCCTTGTGCCACTCGAGGCGCGCCACCGTCAGGAGCCACGGTCCGCCGTCGAGCCGGTGTTTGGCCCGGACCTCGCGTGCATCGATCCCGGGACGAAACTGCGTCGCATCCGTGCCCAGCGGGACGACCTGCACCCGCGCGGCGAGGTCAGGACGATCGAGCAGCTCGTACAGGCGGCGCGCCACGCCCGCCGTCCAGCTGCTGTTGGCGGCCAGGACGGCGGCCCCGGTGACGAGGCCACCCGCCGTCCAGCGCTTGAACCGGCTGCGGCGAATCTTGGCGTCGAGCAACAGCAGCTCGGTGCCGTGCACCACCACGCCATACGGCACGCCGTGGCGCCGCGCCAGCCACCACGCGGGGTAGCCGGCCGGCTTCAACTCTCCGCACCAGGCAAATCCGAATCGATCGCGTCGGGCCAGGCGCGAGGCCCGGGCCGTCCACAGCGCGAGCCCATTGATGGTCCGCAACCGCGTGGCGCGGATGCCCACGCGATCGATGGTCTGGGGAAACCGGGCATCGCTCGCGTCGCTGCCCGCGTAGCGGCCGGTCGAGACGGTGAGCGTCCGCGGAGGATAGCGCAGCGCCATCTCGCCCATCATGCGCGCGATACCGCCACCGTGCGGCGGGAAATTAAATGTGAGAAGAAGCGAGGGCAAAAGCGGGAGGAGGGACGAGGGACGAGTGGTGGCCCTAGGCGACCTGAGCTTCGATTTCTTGAAGATCTCGAATGACGCGATCCCAGTTGTAGTACGTCTCCACCGCCTTGCGGCCAGCCTGGCCGAGGCGCCGCGCGAACAACTGATCATCGAGCACGCGCCCCAGCGCGGTGACGACGCCATCGGGGTCATCGGGGTCGACGACGAGCCCCGTCTCCCCATCGTGCACCGCTTCGGCCAACCCGCCGCTCTTCCCCGCGATTACGGGCAGCCCGCACGCCGCCGCCTCCGCCAGGGCCACGCCGAAGCCTTCGATCTGGGTCCGCTTGTCGCTGCGCGATACGCCGAGATAGACCTCAGCCGCGTTGTACAACGCGGGCAGATCCGCGTCCGGCACCGCCCCGACGAAGCGCACCGCGGCTCCGATCTTCAACGACTCAGCCAGCTTGCGATACGTGTTGCCCTTCTTGCCCGCGCCAACGATGGCGTAGTGAAGGTCGATCCCCTCTTTGCGCACCTTGGCCACCGCACGTAGCGCGGTGTCGATCCCCTTGTAGGGCTCGAGGCGCGCCACGGTCAACGCCCAGCGGCCGCCGTTGAGGCGGTAGCGCGTCCGCACGTCACGCGAATCGATGCCGGGACGGAACTGCTCGGGGTCGGTCCCCAGCGGAACCACCTTGACGTTCTCGGCGAGCGGATCGAGTCCCAGCTCGCGCAACACCTTTTGCGCCTGTTCCCGAGTCCAGTTGCTGTTCGCCACGACCGCCGCCGCCGAGCGCAGCAGCGCCTTCGCCGACTTGCGGGCGAACGGGGTGTGGTGGATGGCGTGCAGCTCCTTGAGCAAGTCGCCGCCGTGCACCAGGACGCCGTAGCTCGTCCCGACGCGCTCGTGCGCCCACTTGGCGGCATACGTCGCCGGCCGAATCGAGTCGGCCCAGGCGAAGCGTGGCTTGTGCGTCCGGGCAAGACTCACCACGCGGCGCGACCAGAACAGCAATCCGGCGAAGCCCCGCAGTGAGCGAGAAGAGAGCGGCAACCGGTCGATCGTGGTGGCGGCGTAGCGCGCGTCGATCTCGAGCGAGTCCCGATGCTGCCCCGTGGAAACGAGCAGCTCGCCGGGCGGATAGCGGCGGGCGATCTCCCCCATCAGGCGGGAGATGCCGGTGACAATCGGCGGGAATTCATCGGTCAGCAGAAAGGTTTTGGCCATTACGCGCTTCGTTGAAGGTCCCACAGCCGGGCGTACTTGAGAAACACGCTCACCCCGGCGAGCCCGCACAAGACGAGCCCGCGCCACCCCTCCAGCACGCCGAGCTGGAGCACGTAGGTCCGAAAGAACTGCCAGGGCGGCCGCAATGCGAGGTCGATCAACCGGGTTCTTCGCCCCGCGTCCCGCAGGTCCAGCGCCCCCCACTCGGCATACAACACCAGCTTGCGCACGTGGTGCGCGAGGTCCCGATAGGGCGTGTGCTCCAGCGGATGCGCCAACCGGCCCACGTCACTCACCGGCTCCAGCCCCTCATGCACCCGCTTCTCCACGAAGCGGCGGTCTCGCTGAAACAGTCGCACCGCCCACGAATCACCCCAGCCGGCGAACCGCATGCGGCGGCCGAGATACACGTTGTTGCGGCGCACGGCGTACGCCTCATGTCCCACCGGGCCGTCGACCAGGCGCTGCAGCTCTTCCTTCAACTCGGGCCCGCAGCGCTCATCGGCGTCCAGCGCCAGCACCCACTGGTACCGGGCGCGGGCGATCGCGGCGTTGCGCTGCGCGCCGATCGTGACGTCCGGCACTTCGAGCACCGTGGCCCCGGCGGCGCGCGCTTCGTCGGCCGTGCCGTCGATCGAGCCGCCGTCGGCGACGATCACTTCGCCGGCCCAGGCCAGGTGACGGACACACGGCCCGATCTGACCGGCCTCGTTGCGCGTGGGGATGACGACCGTGATCGAGGCCGGCATGTCGTTCTGAACTCTACACGTGTTCGTCCGCCCAGAGCAACGGGCGGCGCGCGACGGCGTCCCGGTACACCGCTTCGGTGCGCTGCGCCGTGCGCTCGAGCGTGAAGGCCTGACGCACCAAAGCCCGTCCCGCCTGGCCCAAACGCTCGCGCAACGCCGCATCTCCCAGCAGGCGCTGCAACCGCTCCGCCCACGCCGCCACATCGCGCGGAGGCGCCAGAAGGCCCGTGCGGCCGTCGCTCACCAACTCGGGGTTGCCACCCACGTCGGAAGCGATGACGGGAAGCCCCAAACCCATCGCCTCGAGCAGCGCCTGCGACAGCCCTTCGATCTCGGACGGCAACGTCGCGACGGTGGCCAGGTGATAGAACGCGAGCGGGCGCTCGGTGAATGGCACGAACACCGCGCGGTGCCGTTCGGGGAGCGTCGCGCACGAGCGCCGCGAGCTCCGCATCGGGTTCGACGCCGACGCAGGCGATCGTGACGGGCCGCTCGATGCGCGCAGCCGCGCGCAGCAGCACGTCCTGCAGCTTTCGTCTCGCCACGCACAACACCACGGGCCGGTCATCTGCTCTCGCCGAGCGCCGCACGCGCGGTCGCCAGGTCGGCCGGCGCCACGGGGAGGTCGATGCGGGTCAGATCGATGCCATTGGGCACGACCCGCAACCGGGCGGTGGGGTGGCCGCGACGCGACAATGCACGGGCGACGGCGCCGCTCACGGCGATGGTGCGGTCCGCCGTGTGGCCCACCGCCCACAGCTCGGCCGCGGACGTCAGCGGCATGGTGCGGCGGGTCACGACGAACGCCGCGGGCAGTCGCCCGCTCCAGCGTAGCCACGTCAATGCCCGCCGGTCTCGCGTCGCATGGCTGTTCACCACCGAGACGCGCTCGCGGGCAATCACCGCGGCGAGGGATCGAGCCAGCGGGCCCAGACGGCGGAAGTCGAGCGGTACCACCGGGAGCCCTCCCGCCGCGGCCTGACGGGCGAGCAGCGATTCCGCACGACACCCCACCAGCACGCGATGCCCGCGACGCGTCAGATGTTCGCTGAGATTGAGAATGGACTGCGTCGAGCCCGCGCCGTCGCCCTGATACGTGAGCTGCAGAATCGTCAGCCGGGGCTCGCGCATGCGACGAAGCTAGTTATACTCTGGCCCCGATGCACATCGCCGTAGTGTCGCATCACCGCCTGCCGGTGAAGGGCTACGGTGGGACCGAGCGGATCGTGGTGGCGCTCGTGCGCGGGCTCGCCGAGCTGGGGCATCGCGTCACGCTGCTCGCGCAACCGGGGACCAAGATCCCCGAAGCAACGGTGCAGGAAGTGCCCACCAAGCAGCTGCACGATCCGGCGCTCGACCTCGGACCGCTCGTGCCCAAAGATGCCGACATCGTACACGCGCACTTTCCGGTGCGCCGTGTTCCGTCCGGCCCGCCGTTTCTCCAGACGATCTACGGCAACCTGAAAAACGGCGAGACCGTCCCCCCGCACGCCGTGTTTCTGTCCAGGAATCACGCCACGCGCCACGGTGCCAAGGCGTTCGTGTATGCCGGGCTCCATCCGGAAGAATTTCTGTTCCAGGCGACCAAACACGACTACGACTTTTTCATCGGACGCCTGCACAGCGCCAAGGGGTATCAGTGGGCGATCGAAGGCGCCAAACGCACCAATCGACGCTTGATGCTGGCGGGCGGATGGCGGCCCAGCTTCTCCACGCGCATTCGGTTCGTGGGTGAGGTCGATGGTAAAAAGAAAGCGGAGCTCCTGGCCGGGGCCCGCTGCCTCTGGATGCCGGCGCTGTGGGATGAGCCGTTCGGACTTACGACGATCGAGGCATTGTTTTCGGGAACGCCGGTGCTGGCGACCAGGCGTGGCGCCCTGCCCGAGGTGCTCACCAACGAGGTCGGCGCGATGGGCGATACCCTCGACGAACTGGTGGACGCATCCCGCACCATCGCGTCCCGGAAACCGGAGGCGTGTCGCGCCCACGCGGAAAAGTTCTTCTCGCACCGCGTGATGGCGCTCGGGTACGCACAGGTCTACAAGCATTTGTGCGAAACGGGGGAGTTGCCGCCGGGCGTCGCTACTCCCTGGATCGTCTAGACAACGTCGTAGTTCCGGAACTCGAACAGCCGCGCCCCGGTCAGTCGCTCGATCCAATCCGACACGTACAACCGCACATGCTCCGGTCGTAGCCGACGTGGTCCAATGCGCCGGTCAGTGTCCACCATCCGCTCCCGCACCCATTCCGCCGCCACGCGGGGATGCGCGCCGGTGAACCGCTTCAGGAGCGGCAGCCATTCGAGGTGACCGCGCTCCTGCGCTCGGGCCGAGTGGTCTTTGCTCCAGGGGTAGATGGTCTTCGAAATCTCGTGTTTCTCTTTGATGGCGTGTGCGGGGCGCGCCCAGCCATAGTGAAACATCACGGCGTCCGTGGGGCGGGCGCGAATCCTCCGCTGCTCGGCTCCGACGCGAAATCCCTGGGCGCCCTGGTATGGATGGATGTCCTTGCCGAGCCGGATGCAGCGCACCTCGCGACGATACCAGCGGCGGTTCGTCGCCACGAGATTGAAGGCACCATAGAAATGGAGATAGCGGACCAGGAGCCCTTCCACCCGCGGATCCGCGTCCCATTCGGCCGTTTTCTGCTTGAGCAGACGTGCGCCGTCCTCGTGCAGCACTTCGTCGGCCTGGATGTAAATCCCCCAGGAGCCGTGGCACGCCTGCATCGCGACCTCGGTCTCATGCGAGATCACCAGGTTGCGCCTGGAGAAATCCCACACCCGGTCCAGGATCCGGATCCTGGGATCCCCGATCGACGCGACAAGGTCGCGCGTGTCGTCCTCGGACGCCCCGACGTTGACGATGACTTCGTCGCACACCTCGAGCACCGAGCGGATGGCGGGGACGATGGGAAAGTCGAGCTTGATGGCGTTGCGGACCAGTGTGAAGCCCGACAGCATCAGGCCGGCGCTCCGAACTGCAGATGGTACAGGCGGCGGTACATCCCGTCGCGCGCCAGCAAGGCGTCGTGGGTGCCCCGCTCGACGATGCGGCCTTCGGCCAGCACCAGGATTTGATCGGCGTGCTGCACCGTCGTCAAACGGTGGGCGATCACGAACACGGTGCGGTGCTGCATCAGGCGGTCAATCGCCTCCTGCACCAGGCGCTCCGATTCCGTGTCGAGCGCGCTCGTCGCCTCGTCCAACAGGAGAATCGGGGGGTCCCGCAGCAGCGCGCGCGCGATCGCGATGCGCTGGCGTTGCCCACCCGAGAGCCGGGTTCCCCGCTCCCCCAGCACGGTCTGGTAGCCCTCGGGGAACCGCTCGAGAAACTCGGCGGCGTTAGCCGCCTGGGAGGCCGCCCGCACCTGCTCGAGCGAAACATCCGTCTTGCCGTAGGCGATGTTCGCCCAGGCGGTGTCGTTCAACAGCACCGTCTCCTGCGACACGATTCCCATCAGCGACCGGACCGACGCGCGCGTGTACGCGGTGATCGGGACGCCGTCGAGGAAAATGCCCCCCTGGGTGGGCTCGTAGAAACGGGGCAACAGGTCGACCAGCGTCGTCTTCCCCGCCCCCGACGGGCCCACGATCGCCACGACGTCGCCGCGCCGCACTTCGAGGTCGACGTCGCGCAGCACCGCCGCATCGTGGCCGTACGCGAATGACACGCCGCGGTACTCGATCCGGTCGGCAAAGCGCGCCGAAGTTTCCCCCGGCGCGGCGGCCTCCTCGGACGGCAGGTCGAGCACTTCGTACACCCGGTCGGCCGCCGCCGTCGCGCCGGCCATGATGGCGGGATAGTTGGAGAGCGATTTGATGGGCGAGTTCAACCGCAACGCGACGATAAGGAAGGTGATCAGCTCTTCCGGTCCCAGCCCGCGCGTGGCTGACAGCGCCAGCAGCGTGCCGTACCAGAGAATCGCCACGATCATCACCCCGGCAAACACCTCGCTCACCGGACTCGTCAGGCTCGAGAAACGCTGCGCGCGCAGCACCCGCTTCATGTAGCGGTTGGCCATCGCCGTGAAGCGCGCCTGCTCGAACTGCTCCGCGACGTACGCGCGGATCAACTTCACCGAGCTGACCATTTCCCCCACGTGCCCGGTCAGCTCGCCGCGTTCGGCGGCGACCTCCTTGGAGCGGCGGCGCAACCGGCGCACCAGTGGCCGGATCACGAACAGCAGCACCGGGGCGAACACCAACGCGACCAGGGTCAGGCGTGGGGACAGCCCGAACATGATGGCGAGATACACGACCATCATCACGCAGTTTTGCAGCAACGACCACAAGGCGGCGCTGATCGCCGTCTTCACCTGGTCCGCGTCGGTGATCAGCCGCGCGACCGTCTGGCCGGTCTTGGTGCGCTGGAAATAGCCGAGCGACAAGGTCTGGAGGTGCGCGAACAGCCGCACCCGGAGGTCACGCACCACACCTTCCTGGATCTTCACGGACAGGTAGGCGCCGCCGTATTCGCAGGCATTCTTCAGCACCAGGGTCGCCAGCAGCACGACGACGACGTTGCGCAGCGCGACTTCCGGCGCCCCCGCCGACAGGAACGGTCCGGCGATTTTAGCGAGCAGGGACTGGATGGCAGAGCCGCCCTCGGCCACGATCGCCGGCTGATGAAACAGCGTGCGCAGAAAAGGAATCATCAACACGAACGTGAAGCCATCCAGCACGGACGCGACGATGGTGGCGGAGATGGTGGCGACGACCAGGGCGGTATACGGCCGGACCAGCTCCAACAACCGGGTGCTGCGGCCCATTCAGCGTCCTCCGCGAGTCGCGCGGCGGGGCGTGAGCAGAGCGACCGGCAGAATCATCTCCTCCGGCGTGACCCCGCCATGGAGGAACGAGCCCCGATACCGGGCCTGGTATTCGCGCAGCTTGGTGGGATAGACGAAGAACCGATCGCCGGTCGCGACCAGCAGCCGCACCCCGAGGCCGAGCTGGGGCAGGCCCCACGATTTCAGATCCTCCACGGCGATCGCCGCTTCAGGATCCTCCGAGCGGAGATCCTCCCCGAACTTGTAGCGCAGGTTGGCCGTAGCGTCCCGCTTCGCGAACACCGTGGCCGGCGTCTCGCAATGAATCGAGCCGTGATCCGTGGTCAGCAACACCGGCACGCTGCGCCGCTCCGCCTCCTGCAGCGCCGCGAACAGCGCCGAGCGCTCGAACCAGGTGCGCGTCAAGCGCGCGTAAGGCCGCGGCATCTCGCGCCACCTCATACAGGATGGCGCTCTCGGAGCGGCCGTGCGTGAGCAGATCGATGAAGTTGAACACCAGCGCCGTCACGCCATCCTGCGCCAGGTGCGCCGGGAGACGCCGCAACAGCTCCGCGCCGTCGGCCGCGGAGAACAGCTTTTCGTAGCGGACCGGGATGGGACGGCCCATGAGATCCTCGAGCTGTTCGACCAGCAACTGCGGCTCGTGCGAGTTCAGGCTCTCTTCGTCCGATGGTTGGCCCCACCAGTTCGGGTGGCGCGCGGCGATCTCCATCGGGAACATGCCCGAGAAAATCGCGTTGCGGGAGAACGGCGTCGCCGTCGGCAGAATCCTGTAGTAGTAGGACTCCTCGACGTCGAACAGCGGCGTGATGAGGTCCCGCAGCGATTTCGCCACTGATCGAGCCGCATGCAGTCGATCACCACGAACATGGCCCGGCTCGACGACTCAGCCAGGGCACCAGGGACTTGCGCACCACGTCGACCGAGAGCAGGTCCGGCCGGTCACTCTCCGGATGCGCCATCCAGCGGGGATACGACTTGATGAATCCAATTCCCGAAGTCGCGGCGCAGCTCCACCCTGAGCGCGGCCAGCGCCTCCGAGCAGCCCGGGCTCGCCCGACGCTCGAGAGCCGCAGGTGCCAGTCGCACCAGCTCCACGTAACCGGCTCGATCCACTCCGTCGGCCGAGTGCGCGGCTCGTCGCGCCTCGAGCTCGGCCGGAAGCGGGCAGCGAAATCCTGCGCCAGCCGCTGCTGCCGGATGCGGTCGCCCTCGACGATGCGGGTGACGACGGAGAGGATCTGGCGCGGGCTGTCGGCTTCACCAGGTAGTCGTCCACTTCGACGCCGATCGCCTCGCTCAGCGTGCTTTCCTCTTCGGACTTTGGTGACCATGACGACCGGCATGGCGGGATCGATGGACCGGATCTCGGCCAGGAGCTCGCCAGGCCGCGCTTGCCCGGGCATCTGCTCGTCCAGGAGGATGACCGGGTACGGCTGATCGCCTCAGCAGGGCGAGCGCGTCGTCGCCGTTGGCGATGGCGTCGACGCGATAGCCGCGCTCCTCGAGGAAGCGACGATGGGCGGCGCAGCAGATCCACCTCGTCGTCCACCCACAAAATGGTCTTCGGACGGGGCATCGAAGGCGAAAACTAGTCCCGCTGGCGGAGCCGGGCAACGCATCCGTAGCTTTGCCAGCGTGTCGTGCATTCTCCTCGTCCGCTTCAGCTCTATCGGCGACGTGCTGCTCACCACCCCGCTCGTGCGCGCGCTGCGCACCCGGCACCCCGACGCGCGGCTCGTCTTCGTCACCAAGAGCGCCATGGCGCCGCTCCTCAGCGCCAACCCCCATCTCTCGGATGTCGTCGCACTCGAACCGGGTGAGCCGGTGCGCGATTTGGCGCGCCGACTGGCGGCGTTTCATCCGACGCGCGGGCTCGACCTGCACGGCAGCCTGCGCAGCACGGCGCTGCGGCTGCTCGTGTCCTGCCCCTGGCGCGGATTCGCCAAGCGCAAACTTGCCCGCGGCGTCCTCGTCTCCACCAAAGTCAATTTCTACGGTCGAACGGTCCCGGTGGCCGAACGGTACTTCGAGGCGGCCCGCGGTTTGGACGTGCGTCCCGACGGTGGGGCTCCGCAATTCTTCCTGGACCAGACCGCGCGCGAGCGGGTCGAGCGCTGGATCGCCGAGCGCGGATGGTCCGCGGACCACGCGCCGCTCGCCGCCCTGGCACCTGGCGCCGCGCACGCCACGAAGCGCTGGCCGATGGACCGGTGGATCGCCCTCGCCGCCCGTCTCCGGGCCGACGGTTTCACGCCGGTCGTGGTGGGCGGCGCCGAAGACCAGGCGATGGCTCAGCCGCTCGCGCCGCACGCGACGATGGCCGCCGGCGTGTTCTCGTTGCAGGAGACGGGCGCCTTGTTGGCGCGCGCGCGCATCTTGGTGTCAGGCGACACCGGCGTGATGCACATGGCGACTGGCGTCGGCACCCCGGTCGTGGCGCTGTTCGGTCCCACGGTCGAACAATTCGGATTCTTCCCGTACCAGGCGCGGTCTCAGGTGCTGCAGCGATCCCTCGACTGCCGCCCCTGCTCCACCATGGGTGGAGCACGGTGTCCCATGGGTCACCACCGTTGCCTCGACGACATCGCGCCGGAAGACGTCGCCGCCGCGGTGGCTCGGCTCGTCGCATGACCACCCCCGGGGGCGGAACCACGAGCGAGGGCCGGCTCGTGGAGCTGGTCGCCGAAGCCGCGCGCGGTCCCACGCGGGACGGGCTGTACGCGCTGTGGCTGGTGCTGCGGGCGGCCGAGTCGCTGTTGCCGCCGCACCCGGTGAGCCTCAAGAATCACCGGCGCCGGTTGCAGGCGCTCGAGGCCCGGTTGGGAGGGCTCGCCTTGCCGGCGCCGCTCAAACGCGCCCTCGCTTCAGCGCGGGCGCACCTCGAGCCCGGCACGCCAGATTCTGCCGGCGTCGCCCTGGCACAGCTGGTGGCACCGGCGCGGGAGGTCCTCGGCAAGGAAGCCGCCGATGTCGTGCAGGCCGCGACCATGGAAGCGCGGCAAGCGCGCTTACATTAGGACCCATGTCCATGCATCGGTTGCCGCGACGCCCGTCGCTCGAATCGCTGGTGCAGCGGGTCGACGCTCATCGACCCGGCGAGGTGCCGTCCGACACGATTCCGACCGGCTTCCCGTCGCTCGACAAACTGCTCGGCGGCGGGCTGCGACGCCGCGACCTGGTGGTGCTGGGCGGGGACGTGGGATCCGGGAAGTCGTCGTTCGCCCTGGGCATTGCGTTGCGCGTGGCCCAGCAGGAGCTCGGCGTCGTCGTCCTCTCCGGCGAGATGGACGAGGAGCGGCTGATGGAGCGCGCGCTGGCGATCGAAGGTCGCGTCTCCATGGACGAGCTGCGATCGGCGCAGCTCAACGATCACATGCGCGCCGGGATTGGGGCCGCGGCCGTGCGCCTGCGCGGTCTCCCGCTCACGCTGCTGCCGCTAGCGGCCTCGGATCTCGAAACCGCGGTGGCGCGACTCGATCGGCTCGACCACCTGGCCCTCGTGGTGGTCGACTACCTCCAGCTCGTCCCGCCGCCGGTGGGAGCCCGGGGCGGGCAGGACGAAGAGATGGCCGCCATCCTGCGGCACTTCAAGGCGCTGGCGCTGGAGCGTGAAGTGGTGCTGCTCGTCGTCGCCCAGCTGCCGCGCTACGCGCCCGGGCGGACCAATCCGCGTCCCCACCTGGACGACTTCGGGCACCTCGGGGCCGTGAAACAGCACGCGGACCAGGTGCTCGGTCTCTACCGGGAAGAGATGTATCACCCGGGATATGGAGTGGATGGGGCAACGGAGCTGTTGGTGGCGAAGAACCGGAACGGACCGACGGGATTCGTGGATCTGTACTTCTACCGCCGCTGGATGCGCTTCGAAGACATGCTGGACCCTACTTGATCGAATCGGCCATCCGCAGCGAATCGCCTTCCGCCACCACCGCCCCGATCACCGTGTACGTCGTGCCCGGCGCTCCAACGTTGGGGCGCAGCGTCACCCACAACGGACGCACACCCTTCATGGCGACCATGGAGACCGAACTGTCGCTCGCCGTGACGTCGCTCTGCAGTGCCCACCCGTTCAACGGCAACGCCTGACGGAACCACCGCGCCACTTCCCCCACCGAATCAGTCGTCGCCAAGGTGATCTGCGCCGCATCCTCCCCGGCCGACATAGTGAGGGCGACCGAACGCGGGTACACGAACATGCCGTGCATCACCTTCTGGATCATGGGCCGTGGATCGGCAGCGCGGCGGCGGTCGCAGGCGCCGAGGCCGGCGAGCAGGACGAGGAGCGCGAAGGACGTGTGGCGCATGGGCGCCCTATGGTACCCGTGGCGGGGGCGGACGGTCAAGCTGTACCTTGCAGGCAGCGAGGGTGCCATGGCTGGTCACAGCAAGTGGAAGCAGATCAAACGGAAGAAGGCCGTCACCGACGCGAAGCGCGGCGCCCTGTTCACGCGGTTGATTCGCGAAATCACCATCTCGGCCAAGGCCGGGGGCGGTGATCCGGCCGGGAACCCCGCCTCCGCACGGCGATCGACGCCGCCAAAGCCGAAAACATGCCCTGGGACAACATCGACCGCGCCGTCAAGAAAGGCACGGGCGAGCTGGAGGGCGTGCTGTACCATGAAGTGACCTACGAAGGGTATGGCCCCGGGGGCGCGGCGATTCTGATCGATGTGACCACCGACAATCCGAACCGGACGGTGGCGGAGATCCGGCATCAGTTCGCGCGTCACGGCGGCCACCTCGGCGCCGCGAACTCGGTCGCCTGGATGTTCGACCGCAAGGGCCAGATCGCGCTCGATGCGACCCAGGTGGAGGAGGACGCCGCGATGGAAGTGGCGCTCGATGCCGGCGCCGATGACCTGGTCAAGGACGGCGACCTGATCCTGATCACCACGCCAGCCGCGCGCCTGCACGCAGTCCAGGATGCCCTCAAGGCCAAGCAGCTGCCGGTGCAGAGCGCGGAAATCGCGGCGCTCCCCAAGAGCACGGTGCGAGTCGATGGCGGAGACGCCAAGAAGCTGCTCGCCCTGATGGAGACGCTGGAGGAAATGGACGACGTGTCGAAGGTGTTCTCGAACTTCGACATCGATGCGGAAGCGATGGCCGAGGTCGGCGGGTGACGTGAAGGTCGTCCTGGGGATCGACCCGGGTACTTCGGTCACCGGTTACGGGGTGGTGGAATACGGCAACGGCGCGCCGGGGTTCGGGCGACTCATCGAATGCGGTGTGATCCGCCTGCCCAAACGCAGCTCCCTGCCCCGCCGCCTGGCCGAACTCCACGAAGGGATCATCGACCTCATCATCCGGCATCGCCCGACCGCACTCGCCCTGGAAGACGCCTTCTATCATAAGAACGTGCGCACCACCCTGGTCCTCGGCCATGCCCGCGGCGTCGTGCTGCTCGCCGCGCAGCAGCATCACCTGGAGATCGCCGAGTATGCGCCCGCGACGGTGAAGAAGGCGGTCGTCGGCGCGGGCGGGGCCCCCAAGGCGCAGGTGGCGGCAATGGTGGCCCGCCTGCTCCGCTTGCGGCACGCGCCGCGCCCATCCGATGCGGCGGACGGCGTCGCCGTAGCGTTGACGCACGTGATCCGCGGGTGATCGCCTCCGTCTCCGGCCGTCTCGCATCCAAGGGCGTGGACCGCGTGGTCGTCCAGACCACGGGCGGCGTCGGGTACGAGATCGTGGTGCCGCTGGGCGTCATGGAGCGGCTGCCGGCCACCGGGGCAGCGGTCACGCTCATGACCGAGCTGGTGGTGCGCGAGGACGCCTGGGCGTTGTACGGCTTCCTGGAATCGAGCGAGCAGCAGCTGTTCCGCCGATTGCTCACGGTCTCGGGAGTCGGGCCCCGCATCGCCGTGGCGTTATTGTCGACCCTGGGGGCCGAGCGTGGTGCCCGCGCGATCCAGAAGAAGGAGATCGCGGCGTTGACGTCGGTCAGCGGCATCGGCAAGAAGCTCGCCGAGCGGCTGGCGCTTGAACTGGGCGACAAGCTCGGCGAGCTTGGGAGCGGCGCTCTGGCTCCCGTGACCGGACCCGCCGAGGCCGCGTTGCACGCGTTGGAGCGGCTCGGCTACGGGGCCGCCGAGGCCGAGCGGGCGCTGCGCCAGTCGCTCGCGGGTGACGGCGGTTCAGCCGATACCGAGGCCCTGGTCCGGCGCGCGCTGCGCGTCCTC
The DNA here is from genome assembly GCA_963821385.1 of uncultured Gemmatimonadales bacterium. Lineage (GTDB taxonomy): Bacteria > Gemmatimonadota > Gemmatimonadetes > Gemmatimonadales > GWC2-71-9 > DASTHG01. The sequence goes on from CAWGDK010000003.1 coordinate 429,555, forward strand.
ACCACCAAGTGACCTTATGGGTGCAATGACGACCATCCCGATGACCACCGCCGAGTGGATCTGCTCCCGTTGCGGCGTCACCAACCGGAAGCTCGTGCCGGTGGGCGCCACCACCGCTCTGGACGCGTGTGTGACCTGTCACGCCAAGCACGAGATCGGCGTCGAGGCCCGTCCCGTGCGCTGGTCGGCGCGGCCGAAAGGGAAATAGGGACCGGGTGAGTCGCTCCGAGGTGACGACGCCCGAGGCCCTCCCCGAAGAGCGCCTCTCCGACGCGGCGCTGCGCCCCTCGAGTCTCGATGAATTCGTCGGCCAGGCCAAAGTCAAAGAATCGCTCCAGATCGCCATCGACGCCGCCAAGCGGCGCAAAGAACAGATCGATCACGCGCTCTTCTTCGGACCGCCGGGCCTGGGCAAGACGACGCTCGGTTTGCTGATGGCCCGCGAGATGGGCGTGAACATCCGCATCACCTCCGGGCCGGTGCTGGAGCGCCCCGGCGATCTGGTCGGGCTGCTCACGGGACTCAAGACCGGCGACATCCTGTTCATCGACGAAGTGCACCGGCTGCGACCCGCGCTCGAGGAGTTCCTCTATCCGGCGATGGAGGAGTTCCGCGTCGACGTCCGCATCTCGGACGGGCCGCATGCCCAGACGATCCCGATGCAGCTCGAGCGCTTCACCCTGATCGGGGCCACGACGCGGTTCGGGCTGCTCACGCCCCCGATGCGCGCGCGGTTCGGCATCGTGGAGCGGCTGCACTACTATCCGGCCGACGATCTCGCTCAAATCGCAAAGCGCTCAGCCGGCATTCTCAACGTCCCGGCCGACGCGGCGGGGATCGCGGAAATCGCACGCCGCAGCCGCGGGACGCCGCGCGTCGCCAATCGCCTCCTCAAGCGTGTGCGCGACTACGCGCAGGTGCGCGCCGAAGGGAAGATCACCGGCGCCGTCGCGCTCGAGGCCCTGCAACGCCTCGACGTGGACGAATTCGGACTCGACGACATGGACGCCCGGATCCTGAAAACGATCATCGAGCAGTTCGAAGGCGGGCCGGTCGGGCTCACCACCATCGCCGCGGCCGTCGGCGAAGATCCCGGAACGCTGGAGGAAGTGTACGAACCGTACCTGATGCAGCAGGGCTTTCTGGCCCGCACTCCTCGGGGCCGATGCGCCACGCCGGCCGCGTACCGGCATTTCGGTTTCCCCCCACCGGCCCGCAACCCGGCCACCGAGCAGCCCACGATTTTCGATCCCTGATTTGCGCGCTTCCGAATTCGACTACGCCCTGCCCCCTGAGCTGATCGCCCAGGAGCCCGTTCCCGATCGCTCGTCCTCCCGCCTGCTCGTCCTGGATCGCGCGACGGGCGCCATGGCCCACCGCCACTTCACGGACTTCGTCGATCTGATCGCCCCGGAGACGTGCTGGTCTCAACTCGTCGCGGGTGATCGCCGCGACGATTGCACGGGACGAGGGAGGCGGGAGAGGGACGAGTGGCGGCGCGACAGAAGCTACTGCTGGTGCGGGAGCTCCCCGACGGCACGCTGGATCGCAATGGGGCATCCGGGCGGCAAGCTCAAGCCGGGGCGGCGAGTGCGGTTCGGGCCCGGACAGCGAGGCCGAGATCCTCGAGGTTCTGGGTGGTGGGCTGCGACGAGTCCGTTTTACGGGAACCCTCGACGCCCGCGCCACGCTGGCTCGCTATGGAGCAGTCCCACTCCCACCCTACATCCGTCGCGCGCCGACCCCCGAGGACCGGGATCGCTACCAAACGGTCTACGCCGAGCACGACGGATCGGTGGCCGCGCCCACGGCCGGACTGCACTTCACCACCGAGTTGCTCGACGCGCTGCGCGCGAAGGGTGTAGCGATCGCCACGCTCGACTTGCACGTCGGGCCGGGAACGTTCAAACCGGTGGAAGTCGAAGACCTGAGCGCGCACCCGATGCACGCCGAGGCGTACGCGGTCACCGAGGAAGCGGCCACGACGATCAATCAGCGGCGACGGGCCGGCGGCCACGTGTGGGCGGTGGGAACGACCGTGGTGCGGACACTCGAGACGATCGCGGACCCCTCGGGCGCGATCCGGGCCGGCCGCGGAGAAACGGCGCTGTTCATTCATCCGCCCTATCGGTTTCGGACGGTGGATCGCGTGCTGACCAACTTTCATCTCCCTCGTTCGACCTTGTTGATGCTGGTGTGCGCGTTCGGGGGTTATGGCGAGGTGATGCGAGCGTATGGGGAAGCCGTGCAACAGCGGTATCGCTTCTATTCGTATGGCGATGCGATGGCCGTGATCTAGCTCCAGCCGTACTTTCAGCCCGTGGACGAGATCTCCCGACTCACCGCCGCCCTCGCTGACCGGTTCGCCATCGAACGGGAACTCGGCCAGGGTGGGATGGCCACGGTGTACCTCGCCCGCGATCAGAAGCACGATCGCCTGGTCGCCGTCAAAGTGCTGCGCCCGGAAATCGCCGGCGCGCTGGGGCCCGATCGCTTCCTGCGCGAGATCCGCATCGCCGCCAAGTTGAGCCATCCCCATATCCTGCAGCTGTACGATTCCGCGGAAGTCGATGGCCGGCTGCTCTATGTCATGCCGTATGTCGCCGGGGAGTCGTTGCGGGAGCGCTTGAACCGGGAGACCCGGCTGCCCATCGAAGCGGCGGTGCGGCTCGCCGCCGAGGTCGCGGATGCGCTCGACTACGCCCATCACCAGGGCATCGTGCACCGGGACATCAAGCCGGAGAACATTCTGTTGCACACCGACCAGGCGGTCGTGCGCGATTTCGGGATCGCGCGCGCAGTGGATGCCGCGGCGACGGCGGACCGGACGGCATCGCCCTGACTGGTACGGGTGTCATTGTCGGCACGCCACTCTACATGAGTCCGGAGCAGGTCGGTGGACGACCCGGTGGACGGCGTACCGACGTGTACGCGCTCGGCTGCGTCCTATACGAGATGCTCGCCGGAGTACCGCCCTTCTCCGGTGCCTCGGCCCAGACTGTACTGGCGCGGCACACCGTGGATCCCATCCCCTCGGTGCGGAAGACTCGGCCGGAGGTCCCGGTGGCGATCGAACGTACGGTTGCCAAAGCACTCGCCAAGGCGCCGGCCGACCGGTTCGCGAGCGCCAGCGCCTTCCGCGATGCGCTGACCGGATCGGCGCCTGCCCCCAGAGGGGCGACACGGTGGAGCGTCTCACGGCGGGCGGTCTCCACCATGGTCGCCACCCTGGCTCTCGGCGCTGGATTCTGGGCGGTCTTCCACCGCCACGCCGCGGCGGCGGTTCCGTCAGTAGCCGTCCTCCCATTCGTCAACGAGAGCAACAGTCCGGACGACCGGTACTTCGCCGTTGGCATTACCGACGAGTTGATCAGTGCGCTCGGACAAATACCGGGCGTGCAGGTGGCGGGCCGGACATCGGTTTTCGCACTACAGGATTCGGGTCTCGACAGCAAGGCAATCGGCGCGCGGGTGAATGCGACCACGCTTCTGGAAGGGAGCGTGCAGCGGGCAGGCGCCTCGCTGCGAGTGACCGTCCAATTCATCAACGCCGCTACCGGGCGAATCCTGTGGTCCGAGACCTATCGCCGTCCGGTGAGAGACATTCTCGACGTCGAGGACGAGATCTCCCGTGCCGTCGTAGCGGCGCTGCAGCTGCGCTTGAGCGCGGGAAATCAGCCGCTGCTGCGGCACGGAACCGAGAACACCGAGGCACATGATCTGTATCTAAAGGGCCGCTACTTCGTCAACCAACGCGCGTCCGGGTTGCCCGCCCTGCGGCGGGCCATCGAGTTCTTCAAGCAGGCGCTGGCACTCGATTCGAACTTTGCCCAGGCGTGGGCGGGACTGGCTCAGGCCTACGCCTTCCAGGCGGGGTTCGGCAACACGCCACCCGGCGACGCCTTCGCCCTGGCCAAGGCCGCGGCCCTGCGCGCCGTTGCGCTGGATAGTGCGCTGAATCTGCCCCATACGTCATTGGGATTCATCGCCGTTTTCCACGACTGGGATTGGGAATCGGCCAGGCGTGAGCTGGACTGGGCCATGGCCCTCGACTCCACCGAACCCTCTACACATCTCTACCGCGCCTGGTATTTCGTGTGTCGAGGGCAGCTCGAGGAAGCGCTGGGCGACATGCGCACCGCGCGACGACTGGACCCGCTGAATCAGATCTTCAACGCCCGTGTCGGGAGCGTGTTGAATTACCTGGGCAGATATCCCGAGGCCGAGGCCGAGCTGCGTCAGGCCATTGCCCTCGACTCTACAAACGGCGACGCTCGCAATGATCTGGCCATGGCGCTGATACAGCAGCATCGGTATCGAGAAGCCATCGCGACCATCGACATCGACACGACGGATCAGCGGCCATTTCCGCGGGCAGCGTATCTAGGCTACGCCTACGGCATGGCGGGCCGGCGCGCGGATGCCCTCGCAATCCAGCGACGGCTCGAACGGCACGCGCGCGAGCGCTACATCACACCCGAGGTGTTCGCGTACGTCGCGATGGGCTTGCGGGACACCGCCGCCGCGCTCGATCGGCTGGAGCAGGGATACCGCGAGCGGTCGTTCTTCCTCTGGACCATCGGCGCGGACCCTTCGTTCGATCCGTTACGCGGGTCGGCGCGGTTCGAACGGATCATCCAGGGCATGGGCCTCGTCGAGTCCCCCGTCGCGACGCCGAGGTAGCCGGTGTTCGAGTTCGCGATCGAAGGCTCATCCGATGCCGCCCGCGCCGGCACCTTGACTCTGCCGCACGGAACGGTGGAGACGCCGTGCTTCATGCCGGTCGGCACACAGGGCAGCGTGCGGGCACTCTCGCCCCACGATCTGCGGGCGATCGGTGCCCAGGTGGTGCTGGCCAACACCTATCACCTGCACGTGCGTCCCGGTGAGGACGTCGTGGCCGCGCTCGGCGGACTGCACCAGTTCATGGCGTGGGACCGGCCCCTGCTCACCGATTCGGGCGGCTTTCAGGTGTTCTCGCTCGAAGGTTTCCGACGCGTCGATGACGATGGCGTCGAGTTTCAAAGCCACATCGACGGTGGCCGGCGGCGTCTGACGCCCGAACGCGCGACCGAGATTCAGTGGACGCTCGGCGCCGACATCGCCATGGCGTTCGATCATGTGGTGCCCGGCGGTGCCGACGCCGCGACGGCCCGCGACGCGCTCGACCGCACGATGCGATGGCTGGACCGCTGCGCGGCGCGCCACGCGCAGCTGACCGAGCCCGCGCCCGGGCGCCAGACGTTGTGGCCCATCATCCAAGGTGGCGCGCATCCCGACCTGCGCCGGGAAGCGCTCGCCCGAATCCTCGAGACCAACGGGTGGACCGGGATCGCCATTGGCGGGCTCTCGGTGGGGGAGCCCAAACCGGTGATGTATCAGACGCTCGAAGATCTCGAGCCTCGACTCCCCGCCGCATTGCCCCGTTATCTTATGGGCGTGGGGTTTCCCGAAGACCTGGTGGCGGCGGTGGAGCGCGGAGTGGATCTGTTCGATTGCGTGGCCCCGACGCGCATGGGGCGCAACGGCACCGCGTTCACCCCCGACGGACCGTTGAACATCCGCAACGCGGCATTCCGCTCGGCCCGGGAACCACTGGATGCGAGCTGCGACTGTGAGACCTGCACCACGTATTCGCGGGGCTATCTCCGTCACCTGTTTGCGGCCGAAGAGCTGCTGGGATTGCGTTTGTTGTCGCTGCACAACGTCCGGTACCTGATCCGGCTCGCCGCGGAAATGCGCCGGGCCATCATCTCGGGCCGCTACGACTCGTGGGCCGCCGATTGGCGCCTGCGCTACCTCCAACCGGAGCTTCCCCCCGCATGACGCCGATTCTGCCTGCCCTGTTGTTCGCCCCCACCGGCCAGGCCGGCGGCGGCCTCAGCGTGCTGCTGTTCCAGGTCGCGCTGATTTTCGGGATCTTCTATTTCCTCATCATCCGCCCGCAGCGCCGGCAGCGGGCGGAGCACGAGAAGCTGCTCGCGGCGCTGCAGAAAGGTGATCAGGTTGTCACCTCGGGCGGCATCGTCGGAGAAGTCGTGCACATGAAAGACAACGAAATCACGATTCGCAGCGGCGAGGCGAAGCTGGTCGTCATGCGCGCCAACATCACCAGCGTCGTGAGCCGTACTGGAGCCGACAAGCCCGCGTGAGCCTGCGCCTGCTGCATCTGCTGGGCTCTCCCGTCCTGCGCCAGCGCGCCGAGCCGGTGGCGGCAGTGGATGATGCCGTGCGAGAGATCGTGGAGGACCTGTTCGAGACGATGTACGCTGCCCGGGGGGTGGGACTCGCCGCGAACCAGATCGGGCTCGCGCGCCGCGTGGCGGTGGTGGACGTCGGCAAGGAGACCCCGGAGCCGCTGGTGCTCATCAACCCGGTGATCCTCGAGCAGGGCGATGAGACGGACGTCGCCGAGGAGGGCTGCCTCTCGATCCCCGAGATTTTTGGCGACATCGAGCGGCCGCTCCGCGTGGTGATCGAAGCGCTGGACCGGAACGGCGAGCCGTTCCGGCTCGAGAGCGTGGGATACCAGGCCCGGGCCATCCAGCACGAGATCGACCATCTGGATGGCGTGCTGTTCCTGGACCATCTCTCGGCCGTGAAACGGGGTCTGCTGCTCTCGAAATGGAAACGGCTGCGCAAAGGCGAAGCCGGTTACTTGAAGGAGGTTACGCCGGAACCGGCAGGCGAGCTCTAGATGGTCGTCGTCTTTTTCGGCACGCCCGAATTCGCCGTCCCTTCGTTGCGGGCGTTAGTCGGAGAGGGCTTCGATGTTCGCGCCGTCGTGACCCGGCCCGACCGCCCACAGGGCCGCTCCCGTTCCGCGCTGGTCCCGCCCCCCGTCAAGCTCGTGGCGCAGGCCGAGGGCCTCGAGGTGCTCCAGCCCGAGCGTCCCACCGATCCCGATTTGCTCGCGAAGCTCCGCTCCATCGCTCCCGACGTCGGCGTCGTCGTCGCCTACGGCCACCTGCTCAAACCCGATTTGCTGGCCATCCCGCGGCGCGGAATGGTCAACGTTCACCCATCGCTCCTGCCCGCGCTGCGCGGTGCGGCGCCCGTCGAATGGGCAATCCTCAACGGCCTCGAATCCACCGGCGTTACGATCATGCAGCTCGATGCCGGAATGGACTCGGGACCGATCCTGCACCAGCTGCCGCATCAGATCGATCCGAACGTGAACGGCGGCGAGCTGTCGGAGCATCTCGCCGAGATGGGCGCCCAGGCACTGGTCGAGGCGTTGGCCTTGTGGGAGCGGGACGGATTGAAGCCGGTGCCCCAGGATCACGACCGAGCGACGTACGCGCCCAAGCTGACGCGCGAGCTCGCCCATATCGATTGGACCAAGCCGGCCGGCAACATCGCCCGCCAGACACTGGCCCTCGATCCCCGGCCCGGAGCGTGGACCAAACTCGAGGAGCTCGAGGTGAAGTTGTACGAGGGTCAGGTCAGTCCAGGCGGAGGAATTCCGGGTGCGGTGGTTCAAGCGGACAGCCGACTGCTGATAGCGTGTGGGGAGGGGGCTCTGGCCGTGCAAGAAGTCCAACCGGCCGGCAAGGAGCGCATGTCCGCCGTCGAATGGATTCGCGGCCGCGGGGTCCAGCTCGGCCAACGGTTCGGGTGAGAGCTCCGCTTCCTCGCCTCCACGCCATCACCGACGAGCGCATCGCCCGGAGCCCGGATCTCGATCGGATCGCCGCGCAGCTCGCGAGCCCCGGTCTCGACCTGGCCCTGCATGCACGCGGCCGCTCGCTCTCGGGGCGGGAACACCATGCCCTGGCCATCCGCCTGACCGCCCGACCGCCTGTCCACCTCTTCGTCAACGATCGTCTCGACGTCGCACTGGCCACCCAAGCGGTTGGCGTGCAATTGCGCGGCGACAGCTTGCCCGTTGCGGCAGCGCGGCGCATGCGCGGCGATTGGTGGATCGGCCGTTCGGTGCACGCACTGGACGAAGCGCAGTCCGCGCGGGACGATGGGGCCGACTATCTTGTGGCAGGCCCCATGTACGCCACCACCTCCCACCCATCCGTGTCGCCCCTTTCACTGGATACTCTGCGCGACATTGCCCGGCTCGGGCTACCGGTGATCGCCATCGGGGGCGTCACGCCGGATAGGATTGGTGACCTGCGTCGCGCCGGCGCCTACGGGGTGGCGGCGATCCGGGCGGTGTGGGACGCGGCCAACCCGGGGGAGGCGGCCCGCGACATGCTCGCCGCGCTCGAGTCTGCATGACGGCGATCGCGACGATCGACGTTGTCGTGAACGGCGAGTCTCGCGCCGTCCCGGCCGGTGCGACGCTGCTGGAGCTGCTACAGCAGCTGCAGCTCGACCCACGCACCGTGGTCGTCGAGCACAATCGCACGATCGTGCGCGGCCCCGATCTCGACCGCGCTCGGCTGGTCCCCGGCGATGCGATCGAGCTGGTGCACTTCGTGGGCGGCGGATGATCCAGGACACGCCGTTCTCGATCGGTGGGCGCACCTTTCAGTCGCGCCTGATGGTGGGCACCGGCAAGTATCGCAGCAATGAGGAGATGGTGCGCGCGATCGACGCCAGCGGCGCCGACATCGTGACCGTCGCGGTGCGGCGGGTGAACCTCGACCCCGCCGAGCGCGACGGCATCCTGCATCACCTCGACCCGAAGCGGTTTTTCCTGCTCGCCAACACGGCCGGCTGCTACAGCGCGGAGGACGCGATCCGCTATGCGCGGCTGGCGCGGGCCGCGGGGTTCAACGAATTCGTGAAGCTCGAAGTCATCGGAGATCAGGAAACCCTGCTGCCGGACGTGGCGGGCCTGCTCGAAGCGACGCGGGTGCTGGTCGGTGAGGGGTTCAAGGTGCTGGCGTACACGAACGAAGACCTCATCACGGCCTTGCGGCTCGAGGAGGCTGGCGCCGCCGCCGTGATGCCGCTGGCGTCGCCCATCGGCAGCGGGCTCGGCCTGTTGAATCCGTTCAGCGTGCGCACCATCAAGCGACGCCTGCGGGTGCCGGTGGTCGTCGATGCCGGGGTCGGCACCGCGTCCGATGCGTGCATCACGATGGAGCAGGGCGTGGATGGCATCCTGATGAATACGGCCCTCGCGGCGGCCCGCGATCCCGTCGGGATGGCGCACGCGATGCGACTCGGGGTCGAGGCCGGCCGGGCGGCGTTCCTCGCCGGCCGCATGCCGCGGCGCGAGGTGGCGCTGCCCTCCTCTCCCGTCGAGGGCATGCTGGATTAGCGAGACCACTGCGGCCCGGCGCGCCGCCCTCGAAATCCTGGGGGCCGTTCGCGACGGCACTCCCTTTGCCGCGGCCCGCGACCGCGCCGTCCAAGCCCTGTCCCCGCGCGACCGCCATCTGGCCCACGAGCTTTCTGCCGGCGTGCTGCGGTCCCGCCGGGCCCTCGATGAGACGCTGGACATCGCCACCGTGGACGTTCGGCTGCGCGACATCCTGCGCCTGGGCATCTATCAGCTTCAGCGCCTCGACCGCATTCCTCCCCATGCCGCCGTCTCGACCAGTGTTGAGCTGGCCCGCACGGTGGCGGGCGAGGGCGCCGCGCGATACGTCAATCAAGCGCTGCGCAAACTGGCGGGACGAGGAACGAGGGACGAGGGACGCGTGGGGACGCACCCGGACTGGCTCGTAGGTCGGTGGCGAGAACGTTTTGGTCCGGATGCCACTGTAGAGTTGATGGCTTGGAATGACCGAAAGCCGAAACTGGTGTTGCAGCCGGTCCAATGGGATGCCGCCACCATTCGGAGCCGTTTGGAAGCAGTCGGCTACGACATTCAAGAGGCACCCTTCGGAGCGGGGCTCTCCCTGTCCCGGACGGCGACCGCTCCCCCTTCTCCGCTCCCCACAGGCCTGCCGGGGTATGCAGAGGGCGCGTTCATCGTCCAGGATCCCGCCCAGGTCCTGGTGTGCCGCTTCGCCGCGGTGCCGCGCGGTGCGAGATTATACGACGCGTGTGCGGCCCCGGGCGGAAAATCGGTGGCGTTGGCGACGGGCGGCGTTCAGGTCACCGCTGGGGAGCGGCGGCGCGAACGAATGGGCCGCCTGGTCGAAACGGTGCGGCGAGCACGAGTGGCGGTCTCCGTGATCGCGGCTGATCTTCTGGCGCCGCCATTCCGGACCGGCGGTTGGGACGCGGTGTTCGTGGATGCGCCATGCAGCGCGACCGGCACAATGGCGCGGCATCCCGATGCCCGCTGGCGTCTGACCACGCAGGCGATCGCTCGCCTGGGGCAGCGGCAGACGGCGCTGCTGGACGCCGCCGCGCCGCTGGTGCGTCCCGGTGGAGTGGTGATCTACGCGACCTGCTCGCTCGAAGCGGAGGAAAACGAAAACCAGGTGGACGAGTTTCTGCGCCGTCATTCCGATTTCCAGCGCGCGCCCGCACCCGAATCGGTGCCGGCCGAATTGGTCACGGCCGCCGGTGATTTGTGCACGCGGCCGTGGCGCCACGGGGTTGACGGCGCCTACGCGGCCCGGCTGGAGCGCGCCCGATGAAATTCCGGCGCCATATGCCGCCGATGCGCGAATGGCGGCTGCGGTTTCCCCGGCTGCACCTCCCGCCCATGGAGCGCGAGGAACAGATTCGCTGGGCCTTCTGGCTCGGCGTCGCGCTGGTGGCGGGGTACATCTTCGCCGCCCTGTTTGTGTTTCCGGCCCCGCTCATCCCCCATCATCGGGTGGTTCCCCGCGTGCTGGGCCTGTCGCTGGCCGATGCGCGAAAGGATCTCACCGCGGCGCGTCTCGGCGTCGTCGATAACGGTCGAGAGCCCCATCCCACCGCGCCGGCCGGCACCGTGATCTGGCAGGATCCCCCACCCGGTGTCGTCGCGCCCGCGAATCTTCGTGTCTCGCTCGTGGTCAGCGCGGGGCCACCCCGCGTTCCCGTGCCCGATGTCGCGGGGCTCGATGGCGCGCTGGCCCGCCGGCTCATATCGGCCGCCGGGCTCACCACCGGTCAGGTCGAGTCGGTGCAGGCCTCCGTGCCCACCGGTATCGCGATGCTGACGCGACCACCTGCCGGCTCGACCTTGCCGCCCGGTGCGCGCGTCGGCCTCGTCGTCAGTCGGGGGGCGCCGACGATTACCGTGCCGGACGTGCTCGGGCTGTCGGCGGCCGACGCCCGAGGCCGGTTCGAGTCGGCGGGACTCGCGCTCGGCAGCGTCACGCGGCGTCGCACCGGGGACGCCACGCCCGGCACCATCGTGGCGCAGATGCCGGCGGCGGGCACGCTGGCCGCGCCCGGCACCATCATCGACATCGTCCTCGCGCGGAGCCCTCAATGACGGACCGTGACCGCAGCGTCCGCATTGCCCCGAGCGTGCTGTCGGCGGATTTGGCGCGGCTTCCGGAGCAGGTCAAGGCCGTGGTCGACGCCGGCGCCGATTGGCTGCACGTCGACGTGATGGACGGCCGCTTCGTGCCGAACCTGACCTTCGGCGCCAACATGGTGGCGACGTTGCGGCGGCTCACCGATACGCCGATCGACGTGCATCTGATGGTCGTCGAGCCGGAGCGCTATATCGACCCGATGGCCGACGCCGGCGCATCGGGGTGCACGTTTCATCCCGAGGCGACGGTGCACGTTCAGCGCCAGCTGGACGCCATCCGGCAGCGCGGCATGCGCGCCGGGCTGGCCTTGAATCCCGCTTCGCCGCTCACCTTGATCGAGGAAGCCGTGACCGACTTGGACCTGGTGCTCGTCATGACGGTGAACCCGGGGTTCGGCGGGCAGAGCTATCTCCCCGCGTCCACCGACAAGATCCGGCGCGTTCGGGCCCTGCTCACCACGCACCACTCACCGGCCTTCCTGGAAGTCGACGGCGGGATCGGAACCGACACGATTGCGATCGCCCACGCGGCGGGCGCCGATACGTTCGTCTCCGGCCAGGCCGTGTTTGCGAGCGGCGATCCCGGGCGCGAAGTGCGCGAACTGCGGCGACGCTGCGCGGTGACCGCCTGATGTCACCGCGGCGGTGGACCCTCGTGGCCGGCAGCGCCCTGGCCGCCGTATTCGTCCTGGCGCTCGTGATCCGGATCCTGCCCGAGATGCAGCTCATCGGCGTTGGATCCCAGGCACCGTCCTTCGATGCCGCGAACCTGCGGACGGGACGCCCGTCCGGTCTGGCCGACTACCGGGGGCGCGTCATCTTGCTCAACGTCTGGGCGACATGGTGCCAGCCGTGCCGCGTCGAGATGCCCGCGCTGGAACGCCTGTCGCGCCAGATGGCGAATACCGATTTCAAGGTGGTGGCGGTGAGTGTCGACGTCAGCGATTCGAGCGAAGTGATGGCCTTCACGCGCGCCCTGGGCCTGACGTTCGATATCCTGCACGATCCCAGCCGGAAGATCGAGCTGCGCTACCAGACGACCGGCGTGCCGGAGAGCTTCGTGATCGACCGCCACGGCGCCATCATCAAGAAAGTGATCGGCGCCGTGTCCTGGGACAGTCCGGTGAACCAGAACCTCATCCGGCGGTTGCTCGATGAGCGCTGAGCCGCGGCGCGGGCTGTTCCGCAACTGGCCACTCAAGATGGCAGCGCTGCTCCTCTCCGGGCTCCTGTACGTAGCGGTCGCGGCGCAGCGCCAGGTGACCCAGGAAGTCATCATGCGGCTCGACGTCCGGGTGCCGCCCGGCCGCATGCTCTTGAGCACGCCGGCGCCGGACACGGTGGTGCTGCGCGGGAAGATCGCCGAGCTGCTCCGGCTGCGATCGATTCACCGGGTGATCGCGATCACGGTGCCCGATACCCTGAGCACCGCCACGTGGATCACCACGCTGCCCGCGACGAGCGTCAAGATCCCGGAAGGATCGAACGTAGAGGTCGCCGATTTTCGCCCGCGCGAGGTCGTGATCCAGCTCGATTCGGTAGGGAGTAAGGAAGTCCCCATCGTGGCGCGGGTCACGGTGACCGCCGACACCGGACAGGCACTGGACGGCGGACTGCAGATCAGCCCCAATGTGGCGCGGATCGTGGGCCCGGACCGGTTGCTGGCCGCCATCGAGACGGTGGCGACGGTCCCGACCGCGCTCGACCGCATGCGTGGCAACTTCATCCGCATGGTCCCGCTCGACACCTCGTCCCTCGGCGTGGTCCGTCTCGCGCCCAGGGAGGTGCGCGTCAGCGGGACGACGACGGGCGTCTACGAGCGCGTCTTCAATCTGGTGCCGATCGAGAGCGGCGCCGGGCCGCTGACCGGTTACGAGCTGCGGCCGGCGCGCGCCACGGTGACGGTCCGCGGCTCGGAAGCCGCGATCCAGACGCTCACCAAGGACAGCGTCCGCGTGATCGTGCACCTGGGGGGGCCGGTGACCGATTCGGCGACCGTCCGGCTGATGGTCCTGGCACCGAAGGGAATGACGGCGCGGGCCGTACCGGATTCCGTCCTCATTGTCCGGCGCCGCGGCCGTGGCTGACGTCGTCCTCGGGATCGAAACGTCGTGCGACGAGACCTCGGCGGCCGTCCTGGTCGGCGGGACGGCCGGCCGTCCTCCGGAGTTGGCGAGCCTCGTGATCCTGTCGCAGGACGTGCACCAGATATTCGGTGGGGTGGTGCCGGAGCTGGCGAGTCGCGCCCACCTGGCCGCATTGCCGGCCGTCGTCGAGCGCGCCCGCGCCGAAGCGGGCGTGTCGTGGAGCGCCATAGACGCGATCGCCGTGACCGCCGGTCCCGGTCTCGTCGGCGCGTTGCTCACGGGAGTGGTATTCGCCAAGGCGCTGGCCTACGCCGGCGATCGCGCCTTGATTGGGGTGAATCACCTGGAAGGGCATTTATTCGCCCCGGCCGTCGAGGATCCGGATCTCGAACCGCCGTTCGTCGCGTTGCTCGTCTCCGGCGGCCACACCATGCTGCTCGATGTTCCGGCGTGGGGCCGCTATCGCCTGCTGGGCGCGACGCGCGATGACGCCGCGGGCGAGGCGTTCGACAAGGTGGCCACGCTGCTCGGCCTGGGATATCCCGGTGGACCGGCGATCGAGCGGCTGGCGCCCGAGGGGAACCCGGCGCGGTTCGTGTTTCCACGGCCGATGCGCGATCACGGGTTTGAGTTCTCCTTCTCGGGACTCAAGACCGCGGTGCGAAATGCCGTCGTCGCCAGCCCCGACGTGGCGCGCGATCGTGCCGATCTGGCACGGGGATTTCAAGACGCGGTGCTCGATGTGCTGGTCACGAAACTCGCTCGAGCTGTGGCCGCGACCGGATACCCGACGGCCGTTCTCGGTGGCGGAGTCGCCTGCAGCCGCGCCCTGTCGGCCTTGGCCGCCGAGCGGCTGCGCGGGCACGCGCGCGTGGCGGTGGCGAGCCCGCGCCTCAACGCCGACAACGCCGGCATGATCGCACGCGCCGGGTGGTGGCGCCTCGCGCAGGGAGAACGGAGCGATTGGTCGCTCGACGCACGAGCGGATTTACCGCTACCGGGTCTGGAGCCCTCGTCCCCCGTCCCTCTTCCCTCGTCCCCCAGTCGTTCATGACCGTCTATCCGCTCGTCTTCCGTCTCGGACCCCTGTCGATCACGGGCTTCGGGATCATGATGATGCTGTCGTTCGTTTTGGCCGGCTGGGCCATCCAGCTCGAGCTGCGACGCCGCGGCCTGGACGAGGAGTATGCGGCGGACGTGGTGATCGGTGCGGTACTGGGCGGGCTCATCGGCGCGAAACTCTGGTACATGGCCCTCACGGGAGAGTCCCCCTTCAGTCGCGGCGGCTTCGTGTGGTACGGCGGATTCCTGGGCGGGGTGTCCGGCGTCATCTTCAATAGCTGGCGTCGCCGCGTCCCGATCGCGTTCACCGCCGATCTCGTGGCCCCCGCGCTCACACTCGGCTACGCCATCGGGCGTGTGGGCTGCTTCCTCGTGGGGGACGACTACGGCCTCCCGACCAGTCTCCCGTGGGGGGTCAAGTTCCCCTTCGGCCTGCCTGCCACGACGGTCGCCAATCTCACGCAGCTCCACGTGACGTTTCCACCGGGTACCGATCCGCTGCAGGTCGTCGCCGTGCATCCGACCCAGGTGTACGAGACGGCGCTGATGTTGCTCGCGACGGCCTGGCTGTGGAAGCATCGCGACCACCGGCACGCGACCGGCTGGTTGTTCGGTTGCTATCTGGTGATCGCTGGGGTGGAGCGGTTCGTCATCGAGTTCCTGCGCGCCAAGGACGACCGCGTGCTGCACGGTTTCACGATTGCACAGGTGATGAGTGTGGGGCTGGTCTTGATCGGGGCCCTGGTCGTGTCAAAGCTGAGGACGCCTTCAGCGTCCGGGGAACTGCCCTCCGTCCTTATGAAGAAGGTGTAGGGTTCGAGGTCCGGTCCGGCCGCAGCGTGAATGCCAGCGCCAGCATCGCCAGGACGAGCAGCACACCCTGGATCGTGAGCGACTGCACGGTCGGATAGATCCCCAGCGCGGGCAGGCGGAGCCACTGCAGTGACGGAATCACCGTCGTCCCGACGATGCGCCCTTCCTGCAGCTCGGCAATCCCCTTCCCCGCGAACACGAAGGCCATGTAATACAGCAGCAGACCGGTGACCGCGAAGAACAGCTTCATCGGCAGTCGCAGCCCCAGGCGCATGATCGCGACATAGAGCACGGTGAGAGCGACGGCGCCCAGCGCGACACCACCGGCCACCGCACCCGCTCCGCCCACACCGCCAGAAGCCAGCAGTGCCTTGTAGAAGAGAATGGTCTCCATGCCCTCCCGGTACACGGCGAGGAAGGCGACCGAGGCCAGCGCCAGCGCCGAGCCGGACGTGAGGGCCGCCTGCATCTTGCTCTTCAAGAAGGCGTTCCACTTGTCGGCGCCGACCTTGGACAGGAGCCAGTAGCTCACGTAGAACAGCACGACGGTGGCCAACAGCATCGTGAAGCCCTCGAACGCCTCGCGTTGCCCCGCCCGCTCATGCACCAGCAATTCGAAAATCACCGCCGTGACGACGCTGGCCCCCAGGGCCGCCCATGCACCGCGCGCGACATCGCGCCGGCGCTCGGGCGCTCCTGCCTTGGTGAGGAAGGTCATCAGCGCGGCGACGATGAGGATCGCTTCGAAACCCTCGCGCACGAGCAACAGGAAGGACGATACGAGCAGATTCGCCGGCGAGCCCTTGTCCGTCACCAGACGCTCCGCGTGCTCGAGGTCCGCCAACAGCTCGCGCTCGATTCCCGGCAGGTCCCCCCCCCCAGCGCCCCCCGCCGTCGCCGCCTGTTGCCGCAATCGCGCGAACTCGGCTTCGAGTCGGGCGGCGAGGCCGGCGTTGTGCGCCCGCACCTGGGTCTCCACCTGTTCGAAGGTCAGATACGCATCGAAAGCGATCTTATCCGACTTGAGCGAGACGGCGGAGTCGAGCTGGCGACGCACGGCCGCGAATACCGCGGCGTCCGGGGAGCCCCCGTACTGCAAGCCGAGGGTGTACGCGGCCACGGCCCAGCGGTCGTCATCGGTGAGCGTGCGCTCGAACGACGGCATGGCCGTCCCGGCCACGCCCAGCAGCACGCGGCGATAGACATCCAGGCGCGAGACCGCCGCCATGATCTGGGGGTCGGTGAGGTTGGTGGGAGGCGGCCGGAGACCTGCCGCGGCCGGACCATCGCCGTGACCCGCATCGCCATGACACTGGGCGCAGTGCGTTCGGAAGATCTCCTGGCCGCGCGCGACGGACGGTGCGCTCGCGGGGATTGGTACGACCGAGCCACCAACCACCTCCGCCAACCGGTCGGCGAGCGCGCTCGCGACGCGGTCCACCTGGGCCGGGGGCGCCGTACGCTCAATCAGGGTGCGCAGCTGCACCAGCGCGCTGTCGACATACCCGCGAACGACAGCGGGGAGCGCATCCACATCGAGCCGGGCCTGATCGAGAAACAACCCCGCTTCTTTCACCTCTTCCGGCGCCGTCACCCGCCCGCCTTCGACCGGAACGCCGGCGGCGTACTCCTTGGCGGCCAGCTCGGCGGCGGCCACAATGCGACGCGCCACCGACAGAGAGTCCATCGCCTGCGCGGCGGCCGTCCCCGCGAGCGCGACGAGGAAACCACAACAGACAAATGCCTTACGGTAAATGAGAATCATTCTCAGAAAGGGATCCTGAATTCTAGACCCCCGACTACAGGGAGGCAACCGCTACCGCAACCGCCGCCTGATGGGTGTGGGACAATGAAACGAAGAACCGGGTAATGCCCATCTCGCGGGCGCGCTCGGCCGCGAGTCCCGTCAGCGCGACCTCGGGGCGGCCGTCTTCGGCCCGGACGACTTCAATGTCGCGCCACCCAATCCCGCGCGCCGCCTCGCTTCCCTGCAGCGCCTTGTACACCGCCTCCTTCGCGGCCAGGCGCACGGCCACACTCTCCGCCGGATCAGCCTTGGAGCGGCAATACTCGGCCTCCCCGGCCGTCAGCAACCGCTCGAATACGTGTGCCCCCTTTTCCGCGAGCATGATGCGCACGCGGTCGACCTCCACGAGATCGATGCCCACGCCACCGACTCCGCCCGGGAGGTTCATCGGGTAATGAACAACCGTCGGCGCATCACCCGGCCGTCCAGCTCCAACACCACGAGGTACGCCCCGCTGGGCACCAGACGCCCCCCGGCACTCAGGTCCCACGCGAACTCGGTGGCACCGGCGCCGAGTGACGTCTGCAGCAGTCGTGAACCCGTGAACGTGAAGATGCTGAGGCGCGGCGCACTGGTGCCGGCGGGCCAGGAGATCACGACCTGTCCGCCCCGCACCGGGTTCTCCGACAGCTCGAGCGCGGCGGGCGGCGCGAGCGAGTCGAGCGCCGCGGTCGAATCGCTCGCGAACCCCACCGCATCCAGCCACCAGGTGTACCCGACCGACACGAACCGCACCCGCGCGGCACGGGCACCGGTGAGCTGCGGCAGGTCGACGCGTACCGGGTACCACGCGGGGCCGTCGCCCACGATATCGGCCACGTCGCCCCAGGTCACGCCGCTGTCGGCCGAGACCTGGACCAGACCGTGCTGCTCCGGCGTGAAGGTCGAGCCGCGGTGTTTGGTCCAGAATTGCAGCCACAGGCGGCCGCGTCCGGTCAGGTCGATCACCGGGGACGTGAGGGTGTCGTTCATGATCGTCGCCCACGACCACGATCCCACCAGCGCGTCGGTGGAGCGCGTCCACCCGGTCCAGCCCAGATCAACATCTTCGGCTCCCGCCACCGAAATCAGCTCGGCCTCGAGCCCGGTGCCCTCCACCCGCTCGGCGCGGGCCGCATCGACGCTGACATCGGAGCGCCAGACGGTGCGCACGATGCCGCGCGCCAGCGAGTCTGTCGACAACGACCGACTGAGGACGCCGCCCGTCGCGGTGCGGACCGTCAGCGTGAACGGGACCGGGCCCGCCGCCGGGAGACTCACCCAGGCTTCCGGCCAGATCGATTCGACCCGAGGCGGGGTGGGCGCGGCGCCGGTCGGCCCCACCGCCAGGGCCGGGGCGGCGGCCGCGGCGATCGCCGCCAGCGCAAACGGCAGGTTGTCGCGGAACACCCGCGTCACCAGACCGGAGTCGTCGGGAAATGTGAAGCCGTAGTACAGTCCGGAGTCGGGCGTGCAACACCCGCTCGTCAACTCGGGTGTGAACGCGAAGGTGCCGTGGGCCCGATACGCCCAATCGGTGTACTCGCCGTTGGTCGGATACAGGTTCCAGCCCGGGCCGGGGTGGTAACGATCGTGGAACGACGCGGGCACGCTGTCTCGCACCGCCGGAGCCAAGTCCGTACCCGCGAGCGCCCGATACACCGGCACATCCGGCGCGAACGCGCCGGCGCGAAACCCGTACGGATACAGCAGCAGTCCGCTGTAGGTGTGATAGGACACCGATACTACCGGTGGATGGGCGGCGTGAAAGGCGATGATTGCCTGGGTCTCGGGCTCGGAGGCCGGCCCCGTCCCGCGGTAGGTCTCCACGAACGGCAGCGGACTCGAGCCGGCGTCGTCCACCCCCCAGAACGCCGGATAATTGCGATTGGGATCCACGCCGAAACTGCCGTCGCTGTTGGGGCGCCGGTTCTTTCGCCACAGCCGGTCGGTCGTGAAGGTGTACTGGTAGCCATCCGGGTTCTCCACCGGAATGACCCAGATATCGCGCGTCGCCAGCACGGCGGGGGACAGTGAGTCGGCAAGCCAGCGAATCAGCTGCATGGCGACTTCGGTCGACACCCATTCGCGGGCGTGATGCGTCGCCATAAACAGCACATTGGGCCGGGCGGGATCATCGCTCGCGGCGCCGATCTTCACCGCGAGCATCGGACGCCCCTCGATGGACGCGCCGATCGAATCGACGTGCATCAGGGTATCGGACGCGGCCCAGGCGGCGAGCGTGGCGCGGATTCCGGTGAGCGGTTTGTCGAACGACCGGAACACCGTGAAGCTGTCGCCCGCGGCCCCGGCCGCCGCGACACCGGGAACCGGGGCCGCGGCGAATCCGCGCGTTCCCAGCAACCGCTCGGTCTCCGGCGAGGCGATGACCATCGCCTCCAGCCCGTGGACGGTGGCGCGCACATCCGCCACTTCGAACCCGAGGCGCGCCAACGAATCCAGTCCGGCCGGCCCGGAAACGGGAACGGCAAGCAGGCGGAGTTGACCGGCCAGCGGGCCGGACAGCCCCGCCAGGGCGGCTAGAATCCCAAACGCGCGGCGAGCCATGCAGGAGCGGGAAGGTAGCCACCCACTACGAGCCCCAACCAGATCGCGAGCAGGGCGAGTGGTGCCCAGACGGCGAACACCGGCCACAACGTCGGCCGCCACGACAACACGGCCTGGAGCTCCGGGGTCCAGCGGGAGCGTTCGTGTTCGATCTGCGCCTCCAGGGCAAGCCAGGCCGCTTCGAGCCGTCGGGCAGCGAGCAGCTGCGCTTCCTGCCATGCGCGCCGCTGTTCCGGATCGGCCGGCCACGCCTGACGCAACGCCGCGGCCGCGCGACCCACCGTGTCCACGGCCTCTTCGAATCCATCGCCGCCCGACGCCAGCCGCGCCGCGAGCGCGCGTCGTTCGGCTGCGGTGAGGGCGAGGCGCAGCTGCCGGCGATGCGGCATCCGCACGCGTCGCGCCGAGAGTTGCAGCTCGCGATCCAGCGCTGTTGCGACTCGATCGGCGGCATGTCGCACCGATTCCTCCCAGGCCCCACTCCACGCTTCCCGATCGAGCTGGTTCAGGGCCCGCGCGGGCGCATCGTCGGCAGCGTCCCGCCGGGCGGCGCCCGCGGCCTCGATGACGCGCGTCGCCAGGCTCTCCCGCACGTCGTCGATCGGCACCCAGAGTTCGACCAGCCGTCGCGGAACGATCAACCGGCCAAGCGCGGGGCCCACTTCCGGAACGACCAGCTTCACGACCGGCCCTTTCCCCAGGCGAGACGCGCCGGCCGGCCGGTGCGCCGGCGATACGCGCGGGTGAAGTAGGGCAACGATTCGGACCGGAACTGCGCACGCGGCACTCCGCTCATTCGGATGGCGCGCTCGATCGCCGCCGGCCGCCCTTCGACCTCGACCAGGGTGTCCATTCTCGGATACCGCTCCAATCGCACCATCGCTCCACCGAGACGGTACACTTCGACTCGACGATCGATGGCGAGGGTGACCCGGTACCGCAGCTGGGCGAGCAGCGTGCGGATGGCGGCAGGATCCGAGACGGCGCATTCGAGCTCGTGGCGGTGGCGATACCCGCGGTGCGCACTCACGGGCCCCTTCCACCCCAGGATGGCGTGAGGGCTCCGTCGGCCGGCGGGTTGATACACGCGCAGCCGGAGCACGTGATCGCGACGCGTCAGCTCGCGGGCCCGGTCATAGCGCCGGTCGGTCATCCGGCCGCGAAACACGAGACGCGCTCCCGCCGCCCGTAGCGCTCGTCGCAACCCGGCCAGGTCCGTCACCCGGGCCTTCAGCTCGAGCTCGTCCTGGGGTTGGCTGCGGCCGGCGGTCACGTGAGCAGGGCGTCCAGCACGGCCAGCGTGTCGGAGAGATCGGCGAACACGTGCGTCGCCCCCGCCCTGCGGAGCGCCGTTTGATCGTACTGGCCGGTCGCGACCGCGACCGTTCGCGCTGCGATGGGGCGCGCGCACGCGATATCGTCCGGGGTGTCCCCGATGATCACGACGTCCGGGCCCGCAATCGCGGCCCCGACCAGCGTCTCGGCCCGGCGTCGCGCGATCGCCGGGAGATCGGGGCGGTGCGCCGCGTCCGAGCCGTAGGCGCCGAGCGCGAATCGGCTGGGAGCGATCCCGGCCGAGCGAAGCTTCAGGCTGGCCCCGCGCTCCACATTCCCGGTGAGCAAGCCGACCAGCGCGCGCTGCTCAGATTCGGCGGCCTCCAGGGCCGCGAGCAGCTCTTTCACGCCCGCCATGACGCGGGTTTGCTGAGCGGGTTGGGCCAATTCCGCTTCCAGGAGGCCCACGTACCGGTCGCACACCGCCTGCACCCGATCGACCGATCCGGCATCCGGATGGTTGGCGTGGGTGAGGAGCTCGCGTACGATCTGCGGGTCCGTCTTGCCGTCGAATCGATAGGTGTCGATCGGCCCGGCGGTCCCGATTTCCTCGAGCAGCGCCCGATGAATCGCACGCCGCCCCGCCCCATCGGTGAGGAGGATCGTGCCATCGATGTCGAACAGAATGAGCCGCATAGGGGAAAGTTAACGTCGCTCCATGCGCCGCACTCCGACCAGCTGATCGCGCAGACGCCGCAGCCGCGGCACGTCACCGAACAGCTCTTCGGTCACGACGCCGCCACGCGACAACGTCGCGTGAACGATCCGACCCGCGCCGGCCCACAGGGCCACGTGGCCGACCCGTCCGTCATCGGCAAAGAACAGGAGATCGCCGGCCTGGTATCCCGCGCCGAGCGGAGCGAGCGGAACCTCCACGCCCACGCTGAATTGCTGATCGCTGTCGCGCGGCAGTCCCACGCCGCGGGCTGCGTACACCGCCTGTGCCAGCCCGGAGCAGTCCAGGCCCCATTCCGTGCGCCCGCCCCACAGGTAGGGGGCCCCGCCGAACCAGCGCCGCGCCAGCTCCGGCGCCGCGATCATCCGCGCCTCCGCGTGCAGCTCCATCTGTGAACGCACGGCACCGCCGGCGACGCGCGCCAGCTGACCGTCGGCGGATTCGACCGCGCCATCCCGCCGGGCCGCCAGTCTCGCCCCGATGGGCAGCCGCAGGTGCGTCCCCGACATTTCGAGCTCGCACCCGAGCGAGCGTGCGGTCGCGCGCGCCAGCCAGTCCTCGAGCCAATCCATGGACCCGACGGCCACGTAGCCGGCGTGGGTCCATCCGATGTACCCGTCGCTGCCGCGGACGCGGAGCCATTCGCCGCGGCGATGCAACAACACCAGGGGTTCGCCATGCAACGCCTCACTGACGCGCGGCGCGTTGACGGCCGGCTGCTGCAGCAACGGCGCGACCGCGGCCGTTACCACCGCCGCGCCGCCGTCGTCGACCGAGGCATCCGGCAGCAGCTGGACGTCGATCGCGAGCGATGCATCTTCGGCCAGCCGCCGCAGCTCCGCCAGCGCTTCCCGACTGGTCGTAGCGCCCGAGAGGCGGTCATTCCCGATCGTGACGTCGAAGATGCCCTGCCGCAAATCGGGGACCCACTTCCGGCGCAGGTCGTCGATGGCCCGAGCCAGCCGGTCGTTCATCGCGTGAGCCCGGGGGTGATGGCATTGCCGCGCGCCAGCCGCACCGCGCGCTCGAGCGCCTCCGGAACGACCTCGGCGGCCAGTGCCTCGACCTGAAGCGGCGAGGCGGGCGGCACCGCGGCGGTGCTCGCGGCGAACACCACATCGCCGTCGAACAACGTGCCGTAGGGAGTAATGCGTCGCGCCAAGGCGTCGGAACCGGCGTGGGCCAGCGCCTGGAGCGCCACCTTGTCCAGGGCCGCGTTGGTGGCGATCACGGCAAGGGTGGTGTTGGTCTGAGGCTCCGGGTCGGGACCGAACGGTGCTCCCCCCTGCGCCAGGTAGCGTTGGCCGTCGAGGAATCCGCCGTCCGCTGCGCGGGCGCCGGCGAGAATACTGCCGCGCACGTCCCGCACGTCGCCGATCGCGTTCACCACCACGAGCGCCCCGACCACCACCGCGCCCGCCTGCACGGCCCAGGAACCGACGCCGCCTTTCATGGCCCACCCGAGACCGGCCGCTTTCCCCACCGTCGCGCCGGCGCCTACGCCCACTGCGCCCTCCGAGAATGCGATCGCGGCGGCGTCACAGGCACGGCGTGCATCATCGGGACCCGGCCACACCGAGGCGGAGCCGGTGTTGCCCAGATCGAAGATGACGGCCGCGGGCACGATCGGGACGACGTCCTCCGCGCGGACGGGATAGCCGCGTCCGTGCTCTCGCAGCCAGCGCATCACCCCGTCGGCCGCGCCGAGGCCGTACGCGGAGCCGCCGGTAAGCAGCAGCGCATCGATGTGGCCGACGACGTGACGGGGATCGAGCGGATCCAGCTCGCGGGTTCCGGTCGCCCGACCGCGCAGGGCGGCGGCGGCGCGCATGCCCCCGGGAGGCGCGAGGACGACGGTGCAGCCCGTGGCGCCGGAGGGATGCGTCCAGTGTCCCACCAGGATCCCGCGGACCGCAGTGAGACTCGAGGTGGACTCTGGCGTCACGCGGCGAAGATAATAGCTTCGGGGCTCATGCCCGAGTCCCCATCCACCGCGCAACCGACCACGATCCTCGTCGTCGACGACGAGACCGGCATCCGTCAGGCCCTGGATCGCTTTCTGCGACGCATCGGCTATCGCGTGCTCCAGGCCGACAGCGGCGCCGCGGCGCTGGAGATGCTCGCGAAGGAGCGTCCGCCGGCGATGTTGTCCGATATCCGCATGCCCGGCATGACCGGCGTCGAGCTGGTGCCGAAGGCACTCGCGACCCTACCCGACCTCGCCATCATCATGCTCACCGCGATCAGCGAGCCCAAGACGGCGATTGAATGTCTGCGCCTGGGCGCCTACGACTACCTGATCAAGCCGCTCGACCTGGAAGAGCTGGAAGTGTCGTTGCAGGGTGCGCTGCGCAAACGGCAGCTCGAAATCGACCGGCGCGAGCTGGAAGGGTGGCTGGCACGGGAAGTGGCGGAACGGACGCAGACGCTCGAAGAACGCACCAATGCGATCGCGGAAATCGCCTTGCAGGCACTGGCGGCGGCGCCGGACTGGTCAGGCTCGGCCGATGCGACGGCCCGCCTGGCCCACGAGCTGGGAACGGCGGCGGAAGAGCTGACCAAGGACATCGAGCGGCGGCGGAGCTAGGCGCGCGACGCCGCTTTCGCTTTTTCGTCACACGCCTTGCAGCGCGTGACTCCCCGAAACGTGCAGATCAAACAAATGAAGGTGCCGCAATCGGAGCAGGGATATCCCTCCGACGCCCGCTCTTCATTGCCGCAGGCCCGGCACACCATCGCGTCGTGCTCCTTCAGTTCCGGCTTGTTCATGCAAGGCCTCAGAGGTCGAGAGCGTACACTCTAATCTTATTGATCAGGGTGGCGCGCGAAATGTCGAGCTCCCGCGCCGCCCGGGTCCGGTTGCCCCGATGGTGACGCAACGCACGCTCGATCTGCTCACGCTCCACCTGCGCCAGTGTCCGCGGCTGGTGCGGCTCCCCACCCCGCTCCGCGACGCGCCGCCACCGGCTGGCGTCCACCGCCCGGGCGACGGCCGCCGCGAGGTACGCCGGGTCCACCGGCTTGACGACGAACTGCTCCGCGCCGTCACGCAGCGCGCGCACGCCCGCCCCCGGATCCCCCGCGGGGGTGATGGCGAGCACCGCCGCGCCGCTCGCGTGTAGCCGAGCCACGAGCGGTTGATCGACGGCCACCGCGTCCTCGTCCCAGACCACCACGTCGGGCCGCAGCCGCAGCGCGGTGGCCAGGCCGGTCGAGCCGTCCCGTTCACGCAGCAGCTCCGCCCCACCCGCGACAAGTCCGCCGGCGGCGAACGCAACGGCGTCATCGGCGCTCACGAGCAACAGGCGCTCAGCCACGGCCATCCCCCAGCGTGCTCTTTGGATCGACGAATACCGTGAGGGCGCCGGGCAGGACGCTGATATCGAGCGGGGTTGTGCCGACGACATCGCCGTCGAGCTGGGTCGGCAGTGGCGGCCCTTCCACTTCGATCCGGATCGAGCGGCCGCGCGCGAACCACACCTGGTCGCGCGCCGATCCGCGGCGCACCAGGAGCTCCGTGATCGCCGTGACGCTCTGCCACAGGCCATCGGCCCGCAACACGACCAGGTCGAGGACGCCGTCGTCGGGGCGAATATCAGGATGCATGCGCAACCACGGTGGCATGAGATCGGCGCAGTTGCAGACCAGGGCCATCGCGGCCGGCATGCGCGTTTCCACGCCGTCGATCACGAAGCGGTGCGGCGCGCTCTTGACGTGGCGCAGGGCGGCAAACCCCGACCGCACGTACGCTGCCCGCCGCCAGCGGCGTTTGCTGGTGGTGTCGGTGCCGAGCATCAACGCAGCGTCGAATCCGGCCCCGCAGCAAACCGCGAAATAGTGCGGGCCATCGTCCCGCGTGACGACGCCGAGGTCGATCGCCAACGGCCGTCGTTGCAAGATGGTCCGCGCCGCCGCCACCGGACGGCCGGGCAAGCCGAGGTTCCGGGCCAGGACATTGCCTGTTCCGCCGGGGAGCAGTCCCAGAGGAATGCCCGTGCCCGCGAGGGCGGCCGCCACCTGCATGGCGGTCCCATCGCCACCATAGGACAGCACCGCCTCGAATCCATCGGACCGACCCTGCTCGGCCAGACGCCGCGCGTCGTGGGGTGCCACGGTGGCCGCGACTTCCACGGTCCAACCGCCCTGTCGCAACGTGTCGCGCACCGCCGTGAGCGCGCGCGCGTCGTGCCGTGCAGCCACCGGATTGGTGATCAACAGGACGCGGGTCATCTCAGTAGCGCCGCTCCCAGAACAGATCGCCACCCACCTGGCGCAGGTGGCTGGTCGTACCAAGCGTGCACCCGGCCACGGGCTCCATGCTGGCCTCGGTGCGCCATTCGGGGCTGAGGCGGAATTGCAGGCTCGCGCCGAGCGCGTTGGCCACCGCGCCGGGACACAGGCTCGCGCGCACGATCAGGAAGGTCTTTGCGCCGATCTGCCAGCCGGCGGCGAGGCTGGCCCCCTGGAGCGGATTGCCCGGATCCCCCGCCCGGATCTCGACGTAGTCGAGCGGGATCCCCAAGTCCGACACGGCGGTTCGCTCCAGCTCACCCGAAATGGCGCCGCTGATAATGCCCGACACCGTGCTCGCGAGCAGTGCCGATCGATTCGAGCCCACACCCACCGCGCCGGCGGTGATGTCGGCGCTCGGCTGCCCGAACATCAAGTAGGAAATGATGTCCGTTTGCGGCATGTCCCGATCTTTGGCGCTGAGCGTCAGCTTCGGCACGTACAGCGTGCCACCGATATGCGCGATCACGGTGATATCCCCGGCCGGCGTGGCGGCCGAGGGCGTCGGCACCGGATGGACAGTGTGCTCGGCTTCGATGTCGAGTCCGGCGTTCAGATCCGCTGTGCCGAAATAGCGCACCGTCCCGGAGGTGACCACGAATTCGCGCGTCACCGGACCGACCTTGAGCCGGTAAGTCCCGCGTGGCGCCAGCAGCGTTCCGGTCAGCAGGTAGTTGCGGTTCACCTTGTTCACGGTCACGCGACCGGCCAACTGGATGTTGGCTTCATTGGAGCGCATCCAGACACTGCTGCCCATCGAGAGCTGCAGTCCCTGGATGGACAGGCTGTCGAGGAACAGGTTGTGGAATGCGGGGCCCAGTCCCTGGCGCTCGATCACCGCCGCGAGCGAGGTGTCGATCAGCGCGGCGAGCGACGGGTCCGGCGCATCGAGATCGATGATCCGCTTTTCCACCAGATCGGCGAAATACAGCACGCTGTTGGTCACGGTGCCGGTTCCGGTCAGCGTGGCGCCGAAAACCGGGCCCCGCAGCGACAACTGCGCGGTGCCGGTCACGCTCAGATAGCCGCGCTGTTCCAGCGCGTGAAAGTCGCGTGCGGTGATGTTCAGATCGAGCAGCGGATGCGTGAGGCGCTCGAACCGGACCGTGCCCGATACATCGGCCTTGCCTCGCTCGCTGCCGACGAACAGTGAATCGACGTGAATCGCGTCGCCATCCAACCGCAGCCGGCCGACGATGTCCTGCCAGTGCACGCCGAGGGCCGGGATACTCACGGCTCCCGAATCGATCTGGAGCCGACCCCGGAGCTGCGGCGAATTCCACGTCCCGCGAATGCCGAGGTCCGTCGTGAGGTGTCCGCGGACGTCGCGCAGGACCGACGTGAACGTCTCCAGCGTCGCCAAGTCCACGTCGTTCGCCCGAGCGCCGATGGCGATGGTGTCGGCCACCTGCCGGTGTGCCACCGGCACCAGCGCGAGGTCGAGCGGCAGGTGCGCCGTCAGGGCCAGCACCTGGCGGCCGGCCACGCGGAGCCGTGCGTCCCCGTCGAGCCGCCGCGCGGCGTACGCGACGCGGCCGTCGAGCGCGGCCCCACTCGTGGTATCGCCCGGCACGACGCCGAAGCGTCCCTGGTAGGCGGGATCGCGCCGCGTGCCCGACAGGGACAGGTCGGCGAAAACGGTTCCGCCCGCCCCCGTCGTGTCGCGCTGCAACACGGCGTACACGCCGGCCAGCGGGAGGCCCTCGACGTGTAGCCGGGCGTTCCCCGAGCCCAGGGTCGGGATGGTGCCGTCCAGCTCGATGCGCCCCGGTCCGTTGACGCGCTGCAGTGCGAGGCGGCGGACCATGATGGCGCTGTCCCCGAACGTCAGGTCGCTGGGCGCCTGGAGCGCCCACACGCCGCCGGGGATGGCGACGCCAAGGGAATCGACCGCGATGGCACGCGCGCCGGCGGAGTCGCGCGCGAACCGGCCGAAGGCGGCGAAGCCCCCCAGGTCGCCGATGCGCGACCGCGCCCGCCAGGTCAACGAGTCGAGGCGTCCCTTGACGGCCCCTGCGGCCGCTCCGAAGCCGAGCGATCCGAGCGCAATCGAATCGGCCGACGCGTCGAGCCACACGAGGGGGACGGGGCCCGGCTCGAACTGCCCGCGCAGCAGGGCCGCCGGCACGCGCCAGTCCCCGATGGCCAGGTGCTGCACCTCCCCCAGACCACCGATCGCCAGCGAGTCGAGGGCACCGGCGATCCGGAGGTGCACCTGCGCG
The DNA here is from genome assembly GCA_963821385.1 of uncultured Gemmatimonadales bacterium. Lineage (GTDB taxonomy): Bacteria > Gemmatimonadota > Gemmatimonadetes > Gemmatimonadales > GWC2-71-9 > DASTHG01. The sequence goes on from CAWGDK010000003.1 coordinate 457,723, forward strand.
GCCCCATTATCGATCGCCGTGCGGAGCGTGTCGCTCTGGTTTCCTTCCAGCCACGCCACCAGGGAGTCGAGCCGGCTCAGACTGTCCGCGTCGAAGGAAATGAGCGTCTGTCCGTCCACCGGTCGGCGCCAACCCAAGTCACCGGCTCCTTCGGCAATGAGACCTGGCTGACGCAGCCACAGGGTGTCGAGCAGCACCCGGCCTCGCTCGAACCGGGCGCGGACCGCGCCGCTGTCCAGCTCGATGCCGGCCAGCCGTGACGACGTGAGCTGGACCCGGACCTGGCCCATGGGTGAGGTCCCGGCCGAGTCGATCAGGAACGAGCCGGTCCCCGAGAGATTCAGCGAGGAGGGAGCGGCGCCGGAAATCCAGCGGTCGAGAGACAGTTGGTTGCCCTCGAACACGAGCGAGCGAGCCCCAACCAGGTCCGGTAGAAGGACCAGCGTCCCGTCCAGGCGGACCAAGCCCCCGCCGCCCAGGCGGGCCAGCTCGAGATGCGTCGACAGCGAGTCGAACGTCCCCAGCAGTCGCGCCGTCCCGGTGATCGTTCCCGTCAGCACCGAACCCGAAGGGTTCGGGGTCAAGCCATCGAGCGACAGCGAGTCCACCCGCGCATCGATATCGAGCGCCAACGTATCGCGACGGGAATCCACCGCGAAGGTGCCGCGCACGACGCTGGCCGGACGGGTACCATCCCGCTGTCGCAGGCTGCCGATGAATCGGATGTCGGAGAGCGCGCCGGAGAGGGTGCCGACGGCTTCGAGCTTCCCATGCAGGTTGCCCGTCGGCACCAACCGCGCGATGGTCCCGAAGTCCAGGGACGCGGTGTCCACGGTGAAGGTCGTGAACGTGATACCGGCCGGGGCAACCAGGTTCAGCTGCCCCCGTCCGCGAACCAGGTTCTCCGGCTGCCCCAGGACCAGGGAGTCGCGAAACACCCAATCGGCGTCGAGCGCCAGCGCTCCCAGCGAGCCATCGGCGCGGGTGCGGCCCGTCAAGTGACCGTAGAAGGGAAGCGTGTCGAGGAACAGACGCGGCAGGTTGAGGTCGAAGTCCTGGGACACCAGGTCGACATCCCGGACTGCTACCAGCCCGGAGTCGGCGGCGATCATGGTCGTCGCTTTCCCGTCGGCGCGCCCACCGTGATAGGTCAGGGCCATAGGATCGAGCCCGACCTCGAGCACGCGGCCCCCGTGCGATCGCACCGTCAACGACCCTCGCAGCACGGCCCCGTCGGGAAACTTGGCATCGATGAACCGCGCGTCGCGCAGCGTCACCGAGTCGGCGCCGATGGCGAGATTGTACAGGATGGTGTCGTGCGGCCAGGCGAGTCCGCCACGCAGAGAAAACTGGGAGGCCGGCAGCCGCACCAGGGAGAGATCGGCGTCGAGTGAGTCTCCGTCCACGGTGACCCGCCCGCGCGCGTCCCGCAGATCGACGGGAGGGTCGGACACTTTCGTGGCCAGCGCCGCGATGTCTATCCGCAACCCACTCTGCCCGGGCGCCGAGACACGGAACTGATCGAGGCGCCCCCACAGATGGGTGAACCGCCGCACCCGCCGCCGGCCGTCTTCGCCGAAGGCGTCAATCTCGTACAGGGAGTCAGCAGGGCTGGGTTTGGCCTGCAGCCGGAGGATCAACTCGCCGTCGTCGATGCGCACGGCGCGCAGCGCCACCAGGGGTTTGAGCCCGCGGCTCGGCGCCAGAGTGGGGCCGCGGCTTGGCGGGGGCGGCTCGCCCAGGCGCAGCAGCTCCTCGAAATTCAGCCGGCCATTTTTGTGCTGTACCAGATTGATGTACGGCCGATCCAGCCGCACGCCCTGGAACACGAAACGGCCGGCGGCGAAATCGAGCAGGTTGTAGTCGAGCTCGACGTGCGGCAGCCACGCGACCAGGGTGGTGTCCAAGTCGTACAGTTTCACTTCCGTGAGCGCGATGCCGGTCAGCAACGTGCCCGAAGCTCCTCCGATTTCTACGCGACCGGCTACCGCGCCTTCCAGCACCACCCGCGCGACCCGCGCGACGAGCCGCCGCCCGGTGGCCGTCCCCGCCAGGGCGGACAGGGCGCCCAGAAAGCAGGCCAACACGCCCACCAGGGCCCACAAGGCCGCACCCAGGGAGCGCCGCACTAGAATGCCTGGCCGATCGCGAACTGGAGCACGAGCCGCTTCAAGAGGGAAGACGGGCGGTGCCGCTGGTAGCTAGGTCGGAAATCCACCAAGGTGGTATCTGTCTGGAACCGCAGTGGCCCAGGTTCCTCGTCATATCCGTTGTACGCAACATCCATCCGGACGGGACCGAGCGGAGTGGCCACCCGCAAGCCGACGCCAGGGGTCACGCGAATATTCTTCAACGAGTACAGTTCCGTCTGCCGCTCGTACACCTGGCCGACATCGACGAATACACCGAGTCGCAGACGCTCCGGGAGGACCGGAGCGGGAATCCGCAGTTCCACATTGGCAAGCAGGATCGAATTTCCGCCGGTGGCGACGGTCCGGAACCCTCTCGTATAGATCGTATCCCCGGTGCGCGCCGCAAATGTGGTGTCGTAGCTGCTGTCGGTGATGACGTAGACTCGTGGCCCTAGCTCGTTGGTCCCGTATCCGCGCACAGAGTTCGGCCCGCCAGCGTAGAAACGCTGCTCGGGGGGCACGAACTTCACGCTTTGCCCCTGCAACTGCAGCCGCGCCGGTAACAGGGCGCCCGCGTGAATGCGCCAGGCCAACACGCCACGACGCCCGAACGGCATATACCGGGCAATTTCCAGTTCGCCCCGGTTGAATTCGTACAGCCGATCGGAGCCCAGGATGCGGGAGGAATGCATCAGCGTGATCCCGACGTGCCCGCCCGAGGTCGGATCGAGCGCGAAGTCCTCGGTGCGCTCGCTGGCGGTAACCGTCAGCGACGCAAACCGGCGCTGCGTCTCCAGCGTCGCCTGCGTCGCGAGATCGCACACACTGAACACGCTGCAGAACACCGCCGGGTCCGCCGCGGTACGACCGACCGAGATGCCGTAGGCCACGCCCACCGGCACACGGCGCCGAGCGTTGAAGATCACCCCGATGTTCGAGCCGATTTGGGTTCGCGTGTAGGCACTGAATTCCGAGCGTCGCTCGGCGAACACGCCGAGACTGGCGGTGTGCCGGGGCGAGAAAAAACCCTGCTGAAACAGCGTCAGTCCCACGTTGTAGTTCAGCGTGTCCGACTGGTCGTCACCAAACAGTGGGGAGCACACATTATCCTTGAACCCGGCATCGAACGGCCATCCGACGCCGATCTTCGAGACGCGGGCACTGATGTCCAACGCCCGGGCGTCCCCGAGGAGACCAAATGCCGACCATCCCCCCTGGGCGCGGAAGCAATCCAACGTGCCGTAGCCGCCGCCGAACCGGATGCGATGCCGCGGACCTTCGGTGACGCGCACTACGACCCGGGCCGTAGAATCGCCGCCCGTCGGCGGGACGCTGTCGCCGAGGGAGACCACGGCCGAGCGGAACACCCCGGTACTGTAAAGGTCGCGCTGGCTCTGGTATAACAGGTCCTCGCGATACAGATCTCCGGGATGCACCGAGATCGTGCGGAGCACCGTGTTGGTATCCACGCGCTCCACGCCGCGCACTTGAACCTCACCGATCCGCACCAGGGGACCGGGCACGACTTCGAAACGCAGATCGGCCGTGAGCGCCCCGGCATCGGAATCGAAGTTGCGCAGCACCAGCACATAGGGATGCGCGCGGTTGCGCAGCCAGGCGGCGATCGTGTCGGCCGAAGCCTGAAACAGGAACCGGTTGAAGGGATCGCCCACCTGGAGCGGCATGGCGCGGCGCATCCGGCGTTCGTCGACGATCCCCGTGAGCCCGTCGATTGTGAGCGACTTCACGCGCACGGGCTCGCCTTCGTAGATCCGGAACGTGACGAAGGCGTCGCGCGCGGTGCGGCGTACCGACGGTGTCCACCACGACCCGCATGTACCCGCTTTGCCGGTAGTACAGGATCAACCGGACCACGTCGCGGCGGAATTCGAGCTCGTCGAAGTAGCGCTTTTCGCCCAGCCCGATCCACCGCACGAGCCACGCGGTCGCGAAGAAACTCGAGCGCGAGGTGGCGATTACGGTCCTGAGCGTAAAGTCGTCGATCGCGTGGTTACCCTCGAACTTCAACTCGCGGACCACCCGATCGCCGGGCGCCTGCTGAGCGGCGAGAGGGCGACCCGCGGCCAGGGCGAGGCCCGCGATGACAAAGCAGTACGCGATACGCAATTGACGGTGTATGAAGAGCCCCGTATGTTGGCCGGCCACCACCCCGACTGTCAACCTTTTCGACACCGAGTTTGATGCCTGGTTCCCGGCTGTTTTGGCTGGCCGTTTCTCCGCTCCTCGCCCTCGCGTGCGCGCACCCCGATTCCACCACGGCGCCGCTCGCCTACTACGAGAGCTACGATCCGCGCTCAATCGATCCCGCGTTGTCTACCGACGTGCCGACCGGCGAGATGGTCACGTACCTCTACGACGGTCTGACCCGATTCAGCCCGGACGGCGCGCTGCAACCCGGACTCGCCGATCGTTGGAGCGTCGATGCCAGCGGGCTGCGCTACGTGTTCCATCTGCGCCCGGGCGTGAAGTTCCACGATGCCTCACCCCTGACCGCGGCAGCGGTCCGGGCCAGTTTTCTACGGGTGCTCGACCCCAAGAGCACTGGGGGTCGGGCGTGGCCCTTGTTGCCGCTGGATGGCGCGCGGGAATACGCGGCCGGTCAGGCCTCCGACGTTCGCGGCATCGCGGTGCTCGGCGATTCCGGCGTCGCCCTGACCCTCGCCGAGCCGCTCGCGGTGTTTCCCAAGTTTCTGGCGATGCCGGTCGCGTCCATCGGGCCGGCCAACGCGGGTGACCTGGGCGTCACCCCCAATGGGACCGGGCCCTGGCGGTTCGTCAGCTGGGCGCATGATGACGCGCTGCGCTTCGCCCGCAATCCCGATTACTGGGGAAGTGCCCCCCAGAGCGAATCGCTCACGGTTCGCATCATCCCGGACCAACTGGTCCGCGCCGCCGAATTCGAAGCGGGCCGCCTCAGCGTCGTGGAGGTCCCGTTCGGTGAAACCGCGCAGTGGCGCCAGCGGCACCCTGCCTGGCTGCAGGAGAAGCCGGCACTGCGGGTCACCTACGTCGCCCTCAACAGTCGCCGCGGCCCGCTGCGCGACGCCCGAGTGCGCCAGGCGATCAATCATGCGGTGAATGTGCCGCAGATCCTGGCGACCGTCTGGAGCGGTCGCGGCATCCTCGCTCGTGGTGCCATTCCCCCGAGCCTCCCAGGCGGCGATACGACGCGGGCCGCGTACACCTACGATCCGGCTGAGGCCCGGCGCTTGCTCGAAGCCGCGGGCTTTGCCACCGGTTTCTCGCTCCAGCTCTGGCGGACCGCGGACAACGTGACCCTGGGCCGAGTCGCCCAGGCAATCCAGGCCGATTTGGCTCAGGTGGGAATTCGAGTCGAGATCGTGGAACGGGACGCGTCGAGCCAGCGGGAGGCCGCCCGGGCCGGGAACGCCGATATGGCGGTGCTCGATTGGTGGGCGGACTACCCCGACGGCGACAACTTCCTCTATCCATTGTTTCACAGCGCGAGCGCCGGCCGCGGCGGCAACTACGCGTTCTATGCCGACCCGGTGACCGACTCGCTGCTGCTCGCCGCCCGACGCACGCAAAACGACGCGGCGCGCACCGACCTGTATCGGCGCATCGACGAGCGGGTGTACCAGGCCGCCCCGTGGCTGTACCTGTGGTTCCCGGTAGACCTCTGGGCGGTCTCCCCCACAGTCAGTGGCTGGGAGCTGCCGGTAATCTTCAACGGACAGCGCTGGACCGAGGCCCACCGCGCGCGATGACGGGGTTCGTGGGACGCCGCCTCCTGCTGCTGATTCCCACGCTCGCGGGCGTCCTGGCGGCGGCGTTCCTGCTCCTGGAAGTGGCTCCGGGCGACCCGGTGCAGGAAATGGTGGGCGAACGCGCCGACTCGGCGACGATCGCCCATTTGCGCGCCGAGCTGCATCTCGACGATCCGATGCCGCTGCGTTTCGGACGCTACGTGAGCGGCGTCCTGCGCGGGGATCTGGGACGCTCCTACATCACGCGACGGCCCATCGCCCAGGACCTGCTGGAGCGGTTTCCCAAGACCGCGCAGCTGGCACTGGCGGCGATGAGCTTCGCGGCGCTCACCGGGATCGCGTTGGGTGTGCTGGCCGCCGTGCGCGCCGGCGGGGTGGCGGATCGCGTGGCCATGCTGTTGTCCTACGTCGCGGTGTCATTCCCCGTGTATTGGGTCGGGCTGTTGCTGATCCTGCTATTTGCGGTCACCCTGCGCTGGCTGCCCCCGTCGGGGTCGGGCACGCTCGCCGCCCTGATCCTGCCGGCGGCCACGCTCGGCATGCGGTCGGTGGCGGTGTTGGCTCGCATGACCCGCGGGGCGATGCGCGAGGCGCTGGCCAGCGACTACATCCGGACCGCCCGGGCCAAAGGTCTGCCGGACCGGGCCGTGTGGCTCAAGCACGCGCTGCGTAACGCCCTGGTGCCCGTGATCACGGTGTTGGCGCTCGACACCGGGAGTTATCTCACCGGGAGCCTGCTGACGGAGTCGATCTTTGCCTGGCCCGGTCTGGGGCGTTACGTGCTGACGGCGATCGAGAAGCGCGATCTGCCGGCGATCGAAGGCGGTATTCTGTTCATGTCGATGGTATTTGTGCTGGTCAACCTCGTCGCGGACCTCCTGTATGCGAAAGCCGATCCTCGCATCGCTTACGACTAGCGTTCTGACCGCGGCCCTCGCCGCGGCGCAGTCCGCTCCCATCCCGGCGCCGGTGCTGACGCCCGTCTCGACCCGGCACGGGACGCTCGCCCAGCGTCTAGACGCACTGCTCGACCGGCCACCGTTCAATCGGGTGAGTTGGGGCGTATCCGTGGTGGATGACCGCGGGCGGCCGCTGTACCAGCGCAACGCGGACCGGATGTTCGTGCCGGCCAGCAATACGAAACTGGTCGTCGCCGCCGTGGCGACGGCGCTGTTGGGCCCCGAGTACCATCCCCGCACCAGCCTGTACGTCAACGGACTGCTGCGCGACGGCGTCGTGGACGGCGACTTGGTGTTGTATGGACGCGGAGACCCGACGTGGTCGGAACGGTGTTTCGGACTCGACACCCTCGCCGCCGGCGTGTGCGACTCGACGTTCACCGTCACCGATGCGATCGCCGATTCCCTGTTTGCCCACGGCGTGCGGCGGATCATGGGCCGGGTCGTGGGAGACGGCTCGTACTTCGAACCCACCCTGGTGCATCCCGGCTGGGACGTGTTCGACATCAACTGGTGGTACGCCGCTCCCGTCTCCGGGCTCGGGTTTCACGACAACAGCGTCGACTTCCGCATTTCGCCCGCCGACACCGTCGGCCGTCCGCCCACGATCACCTGGGCGCCGGACCTCGGGATGTTCTCGTTCGAGAATCGCGCCCGGACCGGCCCCACCGGTGGCGGGTCGACGATCGGCGACAACTTCTTCCGCGCGCCCGGGACCATGGCCATCTGGGCGGAAGGCACGGCAGCGCGGGGTCGCGATCCGTGGATCGAGAGCTTCGCCCTCCCGGACCCCAACTACTACGCCGCTCGCGCCCTGGCCTACTCGCTGCAGCGCCTCGGAGTCGCCGTCGAAGGCGGGGCGAGCGGCACCACCGACTCACTTGTCACCCGCGCGGCCCGCTCCTCCGGTACGCCGCTGGTGGAGTACGTGGGACGTCCCCTGGCCGACATCGTGTTTCCGATTCTCAACAGCAGCCAGAACTGGTTCGCCGAAATGCTGCTCAAGACGTTGGGGCGGGAGGGTCAGGGCCAGGGATCGTGGGAGGCCGGGCTCGAGGTCGAACGCCGCTTCCTGATCGACTCGATGGGCATCGATTCGACGGCGTTTTCGCTGGAAGACGGCTCGGGGCTCGCGGCCGGGAACCTCGTCGCCCCCAGTGCATTCACAAAGCTGCTCGGCTACATGTACCGCCACCCCCGGCGCGCCCTGTTTCTTGCCGGACTGCCCCGCTCCGGCCAACCCGGGTCGCTGCTGCGGCGCTTTGTGGGCACCCCGCTCGAGGGCCGGGTCGTCGCCAAGACCGGCAGTATCGATCGCGTCCATACGCTTTCGGGCATCATCGAGCGGCCCGACGGACGCCCGGTGTTTTTCAGCATCGAAGCCAACGGGCAGGCGGTCGGGGGAAGAGCGATGTTGGCGGAGATTGATTCGGTGGTCGTCGAAATAGGAGCCAGGTAAGGGACGTCGCTAGTCGTCCTTCTGTCCAAACAGCGCCATGTTGCTCGAGTGGCCGGGCTCGACCTTCGCCGCCGGATTGATGAAGTGGACCGCGTGGTTCACAGCGATGCAGGCCTCGGCGACGCCGGTCGCGATCAGCTTGAGCTTGCCGGGATAGGTGGTGATGTCGCCCGCCGCGAAGATGCCGGGCCGGTTGGTCTCCATCATCTGCGTGACCTTGATCTCCCCCTTCTCGATGTCCAACCCCCATTCGCCGATCGCGCCCAGTGATGAGACGAAGCCGAGCTGAGGGATCACACAGTCCATCGGCAAGGTGGCTTCTTCTTTCGTCTTGTTGTTGACGATGGTCACCGAGCGGATCGCCGCATCTCCCTCGATCGCCCGCAGCTCCCAGAAGGTCCGCAGGTCCATTTTCCCCTCGGCGCAGAGCTGATGCACCTGCTGCACGGTGGCGTGATGGGCGCGGAACCCGTCGCGACGATGGATCATGAGAATCGACGCGGCGATCCCCTGCAGGTTCACCGCCCAGTCGAACGCCGAATCCCCTCCGCCCACCAGTAGAATGCGCTGGCCGCGGAACACCTGCGGGTCGAGGACGCGATCAAACAGCCCGTGGCCCAGCCAGCGATCGGCGTCCTTGAGTGGCAGCTTGCGCGGCGTGAACGCCCCGATACCGCCGGCGATCAGCACGGTCCGCGACGGGTATTGCTCGCGCTCGGTGACCACCACGAAGCTCGGCGCGCCATTGTGCGCCTCCGTCCGCAGCGCGGTGACCTTTTCGCCCAGGTGGACCGGGGCCTTGAACTGCAGCGCCTGGTCCGCCATGCCTTTCACCAGATCCTTGGAGAGAATCTTGGGGAATCCGGCGACGTCGAAGATGTATTTCTCCGGGTACAGGGCGGTGAGCTGCCCGCCCATCTGGTCGAGGTTGTCGATCAGCCGGCACGAGGCGCCCCGCATGCCGGCGTAGAACGCGCCGAACAACCCCGTCGGGCCCGCGCCGATGATGGTGATATCTTTGAGGTCCTGCATGGGGCGAACGTAATGAAACTGTGGGGGAGTGGGGAGTGGGGATGTGGGACCCGACGGCGCCGGGGGGGGAGGTCAGGTGAGGATCTACACCAAGACCGGAGACGGTGGAGAGACGGGCCTGTATGGCGGCGAACGGGTGCCCAAGAACCATCGGCGCGTCGCCGCCTATGGGGATGTCGATGAAACGAACGCGACCATCGGGGCCGCGGCGGCGGCGGCTCCGGCAGAGTTCGAAGCCCAGCTGTTCGAACGGATTCAACGGGACCTGTTGACGATCGGCGCCGAGCTGGCGACGCCCGACCCGGAGCGGCTGGCCCGCGCGCTGGCCGGACCGCCCATCGGCGACGCCGACGTGACCGAGTTGGAGCGCGCAATCGACCGGCTCGAGGCTCCGTTGCCGAGCCTCAAGAATTTCATCTTGCCCGGCGGAGCGCCCAAAGGCGCGGCCCTCCATCTGGCGCGGACGGTCTGCCGCCGCGCCGAGCGGAGTGTCGTGGCCCTGGCGCACGAAGCGTCCGTTTCGCCGTCCATTCTCAAGTATCTCAACCGCCTGTCGGATCTGCTGTTTGTCCTGGCGCGCTCGGCAAACGCCCACGTAGGTCGCGGCGACGTGACGTGGTAACCGTGCGCGTCCCGCTGCCCGAGCGGCGCGGCGCGGGATTGAGCGGAGACGCATCCTACGACATCCTGATCGGTCGCGGTCTCCTGGCGCAGCTGCCGTCGCTGCTCAAACAGCACTGCCCCGCCCCGTTATACGCCGTGATCACCGACTCCCACGTGGGCCCGAAGTATGCCGAGCCCGTGATCACCGGCCTCCGGGCCGCGGGCATGGCCGCCGAGTTGTTCACGTTTCCGGCCGGGGAATGGAACAAGACGCGAGAGACCTGGGCGGCGTTGTCCGACGGGCTGCTGGACGCTCACCTGGGTCGCGACGGGGCGGTGATTGCGTTGGGGGGTGGGGTGGTAGGCGATGTGGCGGGCTTCGTGGCCGCCACGTACCTGCGGGGCATCCCCTACGTGCAGGTTCCCACGTCGCTCCTGGCGATGATCGATTCCTCGATCGGGGGGAAAACGGGCGTCGATGTGCCGAGCGGGAAAAACCTGCTCGGCGCGTTTCATCAGCCGCGCCTCGTGGTGGCCGACCTCGATGCACTCGCCACCCTTCCGGCGCCACAGCTTGCGGCCGGGATGGCGGAGGCGGTCAAGCATGGCGTTATCGCGGACGCGGAGTACTTCGCCGGCCTGGAGCGTGACCAGCAACCCCTGATGGCCCGCGAGGCCGGGGCGCTGGAGCAAATGGTGAAGCGATCAGTCCAGATCAAGGCGGAAGTGGTCGCCGCCGATGAACGCGAAGTGGGGCGACGGGCGATCCTCAACTTCGGGCACACCATCGGCCACGCGATCGAAGCGACGAGTGGATACGGCGTGTTGCACGGGGAAGCGGTGGCGATCGGGATGGCGCTGGAATCGCAACTGGCCGAACGCGCCGGGGTCGCCGAGGCCGGAACGGCGGCACGCATCGCCCGTCTGCTCGCGCGCTACTCGCTCCCGTTGCAGCTTCCCGATGCCGCGGCCGTCGATGCGTTACTGGAGGCGATGCGGCACGACAAGAAATCCCGCTCCGGCGAGTTGCGTTTGGCGTTGCCGATTCGGATCGGCACAATGGGAGTGGATGCAAAACGTGGATGGACCGTGGCCGTTGCAGAGTCGCTGATGCGAGACGTCCTCACGCACCCTGCATCGCCATGACAATCAGTTGCCAGGGAATGACTTATGAGACGCCGGCAAACTTTCAACAGATTGCCAACATGGTTTTCAGCATGCGCTGTTTCCACAGAGGTGTTGATAGTGGACAAACATCGCAGTTGTGCATGCGCGTAAGAATTTGTGATGTGGAAAACTAGGGGGGTTTGCACCTGCGTACATAGGTATCCTATATTGACGGCGCTTTGAAGTCGTTTCGGTGATTTGTAGTGCCGTCCCCGGATAAAACGCGTCCGCCTGCTTGGGAGTCCAGCGCATGGCTCGTGCGTCGACTGCAAAGAAGTCGTTCTTCAAGACCACCCCCTCCGGCGCTTTCGACCAGTATCTCCAGGACATTCAAAAACTCCCCTTGATCAAGGATCCCGCCGAAGAACGGCGGCTCGCTCGGCGCGTGCAACGCGGCGACGAGAAGGCGGCGGAGCGACTGGTGACGGCGAATCTGCGGTTCGTGATCTCCTACGTGAAGAAGTACCAGGGGCATGGCCTGGATCTCTCGGAGCTGGTCGCCATCGGAAACGAAGGCCTGCTCAAGGCCGTCAAGAAGTTCGATCCCGACCAGGGCGTGAAGTTCATCTCCTACGCCGTGTGGTGGGTGCGCCAGGCGGTGCTCAAGGCCTTGGCCGAGCAGACCCGCAGTGTCCGCATTCCTCTGAACCAGAACTCGCAGCTGATTCGGATGAGCCGCACCGAGACGTATCTGTCCCAGGAGCTCGGGCGGGAGCCGACCGACAACGAAATCGCGATGGCGTTGGAGGACACGGTCGAGAACGTCCGCACCGCCCGCCGGATGACGGCCGCGGAGCTGTCGCTGGACGCCCCGGTCGATCGCACGGACAAGGACGCGGCCACGCTGGGCGAGCGGTTCGCCGGCATCGAAGGCGGCGAGATCGAAGATCGGACCGATGGCCGCCTGATGCGCGAGTTCATCGACCGCATCTTCCAGAAATACCTGACGTCCCGCGAACGGAAGATCCTGTACCTCTATTACGGCCTCGAAGAAGGCAGCGAGGCGATGACGCTCGAGAAAATCGGGGCCCTGATGGGCGTGACCCGCGAGCGCATCCGGCAGATTCGCGAGCGCGCGTTCGAGAAGCTGCGCGAGTCGCCCGACGGCCGCGCCTTGAAGGGATTCTGGCGCGCCGCCTAGCCACGCGCCGGACTGCACGTGACACAGGGGTCGGGATCGCTTCCCGGCCCCTGTTACGTTTCCCTATGCACCGCGAGCTCCCGATCCCCGGCCTCGAGGCGATCGTCGGATCCCGCCACGTGCGTCGAGCCGCGAGCGAGCGGGTGACCTACGCGACCGACGGCCTCCCGACCCACCGCCGCCTCCCCGCCCTCGTCGTGCTGCCCGGAACCCGCGAAGAGCTGATTGCCGTGGTGCGGCTCCTGGCCGAATCCGGCATCCCCTTCGTGCCGCGTGGCGCGGGAACCGGCTTGTCGGGGGGCGCCCTGGCGGCGCCCGATGCCGTGCTCGTCGCCTTGACCAGGCTCAACCGCATCCTCGTGGTCGATCCCGTCAACCGACGCGCCGTCGTCGAGCCGGGCGTGGTGAATGTGCGGTTGTCCGCCGCCGCCGCGCCCCATGGGCTGCACTACGCGCCCGATCCCTCCAGTCAGACCGCCTGTACCATCGGCGGCAACGTCGCCGAAAACGCCGGCGGGCCGCACTGCCTGAAGTACGGCGTGACCAGCAACCACGTGCTGGCGCTCGAGGTCGTCCTGTCCGACGGGCGCGTGATCGAGCTGGGGAGTCCGGGTGGGGAGCCCTGGGGTCCGGACCTGGTCGGCTTGTTCGTCGGCTCCGAGGGAAACTTCGGCGTCGCGACCCGCATCACCGTGCGCCTCACACCCACGCCGCACGCGGTGCGGACCCTGCTCGCCGACTTCACCAGTCTGCGGGCCGCGGGCGAAGCGGTTTCCGGTATCATCGCGAGCGGCGTGGTGGCGGCCGCACTCGAGATGATGGACCGTTCCTGCATCAATGCCGTGGAAGACTCCGTGTACGCGGCGGGCTACCCGCGCGATGCGGCGGCCGTGCTGCTGGTGGAGCTGGACGGCGCCGCCCGGGCGGCGGTCGAGGCGGATGCGCAGACGGTCCAGGACCTTCTGATCCAACGCGGCGCGCGATCGGTCCGGACCGCGACCGACCTGAAGGAGCGCGAGCGGTTGTGGCAGGGCCGCAAGAAGGCGTTTGGGGCCATGGGCCGCCTGTCGCGCGATTTGGTGGTCCAGGACGCGGTGGTCCCCCGCTCGTCACTCCCCGACGTGCTCGAGGCCATCAGCGCCATCGCCGACCGCTACCACCTGGTGGTCAGCAACGTGTTTCACGCCGGCGACGGCAACCTGCATCCCAACATCTCCTTCGACGCCACCGACGCCGACCTGAAGGCGCGGGTGGAAACGGCCTCCGCCGCCATCATGGAAGTGTGCATCGCCGCCGGCGGCACGATCACCGGAGAGCACGGCGTGGGGCTCGACAAGCTCCGCTACATGCCCCTGATCTTCGACGGCGATACGCTGACCGCCATGCGGGCCGTGCGCCGCGTGTTCGACCCACAAGAAATGGTGAATCCGGGCAAGGTCGTGCCGGTCCACGCCTGCCGGGAGTGGGTGAGGCGCTCCGCGTGAACGGGCTGCTGGAAAAAGTCCGCGCCCTGCTCGGGGCCGAGGCCGTGCTCGACCCGGGAGCCGTCGGCGTCCCCCCGCGTATCGCACCACCGAGTCCCGAGGCCGTCGCCCTGCTGCTCCGCACCGCCACGGAGGAAGGATGGAAGGTGCGGGTGGAGGGCACCGGGAGCTGGCAGCCGGCGGATGCCCCGGCCGATCTGGCGCTCACAACGCGGCGCCTCGACGCGGTGGAAGCCATTGAGCCGCCGGATCTCGTCGCGACCGCCCAGGCCGGCGTGGGGTGGGACCGGCTGCGCCATCAGCTGGCCGAGCGCGGGGTGTGGGTGGCGTTGGACCCCCCGGGACTCGCGGGCCGATCGGTCGGCTCCGTCGTCGTGAGCGGTACCGCCGGTCCGTTGCGACACGGCCTCGGCGCGGTGCGGGATCATCTCCTCGGCGTCACCGTGGTCACGGGCGACGGCCGCGTCATTGCGAGCGGCGGCCGCGTCGTCAAGAATGTCGCGGGATACGACCTCACCCGGCTTCAGGCCGGAGGCTTCGGCGCCTTCGGCGTGGTGGTGGGCGCCCATCTGCGGTTGCGGGCCCTGCCGCGCGCCGACGTCACGCTGACGCTCGAAGGCTCGCGCGAAGATCTCAGCCGGGTGGGTGACGAGGTCCGCGACCGGGGACTGGAGCTCGCGGCGCTGGAGCTGCTCTCTCCCGCTCTCGCCCGCCGGGCCGGGTGGGTGTTGGCACTTCGCTGCGCCGGCTCCGCCGCTCAGGTCGAGGCCGAGGAGGCTGCCATCCGGACGGTCGCGAACGGGCGATTCGCTCCACTGCCGGCGGAGGAAACACACGCCTTCTGGCAACGCGCCGGGGAAGCGCTCTCGCTCCGCCCGGTCACGCTGCGGCTGGGGGGCCTTCCCGACTCAACCGACGACCTGCTCGATGAGCTCGCCCACCAGCTGGGAGACGAATGGATCTCGGCGAGCCCGGGGCTCGGCGTCATCCGGTGGAGCGGCGACGCCTCCGCCGAACGTTTGCGACATCTGCGCCGCACGCTGGCGGCGCGCGAAGTACCGCTCACGCTCGAGCGCGGCTCGTGGGCGCTGCGCAGCGCCGTGGGGCACTTCGGCGCGTACCGCGAAGGCATCGGCCCATTGGTGCGAGAGCTGCGACGCACCTTCGACCCCGCCTCCACACTCGTCGTGCCCGTCGCCGCGCAAGAATGACGGCCGCAACGCGAGGCGGCTTCGCCGCCCTCGATCCGTGCGTGCACTGCGGGTTTTGCCTCCAGGCGTGTCCAACCTTCCTCGCGACCGGCGACGAAGCCGACGGCCCGCGCGGCCGCATCGCGCTGATGCGGGCCCTCGAGCGCGGCGAGATCGCCGACGACGACGCCGCCCTGGGCCGGCACCTGGACCGCTGCCTCGGCTGCCGCGGCTGCGAGCCGGTCTGCCCGTCGGGAGTCGGATACGGCCTGGGACTGGAAGCCGCGCGCGAACGGCTCACGCAGCGACGGGGCGTGCCCCGCATGGCGCGCCTCGCTTTGGCGGCGATGACGTCTCCGAAACTGTCGACCGTGATCTATGCGATCGCCCGGGCGTTGCGCGCCACCGGCATTCCCAGACGACTCGCCGGCTGGAGCCGGTGGCGGTTCGGGATGGGAATGCTGGCGGCCACGAGACCAACGGGGAGTGGGGAGTGGGGAGTGGGACCTGACGGTTCACACCGGATCGCCGTCGCGACCCGTCGGGAACCACTCCCCACTCCCCACTCCCCGGTTCTGCTGTTCCGCGGCTGCGTCATGGACGGGCTGTTCGCACATGTTCACGACGCCACGATTCGGACGCTGCGCGTGAACGGGTACGACGTCCGCGAAGTGTCGGGGCAAGGATGTTGCGGCGCGCTGCACGCGCACGCCGGCCTGCAGGAGGCCGCCCGGTCGATGGCGGCAACCAACGTGCACGGGTTCGGTGACGGGGAGGCGGCCATCGTCGTCAACAGCGCCGGATGCGGCGCGCAGCTCAAGGCGTACGGTCACGTGCTGGAGCATCCGGCCGCAGCTCGTTTCGCCTCCCGGGTGCGCGATGTCACCGAGTTGTTGGCGCAGCGTGGCCCGGTGACCGGGGCATCGCTCGGACACGCGATGCGGGTGGCCTATGATGCGCCGTGTCATCTGGCGCATGCGCAACGCGTCATCGATCCACCGTTGGCCGTGCTGCGCGCCATCCCGGGCCTCGATCACTCCCTCACCGCCGATTCGTCGCAATGCTGCGGCAGCGCGGGACTGTATACGCTGCTCGAGCCCGCGCTGTCCCGCGATGTGCTCGCCCCCAAACTCGCCGCCGTGCTGGCGTCTCCTCCGGATGTGGTCGCGACCGGCAACCCCGGCTGCGTGATGCAGATCGGTGGAGGATTGATGGCCTCGGGTGCATCGGTCGCCGTGCAACATCCGGTCGAGCTGCTGGATGCCTCATACCGCGCGGCGGGGTTTTACAGATGATCGCGTATTCCGTTCGGGCATCGGACGGCGTGGACCTGGCCTTGCACCGGCTCGACCCCATTCCGACAGGACCACGGTCGCCCGTGCTGCTCGCGCATGGTGCGTTCGCCAGTCACACGGTCTGGCTGCGGGGTGGATCCGCGCGTCGTGGGTTGGCGCGGTTTCTTCACGCGCGCGGTCACGATGTGTGGCTCAACGACTGGCGTCATCATGGCGCCAGCGCACGCGAGCCGCACCCGTTCGCCTGGCATTTTGACGATGTGATCCGGCGTGACGGACCGGCGTTCCTGGACGCCATCCGACGCGAAACCGGCATGGCCTCCTGCATCTGGGTGGGACATTCGATCGGTGGCGCCATCGGCCTGGCGCTGCTGGCACGCGACCCCGACACCGGACCCACGGAAATCGTCACGCTCGGCACGCCAGGACCGGTGATGAGCCTGTGGCGGCGCAGTCTCGCCTCGGTCACCGTGGGGGTTTGCCGCGTCGTGGGGCGATTCCCCGCCCGGGCGCTCCGCTTCGGTCCCGAAGACGAGCCGGCCTTGGTATTGTCCGAATGGATGAATTGGAACCTCAAAGGTCGGTGGGTCGGCGCCGACGGCTATGACTATCTCGCCGCCTTGGAACGGGGGCATACGCCGCTCTTGTGCGTTGCGGGAAGCGGAGATCGTGTCTTTGCCCCCGCTGACGCGTGCCGCGCGCTGCTCGATCGTGTGGGAGGAACAGAGAAGACCTTTGCCGTCGTCGGCCCGACACTCAATCACGCCGGGTTGTTGCTCAATCTCCGGGCGGACGAGGAATGCTGGCCGCTCGTCGCTGAATGGATTGCTCGCCACGTGTCCGCGGCTCGGCCACCAGCCCGGGTGGCCCCGTGACCGCTATCCAACGGCTCCCGCCCGGACCTTGGGCGGCTCCCGTGGTGCAGGCGTTGCGCGCCGGCGCCCTCCTGGCTCGGACGGATGCGGCGGTGCTCGAGCTCACGGGTGCCGGAGCGGTCAGCTGTCTGCAGGGATTGCTGACGAACGACATTGAAAAACCGGGGGACGGTGCGTTCGTGTACGGCGCGTTGTTGACCCCGAAGGGCATGATCGTGGTGGACGGGTGGGCTGGGCGCCTGGATACGACCGTCCGGTTCACCACATCCGGCGCCGCGCGCGAGCAGGCGCTCGGCATTTTCACTCGGTCTGTGCCGCCGCGTCTAGCGCGAACCGCCGACCGCACGGCGGACCTCGCCGTGCTGCGACTCGCCGGTGCGCACGCGATGGCGATCGCGGAAGCCGCCCGCCTCCCGGCACCGGTCACGCCCGGTCGGGTGATGGCCGCCATGATCGACGATGCCCCGTGCGAGATCGCGCGGGCCGCGGAAGGCGCGCCGTTCGTGTTGCAGCTCACCGTCCCACCGGCGGCGGTGGGGCGACTGGCGTCGCGGTTAGTTGCTGCCGGCGCGTTGGCGGCCGAGCCGCCCGCGCTGGAGTTGGCCCGGATCCTCGCCGGGTGGCCCGGTGTGGCGAGCGAAGTCGATGAGCACACGCTGCCTCAGGAAGTCCGGTTGGACGCGATTGGCGGCGTGTCCTACACGAAGGGCTGCTACACGGGACAAGAGACTGTCAGCCGGTTGCACTTCCGCGGTCACACCAACCGCGAGCTGGTCGGCCTCGAATTCGATGCCGAGCCGGGGCTCGAGGACGTGCTGGCGGTGCTGGGCGAGGATCGTGAGGTGGGCCGGGTCTCGAGCCTCGCCTGGCTGCCCGACGGCGGGACCCTGGCTTCCCCATCGGGTCGTTGGGTCGGCCTCGGTGTGTTGCGGCGTGAAGCCGCGCCCGGCACGCGCGTCCGTGCCGGCGGGGTCGGGGCGCGCGTCGTCGCGCTGCCGTTCGCCCTGCCGCGCTGGGATCCGGCGTGACGGTTCTGGTCAGCGGTGGGAGTGGCCTGGTCGGGAGTCACGTCATCGAGGCACTGTGCGCCCGGCAGGTCCCAGTACGGGCGCTGGTGCGAGCTCCTTCCGCCCCGACGGTCCTGGCGTTGGGCGCGGAGCCGGTCACGGGCGATGTCGCCGACCCGGCGGCCTGGGCCCGCGGAGTCGCCGGTGGCGTCACCGGCATCGTGCACGCGGCGGCGATCGTGGATCCGCAGGCCGGCGCTTCGGCCTACGCCGTCAACATCGCCGGCACGCGGTGCGCGATCGAAGCCGCCCGGGGTGCCGGCGCCCGTCTCGTGCACGTGTCCTCCGTGGCCGTGTACGGCGGATCGGCCAACTATGGTCCCGGTCTGGAGCGGCGCACGGAAGATTATCCGTTCCGTCCCATCGGGGATCACGACGGCTATGCGCGCAGCAAACGGGAAGCGGAGACGCTGGTGCGTCAGGCGGCTGAGGCGGGAACGATCACGGCGGTCGCGATTCGCCCTAACGTGATCTACGGGGAGCGGGATCGCCTGTTCACGCCTCGGATGGTTCGCGCCGTCCGCACCCGGGTGGTGCCGGTCATCGGCCCGGGCACAAACCATCTCTCCTGCGTGTATGCCGGCAACGTGGCCCAGGCGATCGTGGCCGCGCTGGAGACGCCGGGCACCGGTTTCCGCGCCTTCAACGTGACCACCGACGGCGCGCCGCGCCTCACGATGCAGGAGTTTCTGGCGACGGTCGCGGACGCGGTCGGCGTCCGCGCGCGCTTCGTGCATCTCCCGGTCGGCTTGGCCCGATTCGCGATCGCCCTGTGGTCCGGTCCCAGGCTGGCGCGGGCCGCGCTCGCGTTCGTGACGGGGGAGAATCCCTACAGCGCGGAGCGCGCCATGACCGAGCTGCATTGGACGCCAGCGGTGGGGTCCCGTGAAGGGCTCGTTCGGGCGGTGCGGTGGATTCGGGCAAACGAAAAGCCCGGGTCGAGGCCCGGGCTCCGTACTGCGTGAAGCGATGGACGCGAAATGCCTTAGTGCTTGGTCGTGTCCATCATCTTGGTGCTGTCCATCATCATGTGGGCGGAATCCGACATCATCATCTTGGTGCTGTCGGCTGCCCCAGCGGCCGGCTGCTCAGCCTTTTTGCACGCGCCAACGACGGCGATCAACGCCAGCGCGAAAACGAGACGCTTCATGCTTTCTCCTTAAACGATGGTAGCGGTTGACGGGCCCCTCGGACGGGCGCAAAAGCTAGTCTGGGTGGGCCGGGAGTCAAGGCCACATGAGTGATCGCCGGACATTCCTTGGACGCCTCGTATCAGGGGCGGCCGCCCTCGTTCCCCCGCTCCGAACCGGCCGCAGCAGCGTTGCAGCCGATCCGGTGATCCTCGCGCAACCCAGCGCGCTTTACCAGCAACCCGATGGACGGCGCAATCTGGTGCGGGTCACGGTGTCCGGGCTGGCCGCCCCGGCCGCGCGTGCGCGGGTGACGGACCGGCGCGGCGCGTTGGTCGGCACCGCGGGACTCCTGCCCGTAGCGGATGGACTGACCCTGAAGGGCGAGGTGTGGGTTCCGCTGTCGGAGCCGACCGAGATCCAGATCGACCTCGAAGTCGGCAAGAAATCGGTGGGCCGGCGACGCGTCCGGCTCACGCCGCCGCGCCGCTGGACGCTGTACTGGCTCTCCACCAACCACACCGACATCGGGTACACCGACCTGCAGGAGCGATGTCTCGAAGTGCATCGCCGCAATCTGGACGCCGCCCTGGCCCGCCTCGCGGCGCATCCGGAGTACCGGTGGACGGCGGAGTGCGCCCTGCAGGTGGTGTCGTATGTCGAAAACCGGTCACCGGCGGACAGCGATCGCTTGATGCACGCGATCCGGGACGGCAAGATCGGGTTCCATGCACTGTTCGCGAATCTCCTGGTCGGTCTGCTCGATCACGAAACCGCGGCCCGCATGGTGTGGCCCGCCGGGGCCCTCGCGCGAGAGCGCGGGATTGGCTACACGACCGCCCAGATCACCGATGTCCCGGGACAACCCCTCACCTTCCCGATGACCCTGGCCGCCAGCGGCGTGCGCTATCTCGTCAGCGGCCCGAATCCAGAGCGGGCGCTTCCCCTGCTGCCGCGCACCGAGGCGGATGTCCACCGCCTGACCGGCGACTGGACGGCGTATCCGCAGCTCTACTGGTGGGAGGGTCCGGACGGCAGCCGCGTGCTGCACTGGCGCAACTATCACTATGGGGACGCGCTGCGATTCGGCTTCGACCGCGGGCCGGACGAAATGGGGCGGCGGTTGTCCGACTGGCTGCTCTCGAACCCGGTGTTCCAGTCGCCCGACTGGCCGTACGATCTCGCACTGCTGTATGGCGCCCAGTGGGACAACGCCATCGTGGACGAAACCCTGATCGCCAACATGGAGGACTTCAATCGCCGCTACGCGTTTCCGCGCATCGTTCCTGGCCGCGCGGAAGACTTCCTCCAGACCATGGAGCGTCGCTACGGACCGCGCATCCCCGTACGGCGCGGCGACACGGGGACGTATTGGGAGGACGGCGCGGCGTCGACCGCCCGTGAGTTGGCGCGGTTTCGCGCCGCGCAACTCGCGGCCCGGGCCGCCGAGATCGCCGCGCTGTGGGACGAGCGGACGGAGCCCGCTGACGCGGCCCGCGCCACCCGCATCGCTGCCCGCGCCGATGAGCGCCGTCAGATGTGGCGCGACGTGCTGCTGTTCGGGGAGCACACCTGGGGGGCAGCCGAAAGCGTGCGCGCACCGGACGCACGCCAGACCATCGAGCAATGGGCGTACAAACGCCGCTACCTGGAAGGCGCGGAAGCCGCGGCGCAGAACCAGCTCGCGGATGCCCTGCTCCGCATCGGGCGCGGGACCGACGCCGGGCCGGGGCGACTCGTGTTCAATGCCGGCGGCTGGGCCCGTACCGACGTGCTGCAAGTGGCCGGGGGCGCCGGATCGGCGCTGAGGTACAACGGGCAGACGTGCCCCTCGGTCGACCTGGAAAACGGGGACGCCCTGGTGCTGTTCCGCGACATTCCCGCGCTGGGGTACCTCGCCTTCCGGACGGCGCCCCGTCCGGCCGCCCCGCCGGTCGATGTCCCGGACGCGCTCGAGGCGAGCGCGGGCGGGTTCCGGGTCCGCCTCGACCCTGCGACCGGTGCTATCGCTTCCTGGACGGGCCCCGATGGGAAGGAGCGCGTCAACCCGGCACCCTGGTCGGGGCTGAACCAACTGCTTCATGTCCGGGGAGGCGATCGCACCGCCCTGTGGACCTCGGAAGACCGCGAGGCACTTCGGACGGCACCCGAGCTCGACATCGCGGCCGCGACGCGGGTCTCCTCCCGCCGCCGCATGCTCCCCGGCATCGGCGTCCGCCTCGAAGCGACGCGCGCGTTACGCGGTTGCGGTGCCCTCACCTCGAGTGTGACGCTGTACGACGAGCTGCCCTGGATCGACGTGGAGAACCGGTTGACCAAACTCCCCACGATGGAGAAGGAAGCCGTGTACGTGGCGTTCCCGCTGGCATTCACCAAGCCGACGGTCGAGATCGAGGTGCCGCTGGGGCGCATGACGGTGGAGCAGGATCAGCAGCCGGGCAGTTGCCGTGACTGGTATTGCCACGCGCACTGGGTGTGGCTGCACGAAGGGCAGGATGGCGTGGTGTGGAGCGCCCCGGACGCGCCGCTCTTCACCTTGAACGATGTGTTCCGCGGCGCCTGGCGGCGCACCATTGCACCCGACGGCACGCTGTTCTCGTACGCGGCGAACAACTATTGGCACACCAATTACGCCGCGCGCCAGGATGGCGCGTTGACGCTGCGGTACCGGTTGTCGCTGCTCGCTCCCGGCGACTCTGCCGAACCGGTGCGGCGCGGGTGGGCGGCTTGCGATCCACTGTATCTGAGCCCGCCCTATGTGAACGCCGCGCCCGGCCCGCTCATCGCGCGCGATGCCGCGCTGTTCGTTCCTGACCGCGACGTCCTGGTGGTGAGTGCCAAACCCGCGGACGACGGAGAAGGCGCCATCGTCAAGCTGCTGGACGTCCGCGGCCTGACGCGCTCGATCGGCATCTGGCCGTCGGCGTTTCGATTTGAGTTGGCGCGTCGCGTGAATCTCGTCGAGATGAACGGCGAGGCGCTCACGGTCGGCGGCGACCGACGTGCCGCTGTAGACCTCAAGGCCTGGGGCGTCGCCGCGGCTCGGCTCTTTACACCCCGAGAGACGGCGGGTTAACGTCCGGCCATGCACCCCGCCAAACCAGCGACGCTGCGCGAGCTCCAGGATACCGAATGGGCCGCGCCGTCACGCGTTCGCCGGACCGTCTATGACGAGCTCCGGGAAAATTTGATCTGCCTGCTCGAGAACGGCTCGCCGCTGTTCCCCGGGATCATCGGCTACGAGGACACCGTCGTCCCGCAGCTCACCAATGCGATCCTGTCCCGGCACAGCTTCATCCTGCTCGGGCTGCGCGGCCAGGCCAAGAGCCGCATCGTGCGCGCGCTGGTCGATCTGCTGGACGAAGAGATCCCGATCCTGGCCGGCAGCGAGGTCAACGATCATCCCTTCGCCCCGATTTCCAAGTACGGACGCGAGCTGGTCGCCGAGCACGGGGACGCCACGCCGATCGCCTGGCTGCCACGGGATGCGCGCTTCGTGGAGAAGCTCGCCACGCCCGACGTGACCATCGCCGACATCATCGGGGACGTGGACCCCATCAAGGCCGCGCGCGGCGGGCACCTGCTGTCCGATGAGCTGACGATGCACTTCGGACTGCTGCCGCGGGCGAACCGGGGAATTTTCGCGATCAACGAGCTGCCCGACCTCGCCGGCAAGATTCAGGTCGGGTTGTTCAACATCATGCAGGAAGGCGACGTGCAGCTGAAGGGTTACCCCGTGCGCCTCAATCTCGACGTGGTGCTCGTGTTCACGGCGAATCCCGAGGACTACACGGCGCGCGGCAAGATCATCACGCCGTTGAAAGACCGCATCGGCTCGGAAATCCAGACCCACTACCCGCACACCGTCGAGCTGGGCGTGGCGATCACGGCGCAGGAGGCCTGGGTCGACGCGGGACGGCACCGCCGTCCGCATCGCATCCCGGACTTCATCGCCGAGCTGGTGGAGCGGATCGCGTTCGAAGCGCGCACCGACAAGCGGGTGGACAAGAAGAGCGGCGTGTCGCAACGGTTGCCGATCAGCGTGCTGGAAAACGTGGTCTCCAACGCTGAACGGCGCGCCCTGGCCACCAAGGAGAAAGTCGTGGTGCCGCGGGTGTCCGACGTGTACGCCGCGCTGCCCGCGGTGACCGGCAAGCTGGAGCTGGAATACGAAGGCGAGCTGCAGGGCGCCGACACGGTCGCCAAAGATCTCGTCAGACGGGCGGCCGGCGCGACCTTCGAAGCCCGCGTGGGCGGCGCGAACGTCGACGACATCGTGCACTGGTTCGATGAGGGCGGCGCGCTCAAGATCGCCACCGACGAGCGCTCCGAGACGTTGCTCAAGGGGTTCAGCGTGGTGCCCGGGCTGCTCGACCTCGTGGACCGGGTTGGGCTCGCGGGGAAGAAGGATCCCGCCCACATGGTGGCGGCCTGCGAGCTGGTGCTGGAAGGGTTGGTCGCGGAGCGCCGCATTTCCCGCTCCGAGGAGTTGGGCTACGTCCGGGTTCGGCCGGAGCCAAAGTCCCCCGGCTATGGGAAACCGGGTCCGGGGCCCGGGCCGGGCCCGAATCTCTTCACCTAATCGGAGCGACCATGACCAAGCTCGTGTTCGGCGCCCTGCTCCTGTTCGGCGCCATCGTGCTGCGTTTCGCCCGCACCGCGACGGCCGGCGCCGGCGGAGCCCGGGCCGGGACCGTGCTCCGCGCGGTGTCGTTCGCGTTCACGGCGCTCGGCCTTGTCCTGGTGCTGTTTTCGATCATCGTGGTGATCGGTCCCGGCGAAGTAGGCGTGCAGCACGCGTTCGGCACGGTGAGCCCGCGGCCGCTCATGTCCGGGATCCGGTTGGTCCCGCCCTGGTCATCGGTGGAGCGCTATTCGACCCGCGAGGAACAGTTCCCGCCCAGTGGTGAACAGGTGGAGGAGATCGCGGCTCTCTCGAGCGAGCAGATGGGCATGACGGTGGACGCCAGCGTGCGCTGGCAGATCGACCCGCAGCAGGCGCCGCGCATCTTCACGGAATTCGGCGGGGAGGATCAGATCCGGAGCGCCGTACGGAATGCCGTCCGCAAGGGCGTGCGCGACGGCATGGTGCAGTTTTCCATCAACGACATCGCCCAACGCACCCGCATTGCGACCGCCATGGAGGACCTGGTGGACTCGGCCCTCATTACCCAGCCGCGCGGGGGCGGCGGCCCGTTCCGCATCGCGCAGGTGACGGCCTTTTTCCTGCGCGACCTCCAGCCGCCGGCTCAGGTGGTGCAGGCGATCAACAACAAGATCGCGCAGGAGCAGCAGATCGAGACCGAACGTCATCGGGTGGAGGTAGCCCGGCTCCAGGCCGAGCAGCAACGGCTGCTCAATCAGACGCTGACGGCCGAAGCCTTGACCAAGCAGTGGATCGAAGTGCTGCACGACATGCGCAACGGCAGCAACCTGATCATTTTCGTCCCGACCGAAGGCGGGCTACCGCTCCTGAACATCGGCGACCTGCGGAGGAACCTGCAGCAGCAGCACTGATGGCGCCGCCGCTCATCACGATCACCCGCCAGTACGCCTCCGGTGGCTCCCAGGTCGCCGAGGCCGCGGCACGGGGCCTCGGCTGGACCGTCATCGACAACGAGTTCGTAGACGAGGTGGCGCGCCGGGCCGGGTTGCCGCCGGCCGAGGTCGCCCAACGGGAGGAACGCGCGCCCGGTCTCCTGGAGCGGCTCGCCCGCACGCTGGCGGGCGGGTCGCCCGAGCTGTTCATCACCGAATCCGCCGTGTCGGACGCCGAGCGGGACGAGCGGACGATCGTCCGGATCAGCGAGCGCATCATCCACGAAGCGGCGACAATAGGCCGCGTGGTCCTGGTCGGCCGAGGGGCACAGGCGATCCTGGCTGAGCGTCCGGATGCGTTGCATGTGTACCTCGTCGCGTCGAAGCCCTGGCGGGTGAGGCTGGCTGTGGAGAAGCTGGGCGTGGATGCGGCGAAGGCCGAGAAGGAGCTGGAGGAAACGGATCGACGGCGCGATCAATACACCAAGACCTATTACAATCGCACACGTCAGGATCCTACCAACTACGATCTGGTGGTCAACGCGGAGCGGCTCGGGTTCGAAGGGGCGGCGGCGTTGGTGGTGGCTGAGGTGAGGCGAAGAGGGTGGTGATGCGGTCCTAGCGATGTTCCAGTCTGGAGACTTCACTTTGCACTTGAGAAACCTCCGGTGCGACGCCCGGATCGGGGTGTAGGCGTAGAGCGAGGTAGTGTCGGTAAGCCCGCAGGGCCCCCTCACGATCACCGGTGAGCGCAGCCAGACGGCCCTCCAAACGGAGCGATGACGCAAGAAACGTCGTGCCAGCTCCGATGTAGGGGCGTCTCCGTACGGCTGCAAGGGCACCCACGGTATCGCCAGTCACCTCATGCAATCGTGCCGCGAGCAGGTTCCCGAACATGAAGCTCCGGAAGGATTCGAGGAACGCGATCTCCAGCGGACGAGGCCCGGTGGACAGGAGGGAATCCAGCGCCCCGAGCCGTGCGGCAGCGTCGGTCGAGGACTTCACTGATGCCATCAGCGCCTGGATTGCGATCGCACACCAGTCGTTGTGGGCGGCGGTTTCCGGAGCATCGCGCGGCGCGGAGGACCCGAGAAGCTTGTCAATACTCCGTAGCGCAGAACGAGAATCCCCATGGAACAATCGCCATTGTTCCACCATGCAGACATCTGCGTACTGTTCATCCCGCTCCACCTTGTCGGCTGGCAGCGGGGCGGCGATCGACGGCGTGAGCGCCTCGATGGCGTTCTCGGCGGCCTCCGTACTCCCATCGGCGTAGAGGGCGTCCCCAACCCGAAGCCTCAGGTAGGCGTGTGACCGGGGGCGAACGGCGCGAAGTGAGTCGGTCAATGCAAGTGCCGCCGCCCGAGCGCCCCGGTTCAACATCAGGTCGTGGTACCGCAGGAGAGAGAACCACCGATCGATCGGTGCCTGACTCGAACGAACCCAAGCTGACACGGCCAGTTCGGCGTCGGAAGTTGGAATTCCATCGAGTTGGGCCGCCACGACGATCCTTCTCAGACTCTCAACGGCCATCGTGGGTACTTGTGTGGATAGTCGGGCCAACGTTTTCTGGTCCCCCAACGAGACGGAGGAGCGCCAGTGGAGGTAGTCGACGAGCTCGCCGACGCTGTCGCGAGCGAAGTATAGGCCACCCAACTGACGAAGAGCGGCTGGGTCGTTCGTCGTGGCGGCCAACTCGATCAAGTGGCCGAGTGGAGCGGTAAACTCTGAGTCGAGTTCCAGAGCGCGATGAAACGCATCGCTCGCACGCGTGTGTGTGAGGTCTTCTCCGAGCACGCCGCCAGCATGGTAGAGGGCGTCTCCGAGTCGTACCAGGCTTCTGCCTCGGCCGGCGCGGCCGTCACGGCAGCTTCCCACGCGGAGAGGAACTCCCGTTCTGACGATAGGCCAGGGTAACGAGGCCCCACCAACCCTTCGAGCACCGCGCGGTCTCTGGGGCTCAAGCGACGACGAAGCGCCCACGCAGGGCCGGTCTCTGGACTGGGGGCGATCCAAGCCGTGGCGGACCGGAGACCGAGCGCCGCGAGCGCGAAAGTGGAGTCCTCGGCGAGCGCTTGCAGGAACAAATGGACTGCGTCCTGATAGTGCCCACGACGGTAGGCCGCTTCCCCGTTGAGATAGAAACGCAGCGCCGGCAAGGATCGGCTCGTCACATCTCCCAGTGATGGCTCGTCCAACCCCGCCTCTCGTGCCAGCACTTGGCCGGTAAGGTGGTCAATCAAGGTGAGTAGACTGTCGGGCGGGCCCTGAACGGACGCCGTGCCGAGGCTTCTTCCGCTTGGCACTCGCACCAGGGTCACATTGAAGATCAGGCGATTGGACATGCCGATGATGCTACCGAGCAGGGCTTTCCCAGCGCCAAGACGTTGCGCGAGTCGCATCGCAGTCACTTGCGGGAGGTCCTGTGCCTCCGAGCCAGCGAAACGCCGCCAACTTCGCATCACAGTCTGCGGATCTGCGGCCGAGAACCCACTGGCACCAGTGAGCTTCGCTGACAGGAGATCGAGCATTCCCTCGCGTAGGTAGCTGAGCGCCGAGTCTCCAGAGAATCGGAAGGGCAACACAGCCACGATGTCCGGGTCCAACGAGGTGTTCCGTTGCGACAGCCAGAATGCACCTGCCGCGAGCAGGATCGTGACGGCGGCGAGCGCCGGAAGCCAGAACGATCGCGCTCGCTCCGCTTCCTCGCGCTCGGGCTCTGGGGTCATCAGCGCTGCCGCAAACTCGGCCCCCGTCGCGAACCGGTCGGCTGGCACCTTTTCCAGCGCCTTGAGAATTACCGACTCAACTCCGAGCGACACGTTTGGTCGGACCGTGCGCAGCGGTGGCACCGGATCGATTTGATGCCGGGCGAGTACCGATTGCGCCGTGGGACCCGAGAACGGCGGCTGGCCGCCGAGCAGCTCGTACAGAACGCACCCTAACGCGTAGATGTCGCTCCGGCCGTCTAGTGACCCTTCGCCCGCGCCCTGCTCCGGAGACATGTACGCTGGCGTCCCAGGCGAGAGTCCGCTCTCCGTCAACCGGTCGGTGTCCGCGGCACGCATCACCGCCCGCGCGATGCCGAAATCCGCGACCAGGGCCAAGCCGTCCGAGATCAGGATGTTCTCCGGCTTCACGTCGCGATGGATGATCCCCTGCCGATGGGCGTAGTCGAGCGCCAGCGCCACCTCGCGCGTGATCGCGAGCGCGTCGCTAACGGGAAGTTGGGTCTCGCGTTTGAGACGTCGTCGCAACGACTCGCCTTCGACGTAGGGCATCACGTAGTAGAGAAAGCCCCCGGCGTTGCCGGAGTCGAGCAGCGGAAGAATGTGCGGATGATTGAGGTGCGCGAGGATGTCGATTTCGCGCAGAAATCGCTCCGGACCGAGCGCAGCGGAGAGGTCCGGATTCAGGACTTTGATGGCGACGTTCCGGTTGAACCGCAAATCGCGCGCGACGTACACCGTAGCCATCGCGCCGTGGCCCACCTCACGCTCGACGTGGTAGCGGTCGGCGAGTGCCGCCCGGAGGCCTTCCAACACCCCGGCCATGGCGCACTAACATGCAGCGGGTCTCGATGACCCGTGAGGGGAACGGCGAATTGAGGCGCTGGAAGGGAATTATGAATCGTTCAAGCCCGCCGCAGCTCGGGGACGCGCCAGGCCGCCGTCGCCACCGCCAGTGCGCAGATCAGCCCGCCAATCCCCACCGCCGCCGGTGCGCCGAACCGCTCCGCGAACGCGCCGGCCTGGAACGCCCCCAGCGGCGACATGCCCACGAACACAAATGAATAGAACCCCATCACCCGGCCGCGCAGGTGATCGGGGACGAGCGTCTGGAGCATCGTGTTGGTGAGGGCGTTGTTCACGATCATAGCACATCCGGCCAGCGCCAGGAGCATGAGGGACAGCGCGAAACTGCGCGACTGGGCAAACAACGCGACCAGCACGCCGAACGATGTCCCGCCGATGATCATCAGGCGGCCGCGATGCACGATGCGCCGGGTGTTCACCGCGATGGCCAGGGCTCCGAGCATCGCCCCCCCGCCCACCGCCGCCGTGAGCGCTCCATAGCCCGCCGCGCGCACGTGCAGCACGTCACGGGCGAACACGGGCATCATGACGAGGAACGGAAAGCCGAACACGCTCAGCGTCGCGGTCAGCACGACGAGGGTCTTGACCCGGCGGTCGCTGCGCAGGAAGGCCACCACTTCGCGGAGACCCATCCAGGCCGACCCACTGACAGGCCGAGGCTCGAACGGCGGCAGCCGCATCGCGAGGAGCCCCCCGATCACGGCGATGTAACTCACGCTGTTCAGGAAGAAACACGCCGCGAGGCCAACGGCCCCGATCAGCGCACCCGCGATCGCGGGCCCTACGACCCGCGCAGCATTGAACATGGAGGAGTTGAGCGCGATCGCGTTCATCAGGTCTTCCTTGCCGACCAGATCCACGATGAACGCCTGACGCGTGGGAATGTCGAACGCATTGACGACGCCGAGCACGGTCGCCAGCACCATCACGTGCCATACGGTGACCACATGAGCCACGACCAGCACCGCCAGCACGAGCGCCAGCACCATCGAGATCGACTGGGTGAGGATGACCAGACGGCGTTTGTCGCGGCGGTCGGCCACGATCCCGGCGTACAGCGTGAAGGCCAGTACGCCGAGCGAGCCCAGCCCCGAGACGAGGCCGACATAGAAGGGGGAATTGGTGAGCGTGAGGACGAGCCAGCCCTGCGCCACCGATTGCATCCACGTACCGATCAGGGAAACCCCCTGACCGAAAAAGAAGAGGCGGAAGTTGCGGTGGGCGAGCGCCCCGAGACCGACCTGCCGCACGGCTTCCGTCATGGCGAGGAAAGTAGCATCTTCGCCTGCCATGACCCCAGCGGTATTCGTAAAACTCTACGCGGTCACCGCGCCGATCCTGTTCGCCATCGATCTCGTCTGGCTCGGGCTCGTCGCCAACCAGTTCTATCGCGCCCGGCTCGGCGAGCTGATGCGCCCCGACCCCCGCTGGGCCGCGGCCATTCTGTTCTATCTGCTCTACGTCGGCGCGCTGCTCGTGTTCGCCGTGCTGCCCGGCCTGGAGAAAGCCTCTCTCTCCCGCGCCGCAGTGCTGGGCGCGGGTCTCGGATTCATTTGCTACGCCACCTACGACCTCACCAACCTCGCGATGGCGAAGGGGTTCCCCACCATTGTGGCGGTGGTGGACATCGCCTGGGGCACGGTGTTGAGTGCGGGCGTGGCCGCGGTGGCGTACAAGCTGGCGGGTTGGGTAACGTAGACATATGCGGTCCACCACTTACACCAAGTACCTGCCCGGCCTAGCCGACACCATCAATCTCCAGGGCCTGCTCGACCAGCTGGCCGATTTCCTGTTGCAATCAGGCTTCGCGGGCGGCCCCTATTCGCATCCGTTCTGGGGGGAATTCGGCAACGAAGACCAAGATCGTTCCATGGATTCCCTGCGCCAGGCGATCCTCCAGGCGCTCATGGACTCGGGCCAGCTCACGCCGGAGATGCTCAAGCTGTTGCGCGGCGAATCGACCGGCAACGCCGAGCGCGACGCCGAGCTGGAGCGCCAGCTGGCCGAGCTGCTGGATCAGATCGTCCAGCGTCTCATGAACGAGGGCTATCTCAACGTCGCCGAGGCACCCAAGATGCCGGGTGGGCAACAGCCGATGTTCGGCCCCGGCGGGATGGCGCGGGAGGCGGCGCAGCAGGTGCAGTTCTCGCTCACCGAAAAAGGCATCGACTTCCTCGGCTACAAGACGTTGAAGAACCTGCTGGGCAGTACCGGCAAGTCGAGCTTTGGCGCGCACGACACCGAGCACCTGGCGACGGGCATCGAAGCGGAGGCCGCGAGCAAACCCTACGAGTACGGCGACACCTTGAACCTCGACGTGAACGCGACCCTGTCCTCCGCCATGGAGCGGGAAGGGCTCGGGGTCCCGATCAACCTCGAGTACGAAGACCTCCGGGTGTACCAGGCCGAGTATCGCTCATCTTCGGCGACGGTGCTGATGCTCGATTGCTCGCATTCGATGATTCTGTACGGCGAGGATCGCTTCACGCCGGCCAAGAAGGTCGCCCTCGCCTTGACCCATCTGATCCGCACGCAGTTCCCGGGCGACAGCCTGCGCGTCGTGCTGTTCCACGACACCGCGGAAGAGATTCCGCTGGCGCGCCTCGCCCATGCGCAGGTCGGTCCCTACCACACCAACACCGCCGAGGGACTGAAGCTGGCGCGTCGCATTCTCCTGGCGCAGCGCAAGGACATGCGGCAGATCATCATGATCACCGACGGCAAGCCCTCCGCCCTCACGCTTCCCGACGGCCGCATCTACGTCAATTCGATGGGCCTCGACCCGCAGATCCTGCAGGCCACGTATCGCGAAGTCGCCGAGTGCCGGCGGGCCGGGATCATGATCAACACCTTCATGCTGGCGCGGGACCGCAGCCTGGTGGATTTCGTGAAGACGGTGAGCGCCATCTGCCGCGGCAAGGCGTACTTCACGAACACCATGACGCTGGGGCAGTTCATTCTGATGGACTTCATGCGGAGGAAGACTCGACGTGTCTCGTAGCCCGCGGTTGATCCTCGCCCTGAGCTTCGGCGTCGTCGCCCTGGCGTCCGCTCAAGCGCGTTTCTCCATTTCCTTCCCCGCTTCGGCCCACGCCGATCCGATCACCGGCCGCGCGTTCGTCTTCATCAGTCACGACTCGACACCAGAGCCGAGGTTGAACGGACACCCATTCGGGCGCGGCACGCCGCTCTTCGGTACCGACGTGAATGCGATGAAGCCCGGCGACGTGGCGGTGATCGTCGACACGACACTCGGCTACCCGTTCGCGAGCCTCAAGGACCTCCCGGCCGGCGACTATTACGTCCAGGCCCTGCTCAACGTCTACACCGAGGTCCATCGCGCCGATGGGCGCACGATCTGGGTGCACTGGGACCAGTGGGAAGGACAGCAGTTCAACACCTCTCCCGGCAATCTCTACTCCGTAATCACCAAGGTCCACCTCGATCCCTCCGTGGGATACGACATCCCGCTCTCGCTCACTAAGGTGATCCCCGCGGTCGAGCCTCCACCCGACACGAAGTGGGTGAAACACGTCAAGATTCAGAGCGATCTCTTGACGCGGTTCTGGGGCCATCCCGTCTACCTCGGCGCGGTCGTCCTGTTGCCGAAGGACTACGACACGCATCCCGGGGTGCGCTATCCGGTAGTGTACGAGCAGAGTCACTTCGGCCTCTATCCGCCGATGGGGTTCAGCGAGGACACGACCCCGTGGCCCCAGCAGGTGCGGGAGGTGATGCGCGGCTACAACCTCGAAACCGGACCCGAGGTGTACCAGGCCTGGACCGCCGCTGACCTCCCGCGCATGATCGCGGTCACGTTCCAACACCCGACGCCGTATTTCGACGATTCCTACGCGGTCAACTCGGTGAACAACGGCCCGTACGGCGACGCCATCATGACGGAGTTGATCCCGTATCTCGAAACGCGCTTTCGCATCATCGCGAAGCCATATGCGCGCGTCCTGACTGGCGGCTCCACCGGTGGATGGGAGTCGATCGCGCTCCAGGTCTACCACCCGGACTTTTTCGGCGGGACGTGGACACTCTATCCGGACCCGGTGGATCTCCGTCACTACGACATGGTGGACGCGTACGCGGACACGAACGCCTTCGTCTTCACGGGTGCAGGCGGGTTCTTCCTGCAGCCCTCTACCGAATGGCGCCATCCCGAGCGCATCCTGATGCGCGCCAACGACGGGCAGCCGATGATCACGGAGCGACAGTACAGCCAATGGGAGGAAGTGCTGGGGAGTCACGGCCGCTCAGGCGATCAGCTCGAGGCGTGGGAGGCAGTGTACGGCCCGGTGGGCGACGACGGTTACCCTAAACCGCTCTGGGACAAGCGTACCGGGCACATCGATCACGACGTCGCGACGTACATGCGCGACCACGGCTACGATCTGCGCTACTACCTCGCGCAGAACTGGGCGAGGATCGGATCGCAGCTCGTGAGCAAGATCCACGTTGACGTGGGCGACATGGACAATTTCTATCTCAATCTCGCCGTGTATGACCTCCAGGCGTTCCTCGACACGGTGTCAACACCGCGGGCGCAGGCCACCTTCCATTACGGCAGGCCGGAAAAGGGGCACGGGTGGCAACATGGGACGCGGGCGCAGCTGCTGCGGGAAATGGCCGAGCAGATCACGAACAACGCGCCGAGGGGGGAGAACACGACGGCTTGGAAGTACCGCTAGGGCCTATCCCTGCGGCGCCCTTGGAATCGCGCCGCACCCTCAGCGGGTTTCGGTTGGCTCGACCTCGTCGTCCTCCTCATTTGCTTCTTCCACTTCCCCATCATCATCGCCGTCTTCGTTCTGGTCCGGTCCAACGGGCACGGCCGTGCCGACCTGAGCCGTGAGGTTCACCTGCGCCTCGGCGATTTCGCTGAGCACGCGGTCCGCTTCCTTTTCCTCGGTGAGCGTTTGGTCGAGCAGCTGGGCGACGTGATTGAGCCCGAGCTGGGACGCGATCGTTCGCACGGTCCCATACGCGGCGATCTCATAGTGCTCGATCCGTTGGGCCGCCGCGATCAGTCCCGCGTCGCGCACTGACGGATTTGCCTCTTCGGTCAGGAGCTTTCTTTCTTCGGCGAGCAGGCCCTGCATGCCCTCGCACACCCGTTCCCGGGCACGGGTATGGAGGTAGCGGAACGCCCGCTCGAGACGATTGACCTGTCGTTCAGTCACCAGCAGGTGCTTCTTGAAGGCATCCTGGAGCCGTGGCGTTTGCGCGGCCTCGACCAGGGTCGGCAGGCTCCGCACCACCTGTTTTTCGGCGCTATAGATGTCGTGGAGCTGCTCGACGAGCAGGTCCTGCAAGTTGGCGAGCTTCATATCGGTTCTCCCGAAGGAATGAAAGACCTTCCTCTCGAAGCCCCGACGACTGCTTCGCGACAAGGTGCTACGTAGACTTGTTCACCGCGTTGCGACGGAGGTTCCCTAGCCGAGGGCGGCCAGCTGCTCGATCAACTCGGTCGCCGTTTGCACCCGGTCTTCTGGTCGCTTCGCGAGCAGCCGCAGCACCAAGGCCGACAGGGCCGGCGGCACCTCCGGGTTGACCGACGCGGGCGGGGGCGGCTCCTGGGAAAGCAGTTTGGCGACGAGGGAGATCACGGTCATCGCCTCGAACGGCGGGTGACCGGTGAGACACTCGTAGATCACGACCCCGCGCCGCGTAGAGATCGCTGCGGGCATCGACTTTTTCCGCCATGAGCTGCTCCGGCGGCATGTAGGCCGGCGTGCCGACCACGAGCCCCGCCTCGGTGACCGACGTCGACCGCTCGGCCAGGCGCGCGATCCCGAAGTCCATCACCTTGAGCACGCCGGCGGCGTCGAGCAGCATGTTTTGGGGCTTGATGTCGCGATGGATGACGCCGTGCTCGTGCGCGACCGCGAGCGACTGGGCGAGCTGCGTCGCGATCGCCAGCGTCGACGAGATCCCCAGGCGCCCGCGCGTGTCGAGCAGCTCCCGCACGGTGATCCCTTCGACGTATTCCATCGTCAGGAAATACACCCCCGACCACTCACCGAAGTCGTGCGTGCGCACGATGTTCTGATGCGAGAGTCGGCGCGCGAGGCGAATCTCGTCCTTGAAGCGCTCCAACAGGGTGCGATCCGTCACGAACTCGGGCCGCAGCGTCTTGATGGCGATCTCCTCGTCCAGCTCGAGGTCGCGGGCGCGGTACACGGTCCCCATCCCGCCCCGGCCCAGCTCCGCCAGCACTTCATAGCGCGTCGCGATGCGCTCACCCAGGCGCAGATTTCCGCCATCGACGCTCAGCGGGAACTCCTTGGAATCGCGCCGTGCCTGCTCGATCTCGGAACGCAAATCGCGCACCTGATCCCGCAGCCGTTCCTCCCGCGCCTTCATCTGGGACACCATGCTGTCGAACACCCGGGCCAGGCGGCCCAGCTCGTCCGCCCGGCGCGCCACGGACGCGAGACCGCCGGCCCGGTAGTTCCCTGTTTCCACGGCCGTCGCCGCTTCGATCACGAGTCCGACTTCCCGCAGATAGTCGACCTCCTGGTCGCGCAACCGCTTTTTCTCGAGGGAGGCGT
This sequence comes from uncultured Gemmatimonadales bacterium, assembly GCA_963821385.1. Taxonomy (GTDB): domain Bacteria; phylum Gemmatimonadota; class Gemmatimonadetes; order Gemmatimonadales; family GWC2-71-9; genus DASTHG01. Next base: position 492,700 of record CAWGDK010000003.1, read on the forward strand.
TGATCCGGGCGCGCAGCAGCACCGGGTCGAACGGCTTGTGGAGAAAATCCTCGGCGCCGTGCTCGATGCAGCGCACGATGCCCGGCATCTCGTCTAGGGCCGAAATCATGATCACCGGGATATCCCGCAGCTTCGGGTCGCCCTTGATGCGCCTCCAGCACTGCAAAGCCGTCGAGCTCCGGCATCAGCACATCGAGCAACACGAGATCGTACGGTCGTTCCGCCAGGAGCTCGAGCGCCCGGCGCCCGTGCTCCGCCGTCTCCACCGCGTGTCCGGAACGCTCGAGGCGGCGACGCAGCACCTCCCGGTTCTCGGCGCCGTCGTCCACCACGAGGATGCGCGCTTTCGGTCCCCCGTTCTCGACCACCGGCGCCGCGGCCGGCGTCGGCGCGGCTGGCGCCGCCGCTTGCGGCGCATCGGGCGGAACCAGCCGCTCGGCCGCCGTGACGATCTTCTGCAGATCGGCCGTGAATGCGGCGTCCTTCCCGTCCGCACCGGACAACAAACCGCCCACTGCCTGGAGGATCCGTCCGCGCGGCTCGCGCAGGTCGTCGTACAACCGCGCGATCTCAGCCGCGCCGGCGTTCCGAGTCGACCCGAGCGTGGCGTTGATCAGCCCGAGCGCCTGGCGCGCCGCCGCCAGCGTTTGTTCCAGGGGCTCACGACGCGACGCCAGCGCGGGATCCGCGGCGTCTTCCAACAGCATCTCGGTGTAGCCGATGACATGATTGAGCGGCGTTCGGAGATCGTGTCGCAGCTCGGCGAGCGCTTCCGGGGTGAGCTCGTGGCCCGATGCCGCTGCGCTCACTTGGTCGCACCGCCCAGCAGGGTTTCGATCTTGCCCAGCAGGCGGGGCAGCTCCACCGGCTTGGTATCGTAGTCGTTGCAGCCCGCCTCGAGCGCCTTTTCGCGGTCTCCCGCCATGGCATGAGCGGTGAGCCCGATGATCGGGACGGTCCGGGTTTCCGCCGCCGCCCGCAGCTGCCGCGTGGCCTCCCACCCGTCGATTTCGGGAAGACTCATGTCCATGAGGATGAGATCGAACTGACCGGCACGGGCCATCTCCACGCCCTGACGCCCATCGACCGCCATCGTCACCTCGTACCCCTTCCGCTGCAACCGGCGGGACAGCATGTCCCGGTTCATCTCATTGTCCTCGACCAGCAGGATCTTCGTCATCATCCGGCCCCTTTCTCCGCAGCCAGCCCGGTGGCCAGCCCCCGGATCTCGGCGAGCAACGCCTCCGGTCCGTGACCTTTCTTGTGCACCACCCGCGCGACGCCTCCATTGAGGCGCGTGCGATCCTCTTCGGTCAGATCCTTCGCAGTGATCACGACCACTGGAATGGGCTGACCGTCGACGCGTTCTCGCAGCGCTTCCAGGAATTCAAAGCCGTCCATTTCCGGCATGACCAGGTCCAGCAGCACGAGGTCCGGCGTCTGCGCGGCCACCTGCTCCAGCGCGATGCGGCCGTTCGCGGCCTCGACGACGCGCCAACCCCCCTTTTTCAACCCTTGCCGCAATACGCGGCGCGCCGCGGCGTCGTCTTCCACAATGAGCACGGTCCGGGGTGGGGCGCCGCCGTCCGGGGCATAGCGCCGCAGCACCTCGGCCAGGCGTGCGCGGTCGATTGGCTTAGTGAGGTATTCCGATACGCCCAGCGCAAACCCCATCGGTTTCTCGTCGACGACCGTCAGCATGACGACCGGGATGGCGGCCAGGTCGGCATCGCTCTTGAGTGCGGCCAACACGGTCCAGCCATCCATGTCGGGCATCAGCACGTCGAGGGTGATGATGTCGGGACGCAGCTCCTGCGCCAGGCGCAAGCCAGTGGCGCCATCCGGCGCGGTCTCGACCCGGAATCCATCCCGGCTCAACGACCGGCCCAGGAGATTCCGCACCCCCGGGTCGTCGTCGATCACGAGCACCGTGCCGAGCGGCTCGCCTACCGGCGCCGGCCAGCTGGCCGCCTCCGGCGTTCCCTCGCGCACGTTGATCGGGAGCCGCACGGTGAAGGTCGATCCCTTCCCCGGTGCGCTCTCCACCGTGACATCGCCGCCCATCATCTCAGCAGAAACGCCGGCTGATCGCCAGACCCAGCCCGGTCCCGCCGTACTTGCTCGCTGGTGGACACATCGGCCTGGGCGAAGGCCTTGAAACAATTTTCCCTGCTGCTCCGGGGTCATGCCGATGCCGGTGTCGCGCACACGGACCAGGATCTCTTCCCGCCTGCCGCTCGACGGCCAGCGTGATGACCCCGTGGTCGGTGAACTTGCAGGCGTTGGACAGCAGATTGAGGAGCACCTGCCGCACCCGCGTGACGTCGGCGCGCATGGCGCCGAGGTCGGCCGCCGCCAGCAGCTCGAACCGGTTGCCGTTCTGTTCCACCAGCGGCTGGACGGTCGTCGCGACGTCGTCGATCACGGGCCGGAGCTCGAACGTCTCGAGGTAGAGCTCCATCTTGCCGGCCTCGATCTTGGAGAGATCGAGAATGTCGTTGATCAGCGCCAGCAGGTGTTTGCCGGCCGAGTGGATCTTGCCGAGGTCGGGGATGTAGCCGGGGTGCCCCTCCTCCTCCGCCTGCTCCTGCAGCATCTCGCTGTACCCGATGATCGCGTTGAGCGGCGTGCGCAGCTCGTGGCTCATGCTGGCCAGAAACTGGCTCTTGGTCTCGTTGGCCTGCTCCGCCTCCCGGCGTGCCGCCAGCAGCTCGCTGATGTCGTGGTACAGCCCGATCATGCCCACCCGCTCGCCACCCACGGTGACGGGGATGGAAGAGATCTCGACGTCGATGGTCGAGCCATCCTTGCGGCGACGACGACCTTTCCCGCCGGCGACGTTGCCGCCCTGCATCGCGACATCCGTGTAGGCCTGGGCCTCGGCGAGCGAGTCATCCGTCGTCACCAGGTGGTCCAGGTTCTGACCGACCACTTCCTCCTCCCGATACCCGAACAGCCGCTCGAACGCCGGGTTGCAGGAGGTGATCCGTCCCACCAGGTCGACGTTGACGATCGCCACCGGATTGTTGCTCACGAGCATTTCGAAATACTGCTGCGCGGCGGCGTAGAGCCGCGCGTTCTCGATCGCCATGGCAGCCTGAGGCGCGAACAGCTGGAGCAGTCGCAAATCTTCCGGCCCGAATTCGCGTGAGCGGTCGGAATGCACGCTGGCGATGGCGCCCACCAGACGGGTCCCGATCATCAGCGGCGCCGCCATGACGGACTGGATGCTGCCCCGTTCGTACTGCGCCGAGTGTCCCGCCCACTCCTGGTAATGGGGAATGATCAGCGGCTCGTGCGTTTGGGCGACCCGGCCCATCGCGCCCTCGCCCAACGCCATGCGCGTGCCCACCGCGTCCGTCTCCAGGTTATGACTGGCGACGATCAGGAGGTCTTTGCGTGATTCGTCGTAGGTGGCCAACTCTCCCCCCGTCACGCCCAGGAGCGTCACGGCGCGCCGCAACACGCCCTCCAGCACGCGGGGCAGCTCCAGCTCTCCCGACAGATCCTGCATCGTGTCGAGCAGCGCCTGTTGTTCCTCGGCCCGTCGACGCTCGGCGGTGAACAAGCGGGCGTTCTCGATCGCGATCGCGGCCTGCGGGGCGAACATCATCAGGCGCCGCAGGTCCGTCTCGCCGAACTCGCGCGACGCATCGGCATGCACGCTGGCGATCGCGCCCACCAGCCGGCCGCCGATCAGGAGCGGCGCCGCCATCACGGACTGAATGCTCGACCGCTCGTATTTCGCGGAGTGGCCCGTCCACTCCTGATAGCGCGGGATGATGAGCGGCTGGCACGTCTGGGCGACCTGTCCCATCGCCCCTTCGCCCAACGCCATGCGGGTCCCGACGGCGTCGGTCTCCAGGTTGTGGCTCGCGACGATCACCAGGTCCCTGGTCGCGTGGTCGAAGATCGCCAGCTCGCCCCCGGTCACGTCCAGCAGCGTGACCGCGCGTTCCAGCACCGCCCGCAGCAGCTTGTCCAGCTCCAGCTCGCCGGACAGGTCGGCGAGGGTGTCGAGCAGCACCTGCTGCTCGGTCGCCCGCGCGGTGGCTTCCGTGTACAGCCGGGCGTTCTCGATCGCGATCGCCGCCTGCGCGGCGAACAGGTTGAGCAGCCGGAGATCGCGCGGTCCGAAGGCGCGCGCGGGGTCGGAGTGCACGCTCGCAATGGCGCCCACCAGCCGCGGGCCGATGAACAGCGGCGCGGCCATCACCGTTTGGATGGTGCCGCGGATGTACTGCGACGACCGGCTCGCCCACTCCTGATAGCGGGGGATGATGAGGGGCTCATGGGTCTGGGCCACGTGCCCCATGGCGCCTTCGCCGAGCGCCATCCGCGTGCCGACGGCATTGGTGCCCATGTTGTGACTCGCGACGATGACGAGCTGCCGGGGATGCTCGTCGAAAATGGCGAGCTCCCCACCTGTCACGTCGAGCAGGGCGACCGCGCGCTCGAGCACGGCCTGCAACAGCTTGTCCAGCTCCAGCTTCCCCGAGAGATCGGCGAGGGTGTCCAGCAGCGCCCGCTGCTCGGCCAGCCGCTGGCGGTCGGCCGCCAGGAGCCGCGTGCGCCCGATCGCGATGCCGGCCTGGTTGGCGGCCGCAGCGACGATCTCGACGTCGCCCTGCTCGAAGGCCTGCCCGCCGGGCCGCTGCACCACCACCTCGCCAATCGCGCTCTGGTCGATGCGCAGGGGGAGGCGCAGCTCGGAGCGCGACGCGTCATCAACGCGGAAGTCTCCCGCGCGCGCGCGCAGGGAAGGTTCGAACGTGTCGACCCCGGCCAGGTACAGACCGACGCCGTCGAAGCCGAACGCTTCGTGCCGCAGGCTCTCCACGACCCCGCGGCAGACGTCGTCTTCGACCTGGGCCTCGGCGATGCGCGTGCTCAGGCCGAGCAGGGCGGAGCGCAACAGCTGACTGGTCACGTGGCGCCCCCCTGCACGGTCGCCGGCAGCCGGATCGTAAACGTGGATCCGCGGCCAGGCTGACTCTGGACGGTCACGTCCCCGCCCATCATGTGACCGAAGCGCTTGGTGATCGCGAGGCCGAGACCCGTTCCCCCGTACTTGCTGGTGGTCGATGCTTCCGCCTGGGAAAACGCTTCGAACAATCGGTCCATTTGCTGCGGTGACATTCCGATTCCCGAATCCCCCACACTGAAGACCACCACCTCGGGCCCCCCCATACTTTCCTGCTCGCGGGTGAGGGCCAAGGTGATCGTGCCACGCTCGGTGAACTTGCATGCGTTCGACAAGAGATTCAGGAGCATCTGCCGCACTTTGGTGAGATCGGCGTGCATCGTCCCGGGTTGCGGCGGTCGTTCCACCACCAGGCGGTTGGCGTTCTTTTCCACCAGGGGACGCACGGTGGTCGCGACCTCATCCAGCAGGGCGCCGAGATCGAATGTCTCCAGATACAGCTCCATCTTCCCGGCTTCGATCTTCGACAGGTCGAGGATGTCATTGATCAGGGTCAGCAGGTGCCGGCCCGCGGTGCGGATCTTCTGTCAGGTCGGAGGCGAGCTCCGGTTGCCCCATTTCCTCCACTTGTTCCTGCACCATCTCGCTGTAGCCGATGATGGCGTTGAGCGGCGTACGCAGCTCGTGGCTCATGCTCGCGAGGAACTGGCTCTTGGCGCTGTTGGCGGCCTCGGCTTCACTCCGAGCCTGCAGCAGCTCCGAGATGTCGTGATACAGGGCCATCAGGCCGATCCGTTCCCCGTCCACGTTCACCGGCACCGCCAACACCTCGACGTCCACCATGCTGCCGTCCCGCCGCCGCCGCCGCCCGATGCCGTGCACCGGATGGCTCAACGCCTCCTGCGTGTACTGCTCCGCTTCCAGACGCGTGGCTTCGGTCGAGACCAGATCGTCCAGATTGCGGCCTATGACCTCCTCCTGCGAGTACCCAAACAGCTTTTCGAACGCCGGGTTGCAGGACACGATGTCCTGATCGCTGTCCAGCGTGACGATGGCGACGGGACTGTTGCGCACCAGCACCTCGAAGTACTGCTTCTGGCGCTGGGCCGCGGCGTACAGCCGGGCGTTCTCGATCGCGACCGCGGCCTGGGGCGCGAACAGGTTCAGCAAGCGCAGGTCCTCGGGACCGAAGATGCGGCGCGGGTCGGAGTGGACGCGTGGCAAAGGCGCCCACCAGCCGCTGGCCGATCAGGAGCGGCGCGGCCATGACCGAGTGCACTGTGACGTCGGCGTATTGGCGCCGACCGGCCCAGCCACTCGTGGTAGGACGGGATGATCAGCGACTCGCGGGTGCGTGCCACGTGACCCATCGCCCCTTCGCCCAGGCCGAGCCGCGTTCCGGTCGAGTCCTCCCCGATGTGCACGCTGGCGACCACGACCAGCTGTTTGGTCTGCTCGTCGTAGATCGCGAGTTCCCCGCCGGTCACGCCCAGCAGCGTGATGGCCCGGCGGAGCACCGCCTGCAGCACCTGGGGCAGCTCGAGCTCGGCCGACAGGTCCGACATGGTGTCGAGCAGCGCCTGCTGCTCGTCGACCCGCTGGCGCTCTTCGGCCAGCAGCCGGGCCCGTCCGATCGCGATGCTGGCCTGAGTGGCGGCGGCGGTGAGGATCTCGAAGTCGTCGTCGCCGAAGGCGTTGGGCTCGCTGCTTTCGACCACCAGGACGCCGATCGTCCGGTCGTCCACGCGCAGCGGCACGTCCACTTCGGAGCCGCTGCTGAGGCTGGGGAGGTACCCGGACGTCGCGGGTCACGTCCGGCGTGTAGTGGAGCTGCCCGTCCTGCGAGCGGGCGCTCGCTCAAGCCCTGTCCCGCGATGCACGCGCCAGTGCAGCGGAACGTCGGGCCACCCGACCGACGCCTGCAGCACGCGGTCGCCGGTCGCTTCGTCCAGAAGAAAGAGACCGAGGAAGTTGTACCCGAGCGCTTCGTCGTGCAGCCCGTTGACCATGGAGCCGTACACGGCGTGTTCGTCGGTCGCCGCCGCGATCGCCGTCGACAGTCGCAACAACGCGGCCTGCCGGTGCGCCATGTCATGGCGCTGCATCCGGGAGCCGGAGCGTCGGGGAGCGGCGCGACGCGACGACTTCATCGGCGACCGGCCCGCGCGCGGGCGCGATCCTGGACGTGTTCCCGCACGGTGGCGGCGAGCGCCTCGAGACCCAAGCGCGCCTTCTGCGACGACGCGCTCCACCCCGCCGTTCAGGCGGTGACGGTCGTCATCGGTCAAATTCTTGGCCGTGATCACCACGACCGGGACGGCGCGCCACGCCTCCAGCTTCCGCACCGCCTCGAGGAACTCGAAGCCGTTCATCTCGGGCATCATCAGGTCGAGCAGGACGAGATCGGGCACCGGGCCTCGCGCCGCGTTCCAGGGCCACGCGGCCGTTCTCCGCTTCGACGACCGTCCACCCCGCGCTTGGTCCATGGCGCCGGCAGCAGGGCGCTGCGTGCTCGGGGATCGTCCTCCACCACCAGCACCCGGCGCCGCCCGGCGGTCCGCTCGTAACGTTTGCAATACGACGGCAAGCCGGTCACGGTCGATCGGCTTGGTGAGGTACTCCGACGCCCCGAGCGCGAACCCGAGATTCCGCTCATCGAGGATCGTCTGCAGGATGACCGGGATCGCGGCGAGTCCCCGGGTCGGCCTTCAGCGCTGCGAGCACGGCCCACCCGTCCATGCCCGGCATCAGGATATCGAGCGTGATGACGTCCGGGTGCTTGTCCCGCGCCGCGGCGATGCCGCTCGCCCCGTCACTCGCCGCCGTCACCTGCAGTCCCTCTTTCCAGGAAACGGGTGACCAGGTCGCGCGCCACGGCATCGTCGTCGATCACCAGAACCGTCCCGCGCGAGCCGGCGCTCCCCGGGGCGCCCGGGGCATCGGTCGTGACCGGCGACGGCGGACCGTCCGCGGGAAGCCGGACCGTGAATGTCGACCCGGTGCCGACCTGGCTCTCCACGTCGACCTCGCCCCCCATCAGCTGGCAGAACCGGCGACTGATCGCCAGGCCGAGCCCGGTGCCGCCGTACTTGGCGGCGGTCGACGCCTCGGCCTGCGCGAACGCCTCGAACAGCCGGCCCAGCTGCTCGGGGGTCATGCCGATCCCCGTGTCGCGGACCCGGAACACCGTGTCCGGACCGACGCGCTCCACGTCCAGGGTGATCGTCGCCGTTACTCGTGAACTTGCTCGCGTTGGAGAGCAGGTTGAGCAGCACCTGGCGGATTCTGGTGGCATCCGAGCGCATGGTGCCGAGGTCGGCGGCGCAGCGGACGGTGAGCCGGTTCGCGTTCTTCTCGATCAGCGGCCGCACCGTGGCTCGCGACCTGTTCCACCAACGGCGTCACGAGCGAACGTTTCGAGGAAGAGCTCCATCTTGCCGGCCTCGATCTTCGACAGATCGAGCACGTCGTTGATCAGGGCGAGCAGGTGCTCTCCGGCGGAATGGATCTTCTGGAAGTCCGGAACGGACGCGGATTCCCCGCGATCGGCGGCATCCTCCTGGAGGATCTCGCTGTAGCCGATGATCGCGTTCAGCGGGGTGCGCAGCTCGTGGCTCATGCTCGCCAGGAACTGGCTCTTGGCGCTGTTGGCCGCTTCGGCCTCGCGCCGGGCGCTGCAGCAATTCGGTGATGTCGTGGTACAGCGCCATCAGCCCCACGCGACGTCCGCCCACAATCACCGGCACCCCGAGCACCTCGACGTCCACCAGGCTGCCGTCCTTGCGGCGCCGCTGGCTGATCACCTTCACCGGCCGGCTGGCCAGCGCCTGCTCGGTGTAGCCGACGGCCTCCGGAGCGCGTCGTTTCGGTGGTGATGAAGTCATCCAGCTTCCGGCCGGCCACCTCCGCTTCGCGATAGCCGTACATGGTCTCGAATGCCGGGTTGCACGACACGACGTTGTGGTGCACGTCCAGCGTGACGATGGCCACGGGACTGTTCGACACCAGCTCCTCGAAATACTGCTTCTGCTCCTGGGCGGCGGTGAACAGGCGGGCGTTGTCGATCGCGATCGCGGCCTGCGGGGCAAACAGATTCAACAGGCGGAGATCGTCGGGGCCGAACCGGCGTGCCGGATCGCGATCCATGAACGCGATGGCGCCTACGAGCTGCCCGCCGATCAGCAACGGCGCGACCATGACGCCGTGAAACTCCACCTGCGCGTATTGCGGGGAGTGCCCCGCCCACTCGCGGTAGTTGTCAATGATGAGCGGCTCGCGGGTGCGGGCCACGTGGCCCATCGCCCCTTCGCCGACCGCCATGCGCGTGCCCGTCGTATCCCGCTTGCCGACATTGTGACTCGCGACGATCTCCAGCTCCTGCGCCGCGGCGTCGTAGATGGCGAGCTCACCATGGCTCACGTGCAGCAGCGCCACGGCACGCTCCAGTACCGCCTGCAGCAGGCGCGACAGCTCGAGCTGCGCCGAGAGGTCCGCCATGGTGGCGCGCAGCGCTTCCTGCTCGTCGGCGCGCTGGCGCTCGGCGGCGAGCAGCCGAGCGCGGCCGATGGCGATGCCCGCCTGGTTGGCCGCCGCGGTGAGGATTTCGAAGTCGTTCGCGTCGAAGGCGTGCGGCCGATTGCTCTCGACCACGAGCACACCGACCAGCTGCCGGTTGACCATCAGCGGGACGTCCACCTCCGACCCCTCATTGCGCGTCGGCAGGTAGCGGGTGTCGCGCGTGACTTGTGGGGTGTAGTGCAGCTGACCGTCGAGGAGGGGACGTTCGCTCAACCCTTCGCCCGGTCGGACGCGCAGACCGGCCGGGGCGTCGGCCCAGCCCGAGCTGGCTACCAGTACGCGGTCCCGCGTGACTTCATCAGAGAGCAGCAGCGCGACGAAGTCGTATCCCAGCGCCTCGTCGTGCAGTCCGCCGGAGACGGCACGGCAGATGTCGGTTTCGGTTTCCGCGGCGGCGATCGTGGTGCTGAGCCGCATGAGTGCGGCCCCGCGATCGCGCGCGCGAGTTTCGCCCGACGCCTTCCGGGGCGTTTTCGGTTGTGTCCGTTTCGGCACCAACGTCCACCGTAGGAGAGGCTGAAGAGAATAGGGCCCGGGGGATACGCTCGCTAGGGCGTGGCTATTTCCTGACGGCCTCGTAGACCAACCGCGACACATCCGCCACCAGATCGTAGGCGTCGCGGTCGTCCTTGATGCCTCCGGTCAACACCACCAGCACATACGGGGCGCCGGTCGCCGGCCGGACGATCGCGGCATCGTGGTACACCACCTCACCGACCCAACCGGTCTTGTGTTCCACCATGGTCCCGGGCGGAAGGCCGGCGGGAATCCCTTCATTGAAGTGTTGCCGGCCGAGGATCGCGAGCATCTCATGGCACGCCGCCGGCGTGCCGGCACGCCCCTCTGCCAGCGCGGCGAGCAGCATGCCCAAGTCCCGGGCGGTGGTCGTGTTGTTCATCCCCGCTCGGTAGGCCTTGCCGTCCTCCACGCCCCGCAACACGAGGATCGAATCGGCGCCGAGGGCGTGCGCGGTCGCGTTAGCCTGTTTCGCGCCCACCCGATCGATCAGAATATTCGTGGCCAGATTGCTCGACACGGTCTCCATCAGCTCGACGAGGCGCCGGATCGTGACCCGCTGCCCCACCAAGTCGTACAGCGAGGAGTCCGAGTCGTCGGCCTTGTCGAGCGCGTAGGGTGAGCTGTCGACGATCGAGCGGAACTCGTTGCGAACGAGGATCGAGTCGTCGAGCGAGAGCCCGCCGGCGTCGCGCTCGCGGAACAGCTGGATCATCACCGGGACCTTCATGGTGCTGGCGGCGTGGAACCGCGTGTTGGCGCCGACCAGCAGCGTGTCCCCGCTGCCCAAGTCCCGGAAGTAGACGCCGACCGCCGTCGCCGGGGCCTGCGCGATGCGGACCGCGATCCGGGCCCGCAGCGAATCGAGCTGTCCGGCCGCGGTGTCGAGCGGGGCGACCGCCATCAGAAGGACCAGAAGTCTCGTCATAGGCCGGAGAATATACCGATGTCGCGGGGGACGGCTGATAGCTGATAGCTGATAGCTGACATATTAGATTCTCCCGCGTGAGCGAGTTCGTCTTCGGCACCAACAACGCCGCCTTCGTCCAGGTGATGTACGAGCAGTACCTGCGCGACCCCGCCTCCGTCACCGACGAATGGCGCCAGCTGTTCGATAACGGGAAACTCGCCGAACTACCGATCCTGCCGACCAGTCGCAGCGAGGTCCTCCGGGACGAAGGACGGGGGACGAGGGACGGGTCTGAGTCCACCGAGGCCATCCATCCCCCGTCCCCCGTCCCTCCTCCCTCAGGAGCGACAGCGATTACGGGTCCCGCGGCCCGCCTCGTTCAGAACATGACGGAGTCGCTCTCCGTCCCCACGGCGACTTCCTTCCGCGACATCCCGGTCGACCACCTGGCCGCCCGCCGGGCGGAGCTCAACGGCCGGCTCGCCGCCAGCGGTCGCAAGGTTTCCTTCACCCACCTGATCGGGTACGCGATCGTCCAGGCGACGAAGCAGCTGCCCGGTGATGGGGCGCGCGTTCCAGGAGCAGGACGGGAAGCCGCACCGCGTCGACCCGGATGGCATCTCCCTCGGCCTCGCCGTGGACGTCGAGCGCAAGGATGGTACGCGCGGCCTCGTGGTGCCGGTCGTGAAGCGCGCCGAGGCGATGGATTTCGCTGCCTTCCACGCGGCCTACGAATCCATGGTCGAGAAGGCCCGCACCAATCGCCTCGTGCCCGACGACTTCGCCGGCGCCACGATGACCCTGACCAACCCCGGGACCATCGGCACCACGGCCTCGGTGCCGCGCCTCATGAAGGGTCAGGGATCGATCATCGCGACCGGGGCGATCCGTGACATCGCCGGCGCCAAGGTCATGACCATCACCAGCACCTACGACCACCGCGTGATCCAGGGCGCGGAGTCGGGGACGTTTCTCCGCAGGGTGGATGCGCTGCTGCAGGGGGAGGACGGATTCTATGACGGCGTCTCGACGAGTCTCGAACTAGAGGGACGGGGGACGGGGGACGAGGGACGAGTGGCGGCAGCTCCATCCTCCTCCCCCAGTCCCTCGTCCCTCGTCCCTCGATGAGCTGAAGGCAGTCGCTGCTGCAATGGGCCTCGTAAAGGCCCACCGCCACTTCGGCCACATGGCAGCCCGGCTCGATCCGCTCGGCTCCGAGCCGCCCGGCGATCCCGCCCTCGAAACCGAGCCGCTGGGACTGACGCCGGAGATCATGGCGCGCATCCCCGCCGAAGTGCTGCGCATCTACGTCCCGGGAACGACGCTGGCCGAAGCCTATCCGGCGCTGCACGCCATCTACTGCGGCACCATCGCGTACGAAGTGGAGCACATCGGGAGCCACGAGCAGCGGGTGTGGCTGCGACAGGTCATCGAGTCCGGCCTCCATCGCGCGCCCCTGTCGCCTGAGGAAAAGAAGAAGCTGTTGGCGCGCCTCACGGCCGTGGAGACGCTCGAGCGCTTCCTGCACAAGGCCTATCTCGGTCACAAACGCTTCTCCATCGAGGGGCTGGACGCCACCGTGCCGATGGTCGACCTCGCGATCGAGATGGCGGGGGCGGCGGGTGCCCGCGAGGTGGTGATCGGGATGGCGCATCGCGGCCGGCTGAACGTGCTCGCCCACATCGTGAACCGGCCCTACGAGACCATTTTCGCCGAATTCGAGGGGGGCCGGAATGTGGAGGAGACGCTCACGCCGGAGGGCGGCACGGGGGACGTGAAGTACCACCACGGCGCCGAAGGAGCCTACAAGACCTCGATGGGGAAGTCGGTGACGGTCACGCTCTCCCCCAACCCCAGCCACCTCGAAGCCGTGAACCCGGTGGTCGAGGGCCGCGCGCGCGCCGAGCAGACGACGCGCCGCGGCCCCGAGGCGCTGCACGACGGCACGGTGGCGCTCCCGGTGCTGATACATGGTGATGCCGCGTTCCCCGGTCAGGGAGGCGTCGCCGAGACCTTCAACCTCGCGCGACTCCAGGGCTACAGCACCGGCGGGACGATCCACCTGATCGGCAACAATCAGATCGGCTTTACCACCGATCCGCGCGAAGCGCGCTCCACCGACTACTCCAGTGATCTCGCCAAGGGGTTCGACGCCCCGATCATTCACGTCAACGCCGACGATCCCGAGGCATGCCTGGCGGCGGTGCGTCTCGCCATGATGTACCGGGCGAAATTTCGCGGCGACGTCGTCATCGACCTCGTGGGATATCGCCGACACGGCCACAACGAGGGCGACGAGCCGTCCTACACGCAGCCCATGATGTACGAGACGATCCGGCAAACCCCAACGGCACGGCAAAAGTACGCCGAACAGCTCGCGGGCGAAGCGCTGATCGACGCGGCGCAGGCACAAGCCGATGCCGACACGGCGTATGCCCGCCTCGCCCAGATCCAGGAGGCGCTGAAAGCAAGCCTGGCGGCTGGGGGCGGTGGAGAAGAGCCGCAGCGGATCTCGTCCCGGACCACCGCCGAGCCGGAAACCGCGGTGCGGGCCGAGCTGCTGACGACGCTGAACCAGCAGCTGCTCCAGGTGCCGGAGGGGTTCACCGTGAACCCCAAATTGAAGAAGCAGCTCGAGCGCCGACGGGAGACGCTCGGGGCGTCGGGCGGGATCGAGTGGGCACACGCTGAATCCCTGGCATTCGCGTCGCTCATCGGCGAAGGCATCCCGATCCGCCTTACTGGCCAGGACACCGAGCGCGGCACCTTCAGCCAACGCCACCTCGTGTTGCACGACGCGGTCAACGGGCGCCGCTACGCGCCGATCCAGCATCTCCTCGGCGCGCGGGCGCCGTTCGAGCTGCACAACAGTCCGCTCTCCGAGCTCGCCTGCCTCGGCTTCGAGTACGGCTACGCCGTGGCGGCGCCCGAGACCCTGGTGCTGTGGGAAGCGCAGTTCGGCGATTTCGCCAACGGCGGCGAGGTGATCATCGACCAGTTCATCATCTCGGGGCTCGCCAAGTGGGGACAGACGTCCCGGCTCACCCTGCTGCTGCCGCACGGCTACGAAGGCCAGGGACCCGAGCACTCGAGCGCGCGCCTCGAGCGGTTCCTGGCGCTGGGCGCTGAAGGCAATATCCGCGTCGCCAACTGCACGACACCGGCGCAGTACTTCCACCTGCTGCGCCGCCAGGCGCGGCACCCCGAGATGCGGCCGCTCATCATCATGACGCCCAAGAGCCTGCTGCGCCTACCCGCCGCGACGTCGCGCCTCGACGCGCTCACGAACGGGCGCTTCGGCGCCGTGCTCGACGACGCCGAGGCGGCGGACCGGCCCGAGGCCATCACTCGTCTTGTGCTGTGCAGCGGCAAGGTCTACTACGACCTGATCGCCGCTCCGGCGCGCGCGCAGGCGAAACACGTGGCGGTCGCCCGGGTGGAGCTGCTCTACCCCTTCCCCGCCGCCGAGCTGTCCGAGCTGGTGCGCCGCTATCCGAAGCTCACGGAGGTGTTCTGGGTGCAGGAGGAGCCGCGCAACATGGGCGCCCGCAAGTTCGTGCTGCCCAAACTGCGTGACCTGACCCCGCCGGCGATCGCCATCAAAGACGTGTCGCGACCCGAGCGGGCGAGCCCGGCCGAGGGGTACCCTGCGGCGCACCAAGCCGAGCAAGCGCGCATCGTGCGCGAGGCGCTGGCGCCGGTCTAGTGTCTGTTACGCTACTGACCGCGATTCGCTATGCGGTTTTCGCCGTCTTCGCACTCGCGGTCCTCGTCGCCCTTGCATCATGGCTGGTGCGCAGTCGTCGTGTCTCCCCGTTCAACGGGCTCGGCAAGATGTTGCGACAGGCGACCGACCCTCTCATGCGGCCGATCGAACGTCGCGTGGTCCGCAGTGGGGGGAATCCCGTCCAGGCGGGGTGGTGGCTCATCATCGCCGTCGCGATCCTGGGCGTGCTCGTCGTTTCCCTGGCCCAATGGCTCGTCGGCGCCTGGTACAGTCTGAGCGGAGCGGCGTCCGGTGGCCCGCGGAACATGACGCTGCTCTTCGTCGATATCGTCTTCGACGTGTTGATCGCCGCGATCTTCATCCGGGTGATCGCGTCCTGGCTCGGCGCCTTCCAGTATGCGCGCTGGATGCGGCCTTTCTACTGGCTCACCGACTGGCTCATCGTACCGATCCGCCGGCTGCTGCCGTCGACCGGAATGTTCGACCTGAGCCCGCTCGTCGCCCTGGTGGTGCTGTGGCTGCTGAGGCGCATCGTGTTCAGTATGCTGGTGTGAACAAACGCCATCGGCTATCAGCTATCAGCCATCAGCTTGAAACACTCTGCGAGTATTGTCGTGCATGTCGTTCCACGATCGAAAAAGACCGAGGTTACGGGTCGTCACGGTGATGCGATTCGGATCCGGCTTGCGGCACCACCGGTCGACGGTGCAGCAAACGCCGAGTTGGTCAGATTCCTGGCCGACAAACTGGGAGTGCCCCGGAGCGGGGTAACGATCCTCCGTGGTGCTTCGGGGCGCCGCAAGACCATTTCCGTCGAGGGCCTGACGACGGAACGTGTCCAGCATCTACTGATGGCTGACAGCTGATAGCTGATCGCTGCTTTTGAAGACTCGAAACAAATACGCGAGCGAGGGGATCAACACGGCCGCACCGAGGCCCAAGGCGACGAGGACGAGCCGGAGGGTGGCCGCGGGTGCGGCGGTCGCGGCGATGGTGAGATCCGGTGGCACCACATACGGAAACTGACTCGCGGCCCAGCCCCACACGATGAGCGAGACCTGGGAGGCCGCGGCGATGCGCGCCAACCGGAAACGACGCGTCCACAGGGCGGTCAGCGCCACCACGGCGGCCAGACCGGTGGCGACCTGAAATGGCAGCGCCCACGGCGAGCGCATCAGCCCGGCGCGCATCAGCGGCGCTCCGCGACCGGCCAACCAGAGGGCGAGCCCCGCCGTCACAAACACCGCGGCTCCCGCCCCCACGGCCCGAACACGAAAGTCCTCGCGCAGCGGCTGGTCCGGCGCTTCGACCGTCAGATACACCGCGGCGAGAAACGCGAAACAGGCCAGCGTGAACAACCCGACCATCAGCGCGAACGGCGTCAGCCAGGTCGCGATGTAGCCGCGATAGAACTCGTCCCCCGTCCCTCGTCCCCCGTCCCCCAATGCTCCCGAAGCAATCGCTCCCACCGCCGTGCCGAGCAGGATCGGGGTGACGAGACTGGCGATCGCGAATACGCGCCCCCAGCGCCGCTGCACCACGTCGCGATCCCCCCCGTAGCCGCGGAACGCAAACGCCGATCCCCGCAGCACGATGCCGACCAGCACCCCCGTGAGCGGCAGATTGAGCGTCACCGCCAGCCGGGCGAACGCCGGCGGGAAACAGGTGAACAACAGCACGATGGCGAGGATCAGCCACACGTGATTGGCTTCCCACACCGGTCCGATGACCTGGGCCACGAGGTCGCGTTGACCCGCTTTGCGCGGACCGCGGGCCAGTAGGTCCCACACGCCGCCACCGAAATCCGCGCCGCCCAGCAGCACATAGGCGTTGAGCGCCAGCACCAGGATCCCCGCGATGATGGCGGCACTCATGCCGTGGGACTCCGGAATTCACCGGTGGAGGTCGGGCTGTGGACGATTTGCCGCGACAAGAGGACCGTGACGACGATAGCGAGGAAGACGTAGATCAACGCGAACAGGCCCGTCCGGAACATCTGCCCCGGCATCGGCGTCACCGCATCCGCCGTCCGCATCACGCCATAGATCACCCACGGCTGGCGGCCCAGCTCGGTGACCATCCACCCGGCCTCGGTCGCCAGAAATCCCATCGGCGTCGCAATCACCACGGCGACCAGGAACCGGCGCCGGGCGGACAGCTGGATCTTCTTTCTCAGCAGCCGCAACCCCCACACGGCCACCACCGCCATGTAGGTCCCCAACCCGACCATCAGCTGGAACGACCAATGCACCAGCGGGACGTTGGGCCAGTCGGCGCGCGGAATGCTGTCGAGACCCTGGACCGTCGCCTGGGGATCGCGGAATGCCAGGAGCGACAGCCCGTATGGCACTTCGATCCCGAACCGGGTGCGGCGCGCGTCCATGTCCGGCCAACCACCCAGGGTGAGCGGCGCTCCGGATCTCGTTTCGAACAGCGCTTCCATGGCCGCGAGTTTTGCGGGTTGGTGTCGCGCCACGTGCCCGGCGGCGTAGTCGCCCGAGAGCGGCTGCAGGATCGCCGCCGGCGCGGCCACCAGCAGCGCGATCGTCAGTGCATGGCGATGAAACGCCGCGCTGCGGCCGCGCAGGATCATCCAGGCGTGAACGCCCGCCACCGCGAACCCGGTCGCCGCGTAGGCGGCGAGCGTCATGTGGATCACCTGCGGCAGCGTCGCCGGGTTGGCCATGGCCGCCAGCGGGCGCACGTTCACGGCTACGCCGTTCACCAGGTCGAACCCGACCGGCGCGTTCATCCAGGCATTGGCGATGACCACGAAGATCCCCGACAGCGCACCACTCACGGCCACCATGATGCCGGCGAAGCGGTGCGCGCGCGGCGACACACGATCCCACCCGTAGAGGTAGACACCGAGGAAAATCGCTTCGGTGAAAAACGCGAAGCCTTCGAGCGAGAACGGCATGCCGATGATGGCGCCCGCAAAACTCATGAAGCGGGGCCACAGGAGGCCGAGCTCGAACGATAGCACCGTTCCCGACACCGCCCCCACGGCGAACAGAATCGCGGTGCCCCGGGCCCACCGCTTCGCAAGATCGAGGTATACCGGATCGCGGGTGCGCAGCCAGCGCCCTTCGGCGACCACCATCAGCACCGGCATGGCGATGCCGATGACCGCAAAGACAATATGGAAGGCAAGCGACATGCCCATCTGAAACCGGGCGGCGAACAGGTCGCTCATTTCGAGGTCAGCCGCCGAGCTGGGTCAGTCGATCCTTGAGACGCTGAGACTGCGGGAACTGCGTGATCAAGCGCTGCAGGAGCGGCCCGGGCCGAGTCGGGCTGACTCGATGGCGACGTACGCGTCCACGGCCAGGAGGCCGGCCCGAACCTGGAGTCGCGGGTTGTCCGCGGGGAGCCGCAGGCTGTTGAGCGCGGCCAGCGCCCCCGGGGCGTCGTTGCGATCGCGCAGCAGCGACTCGATCCGCAGCAGCTCGATCGCGGTGTCCCCCGGCGAGCGGCGGGCCAGCAGGTCGATCAGCTCGGCGGCGGCCACCGGCTGGTGGCGGGCCCGGTCGACCAGCGCCTGCTCGTACAACCCCGCCGTGAAGAGGCGCCCGATGTCGGCGGTGTCGCCGGTGCGAAGCCCGGGACCACCCGCGTAGGAGTACACGAGCTCCCCGCCCTCCTGCGCCGCCATGTAGACCGCGGCGGCCCCCAGCAGACCCACCACCGCCGAGACGACGTGCACCCAGCGCCGGAACGTGGGGAGTTTCGCCAGCAGGACGCCGCCCAGCTCGATCGCCGCGATGATGAGCAGGACGGTGCGGGCCCGATGCCCCCAGTCTTCGTGGGCGCGCACCGCGGCCGCGACGCCCGGGATGGCCTCGACCGGCTGGTGGGCGGCGGTCCCCGAAGAAACCGCGAGCACGGCGCCCAGCCCGGCGATCAGCAACAACGTCGTCGCAGTCGGACCGGCATAGGAGACCTTGTTGGTGAGCGACAGCCAGCGCATCGCCACGCCCACGAGACTCAGGGCGATGACGAAATGCACGATCTGGGGGTGCAACGACGCGAGGGATGGCATGGGCCAAAACATAACTGCGCGCGTGTAGATTGTTGACTCCGTGCCACCGACCCTGCGCTCCCTGATCGACGACCAGCGCGTCCATCTCTTCGATGGCGCGATGGGCACGATGCTGTACGCCAAGGGGTTCTTCCTCAACGTCTGCTACGACGAGCTGGCCCTGAAACAGCCCGCGCTGGTGCGCGAGGTGCACGAGGAGTACGTCCGCGCCGGCGCCGAGATCCTCGAGACCAACACGTTTGGCGCCACCCCGATCAAGCTCGGGCCCCATGGCCTCGCCGATCTCACCGAGCGCATCAACCAGACGGCGGCCGAGCTGGCGCGGGCCGCGGCAAGCGGCCGGGCGTCGGTCGTGGGCGCGATTGGCCCGCTCGGCCTGCGCCTCGAGCCGTTCGGTCCAACGTCCCGCGACGAGGCGCGCGATCAGTTCCGGCGTC
This sequence comes from uncultured Gemmatimonadales bacterium, assembly GCA_963821385.1. Taxonomy (GTDB): domain Bacteria; phylum Gemmatimonadota; class Gemmatimonadetes; order Gemmatimonadales; family GWC2-71-9; genus DASTHG01. The sequence continues at coordinate 511,834 of CAWGDK010000003.1, forward strand.
AGGTGAACGGCCTGCTGGCAGGCGGCGTGGACGGCTTCGTGCTCGAGACGTTCAGCGATCTGGAGGAGATTCATGCGGCGCTGCGCGCGGTGCGCGAGGCGTGCGATCTCCCCGTGGTTGCCCAGATGACGATCGGCACCGATGGACTCACCGCGTACGGCACGGCACCGGAGGACTTCGCCCGTCAGCTGGCCGATTGGGGCGCGGATGTCATCGGGGTCAACTGCTCGGTGGGGCCGGCTGGCGTGCTCGAGGCTGTGGAGCGGATGGCGAAAGCCACCGATCGCCCGCTCTCGGCCCAACCCAATGCCGGTCTGCCCAAGGACGTGGGGGACCGCAAGATCTACCTCGCGAGCCCCGAGTACATGGCGAGCTATGCGCGTCGCATCGTCGAGGCAGGGGCGCGGTTCGTCGGCGGATGCTGCGGCTCGACGCCCGAGCACATCCGCAAGATGCGCGACTACCTGACGAGCGTGACACCGCGCCAACCCAGCGTGGTGGTCTCCCGTGAGGCGGTGGCGGCGACATCGGGCGGCGTGGTCGCAATTCCCATGGGCCAGCGCTCGGCGTGGGGCAAGAAGCTCGCGGCAGGCCAATTCGTCACCAGCGTCGAGATCGTGCCGCCCAAGGGAGTGGATCCCGAACCGATGTTCGCGCAGTGCCGCGCGCTCAAAGCGGCCGGCGTGGACGCTGTCAACGTGCCCGATGGCCCGCGGGCACAGAGCCGGATGGGGGTGCTGCCGTCAGCGATGCTGATCGAGCGTGAAGTGGGCATCGAGACGGTGATCCACTACTGCTGCCGCGATCGCAACCTGCTCGGCATGCTGTCGGATATTATGGGCGCCGCGGCGGCCGGGCTGCGCAACATCCTCGTCATCACGGGCGATCCCCCCAAGATGGGGCCCTATCCCGACTCGACCGCCGTTTTCGACATCGACTCGATCGGCCTGACCAACCTCGTGTACCGGTTGAACCACGGCCTCGATCCGGGCAATAACCCCATCGGCGCCGCGACCCAGTGGGTGATCGGGGTGGGGGTGAATCCGGCCGCGGTCGATCTGGATCGCGAGTTGTCGCGCTTCCATTGGAAGGTGGACGCGGGCGCCGAGTTCGCCGTGACCCAGCCGGTGTTCGATCCGGCGCAGCTCGAGAAATTTCTCAAGCGGGTCGAGTCCTATCGCATTCCGATCGTCGCCGGCATCTGGCCCTTGATCAGTCTGCGCAACGCCGAATTCCTGGCGAACGAGGTGCCAGGGGTCTCGGTCCCTGATGCGGTGCTAGGCCGCATGCGTGCCGCCCAGGAAAAAGGGAAGGACGCAGCCCTGGCCGAAGGCGTGCGGATCGCGAAGGAGATGCTGGCCGGGGTGCGGAGCGCGGTCCAGGGGGTGCAGGTGAGCGCGCCATTCGGCAAGGTCGAGGTGGCGCTGGAGGTGCTGGGCTAGGAGAAGACCCGAAGCCTCGGCCCTTCATTGACACTTTCTTGATTCCCCTTCATTCGTTCTTGACCCTGTCTTAACGCCCTCCCCGCCATCTTCTTTCGCTGCCAACTCTCATTCTCGAAGGCAACCGATGCGTGACATCGCATACATCGCCCTGACGGTGGTCTTCTTCGCCTTGATGATCGCCTACGTCCGCGCCTGTGAGCGCTTGGGCCGGGGTTCAACTGGCGAGGAGGAGCGGCCATGAGCGCAGAATCCATTATCGCGGCCGCGGTGTCGTTCCTGATTCTCGTGTACCTGGTCTACACGTTGCTCCGCCCCGAGAAGTTCTGAGGCGAGGGAATATGACTGCGAACGGTTGGCTCCAGATTCTGTTCTATTCGGTCCTGTTGCTCGCCCTGACGAAGCCGCTGGGCGCGTACATGGTCCGCGTCTACGACGGCTCGCTGCGCTGGCTCGCGCCCGTCGAACGGACGATCTATCGAGTTTGTGGGATCGATCCTGAGGAAGACCAGCATTGGACGCGCTACGCCGGGGGCCTGTTGCTCTTCAGCCTCGTGTCCATGCTGGTCACGTACGTGGCGCTCCGGCTGCAGGCCCATCTGCCCTTGAACCCGGCGGGGCTGCCGGCCGTCGCCGACCGCCAGGCGTTCGAGACGGCGGCGTCGTTCACGACCAACACGAACTGGCAGTCGTATGGGGGCGAGACGACGATGTCGTACCTCTCCCAGATGATGCAGCTCACCTTCCATAACTTCACGTCGGCGGCCTCCGGCATGGCCGCGGCCGTCGCCCTGGCGCGCGGCATCGCCCGTCGCTCGGGTGGACGTCTGGGCAACTTCTGGGTCGATCTGGTTCGCAGCACGCTCTACATCCTGCTCCCGCTCTCGTTCCTCCTGGCGCTCGTCCTGGTACAACAGGGTGTGATTCAGAATTTCGCGCACTACGTCACCGTGACCACAATCGAAGGGGTGAAGCAGGTGCTGGCGATGGGGCCCGCGGCGAGCCAGATCGCGATCAAGCAGCTGGGCACCAACGGCGGCGGATTCTTCAACGTCAACTCGGCGCATCCGTTCGAGAACGCGACGGCGATCTCCAACTTCCTCGAGATGTTCGCGATCCTCGTGATCCCAGCCGCGCTGGTCTACACGTTCGGCGCCATCGTCAAGAACAAGAAGCATGGCTGGGCGTTGTGGGCGGCGATGTTCGTCGTGTTCTTCGGCGGCGTGACGACGGCGTACTGGGCCGAGGCGCGCGGCAACCCGATCCACGCGGCGCGCGGGGTGGATATCGTGGCCTCGGCAGACAATCCCGGCGGCAACATGGAAGGCAAGGAGGTGCGGTTCGGGATCGCCAACTCCGTGCTGTGGGCCACGGCGACAACGGACGCCTCGAACGGGTCGGTGAACTCGATGCACGACTCCTTCACCCCGCTCGGTGGCATCGTGCCGCTGGTCAATATTCAGCTCGGTGAGGAGATCTTCGGCGGGGTGGGCTCAGGGCTCTACGGCATGATCATGATGGCCGTGCTCACCGTGTTCATCGCCGGACTGATGGTGGGCCGAACCCCGGAGTATCTGGGCAAGAAGATTCAGAGCCGGGAGATGCAGATGGTGATGCTCTACGTCCTGATCTTTCCGGCGATCATCCTCGGCTTCACCGCCCTGTCGGCGGTGCTGCCGTCCGGCCTGGCCGGGCGCAACAACGCCGGGCCGCACGGCTTGTCGGAGATCCTCTACGCGTTCACATCGGTCACCGGCAACAATGGCAGCGCCTTCGCCGGGCTGACGGGCACGACGTACTACTACAACACACTGCTCGGGCTGGGGACCCTGTTCGGCCGCTTCGCGATGATGGTGCCGATGATTGCCCTCGGCGGCTTCCTGGCCGAGCGCAAGACGGTGCCGGAGTCCGCGGGGACGTTCCCCGTCACGACCCCGCTGTTCGTCATTCTGCTCGTCAGCGTGATTGTGATCGTCGGGGCCCTCACTTTCTTCCCGGTGCTGGCGCTCGGCCCCCTCGTCGAGCACCTCCTGATGGGCGCTGGAACCCTCTTCTAAACGACCATGGCAATCACTAAACGGCCGCTCTTCGATCCGCCCATCGTGCGCCGGGCGATCCGGGACTCGTTCGCGAAGCTCGATCCCCGGCACATGGTGCGCAACCCGGTCATGTTCGTGGTCATGATCGGCAGCGTGTTGACCACGCTGGTGCTGATCCGCGATCTCCTCCAGGGGCGGGGCGACATCGGGTTCACCCTCCAGATCGCCCTCTGGCTCTGGTTCACGGTCGTGTTCGCGAACTTCGCCGAGGCGATGGCCGAAGGACGCGGCAAGGCGCAGGCCGAGTCGCTGCGCAAGTCGCGGACGTTGACGAGCGCGAAGCGCCTCAAAGACCCGCGCAATCGGTCGCTGATCGAGGCCGTCCCGGCGGACCAGCTGCGCAAGGGCGACATGGTCCTCGTCACCCCGGGCGAGCTGATCCCCGGCGACGGCGAAGTGATTGACGGGGTCGCCTCGGTAGACGAATCGGCGGTCACCGGAGAATCCGCGCCCGTGATCCGCGAGTCGGGCGGCGACCGCTCGGCGGTCACCGGCGGCACCAAGGTGCTGTCCGACTACCTCGTCATCCGCATCACGGCGAACCCAGGGGAGACGTTCCTCGATCGCATGATCGACCTGGTGGAGGGTGCCAAGCGGCAGAAGACGCCGAATGAGATCGCGTTGATCATTCTGCTGTCGGGTTTGACGATTGTATTCCTGTTCGCCGTGGTGACGCTGCAGCCGTTCGCGATCTATTCCGGCGGGTCGGTCTCGATCCCGATCCTCGTCTCGCTGCTCGTGTGCCTGATTCCGACCACCATCGGCGGACTGCTGTCCGCGATCGGCATTGCGGGGATGGATCGCATGATCCAGCACAATGTGATCGCCATGAGCGGCCGCGCAGTCGAGGCCGCGGGCGACGTCAACACCCTGCTGCTCGACAAGACCGGCACGATTACCCTGGGCAACCGGCAGGCGGTGGAGTTCGTGCCGGCGCCGGGCGTCACGCGCGAGCATCTGGCCGACCGCGCCCAACTGGCCTCGCTCCCCGACGAAACGCCGGAGGGGCGGAGCATCGTGGTCCTGGCGAAACAGTTCGGTTTGCGGGGCCGCGCGCTCGCCGAAGGCACGCACATGGAGCTGGTGCCGTTCTCCGCCACGACGCGGATGAGCGGCGTCAACGCTGGTGGGCTGCAGCTGCGCAAGGGCGCCGCGGAGGCCATCGGCCGTTGGGTGCGGGACCAGGGCGGAGAAACGCCGGCCGCGGTCGCGAGTGCCGTGGAGCGGATCTCCCGTGAAGGCGGCACGCCGTTGGTCGTGGCGGAACGAGAAAACGGCGGCGCGAAAGTGCTCGGCGTGATCTATCTGAAGGACGTCGTCAAGGGCGGGATGAAAGAGCGGTTCGATCAGCTGCGGACCATGGGGATTCGCACCGTCATGATCACCGGCGACAACCAGCTCACCGCGGCCGCCATCGCGGCCGAAGCGGGGGTCGACGACTTCCTCGCCGAGGCGACGCCCGAAGACAAGATGACCCTGATCAAGCGGGAGCAGGCCGGCGGACGGCTGGTGGCGATGACGGGCGACGGCACGAACGATGCCCCGGCGCTGGCGCAGGCCGACGTCGCGGTCGCCATGAATACAGGGACGCAGGCCGCCAAGGAGGCCGGGAACCTCATCGACCTCGACTCCAACCCGACGAAACTCATCGAGGTGGTCGAGATCGGGAAGCAGCTCCTGATCACGCGCGGGTCGCTGACGACATTCTCGATCGCCAACGACGTCGCCAAGTACTTCGCCATCATTCCGGCGATGTTCGTGGCGACCTATCCCGCCTTGCAGGCCCTCAACATCATGCGCCTGCACTCGGCGCAGTCGGCGATTCTCGCCAGCGTGATCTTCAATGCGCTGATCATCATCGCGTTGATTCCGCTGGCGCTGCGCGGCGTGCGCTGGCGTCCGGCGGGCGCGGCGGCGGTCCTGCGCCGCAATCTGTGGATCTACGGCGTCGGCGGCATTCTGATCCCGTTCGCCGGCATCAAGCTCATCGACATGCTGCTCGTCCTGCTGCGGATGGTCTGACCATGCTCAAAAACCAGCTTCGTCCTGCGATCGTCGTCACCCTCGTCCTGATGGTGATCACCGGTCTCCTCTATCCGGGGCTCGTCACCGGCATCGCGCAGCTCGTGTTCCCGCGCCAGGCCAACGGGTCGCTGATCACTGTCAACGGGCAGGTGGTTGGAAGCGAGCTGATCGGCCAGCAATTCGCGCGCGCCGAGTACTTCCATGCGCGGCCCTCCAGCGCCGGCGCGGGCTACGATGCCGGCGCCTCCAGCGGGAGCAACAAGGGTCCCACGGACCTCAAGCTCGCGGATACGCTGATCGCCCAGGCCGTGGACAGCGCCGTGAACCTCGACGGCGCGGTCCGGGGCCACGTCCCCGCCGACCTGGTCACGCGATCGGGCTCGGGGCTCGACCCGCACATCTCGCCCGCCAGCGCGTTCCTCCAGGTCGCCCGCGTGGCGCGGGCCCGCGGCGCCGACTCCGCCGCCGTCCGCGCGCTGGTCGAACAGCACGTCGAGGGCCGGCAGCTCGGGTTCCTCGGTGATCCGCGAGTGAACGTGTTGTTGCTCAACCTCGATCTGGACCGCTCCATACCGTCACGGACGGGCACCCCCGCTCCATAGGTGCTACGTTACGAGTGATGACCGTGCGACGGCCTGATCCCGAGGAGCTGCTCGCCCGCGTCCGCGAGGAGGAGCAGCGGGCCGCCCGGGGGCGATTAAAGATCTTCTTCGGGGCCTCGCCCGGCGTCGGGAAGACCTACGCCATGCTCGAGGAAGCTCGGGCCAAGCAGCGCGAAGGCGTGGACGTGGTGATCGGCGTGGTGGAGACCCACGGGCGCGCCGAGACGACCGCGCTGCTCAGCGGACTCGAGGTGCTGCCGCGCAAGCAGATCGAGTATCGCGGCGTCACCCTTGAAGAATTTGACCTGGATGCCGCGCTGGCCCGCCGGCCCACCCTCGTCCTCGTCGACGAGCTCGCGCATACCAACGCACCCGGGTCGCGCCACACGCGGCGGTTTCAGGACATCGAAGAGCTGCTGGCGGCCGAGATCGACGTCCATACCACGCTCAACGTCCAGCATCTCGAGAGCCTCAATGACGTCGTGGCCCAGATCACGGGCATCGAAGTCCGCGAGACAGTCCCCGATTCCATCGTGGATCGGGCCGACGAGCTGGAGCTCGCCGATCTCTCGGCCGAGGACCTGCTGCAGCGCCTGCGAGACGGCAAGGTGTATGTCCCCGAGCAGGCGGCGCGAGCGATCGACCAGTTTTTCCGCAAGGGCAACCTCATCGCGCTGCGCGAGCTGGCGCTGCGGCGCACGGCCGAGCGCGTCGATGCCCAGATGCGCGGGTACATGCGGGAGCACGGCATCCACGAGACGTGGCCGGCCGGAGAGCGCCTGCTGGTTTGCATCGGTCCCAATCCGGCCGGCGCCCGCCTGGTGCGGGCCGGCAAACGCATGGCCACCAGCCTGAAATGCGAATGGGTCGTGGTGTGCGTCGAGACGCCCGGCCAGGCGATTTCGGTGGCCGACCGGGAAGCGCTGGTGCAAAACCTGCAGCTGGCGCAGGAGCTCGGCGCCCAGGCCACCACGCTGAGCGGCCACAGCGTCGCGGACGAAGCACTCGCCTACGCCCGCGCCCACAACGTCACCAAGATCATCGCCGGCAAGCCCACGCACGGGCGCTGGCGGGACAAGATCTTCGGGTCGCTGCTCGACCAGCTGGTGCGCGGCTCGGGCGACATCGACGTTTACGTCATCACCGGCGACGAGGAAGAGGGCCGGCCGCCGCGACGGCGGGTGGTGGAACGGAAGGCCGGGTGGCGGGACTACGCCTGGGCGACGCTGGTCGTGGCGGTGTGCACGGGGTTGGGGGCGGGCGTCCTCCAATACCTTTCCGTCACCGATGTCGCGATGGTCTATCTGCTGGGAGCCGGCGTCGTGGCGTCGCGCTTCGGCCGGGGACCGTCGATCTTCACCGCCTTTCTCAGCATCGCGGCGTTCGATTTCTTTTTCGTCCCGCCGCGCTTCACGTTCGCGTTTACCGACTTCCGCTACGGCCTCACCTTTGTCGTGATGCTGGCGATCGCCCTGGTGATCAGCGCGCTCACGCTGCGGATCCGGGAGCAGGCGGAAACCGCCCGCGCGCGGGAGCGTCACACCGGAGCGCTCTATGCGATGAGCCGCGAGCTCGCCGCGACACGCGGCTTCAGCGAGCTGGCACTCGTCGCTTCGCGGCACCTGCAGGAGGTGTTCGATGCCCGCGCACAGCTGCTGTTCCCGGACGGCACCGGCCGGTTGCAGGTCCCGATAGGCGTCCCACCCGCCTACCCGATTGACGAGAAGGAACAGAGCGTCGCGCACTGGGCTTTCGCACGTGGCCACATCGCGGGCGTCGGGACCGACACCCTCCCCTCGGCACAGGCGTTCTACCAGCCGCTGGTCGCGTCCGGTGGCATCATCGGTGTCCTGGGCCTCAAGCCTGCGGACCCGAAACGGTTCGAGGACCCGATCGTGTTGCAGCTGGCCGAGACATTCGCCGGGCAGGCCGCGCTGGCATTGGAGCGGGCACAGCTCGCCGAGCGGGCCCAGCGCGAGCAGCTCGAGATCGAGGCCGAGCGGTTACGCACCGCCCTGCTCTCTTCCTTGTCGCACGACATGCGGACGCCGCTGGGCGCCATCACAGGTGCGGCCAGCAGTCTGCTTGAGGAGCACAGCGCGTTGTCGGAGCCAGCGCGACAGGATCTGCTCAAGACGATCCTCGAGGAAGCGCAGCGGATGAACCGATTGATCGGCAACCTGCTGGACATGATCCGCGTCGAGAGTGGCGCGCTCGAAGTGCAGAAAGAGTGGCAGCCGCTCGAGGAGACGGTGGGCGTCGCCCTGATCCGACTCGACGATCGGCTCCGGGGGCACCCCGTCACCGTGCAGCTCCCGTCCGATCTCCCCTTGGTGCCGGTCGATGGCGTCTTGATCGAGCAGGTGTTCGTGAATCTGCTGGAGAATGCGGTGAAGTACACGCCTCCCGGCACGCCGATCGAAATCTCCGCGGCGGCCACGGATGGAGTGGTCCGGGTGGAGGTTGCGGACCGGGGCCCAGGGTTCTCGCCGGAAGAGGAGAACCGCATCTTCGACAAGTTCTACCGGGCGCAGGGCGCGCCGACCCAGGGCGGGATCGGGCTGGGATTGACGATCTGCCGCGGGATCATCACCGCGCACGGCGGGCGGATCTGGGCCGAAAACCGCTCCGGCGGTGGCGCGGTGTTCCGGTTCACCCTCCCGCTGACTGGAGCACCCCCCATGGCGGCACTGGCGGAGTCCAAGGAGGATCGATGAAACAGTACGCGATTGTCGCCGCGCTGATGGGCACCTGCACGGTCCTCGGGCGCCTCCTGCTACCGTTGCTCTCGATCACCGACGTCGCGATGCTGTTCCTCGTCGCCGCGGGACTGGCGGCCGCCTGGGTCGGGCGCGCACCATCGGTGTTCGCGGCCTTCCTCGCCATCGCCCTGTTTGATTTCTTCTTTGTCCCGCCGCACTTCACGTTCACGGTGGACGACCTGCACTACGTGTTCACGTTCGCCGTCATGCTCGGCAGCGCGCTCACCATCAGCGCCGTGGCCCAGCGCCTTCGGGGGTTTGCCGACGCGGCGCTCGAGCGCGAGCGACGCACGGCCGCGCTGTACGCCATGAGTCGTGAGCTCGATCCCACGATGGGACTCGAGCAGTTGATCGGCGTGATCACCCGCCACGTCCGCGAAGCGTTTTCGGCCCAGGTGCAACTCCTGCTCCGAGCGCCGGGCGGCGTCGCTCCCGTCCCGGCGGGCGCCGCCCCCGCATACCCGATGGACGAGAAAGAAGTCGCCGTCGCGCACTGGACCTTCGAGCACTGGCAGGCGGCCGGCATCGGTACGGCGCACTTCCCGGAAGCGCAGGCCCTGTACGTGCCCCTCGTCGGGGCGGCGGGAAGACTCGGCGTGATGGGGGTGCGGCCCGATCACCCCGATCAGTTTCGACCTCCTACGGTCGGACAGGTGATCGAGACCTTCGCCGGCCAGGCCGCCCGAGCCCTCGAGCACGCGCACGCGGCCGCGATGGAGAGGACCGAAGCCGCGACGCGCCGCTAGATTAGGCGTTTCAATGACTGACGCCGCCCCGCTGGTCCTGCTGATCG